>CAZCEH010000009.1:0-142058 GCA_964497705.1 uncultured Actinomycetes bacterium | reverse complement strand
CCTCCACCCGCTCCCGCCGACCGAACCTCCCTAACCTCTAAAGAAGCGACATTGGGTGTCGTCGTACCCATCCACCTGCGCAAGAACCGGAATATCCCAACCGATCTGCACCCAGTCTGACGTGCCCCGTTAGGCTTGAGTGCGGTTCCATTGGCTGACATACCACTCGGCCTGCGGAGTGGCAAGTTTCCATTGAGAGAATGCCTTGACCTCCCAAATCTGGGAAGGAAGCGCCGTTGAGCCATCGAGGCGCATCACCATGTCGGCGTATCCATCGTTCATATCATTAAGGTCGATCGTTCCGTCCGGAAGGTTCATGTACCTCTTGCTGGCGTGCGGCACCTTCTCGGGTGCAGGCAGGTGTGCTTGAGGATCCCATTGTTGCAGCTTGGGCCACACATCGCGTGCCCAGGTGTTGCCCGCAGCGTTGTGCTTGCTGGTCCTGTCGTAAGGACTGGGTGAGACGGCCCGATAGATGTTGCTGACCGTCCTGGACGCGGTACTGACGACCTTGGAGACGACCTGCCCGCGCCCATCGGTGACACTGGTGACCCGACCGGCCTCGTCATAACCAGTGCTGGTCGTGCCCGAATCGGCATCAACGGCGGTGACCTTGACATGACGCCGAGGGCGCAGCAGCGCTCACCGTAGCAAAGAGCGGCCTTCTTGGAGACGTATGACCAGTACCGCCTCGCTGTAGTGTTCGAGATCCTCAGATCTCCATGGTGGTTCATTTGGTCGACGACCGTAAAATCGGAAGGTGGAAGAAGGCGGCCGATCCAATCCGCCTTGGTCTGCCGAGATCAGCACCTCCGGAGGTACGGAGGTAATTTCGCTCGCCATCAATAGAATTCTTCGCCCTATCAAGATGCCTTGCCCCACACGCATCGGCTTATCCAAGCCTCCCCATTGAAATATTTGTCAAGGCGTAGCTCATTCAAAGCGGCCTCGGAACCGGTCAAGTTCGCTCTATCGAAGAGATGCATGTTCCCGGTAAGGCCTGCAGAGAGAATCACTGCTCCATTGTGCAGAACAAGCCCGTCGTCAATGGTTTTAGTTTTAGTGAGGTCGGGGTTGAGCTGGTCCGTCGACGCGATCTCATGTGCGCGATGCAGGTAACGTCTCATCGGCTCGTTGGCCTGTTCTACGAAGGTCATCTGGTCCCCCAGCCTCTGGTGTGGATGGTTACTATTTCACGTTCAGATACTGCCTCGACTTTCGCACTCTTGACGTGATCGCCGTCCGGCGTGGTGGATCGAATGCACGATTCTCGCTGGTTCTCGGACTGACACAATTCCGTTGAAACTTTCGTCGGTTTCTGCGGCACGCCTGAACGATATTTGATGGAATGGGCGGAACATTGGTGGTGCTAGTAACACCACCAATGAAGGAGTGTTCCATCAATGTCCGCCGAGGCAAGTGGACCCGATTCCGTGGCGTCGTTGCTGCGGCGTTTCCGAGCCTGTTTCAGCGTCCGAGGATTCGAAGTGTTCACCGCGATGTTCACCGGTTTCGTGCTGCGCCCGGTACAGCGGACGGTGTGCGGGATGCTCACCGGCGCAGGCCTGGCCGGGGTCTGGCACCATTCCCGCGCCCACCGGTTCTTCGCCGACACCCGGTGGAACGCCGCCCAGGTCGGCCTCAGCCTGGCCCGGCTGGTGCTCCAGGTGCTGACCGAGCCCGACACGCCGGGTCCTGCTGGCCGTCGACGAGACCCTGATCCGGCGTCGCGGACCGAAGGTGTTCGCCGCCTCCTGGTGGCACGACGGGTCGGCCGCCGGCGCCAAGAAGGTCGGCTACGGCAACAGCTGGGCGGTGCTGGCCATCGTGGTCAACCTGCCGTGCTGCACCCGCCCCGTCGCCCTGCCGATCCTGTTCTCGCCTGCGAAAAGGGCGGCCGCAGCAATCCCGATCTGGCTCGCGACCTGCTCGACCAGGTCGCAGAAGCCTCCCCCAGCAGAACCATCCACCTGGTCGGGGACGCCGCCTACGGCGCCGGCCACTTCGCCGGGCTCGGCGCGAACATCACCATGACCACCCGGGCCCGCAGCAACGCGGTGTTCCACCACCCCACCCCACCGGCCACCGGTCGACGCGGCCGACCCCGACTGCGGGGACCGCATCGGCACCCCGACCGACATCGCCCGCACCGCCACCGAACACAACACCTGGGTCGACACCGTGATCCGCTGGTACGGCGCGACCGTGACCGCCCGCACCACCGAGGTCACCGGTCCGTGGTTCGGGGTATGGCGCACCGACCCGGTCCGGGTCATCCTGGTCGACCGATCCCGCCGCCGTAGACACCCCGCCGGCTACGACATCGCGATCGTGACCACCGACACGACCGCCACCGCCGCGGACATCGTCGTCCGGTACGCCGCCCGCTGGTCCATCGAAATCTGCTTCCACGACGCCAGGAACATCCTCGGTGTCGGCGAAACCCAGAACCGAGTGGAAAAGGCCGTGCAACGCAGCGTCCCCTTCACCTTCATGTGCCACACCATCACCATCCTGTGGTTCACCCTCAACGCCAACCCGGAAACGCAGATCGAGAAACGCCGAAGAAACGCACCCTGGTACACAACCAAGACCGACGTGTCCACCCTCGACATGCTCTACACCCTGCGCGGCACGCTCACCGCGCACCGAATAACCCGACAACCGCAGCTCCCGCCTCATCCGATGAAACCCGAACCAGCAGGTCAGACCGCGCAAGACCGCATCATGAAATGCGAAACTCGAGTTGTCATTGTGAACGATGAAAGATCCGCAGGATACGATCAGCGATGATGGGGCGCCCTTCCGTGACGACTCTCACCAGCTCCTCTTTCCTTTGCTCGCTGAGGTTTCCGTCATTAAGCAGAGAGAGCGCGATGTTCACCTCTGACCGCGGTGTGAACTTGCCAGGAAGCTGGCTGACTGGCTTCTGCAGCTCCGCTGAGATTACGCCGGGCCGGATCAGCTGATCCATCACAGGGAACCACTCGGTACTAGCGAGTTCTTCGATTGCCTCCCCCACGCCAGGTTCTGTGAAATCGCGCCAAATATCAGAAGATAGGCGGTCCCGATACGGACCGGCCGCGTCTGGAGTCCAACTCCACTGTCCAAATTCCGAGAACTCGAGGGGGAGCGGGTCAATATCGCCGAAACTAATCTTCCGCATCAAGCCCTGCGACAGCGACATGCTGACATACAGACTGGTGTCGTAGCCATTACCTGATGGGAGGATACGGAACCACATCTGAATCAGGTCCTGGTTGCTATTGATCTTGTGAAACCTACGACCTTGTCTGCCGAAACCCAGGCGGGCTGCACAAGGACGCACGTGATCACGCAGGATTCGATCGATTTCCAGCATTCGTTACCTTACAAATCTAGGGGAGCGGACTCGACCACCCGGTCGTATAAGATTGTCCTGCCGGAGTCCTTTGCCAAAATCATTGAACCGGTGAAACCCATGGTCGATCCCTTTCCAGGAGAAGGCCGCGTCGCTTATAGCTGAACATCGGAAGCGTCCGGAAACATGGCACGGATGCGATCAGCGATGACGGGTCGCCCAGTCGTAACAATTTCCTTAAGTTCGGGTCTCGTCCGCTCAGTGAAGTTACCGTCGTTAAGGAGCGATAAGGCGATGTTTACGTCGGATCGGGGAGTGAACCGGCCCGGGTAGCTATTGTCTGGAGTCTGTAGTTGGCGCGTGATTTCGCCAGGCATGATCAGCCGGTCCATCATTGGAAACCACACGTTTGTCGCCTCGCGTCCGAACGCTTCCCCAAAACCCGGTTGTCCCATATTGTCCCAGATTCTACTGGAGTAAGGGTACCGAAACGCGGTCGGGACTTCCGGTTCCCATACCCACTGGCCGGTCTCGGAGAACTCGTTAGGCAACGACTTTGCATCGCGATACCTGATCCTTCGGATGACTCCCTGCATCAGGACCACGGTCACCCGGAGGCTGCTGTCGTAGCCCCTCCCCGACGCTGTGGGTCGGAACCAGATCTGTAGCAGGTCTTGATTAATGTTCTCCTTGTGGAACCTCCTTCCGCGCCGCATAAAGTTGTGCTTCTTTGCGACGGGCCAGACGCGATCTCGCAAGATCCGATCAACTTCCCTCATGTCGTTCGTCCTACCCGTTTGATCTGGTGAGACGCCGACGAACCCATACGGCAAGGTCCTGATAATAGGGGTCGACATGGGTCTCGGCTAGATCCAGGACGCGCATCAGCTCGTCAGAATAGCCAAAGGAAGCAAGTGCGAGGATTCGTTCCTCGAATCTATTCACGTCCGTGCGAAGGGCATCGAGCAGGTGTTCGGCTTGAAAGAATCGTGTCAGGCGATCACATTCGACTAGAATTGCTCGAATCAAACTTTCGGCACAGGCCACCATATCGGGCACTGTCAGACTCCATGGCCGCAAGTCGAGCTTCTCCAATGATGCGTCGACTCGCTGAAACTCGGGCGGCGGCTCCGGTGTCAACGCAAACAGTCCGAAGTTCGCCTTTCGCGGAGAAGGCAAATGTTCGTCAAACCTGGACGCCCAATCACGTTGCCAGGAGATCTGTTCGTCCAAGATAAGCCCAGCATGGAAGTAGAATCGGATAGAGTCTGTGTCCGACTTGGCGGATATCTCTAAATCAAAAAGGATACGAGCACCCCAATCAGCGGCAAGTTCATAGCCATGCGCTCCTCTCGAGAGCCCCCGAGCAAGGATCGTTGGTGAAACAAGTTCGCTGATGAATCTGGTCCATACTTGCCGGACGTTATCGCCGACAGAGCGCCATGATTCGGAATCTTCGAAGCGCTGCAGCGATTGACTCGTTGCTTCATACCAGGCCCTTTCGATTTCCGTATCGCTTGTTCCGGCGCCAATTCTCCGTTCCGCCCGGTGCATGGCATCGTCGAGAGCGAATGACGGCCCTGATGCGAAGAGTTGCCCAAGTTCAAGCCACGGGCCCGGCGGCGTACCGGCCCAAACCGATCGATCGAGCGCAAGGTTTCCCCTCGCGTGGTCGTGCATGATATCGATGAGGGCTATCGGGTCGCTCATGCCGCCAAGCGCATTTAGAATGTTGTCGACCACGGGAGTCAACTCAGCGGCGGTTTGTAGCAGCCGTTCACGATCTTCCGGAAGCGGACAAATTCGATTCCCGTCCGGTAAGCCCCACGAACGCTCCCAGACCGCGACTCCGCGGCCTAGACAATTGAACAGCGCGATCTGCCGAGGATCCAAATCCGGCCACCACCTTCCGGGATGAAGTACCGCAGCTCGGATGTGTAGTCCAGGGTCAAATGGATAGAATCCAATCACAGCCTGATAGGTATTGATAGTTCCTGAAGCGAATACGACGCCAATATTAGGCATCGGATCGACGCGAGAGAGTCCCGCTGCTGCCAGCGCACCGGCGAAAAACTCCTCGATAAAGTCGGCCAGCCGCTGCTCAAGGGTAACCTCCGACGCTCGGATGACGAGGTCCTCATGGGACGAAGGTAACTCGACTATTCCGAGATGTTCAACCATCCGGTAGAATTCCGTCTCGGCGACAAGGTCTCTTTCAGTCGCACCGAAAAGTTTTAGCAAAGCTTTCCGGTTGGGCCTGAGACCGGCCTCCACCGCCCATGCTGTGGCGCGGCGGGCGGCAGCTTCGGGAGGCAGGAACACTTCGTTGACTTTCTCTCGACCATCGTCTGCGATATAGTCGGCCATCACGGACCGCACCAGACAAGAACGCCATAAGCCGGTCTCCGGGGCAAAGGCGTGGAGGTCGACGCAGTCACCATCGAGGACGAATCCGATCATCGCTGGCGCGCCTGTTTCGGTGGCAATTCGGGCTAGTAGGTCCGCTGGGTCCGTGGACCCCGGGATACCCGCTATTTCCGCAACTCGCCAACCATGCTCGTTTACGACTGAATCCCCTTCCGCCGCGCCGAGAGTGGACCGGACAGACGGAAGAAAATCGAGCGGTTCCCGACTACGGCCCAGAACCATCGAACCCCAAAAGCCCATTCTATCTCGAGCTCCTTGATTTCTTTTAGCTGACTGGAATTGTCGCCCGGTTACGACGCGTGGAGTCGTAACTGTAATGTGCGTCCCTGATGCGGCCATCGCAATGCAATTTTCTGGATGAGGATTTGCGATGTCTCTTCAGATGCGATCTCATCGTTCAGCCGAGAGAATGCGAGATCCTCCTCAGACCGTCTAAAGATCCCCGGAAACCGGTTTGTGGGTTCACGCAACTCAGCAGTTAAAGCACCAGGGGCGACGATTTCGTCCATTATGTCCATCCATTCTGCCCAGCACAACTCCAATAATTTTTTGATATTGGGTAGATCTAAAGGCCACGACTTATGATTATGCGATCCTGACAGTCCTAGCGATCCAGGAGGTTCTGGCTGCCACCACCACTCTCCGGAATCGCCGATGTCCAAATCGACCCTGGTCCGCGACGTCTGACTTAGATGTCTGGACAGCGAGATCAGAACGCGAAAGCTGGGACCAGCGAGGGTTCGCAGAGGCTGAAAATATGCGATCACGACGTCGCCTAGGACGTTGCGACGATAGAAGTAGCGACCTTTCTTGGTAAACTTTCGTTTACGTGCCTGCGCGGTCACGGACATTTTCAGCAATGAATCGAGCGTCACTGCTTGCATCATTTCGCCTCCTACGGACTTCTTAGTCTAAGATTATATCAGTTGCAGGCAGTTACCCACACTGGGCAGAAGACTTGTGGAATTGGCAAACCGATATTAGGTGGTGTCTGGCCCGGTAGCGACCGCTCGTTAGGCTCGTTGGTCGGATTTGCCTGTGTAGCGGCATCTGGGACGGCTTTACCTTGATTGCTCATGTCCTCGACATACTGCTCCCACGTTCCATAGGCGATCACACCATTGCCGTGAGTCCAGTACCAGGTTCCGGCGTAGTCGCCGGTTGGGATTCTCTTAACGAAGTGGAAGTCGTCCCCGGGACGTGATTGTGGCCCTCGCCAATCGCCACCATTCGCGGTCCATTGCTGGGCGTACCAGAACGCCTCTTTATAGGCGCGATTAATGGACCGATAGGACTTAACCTCCCATGTCATGTTCACACTGGCGAGACCGTACTGACCTACGTAGGCAATGTCCACGTATCCAAAGTTATTGTTGACCTGCTTATCGACCACGCCGGTCATGGAACTGTTCCATGAGCCCATATTCACCTTGCTGGCGCGCCTTATGGGATACTCGGTCGCGACATTAGGATTTGGATCGGAGTAGGTCGACCGAACCGCTTGCGCGATGTCACGGCTGGCATAGTCTTGAACTGCTCGATGTTTTCCGAAAAAGTTGAACGGGTTTATGGAGGATTGGTTTGCGACGCTCTTGATAACATGTGTGACCGCAGTTATGACGCGAGCAATCGCGTTAAGCAGACCTGAAATCGTGCTGAGGAAGCTCTTACCGTCGGGATCAGTATTGGTGATCGGGTTGTTGGCGCCGTAGTTGTAGCCGTTGTTCTGTAACGGACTGTATGGCGCGAGGATGGGGTCGACGGTGGTGAATCGGCCGTTGGTGGGGTCGTAGTCGCGGGCTCCGAAGTGGGCCAGTCCGGTTTCGGTGTTGATGGGTTGGTTCAGGAATCCGCGTTGTCCGGTCCAACTGGTGGTGGGTGTGCGGGTGTTGCCGTAGGGCAGGTGGTACTGGCGGGTAACGACCGCGGTGGTGCTGATCCGGGCGGTCACGGTGCCCTGGGTGTCGGCGTCAAGATAGGTGAGAGTGTCGTTGACGCCGTTGGTGGTGACGCGTTCGGCCAGTTGCAGGCCGTCGGCGGCGTAGATGCGGGATCCGGACACGGTGCTGGACCCGGCCGGGACGGTCAGGATCGTTTCGCCGAGGAACAGTTGGATTCCGGCGCTGCTGCTGTTGGTCAGCAGCAGGTTCCCGTCGGGGTCATAGACGCGGCTCTGGCTGGACGCGCCGACGGTGATGGTGTCCAGGCGTCCTTCGGTGTTGTAGGTGAGGGTTTGCCCGCCCTGGGTGGTGGTGTGCCCGGCGTTGTCGTAGGCAACAGCAACGGTGCCGGCGCCGGGCCCGGTGGTGGTGATGTCGGTGACCGCGTGCGGCCGGACGGTGGTCGCACCGGGCGTGGGGTAGGTGTAGGTGCGGACGGTGTCGGTGCCACCGGTGGTGGAGTGCAGGGTCTCCCGGAGCCGGTTCCCGCCCGGGCTGTAGGCGTAGGACACCCGGTAGGGGGCTGGCCCGGAGTAGCCGGCGGCGCCCGGCGCGGCGGCGCAGTCGGCGGCGTTGGGAGTCCAGGCGTCGGTCAGCTGCTGTTTGTAGTCGTACCGGTAGCACTGCTGATCGGCGGCCACGCCGTCCGCGGTGGTGCGGTCCGCGGTGAGCAGGCCCACGTCGTTGTAGGTGTAGTCGTGGTTGGCGACCGTGTTGGCCACACCGTTTCGGACGGTCAGGGTCTGACTGGTGACCACGCGCTGGGTGCTGGCGTTGCGGGTGAACGTGGTGTAAAGCTCGTTACTGCCGAAGAACCGCATGGTCTGGGCGAGTTCGCCGAGTTCGGTGCGGTAGACGCCGGACAGGTAACGGCCACGGGGACTGGTCAGGCTCGACAGCCGGCCGAGGCTGTCGTATCCGTAGGTCAGTTTCTCGGAGACCATGCCGCCCATCGCGGGAATGGTGCGGCTGGTCATGGTGCCGTCGGGGCCGTAGGTCATCGCGAAGGTGTAGGTGCCGGCGACCGCGCCGGCCGCGGCCGGGATGACGACCTGCTGACCCGTGGCCTTGTACAACTTGTCGTAGCCGGTGTACTGGGTGACGTACTGATCCGCACCGACGTACCGGACAGCCGAGGTGAGTTGGCCTTTGGCGACGGTGTCGTACGTCCAGGACGCGAGCTGGGTTCCGGCGACCGAGTCGCTGAATCGTGCCGTGGGCCGGTCGAGTTGATCGAAGCTCGTCGCGATGACCTGCCCACGACCGTCGGTGACACTCGTGGCCCGACCGCCCTCGTCATAACCGGTGCTGGTCGTGCCCGAATCGGGATCAACGGCGGTGACCTGCCGACCCAGCAGGTCGTAGGTCCAGGACCACCGGTTGCCGTCGGCGTCGGTCATCGACGTCATCCGATCGGCGTGATCGTAGGTGTAGGCGGTGACGTCGGCCGCTCCGGTGGGGGTGCCGCCGGCGGTGTACTGCTTGATCTGGACGGTCTTGCCCTGAGCGTTGCTGGTCGTGGTGCTGGCCGTGCCGCCGGCCGGTGGGGTGACCGAGACCGTGTTGCCGCCGTAACTGTAGCTGGTGCGCCACATCTCGGCGCCGTTACCGAGTTTGATCTGCGCGGTGGTGCGGCCGGCACCGTCGTACAGGGTGCTCGTGCCGGAGGGGACCGCGATCGTGGGAGTTACGAGGGTGCCGGAGGGCGCCCCAGCGGCGTTGTAGGGGTCGTTGCTGGCCGCGGCCCGACCGGCGGCGTCGTAGGTGGTGTCGGTGACGACGCGGGCGTTCGCGTTGACCTGGGGTGTCTGGGTCTGCCGGGTGCGCAGCAGCCCGTCGAAGATCTGGTAGCTGATGGTGTATCCGCCGGTCGCCGTCAGCGTGGTCGTCGAGGTCCAGGACGGGGCCGTGTTGCTGATCGCGTACTGGTAGGACGCCGACGGAGCGGTGGGGTTGGCGGCCTTGGGTCGGTTGGGCATCCATACCTGGACACGCCGGCCGAGAGCGTCGTAGGTGGCCTCGGTGATGTAGCCGTTCACGTCGACGGTGCTGAGGGTGGACCCGCGGGCCGGGTCCAGGTTGGTGGTCAGTGTCCAGCCCAACGGGTTGGTGACCACGGTCTGAGTAGTCAAGCCACCTATAGCCGGGGTATAGGCGGTACTGGTGGTGCGCGGCGCGGCGGGAAGCCGTGGGTCGGTCTTTGTTAGTGGCCGGCCAAGTTGGTCAAATGTTGCGGTGCTTTGGGTTTGGAAGTTCGGGGTGGACCCCGTGTAGGAGACGGCGGCGTCGGTTCGGGTGACGAGTCCGCGGGTGGGCGCTTGATCCAGGGAGCTGCCGTCGTAGTACCGGCGGGTCTGCGAGATGGCGTCCTGGGGCAGCGTCGGCGTCTGGGCGCACGAGACGCCCGTGACGGTCGTTTCGGCGGGGAAGTCCAGCAGGTTCAACGCCGTGTTGTCGGCGTAGCTGGTCCGGGTGCAGCGGTCATCGGAGTTGGTGGAAGTATCGCCGAGTTCGTCGATGGCCACCGGTCGGCCCAGGGCGTCGTTGGTGATCTTGGTGGTGACAACCTGATCCCCGCCGGCGGCCAGAGCGGTGCGGGTGGTTTCCTCCGCAGTGCCGATCCGGCGGACCTCGTTGGTGCCGTCGCTGCCGATGCTCGGGGACAGCCACGGGGTGTGGATGGTGTTGGCGACGCGCGGGCCGCCGTCACCGACGTAGCTGGTGCTTTCTCGGGTTTGCCCGGCCAACCACAAATTGTCGGTGAAGGTCGATCCGTCGGAGGCGGCGACCGTGGCCGAGCGGGTGCCGCCGCTCGGGTTGAGCCGGTCCCCGTCCAGGCCGCGGAAGTACGTGGCCAGGGTGGTTTCCTGCTGGGCCGGGATGGCGGGGTCGCCGTGCCGGGTCTTGATCTGCGGGTACCCGGCGTAGTCGGACCAGGTCCGTTTGTCGGCGGGCACGGCCGGTTGTTTGGTGTACCTCCAGGCCGGCGCGCCCAGGTAGTCGTAGTTGGTGGTTTCTACCGGGCTTCCGCTGTTCGGGCCAGGATTGATCGACACCGCGGTGACGACGTACTTGTGGAAGTAGTCGAGCCGTTCGGTCTGCGGAGCCGGCAGGGGTGGCACCCATCGTTGCGGGAAGCAGCGCTTGTCGTTCGATTCGGGCGCGGCGGGCAGATTGCTGGGCGTGCACTCGGTCGGGGCGTAGGTGATCGCGGTGGTTGCGCCGGTTTCGCTGGTGATGGCGTTGATCCGGTACTTCATCAGTGGGGCGAGCCCGTCGGTGGCCCACACCCGGTTCTGCATGGCGGTTCCGGAGAAGGTCACGGACGGCACGGTCAGCGAGGTGCCGCCGGCGTAGCCGGTACGGGCGATCGCCGCCAGCCACAGGGATCGGGAGGTGCCGTCCCCGGTGGCCGGGAAGGTATGGGTGAAGTCCCACTTGTCGACGTCGACGTAGCTGGTGCCGTTGTAGGTCTGGGTGCGGATCGCGGCGAGCTTCTTGGTGACGAAGAAGCTGGGGTTGATCTTGCCGGTGCACGCGGTGGTCAGGCAGTACAGGTCCCAGGGCACGTCGGGCCAGTTGCCGGTGTTGGCTTGCGTGCAGTTGGTGGTTGATTCGCACCTGTCGGTGTTGTCGAACAGGACTCGTGCGGGCGCGTTGTCGTATTCGGAGCCGGTGCGCATCGCGTAATCGATCCGGGTGAGGTAGCCGCCCATGTCGTAGTTCGTCTTGGTAGTGCCGTTGACCAGGTAGGCGTTCTGTTGCTTGTCGTAGTAGAAGGTCTCGGTGTTGCCGTGCGGGTCGATGACCTGGTCCAGGTTCCACCGCCACGCCTGCGTGCAGGACGACGTGGCGAACGTCCCAGTGTTGCAGGGTTCCCCGGCCTGGTTTCCGAACACCGGCACGGTCCAGACCGATCCGGTCTCCGGTTTGCCGGAGACCCAGCCGGGCAGCCGATTGCGCCCGAAGAAGTATTGGGTGCCGTCGACGGTGGTGAATTTCCAGTACTCGCCGTCGTTGTCACCATTGATGGCGCCGGTCAGCCTTTCCACCTTGGTGCCGTCGTCGATCTGCAGGCGCCAGATCCCGCCGCCGTCCTTGACTAGGGTGCCGGAGTGACCGGCGAAGGACACGGTGGCGTTGTCGCTCGACCAGCACAGGTCACCGGAACTGGGCTGGCCGTCCTGGTGGCAGGAGCCGTAGGAGCGTTCGACGAACCCACCACCGGCCAGGTCCCAGCCCTCGCCGAGTACGGAGGTCTGGTTGTTCGTGGAGCCGGTGCGGCCGTCGACGGACCCGGAGTCGTACGCCAAAGCCACGTTCGGCGCCGGGCCGGCTGGCGCGGGAGGCGCGGTGATCGGGTACGTCCAGGTGAAACTGCCGGTATTGCCGGACATCTGCCACGACGACGAGGGGGACAGGGGAGTGGCCCCGAACGACCCGGTGCCGTCGGACGCGGTGGTGCCTGACATGGCCATGACGATCGCGCCGGCTGGGGACGCTTGCGCCTTCAGTTGCGTCGCCGGCCGCGTGCCGTCCGCGTCGGAGGTGGTGGTGTCAGTGGTGGCCACCGGCTCTGCTCCGCTGATCGGGGCGCCGATCGGTGCCACCGACCAGACGACCCGGGAGTCGAAGTCCGCGCCGATCACGTCTTGGACAAGGTCGTCGGGAACCTTGATCGTCACGTCGGTGGTGTCCGGCGCCGTGACCCGCAACGCCAACCCGGGTGCCCCCACCGCGGCGGCCGCGGCGGGGTCGAGGACCTGCAGGGCGATCTGCTGGTCGGGTGCCGCCGCGGCGGGTTCGGCGGCGGCGACCTCGATACCGGAGTCACCGGCCTCGACGAAATCCTCGGCCGCGTCCGGCAATCCCACCGTGTACCGGCCGTGGGGTATCCGGGCCGGCGGCTGCTGAACCGGCCCGGTATCCACCGTCGGTGCGGGCTGCTCGGCCGGAGTGTCCACCGGAACCTGCGGGTAGCTCTGTGGTGCCGGCCGTCCTTCCTTGGCCGTTGCCGCGGGGTCGGGC
The DNA here is from genome assembly GCA_964497705.1 of uncultured Actinomycetes bacterium. Taxonomy (GTDB): domain Bacteria; phylum Actinomycetota; class Actinomycetes; order Mycobacteriales; family Nakamurellaceae; genus Nakamurella. Next base: position 129,323 of record CAZCEH010000009.1, on the reverse strand, counting down.
GCACCGGACGCGGTCGGGTTGATCAGGCCGACCAGCAGCGCCACGGCCAACAGCACCGCGATGGTGCGTCGACGTCGTGAGATCCGGAACCTTGGACGCAGAGAGCTTTTCACGGAGTCTCCATCCGAGCCGCGAGCGTGAACGAGGGGAAAATGCGTCGATGGGGTGGCGCAGGTCAGACGGTGAACGTGCGGCACATGATCAGGTTGTTCGTCCCGGGGGTGCCGCCCGCATTGATGCCGTAGGCGCAGACGGAGTGCGAGCCCGGGGAGAAGCTGGCGGGCAGCGACGCATCGAATCCGTGCAGGGTGCTGTACCCGGGGAAGGCGGCGGCGACGTCGGGCCGGCTGGCGTTCGCGGTGACCGCCCCGGTCCACGCTCCGTCGGTGTAGAAGTGCACATCGGTGGACGTGTCGACGTTCGGGTCGATCGACCAGCCGATCACCTTGAGCTGCCCGGAGGTGAAGCTGGCGTGATCGAAAGAGCCATGCGGGTCGTTGGAGAAGCTGATCGACGGGCACCCCAGCAGCACATTGCCGCCCGCCCCGGCCGTATTGATGCCGTATACGCACACCGACTTGGTGCCGTTGCCGCCGCTGTACGCCGGAGTTGCGGCGAAACCGTGGTTGCTCCCGTACCAGGGATACTGGGCGGCGATGTCGGCCCGCGGCGCGGCGGCCGCGCCCAGATTGAACCCGGTCCCGTCGACATAGACATGGATGTCCGCCGGGGCCTGGGTGTCGCCGTCGATGGCCCACCCCTCGACGCGGACGCCACCCGGTCCCTGCCGCACCAACTCCAGGTTGCCCACCAACTGGCCGTCCATCAGCGGTCGCAGCAGCTGATCGGCGCCATTGATGTCGGGCAGCTGCACGTTGTCGGCGATGTCGGCCGCCTGATTGTCGGACAGCACACCCGGCACGACGAACGGCCGATACAGCTTCCCGCTGAACCAGTTTCCTTCCTGCAGGACATGACCGACGGTCACCGGACCCTGTGCAGTCGGGGTCGAGGCGGTGTGCGGTTCGACCCCGACCGGGTTGCCGGCGGTACGGACCCAGACCCGCCGGTTGATCTTGTCGTAACCGCCGGTCACGAACGTCCACGCGTTGGCGACCGCTCCGTTGACCGCGGCGCAGTCCTGACCGGACCCCGCCGCGGCGGCCAGCGCGACGCAGAACCGCCACTGACCGTCCGCGACCTGCAGGGAGAACACCGACCGGTAGGCGGGGTTGGCGCCGCCGGCAGAGGAGTACTGCCCCACGACCGTGCGCAGCCCGGTCGTGCTGGCCGGGTTCACCCAGGCACCGACGCTGAAGCTGTTCGCGGTGTCGATGACCGGGTCGCGATCGGCGATGGCACCGCCGGCGCTGCCGTCGAACGTCAGGACCGGGTTGCCGCGTGCCTCGTCATACGCCCAGCAGGCACCGGACGACGTCAGGGCCAGCGGACGCGACGTCACCGATGGCCTGGTCTGGTCGACGACCTGGTGGGACGCGCATGCCTCGGTCGGAACACCGTTCCCGTCGATCGGCAGCGAATCAGAGTCCCACAGGTGACCAGACGGCACCCGGGCCGAGGACGCCGGCACCAACGTCGGCGCGGGCGGGGTCTGCACGATCTTCAGATCGACCGACGCGGCCGGACCCCACCGGGAGCTGGAGCCGTTCACGTTGCCGGCCGCGTCGAACGTCCACGCGGTCACCGTCGACGCCGCCGCCGGGGCAGCGACCGTCACCGTCACCGGGTCACCGACGGAGGCCGGACACATCACCACGTAGTAGCCGCTGCGCTGGTCACAGCCCAGATTGCCGGGCGGCGCGGTGACCACCCCGGCCGGTGCCGCCGCGTACACGTACCCCTTGGCGTGGTCGGTGGTGCTACCCGTGATCGTGACGCTCCACGTCGTCTCACCGATCACCGGCCCGTCATCGGGGGTGACCGGACCGGCGGTCATGGCCGCGGTCAGCGTCGGTGCCGCGGGCATCACGGTGTCCACGACGAACGAGGTGTTGGCCGACCACGGGCCGTAGGCGCCGGGGGCGTCGCGGGCCCGGGCCCTGAACGTGTACGACCCGTCACCGAGCGGACCCAGTGACTTGCTGGCCTGCGCTCCGCTGGCCACCGTCGCGGACGTGCCAGCAGTCAGCAGGCTACCGCCCTGCCAGACCTCGAAGTCCACGGTCAGGTTGTCCCCGTCGGGATCGGACGCCGTCGCCGTGAACGTCGGCGTGCTCGACCGGGTGTAGGGCACCGGGGAGCAGGTCAACGCACATCCCGAAACTCCCAAACCGCTCACCCCGGCGGGAAACGAGTTGTAGGACATCGTCAAGAGCGGGTTCGAATAGAACTTCTTCCACGACAGGTTCGACGACTCGTTGTCCGCCTGCAGCTTCATCGTGATGTCAGACCAACCCTGCGCCTGGGCGGTTTGTACCGCGGCGGTCGCGTTGAATCCCTCCGTGGCGATCGGGCAGGCCGCATCGTTGCGATGGGCAAAAGTCTTGGAGTCCAGCGGGCCGCTCATCGTGGCCGGCTGGTTGTTCCAGGTGGCGTCCGAGTTCAGCGGACCCGAGATGTACAGCGACGTGGTGGTCGGCGTGCACGAAGACGAGTGGATGTTCACCAGATCCAGGTGCGCTTCCCAGACCGGCCGGCCCGCCACGCCGCTCAGTCCGAACGCAAAGATCGAACGGGTGGTGTGGTCCCGATGATCGTCATAAGCCAACGCCGCGTTGATGAATCCGACCCGAGCGATCCCGTCCGAGGCGCCACCGTTGAAGTAGCTCGTATTCGGATACGCACTGTCGACGTACGCCCATTTCCACGTCGGCGACTGCCACGCCGGATCCACGAAGATCGGGTACTTCACTCCCGGGGTATCGGCGGCACTGTCCACGTCCACGGTCAACGCGCCTGCCGTCAACGAACTGGGCACCGTCCGCCCGCCCGGCGCGTCACCCGGGCCGTCGACGCCGGCGCCCGGCGCGGACGAATCCCACCAATGCGCCGCACCGACCTCGAGTACCGCGACTCCACGCTCACTCTGCATCGCGCCGGTCGCACCACCGCGACGGACCGCGGTGGCCGATCCAGCCTCGATCGGAACCGTCACCTGATCCAGCGCAGGATTCGCTGCCGCCTCCGGGCTGGTGATCTCCAGCACCTGGGTCAACCCGACGGACGTCGCCAGCAGATGCAGATCCACTCCGGGAAGCACTCCGGGATAGGTTGCTGTGTTGCCGTCGATGACCGGCGCGGGCAACGTGTCCCCGAACGGCGGCAGGAGGTCGACCCATGTGCCGTCCGCGGCCCGCACCCGGGCCATCGGACCTTGCCCGCCGCCGGAGAACCGCACCGGGACCGGCGTCGCGGCCGGCGCCAGCCAGCCGTCGCTGTCCACGACCAGATCCGTGTTCACCGGCACCCAGCTGCCGGCTTGCTTGACCCGGGTAGGAGCGACGGTCACCGCCACGTCGTACCTGCCGTCCACCCGCGCCGTGACCAACTGTGTCTCGGTCGTCAGGGCGTCCACCACCACCGGTTTGCCCGTCGACCGGGCCAACTCCGTCGCCTCCCGCTCCACCGCGGCCCGCTCCTGGCCGACCGGAAGTGACTGATCCGCCGAACCCGGGGCCGAGTTCGTCGGTCCGGTCGATCCGGAGGTGGCAGTCGCTTCGGCTGTGGACGGCGACTCGGACTGTGTCGCCGACGGAGACGAAACAGACTGTGCTGTCTCGCTTGTCGACGTGGCAGGGTCAGTATCGGCGGCAGCCGACGACGTCGGTGACGGAGCCGGCGCTGATCCATGCGCTACCGCGGGCACCAGTGGCCCGGACGCGACCAGTACCACGGTGAGCACCAACAACGAAATCCAGCGTCGCCGAACAGACCCAGCCACCGAAGCCCCCCAAGAGAACAGGCCCGACCGGCGAGAAACTAGCCCAGACAGGCGCATTCGAAACGCCACGATTCACCGGAGAACTCTTGTGAGATTCCTGTGAGCGTGCCGACCGCTACAGGATGCATCACTGCCTACCCGGACGCATGACGTGATCATGAGAACCACACTGTCGGTCGACGGTCCTCGATCCAGGTCTTCAGTTTCGGCCTGAGTGCGCTCCCGAAAGGAGGGCTGCGACGTCGACGGCAACCCATTGAGCTTAAGGCCCGAGCCGTTTCAACACCGCTGAGTGACCAACGGGCAGCTCATATCTCATTCGCCGAGGAATTGCAATCTGCCCACAGACATACATTTTCAATCTGCCTGAGGTCATACGAGCCCATGCCAACTCTGCCTACAGGGGCCTGTACGCAAATGCCACAAATGCCGCAGAGGTGACATATTCCTGGCGTATTCGCATCGCGTGTTCAGGACTCGGGTGAGCCGTCAGTGCGTATCCCAGAGGCAGAAGTACTGCACCTGCGGCCACACGCCGCCGCCTAGATGGGCGCGAATGGCGGCACGCTCGTCGCCCGCTGGCGATCCGCCCGGCGGACGCTGCAATCGCAGGCCGGCGGTGGCGGCAATCAGCACGACCCGCCGCGCCGCCTGGCCCGCCTGCAGTTGGGCCGACGGGACGTCCAGCGTCGTGCCGATGACCACGTCGTTCGCGGCAGATCCAGGTGCCGCGCCACCGCTGGCCCGTGGCGGAGCGGATGACGAGCTGTCCATGAGGGCCAGCCAGGCATGCTCTTGTCGGGCAGCCGATTTCAGTCGCGCGAGAAGCGCTGCCGGGTCGACGGTCCCCGCGCCGGGGGGATTGCGGGCCGGACCGGTCAGGACCTCGGCGAGGGCGTGGTCGGCGGCGGACGCCCGGGCGAAGCCGTCGACTCGGATCATCGCCACCAAGTCGGGTCGGCCGGGATCGGGCAGCAGATCGGCGGCGCACAACGCGCCCTGGGATCTGAGCAGCACGCGAACGGCCAGCAGGGACTCGCCCGCGGCGATCACGGATTCTCGATCGCGGCGGAAGACCTGGGGCTCAAGGGTCAGCAGCTCCAGCCGCGGACCCTCCACGTGCCATCGGCACGTCGGGCCGTCGGCGGAGACAGTCGCCGCCGCCTCGCTGAGCATCGCCGCCGCCCGGACCGGACCCGGAGGGGACGCGGCACCGGGCATCAACGGGTCACCCTCAACCAGCCGCCGGCCGCTCGGTCGGTCCGGCCGGCGGCCCGGCGCGGCCACTCGTGGCGGACATCAGGGCCTCGGTGTCACCGACGGCAAGCGCCTCGAGCCGTCCGCCCAGGTCCGCCAGCGCCCGGCCGACCGCCACCTCGTTGACGATCTCCGCCATCCGTCGATCCGGCGTCACCGAGTGGGCCGAGCCCTCGCCTGCCACCTCCTGCGACCCACCGGCACGTAAGACGGCACGGGCCGAGGTCGACGATTCGTGTTCGAACAGAAAGACATCTACTGACCAACGAGCCGTGTGTTCCATCACCGCTCCTTCTTCAGCCCGACCGGGCCGATCCTGGCGGGTCATCCCCCCATCGTCTTGGGTCCGCTGGGCGACCAGCAGGGTCCTTCGTCCCGAACCGGTTCGGCGGCGGTGCGGCGGAGCGCGGGACGGCGAGCCGGCGCTCCCGTTGGGTCGAACGGCCGGGGCCGGCCCGCCGGAATGAACCTGGCCGCGGGGGCGATGCTTCGTCGCTGCCGGGCCACCTTGGCGAGCCGCGCTGATCCAACGTTCAGCAAACCGGACAAAACGGCACCCAAAGTGGGTGTTGGATCAGCGCGGGACGGGATCCGGGCCGACCAGAACTGGCGATTCGGGCATCTCGGTCACCAGGAGGTTCGCGATCAGCGCAACGCCGGCCGGATCGCCCGGCCACCGGCACTCGGCCACCGGCACTCGGCCACCGGCGCCCGGCCGGATCTACCGGCCGGCGGATTCCGGCGGTGTGCCGTCCGCCAGCGGGTCGGTCGGCAGGGGAGACTGATGGACGCCTTGCGGGACGTGTCCGTGCTTCGTGCGGTACCAGTCCAGGTAGCCTTCGACCGCGGTCGGCAGCGTGGGGTAGACCCGCTCCGAGCCGATCCTGTCGACGATTCCGGCGGACCTGAGGTCGGTCAGCAGGTCCTGCTTGACCCGTGCCATCGCGAAGGTGATGCCGCGCTTGTCCAGTTCCCGGGTGAGCTGGTCGAGCGCGTCGGCCCCGGTGATGTCGATCTCCACGTTGGCCTCGGCGTTCATGATGAACCATTCGACGATCTCCTCGTCGGCCGCACTGTCGGCCGCACTGTCGGCCGCACCGTCGCCGATCCGCTGCCGGCTGTCGACGGCCGCAAGCGCCCGACGCCTGAAGTCCTCCGCATTGGCGAAGCACAGCGGCGCGTCGTAGCGATACACGAGCAGACCTGGAATGCGTCGGGCGGTCGGGTAGTCGTCGATGTCGTGCATGCCGGCCACACCCGGGACGTAGCCCAGGATCCCGTCGTGCGGGCGCGCCATCCGGCGCAACAGGTCGACGACCGACAGGCCGATGGCCACGAGAATGCCGACGATGACACCCATTCCGACGACCGCGAGGGTGGTCACCGTGGCGATCAGCAGCTCGCTCCGGCGGAACGATCCGATCCGTTTGAGCTCGGCGACGTCGATCAGTTGCACCGCGGCGTAGACCACGAGGGCGCCGAGCGCAGGTCGCGGAAACAGCGCCAGGAGGGGGCCGGCCACCAGGAGTGTGATCAGCACGACGAGCATCGCGACCAACGAGTACAGCTGCGTTCGGGCACCGACGGCGACCGCGATGGCTGTCCTGCTTCCGCTGGAACTCACCGGGAATCCATGGAAGAGGGCCGATGAGACGTTGGCGGTTCCGAGGGCGGTCCATTCCTGATTGGCGTCGATCGGTCGATGGTCCTGCCTGAGCGCGAATGCCCGTGCGGTCAAGACGTTGTCGGTATAGCCGACGAACGCCACGCCGATCGCGGGGATGATCAGAATGGACAGGTCGTCGATGGACAGGCTGGGCAGAGCCGGCCTGGGCAGGCCGATGGGGACGGCGCCGACGACCTCGATCCCGTAGTCCTGCAGGGAGAAGAGCCCGACGATCGCGGCGGCCAGGACGACCGTGATCAGCGGCCCGGGAACCCTCGGGGCGAATTTCTGGGACCCGAACAGGGCCAGCACCAGGGCCGCGGAGAGGACGACCGTCCACCAGCGCACCTGACCGATGTGGTTCACGAAACTGGAAAGTTCGACCAGGAATCCCTCGCCGCTCACCGGTATGCCGGTGATCTTGTTCAGTTGCCCGACGATCATGATCAGGGCGACGCCGGCCATGTAGCCGATCAGGACGGGCTTGGAGAGCAGATCGGCGAGGAAGCCGAGCCGCAGCAACCGACCGACGACACAGATGGCGCCGGTGAGGATGGCGAGGGTGGCGGCCAGCGACGCGTAGCGGGCCGGGTTCCCGGCCGCCAACGGCATCAACGTGGTCGCGGTCATCAACGCGGTGGTCGATTCCGGCCCGACGGACAGGTGACGCGAGGAGCCGAGGACCGCATAGACGGCCAGCGGTCCGATGATGGCCCACAGCCCGGTCACCGGGGGCAGACCGGCCACCTCGGCGTAGGCCATGACCTGGGGGACCAGGTACGCCGCCACGGTCAGCCCGGCCAGCAGGTCCCGGGACAGCCAGGCGCGCCGGTAGCCGCGGAACTGCTCGACACCGGCCAGAACCGGTGGGAAGCGGCCTCGGATTCGAGCCTTCATGGTCCGGGTCAGTGCGCGACTGGGATGATCAGATACAGGCCGGCAAGGACCACCAGGCCCGCGGCCGTCAGGCACACCCACCCGGCGACGCTCATCCACCGGTTCCGTATGGGCGTCGCCGTGCCACGCGCCGCCGCGGTCAGCGCGGCGACTCCGGCCGTGACGATGCCCACCACAGCGATCGTCGCCGCGACGGTCGTCATGGCGACGACCGCCAGCGACACCCAGTCGATGGTCACGGCGGACCGGTCCGCACGTCCGCGGAGTGGATCACCGTGGCCGACGTCGTCGACGTCATGGCCGGGGTGGCATCGTCGTTCGCATGGTCGACGAGCGTAGGCGGTGCGGTCCGGTGGCTTCCAGGGCCGAAGGTCCCCGTCACGGTAGGGCGGCGTGGTCATCGATGCCCGGCATCTCCTCGGGCCCAACGACTCTACCGTGCCAAGGCCGGCCGGGCGACGATGAGGTGGCGAGCTCCGCCGGGCGGCGGTGGTCGCCACGGAGCCTGGCAGGCACGGCATCTGGTGCCGTGCCGGACCGGCGGAAGGGATGGTTCGACATGACTGGCGCGATCGGCCAGATCCGTTCGGACGATGCCGCCTTGCGTGAGATCGCGCGGGGCCGGTTGAAGAAGCAGTCCGACTTCTGGCTGCACCTGATGATCTACCTGATGGTCAACGGGTTTCTGGTGATCATCTGGTCGATGACCGGGATGACGTTCTTCTGGCCGGTGTTCCCGATCTTCGGGTGGGGCATCGGCGTCGTCGGCAACGCCTGGGACGTCTTCCTGAGGCGCGAACCGACGGAGGCGGAGCTGCAACGGGAGATCACCCGGCTACGGGCCAAGGACATCGCCGCCTGACCCGGCGGGTCCCCGCAGCAGGCGTGGCGAGTCGATCATCGCCCACCGATCGGCATTGGCCTACCGATCGGCATTGGCCTACCGATCGGCATTGCCGTACTGGGACCTTCGTCTCTGGCCGGTCCGGTGACGGGCCGAGAATGGTTGTGGGGAATCGGACCTCGGGAGGGGATGGAGATGACCGTCGTACCGCGAAGCGTGATCATGGTCGGGGTGGATGGGTCCGCCGAGTCGTTGACGGCGGCCAGGTGGGCGGCCCGCGAAGCCGAGTTGCGGCAGCTGTCCTTGCTGATCGTGTTGGCGATCAACGAGCCGGTCGATCCTCATCCGAGCTATGTGTTCCCCGGTCCGGTCATCGAGGCGGTCCGCGACGTCAACCGCAAGCGGCTGGAGCGTGCGGTCAGCGCGATCCAGGAGGAGTTCCCGAACCTGTCGGTGGACGCCCAGCTGAAGTTCGTCGATCCGCGGCGGGTGCTGGCCGGTCGGTCGGACGCGGTCGCGATGACCGTGGTCGGCACGCGCGGTCACGGCCGGCTGCCGGAGGTGCTGGTGGGTTCGGTCGCCCTGCACGTTGCGGCGCACGCGCATTCACCGGTGGCCGTGGTTCCGCCGTCCGTCGACGTGTCGGGCACGCTGCCTCCGGGTCCGGTGCTGGTGGGCGTGGACGGTCATCGGTCGAGCGTGGCCGCGGTCGGTTTCGCGTTCGAGGAAGCGGCTGCCCGGGGAGTGGAGCTGCTGGCCGTGCTGGTCTTCGACGATCTTGCCTATCGCGGGTTCGCCAAGGGCGGTGCGCAGATCGGGCTGGTGGACGACAGCGAGGAACGCGCGGTCCTCGCGGAGCAAGTGGCCGGCTGGGGCGAGAAGTACCCGGACGTGGTGGTGCACGAGCATGTGCTCCGCGGGCGTGTCGGGGAGACGCTCGTCCGGTGCACCCGGGACGAGTCGCCGATCGGGCGACCGAGCCTGGTCGTCGTCGGCACCCGTGGTCGGGGCGGCCTGGCCGGACTGCTGTTGGGGTCGACCAGCCAACGGTTGATGACCCACTCCGACGTCCCGGTCGTCGTCGTCCGGCCGGAGCACCAGCACTGACACCGCAGCACCAGCACTGGCACCGCAGCACCAGCACTGGCACCGCAGCACCAGCGCCCGCTCGCGTCGACGACGCGTCGCAGCCAATCTTCTCTTGCTCGAGTCTGCACAGATCTGCACAGAAAGATACGGTGCCGGCGGCCCTCTGGCCGCCGGCACCGCCGGGTGGATGATCCAGCGCATTCACGCCGAACCCCTCGTCATCACCTCCGGCGTGAGTGGCGCTGTGACAGAACGGGTCAGCTGCGTGCGATCGGAATCTGTTGCGCGCTCGGCTCTTCCTTGGCGATTCCGACACTGACGGTCAGGATCCCGTCGGTGTAGGTGGCCTTGACGTCGTCGGACTTGACGCCGGCCGGCAACGACATGGCGCGATGGAATGATCCGTACTGGAACTCGGAGTGCGTCTTCTCGACCTTCTCCTCGGTCCGTTCGGCGTCGATGATCAGGTGATGATCGTCGACGGTGATCGTGATGTCCTTCTCCGGATCCATCCCCGGGAGTTCGGCGCGGATCACGTAGTGGTCGTCCTCGATCTTGTCCTCGACCCGGATCAGGTGAGTTCCGAAGACGGAACGGGCCGCGAACAGGGACGGCCAGGCGGATTCGACCCAGTCGAACAGATCGGGAACGCGGGTTCGTTGGACCACAGGTGCGGTCATGATGACCTCCAGCATCATCGCCGTGACAGTTGGACGCCTTCCACTGAACTCGCGCGGCCATGCCCGTTGCCAGGGTCGAAAGGCCCACCACCGGACGCAATCGGCCGCTGACCCGCCGTGAAGCTTTCGACGTCGGGTCCAAAGGCTCTGATCCCGGCTCGCCGGTCCGCCGATGATGGGTCTGTGGGCGGCGGCCCGACGACCATGGCGCGCCGGATGCGGTCATCATTCCGGTGGAGTCGGCTCGATGACTGTTGGCGGTGACGAAGGTGACTGATCGATTGTTCCGGGATCGCGGGGACGCGGGCCGGGTGCTGGCCGGGTTGATGGCCGGATATCGCGGGCGAACGGATCAGATCGTGCTCGCGCTGCCGCGGGGTGGCGTGCCGGTGGCGTACGAGATCGCGGCGGCGTTGCGGGCGCCGCTGGACGTGTTCCTGGTGCGCAAGCTCGGGGTGCCCGGTCGGGACGAGTTGGCGATGGGTGCGATCGCCAGCGGCGGTGTCGTCGTGCTGAACGAGGACGTCGTGCGTGGCATGGCCGTCAGCCCGACCGATCTGCAGCGGACCGCCGAACGTGAGGCTCGCGAGTTGCTGCGTCGGGAACGGGCCTACCGCGGGGACCGGCCCCCGCCGGAGCTGGAAGGTCTGACCGTCATCCTGGTGGACGACGGCCTGGCGACCGGTGCCAGCATGCGTGCCGCCGTTCAGGCCCTGCGGCAGCATCACCCGGCTCGGATCGTGGTCGCGATCCCGGCCGCGCCGGAATCGACCTGTCGCGAGCTCTCCCTGGAGGTCGACGACGTGGTGTGCGCCACCACACCGTCGCCGTTCGTGGCCGTCGGCGCCTCCTACTGGAACTTCACCCAGACCACGGACCAGGAGGTCCTGGATCTGCTGCGCAAGGCGGCCGGCGCTGCCTCGCCTGCCGCGCCGGCGTTGTCCCCGTCGGCGAGGCTCATTCGCGCGGAAGCCTCACCGCTGGTGGACGCGGTGCCGTCGCCGGCCCAGCTGGACGACCTGGTGGGGGATGCGCATGTCGTGCTGATCGGGGAGGCCTCACACGGCACCCACGAGTTCTACCGCTCGCGGGCGGCGATCACCCGGTACCTCATCGAGCACCGCGGGTTCACCGCGGTGGCGGTGGAAGGTGACTGGCCCGACGCCTACCGGGTCAACCGGTACGTCCGCGGCCAGAGCGACGACGGCGACGCCGAGGAAGCGCTGCGCGGCTTCCAGCGGTTCCCGACCTGGATGTGGCGCAACGACGTGGTGCTGGACTTCGTCGGATGGCTGCGGCAGCACAACGACCTGGCAGCGGCGAGCACCACGCGTGCCGCGGTCGGCTTCTACGGCCTGGATGTCTACAGCCTGTACCGGTCGATCGCGGAGGTGATCAAGTACCTGGAGGCGGTCGACCCGGCCGCGGCCGAGCGGGCACGAGATCGATACTCCTGCTTGGACCACCACGCCGGCGAGGACGGCCAGGCCTACGGATATGCGGCGGCCTACGGCGCCGGCGAAACTTGCGAGCAGGAGATCGTCGACCAGCTGGCCGATTTGCAGCGCAACGGCCTCGAGTACGCCCGCCGCGACGGGCTGCTGGCCGAGGACGACGAGTTCTACGCGGAGCAGAACGCACGCGTGGTCAAGGCGTCCGCGGAGTATTACCGGACGATGTTCGGCGGCCGGGTGTCGTCGTGGAACCTGCGGGACACGCACATGGCGGACACCCTCGACGCGCTGATGGCCCATCTCGGCCGGCACGGCGAGACCGCCAAGGTTGTGGTGTGGGAACACAATTCGCACGTCGGTGACGCACGGGCGACCGAGTCCGGGATGCGCGGCGAGCTGAACGTCGGCCAACTGGTCCGGCAGCGGCACGCGGCCGATTGCCGGTCGATCGGGTTCACCACCTACCACGGCACGGTGACCGCCGCCGACAACTGGGATCAACCCGCGCTGCGCAAACCTGTGCGGCCGGCGCTGGACGGCAGCGTCGAGGCGTTGTTCCACGACACCGGGGAAGCCGCATTCCTGTTGGACTTCGCGCGGTCGCCGCGTGCCGCCGAGTTGCTCGGTTCGGCGCGGCTGGAACGGGCCATCGGCGTGATCTACCGGCCGCGCACCGAACGGCAGAGCCACTACTTCCGGACCCGCCTGTCCGCCCAGTTCGACGCCGTCATCCACGTCGACCAGACCCGGGCCGTGGAACCGCTCGAACGCACGGTCCGCTGGGAACGCGGCGAACCACCCGAAACCTATCCGTTCGCGGTGTGAGTCGTTCCGCCGCCGGCCCGGGACGGGCGCTCCCGGGACGGGCGGGTGTGCCGGGCTCCGTCTCAGGCTGTGCTCAGCCGGTCGACGCCCCGGATTCCGCCCGGGACTCGGCGAATGCCGGCAGCCACGACCCCTCGTCGAGCGACCGGTAGGGGGACGCATCGGCCCGGACCAGGAACGGCGTCCAACCCGGCCGGGACCGGCCCGCGGTCGCGCCACCGGAATCGTCGCCGACCCGATCGGCCATGATCAGTTCGAGTTGCCGTTGCGGTGAAATCGAGCCCGGTCGGACCAGCTGTTGCCGGACCGCGGCGGCCAGCGCCCGGGCGGAACTCGTGGCCGGATCCACCGGACGTTTCCCCTTGTTCATGGGCTCTCCTCGGCGTCAGGTACGGGTGCGGGCGAGGCGCGCCGCGCTCAACGGCCGGCGCTCGATCCTCCGATGCTGGCCTGCACCCGATCGATCAATTCGGTCTCGGCCCGGGCATGTTCGGCCTGCTCGGCGGCGGACAGGATCTGCGCGTCGGGTCCCGGGAAGACCACGCTCTCCCGCTCGTCGTCGGTCCACCGCACGGTGAACGGCGGTGCCCCGTCCGGACCGGTGGCAACGATCTCCGCCTTGCGGTCGTGCTGGCCTTCCGTGTGGCTGTGCACCACGAGCCAGTCGCCGATAGCTGCTCGCATGTCAACCTCCTTCGATCGGAACCTCATGGATGTGCGTCACGGGAAATACAACTCGGTGATCGACGTGACCTGCCCGTCCGTGACCGTGATCTGGAACAGATCACTGGACTCGGTGCCGGCGATGCGTTCCTGCACGCCGGCCAGATCGCTCGGCACCTGGGTCGGACTGCCACCGGACAGCGTCACCACGGTCGCGTCGGGGCTCACCGCCACCACCCGCAGCATGGGGTTGCGGTTGCGGTAGTAGTACACGCTGCACCAGCCGTTGTCCCTCTCGGTGACACCGTCCTCGTTGCAAGCCTGTTCGGCAGCAGCCCCGGTGAACCAGTCGTACTTGTCCAGCGTGATCTCGGAACTGGCCGGGTCGACGGCGACGATCCGGCCGTAGACCTCACCCGCCAGATCCGTACCCGTTGCGCCGGTGGTCGTCTCGGCGGTGGCGGTGGTGATGATCGTCGTCGGGACGACGGTCGGGCTCGGCGTGGTCGTCGTCGCGGACGCCGGCGCACTGGTGGTCGGCGCAGCCGATGTGGTCGGCGCGGCGGAGGGGGTGCCGGCCGAACTGCACCCCGCGATGAGGATGGCAGCCCCACTCACCGCCACGACCGAGGAAACGAAGCGTTTCGTCGAGAAAGAGAACGACCCCATGGTGCCCATCTTGCTCGGCACGGGCCGCGCTGCCCTGGGCCGAAGGTCCTTTCATCGGTAACGTATCCCGGCAATTGGGCCGTACCGACTCCCGTTGCCGTGTCGGGCGAACCGCCGCGGGCAGGACCAAATGCCCTGGTTCGACCGGCTCACCGGCCGGACAATTCGATCATGTCGAGTTCACCAGTTGTCGTTCGTGAGCGTGCACCCCACTACGCGGCGACCCAGACCGCGACGGTGTCGATCGCCCAGTTGCCGGCGTGGCTGGGTGCCACCTACCAGCATGTCGCCCAGTACCTCGGCGCGCACCATCACTATCCGTCTGGCCCTCCGTTCGCCCGGTACCACCGGCGTGCCGACGGCCAGTTCGACGTCACGGCCGGGTTTCCCGTCGGCGAACAGTTCGCCGGCGACGGCGACGTGGTCGCCGAGTGGATTCCGGGTGCCCGTGTCGCGGTCGTGCAGTATGTGGGCAGCTACGAGGAGATGGCTCCAGTCTATCAAGCCCTGGCGGACTGGCTGGACGGCCACGACGCGGTCGCGTTGGGCGAGCCCTACGAGGTGTACCGCAGCAACCCGAACGACGATCCGGCGGCCAACCGGACCGACGTGGTGCAGCCGTTCCGGCTCAACGCACAGCGGGAGCAGCCGGGAGCGGCCGACCGCCTGCCGCCACCGTCGTCGGACGGGGCCTGACGAAAGGGCTGACGGCTGACCGGTCCCCGGGGCCGAACGGGCGATCGCGGAAGGCGGTGTCGAGGTCGGCGGTGCCGCGGCCCGCCGCGCACCACCGATGGATCGACCGGCTCCGGGTGAGTGTCATCGCCGCGGTCATTGCCGTGCACACCGCCACCGCCTACGTGGTCCCAATCCCCTGGTACTACCAGGAGCGGACCACCTCGACGCTGACCCCGGTGCTGCTCGGATGGCCGGTCGTCCTGCTGGCCGCGTTCGGGCTGTCGCCGCTTTTCCTGGTGGCCGGCATGCTGGCGGCCGACTCGCTGGCCCGGCGCGGGCCGGCCGGGTTCGCGGCGGCGCGACTGCTGCGGTTGGGGGTGCCGGCGGTTCTGTACGTCCTCGTGGTGGATCCACTGATCCGCTGGTGGGTGGCCCGCACCGAGGGTGAGAGCCGTTCGCTGGTCGGCGCTCTGACGGACTTCGGGCAGGGTCGCGGATTCGGGCCGTTGTGGTTCGCGGTGGCGTTGCTGGGCTTCTCGCTGCTCTATGCCGGGTGGCGATCGTTCCGGCCGGCCGTTCCGAACAAGCAGGAGGCCATCGGGTTCGGGCCGCTGCTGCTCGTCGCGGCCGGCATCGCCGCCACCGATCTGCTGACCTGGCCTCACCTGCCGGACACCGTCGACAGGTATTGGAATTTCGAATGGCCGCACTGGCAACAGACGGCCGGCGTCTTCGTGCTGGGCGTCCTGGCCGGCGAACGAGGCTGGTTCCGGGAGCTACCGCCGCGCCTCGTACGGTTCTGCCGGAACCTTGCGGTGCCCGCCGTCGCCGGACTGTCCGTGCTGGCCGCGTTCGCCGTGCGGACCGAGCCGTCAGTGATCACCAGCGGGTACTGGCAGGGCGTGGTGATGGCCCTGCTCGACGGGTTCACGGTCGTGATGCTGATGATCTGGCTGGTCGATGTGCTGCAGAGACGGTGGGCCGGACCCACGTCGGCGATCACCGCGGGAGCGGCGCACGGGTCCTACGCCGCCTATCTGTTGCACCCCGTGGTCCTGGTCGGTCTGTCGCTCATCCTGCGCGCGCCGACCTGGCCGCCGGAGGTCAAGATGCTCCTGGTCGTGGCCGTCGGGGTTCCTGCGTGCTTCCTCGTCGGTGACCTGATGACGCGGCTGCCCGGGGTCAAGCGCGTGCTCTGATCGTGCCGGCGTCGGCCGGCGGGCCGGCGATCTCAGTAGACGTCGCGTACGTAACGCTTGTCGGCGGCGAGGCCGCGAACGTAGGTGTCGGCCTTGGCGGAGTCGAGGTGGCCGTGTTGGGCAACGATCTCGCGCAGCACGCGGTCGACATCCTTGGCCATCCGGTTGGCGTCGCCGCACACGTACAGGTGGGCGCCGTCCTGCAGCCATGACCAGAGCTTGGCGCCGTGCTCGACCATCCGGTCCTGCACGTACACCTTGGTCCGCTGGTCGCGGGAGAAGGCCAGGTCCAGGTCGGTCAGGACGCCGTCGCGCCGCAGGCCGGTCAGCTCGTCCCGGTAGTAGAAGTCGGTGGCCTCGTGCTGCTCGCCGAAGAACAGCCAGTTGCGCGCACGGTGGCCGCGGGCGCGGCGTTCGGCCAGGAACCCGATGAACGGGGCGACGCCGGTGCCGGGCCCGACCATGATCATCGGTGTGTTCGGGTCGGCCGGCGGCCGGAAGTGCGGCGCGGTCTGGACGAGCACCGGCACCTGATGGTCGCCGGGGGCGTCGGCCAGGAACGCCGAGCACACTCCCTTGCGGCGGCGGCCGCTCGGGCTGTCGTAGCGGATGACCGAGACCGTCAGGCTGACCCGGGCCGGGTCGTCCAGCGGGCTGGAGGAGATCGAGTACTGGCGGGGCGCGAGCTTCTTGAGCACGTCGACCCAGTCCTGGGCGGCGGCGCTGACCGGGTACTCGGCCAGCAGATCGGCGGCCTGCCGACCCCAGGACCACTTGGCCAGTTCCTCCTTGTTGCCGGACCGCAGCAGGGTGTGCAGTTCCCGGTTGTCGGTGCGGTCGGCCAGGAAATGGACCAGGTCGGGTGTGACGCGGCTGATGTCCAGCCGGCTGGCCAGAGCCTCGCCGAGGGGGACGGCGACGCCGTCGATCTCGACCTCGACACCGGCCGCCAGGCCGGTCGAGGCGAGCCACTCGTCGACCAGGTCGGGGCAGTTGCTGGGTCGGACGGTCAGCGCGTCGCCGGCCTGGTACTCCAGCCCGGTCCCGGACAGGTCGAAGGTGAACTGGCGGACCTCCTTGCCGGCGCCGGGCAGGCTCAACAACCGGTTGCCGACAAGGGGTGCCGGTCGGGGCTCCGGCCGGCGGGACGGTCGCGCCGGAGCCTGTACGGTCACCGTGGCAGCGTCCGCTGTCGTTGCGGTCGAAGCGGTCTCGAGCGCGGTCAGCACCTTGTCGAGCCACTGGGCGGCCGGTTCGTCGAAGTCCGGTTCGCAGTCGGTCCGCGGGATCAGCGGCCGTGCACCGAGTTCGGCGAGTTTCTCGTCCAGACGCCGCCCGTGCCCGCAGAAGTTGTCGTAGTTGGAGTCGCCGAACGCCAGCACCGCGTACCGGGTGGAGGTCAGCCGGTCCGGCGACGCGGCCGCCAGCGACTCCCAGAAGGTGGCGCCGTTGTCCGGGTTCTCGCCGTCCCCGAACGTGCTGGTGATCACCAGCAGATCGGCGTCGGCGGGAATGCTGTCCACGGTGGCGTCGGCCATGCAGTGCACCGTCGGCGTCCGGCCGGCCTGCGCGAGTCGTCCGGCGGTGACCGACGTGGCGAAATCCTCTGCGTTGCCGGTCTGCGACGCCCACAGCACCACCAACGGCCGAACCGCCGGCGAGGTGGTCATCGGCGGGGCCGACGTGGCGTCGCGGGCCGCCCCGCTCCGCTGGTCGGGCAACCGGGAGAACATCCCGGCCAACACGCCGTTGACCCATTCCGCGTGGCCGGGCGCGAACGGTGCGGCCGGTGGCAGCGTGGGAACCGCGCCGCCCGGCGGCGCCACCGCCAGGCCACGCAGAAAGCCGGCGAGGTAGCGTTTCTCGCCGTCGCCGAGAACCGGATCGGGCTCCGCGGCCGGCAACCCGAAGACGGTGGCGAGTGCCTGCGCCGAGGTGCTCGCCACGCCGGCCAGCGCGGGCGCGGCGACCACGGCCGGCGCGGGTTCCGGAGTGGCCGGGGACGCGACCTTGGTCAGGGACACGGCGCATACCTTGAACTCGGGCTGGAAGGACAGCGGGTCGACGGCGTCGCTGGTGACCGCGTTGACGGCCAGGTACTCCCCGTACAGGTCGTTCCAGTGGAACGGCGCGAACAGGCAGCCCTCCTGGACCCGGTCGGTGACCACAGCCGGGACGACCGCCCGGCCGCGCCGTGAGGCCAGTTCGAGATGGTCGCCGTCGGCGACGTCGAGCCGGGCCGCGTCGGTCGGGTGGATCTCCACGAAGGGGCCGGGGTTGAGCTTGTTCAGCTTGGCGACGGTCCCGGTCTTGGTCAGGGTGTGCCACTGATGCTGCACCCGACCCGTGTTCAGGACGAAAGGGTATTCGTCGTCCGGC
This sequence comes from uncultured Actinomycetes bacterium, assembly GCA_964497705.1. GTDB lineage: Bacteria > Actinomycetota > Actinomycetes > Mycobacteriales > Nakamurellaceae > Nakamurella. The sequence continues at coordinate 111,122 of CAZCEH010000009.1, read as the reverse complement.
AGTTCGGCGGCCGAGCCGTGCGGCCGGGGGAAGAAGACCGCCCGCCCGCTGGCGGTCGGGAACCACAGTCGGGGAGTGCTGCCGTCGGGTCGCTGCCGCTCCCGCTGGCTGATCCCGTCGTTGCGGTAGCGGATCGGGTTGCGGTCCGGACCGTCCGGCGCCGCGGGCCATTGCACCGGCGTCTCACGCAGCCGCTGGTAGCTCACCCCGCGCAGGTCGTACCCGGTCGCCGGGTTCCAGCACCGCTGGATCTCGGCGAACACCTCCTCGGCGCTGCCGTAGGTGAACGCGTCGGCGTACCCCATCTCGCAGGCGATCCGGGCGATCAGCTGCCAGTCCGGCAACGCGTCGCCCGGTGGCGGGACGACGCCGGGCACCAGGGTCAGATTGCGTTCGGAGTTGATCAGGATCCCGTCGCTTTCCACCCACATCGCGGCGGGCAGGATCACGTCGGCATAGGCGTTGGTCTCGGTCTCGGCGAACACGTCCTGGGTGATGACCAGCTCCGCCGCCTCCAGGCCGGCGATCACGGTCCGCCGGTTCGGCACGGTGGCGATCGGGTTCGTGCAGATGATCCAGCAGGCCTTGATCGCGCCCTCGGCCATCCGGGAGAACATCTCGACCGTGCCCCGGCCGACATCGGTGCGCAGGCTGCCTGCCGGGATCCCCCAGAGGTCCTCGATGAAAGCCCGGTCCGGCTCGGCGAGCACCGAGCGCTGCCCGGGCAGACCCGGTCCCATGTAGCCCATCTCCCGACCGCCCATCGCGTTCGGTTGGCCGGTGAGCGAGAACGGGCCGCTGCCGGGCCGGCAGATGGCGCCGGTGGCCAGGTGCAGGTTGACCAGCGCGTTCGTGTTCCAGGTGCCGTGGGTGCTCTGGTTCAGGCCCATGGTCCAGCAGCTCATCCAGTTGCCGGCACCGCCGATCCAGGCCGCCGCCTGCCGGATGTCGGCCTCGGGCAGCCCGGTGAGCTCGGCGACGACGGCGGGCGGGTAGTCGGCCAGGAACGCCGGCATCTCCTCCCACCCCTGGGTGAACTCGGCGATGAAGTCGGTGTCGATGTCGCCCTGGGCCACCAGCAGGTGCAGCAGGCCGTTGAGCAGGGCCAGGTCGGTGCCCGGCTTGATCGGCAGGTACAGGTCGGCCTTGTCCGCGGTGGTGGTGCGGCGGGGATCGACCACGATCAGCTTGGCGCCGGCCTTGACCCGGTCCATCATGCGCAGGAACAGGATCGGGTGGCAGTCGGCCATGTTCGAGCCGATGACGAAGAACACGTCGGCGTGGTCGAAGTCCTGGTAGGAGCCGGGCGGCCCGTCCGCGCCGAGCGACAGCTTGTACCCGGTGCCGGCGCTGGCCATGCACAGCCGCGAGTTCGACTCGATCTGGTTCGTCCCGATGAAACCCTTGGCCAGCTTGTTCGCCAGGTACTGCGCCTCCAGGGTCATCTGCCCGGACACGTAGAGCGACACCGCGTCGGGCCCGTGCTGGTCGACGATCGCGCGCAGCCGCCGGGCGGTGGTGGTGATCGTCTCGTCGAGGGCGCGGGGCACGGGTTCGACGCCCCGTTCCGGACGGACCAGGGCCGAGTCGAGGCGGCCCTTGGCCGTGAACAGCTCGGCGCTGGTGGCCCCCTTGGTGCACAGGCGACCGAAGTTGGTCGGGTGCGCCTTGTCGCCGGCCGCCTTGACCACCCGCCGCGCACCGTCGCCGCCGACCGCGATCGTCAGTTGCACACCGCAGCCGACCCCGCAGTAGGTGCACACCGTGCGCGCCGTTTCGGTCGTCGACACCGCCGGCACCCCTCCCTCCGGTGAGCACGACGCACGGTCACGGCCAGCTTGCCTAGCGGCAATGTAGGAAGCGGACGTTATGCATCGGTGACACCGCGTTGTCCGCGCGTTACGTTCACCGCACAGTGACCGAGGCGACGGTGTTGGCCGGCCGGTGGGACTCCGGGAGCCCCGAATGAACCGTCGCGGGAACTCGCCCGACGACGTCAGGTGTCGTGCGCGCCGTCGGCGGCCAGCAGCCCGCGCATCTCACGTGTGCCCAGGCCCTCCACGAACAGCCTGTTCTCCGTTCTCATGTGCTCGGCGAGCGAGGTCCGCTCGGCGCGGCGGACCAGCTGCTTGACGCTACGCATGCTGTGGGCCGGATGACCTGCCAGCAGGCGAGCCACGCGCAGGGCGTGTGGTAGCAGGTCGTCGCGCGGCACGACCTCGTTGACCATGCCCTCGGCCAAGGCTCGCCGGGCACGGATCACCGGCTGTTCGAGGAGAAGCTCCTGCGAGCGCGACCAGCCGACGATTCGTGGCAGCAGCCAGGTGATCCCGCCGTCCGGCGACGAGCCGAGCGCCGCGTAGGCGAAGTTGAATCTGGCCGACTCGTCCGCGATCCGCAGGTCGCACGACAGGGCGAGGGAGAACCCGGCGCCGGCCGCCTGCCCACGGACGGCCGCGACGGTCGGGATCGGCGCCTCGTGGATCGCGCTGATCACGTCGGCCAGGAGTTCGGTGGCCTCGTTCAGGGTGTCCCGCGAGCCGTGCGCGAGTGCGGCCAGGTCCGTCTTGTCGGCGCCCAGGCTGAAATCGCGTCCCGCTCCGGTCAGCACCAGCGCTCGGGCGCCGGAAGCGACTGCCTGACGGGTGATGTCGCGCAGCTCGTGCAGCAGCTCCCTGCGGAGGGCGTTTCCGGTGTGCTCGGCGTTGAGGACGACGACGGCGACCTGGTCGTCACACGCCTCGAGCAGGACGGTGGGCTGCTCAGCCATGGATGAGCAGCCGTTGCTCGGTCGTGCACACCGGAGCCGCGGGTTCGTCGGTCTCGACCGTCACCTGGACGCCGGCGAGCACACCGCCGAGTGCGGGTTCCGCGGACAGGAGTGACGCCGCGGCCCGTAGCCGGCGGCCGACCCTGACCGGGCGACGGAACCTGGTCCGGTTCAGTCCGACGTTGAGGACCATCGTCGCGGTGTCGACTCGCAGGATCTCGGACACCAACGACGGCACGAGCGCGAGCACGAGCGCACCGTGCACGATCGTTCCGCCATAGGGGCTCTCGGCCGCGGCACGACGCCGGTCGACGTGGATCCATTGCCGGTCGCCGGTGAGTGCCGCGAACGTGTCGACGCAGGACTGGGTCATCTCCCGCCACGCCGAGGCGCCGAGTTCGGTTCCCACGGCGGTGATCACGTCGGAGGCCTGTGCGAACCGGGTCACGTCAGGTCACCGGACTCCCGAGCGGCTCGTCCGACGTCCTCCGACGTGATCGCGCCGTGCGGGCCGGTCCCGGTCACGGCTCGCAGGTCGACGCCGAACTTCCTGGCCAGACGCCGCACCGCCGGCGACGCGGCGACGCGGGTGCTCGGCCTCGGCGGCATGGAACGCGCCGATCGCGCCGGTGCCGTCGAGGGCGTTCCGACGAGATGGGCCGGCGCCACGGGCGCGCCCCCGACGGCCGCGTCCGTGGCGAGAACCAGCAGGCCCGTCCCGACGGTGAGTCGCTCGCCGGGCCGGGCGCAGAGCCGCACCACGCGACCCGCCCAGGGGGACGGGACCTCGGTCGTCACCTTCACGGTTTCCAGGACGGCGATCGGCTGGTCGACGGCGATCTCGTCGCCTTCGGCGACGAGCCACTCGACGACCTCCGCGCTGGTCAGGCCCTCCCCGAGATCCGGGAGCGTGAAGGTCTGTTCGGCGGGCGTGTCACCGGTCGTGCCGCTGCTCATACTGTCCTCCCTACTCGACCCGGTCGGCTTCGAATGTCGCGACGATCGCGTCGAGAATCCGGTCGACGTTGGGCAGCGCAAGGTGTTCCAGGCGCGGCGGCGGATAGGGGATATCAAGGCCGGTGACGCGGCCGACCGGCGCCTCCAGGTACCCGAAGCATCGTTCGGTGAGCTGGCTCGCGATCTCCGCGCCGGTACCGGCGAAGCCGGCGGACTCGTGAACGACGACGGCCCGACCGGAACCGGCTACCTGGTCCGCGGCCGTCGCGATGTCCAGCGGCACGATCGAGCGGAGGTCGACGACACCGACGGCATAGCCTTCCCGGGCTGCGAAGTCGGCGGCTTCGAGGCAGATCGGGACGGCGGGACCGTAGCTGACGAGCGTGACGTCCGCACCCTCTCGCAGCACCCGTGCCGAGCCGAGCCCGCGCAGGCTTCGTCCCGGCGAGACGGGACCCGGTTGCCAGTAAAGCTTTTTCGGTTCGAAGAACACGACGGGGTCGTCGCCCTGAATCGCGGCGCGCAGCAGGTCGTAGGCGTCAGCCGGAGTGGCCGGAGTGGCGACGTGCAGACCCGGTGTGTGTGCCGCGTACGCCTCGGACGAGTCACTGTGGTGCTCCACCGCGCCGACCCCTCCGCCGTAGGGGACTCGGATCACCACGGGCGCGGTCAGCGTTCCGCGCGTCCTGTTCCGGATCTTGGCGAGTTGGCTGACCATCTGTTCGAACGCCGGGTAGGCGAACGCGTCGAACTGCATCTCGACCACGGGCCGGATCCCCGCCATCGCCATGCCGATGGCTGCCCCGAGGATTCCGGCCTCACAGATCGGCGTGTCGAAGCATCTGGCGTTCCCGAATTCGCGTTGGAGACCGTCGGTGATGCGGAAGACGCCGCCCAGGCGACCGACGTCCTCCCCGAAGACCAGCACCGTCGGGTCCTCACGCATCGCGTCGCGCAGCGCTGCCGTGATGGCCCCGGCCATCGTCAACGTGTCGCCGCCGTTCTCAAGCGTCGTGGTCTCAAGCGTCGTGGTCACCGTTCACCTCCTGGTTCAGTCGGTCGCGCTGCACTTGCAGTTGCTGGGTGGGTCGGCTGTAGACGTGCCGGAACAGGTCGTCGACCCGGGTGGGCGTCGGGTGCGGTTCGGTGATCCGTGCTCGGGCCGTCTCGACCGCGTGCCGGGCGTCGATGTCGATCTCGCGTTCGTCGGCCTCGTGGAGCATTCCGGTGGAGACCAGACGCTCGCGTAGGCGAGTCACCGGGTCGCGCTCGGTCCACCGCTGGGCTTCGGATCGCGGCCGGTACCGGTCGGGGTCGTCGGCGTTCGTATGCGGTCCGACGCGGAAGGTGACGGCCTCGATGAGGGTGGGTCCGCGCCCCTCGCGAGCGGTCCGTGTCGCCTCGGCGACGGCCAGCAGGATCTGTTCGAGGTCGTTTCCGTCGACCTGCACGGCGGGTACGCCGTATCCGGCGCCCTTGGCCGCCAGGGATTCCGCGGCCGTTTGTTCGCGGCGGGGAACCGAGATGGCGTAGCCGTTGTTCTGGACGAAGAAGATCACCGGGGCGCGGAAGACCGCGGCCAGATTGAGCGCCTCGTGGAAGTCGCCCTCGCTCGTTGCGCCGTCGCCGCACAGCGCGACCGCGACGCTGTCCCTGCCGTGGAAGCGTGCGGCCATGCCGGCGCCCACGGCGTGCGGTAGTTGCGTGGCAAGGGGAGTGGCGTGTGGCGCGCTGCGCCAGCGTCGGCTGTCGTATCCGCTGTGCCAGTCGCCGCGGAACAGTGTGAGGACCTCTGCCGGGTCGATGCCGCGGGTCAGCAGGGCGACGGAGTCGCGATAGGTGGGAAAGAGCCAGTCGTCCTCGCGGAGTCCGAGAACCGCGCCCACCTGGCAGGCTTCCTGCCCGGCCGAGGACGGATACACCACCAACTGGCCCTGCTTGGCGAGATTGGTGGCGAGGGTGTCGACGGCGCGCCCGCGGACCATCGCCCGGTAGCCTTTGAGAAGTGTTGAGGCGGAAGTCGATTCGCGGGTGCGGGAGGCCAGATCGATTGTCATCGGACTATCAGCTCCTCGGTGGCATGCTCGGAAAGGTCGGTCAGCCGGCCGTGCGGGCAGGACTTCCACCTGATGACGCCGGCGCCCCAGGTGAATCCGGCACCGAAGGCGGCGAAGGCCAGTCGCCCACCGTCGGGTAACGCGCCGCGATCGACCGAATCGGCGAGCGCCAGCGGAATCGACGCCGACGACGTGTTGCCGAACTTGTCGACCGCCGACGCGACGGTTGCCGGGTTCCAGTCGAGTCGACGGGTCACGGCGTTGAGGATCCGGTGGTTCGCCTGATGGCAGACCAACAGGTCGATGTCGGTCTGGGCGAGGGCGCAGGAGTCGAGGATCGCGCTCAGCTCACCGCTCATCTCCTCGACCGCGTGGACGTAGACCTCCGCGCCGTTCATCGCGACGACGGGCTGCTCTCGCGTGACGAGCAGCCAATTCGCGTTTTCGCCCGACGAGCCGAAGGAGAAGTACGGGTCACAGTCGGCGCATTCCCGCCGGGTGCTTTCGACGACGACCGCGCCCGCCCCGTCACCGAACAACGGTGCGGTATCTCGGTCGGTCGGGTCGGTCAGCCGCGACATCGCGTCCGCCCCGATCACCAGAACCTTCTCCACCGAGCCGTGCTCGACCTTGGCCACGCCGTAGTCCAGTGCGTAGAGGAACCCCGTGCAGGCGCCGTTCAGGTCGACGGCGCCGATCCGGTGCGCGCCGATCTGGCGGGCCACCTCAGGTGCCAGGCCCGGTGAGACGTAGTCGGCCGTGCTGGTGGCGACGACGACGAAATCGATCTCCTCGGCGGTGGTCCGCGCGCTGGCCAAGGCGGCGCGCGCCGCCTGCGACGCGACGTCCGCAAGCCGCTCGTCGGCGCCCAGCCGATGCCGGATCGAGATGCCTGTTCGCTGGACGATCCAGTCGTCGCTGAGTCCGAGCTCGGCGAAGCTGGAGTTGTCGACGGTCTCTGACGGAACGGCTCCGCCCACACCACTGATGATCGCGGTCATATCACTTTCCTGATTCGACGATGGGTCTCGCTCGGGCCGGCCGCTCCGTCGCGTTCGGCCGTGCCTACGCCTGGAAGACCAGAGCCACGTTGTGTCCCCCGAACCCGAGGGAGTTGCTCAGACCCGTACACGTGCCCTCCTGGGCGTCCAGGGCGACTGCCGACAGCACGTGTCTGAGTTGGCCGAGCGCGGGATCGGGTTCGCGCAGTCCCACGGTGGGCGGCGCCGTGCGGTGTCGGAGTGCCTGGATCGTCGCGATCGCCTCGACGGCGCCGGCCGCGCCCATCAGGTGTCCGATCGCCGACTTCGTCGACGAGATCGGGATCTCGTCCAGGTGATGACCGAGGGCGGCTCGCAGTGCCCGTGTTTCGCAGTCGTCGTTGAGAGACGTGCCCGTTCCGTGGGCGTTGATGTACGACAGCGCGGCGGGGCCGACGCCGGCCTTGGCCAGCGCCCGGCGGACGGCCTCGGTGGCCGAGGCACCGGACGGCTCGGGCGCGGTGAGGTGGTATCCGTCGCTCGTCGCCCAGTACCCGCCGAGTTCGGCGAGCACCGTGGCACCTCGGCGCCGCGCCAGTTCCTCGGTTTCCAGGACGAGAACGCCGGCGCCTTCGCCGAGGATGAATCCGTCCCGGTCCCGGTCGAACGGGACGGACTCACCCGACGGTGACAGCGCTCCGGCCGCGGCGAACATGCCGGTACCGAAATCGGTGACGATCGCCTCGGACCCGCCGACGACGGCCGCGTCGGCGTCGCCGGCACGGATCGCCCGCGCGCCGGCGATGATCGCCTGCGCCCCGCTGGAGCACGCGGTGGAGATGGCCGACGACTCGCCGTGGATCCCGAATCGTCGGGTCAGATGCGCTGCCGCGGCGTTGGCCATGAGCAGCGGTACCGTCAGCGGCGAGACCATCGCGGCGCCGTCGGAGCGGGCGACGTCGAGTTGCTGTTCGAGGCTGATGAGCCCGCCGATCGCCGTCCCGATGGTGCAGTGGACCAGGCCGGGATCGGTCGGTGGTTGGGTCCAGCCGGCCTGACGCATCGCCTCGGCGCCGGCGACGACGGCCAACTGGGTGAACCGATCCATCCGGCGGGACTCGCGCGGCGTGAAGTGACCGCCGGCGTCGAAGTCCGCGCATCGGCCGACCCCGTCGACGACCCCTGTCTTGCCGGCGACCGCCGCCTCGTGGAGGATGTCGGCTCCCACGCCGAGCGCGGTGACGGCGCCGACACCGGTCACGACGACCCGGCGGTCCCGTTCAGCGTTGTCCGCACGCATAGATGACACCGACGGCTTCCCCGAAGGTCTCCGCATCGGCGAAGTCGTCGGAGTGGATGCTGATACCGAGCTTCTTGCGGGCGATCTGGGTGAGCTCGACGATGTCGAGCGAGTCCAGCCCGAGTTCGTCGAGGGTGGATTGGGGGGTCATGCGCGCCTCTTCGACACCCATGCTGCGGAACTCCGCGCGGACGAAGTCCTCGATCGCGGGCCGGTCGTACGTGGTGGGCATGCGGGTTCTCCTTCTGTTGGCCAGCCCGGCGGCTGTGCTGCCGCCGGGACGAACGCTGCGGTGGCCGGTCAGCTGTGGCCGGCGGTCTCGCTCTCCGCCGTGGATGTGAGGTAGGGCACCGACGGTGTGCGTGGCAGCACCAGGAACACGACGAGCGCGCCGAGCAGGCTCGTGCCGACGCCGACGTACATCGCCACGCTCATGCCGGTGTGGAAGCTGCTGCTCGCCGCCGACATCAGCGCTTCCGCCTGGGTCGGCGCCAGCTGGTCGGCCGCGGCAACGGCGTCGCCCAGCGAGTCCTGTGCGGCCTGTGCGGCCTCGCCGGGGACGGCCGCGGGCACGTCCAGCAGCGCCCGGTAGATGGAGGTGACGATGCTGCCCAGGACGGCGATGCCGAGCGCACCGCCCAGCTGGAACGCCACGTCCGCCGCCGCCGACCCGGCGCCCGACTGTTCGGCGGGCGCCGCTTCCATCACCGAGTTCGTCGACGGCGCCGTGGTGAACCCGGCCCCGACGCCCAGGATCGCGATCGCGATCACCACCCGCAGGCTGGACGGCGGTTCGCCGATGGCCAGCAGCGCCAGGGAACAGCCGACGAGCACCAGCCCGACCGCCGAGACCGTGGCGAGGCCGATTCGTTGCGGCAGCTGTGTTCCCAACGGCGCGGAGACCATCATCGTGCACATCGCGAGCAGATGCAGACCCGCGACCAGCGGGCTGTATCCGAGGCTGAACTGCAGGTACAGCATGACCGCGAACAGCATGCCGAACATGGCGAAGGTGAACGTCGAGATGGTGATGAGCGGGCCGCCGAAGCGACGCTCACGGAACAGGGCGCGGCTGAGCATGGGTGTGGCGGTCCGCCGCTCCCACATGACGAACAGGAGCATGATGACCACGCCGACCCCGATGAGGCCGACGGTGGTCGCCGAGGTCCAGCCGCGCTCGGGAGCTTCGATGATGCCGTCGACGATCGCCAGCAGACCGACGACGGACAGGGCGAAGCCGACATAGTCGAGCCCTGGATGGTTCTCGTTGCGCGATTCGGGGATGATCAGCAGGCATCCGATGATCGCGATGGCGATGATGGGAATGTTGATGACGAAGACCGAACCCCACCAGAACCACTGCAGCAGCAGGCCGCCGGCCACCGGACCGAGCGGCACGCCAAGAGCGGCGACACCGACCCACGCACCCATGGCCTTGGCGCGTTCCTCGGGCGGGAACACGTGCCGGATCAGCGACAGCGTCGACGGCATGATCACGGCCGCGCCGAGGCCCATGCACACGCGCGCGGCGATCAGGATTTCCGGTGTTCCGGCGAAGGCCGCGGTCACCGAACCGAGCAACAGCAACAGCATTCCGACGAGGAACCCCAGGCGTCGGCCGAAGCGGTCCACCATGCCGCCGGCGAACAGGATCGGTGCGGCGAACGCCAGGGCGTAGGCGCCGACGATCCACTGCAGCTGGCCGACGCTCGCGCCGAGTTCGTTCTGGATGGATGGCAGGGCGACCGCGACGATGAGACTGTCGAGACCGGTGACGACCAGCGCCAGGCACATGATGCCGAGGATCAGCCAGCGTTGGGGATGAGCGTTTGTCGTGTTCATGAAGGTCTTCTCCGTAGGGGCCGGCATGTGCGTCGCGACGTCGCGAGGTCAGCTGGACAGGGCGGCATAGAAGCGATCGAGGCCGGGGACGTCCGACAAGTGCGTCGCGATGGAGACGATCAGCCCGTCGCGAACCTCGAAGACCAGCGCCAGCCACTCGTCCAGGTCGACCGGGTGGGACGCGGTGTTGTGGATCGTGGCGATCACGGTCCCGTAGCCGAAGAGGATGTGCTGGGGTTCGACGGTCAGCCGTGCGCCGTCGATGACCTGTGCGGTGGCGACGACATCGTCGCGGCCGTGGATTCTTCCGGAGACCTGCGAGGTTCCCGGCAGGGTCCAGACGACGTCGGGATGCAGGCAGTCTCGGACGGTGTCCCAGTCCTGCCGGCGTGATGCCTTGAGCATGGTCGAGACGACGGTGGCGTGGTCGGTGCCGACCGTCGAGAATGCGCGGTTGTCCATGGTTGCCTCCGAGTCGAGAAGCTGGCCGGCCGCGGGGAGCCGGGGGAGTGGCGGCGTGCCGGCCCGCGTCACAGGGACGCGGCCTGCCTGGTGAGGTAGGTGAAGGTCAGGTCGGGGTAGCGGTCGCCGGCGACGTCGGCGTGGATCGGGTCGAGACCGGCCAGCTCGGGTCCGGTGAGGTCGATCATCGAGGCCGCGACGTTCTCGACAACCCGGGCCGGACGTCGTGTACCGGGGATCGGAACCACCGGGATCGAGTGGACCCGCGCTCGGCTGTGCACCCAGGCGAGAGCGATCTGCGCCGATGTCACGCCGCGGTCGGTGGCGATCCGGTGCAGCGGTTCCAGGATGCCCCGATTGTGGTCGAGATTCTCCCGGCTGAACCGCGGCATGGACCTGCGCATGTCGCCGGCAGACGTCCCGATGGCCGCCGCGGGTGTGTCGGTCAGGAGTCCACGGCTCAGCGGCGAGTAGGCCACGACGGTGATCCCGAGTTCCGCCGCCTGCGGGACGACCTGACGTTCGGCATCTCTTGAAAACAGCGACCATTCGGTTTGCACGGCCGCCACCGGATGGACGTGGTGTGCGTCGCGGAGCTCTCCGGCGGTGACCTCCGACAGGCCGATCTCGCGCACCTTGCCCTCCGACACCAACTCGCCGAGCACTCCGACGGTGTCCGCGATCGGCACCCGGGGGTCCTTGCGGTGCATCCAGTAGACATCGATCACGTCGACGCCGAGGCGAGACATGCTGGCTTCGACGCTGTGCCGGATGTGTCGTGCGGAGTTGTCGATCTCGCGGCGGGTGGGGTCGCGGCGATCTCGCACGATGCCGAACTTGGTACCGATGACGACGTCGGCACGGTGGTCGGCGATGAACTCGCGCAGGAACTCCTCGTTGTGGCCGCCGCCGTACATGTCGGCGGTGTCGAAGTAGCTCACGCCGAGGTCGAACGCGGTGTCGAGGCTGCGACGTGCTTCGGAAGCGTCCGTGACGCCGTAGAACTCGCTGATGCCCATCGCGCCGTAGCCCTGGCATCCGATGGTGAGGCCGCCGATCCGAGCGCGAGGAATCATGGCGTCTCCTGTCCTTGGAGCTAGTGGGTGATGTTGAACGCGGAGGCGGTGACACCGCCATCGACGACGAGGGTGTGGCCGGTGACGTAGCCGGCCTGATCGCTGGCGAGGAATGCGACGCAGGCGGCGACTTCCTCGACGGTTGCCGGTCGGCGCATCGGAACCTCTTGTCGCGCAGAGGCTTCGAAGTGGCCCACATCGGCGGTCAGTTCCGTGCGGACCAGACCGGGAGCGACGGCGTTCACCGTGACTCCGCGAGACGCGAGCTCGACGGCCAGGGTGCGGGTGAGACCGGCCAGGCCGGCCTTGGCGGCGGCGTAGTTCGCGGTACCGGGCAGTCCGTGCTGAGCGAGGATCGAGGTCAGGTTGATGATCCGGCCATGTCGCGCTCGGGCCATCGAACTCGCCGCGCGGCGGGACGTGCGGAACGCGGCATTGAGGTTGACGTCGAGCACACCGAACCAGTCGTCGTCGGTGAGGCCGATGGCCAGGCTGTCCTTGTGCACGCCGGCGTTGTTCACCAGCACGGCGACCCGCCCGTAGGCGCTTTCGAGCATCGAGAAGGTCTCGTCGACGTCCGCCTGTTCCGTGACGTCGCATCGGACCGTCCGCGCCCGCAGTGCGCTCGTGAGCGAGTCGACGACCGCCGCTGCCGCCGAGGCGTCGTGCCGGAACCCGACGGCCACGGGCCATCCGGCGTCGGCGAGGGTGCGCGCGATCGCGGCGCCGATTCCCCGCGATCCGCCCGTGACGAAGGCGCATCCCTCGACGCCCCGATTCATAGGCGCACCCCCAGCAGCGAACCGAGATCCTGGGTGGCCTGCTGCGCGGTCCGGTACCGGACCGCGCGCCACCCGGCGGCTTCGGCGCCGTCGCAGTTGGCGTCCAGGTCGTCGACCAGAATGCACTGTGCCGAGCGGACCTCGGCCGTCGCCGCGGCGATCCGGAAGATTTCCCGGTCGGGCTTGCGCGCACCGACCGCCGAGGAGATCACAACCTTTTCGAACAGACCCGGGTCCACCATGCGTCGCCATTCGCAAGCCCAGCTCGGTGGCATGTTCGTCACCAGACCGACGCGGATGCCCGACGCCGGCAGCCGTTCCAGAACTCCGAGCCAGTCCCGGTCGACGGGCCGGTCACGAAACCATGGGCCGGACAGGGCATCGCCGGCGATCGGCGTACCGAGGACCGCCGACAGTTGCCTGGCCCATTCGTCTTCGTCCACGAGGGCGGTGTCGAGCGGTTCGAGGACGTCGGTGGTGCCGTATCGGTGGCTGACGTCGCGCATGCCGTTCATCAGGCGGCCCGGCTCGACCCCGACGGCCTGTGCGAATGCCGCGAAACTGTCTGATACCGAGGGTGTCAGGACGCCGCCGAAGTCGGTCCAGACCATCTGCTGGTGGCTCGGCGTCACGGCGTCGTCCTTTCGAATTCCAGTTGAAAGGTCGATGTCGTCCGGTCGTGCTGCGTCGCCGAGACCGTCGACCGCACCAGGCGCGGTTCACCGCTGATCGATGCCGCCATCGAGACCGGAGCGTCGAGTTCGGCGAAGCGCTCGAACTGTCCTTGCAGGCGGGTCAGCAGCCGGTCGGCGGAACCCGCCGGGTCCCCGATGAGGGCGATGGTCAGTTGCCGGGCCGCCTCGCTGAGGACCTGCATGGTGACGTGGTCGTACGAGTGGTCGAACAGCGCACGGTTTTTCAGCGTCGGCACGATGTGCGCCGTTGCGTCGGTGCCGTCGGCGAGCAGGTCGGCGACCACCACGTTGCTCGGATTGCGGCGGCCGACCAGCGCCGGTTCGGCGACGCCCGTCGAATCCCGCTCCGGTATCTCGTGGCTCCACGGCGGGTCGTCACCGCGCTGGTGCCGCCGGACGCCGGCGAGTTGGCCGGGCGACAGGAACGAACTCGTGGCGGTCAACTCGGCCACCTGTTTGCCCTGGTGGAGCACGAGTTGGCGGCAGCGACCCGCCCGGGGCACGCCGTTGCGGACGCGGGTCCACACGAACTGACTGTCGATGAGAAGGTCGGCCGCGTCGCCGAACGGGATGCGATGGGCGGCGTCGATCTGCAGGTCCCAGCCGACGGTGGCCAGGATCGTCTCGACGGGAACGCCGAGTTCGTAGGCGGTGACCAGTCCGGCCTGTCGACAGATCTCCATGAGCAGCAGCGGATCCACGGCCGACGGTTCCGGGACGTGGTCCCCGTAGAACGAGTGGCAGGGCGGTGTCTGTGCCGCTACCCGGACGTGCCCATCTGTGCTTGCAACGGCATCGGTGACGAATACCTCGGCGACCGCGCTGCGGTGCGCCTTGCCCCGATACCACGTTCGGTCATAGCTGAGCGTCCGCTCAGCCGTGTCCTCCAGTGTCATGCCTTGCCCCCCGATGGTTCATGCTTCCCCGGAATCGACTTCTTTCTGTATTGGCGCGGGTCGTGATGACACCGCGAGAACGGCACCGATGCCGGATTCGCACCGCTCGGCCCCGAGAGCCGTTCAGTGGTGCTGCGTGCGGGACGTCCCCGACGACCGGCTCGTGATCGGGTCGGGTCGTCAGGGCGCGTCCGTCCGGTGAGCTACTCGAGTCCCATGAACATGTAGGCGGCGGTCACCCGGCCGTCGTCGTCCCGGAAGATCACGTCGGCTCCCTTCGCGACGACGGTCCCGTCCGGTGCCGTGACGGCCGAGCTGAGCAGGGTCGCGCCGCCCGCGTCGACCTGCTGCGTGTAGGAGAACGTCAATCCCTTGCCGAGGATCACGTCCTGGTGGACGCGGTCGATGTGTTCGGCGATCTTGTCGACTCCGGCGACCGTGGCCCCGATGGAGGAGATCACCATCCGTCCGTCGGTGGCCCACACGGTTTGCACGTTGTCGTGACGCCGTTCGGCGTCGGGCTCCGTCCAGGTCTCCAGGTAGCTCTGGGCAAACGCAGTGGTGCTCATCTGTTCGGTGTCCCTTCATGTGGATCGGTCCGGCGGGCACGCCTCCGCCCCCGTCCGTGGTCGGGGCCTGCCTGTCCCGAGAATAAACCATCTAGTCGGTTTAGTACGAACCATTAAACGGCCCGGACCGGAGCCGACCCGAGCCGGGCCCGCGCACCGCGCCGCGTGGTGGGCGCTGACCTGCGGTGTCGTCCACTCGCGGGACCGCAGGCACCGGCCGCCACGCCTCGGGTGAGTGAGGCCGGTCACGTTGCCACGCGGGCGCCGAGACGCGAGGGACTCGACGTGCCGGGTCCGCTGCTCACGACCTCGCGCGGTGCCGTCGCGCGGGTCCAGGCCGCGGCAACCGCGATAACCTTCACGGTCAGGCCTGCCGAAGTGTCGCCGCATTCCGCATGCGGCGAGCGCGACACGGGCCGGCCGGCAACCTGCAAGACGAACCCGTCGTACGCGCGGAGTCGAGCGGGATCGACACTCGACGAACCATGGAGCCACCGAACTATGTCCTCCCCTCACCAGGCACGGGCAATCGAGACGCGAGACCGCCTCTTGCGAGGAGCCGCCGAAGCATTTTCGGCGAGGGGGTACGAAGGGGCGACAATCGATGACATCTTGTCGGCCAGTGGCGTGTCCAAGGGTTCGATGTATTTTCACTTCGATTC
The DNA here is from genome assembly GCA_964497705.1 of uncultured Actinomycetes bacterium. GTDB lineage: Bacteria > Actinomycetota > Actinomycetes > Mycobacteriales > Nakamurellaceae > Nakamurella. The sequence goes on along the minus strand of CAZCEH010000009.1, from coordinate 96,074 downwards.
GAAAGAGGCGCTCGGCAGAGCCATCGTCGTCCTGCAGACCCAACTGGTGAACGGCTTCGAGCTGAACGACCAGATCCCGGCCGCCCAACAACTGATCGACGCGAGTTACAGCTTCGGCCGGGCGTTACAGTCCGACCCCCTCATCCGCGCCTCGGTGCGGATGACCACCGAGGGGCACGGGTTCGACAACGAGCAGCGGATAGCATTCAATGAGTGGCTCAAGCTGGTGACCGAGCTCAGCGGCATGGCCATATCGGAGGGCGATATTCGCGACCATTGGGCAGCTTCCGAGGTGGCTCAGACGCTCACTGCGGGCGTGAACGGCATCCAACAGTCGTCCCTCATCTACTCGGGATATGCCGACATTCTCGACCGATTGCATTCATTCTGGCGCATGATCGGCCCGGGGCTGTTCACGCCCGAGGCGGCCGCGAGGCTGCAATTCTGACTCGCGCCGCCGCCGACGGTCCGGCGTGGCCGAGGCCGCCGCTCACGCCTGCGCCGGGACGATGACGCTGGTCAGGATCAGCCCGCCCGACACGTCCCACCTGCCGAGCATCCGGGCGAGCAGTCGCGAGTCGTCCTCGCGGTTCGTGGCCGACGCCGAGAAGGTGCCGCCGGGGCGGAGCAGGACGGTGGCGTCACGAAATCCCAAGGTGCGCCTGGTGACCGCATACCACGATTTGAAGACCGCCTCCTTGGCGCTGTACAGGATCCTGTCCGCGGACACTCCGCGCTGAGCGACGGACGTGAGGCCGGGAATGTCCGACGACACCGCGATGTCGTCGAGAAGGCCGTCCCGTAACGGGGCGTGGGGTTCGGCGTCGATTCCGATGCACTCCAGGACCGAACGCCTCGCCACCGCGGCTCCACGGTATCCACGGCAGTGGGTCATGCTTCCGACGATTCCGTCCGGCCAGGTCGGACACCCTCGATCGTCCCGCAGAATCGCGACCGGTGCGATGCCCAGGACGGCCAGCGCGTCCCGGGCACAGGCGCGGACGGTCGAGAACTCCCGGCGGCGTTTGTCGACGGCGTTCGCGACGATGTCGGACTCGCCCGGGAACAATGGCGCGTCGGCACGATCGCCGGCGCAATCGACGACTGCGACGTCCTCGGGAAGAATGCGATCGATCATGGTGCCACCCGGGCTGGTGATGCGATCGAGGAGTTCTCGTCGCGGAGAATCCGCTTGTGACGAGGCGACCATCGTTCCCTCCCTCGGCGGGGGACACCTGTCGATCAGGATAGGGGGGCAGCGGGTCGGGCCGCGGCGCCACGACCCGGTCAGGGCAGTTGCCGGGCGGTCGGGTCCGGGCGCACCGGCGGCTCGGCGACCCGGATCCGGGCGTCCACCACGGTCAGCCGATTCCCGTGGCCGATCACCGGATTCAGGTCGAGCTCGGCGATCCGCGGGAAGTCCTCGACCAGCCACGCGATGCGGGTGACCAGGTCGGTCACGGCCGCCCGGTCCACCGGCTCGGCGCCCCGGAATCCATCCAGCAGCGCACCCATCCGCAGCCCGGACACCATCTCCGCGGCCTCGTCGACGGTCACCGGGGCCAGCCGGAACACCCGATCGGCCAGGAGTTGGGTCAGCGTGCCACCCATCCCGACCATCACCAGCGGCCCGAACCGGGCATCCTGCAGGCCGCCGACGATCAGTTCCACGCCGGGCGGCACCATCTCCTGAACCATGACCGGACGCCCGGGCGCGGCGTCCGACACGTCGCGGAAGGCCTGCCGGACGGCCGCCTCGTCGCCGAGCCCGATGCGCACTCCGCCGATCTCGGATTTGTGCAGATCGCCCGCCGCCAGCTTCACCGCCACCGGGAACCCGAGATCGGTGGCGGCGGCGACGGCGCAGTCGGCGTCCGCCACCGCAAGCTGACGGGGCACCGTCAACCCGTAGCCGCGCAGCACGTCGGCGACGTCGTCGGTGGCCAGCCATCCTCCGGCAGACAGCGCGGCCCGAGCCAGCACGGCGGACACCCGATCACGATCGGCACCGGCCGGCCGCGCCGGCGCAGCAGCCGCGGCCTCGCGCCGGATCCGGCCGTACCGCGCGGCGAGCGCCAGGGCGCCCACCGCCTGCTCCGGGAAGGTGAACACGGGCACCCGGGACCGCAATCCGGGGACGTCGACGAGTCCGGGGTCCGCGCCCACCCGAGTGATGACCAGCGGGCGGCCGGCCGGGGCCGCGGCGCGGGCGATCGCGGTCAGCATCAGGTCGGGCTCGAAGACGGCGGTCTCGACGAACACCACCAGCACCGCGTCGGCCGCCGCCGAGCCGGCCGCGACGCGGACCGCCGCGCCGAATCGCTCGGCCGCCACTCCCGAGCCCAGGTCCACCGGGTTCCGGCAGGACGCCGCCGACGGCACCTCCTGCCGGATGGCGGCCATCACGTCCTCGGGGAGCTCGACCACCTGCAAACCGGCCCGGGCCGCCGCGTCCGCCGCGAGAATGGCTGGGCCACCGGCATTGCCGACGATCAGCACACGGTCGCCGGCCGGCGCCGGCTGCTCCAGCAGCACGCGGCTGACATCCAACAACTGGTCCGTGGTGTCCACCCGCAGCACACCTGCCTGGTGGAAGAGCGCGTCCACCACGTCGTCGGCGGCGGCCGCCGCCGCGGTGTGCGACACCCCCGCCCGCCGGCCCGCCGCCGAGCGCCCGGCTTTGAGCGCGATCACCGGCTTGGTGCGCGCCACTCGCCGCGCGAACCGCGCGAACCGGCGCGGCTGACCGAAGGACTCCGCGTACAGCGCGATGGCGTCGACCCGGTCGTCCGCGAGCCAGGCCAGCACGAGGTCGTCCATGTCGACGTCGGCCTTGTTGCCGACGGACACGAACTGCGCCACGCCCAGGCCGAGTCGATCCGCCGCCTCGATGACCGCGACGCCGAGGGCGCCGGATTGCGACACCAGGGCGAGTCGGCCCGGCCGCATCGGCAATCGCACGAAGGTGGCGTTCAGACGGACGGCCGGATCGGTGTTGACCAGCCCGAGGCAGTTCGGGCCGATCAGCCGTATGCCGCCGGCGCGGGCGTCGGTGAGCACGTCGGCCTGCCGGCGCGCCCCGTCCGGACCGAGTTCGCCGAAGCCGGCGGCGAGCACCAGCGCACCCCGGACCCCGGCCCGGCCGCAGTCGTGCACGACACCCGCCACCTGGTCGGCGGGAACCGCGATGACCGCCAGGTCCGGTGGCGCCGGCAGGTCGAGCACGGAGGCCGCGCAACGCATGCCGAGGACCGACGGCCGTGTGGGGTTGACCGCGTCCACCCGGCCGGTGAACCCCGCCTCGACGATGTTGCGGAGCACCTGATGACCGACCGAGTCGGGCCGGGCACTCACCCCGACCACCGCGACCGATCGAGGTGACAGCAGCGGGCGCAGGGTTTCCCGGTCCGCGGCCAGCTCCCTGTCCAACGCCGATTCCGCCGACCGCTCGGTGACCGTGAGGTCGATCACCAGTTGCTCGGCACCGCGACTGGCGTGACTGCTGACACGAAAGCCGCTGTCCCGCACCAGCTTGAGGACCAGCGCGTTCTCGGCCAGCACATCCGCGACGAAGCGGAGCACACCGTCCCGGCGGGCCAGCGCGGCGAGGTGCTCGAGCAGCAGCGTGCCGATGCCCTGCGCGTGATGATCATCGGCCACCACGATCGCGACCTCCGCGGTGTCGTGGTCGACGCGCTCGAATCCGGCCATCCCGACCAGCCGGTCACCGATCCAGGCGGTCAGCGCGCGGTGGTCGGGCCCCGCGGGGCGCAGCGCCCGGCGGATGTAGGCGTCCACGACGGTGCGGGACACGCCGAAGAACCGGTAGTAGAACGATCGATCGTCGAGATGGGCGTGCAGGTCCCGCAACGGCTGGGCGTCCTGCGGTCGCACCGGTCGCAGATGGACCAACCGACCGTCCGCGCACACCGCATCGACCCCGCCGTCGCCCCGGGTCTCGACCCGTGGCGATGCGTCGGACGGTGCGACGTGCATGGTCGGGTCCTGTCGTGGTGGACCTGGGTTCGGTCCGGTCAACGGCCGCCACCGTCGGACGGTCGTCGGTGCAGCTGTGCCTCGTTGCCTCGGCGGTCGGGCATCGTCCGCCGAGGCGGCGCCGAGGGAAGCGCCCCACCTCGCGTCGACCGCGGCGGCCGGGCATCGGCCACCGAGCACCGATCGAGTGGATGTGGGCTGCTTCCGAACGTCATGGTCATATCCAATCGCCAGAACCCGGCCGGCCGCAGCGTCCTTGGTCGCGGATATGTCAGGACGAAGGTCCTCCGATCCGACTACCGTTCGGATTCGGGCGCGCGGACGATGATGACCGGGCAGCGGGCGTGGGTGGCCAGGGCATGGCTGGTGGAGCCGAGCATCATCCCGGCGAACCCTCCTCGACCGCGACTCCCGACGACCACGGCCTGCGCCGCCCGCCCGTACTCGAGCAGGGCCGTCGTGGGCCGCTGATGCAGCAATGCCTTCCGCACGTGCACGTCCGGGTACTTCTCGGCCCATCCGGCGACGCGTTCGCTCAGCAGCGCGCGCTCCTGCTGCTGCAGTGTTCGCGGATCGACCAGCAACGGTTCCAGATCCCTGGAGTCGAGGTAGATGTCGTGCCAGGCATGGACGGCGATCAGGTCGGCGCCACGCAGGGCGGCCTCGTCGAAGGCGAAGGCGACCGCGGCCTCACTCAGCGGCGATCCGTCCACGCCGACGACGATCGGTCCCCGCACGCGCCGGTGATCCTCGGGGATCACCGCGACCGGGGCCGGGTTGGTGGAGGTGACGGCCAGAGCGACGGAGCCCAGGAGGACACCGGCGACCCGGGAGGTGGTCGAGTGGCCGACGACGGTCAGTCTGGCCCCCCGCGACGCGCCGCGGATCGCGGTCTCCCCGCGGCCGTGGACCAGCGTCGTGACGACCTCCAGCGAAGGATGATCGATGGCGAGCCGGCGGGCCGTGCCGGCCAGGAGCTCCTGGCCGGCACGTCGCAACTGCTCGAGCAGATCGTCCGGGATCGCGTTGTAGCCGGGATATCCGGCGACGCCGGGCAGCCGGTACGCGTGGACCAGCTGTAGCGGGGCGTGCCGCCGATCGGCCTCGTCGGCCGCCCAGTCGACGGCCACCGCGGACGGCGCGGACCCGTCGACGCCGACGACGATCGCACCCTGCGGGCGGCCCTCGGCGGTGTCGGCCGGTTCCGGCGCGACGGCGGGACGGTCGGCGGGAGCGTCGGTCGGCGCCGCGACGGGCTCCGTCGCCGTCTCCGGCGGGTGGTCGAGGTGCGGCTTAATATCGGCGGTTTCGCGACGGCGTACCTGGACTTGCAGTGCGATCAGGTATTCCTGCACGGCGCGGTCGTGGCTGGAAACGCCGCCGGACCGCGTCGTCACGTCACGGATGGCGTCGGTGGTGGCCCGGGCGTCGTCGAATGCGGTCATGGTCTTCCCCTCCCGACGGTGGGTGGTCCGCTGCTTGCCTGTCCCGATGATGCTGCGCCGTATGCGGTGCCATCAGGGCCGATGGTCCCGACCTGCGGACATACTGGGCGCGTGGTCTTCCGGTCGAGGTAGGGGATGTGCATCCGGAGGAGGTGGTCGTACCGTTGACGGGTCGTTCATCGGAAGGGATGAGGGCGCGAGATGATTTCGGTGTTCCTGGTGGATGACCACGAGGTGGTGCGGCGAGGCGTCGGAGATCTGCTGGATGAGGAGGAGGACCTCTCGGTCGTCGGCCATGCCGGATCCGTGGCCGAGGCGTTGGCCCGGATTCCCGCGGTCCGTCCCGATGTGGCCGTGCTCGACCTGCGGCTGCCGGACGGTAACGGGGTCGAGTTGTGTCGGGAGCTCCGGTCCCGGATGCCGGGACTGAACTGCCTGATCTTCACCTCGTACACCGACCAGCAGGCGATGTTGGATGCGATCATGGCGGGCGCCAGCGGCTACGTGATCAAGGACATCAAGGGAATGGACCTGGTGTCCGCGGTGCGCACCGTGGGCGCCGGACGGTCGACGCTCGACCCCCGTGCCGCCGAGGCGGTGATGGAGCGGGTCCGGGCCAAGACGGCCGAGCCCGGCCCGCTGGCCGGGCTGTCCAGCCAGGAGCGGGCCGTGCTGGAACTGATCGGCGAAGGACTGACCAATCGGCAGATCGCCGAGCGGATGTTCCTGGCCGAGAAGACCGTGAAGAACTATGTGTCCACGCTGCTGGCCAAGCTGGGGATGAGTCGTCGCACCCAGGTCGCGGTGCTGGCCACGGAGCTGCGGGAGCGCCGCCACGAGGCGCAGCGATGGAAATGAGGGCCCGCCCCGGAGGGCGCGAGCGCCATCGGATCCGTCCGGCCGGATTGCCCGGCGAATCTGCCGTGGCGGGCTTTACCTCATGCGCCCGCGGCGGCAATCTGGACTGATGGTATCGAGCGACACTCATCAACGACCTGCCGGCGCCGCGCCCCGGGAACCGGTCGGCGAGTCGCTTTCCGTGGCCCCGCTCCGGGAGCTTCTCGACGAGGTGGGGGAGCGGATCGAACAACTCGTCGCGGACACCCGGGAACGGATGGACGCGCTCCTGGATGCGGTGTTGTCCGTCTCGACGGGCATCGAACTCGACGCCACCCTGCACGCGATCGTCCAGGCGGCCATCGACCTGGTGGGTGCCCGTTACGGCGCGCTGGGTGTGCTCGGCGAGCAGGGCAATCTGACCAAGTTCGTCTACGTGGGGATCGACGACGCGACCCGCGAACGGATCGGCCCGCTGCCGACCGGCGGAGGTGTGCTCGGAGTGGTGATCGAGGACGCCAAGCCGCTGCGGCTGGCCGACCTGTCCACCCATCCGATGTCCATCGGCTTCCCGCCGCACCACCCGCCGATGCACACGTTCCTGGGTGTGCCGGTGCTGGCCAGAGGCGAGATCTTCGGCCGGCTCTACCTGACCGAGAAGGTCGGTGGCGGAGAGTTCACCGCGGACGACGAGGTGCTGCTCCAGGCCCTGGCCGGCGCGGCCGGCGTGGCGATCGACAACTCGCGGTTGTTCGAGCAGGTCCGGCGCCGCCAGCGCTGGCAGGAGGCGGCCGCGGAGGTGACCACCACGCTGCTCGGCGGCACATCCACCGCGGACGCCCTGCAGATGATCGCCAGGCACGCCCTGGACCTGGCCGGGGCCGACTACACGGCGATCGCCCTGCCCGACGATCCCGAGGTGCCGGCGCTCGACCAGGAGTATCTGCGGCTGCGGGTGGTCGTGGGCCGGGACGCGGAGTCCATCGTCGGGCGGGCCGTGCCGGTGGCCGGATCGACGATGGGTGCGGTGTTCGCCGACCATCTGCCGCGCAGCGTGTCGGCGTTGGCCTTCGACGTGGCCGACGAGTTCGGACCGGCCTTGGCCTCGCCGCTCGGCAACGGCGAGACGATCGCCGGAGTGCTGCTGGCCACCCGTGTTCCGGGCGCGGACCCCTTCGACGACAACGATCTCGAGGTCGTCACCTCGTTCGCGGATCAGGCCGCGCTGGCGCTGCAACGCGCCGAGGCACAGTCCGCCCAGGGGGAGCTGGAGGTGCTCGCCGATCGCGATCGAATCGCCCGCGACCTTCATGATCATGTCATCCAGCGCTTGTTCGCGATCGGGTTGGCGATGCAGTCCACCCATCGCCGGGCCAAGTCGCCGGCCGTGATCGCCCGGCTGTCCGACCACATCAACCAGTTGCACGAGGTCATCCAGGAAATCCGGACGGCCATCTTCGACCTCCAATCGGACACCACGCCGCCGAGCCTGCGCGCCACCCTGCATCAGCTGATCGCGGAGCTGACCGGCGACGCGCCGATGCGCACGACGGTGCGCATCTCGGGGCCGATCGAAGACGTGCCGGCGTCCCTGGCCCACCATGTGATCGCGGTGGTCCGCGAGGCACTCAGCAACGCCGTGCGGCACAGCGGCGGGCGGGACGTCGTCGTCACGGTGTCAATGACCGACGTGCTGTCCATCGAGGTGACCGATGACGGCGTCGGCACGCCGGACCTGGTCGCCCGCAGCGGACTGCGCAATCTGGCCGACCGCGCCGCGGCCGCGGACGGGTCGTTCCGGCTGTCCATGCCACCGGCCGGTGGCACCCGGGTGGTCTGGACCGCGCCGCTCGACCACTGACGATCAGGGCCGGTCGTCCGCCGCCGCCGGCACGACGAGGACCGGACCGGTGGCGGTGCCGATCAGTTCGTGGCTGGTCGAGCCCAGGACCAGGCCGACCAGTGGGCCGTGCCCGCGGCTGCCGACGACGGTGACCTGGGGGCGGGGCGCTCCGGTGAGTTCGGAGAAGTGCGCCAGGCAGTGGGCCGGGCGCCCGCCCATCAGTCGTTGTCGGACGACCACCTCGGGATACTTGTCCGACCAGCCGGCGAGTTGCTCGGACAGCGCCGCCGCGTCCTCCTCCAGTTCCACCGGCAGGGGTCGGACGGGCCGCCGGGCGAAGCCCTGGTGGGCGAACACCCGGTCGCCGGCCAGCACCGCGACGAGTTCCGCCCGACGCCGGTCCGCCTCGTCGAAGGCCAGTTCGACGGCGCCCTGGCTGGTGCCGAGGGGATCGACGCCGACCAGCACCGGGCCGGTCGCGGGGGCCGCGATCCGCGGTACCACGGCGACCGGGGACCGGCCGTGCGTGGCCAGGTGCAGGGCGACCGAGCCGGTCAGCGCTTCGGGCAGCCGGCCGGATCCACGGTTGCCGACCACGGTCATCACCGCCGACCGGCTGGCCTCCACCAGCGCCGGCCGCGGATCGCGCGGGTGGAAGTGACCGGTGATCGCCAGGTCGGGGAAGCGACGTCGCAGGCGTCGGATCACCCCGTCGATCATCGGCGGGCCGGCGGCCCGGTCGTCGGTGTACTCGTCCGAGTACGGCACGCCCGGCAGGCCGGCGGGATAGGGCCGCAGGGCCGTCAGCACGTCGAGATCGGCGTGCCGGCGCACCGCCTCCTGGGCTGCCCACTCGGCCGCGGCGTTCGACTCCGGCGATCCGTCGAAGCCGATCACGATGGTCGATGACACCGTCCTGGACATCGTCGTCCCTTCCGCTCGGTCAGTGCACGTCACGGCGTTGATAGGTCAGATCGCCGGTCGCGGCGAGCGCCGCCGCGACGGCCAGGAGCAGCAGCAGCGGCAGGAGCTGGACCGAGTCGCCCGGCAGGAGCTGGCCGTGCTCGAACGGGGACATCCCGATGACCGAGGACGGCAGCTTCAGCAGCGCCCCGAACTCGCCGACCACCACGAACGCACCCAGCGCGACCCAGGCCAGCGACGCGAACCGGGGCGCCACGCCGACCAGCAGCAGGGCCAGCCCGACACAGACCCAGACCGCGGGGACGGCGGCCATCGCGCCGGGCAGCAGATGCCCGACGGCAGCGGCGAATCCGTCGCCCTCCCGGCCGTAGCCGACCGCCACGGTCAGGGCCACCGCCGCCATCAGCGCCGCGCTGCCGACGAACGCGACGACGGCATGGGCGGCCAGCACGGACCGGCGGCTCACCGGGGCGGCGAGCAGAACCTCGCTGTGCCCGCGGGTCTCCTCGGACCACAGCCGTAGCGCGGTGGAGATGCCGTAGGCCGCCGCCCCCACGGCCAGGAACTTCAGCTCGGCGGCCAGGAACGCGTCGGTGACCGTGGACGTGTCGCCACCCAACTGGCGGAGTAGTTCCTGAATCCGGGAGTTGGCCACCATGTCGGCCACGCTCGCCGACACCCAGCCCAGCACCAGCCCGAGCGCGACGTAGCCGACGAGCCAACCGGTCAGCGTGGCCCGGTCCAGCCGCCAGGCCACGGCCAGCGGTGACCGCAGCGCGGGCGCGGCGTGCGCCGGCCCCGGCCGGGCGGGGATGATTCCGGCCCCGATGTCCCGGCGGGTGACCAGCAGACCGGCCGTGACCAGCAGGGCACCGCTGACCAGCAGCGGTATCGACGCCACCCAGAACCGGTCGGTTCCATAGGGTTCGATCTTCTCGGCCCAGCCGAACGGCGACAGCCAGGTCAGCGCCCGCCAGGCTCCGCCCGCGCTGTCGCCGACCGCGCGCAGACCGTAGGCGACCCCGAGAGCACCGAGCGCCCACCCGCCGCACCCTCGTGCGGTCGTGGTCAGCTGGGCGGCGAGCGCGGTGACCGCGACCGCGCTCACTCCGATCACGGTCCAGCCGAGCCCGAACGCCCAGGCGCCGCGACTGCCCAGCCCGGCGACGATCAGGCCGACGGCGGCGGCCGCCCCGGTCACCAGCGAGATCCCGGATCCGACGAGCACGGCGGCCGTCAACGGCGCCTGCCGGCCGACCACCGCCGCCCCCACCAGTTCGGTGCGGCCGGCCTCCTCGTCGGTCCGGGTGTGCCGGCGCACGATCACGCTGACCAGCAGGGCCAGGCCGATGCCGCCGAGCAGGAAGGTCTTGAAGATGGCCAACGAGTCGGGGTCCGACGGGTTCGCCAGCGGGCCGTACATCGCCACGACCGCCGGGCTGTCCAGGGTGGCCTGCGCGGCGGCGGCCACCACCCCGGAGTACAGCTCGATCGTCGCCGACGCCGACGCGGCGACCAGGACGACCAGTGCCGCCACGGTGACGGCGATCACCACCCGGTCCCGGCGCAGGGCCAGTCGCACCAGCCGCCAGGTGCCGGCGAACCCGGTCATGGCGTCACCGGCTCGGTACCCCGGCGGCTCGCCGACCGGTACTCCTCCAGGAACAGCTGCTCCAGGGTGGGCGGCTGGCAGGTCAGGCTGCGCACGCCGTAGGCGTCGAGCCGGCCCACGACGTCCGCCGCGCGGGTGGTCGGGACGGTGAAGGTCAGCCGGTGACCGTCGATCCGGTACCCGGTCACGTCGTTGTCGCGGCCGAAGCGCTCGGGTGGCGTGTCGGTCAGCACCGCGGTGACGCTGGTCTGCCCGGCGTGCCGGAGCTCCGTGACCGCCCCGGAGTCGACCGCACGCCCGTCACCGATGATGGTCACCCGGTCGGCCAGGATCTCCACCTCGGACAGCAGGTGACTGGACAGCAGGACGGTGCTGCCGGCGCCCCGCAACTCGTCGATGATCGAGCGGAACACGTCGACCACCAACGGATCCAGCCCCGCCGTCGGTTCGTCCAGCAGCAGCAGTTCGGCATTCGCGGCGAGCGCGGCGATCAGGGCGACCTTCTGCCGGTTGCCCTTCGAATAGGACCGGCACTTGCGCGTCGGATCCAGATCGAACCGCCCGATCAGCTCGTCGCGGCGGCTGGTGCCGTGGCTGCCGCGCAGCCGAAGCAGCAGGTCGATCACCTCGCCGCCGGTGAGGTTCGGCCAGAGCGAGACGTCGCCGGGAACGTAGGCCAGCCGGCGGTGCAAGGACACGGCGTCGTGCCAGGGATCGGCGCCCAGGACCCGGACCCGGCCGGAGTCCGCCCGCAGGAGTCCGAGCAGGATCCGCAGGGTGGTCGTCTTCCCGGCTCCGTTGGGCCCGAGGAACCCGTGCACCTCGCCCTGTTCGACCGTCATCGTCAGCCCGTCCAGGGCCAGCGTGGCGCCGAACGTCTTGCGCAGCCCGCGGATCGAGATCACCACGTCGCTCATCGTGTCCTCCATGTGTCGCACCGGCCGGTGGGGTTCGGACCGCGGCCGGGCTCAGCCGCGGTTCCGCCCGGCGTCGAACGACTCCCACTCCTGGCTCCACAGCCGCCAGCGCCGCTGATCGAGGGTGTGCCGGGTGACCCGCCAGAGGCCGAGGAACAGCAGCCCCAGGACCAGCCACGCGCCGGCCGCCGCGGCCACCAGCAGCCCGGCCGCGGTTTGCGTGCTCATCGGCCGGTTCACCACCGATCCGTCCGCGTCGAGCCACACCGTCACGTGATCACCGGCACGAGCTCCCGCCTGGACCGTCACCAGGCCATCGGCCGGCAGTCCGTTGCGTCCGAGCCAGGTCGCCGGGGCCTTCGGCTGCGCCACCGACGGCGTCGCCGTGTCGCCGGCCAGCGACGCGTCGGACCGGACCACCGCGTCGACGGCGACGTCGTCGCGCTGGTCGGCGACGACCCGTGACTGGACGGTCGTCCAGACCGCGCTGCCGACGGTGGCGAACAGCGGCAGGGTCAGCAGCCAGATGATGATCAGGCCGACGGACAGCAGCACCTCGGCCCGGTCGGCGCCCCGGGCCAACGGGTTTCTCCAGACTCGCAGTGCCAGCGGCTTCCGGTTGGCGGGCCTGGCGGCCGGTCGTGTGGTCATGGCCTCTCCCGATGACGTCGACGTGCGGCGGGCGACCGCGACGTCCTGACGACGACGCTGATGGCGACCCATCGCGACATCGCTTTACTAGGAACAACTGTCGTCATCGGGGAGCGGGAAGTGAAGGGACCAAGGTCCCCATCCGGCGCCGAATCCGGACCCATTGGCGAGAACGATTCGGCCTGCCGTCGCAGGACCTTCCGGTCAACAGGCGGGTGTCAGAAGGGGTCCGGCGTCTGGTGGTGCGCGTGGACTTCGACGACGCCCGGCACCTGCGACGCGAGCCGAGCCGCGCGGTCCCGGGTGGACGCGTCGGTGCCGTAGTCCTCGATGTCGGCCACCCCCGCCTCCACCGACACCCGCCAGCGGGCCGGGGTCTGCACCTCGGCCAGCTGCCGGGTGATCGCGTCGGCGAGGGCCTGGTCCTCGTCGGCGAGGTCGGCGCGCAGCAGATCGCGGCGGGTGACGATGCCGACGACGCCGTGGCCGTCGACGATCGGCAGGCAGCGGATGCGGTCGTCGACCATGATCCTGGCCGCGTCCGCCAGGGTGGCGCCGGCGGTCAGCGACTGGACCGGCGTGGTCATCACGTCACCGACGAACTCCGGCGCCGACGGATACTCGTGCCGACCGTGGGCGCGGGCGCGGGGTTCCCGGTCGCCGATCAGATCCGCCTCGGTGACGATGCCGACCAGGTTCCCGTCGTCGACCACCGGCAGCGCCGTGAACCCGCGAGAGCACAGCAACCGCTCCGCGTCGGTGACCGTCGTCGACGTCGTCACCGTGACCACCGGATGGGACATCACGTCACGGACAAGCATCGGTGACTCCTTCCACTCGTGATTCGCGCTCGAGTTCCGCTCGTGGTTCGCCTCCGAGCCTGACCGGCCCGGCGCAGGCCGGCAACGGCCGAAAGTCCCTGTGCGGCTCGGCCGATCGGCACGACCGGGCCGGTGGGCGATTCGTCACGGTCGGCGACGGAGGTTCGTGGCCGTCACCACCGGCCCGCGGGTTGCCGGCCGGCGACGGCGGTCGAGCGCAACCAGAAGGCGCGATCGAAGCCGCGGAGTTGACGGGCGATCGCGATCCGGGCGAACGGCTCGAACCGTGCGCTGTCCTCGTGGGGCCAGTCCAGGATGGCCCGGGCCAGGCCGACCTCCGCCGCCTGTCCGGCGCGGTCGCGGTCGCCGCCGGCCACCGAGTGGCGCTCGGTCAGTTCCCTGGCCACCGGCAGATAGTGCCGGAACAGCGCGTCCTCGGCCCGCGCCCGGACGGCCGGCGGGTGACCCCGCCTGGCCCGGTGCAACGCGTTCCACAGTCGTTGCCCGGCATCCCGGGTGGCCCGCGGGGCCGGCGGATCGACCCGCCGAAGCGAGCGGAAGCCGTCACGACCCGACCCGAGCACGTCGTCGCGCGCCGCTGATTCCTCGATCATCTTGACGAGCCAACACCGGAGCGGATCGGGTTTGAAGGGACCTTCGTCCCGGAAAGGTCCGCGGGCCGTCGTCCGGTGATGGGAGGTCGGGCCAGGAAAGTCGGGGGACCAGTAGGTCGGGGGAGAGGTCAGGGGAGGAAGCGGTAGCCCAGGCCGGGTTCGGTGAGCAGGTGCCGGGGGTGGGCGGGGTTGTCCTCGAGCTTGCGGCGCAGGCGGGCCATGTATTGGCGCAGGTAGTGGGTCTGCGCGTGATATCCCTCGCCCCAGACCCGGTGCAGCAGGCTGGTCTGGGTGACGAGCGTGCCCGGGCTGGTGGTCAGGATCTCCAGCAGTTGCCATTCGGTGCGGGTCAGGTGCGGTGGGTCTGCGTCGTCGGAGTGCACGGTGCGGTTGGCCAGGTCGATCCGGTACCGGCCGACGACGACCTCGGGCTCGGTGTCCGGTCCGGTCGTCCGGCGGGTGACGGCGCGGATGCGGGCCAGGAGCTCGTCGAGGCTGAACGGTTTGGTGACGTAGTCGTCGGCGCCGGCGTCCAGGGCGTGCACCTTGTCGGAGCTGCCGGCCCGGCCGGACAGCACGATGATCGGCACCGGCGTCCAGGCCCGGAGCGTGCGGATGACGTCGACGCCGTCCATGTCGGGCAGTCCGAGGTCCAGCACGACCAGATCGGGTGGCTGGGCGGACGCGGCGTGCAGCGCGGAGGCCCCGTCGGCGGCGGTGTCGACCTGGTACCGGCGGGCGGCCAGGTTGATCCGCAGCGCGCGCAGCAGGTGCGGCTCGTCGTCCACGATCAGCACCCGGGTCGGTGACGCCGCGGCGTCGCCCCTGGGGTCGGCGAGCGTCCGGTCCGCCGTCATGACCGGTCACCTCGATGGGCCCGGGACCATTCGTCGACCTGTTCGATCAGGCCCGGGTCGGCCCGGTCGTCGTCGGGCACGGGAGCGTTGGCGGTGTCCGCGACGGGCAGCGAGACGGTCATGGTCAGCCCGCCGCCCGGGGTGGTCTCCGGGGTCAGGGTGCCGCCCATGGCCTCGGTCAGGCCACGCGAAAGGGCCAGGCCCAAGCCGAGTCCGGTGGTGTTGTCGGTGTCGCCGAGGCGTTGGAACGGCAGGAACACCCGCTCGTGGTCCTCGACCGGGATGCCGGGGCCGTGGTCGACGACGCGGACCTCGACCCGGTCGTCGTGGTCGCTGACGGTGACCGTGGGAGGCCGGCCGGGCGGGCTGTAGCGGACCGCGTTGGCGATCAGGTTGGCCAGGACCCGTTCCAGCAGGGCGGCGTCGGCGTCGACGTCCGGCACGTCGTCGCCGTCCCGGACGACGACCTGACGGCCGGCCTCGCCGAGGTCGTCGATGGCTCGTGGGATCAGTTCGGCCACGCCCAGCGGCTGCAGGTGCAGGGCCAGGCCGCCGGCCTGCAGCCGGCTCATGTCCAGCAGGTTCTCCACCAGCCGGGTCAGCCGGTCCAGGGATTCCTCGGCGGTGGCCAGCAGCTCCGCCTGATCCTGCGGGTCGAAGGTGACGTCGGGGCTGCGCAGGCTGGTCACCGCCGCCTTGGCCGCGGCCAACGGGGTGCGGAAGTCGTGGCCGACGGCCGTCAGCAGCGCGGTCCGCAGCCGGTCCACCTCGGCCAACTCCCGCAGTTCGGCGGCCTGTTGGGCCAGTCGCTCCTGCCGCAGCGCGACCGCGGCCTCGGCGGCGAACGCCTCCAGGACGCGCCGGTCGGTGGCGGCCAGCACCGGGCCTCGCAGCGCCAGGGTCAGGTCCTCGTCGATCGGCACCTGAACTGCGCCGTCGGCCGGGACCGCGCACGGCGGCCCGCCGACGCAGGCGACGACCCGCCAGGCCTGCGGGTCGTGTGGCAACCCGGGCCCGGCGGCCGTGTCCGGGACGCGTTCGAGCAGGGTCACGCTGTCCTGGGCGAAGGTCTCCCGCACCTGGTCCAGCAGCGCCGGCAGCGGCCGCTCGCCCCGCAGCACGCTGCCGGCGAGGGTGGACAGGGTCGCGGCCTCGGCCTGGGCGCGGGCGGCCTGCCCGGTGCGGCGGGCGGCCAGGTCCACCACGACGCTCACCGCGACCGCGACCAGCAGGAACGCCAGCAGGGCCAGCAGGTTCTCGCCCTCCGCGACGGTGAACTGGTGCAACGGCGGGACGAAGAAGAAGTTCAGCAGCAGGAATCCGACGACCGCGGCCAGCACCGCCGGCAGCAGCCCGCCGACCAGCGCCACCCCGACCACCCCCAGCAGCAGCGCCAGGATGTCGCTGGGTAGGCCCAGCGACCCTCTTGCCAGGTGCAGACCCAGGGTGAGCAGCGGCATGCCGACCGCCGCCAGCAGGAATCCGGCGATCCGGCGGCGGTGGGTCAGCGCGCCGCGACCGGTGAACCGGAGCGGCCCGTGCCGTGTCGGGTTGGCATCCTCGTGGGTGACCAGGTGCACGTCGATCGCGTCCGACCCGGCGGTCGTGGTGACCCCGACACCGCGGGAGAACAGCTGCGCGAACCGGCCGCGCCGGCTGGCCCCGAGGACGAGCTGGGTTGCGTTCACGCCACGCGCGAAATCCAAGAGAGCGGTCGGGATGTCGCTGCCCAGGACGTGGTGGTAGGTGCCGCCCAGGCTTTCCACCAGGGTGCGTTGCCTGGCCAGGTGCACCGGGCCAGGGCCGGTCAGCCCGTCGGCGCGGGCGATGTGCACGGCGACCAGGTCGGTGCCCTTGGTGCGGTCGGCGATCCGTGCCGCCCGGCGGATCAGGGTGTCGCCCTCCGGCCCGCCGGACAGAGCGACCACCACCCGTTCCCGAGCCTCCCAGGTGCCGGTGATGTGCTGTTCGGCGCGGTACCGGTCCAGCTGGTCGTCGACCTTGTCGGCCAGCCACAGCAGCCCCAGCTCCCGCAGGGCGGTCAGGTTGCCGACCCGGAAGTAGTTGCTCAGCGCCGCGTCGACCTTGTCCGGGGCATAGATGTTGCCGTGCGCCATCCGCCGGCGCAGCGCCTCCGGCGTCATGTCGACCAACTCGATCTGATCGGCCCGCCGGACCACCTCGTCCGGCACCGTCTCCCGCTGCGGCACCCCGGTGATCTCGGCCACCACGTCGTTGAGCGACTCCAGATGCTGGATGTTCACCGTGGTGATCACGGTGATCCCCGCGTCCAGCAACTCCTCGACGTCCTGCCAACGCTTCTCGTGCCGACACCCCGGCACGTTCGTGTGCGCCAACTCGTCCACCAACACGACCTGCGGGCGCCGGGCCAGCACCGCGTCCAGATCCATCTCGGCGAACTCCGCGTCCCGATACCGGACCGCCTGGCGGGGCAGCACCTCGAGGCCGGCCAGCAGCGCCTCGGTCAGCGGCCGGCCATGGCTCTCGACGAAGCCCACCACCACGTCGGTGCCGCGGACCAACCGCCGATGACCCTCCTCCAGCATCTTGTAGGTCTTGCCGACGCCGGGGGCAGCGCCCAGGTACACCCGCAATCGGCCGCGTGCGGTCATGGCGCCTCCCTCCGGTTCAGCCGGGGTACGGGTACCGCTGATCCAACTCCATATTCAGCTCCAGCACGTTCACCGCCGGCTCGCCCAGGAATCCGAGGAACCGTCCGCTGGTGTTGTCGTCGATGAGCGCGGTCACCGCGGCCGGGTCGATGCCCCGTTCCCGTGCCACCCGGGGTGCCTGCAGCGCGGCATAGTCCGGGCTGATGTCCGGGTCCAGGCCGCTGCCGCTGGCGGTGACCGCATCCGGCGGGACCGCCGGCTCGTCCGGCGCGTCCCCACGGACCGGGGTGACGATGCCGCCCGAGTAGTCTTCACCCGGGGTGGCGCACTGGACGGGAACTCCTTGGTAGCTCGTCAGGAAGGGCGTCGCCGGACAGGCCTGGTTGACGCTGACCGCCCGGGTGATCGGACCGGTCATGCCGTCGGCGTGAAACACCGACAGCACGGCGCCGACGCCATCGTCAGTGCAGTACGGCCGTCGCCCGTCCACCCCTTCGAGCTCGCCGATGGCCACGCTGCGGGCGCACACCTGGGTGAGCAGGCTCGGTGACTGCCCGTCGACGACGTTCTCCGGTCCCAGGTTGGACGCGCCGGTGACCGTGGGGTCGTAGTCGCCGGCCGAGGGCCGGGATTGGAAGTACTGGACGAGCGGGTTGCCGTCGGTGCCGGTGGACGACTGGCCGATCAGACTGCTGCCCACCACGGCGCCGTCGACCGTGACGGGGGAGCCGCCGGCCTTGTCGGCCAGCCCAGGAATCTGCGCGACACCCAACACGACAAGCGGATAGATCACGCCGAGCAGGACGGTGAAGACCAGCAGCGCGCGCAGCGCGGCCAGGTGGTGGGACAGCCACGTGGGTAGACGCATCACGACACACCAGGGATGAGGGAGATGACCAGGTCGATGAGTTTGATGCCGATGAACGGGGCGATGATGCCGCCGAGTCCGTAGACCATCAGGTTGCGGCGCAGCATCGCCGACGCGCTGCCCGGCGTGTACCGGACCCCCCGCAGGGCAAGGGGTATCAGCGCCACGATGACGAGCGCGTTGAAGATGACGGCGGACAGGATCGCCGAGGTCGGGCTGGACAGCCGCATGATGTTCAGCGCGTCCAGGCTCGGGTACACGGCCGCGAACATGGCCGGGATGATCGCGAAGTACTTGGCGATGTCGTTCGCGATGGAGAACGTGGTCAACGCGCCCCGGGTGATCAGCAGCTGTTTGCCGATCTCCACGATCTCGATGAGCTTGGTCGGGTCGGAGTCCAGGTCGACCATGTTGCCGGCCTCCTTGGCCGCGGAGGTCCCGGAGTTCATCGCCACCCCGACGTCGGCCTGGGCCAGCGCGGGAGCGTCGTTGGTGCCGTCCCCGGTCATCGCAACCAGCCGGCCACCGTCCTGCTCCCGCTTGATCAGGGCCATCTTGTCCTCGGGCGTCGCCTCGGCGAGGAAGTCGTCGACGCCCGCCTCCTGCGCGATGGACCGTGCGGTGAGCGCGTTGTCACCGGTGATCATGACGGTGCGGATGCCCATCCGGCGCATCTGGTCGAACCGTTCGCGCATGCCGGACTTGACCACGTCCTTGAGGTGGATGACGCCCAGGGCCCGGGCCGGCCGGCCGGGCGCCCGTTCGGCGACCACCAGCGGGGTGCCGCCGCTGGCGGAGATGCCGTCCACGAGCGGTCCGATGGTGGAGATGGCCCGGCCGCCGTTGTCCCGCACCCAGGCCATCACCGCGGAGGCGGCGCCCTTGCGGACCTGCCGCGTTCCGCCGTCGGCCGGCAGGTCCACCCCGGACATCCGGGTCTGCGCGGAGAAGGACACCCAGGTGGCTCCGGCCAGCTCGCCCGGATGCCTTTCCCGCAAACCGAATTCGGTCTTGGCGTACACCACGATCGAGCGCCCCTCCGGGGTCTCGTCGGCCAGGCTGGACAGCTGCGCCGCGTCGGCCAGTTCTTCGGGCGAGACGCCGTCGACGGGCACGAAGTCGCTGGCCTGCCGGTTGCCCAGGGTGATGGTGCCGGTCTTGTCCAGCAGCAGCGTGTTCACGTCGCCGGCCGCCTCCACCGCCCGGCCGGACATGGCCAGCACGTTGCGCTGCACCAGGCGGTCCATGCCGGCGATGCCGATCGCGGACAGCAGCGCTCCGATGGTGGTGGGGATCAGGCAGACCAGCAGCGCGACCAGCACGATGCCGGTCAGCCCGCCGGCGTCGAAGACGACGGATGTGCCCGTGTGAGAAGGGTTCTGTGCCTGGGAGTAGATGGCCATCGGCTGCAGGGTCGCCACCGCGAGCAGGAACATGATGGTCAGCGACGCGAGCAGGATGTTCAGCGCGATCTCGTTCGGCGTCTTCTGCCGGTTGGCGCCCTCGACCAGGCCGATCATCCGATCCAGGAAGCTCTCCCCGGGCTTCTGGGTGATCCGCACGACGATCCGGTCGGAGAGCACCTTGGTGCCACCGGTGACCGCGGACCGGTCTCCGCCGGATTCCCGGATGACCGGCGCGGACTCCCCGGTGATCGCCGACTCGTCCACCGAGGCGATGCCCTCCACGACGTCGCCGTCGCCCGGGATGATTTGCCCGGCCTCGACGACGACCACGTCGCCGAGGATGAGCTCGGTGGCCGGCACCGCCAGTTCGGCTGCGCTGGTCGACCCCGGCTGCCACCCGGTGAGCCGGCGGGCGACGGTGTCCTGCTTGGCCCGGCGCAGCGATTCGGCCTGCGCCTTGCCCCGGCCCTCGGCGACCGCCTCGGCCAGGTTGGCGAACAGCACCGTCAGCCACAACCAGACGGTGATCGCCCACGCGAAGCCCGACGGCGAGGCGATCGCCAGCACCGTGGTGAACACCGAGCCGATCTCCACGATGAACATCACCGGATTGCGCCACAGGGTGGCCGGGTTCAGCTTGCGCAGCGCGTCCGGCAGCGACCGGAGCATCTGCGTGGGGTCCAGCAGGCCACCACCGACCCGGTGCGGGCCCGACGGGGGTGTCGCCGCGGACGGCGCACCCGCGTGCGCTGTCGTGGTCGTCATCGTCGATGTCTCCTAGAGGCCTTCGGCCAGCGGGCCGAGAGCGAGCGCGGGCAGGTAGGTCAGCGCGATCAGCACCACGGTGACGCCGACCACCATGCCCACGAACAGCGGTTGATAGGTCTTCAAGGTGCCCGCCGAGGCGGGCGTGGGCCGCTGCGCGGCCAGGGACCCGGCCAGGCCCAGCACCAGCACGATCGGCAGGAACCGGCCGAGCAGCATGGCAAGGCCCAGCGCGGTGTTCCACCAGGTCGTGTTCACCCCGATGCCGGCGAACGCCGACCCGTTGTTGTTGCCGGCCGAGGTGAACGCGTACAGCACCTCGGACAGCCCGTGCGGCCCGGTGTTCAACGCCGTCGAACTGTTCCCGGTGGCGAACGCCGCGGCGGCACCGACCAGCACCACCAGCGGGGTGACCAGGAAGTACAGGGACGCAAACTTGATCTCCCGGGCACCGATCTTCTTGCCCAGGTACTCCGGGGTGCGGCCGACCATCAGCCCGGCGACGAACACCGTGACGACGGCCAGCACGAGCATCCCGTACAGCCCCGAACCGGTGCCGCCGGGCGCGACCTCGCCGAGCATCATGTTGACCATCGGCACCGCGCCGCCGAGTGCCGTGTACGAGTCGTGGAACGAGTTGACCGCACCGGTCGAGGTCAGCGTGGTGGCCGCGGCGAAGGTCGCCGACTGGGACACCCCGAACCGGGTTTCCGTGCCCTCGGCGGCGGCACCCACCGCCTGCGGCACCGTCCCGCCGTGCGCGAGTTGGAACACGTTGACCAGCACCACGCTGACCACCGCCAGCGTGGTCATCACCGCGAGGATGGCGTAGCCCTGCCGGTTGTCGCCGACCATCCGGCCGAAGGTGCGCGGCAGCGCGAACGGGATCAGCAGCAGCAGGAAGATCTCCAGCCAGTTCGTCCACCCCGTCGGGTTCTCGAATGGGTGCGCGCTGTTGGCGTTGTAGAAGCCGCCGCCGTTGGTGCCCAGCTCCTTGATGACCTCCTGGCTGGCCACCGGACCACCGGTCAGGTGCTGGGTGGCGCCGGCCAGGGTCGCCGCGTCCGTGCCGGCGGACAGGTTCTGCACCACGCCGCCGGCGATCAGCACGACCGCGCCGACCACCGCGATCGGCAGCAGCACCCGGATCACGATGCGCACCAGGTCCACCCAGAAGTTGCCCAACCGGTCGGTGGCCCGCCGGGCGAACCCGCGGACCAGCGCGGCCGCCACCGCGATGCCCACCGCCGCGGACACGAAGTTCTGCACGGCCAGCCCGGCGGCCTGCACCAGGTAGCCCATCGTCTGCTCGCCCGAGTAGGACTGCCAGTTCGTGTTGGTGACGAAACTGACCGCGGTGTTCCATGCCTGATCCGGCGCGACCGGGCCGAATCCGAGGCTGTACCACAGGTGGTCCTGCAGTCGCTGCAGCCCGTACAGCAGCAGCACCGACACCGCGGAGAACGCCAGCACACCTCGTGCGTAGGTGCCCCAGGTCTGCTCGCCGTCCGGGTCCACCCCAACCAGGCGGTAGATGCCCCGCTCCGGCCGGCTGTGCCCGGCCGGCGTCAGCACGCGGTACAGGTAGTCGCCCAACGGCCGGTACGCCAGCGCCAGCACCAGCACCAGGGAGGCGATGAACAGCAACCCCGCCGTGGTCGAACCCTCCCAGCCATCCCCGGCCATGTCAGAACCGCTCCGGGAACACCAGCGCCGCCACCAGGTAGCCGACCAGCACCACGGCCAACACCGCACCCAGTGCGTTCACCCAACTCACAGCCGTTCCACCCCCTTGACCACGAAGGCAAGGACGACGAACAGCGCCACCGTCAACAGCACGAACCACAGATCCGACACGTCGAACCCTTCCGAACGCAGGCGGCCGGACGTCGACCGCGGAACCAGTGAAAGCCCGAACAGCAAGCCAGGTGGTCGTTTTCACGAAATATCTACGGCCGCCGCACGGATTTTCACGTTTTCGATACGCCGCCCGGCCCCGCGGACCGGTTGGATGAACTCGTGCGAATCGATCCGATCCTGCGGGCCCACCGAGGCTGGGTGATCGGTGCCTGCGCCGCGCTTCCCGTGCTGGCCTGCTGGCTGCTCTCGCTGGCCGGCGACGCGATCGCGACCACCACCGCGGTCCTGGTGCTGGTGCTGTTGGTGGTCGCCGCCGCCGCGACCGGCATTCGGCCGGCCGGGATCGCCGCCGCGCTGACCGCGGCCGCCGGGTTCGACTTCTTCCTCACCGCGCCCTACCACACGTTCGCGATCGCCGACCCGGACGACATCGAGACCGCCGCGTTGCTGCTGCTGGTCAGCGCCGCGGTCGGCGAGATCGCTCTCTGGGGACGACGGCAGGCCGCACAGGCCAGCCGGGAACAGGGCTACCTCGACGGCGTCATCGGCGCCGCCGCCACCGCGGCCGCGGGCCGATCCTCCACCACCGAGCTCATCGACCAGGTCGCCCGCCAGATCACCGAGGTCCTGCGGATCGACACCGTCCGCTTCGACCCGGCCACCCAGTACGGCGGACCGACCCTACGCGACGACGGCCTGGTCACCCGCAACGGGCGGACCCTGGACGTCGCCCGCCGCGGCCTGCCCACGGACGCGACCACCGTCCTGCCGGTCACCGGCGGCGGCCGGGTCCATGGCCACTACCTGCTCACCTCGTCGACCACGGTGACCAGACCGTCCCGGAATCAGCTGCGGGTGGCCGTGCTTCTCGCGCAGCAGGTCGGCGCCGCCCTGGCCACCGACGCCGGGCGAAGGAACTCCTCGTCCGGCTGACCCGGCCGCGCGTCCGGCCGGATCACGGGACCCGTCGGTAGGCCCGCATCGCGAAGAAGTACGCGACGATCGTGATTCCCACGCACCAGGCGAGCGCGGTCCAGATGTCGGCGCCGACGGGCTGACCGCCGAAGAGGGAGCGAAGCGTCTCGACGACGGCGGTGACGGGCTGGTTCTCCGCGAACACCCGGACCGGGGTCGGCATGGTGTCGGTGGGCACGAACGCGGAGCTGATGAACGGCAGGAAGATCAGCGGGTAGCCGAACGCGGACGCACCCTCGATGGACCGTGCGGTCAGACCGGGGATGACCGCCAGCCAGGTCAACGCAAGGGTGACCAGTGCGAGAATGCCGGCGGCGGCGAGCCAGGCGGCCGGGGACGCCCCGGTCCGGAAGCCCATCACCAGCGCGACCAGGACGATGATGACCAGTGTGATCCCGTTGGACACCAACGACGTCAGCACGTGCCCCCACAGCACCGACGACCGGGCCACGGGCATGGAGTGCAGCCGGGCGACGATTCCCTGCTGCCGGTCGGTGAAGATCCGCACGGAGGTGTAGGAGATGCCGCTGGCGACGGCGATCAGCAGGATGCCGGGCAGCAGATAGCCGACGTAGTCGTCGGTGCCGGCGTTGATCGCGCCGCCGAACACGTAGACGAACAGCAACATCATCATGATCGGCACGATCGCGACGGTGATGATCGTGTCCGGGCTGCGCCGGATGTGGCGCATGGAGCGTCCGAACAGGATGACCGTGTCGTGTGCGGCCTTCATCGATCGACCTCCTGGTCCTTCTTGCCGACAATGGCGAGGAAGATCTCCTCCAGCGTCGGCTGCTTCTCGACATATTCGACCTTCGCGGGCGGGAACAGCTGTTTGAGCTCGTCGAGGGTGCCGTCCGCGATGATTCTCCCGGCGTGCAGGATCGCGATCCTGTCCGCGAGTTGTTCTGCCTCGTCGAGATACTGCGTGGTGAGGAAGATCGTCGTGCCGCCGTCGGCGAGTTCCTTGACGGTTCTCCAGACCTCGAGTCGTCCCTCGGGGTCGAGGCCGGTGGTCGGCTCGTCGAGGAAGATGACGGCGGGTGCGCCCACCAGGCTCATGGCGATGTCGAGCCGGCGGACCATGCCGCCCGAGTAGGTGGCGACCCGTTTGTCGGCGGCTGCGGTCAACCCGAACCGGGCCAGCAGGCGGTCGGCGACCTGACCGGGGTGAGGCACGGCCCGGAGCCTGGCGATGAGCACGAGGTTCTCCCGGCCGGTGAGAATGCCGTCCACGGCGGCGAACTGCCCGGTCAAGCTGATCCGCTCGCGCACCCGGTCCGGCCGGCTCACCGTGTCGAAGCCGTCGACGCCGGCCCGGCCGCCGTCCGGCTTGAGGAGCGTGGCGAGGATGTTGACCGTCGTCGTCTTGCCGGCGCCGTTGGATCCGAGCAGCGCGAAGATCTCTCCGCGCCGTACCTCGAGGTCGACACCTTTCAAGACCGGGTTGTCCTTGAATGCCTTTGTCAGGCCGCGTGTCTCGATGGCGACGTCAGTCATCGACCGGTCCCTCCCGTCGGAGCTTGTTCATCACGTCGCGGTTGAGCGCCTCGTGCCAGTTCTCGGTGTACGTCTTGGCGTTCCGCAGCAACTCGTCGCTGAACTCGGCCACGTCCTCGCCGGTGACGTCCAGCGCGCGCTTGCCGTCGGCCGCGCCGGTCTCGAACAGATCGAGCAGATCCTGCAGGATCGCGACGATGTCCATGCCGCCGCCGGCCGAGAACTTGAACATGTACTTCTTGATCTCGCCGTAGACGATCCGGTAGTCGCCGGGCAGCGCGTCGGCGCGCGCCTCCATGCGCCGCCATTCCTTCTTGTCCCCGATGATCTTCTTCAGGAAGTTGTTCATTGGGCGTTCTCCTTCAGTTCGTTGATCTTCATCGAGACGAAGTCCCACTTCGCCCAGAAGGTGGCGAGTTCGGCGCGACCCGCGTCGTTCAGCGAGTAGAACTTCCTCGGCGGGCCCAGCGTCGACGGCCGCTTCTCGATGGTGACGAGCTTGTTCTTCTCCAGACGCAGAAGAATGGTGTAGACGGTGCCCTCAACGACGTCGGTGAAGCCGAGTGCGCGCAGGGATGACGCGATCTCGTAGCCGTAGGTCTCGCCGCGGCCGAGGATCTCGAGCACACAGCCCTCGAGCACACCCTTGAGCATCTCGGTGAGGTTCTCCAGGGTGACCACGCCCTTTCCGATCGGGATTAGTATGTAGTCTTACGTAGTACCACTACTTTGTATCACCGAGTAGAGGCGCCGTCAACGGCTCCGGTTGCCGGGCCGGGTCCGGTGGGCCGGGTCCGGTGGGCCGTCCGGCCGCCGCTGCGCTGATCAGCCGAACCTTCTGGTGACCGATATGCCCGAATCGCCCGTGCTGGTCGGCGTGGATCTCGTCCCGCGCTGATCCAATGCCCACTTTCGGTGCCGTTTTGTCCGGTTTGCTGAATGTTGGATCAGCGCAGCGATCGTGCCTGCCACAGAAGGGCAGCATGACGATCAGGCGGGTAGCGGCGTCCTGGTTGCCGGCAGCATCCCGGCCCCGATCAGTTCGATCGTCAGGGTCACCGCGACGGCCTGTACGAGCAACAGGGAGACCAGCACCAGCATCTGCGCGGCAGCCGCCTGCCAGGGACTCGCGCCCGCCAGCAGGACGCCGACGAACGCTCCCGGCAATGTCACCAGGCCCACCGTTCGGGTCTGGTCCAGTCCCGGGATCAACGCCAGCGCCGCGGCCTCGCGAGCGATCAGGATGGCGCTGCTGCGCCGGGTCAGGCCCAAGGACAGGGCGGCCTCGTACGCGCCACGCTGGGAGGTCAGCTCGTCACCCATCCGGCGGGCAGACAGGGTCGTCGCCGTCATCGCCCCGCCGATCAGGATTCCCGCCGTGGGCAGGATCGCGGCGGGTTCGGCAGGCACCGCAGTGCTGATCAAGATCACCGCCATGGTCGGTGCCACCGCGACCGCGATCGGCGCCAGGCACCACCATCCGGCCATTCGGAACGACCCGGTGACGCGGCGGGCGCTGGTGCCGCCGGCCACCACCACCATGCCGACCAGGAACGCCAGCGTCCAGCCGAGGGAGCGCAGGACGGCGCCGATGACGGTGGAGACCGCCGCCAGCTGTATCACCGCGCGAGCCGCGGCGGTCACCGGAGTCCACACCCGACCGATGGCGGATAGCCGCGTGACGGACGCCGACAATGCGGTCAGCGCGACGAGCAGGATCGCGAACGACCAACCGAGAGTGACGGTGTTCATGAGCCTCAGTTCGGGACGAGGGCATCGACCGGCTCACGACCAGGACGAGTCCGAGGCATACCGCGAGCAGGGCTGAACTTCGGAGCGCTCGAATCCGTCGTGGATCCGGACCAGCGCCCCGACGGTGAGCACCCCGGTGGCCACCAGCATGGTCACGATGCCGGCGATCGGCCACAAGCGTTGGCGAGGCGATGATTCCATCAGCGCACGCGCCCGGGCGGGCACGTCGCCGGACGTCGCGCACAACACCGACGCGGAGTGGCCGAGGGCGGGCGACGCGGCGGCCCGCCGCAGTGCGGACTGGACCAGCGCGGTGCGCGCCAGTGCCCGACCGACCGTCATACGGCCGCCACACACCACCGTCGCCGCATCCTCGTCCGCCCACCGCTCGACACCCAGCCGCACCGCGGCGGCGACCGGCGCAAGAGCGGGATTCGCCGTCACGGCAAGGTCCACCGCATGCACATACAAGTGATGCCGGCGCCGCAGGTGGGACATCTCGTGCGCGATGAGCACCTGCCGTTCAACGGGGTCGAGCCCGGCGAACAACGTGCGACCGATCACCACGCAGCCACGTACCCCGGCCACCGCGAACGCATCTGCCGCGACGTCGTCGACGAACACCACGGGCGGGCCGCCGGCCCGAAGCCGCCGACTCACCCGGTCGGATCGGCGCAGCAGCAGGAGCAATCCGCCGGTTCGCCAGAGGGTCCAACCACCGCGACCACCCGCGCCGACGACCGCCAGCATCCCGACGAGCACCGGGACGGGAAAGGTCAGTTCGAGCGTCTCCGGCGACCAGCCCCCGATCCCGGCGACGGGTGACCACCGACCGACCACCGCCAGGGCCAGCAACCCGGTCACCGCCAGCAGCGACGAGGCGTTCAGCAGGACGCCCAGCGTCAGCACCCCCACCGCAAGGCTCGGTCGGGACCGGTCGACGAGCGGGCGGGCCAGCCACCGCAACGCCACCGTCGAGATGATCAGGCCGGCCAGAACGGCGACCAGGGTGACGATCACCGCTGATCCGCGTCGGTCTCGTGGGAGCGGGCGAGCAGTTCGGTCAGCAGCCGTTCCTCGTCGGGATCGAGATCGGCGACGAACCGGGCAAGCACCGCGTCCCGGTGCCCTCCTTCACTCATCAGCCGGCGCATCTGTCTGGCCGTCAGCGCGTCGCCGATGGAGCCGGCGGGCGCCGAGAGTTCATACAGGTAAGCGCGCCCGCGCCGGCTGCGTGTCAGCGCGCCCTTGTCCGCCAGCCTGGACAGAGTGCTCATCACCGTCGTGTAGGCCGGGTGATCCGGTAGCTGGGACTGGACATGAGCCACGCTGACGGGACGATCCGCCGCGGCAACCACGCCGAGCACCGCCGTCTCCAGCCGCCCGAGCTCGGCCCACGAACGCCTCACCTGCATGGCCAGCCTCTCATGCCGTCCATTGTGGAGGACACGTGTGATCCGACCGGGCTTGTCCAGATGCTCGGCGATCCCCAATCTCACGATGGAGAGGATAGTACGTTCCCATCGATAGTTTTGACAGGGTAGGCTTTCCTACCTTGCTGGGTCGTCCGGCGAAGAAGATGGGAGCGAAACGGATGCGGTGGAGTCGGGGGGGCGTTGGCGCGGTGACTGCGGTCGCGGCGTTGGTGGTGGCAGGTTGCGGATCGAGTTCGGGTTCGGCATCGACGACGTCGCCGGCGGCGACCAACGCGGCGGCCCCGGGGTCGAGCGCGGCGTCGGGATCCGGCGCGGCGGCAACCGCCTCCGGGTCGTCGGCTGCGTCGTCGCCCCTGTCCTCGGCGGCGGCGACGTCGGCGTCGGAGCTGGTGGGCACCGGGACCGGCGGGATCGTGGTCTACAACGCACAGCACGAGAATCTGACCCAGGCGTGGGCGCAGGCGTTCACTCAGGAGACCGGAATCCCGGTGGAGATGCGCAACGGCAGCGACACCGAACTGGCCAATCAACTGGCTGCCGAGGGGTCCGGGTCGCCGGCGGACGTGTTTCTGACCGAGAACTCGCCGGGCATGAACATCGTGGCGAACGCCGGCCTGTTCGCGCCGGTGGACGCGACGACGGTGGCGCAGGTGCCGTCACAGTACGACCCGTCAACCGGGAACTGGGTGGGTATCGCGGCCCGGTCCACGGTCTTCGTGTACAACCCGTCGCTGCTGCCGGAGGCGGATCTGCCCGCCTCGATCATGGACCTGCAGGACGCCTCGTGGCAGGGCAGGTGGGCGGCGTCCCCGTCGGGGGCGGACTTCCAGGCCATCGTGAGCGCGATCCTGCAGACCAAGGGTGCGGACGCGACCACGTCCTGGTTGGACGCGATGAAGACCAACGCGACGGTCTACCGGGGCAACACCGCGGTGATGAAAGCGGTCAACGCGGGCGAGATCCCGGCCGGGGTGATCTACCACTACTACTGGTACGGCGACCAGGCCAAGACCGGCGAGAACAGTGACAACACCAAGCTGCTGTACTTCTCGGGCGGTGATCCGGGCGCGTTCGTCAGCGTGTCCGGCGGCGGCGTGCTGGCGTCCAGCACGAAACAGCAGCAGGCGCAGGAGTTCCTGAAGTTCGTCACCGGACCGGCCGGGCAGAAGATCGTCGCCGACACCGTGTTCGAGTACCCGGTCGGCAGTGACGTGCTGGCGAACCCGGCGCTCAAGCCGTTGAGCGAGCTGGCGCCGCCGACGATCGACCCGGCCACCCTGAACGGTCCCGAGGTGACGGACCTGATGACGCAGGCGGGCTTGCTCTGATCACGTTTCCGACCGAACCGGCGGCGGGCAGCGGCTTGTCCGCGCCGCCGCCAGGCGTCCGCCCCTCGCGTCCGGCATCGTCACCGCCACCGGCCCTGTTGATCGCCGCGGCGGCGGTGACGGTGTTGTGCCTGGTGCCGTTGATCTACATCGGGATGTCCACCGCCACGACCGGGTGGACGACGCTGCAACGGCTTGTCTTTCGTCCTCGGGTGGGCGAATTGCTGGTCAACACCGCCCTGTTGGTACTGCTGTCGTGCGTGTCCACCGGGGTGATCGGCACAATGGCCGCGTTCGTGGTGGAGCGGCTGCGGGTGGCCGGTGCGCGCTGGTGGTCGCCGCTGCTGGTGGCGCCACTGGCGGTGCCGGCCTTCGTGGTCGCATACGGGTGGGTGTCGGTCTTCCCCCGGGTGGACGGCTTGCTCGGGGCGACGTTGATCATGACGTTGGCGTACTTTCCGTTCGTGTACCTGCCGGTGGCCGGCGCGTTGCGCGGTATGGACCCGGCGTGGGAGGAGCAGGCCCGCACGCTGGGTTTGGGTCGCTCGGGGGTGCTGCGGCGGGTGGTGCTGCCGCCCCTTCGCCCGGCCATCGCGGGCGGCGTGCTGCTCGTCGGGCTGCACTGCCTGGCCGAATTCGGCGCGTTCGGGATGCTCCGGTTCGCCACCTTCACCACCGCGATCTACGACCAGTACACCTCCAGCTTCGCCAGCTCGGCGGCCACCACGCTGGCGGCGGTCCTGGTCCTGGGCTGCCTGGTGCTGCTCGCGGCCGAGTCCGTGCTGTCCGGTCGGGCGCGACGGGCCCGGGTGGGGTCGGGCGCGGCGCGGTTGTCGACGGCCGAGCCGATGGGCCTGCGTCAGATCCCCGCCCAGCTGTTCCTGGCGGCCCTGCTGGTGGGAGCGCTGGGGGTGCCGCTGTCGAGCGTGGCGTACTGGCTGGGTCGGGGCAGCGGTGAGTGGCCGGCCGCGCTGGCGGCCACACTGACGACGCTGGGTCTGGCGGCGGTGGCCGCGGTGATCACCGTGCTGGCCGGCATTCCGGCCGCGTACCTGGCGGTGCGTCACCGCGGCGCGGGAACGGTGGTGATGGAGCGGCTGACGTACGTCTCCGGTGCCCTGCCATCCATCGTCGTGGCGCTGGCATTGGTCACGGTGACCGTCCGGTTCGCCCGACCGGTCTACCAGAGTGTGCTCACCCTGATGGCGGCCTACGTGCTGCTGTTCCTGCCGCGGGCCATGGTCGGGCTGCGGGCCAGCCTGCTGCAGGTGCCGGCCGAATTGGAGGACGCCGCCCGGTCGCTCGGCGTCCGACGGTTGGCCGTGCTGCCGCGGCTGGTGCTGCCGCTGGCGGCGCCGGGTCTGATGGTCTCGGCGGCGCTCGTGTTCATCGCCGTCTCGACCGAGTTGACCGCGACGCTGTTGCTGTCGCCGACCGGCACCGTCACGCTGGCGACCCGCTTCTGGGCGCGTGCCGGCGAAATCGACTACGTCGCCGCGGCTCCCTACGCGGTGATGATGATCGTGATCTCCGCTCCGGTGACCTTTCTGCTGTGGCAGCAGTCACGTCGGGTGGCGGGCCGGTGAACGCCGCGCCGGCGCTGTCGGTGCGCGCCGTGGCCAAGTCGTTCGGCTCCGTCCCGGTGCTCCGCGGCGTGGACCTCGACGTCGCGGCCGGCTCGGTGACCGCCGTGCTGGGACCGTCGGGTTGCGGGAAGACCACGTTGCTGCGGTTGATCGCAGGCTTCCAGCGACCGGACGCGGGCACGATCGAGCTGGCCGGCCGGCGGGTGAGCGGCGCGCGGGTGCACACGCCCGCGGAGGCCCGGGCCCTGGGCTACGTGGCTCAGGAGGGTGCCCTGTTTCCGCACCTGACGGTGGCCCGCAACATCACCTTCGGATTGCCACGTCGGCGGCGAGGCGACCGTGGGATCGTGCGGGATCTGCTGGACCTGGTCAGCCTCGACCCGACGCTGGCCGACCGGTACCCCCATCAGCTCTCCGGCGGTCAGCAGCAGCGGGTGGCACTGGCGCGGACGCTGGCGCCACAGCCCGAGCTGGTCCTGCTGGACGAGCCGTTTTCCGCCCTGGACACCGCGTTGCGGGCGGAGACCCGATCGGCGGTGGCGGCCGCCCTGTCCGCGGCCGGCGTCACCGCGATCCTCGTCACCCACGACCAGTCCGAGGCGCTGTCGTTCGCCGACCGGGTCTGTGTGATGAACGCTGGGATGTTCACCCAGGTGGGCAGCCCGCGTGAGGTGTACCGGTGGCCGGTTGACCTGCGGACTGCCGCGTTCCTCGGTGACACCTGCGTGGTCCCCGCCGAGGTCGTCGGGGACTGCGCCACCGGCCCGCTGGGGACCGTGCCCATCCGTCGACGACCAGGTGACCCGACGGCCGGACCGGTCCTGTTGATGCTGCGTCCCGAGCAACTACGGGTGTCTGCCGACGACCCGACCAGGCCGGTACCGGCCCGGCGGTGCCCGCGATGACCACGTCGGTCGACTACTACGGGCACGACTGCCTGGTCACAGCCCGGCTGGTGGGTAGCTTCGACCTGACGGTGACCTGCCGCACCACCGGATCGGTCGCGCCGCCCGGCACCCGCGTGCAGATCAGCGTGGTCGGGCCCGGACTGATCTTCGCCGATCGGCCTGACGCCGCGGGCTGAACCGTCCGAAGGCGCTGGGGGATCAGGCGGCCGCGAGACCACCCGCCCGGTCAGTGGCGGATGCCGAGGCGGACGGCGGCGGCCAGATCGGCGACCTGGGCGTCGCGAGTGGCCAGCGGTTGCAGACTCAGGGCGTGTTCGAGAGTGGCCAGGATGGAGGTGGTGTCGTAGCTGGTGTGGTCCACGCCGGAGCGGTTGAAGCCCTTGCTGATGAGCAGGGCGGGGATGCGGGTGCCCGGGCCGAATTGGTCGTGCGGTCCCGGTGTGCTGTCGCCCTGTCCGGGCGGGGCGACGTGGTCCCACTGGCCGCCGAACTCGTCGTAGGTGACCAGGATCAGGGTGTCGCGCGCCTGCGGTCCGGAGGTGATCGTCTTGAGCAGGCTGACCAGGTGGTCGCTGCCGTCGGGTTCGCTGGCGTAGCCGGGGTGCTCGTTCTCCGCGCCGTACGGTTTGACGAAGCTGACCGTGGGCAGCTGACCGTGCTTGGCCGCGTCGATGAACTCGGTCTCGTCCCGCAGGTGGGTGCGACCGGGTTGGCCCGGGCCGTAGTCGACGAAGTAGTTCAGCGGCTGGTGGTGGTACTGGAACAGGGGACCCGGGTGTCCGGCGTCGGCGTCGGCCCAGCCGCCGGAGTACCAGTTCCAGCCGACGCCGGCAGCGGTCAGCCGGTCGCCGATGTTCGGGTACCGAGTGTCGTCGATCAGCGGGGGTCTCGCGCCGCCGCCGAAGGGTGGGTTGCTCGGCTGGATGGTGTTGACGGCATAGTCGCCGCAGGCGAGGTTCGGCACCGCGGACGGGCAGGCCTGGGTCAGTTGGGCGTCCTTGACGGTGACGCCGGCCGGGGTCGGCGTGTACAACGGGTATCCGCCGTTCGGGAAACCGTTGGCATCCACGATCGAGTGCAGCTGGGCGTCGGGGCCGCCGGCGCCGGCCGAGGTGTCGATGGGGGCGCGCGCCGCGACCAGGTATTGGTGGTTGAGGAACGAGCCGCCGAACGCACTCTGGAAGAAGTGGTCGGCGACCACGTAGTTGGGTGCGCCGCGGCCGTGCAGGTACTGGTAGATCGGCAGCGTCGTGGTGTCGTAGACACCCATGGTCAAACCGACGGCGTCACTGCCGGTGACGTACCGGTTCTGCAAGCCGCCGTTGAGCTGGTACTGCTCCTGGTAGAACCGGTGCACCAGGTCCCGAGTGCACCCACCGGCGACGGCGCCGTCGCTGCCCTTGGGCACCCCGTTCGCCGGCGCCTGCTTGTCCTCCGGGGCGCAGGTCTTGTCCGTCGCGGCGATGTAGTCGTCGATGGTGAACGGGGCGTTGACGAAGCCGCTCGCCGGCACCCGGTGTGCCTTGTCGACGCAGGTGGTGGCGACGGGGGCGGGGGAGGACAGGTTCACGTCGTCCTGCAGCACGCAGCCGTAAGCGTCGCCGTCCTGGGTGATCTGGGTCCGGTTGATCTGCTCGGCGTCCGAGAGTCCCGTCACCGGTTCTCCGTTCACCGGACCCCAAGAGCCGTAGAGGTTGTCGAAGCTGTGGTTTTCC
The DNA here is from genome assembly GCA_964497705.1 of uncultured Actinomycetes bacterium. Lineage (GTDB taxonomy): Bacteria > Actinomycetota > Actinomycetes > Mycobacteriales > Nakamurellaceae > Nakamurella. Next base: position 62,825 of record CAZCEH010000009.1, on the reverse strand, counting down.
TCGTAGATCACCACCAGGTTCTTGAACCCGTTGATCGTCGGCGTGCGGCCACCGTGGCCGCGCCACCAGGACGGGTCGGCGGCCGCCGTCCCGGCGGTCGCACCGGTCGCGAGCAGCATGACCGACGCGGTGAGTACCAACAGATGTCGCCGTCGCAGCATGATTCCTCCACCGCTCGTGTTGTGAGCAGCCTGTACCTCGCCCGTGACGGCGGACAAGGTGACGAACGTCGACCTGTCGTGAACACTGCGTGATCTACCGGTGACCAGTTGGTGTTCCGACCGTCGACGACCGGATCGCTTGCGCCGCGCCTTCGGCCGGTCGTTGTGCCGATGTGGTCGCCGCGTCCGCGGCGGTGCGATCGATGTCGGTGCGATCGATGTCGGTGCGATCGAGCGGCCATGGATCCGGCTCATCGAGCCGGGGTCGGCACACCGGGCCCAGGGGAGCCGACGCCCCGGGCCAGCGGTCGCGGCCGGGCCAGCGGTCGGGTTCAGGGACGCAGCCTACTAGGACACAGCTAGTACTATTTGGAGAGTAGTAGATTGGCAGCCGTCGACCGGCGGCGACGGCGTCCGTCAAAGCGGCGTCCTTCGAGAAAGTGGGACCGAGGCAGATATGGCCGCATCGTTCATGCCGTGGTGCCGGCGATGAACCCGTTGGACGCCACCAGCATCGTGGCGGCGACCGGGCTGGTCGGCGTCTTCTGCGTGTTGGTCGCCGAAACCGGCCTGCTGGTCGGGTTTTTCCTGCCCGGTGACTCGTTGCTGTTCGCCGCGGGAATATTCGCGGCGGCGGCCGGCCCCACCGGCCTGTCGTTGGGTTGGCTCCTGGTCGCCGCCGCCGGCGGCGCCCTGATCGGCGCGCAGATCGGGTATGTGATCGGTCGGCGCGGCGGCGCGGCGTTGCTCGCGCGGATCAAGCGGCCGGCCGTGCACCGCGGGGTGGTCCGGGCCCGTGAGGTGATGGACCGCTACGGCCCGGCCAAGGCCGTCGTGCTGGCTCGGTTCATCCCGATCGTGCGGACGGTGATGAACCCGATGGCCGGGGTGCTGGCGGTGCCGCCGCGGATCTTCGTGCCCGCCCAGGTCGCCGGTGGGCTGGTCTGGACGATCGGCATCGTGCTCGCCGGCTACTGGCTGGGCTCGAAGATCCCCGGGATCGACACCTACCTCCTGCCGATCATCGCCGTCGTCGTGGTGCTGTCGCTGATTCCGGTTGTTCTCGAGATCCGCCGGGTGCGAAGTGCTCCCGCATCGGCGCCCGGTCGTGGGGAACCGAGATGAGCCTGTCGTACGCGGAAGCGGTGCTGGTCGGCGCACTGCAGGGCATCACCGAATTGTTCCCGGTGTCCAGTCTGGGCCATTCGGTGATCCTGCCCGCGCTGGTCGGCGGGGACTGGGCCACCGACCTGGACATCTCCGCTCCCGAGTCGCCCTACCTGGCGTTCATCGTCGGCCTGCATGTGGCCACCGCGGCCGCGTTGCTGCTGTTCTTCTGGCGGGACTGGGTGCGCATCGTCGGCGGATTCGTCTCCTCATTCCGGTACCGCCGGATCCGCACCGACGCCGAGCGGCTGGCCTGGCTGATCATCCTGGCGACCGTTCCGATCGGGCTGGCCGGGCTGCTGCTGGAGCACCTGTTCCGCACGGTCCTTGGCCGGCCAGTGCCGGCGGCGGCATTCCTGATCGCCAACGGCGTCATCCTGCTCGTCGGGGAACAACTGCGCCGACGCGCCCGTATGGCGCAGGCCGCCCTGGTCGACGCGTCCGGACCCCACCGGCAGGCCGATCCCGGCGCGGTGCGCGACCTGGACGCCGGCATCACCGGACCGGAGGCGGACCTTCGCTCGGACCAGCGGATCGCCGCCCTGCCGATGTGGCGGGGAGTGCTCGTCGGAGCGTCCCAGATCCTGGCGCTGCTGCCCGGCATCAGCCGCTCCGGCGTCGCCATGGTCACCGGCCTGACTCAGGGCCTGTCCCACCGGGACGCGGCCCGGTTCTCGTTCCTGCTCGCCACTCCGGTCATCCTGGCCGCCGGAGTGCTGAAGATCCCCGACCTCACCGGTCCGCTGGGCGCCGGCATCCGCGGTCCCGTGCTGGCCGGAAGCCTGGCCTCCTTCGTCGCGGCCTACCTGTCGGTCCGGTTCCTGGAACGCTACTTCCGCACCCGCACCCTGTACCCGTTCGCGATCTACAGCCTGCTGGTCGGCGGCGCGGCCCTGGTCTGGTTGTCCACCCGATGACCCGATGACCTCGATGACCACAGCACCGTCGTGGTCGGAGCCGGCGTCCGGCCGGGCGCCGCCGCGCTGATCGCACGAAGTCTGGCCCGAAACGTCGGGTTCGGTCGTGCGATGATCAGCGCACGACCGTTCCCTCCAGGAGTCACGATGCTGCGCTGTGGGCGGAGGCTCGGCGACACACGATCGAGCCGATCGGTCATGAACCGGGACGAACCCGAGCCGGCGCTGGCACGGCGGCTCGGCACCGGCGACGCGGTCGTCGTCGGGTTGGGGTCGATGATCGGCGCGGGCGTGTTCTCCGTGTTCGGTCCCGCGTCCGCGGCCGCCGGCGCCGGGCTGCTGCTCGGGTTGCTGATCGCGGCCGTCATCGCGTACTGCAACGCGACCGCGTCGGCCCAGCTGGCCACCGCGTATCCGGTGTCGGGCGGCACCTATGTCTACGGCCGGGAACGACTCGGACCCTGGTGGGGCTTCACCGCCGGCTGGGGGTTCGTGATCGGCAAGACGGCGTCGTGCGCCGCGATGGCCCTGACCGTCGCGGAGTACGCGATTCCGGGACCGGAGTGGGCGCAGCGGCTGATCGGCGTGGTCGCGGTACTCGGCCTGACCGCGCTGAACTATCGCGGCGTGACCAGGACGGCGATGCTCACCCGTTTCCTGGTCGCGGTCAGCCTGACCGCGCTCACGGCGGCGGTGATCGGGATCGGCGTGGGCGGGTCGACCGGCTGGCATGGGGCGGGTGCCGCCCCGCTGGACCACTGGGGCGGGCCGTACGGGGTGCTACAGGCCGGTGGGCTGCTGTTCTTCGCGTTCGCCGGGTACGCGCGGATCGCCACCATGGGTGAGGAGGTCCGGGATCCGCGGCGCACGATTCCGCGCGCCATCCCGATCGCCCTGGCGGTCGCCGTCGTGGTCTACCTGGTGGTCGCCGTGGCGGCCCTGCTCGCCCTGGGGCCGCAGAACCTGGCCGCGGCATCGGCGCCGCTGACCGCGGCGGTGCAGGCCGCCGGGGCCGACGTGCTCACGCCGGTCGTCCGGGTCGGCGCCGCCGTGGCGGCACTCGGCGCGCTGCTGGCCCTGATCGCCGGGATCGGCCGCACCACCTTGGCCATGGCGCGTCACCACGACCTGCCCCGCTGGCTGGCCGCCGTCCACCCGCGGTTCCGGGTGCCGCACCACGCCGAGCTGGCCCTCGCGGTGGTCGTCAGCGGGCTCGTCCTGGTCACCGACCTCCGCGGGGTGATCGGCTTCTCCTCCTTCGGCGTGCTGGTCTACTACGCCATCGCCAACGCCGCCGCCTACACCCAACCGCCTGGGCAGCGCCGCTGGCCCCGGGCCCTCCAGGTCATCGGCATCGTCGGGTGCGTCGTGCTGGTCGTCACCCTGCCCTGGGTCTCGGTCGTCTCCGGCCTGGTCGTGTTCGCGGTGGGCCTCACCGGCCGCCGGATCGTTCTCGGCCTGCGCGGTACCGGCACGCAACCCTGACCTCGGCGAGTGCTCCGGCATCGACGTCGCATCGAATGACCGTTTCGTGTCGCGGCGCGTGTTCCGGTCCAGCATGCTGGACGGCAATCGCTGACGCTTGGAGTCGAACAGTCCGAGGGGGGCCGGCGTGCTGCTATCGGCATCGGTCGGGTTGTCTGCGGGCAGCGCCGGAGGGCGGCTCTCCCTCCATCCGGCCTCGATCGCCGCGGCCGCGGACCCGCAGTTGTGCCCTGCCGGCGTCGGCGGCGGCGTCGTCGGTGTGGCCAACGACCTGGTCTCGTCGGCGCCCGGCACCGCCCGCGAGCTCTTCGAGTCCGTCCTGACGTCCGACGCCGCCGACGGCGTCGCCAAGAATTGCGCTGCCGCCGGCATCGCGGTGCTCGACACCGCTCCGGCCAAGCCGCAGACCGGCCTCACGGCGGTGCTGTCCGGGTGGGACGCCTTCTTCGCGATCTGGATCGATCCGCTGTGGGGACTGATCGTTCCCTTCCTGGCCATCCTCGCCGTCCTGTTGCTGGTCTCTCGGCTGCTCCCTCGCCTGGTGGTGGCACCGGACACGATCGGCCTCCGGGATTGGCAACCGCTGACCCGGTTCGGCCGGGCCGCCCGCCACTTCCTGGTCGGAGTGGGCAGCCTGGTCGTCGCCGCGTTCCTGCTCACCGTCGGCACCGCCTGGGACGGCCTCCCGGGCGCGGAGCCGACCCTGGAATGGTTGCTTCGGGTCTCGGTCCTGCTGGCCATTGCCGCGGCGGCGACGGCGACGCACATGTTCATCGGCTCGGCGGACCCACATCCGCCGCCCGATGTCCTCGAACGCGTCGGACGGCTCGTCGTCACGGCGATTCTCGGCGTGCTGGCGATCTGGTTGGCGTGGGTGCTGCTGCCCGTCCCGACCGCCGACCACTCTCTCGTCTGGCTCATCCTCGCGCTCGCGACAGGGCTCGCCGGTCTCGGGACGGTGATCGTCGCCCGGGGCAACGGCCTGCAGATCGGCATGGTCATCGAGGGTCGTGGGACCGACGGCAAGACCGACACCGCCGCCGCTCAGCGCGTCCAGGCCAAGCTGTACGAGATGACTCGCACCCAACCGGGTCAGGCCGGCATCCTCATCCCGCAGGCGACGGACGCGACCATTCCCGATGACGCGTTGAGCCTGGTCCCGGACGGCACCGCGGCCAAGGCCGCGACCGCGGTCCTTCGCGCGTTGTGGCCGAGATCCGCCTGGCGGATCACCGTCGACGACCTCGGTGACGGATCGGTGCACGTCACGATGTATCGCAACAAACGCTACGCCGACGCGGCGACCATCCGTCGACCGGATTTCGGGTTGTCGGATTCGAGTCCGGATGCCGGCAAGGCCGCCGCTGCCGTCTCGTCGAAGGACGACGGCGCCAAAGCCGCGCCCGCCGACGTCTGGACCGGCGTTGCGGCGTTCGTTCTCGTCACGCTGGCGGCTCGGTATCCCTACCTCGACGACGGTCTGTACCGGGTGCGGGACTGGCGCAGTGTCGCCGCCTACACCTGCGCGGTCGGCGGGACGGTCGCCGACGCGGAGCGTCAGCGACTGCTCCGTGAGGCGATCGCCTTCGACGGTCACAACATCGCGGCTGAGATCGCCGAATTGAACGAGAACTACGGGAAGTCCGCCGACACGTGCGGGCTGCTGAGCGCGGGACTGGAGACGATCCTGCACCGGTTCAAGGGCCGAGTCGTCAAGCAACGTATCGAGTCGGTGGAGTCGATCGAGGGCAACCAGATGGTGCTGCGCATGCAGTTCAACCTTGCCGTCTCGTACTGCAATCTGGCCTTGTCGGAGAATCCGAGAATCGGGAAGCTCGCGGCCGGCGCCAAGGCAAAGGAAGCGGCGCGTCATTGGAACAAGGCCGTCGGCTACCTTCAACCGGTCCTGGACGCCGTCGTCGCCGGGTCCGAGTCCGGAAGGAATCAAAACGCGTTCGAGGCCACGATGCGTGGGCCGGCGCTGGCATTGTGGTGCCTGACCTCGCTGAGCAAGGTGCCACCCGCGGTGGACCACTCGCCGGCCATGAACCGGCGCCGGCCGAACCTTCCGGAGAAGATGCTCCGCCCGTGGATCGGTCGACCGGCCGACGTCGGCCTCTTCATCGAGCAGTTCCGCGACCTGAGCCGAACCGCCCTTCCCACACCGCTCTTTCGATACCAGCGGGCCTGTCTGTACGCGTACCTGGGCCGTTTTGCCCGGGCGGAGCCCGATCTGCGCGCGATCGCCGGGAACCCCGACCTGAAGAAGTGGGCGAGATCGGACCCATCGTTCAAGAAATGGCTCCAGGACGCCGAGCACGGTCAGGTTGCCCGGACGGAGCTGCTCAGCCCGCCGACGAAGACGATTCTGGATGTCGCGCCGTTCAGCCAGCACCGGGACCAACTGCGTGCGCGCGGTATCACCACCACTGCGGGGCTGTGTCGCTTCGGTCCGGCCGCTGCTCGCGAATTGGGTCTCGGTGACCTCGAAAGCCGGCACTGGCAGCGGGTCGCGGACCTGCAGAGCCAGTTGGTGACGGGCGACCTGGACAGGCACGACAATGCGATGCTGCTGTCCGTGCTGCTGTCGGAGAACATCTGCTCCGCGGAACAGCTGCGGGGCGCGATCGCCGACCGCGATCCCGAGACGACGATCGCGGCCAGGGTCGCCCAGCGGGCGGCCGAATACCGGTGGGAGCCGCCCGACCAGAAGCAGTTCCAGGCCTGGATCGCCTGATCGCACCCGGCCCGACGCAGCCGAACGGCCACCGAGGCACCGATCGGCACCGATCGGCACCGTCAGACCTGCACGCTCCAGTCACCCATCACGGCCTGCGCCGACGCGTTCTGCGGGGCGCCGAGCACCGGGTGCAGGTCCAGCGCCGGCGAGTAGCGGCTGGCGGGTGTCTGCCGGCCGAGGGCCTCTGCCATGGCCCGCACGTAGTGCGGCGAGCCGCCGCAACAGATCCCGATGTAGCCGGCACCGAGATCCGCTGCCTGCCTGGCGAAGTCGGCCATCTCGAAGCGGGTGTGCGCGAACGGCTCGAGTTGGATCGGGAAGGCGCGCCGGCCGTCAAGGTAGGCGAGCGACTCGAAGGCCGGTGCGGCGGCGTTGGTCCGGTAGGGGACCGGCTGGGTGGCGATCGGGATGTCCACCGCCGCCCGGATCTTCTCCAGCAGCGGCATCATCGTGGCCGGCCCGCGCGAACAGTTCAGCCCGACCACGGCCGCGCCGGCGTCGGCCAGCACCTTGCAGGCGTCCACATAGTCGTAGCCGTCGTAGGTCTTCTCGGGCTGCACGCTGGCGAAGGTGACCAACGCCGGCAGGCCGAGCTCCTGGCAGACCTCCAGCCCGATCAGCGCTTCGCCGACGAAATCGTTGGTCTCGGCGATGACCAGGTCGATGCCCTCCTCGACCGCCCAGCCGAGCTGCTCGCGGTACTGCTCGCGGACCAGTTCTCCGGAACGCTTCGGGTCGGCCGGATCGTAGGACCAGGTGTTGCAGATGTTGCCGGCCACCAGCGCGCCGCCCTCGGCGGCGATCTCGTTGGCGATTCGGACGGCCTGCCGGTTCATCTGTTCGAGCTGACCCTCCCGGCCGACATCCTTGAGCTTCTTACGATGCGCGTAGTAGGTGAGCGCGACCATCACGTCGGCGCCCGCGCGCAGGAATTCGCGATGCAACTGCCGCAGCGCGTCCGGCTCGTCGAGGATCACCTCGGGCACATACGGGCCCGCCTTGATATAGCCGCGGCGCTCCAGTTCGAACACGTAGCCCTCGGCGCCGATCACCGGGCCGTCGGACAGTCGCTCGAGAAAGGTTCTCTTCGACGGTCGGCTCATGACAATTCCCCTTCCTGGACAACGGACGTGGATGTGGCAAAACGAGCCGGCGAGAACCGGCCGATGTCGTATACCGTGCCCTCGCGTAGCGCCAACTCGAACAGCACCCGGCCCACCCACGGCGCGAACTTGTAGCCGGTGCCGCGCCAGCCCACACCGACGAAGACGTTGTCGAACCCGGGGACGGCGCCGAGCACGAAGTTGTCGTCCGCCACCAGGTCGTAGTCGCACTGGTCGACCTCCGCCACCTGGGTGACCTGCGAGCCGGCGATGCCGGGCAGGCACTGCTCCACGAAGGCCTCGATGCTGTCGATGCTGGTCGGGCCGCCGCTGCCGATCGGCATGTCCGGCGGGTTGTAGTAGCCGATCTTCACCGCGTCGATCAGGCCGTCGACGATCGGATGCAGGTAGATCCCGGTGTCGAGGTAGGCGATCACCGGCATGGCGTCCGAGGTGAACAGGTGCCGCCGGTCGGCCGGCGGGCGGAAGTACTTGGCGTCGCTCGGGCGGTCCTTGGTGATCGGCACCTGCAGGATGTTGTCCGGCAGGAGCGCGAGCACGTCGTTGGTGCCGTGCCCCGCCGTGACCACCAGCGACGCGGTGCGGAAATCCCCGGCGGTGCTGGAGATCCGGAGCTGCCGACCGTCCCGTTCGATGGCCGAGACCGTGGTGCCCTGGTAGATCGGACTACCGGTCGCGGCGAGGCCTGCTTGCAGCGCGCCGGCGACGGCCGGGAGATTGACCAGGCCGCCGGTCGGGTCCAGGTCGGCCAGATCGGCGACCAGATAGGAGAATTTCGCCGTCACCTCGTCGGTGGCCGACCGCTCGACCGGCATCCCGAGCCGCCTCATCACGTCCGTGCTGAGCGTGGCATAGGTGGTGTCCAGGTCCGGCGTCACCGCGGCCTTGGCGATGTTCATGCAGCCGCAGCGCACCAGCACGTCCGTGCCGGTCGCCGCCTCGAACTCGGTCCACAGTCGGATCGCCTCGTCCGCCAGTCGCGCGTAGCCCGCGTCGAGGTAGTCACGCCGGTAGGACCTGGTCCGGCCGTAGGATGCGGTCGCCGGATCGCCCACCCGCCCCCGTTCCAGCACGGCCACCCGGCTGCCGTGCTGCGCGGCCGTCCACGCGGTGAACATGCCCATCACGCCGCCGCCGATGACGAGAAGGTCGAACGGCTCGCTCGACGGCCCGGCGCCTTCGGTCATTGGATTCGTCCTCCTGGGATCGTGCGGAGGGCGTCGGCCGCCCAGTTCAGGTGCACGCTACCGGCGTCGACCAGGTGCTTCGGTCACCGGTCCCACCCTGAGTGGACAAGAACCGACGGTCGCCGGGATCAGACCTGCCGCGGTTGATCCCGTCGAGCCGGGCAGGCCACCGTCCGGCCTGCGGCGTTGACCGGACCACCACCGACCTCACCGTCGCTGACCTGCGGATATGACCGATCTCGAGTGGATAGCTCGATCGTCAGAGCCACTCCCGGATCAGATTGACAGCGCCCAGCCGGTGGCGGCACAGATGCGTGCGCCGTACGCGCCGTCCTCGGCGTCCAGGTCGACGCTGTCCGCCAGGCGATCGAGGAACAGGATGACGGCGGGGCGACGTCGCCGTTCTCGTAGACGATCGAATTGGCGACGTCCGCCTCACGGTTCTCGACGTCGGGTCCCGGTGGGTCGCCGCGTCCGGGGCGAGAGTGCCGCAGAGCTCTGGAAGATCGTCATGGCACGAATGTCCCGCTCGGCGCTCTTACCGCCCTCTCATCCTCGTGTGAGGGGACGACGGCCGTGTGGGTTCCGCCTTGGGCGGCACCTTGCTCCTGAGCTCCTCACTGGACGGACCAGCCGCCGTCGGAGGGCAGGACGGCACCGTTGATGTTCACCCCGTCGTCGGACAGCAGGAAGGTGATCGAGGCGGCCAGGTGTTCGGCGGTGGCCACGGTCGGGATGGCCCGCTGGAACGGCGCGAGGCGGGCGGAGCCGGCCTCGGACACATGGGGTGGGAAGGGGATGCCGGTGGCGACGCCGCCGGGGGCGACGGCATTGACCCGGATGCCCTGTGGTCCGTACATGAACGCGGCCGAGCGGGTGAGGCCGATGACGCCGTGTTTGGAGACGGTGTAGGCATTTCCGGAGGCGTTGCCACGCAGCCCGGCCTCCGAGGTGACGTTCACGATGGAACCGCGGCCGGCGGCGAGCATGACCGGCAGGACGGCCCGGGTGAGTTTGAACAGGCCGGTCAGGTTGATGCCGAGCACCCGTTCCCAGGTGGCGTCGGTGGTTTCGTGCAGCGGGGAGAAGTCGTCGTTCACGCCGGCGACGTTGGCCAAGGCGTCGATGGTGCCGCCGGCGGCCGCGACGACGGCGTCGATGCTGCTCTGGTCGGTGATGTCCGCGGTGACGGGCACGATGGTGGCGTCGGAGTGAGCCGTGGTCAGATCGTGCAGGCGATCGGTGGAGACGTCGACGGCGACGACTCGGCCGCCCTCACGGGCGATACGGGAGGCGGTGGCCCGGCCGATGCCGCTGGCGGCACCGGTGACGACCACCGTCCGGCCGCTGAAACGGCCCTGGGTGATCCGTTCCACCCATCCGGCGGGTTCCTGCTCGGTCGGCAGCACCCCGCCGTTGACCTGCCGAACCATGTCGTCGACGACGGATTGGGGAAGCCGGCCCTGGCTGAGCGGGACCATCTGTTGCAGGGGCAAGCCCTTGATCGGGTCGAGCATCTCGACGCCGACGCCGGCCTGGGCGAGCAGGCCCGTGATCAGTGGTCCGCCATTGGGGTCGTCGAGCCAGTTGCCGATGGTGCTTGCGGCGGTGAGTGTTCGGGTCATCGTTGATCCTCTGCGTGTGCGGTCGGCCGATTCCGTTCCGTCGGCTGCATCAACCCCACCGTCGAACCACCCAGCTCGGTAGAGACTTTGGGCCTTGCTTCGCGGCAGGCGCGGCTCGGCCCATCGGGTGCGACCCGAGCGGCAGGACCTCGGGCCCTACCGGATCTGCCCCCGCCGGACCGAGCATGGCCGTCGGGAGGGGACCGAGATGCCCGACATCGTGCGCACGCCAGTCACACCTGCGACGCGGCGAGTGGCCGATCCACCGTCCTTATTTCGCTGGACCGCACTGTGCGCGGCGGCGGAGACCATCGGGATGGCCGCGTCGGCCGCCGCGTCCCGAATCGCCGACAACGCGGTCGGCGATCAGGGCACCGCGTCAGTCGCGGTGGTTGCCCTGGCCGTCATCGTGGCCGGGGGCCTGGTCGAGGGCGTGGCGCTGGGCTTTGCGCAGGCCCGAGGCCTGGCAGGCTGGCTTGGCAACCGGCGCTGGCACTGGGTCCTGGTGACCGTGGTGATCGCCGGGATCGGCTGGGCGGCCGCCTCGGCTCCGGCGGTCCTGTCCGGTGACGACGGCGGCGAACCGGCCCGGTTGCCCATGCTGCTCGCGGCGGCCGGGCTCGGCCTGATCATGGGCGTGGCGCTGGGTACCGTCCAAGCGGCGGTACTGCGCGGCCGGGTACCGCACCCCTGGCGATGGATCCTCGCCAGCGCACTCGGCTGGTCGGTCGCGATGCCGGTAGTGTTCCTGGGCGCCGGGCTCACCGGAGCGCAGTGGCCCCTGGTGGCGGTGATCGCGACCGGAGCGATGACCGGACTGGTCGCCGGTGCGGCTTTCGGATTGGTCAGCGGGCTGCTGCTGCCGTCCCTGGTCGGCCGTCGGCATCCAGCCTGATCGCGCCAGGCACCGGAGGCGATGCCAACCGCCGACTCCGCAGACGACCACGAGCCACCCGAGCCACCCGAGTGGGCCGCCGAGCATCACCACCAGCGTGCTCACCGCGATCACCGTGACCGCGCCCGCCGAGGTACGGATGCTCCGGCCGGTGGCGTCCGGCGCCTGCAGCAGATGCGCGCCCCACGCGAAGCACGCCGCGCCGGCCAGGAACACCATCGCCATCGCCGGGTCGAAGTGGCCCGTCATCCGGTTACCATCCCGGTCCGCCTCCCGCCGGATCAGCCCACGACGACCGACCCGAGAGTCACCGCGACGGTGGAACTCGCGCCGCCCCTGGCATAGGCGATCTCGACGGTGCTGTTCGGCGCCGCGGCCCGGACGGCCGCGATCAAACCGTCGGCCGAGGTGACCGGCTGATCGGCGAAGCGGGTCAGCACATCCCCGACCTGCAGACCCGCCGACTCCGCAGCACTGCCCGGCGCCACCTGGGTCACGGTGGCGCCGGTGGTGAGCGGGCCTTCCACCCCGAAAGCATTGGCGACGGTGACACCCAGCACCGGTTGGGTGGCCTGACCGGTGCTGATGATCTCCTGGGCGATCCGATCGGCCTGATCGATCGGGATGGCGAAACCCACTCCGCTCGAACCTGTCTGGGCGCCGGCGCCGACCGGCAGGGACGCGATCGCGGAGACGATGCCGACGACCGTCCCGGTCCGGTCGACCAGCGGCCCGCCGGAGTTGCCGGGATTGATCGCGGCATCGGTCTGGATCGCGTTGATCACCGGATCCGTGATCGACTTCTGGCCCTGATCCGGCGTTCCCGACTGATCGGGGCTGGTGACCACCGGCCGGTTGAGCGCGGACACGATGCCCGAGGTCACCGTGGCCGACAGACCGAAGGGTGATCCGATGGTGATCACCGGCGCGCCGACCTGAAGTCCGGCAGCGGTGCCCAGCGGCGCCGGAGTGAGGCCCGAGACGCCCTGCGCCCGGATCACCGCGACATCGTCCGCGCGATCGCCGCCGACCAGAGTCGCACCGGCGACGGGGTTGTCACTGAATTGCAGCTCGAGATCGGTGGCTCCGTCAACGACGTGGTTGTTGGTGAGGATCAGCCCGTCCGCGGACAGGATCACGCCGGAACCCTCGCCCACCCCGGCCTGGGTGCGCGCGACGATGGACACCACCGACGGCAACAAGGCGGCCGCGACCCGCTCCGGGACAACGGTCTGAACGGTCGGCGGGCCGGCCGGACTTGTCGAACCGGTCGACGGGACCGCCAAACCGGTCGACGGGGCGGTGGTACCGACGGACGGCGCGGCCGAACCGGCCGTCGTGCGGGTGACCCCGCCGAGTGCGAGAGCCGCGGCGCCGCCGACGAATCCGACGGCCAGCACGAGCAGCAGCCCGACCGTTGCCAGGACGGTCCGGCGCAGGCGCCGGCCGCGTCGTGGCGCGGGTGGCTGCGCGACGGGCGGGACCGGCGGCGGAGTGGCCGGCCGGGCGGCCGAGCCCGTGCCGGATTCGACCGGAGTCGACGCGACGGCCGGCCCTGCGGGCGATGAATGCAACGTAGCTTCGGTCGGCGGCAGGCCGGCAGCGTCGGTCGCCCGATCTTCCGTGGCGTGACTGGTCGTCATCGATGTCTCCGTTCCATCGTCACCCAGCCAACAGCGGCGGCCGCGCCGACGGACAGGGGAGAAGGTCCCACGGGGGCGCCAGATCGGGAACCGCCAGGGACCATCGACTCTGTCGGCCGCGCGCCGCCGCAGGCAGGCTGACCGGGTGACTGGTTCGAGGCTCGAGACGTCGGACGCCCGCCGACTCGACGCCGTTCTCGACCGGCTGGTGGCGGCCGACCGGCTGACCGTCGCCCAGGCCACCGAGATACGCACCGAGTACGCCGGCCCGGCGCCGGTCTCGCACGGCCTGCCGTCCTGGCGCGCAGTGTTGCCCGAGGTGGGCGGATATGTCGGCGGAGCCTTCGTGTTCGCGGCGGCACTCGTCCTGCTGGGGCCGCGTTGGGACACCATTCCCCGGGCGCTGCAGATCACGCTGTTGGCGATTCCCGCGGCCCTGCTCATCGCCGCGGCCCTGGTCATCGCGCTCACCGCGCCCGATGGCTGGGCCCCACGGGCCGGTGCCGTGCCGGCCGCCCGCCGACGTGTGGTGGCGGTTCTGCTGGTCGTCGGCGCGGTACTCGGCGCGGGCACGGCGGCCGTGGTCGTTGGCCCCGATGCGGCCGACCGGGCGGCGTTCGTCACTGCGGCCGCCCTTCTGCTCGGTGCGTATGCGTTCTGCCGCACCACCGTGACGCACCTGGCCCTGCTGCTGTCCTGTGTCCTCACGGTCGCGACCTGGACCGCCTGGACGGCGCGTCAGCTGGCCCAGATCGAGAATCCTTCCGTTGCTGTCGGTGTCGGCCTCACCCTGCTCGGCCTGGGCTGGTCGGTCGGGTCGGTCACCGGGTTCCTCGACGAACGAGCGGTCGGCGTGGTCGCCGCCTGCGCGGTGATCTTCGCGGCAGCGGAGATCGTGGTCAACGGCGGCGAGTCGACCGCGGCGGCCGTGGCGGGTTACCTGCTCCTGGTGTTGCTCGCCTTCGGCGGGCTCCTCGGGTACGTGCGGACCCGGATGGTCGGGCTGCTGGTGGTGGGAGTGGTGGCGCTGGCCACCGTCGTGCCGCAGGCGGTCCTGGATTTCACCAACGGTGCGATCGGTGCGGGCGGGGCGTTGTTGCTGGTCGGCCTGTCCATCATCGGCGCGAGCGTGCTGGGTTTCCGGCTTCGGCACGGCGACCCACCGGCTCGGTGAGCCGAAGCGCACATCATGGTGGTGAGCGACGGTCCATCCGACGGATGATCGTGCTGCTCGCCCTGACCCGGGCCGGCCCTCCGATCAGTCGTCGCCGACGAGGAAGCGCACCATGGCCGCGGAGGCGTCGGGGCCGGACGGATCGGTGTAGGTGCCCACCGGGTCGCCGCCGAACCAGCAATGACCGCCGCCCTGCACCCGCCACGACTGCACCCGAGCGATGCCGTTGTCGTCCCGGTACGTCTCGACGGTGTGCGCGCGCTCCGTGGCGGTGTCCGGGCGGCTGGTCGGCGTGCGTGTCAGTCCCGGGTGGGCGGCCAGCGCGGCGTCGACGATGGTGTCCGCGTTGACCGGTGCGACCAGATGGTCGTCGGTGCCGTGCACCACGATCGTCCGGGCCGCGCTCCCGACCACCGGCTGGCCTGCGCCCTTCATCGCGGCGAACGCAGACGGCAGGTCGGAGGCGACCCGGTAGCCGAGGCCGGAGTGCACGCCCAATCCGGCGAACAGCTCGGGATAGGTGCCGGCGAGCACCGCGGCCATCGCCCCACCGGCGGAGAGTCCCGCGACATGGATTCGCTCACTGTCGATCTCGTGTCCTCGGCGTATCTCGTGCACGATGCCCGCCAGGATCGACGGTTCGCCGGCGCCGGCGACATGGTCTTCGGCACGGAACCAGTTCCAGTAGCCGCCCGGATTCGCCTGCCGGGACTGTTCCGGATAGGCGACGAGGAAACCGTGCCGCTCGGCCAGGTGGTTCATCCCGGTGCCGGCCGCGAAGTCGAGTGCGGACTGGGTGCCACCGTGCAGCATGACGAGCAGCGGGACCGGCTCGCCCCGACGTCGGGTCGGCACGTAAAGCCAGTAGTCACGACTCCCGGCCGGCGCGTGGTGGGTCAGCCGGCGCAGGTCGCCGCCGGCGTTCGCGGCGTCGAACAGGACGGATTCGTCGGGTCCACCCGGGTGTCGAGTGACGAGCGGCCCGCGCAACCCGTCGATGGCCGGCATCGGCAGATCCGGCAGGCGCAGATCGGACAAAGGCAGATCGGGCAGGCGCAAATCGGGCAGGGTGAACTCCGGCAGCGATATCGGCAGGCCCGCTCGGTCCGGCGGCGCACCGGTGAGGCCGAGCTGGGCCAGGATGCCGGTCGGGTCGGGCAGCGTCCGCCCGGCGGCCGAAGAGTCGGGCAACGGTCCGGCCAGTTGGTGGCGCAGGCGATCCAGCGCAGCGGGCAGCGACGAACATTTCCGGGACATGGTTCTCCTTCTCGACGTGAAAGGTCCGCCACAGTCGTTGGGGCAGAAGTGATGTGAATCCGGACAGCATTCAGTCCGGACGAACCGACGTGACGGGACGCGTCAGCGGATGCGGTCGGCCAGCGCGGCCTTGACCGCTCGGGGGGCGCGGAAGGCGCCGAGAACCTCGACGCTCTCGATGGTGGCCAGAGCGAGTTCGGGGGTGACGTCGTCGGCGATGACCCCGAGCCCGAGCACCCGCAGCGCGGTGCTCCGGCCGGCCGTGCGCAACGCCTCCAGTTGCGCACGGTCCAGGCGCACGGTGCCGAGCTCCAGCGTGCGGCGCTCGACCGTCTGTTTCACTGCCTCCGTTCGTGATTCCAACTGGCGCCGGATGGCGGTGCGGATGAAGTCGGTGCGGTTGGCGTAGAAGCCCTCGCCGACCAGCAGGTCGATCTCGCCGAGATCGACCAGACCGATGTTCACGGTGATCTTCTCGGTCTTTTCCGGTTCGGCCACGGTTCTCCCTTCCGCACCCGATCGACGGTACACCATCCCCGGGGATGGTCAAGGGATGGCCAGGCGCTTCTGCAGAGTCGGTCGAGCCACGGTCCGGCGGAGCCATCCGGCGGCGCCCGCCGACCCCACTGACCGGGTCTGTCAGTCCTAGGGACAACCAGGGCCAGGTGTGATCGAGTTCTCCGGATCTAGCGTGGCCGATGTACCGAATTATCGGCCGTTGGAGCGGAGAGATGAATGGGCGAGTTCACCGGAAAATCGATCATCATCACGGGCGGTGCGTCCGGGATCGGGGCGGAAAGCGCGCTTCGCGCGGCGAGACGCGGCGCCCAGGTGACGATCGGCGACCTGTCGCAAGAGGGTGGACGGGCGATCGTCGAACGGATCAAGAGTGAGGGGGGACAGGCGCAGTTCGTTCGCACCGACATTTCCGTCGAGGATGACGTCCGCGCACTCGTCGCCGCGGCGGTCAACGAGTTCGGCGGGCTGCACGGCGCCTTCAACAATGCCGGACTCCCTCCGGTGAGTTCGCTGAAGAACGGATTCTTCCCGCTCGCCGACCTCGCGGTCGACAAGATGGTTCGGTCGCTGGAGGTCAACGTCGTCGGCTGTTTCCTGTGCATGAAGCACGAGATTCCGGCAATACTCGCCTCCGGCGGTGGTGCGATCGTGAACACGGCGTCCGCCAACGGTCTGGTCGCCATCCCCAACTCTGCCGACTACGTCGCGAGCAAGCATGCGGTCATCGGTCTTACGAAGTCGGCCGCACTCGACTACGCGACGCAGGGCATCCGGGTCAATGCGGTGCTGCCCGGGATCATTCGTACGCCAATGCTGGCGGAGGCGACCAATGGCGACGAGGCCGTGGCGCAGGCCTACAGCGCGGCGATGCCGATCGGTCGTCTGGGCGAACCGGGGGAGATCGCCGAAGTGGCCTTGTACCTGTTGACCGATTCGGCGTCGCTCATGACCGGTGCGTCCGTGTCGGTCGACGGCGGTCAGACGATCGTGTGACCTCGCGACACAAATCTCCTTCAAACAGGCAGGAATATGCCATGAACGACGTCAGCACACCGACGAATGGCGCGTTGGACACCGAGTATCGCCGCCGGCTTGCCGCCGTGCAGGCCGGGATGCGCGAGGACGGCCTCGACCTCCTCGTCTCGGCGGACTCGGGTGATTGGCTCCCGCCCACCGGTGATGCGCGATACCTGACCGGATTCACGTTCAACAACCTGGCACCGGCCTTCAAGGGCCTCGCCATCGTCGTGCCGCCGGCCGGCGATCCGGTGCTGGTGATGCCCGGGGGCCCGCAGGGCGAGTTCGCGGACTGGGCCCGGCACATTGCCCGCAACGCGCAGGTCCGGGCAGCAACCGACGTGGAGGAGGCAATCGCGCAGGTCGTGCGGGAGTTGAGCCCGGCAGCGGCTCGGGTCGGCCTCGGCCAGCGGTTCGCCAGTTTCGACCGACTACCGGCATTGCTGTCCGGCCACGACGTCGTCGACGCGCACACGGCAGACACGACCGGATCCGGGCGAGGCCCGTTCGAGCGCGCGCGGGCGATCAAGTCGGACTACGAGATCGGGTTGCTGTCCGCCGCGCAGACCGCCGCCGACCACGGCATGGTCGCATTTGCGGAGGCGTTGTCGCCGGGCACCCGAAACGCCGTGGCGCAATCCACCGCGCGACTCGCCGCGGTCCGGGCAGGCGCCGAGGATGCGCTTGTCATCATGAATGCCGGCACGAATCCCTGGGTGTGGTGGCACTTCCAGGCCGACCGCGTCGTTCCCGCGAACGGGATCGCGAGCGTGGAGGTGAACGCTCGCGTCGGCGGGTACACCGCGCAACTGGCTCGATCGGGAACGATCGGCGCTGACGACGACTCGGGACTCCGCCTGCTCGACGCCGGTGTCGCGAGCGTCGAGGCCATGGTGAGCACCCTGCGACCGGGCGCCACCGGGCACGACGTCTGGCGAGCCGGCACCGCCGCGCTGCACCGGGCGGGCGTCGAGTCGTGGGGCCGGCTCGGCCACGGCATGGGCCTGGCGATGGACGAGGGCATCGCGGTCGTCGAAGGCAACGAGGTCCCGCTCGAGGTCGGATCGGTCATCGCGGTGCACGCCGCGCCATGGGACCCCGGCTCCCGGCGATCGGCCCTGATCGGCGAGCAGTACGTCATCCGGGCGGCCGGCCCGGAACCACTCTCGGCCACCGTCCCACCACGCACATGGTCGACGCCGGGAACTCAATCGGAAGGGCAGACATGACAACGCAGGCAGACGCCATCGTGATCGGCGGCGGGCTCGGTGGCGCGATCGCCGCCCGAGAGCTGCAACATCGAGGAGTCCGAACGGTGCTCGTGGAGGCGCGAGAGCGACTCGGCGGCAGGGCCTACACGCCGAACGTGCACGGTGAACGCACCGACATCGGCGGGCAGAACATCCACTGGTCGGAGCCGTTCATCTGGACCGAGGTCAGCCGATATCGCCTCGACGTCACCCCGACGCCCGCATTCGAGACGTACGCGATCCGGGAGGGTGGCACCACCCGGCGCTATTCCGCGCTCGAGGGATTCACCCAGATGGTCTCGGGCCTGACGGCGTTCGTCGGCGACCTCCCCGCCGCGTTCCCGCAGCCCTACCGGCCCACGCTGCGCAAGGGTGAGATCACCCGGTTCGACGATCTGTCCATCCAGGATCGCCTGGACCGGATCCGCCTGTCCGCGGACGAAGCACGGTGGCTGAAACCCTATTTCGGGATGATCGCCGGCGGCGAGCCGGCGCAGGCCTCGGCCGCGTGGATCGCGTTCCTGACGGCATGGGCCGGGGGAGTGCCGGAGATGTTGCGGACACGTGCGGCGTTCCGTGTCGTCGACGGCCTGCAATCTCTGGTCGAGTCCGTCGTGTCGGACTCCGGAGCCGAGGTTCGCCTCGGCGCTCCGGTGGCGTCGATTCTGGACGAGCAGGGGCGAGTGGTCGTGACGACGGCGGAGGGCGACGAACTCGTTGCCGACGTGGCGGTCGTGGCGACGACGGGTAACACGCTGGCGGCGATCGATTTTCCGTCGGGGCTGTCCGAGGCGAAGCTGGGCACCTCGCGGCGAGGAACCCAGACACCGAACGCCTTCGTCAAACTGTTCGCGCTGGTTCGGGGGCCGGTCGAGGCCATCTATCTGCAACGCCCCGACTACGAGGCGCACCCGCTGATCCACGTCCGGAGAGACCTGCCACGTGCCGACGGACTGACCCAGGTCGTCGGCTTCAGCGTCGATCCGCGACTGAACCTGTCCGATACACGCTCCTTGGCAAGTCTTTTCGCGGATGCGATCGATGTCCCGGTCGAGCGGATCGAGGATGTCGTCGCCTACGACTGGGTCGCCGACCCGTTCTCGCGCGGCGGCACCGCCTTCGTTCGCCCGGGTCGGTACTCGATGCTCGACGAGATCCTGGCACCCGAGGGCCGGGTGGTCCTCGCGATCTCCGACTTCCAGTACGGGGGATACAACGCCGCGGTGGAGCGAGGCTATCTCGCCGCCTCGGACGCGATGCGCATCCTGGCCACGGCGCCGACGCCGGTTCGGGCGTAGACCGGGGCATCCTGGACGGTGGTCACGGCGTCGCGGCCACCTTCAGGAGCAGCGCGAGGCGGGTGGCGCTCGGCGACCCGGGCTCGACGGTGTAGACCACCAGGGTGCGTCGCGGGTTGGACGGTGGGGTCAGCCACATGTTGGTCAGGGACACGACGCCGACGTCGGGGTGCATGACGTCCACCGTGGTGGTGCCACGCTCGTGCGCATCATGCCTGGCCCAGAGGCGAACGAAGTCTTCGCTCCGGGCGCTCAGCTCCGCGATCAGGCTCCTGATGCTCTCGTCGGCGGGATAGCGGACGGTCTGGATCCGGAGCGAGGCCACCGCCTCGGTCGCCACGGCTTCCCAGTTCGGCGTTCTGACTCGCGCGAGATCATCGGTGAAGGCGTGGCGCAGGAGGTTCTCCCCGGCCCGGGCCATCGGGCCGAACAGAGCGGTCGCTGCCGCGTTTGCCTCCACGACGAACATCGCGGGCGACAGCACAAAGGCCGGCTGATCCTTGAGCCCCCACAGCACCCGACGCATCACCTCGTCGGTCCCGGTGTCGGCGCCCACATCGGCGTCCGCGTCGATGACGTCGGCACGACTGGCCGGGCGAGCGAGGTCATGAAGGTGGTGTCGCTCGTCATGGCTCAGGTTCAGCGCACGCGCGACCGCATCGAGCACCGACGACGAGGGGTTCGCCGTCCGTCCCTGCTCAAGACGCATGTAGTAGTCGACGCTGACCCCGGCGAGCTCGGCGACCTCCTCACGGCGCAGGCCGGGAACGCGCCGTCGACGGAATCCTTCGCCGAGCCCGACGTCACCGGGTGACACTCTGGCGCGACGCGCCCTCAGGAACTCTCCCAGGCTCGCACTCATGTGACAAGTATCACGCGCCCCCACCATCGAGGCTCGTGGCGCAGTGACCCCGCCCCTGGCCCGAGACCGAGGACCCGGCCGTCGGCCGGGTCCTCGGTCTCGGGTTCAGACCACCTCGGTCTGGCCGCCGTCGACGACGAGGTTGGTGCCGTTGACGAAGGACGCGTCGTCGGAGACCAGGAACGCGATCGCGGCGCCGACCTCCGACTCGAGTCCCAGGCGGCCCGCCGGGATGAGCGGGACGACTTCCTCGGCCTTCTCGCGGGTCCAGCCGGCACTCTCGTACGCGGGCGTGTAGACGACGCCCGGACTGATCGCATTGACCCGGATGCGACGTGAGCGCAGCTCGTTGGACCAGGTGCGTGCCATCGACTGCTGCGCGGCCTTCATCGCCGCGTAGGCGCCGAGGCCCTCCGATCCGCGCTCGCCCTCGATCGAACTCATCAGGACGATCGACCCGCCCTCGGACATCAGCGGCAGCGCCTTCTGGACGGTGAATGCGACGGCGCGCAGGTTGACCGTGTAGGACGCATCGAGTTCGTCACCGGTGTAGGACTCGATCGTGCCGAACGAAGGCCCGCCTGCATTGGCCACCACCGCGTCGATGCGGCCGCTTCGTTCGCCGACGATGGCGTAGAGGCTGTCCAGGTCATCGTTGCTGGTCACGTCGGCCTGGACGGCAATCGCGGCCGGCCCCAGCCGGCTGGCGGCGGCATCGAGCTCGGCCTGTCGCCGCCCGACGATGTAGACCGTGGCCCCCTCGGCAATGAGCCTTTCGGCGGTGCCGTACCCGAGACCGGTCGAGCCGCCGGTGACGACGACAACGCGGCCCTCGAAGCGCCCGTTCATGACGATCTCCTGTTCCTGTTCGTCCTCGTCACGGGATCAGCACGATCCGGCCGCGGTGGCCTCCGCCCGCGAGATCCTCATGGGCCTCTGCGATCTGGTCGAGCCGGTAGGTCTTGGCGACGCGCAGGCTGAGCAGACCCGCTCCGGCGAAGGCCGCGAGTTTGGCCAGTCGCTCGGCATCGGTGTGCCAGGTCAGGTTGGTCATCCGCACCTCGCGGCGCGCCATCGGGGCGGAGTTGAGCAATGAGACGAAGGCACCCCCGTGCCGGACCGCGTCCGCGGTTCCGGAAGCGAGGTTGGCCGCGTCGATCGCGCCGTCGACGCCACCGGGTACCAGCCGGCGGACGGTCGGCACGAGGTCCTCGTCACGTGACACGAAGAGCTCGGCGCCCGCCTCCCGCAGCAGCTGCTCGTCAGCCGGCGCGGCCTGGGCGACGACCCGCAGCCCGCGCAGCCTGGCGAGTTCCACGGCGAGAAGGCCCACCCCGCCGGCAGCGCCGGACACGAGCAGCCACTGGCCGGGCTCGAGTCCGAGCGTGTCCAGCGCCTGGTCGGCGGTGGTCGCGGTGAGGCCAAGGCTCGCCAACAGCACGAGGTCGACACCCGCCGGCGCCACCGCCAGCTCCCAGGTCTCCAGCACCACGTACTCCGCCTGAGTGCTGAGTGACCGGTCGAGCCGCTCCTGGGTGCCGACGACGGCGTCGCCGACCCGGAACTTCGTCACCCCGTCACCGATGGCCGCGACCGTGCCGGCCACATCGGTGCCCAGTCCGAACTGCGCACGCGGACTGGTCGCACCGTATTCGACGTTCGCCCCGGTCCGCACCATGATGTCGGCGAAGTTCATCGATGCGCCGGCGACCTTGACGAGCACCTCGTCTGGTCCGGGCACCGGCGTCGGAACGTCGATGACCTGCAGGACGTCGGGCCCGCCGAACGTCTGCACCACTGCTGCACGCATTCCGTCAGACCCCCGGGACTGCGCTGGGAGCGGGCGCGGCCGCGGCCAGCGCGGCAACGGCCTGGGCGTTCTGGTAGTAGACGTCGATGCGGCGAATCCGGTTGTCGGCGAAGCGGTAGAGCTCGACGTTCCCACTGGTGACCGTCTGTCCGGTGGCGCGGGACGTGAAGTCGACGTCGAAGGTGACGATGACCCCGATCTCGGAGTCGCCGGTGTCGTGGAAGGCCAGGTCGCGCTGACCGAGTTCGAAGTGCGAGGTCAAGATGCCGAACATGGTCAGGAACCCGTCGAGACCGTGGTAGGTGCCGGCGTACGGCGTGCCCGCGACCTGGTTGATCGTGAAGTCGGGGTGGAGGCAATCGGCGATCGTGTCGATGTCGCCGGCCCCGGCCGCCGAAAACAGCTTCTGAACGACCTGGACCTGTTGCGCTGTCATGTCTTCTCCTGGTGAGCCGGTGGACTGCGTCGTCGATGACGTTGCCTCTACGGTAAGGACGCGCGGGACCGGTAGCCTGGCCCTGCCGGACCTAGGGTGGGCGGGACCGTGGTCGCCGGCAGTCGTTCTCGATCCCGCGGATTCCGCAGGTCGTCGCGGCAAGAAATGTCAAGCGGCGGTGTAGATCTCGACGACGTCGGGGTGCTCGGTCAGCTCGCCCTTGGTCAGCTCGCCGCGGTCGACCAGGAGTTCGAGGTGTGCGCGGACCTCGAGGACGGCGGTCATGGCGTGAACGCTGCCGAGTTGGTCGAGGGTGCGCTGATGCCGCGTCCAGCGCATGGCCCGGGCCACCGCGAACGCCGTCGACGCACCGGACGAGACCAGGTCCCGGGTCTGGGCCAGCCGCCGATCGTGGTGGTCGAGCAGTTCACCGGCGCGGGCTCGCACGCTGGGCGACACCGGGCCGTGCGCCGGCAGCATCCGCTGGTCGGGCCGGTGCAGGTGGCCGCGCAGCGAGGACAGGTAGGACCCGAGGGGCAGCCGCTCCGGCGCCTGCTCGAAGGCCAGGGAGGGTGTGATGCGCGGCAGGATGTGGTCGCCGGTGAAAAGCAGGTCGTCGAGCTGAAAGGCGAAGTGGCCCCGGGTATGTCCGGGGGTGGCGATGGCGGTCACCCGTGGTCCGTCGCAGTCGATCCGTTCGCCGTGGTCGAGCCAGTGATCGGGCGGGCCGAACGGCATGTCGCGTTCGTGGTCGGCCAGTTCGAGTCGGTCGATCGTCTCGGCCAGGTCGGGCGCTCCCGCGTGCCGCAGCAGTTCGACCTGCTGCGGGAAGGAGCCGCGGGACAGGTCGAGTCGGTCGATGCTGGCGCCCTCGGCGCGGCCGAGCAGCACGGTCGTTCCGTAGCGTTCCCGCCAGTCCAGGGCCTGGGTGTAGTGATCCCAGTGGGCGTGCGTCACCAGGATCCGTTGCACGTCGGTCGGTTTCGCGTGCAGATTCGCGAGATGAGCCTGCAGCGTGTCGTCGGTCGCCTTGCTTTTCCATCCCGGATCGACCAGCGTGACGGAGTTGTCGCCGAGGATCGCGTAGCAGTTGACCAGCGGCAGGTCGGCCAGTGGCAGGGGCAGTGGCAGCCGCACCACCCGCTCGCCGATGTGCTCCGCCGTCAGATCGATTGCTCGCGCCATGGTGCCGTCCTCTCGCTCTCCCACGCGGACAGCCCGTGAAGTGCCTGCAGCTGCCACGCTTTCATGGTCACCCGTGCCGGTGCCGTCGTCAGACGGCCAGGCCGACGGGCAGACCCTCGTCGATCTGGTCCAGATACTCGGTCATTCCGTGCAGGACCCGGCCGTGGTCGTCCGTCCAGACCGTGGCGCCTTCGACGATGCGGGTTTCCGCCCAGTCGTCGGGACCCTTCAGGCGGCGGTGCCGAAGCGGCACGGACGTCTCCACCCTGCCGTGGAAGGTCCATTCGCGAGCACCCGCAGCGATCCTGACCGTCGACGCGACCTGGTGCTGGGCGTGGTCGCGTTCGGTCGTCAGCCGAACGGTGTCGCACAGGTGCAGCCGGGAGCCGTCCCAGACGAACCCACCGGTGATGGGCGGACCGGACGGCTGACCGAAGTAGGCGGCCATGAAGCCGAACCCGTCACCGGATCCGTGCAGCCAGCGGTAGAACCAGGGAGCCTGCCAGGAGCGCGGTCCCCAGGAATGGTCGCGAAGTCCACGACCCTGGACCTCGTCGCGCGTCTCACCGACGACGACGGTGCCCCGGGCGGTCATCAGTTGCTCGTAGTGGTTCGGCGCGAACGAGCCGCCGGCGCCCTCGAAGGTCTGCGCGTGCGCCGGTGCCGCCGCCGCAAAGGTCAACGCAACCCGGCATTCGACCTGCGGGCTGCGGGACAGCGCGCGGCGGGGATCGGACAGCTCCGCGGGATCGTCGAGAACGTTGACTGTGCCGTGATATTCGACGTCGACGAGCTCGAAGGGTCGCCGAACGGTGACGGTCAGTCCGGCCGCGCTCAGCCGCTCGTTGTCCGTCACCTCCGGCCGGGCGAACCCGAAGGCCAGGCGACCGCCCGGCAGGAACAGGCAGACGGTGCGTTCACCCCGGCCCTCGTTGGGACGGTTGGCCAGTCGCAGGAACCCGCCGATCCGGTGGACCGGGTCATGGAACTGGAAGTACATCGACTCGTTGAAGTGCGGCTCGGACCCCGGCTCGTGGGTGAAGTCGTCGGAGGCGTCCACGGTCACGCCCCGAGGTGGTGCGCGGCGGAGTCGATCAGCTCGGCAATGGATGCGTCAAGTGCGTCGAGGTCGAGATCGCCGTGATCGCCCATCATCCCGGCCCGGCGACGTCGGAGCACTCCCTGCAGCAGGCTGGCGGCCCGCCACTGGGTGAATCCGCGGTAGTAGTCGAGTCTTTCCAGGTTCAGGCCGGTGATCTGGTGGTACGTGTCCATCAGGTCCGATCGGGTGGGGAACCCGCCGGCCCGGGTCGGACTCGGCATGGTGATGGCCGGATCCTCGGGTTGGCGCCAGTCGTCGAGCAGCCATGCCAGGTCGGCGAGCGGGTCACCGAGCGTGCTCAGTTCCCAGTCCAGGACGGCACTCACCTTCTCGCCCGACACGAGAAGATTGGACAGCCGAAAGTCACCGTGGACGATCACGGTGCGGTAGTCGCTGGGTAGGTTCTTCTCCACCGACGCGAGGACGGCTGTCCAGCTTCGGTTGTGACGGCTGTCCTGGCCGTAGCGTGCCCATGCCTCCCGGATGCGACGGACCTGTCGAGGGACGTACGGGGTCACCGGGCCGAGGTCGGCGAGCCCCACCGAGGCGGGACCGATCGTGTGCAGGTGCGCGAGCGTAGCCACCACGTCGAGGCCGAGGCGCCGCCGCGCCGGTGGCTCGAGGCGCTGGGCGTCCGACTCCGACTCCAGGGTGACGCCGGCGACCTTCGACATCACATAGAAGTCCAGGCCCGACGGCCCGACGCCGGTCCCGACGACGGTCGGGACCGGGATGTCGGTGGGCCGCAACGCGGTCAGGATCCGGGCTTCGCGCAGGACGTCGTGTGCGGTGCCGGCCGGGGTGCCCGGCGGGGGCTCGCGCAGCACCCATTCGCCGCCGTTCCCGTCCCGGACGAGGCTGGTGATGTTGGACTGGCCGGCCCCGATGCGAGTGATGGTCAGCGGACCCGACACCTGCGCTCCCTGGCCCAGCAGCCACGACAGGACCGCCTCGGGATCGAGCCACATCGACTGCGGGGACCTCGCGACCATCAGAACACCGCGACGGGGTTGATGGGGGAGCCGGAGGCGTTGGTGACGTTGAGTGGGGGAGCCGAGAGGTAGAAGAAGTACCGCCCGAGTGCGTCGCACACCTCGGACAGCTCCTCGAGGTGCCACACCTCGCCCATGGTGATTCCGAGGTCCCGCAGGAGTCGCTTGTGCAGCGGGTACGGAACGTCCACGGGTGCCTCGAACGGTTCGACCTCGACCGCGATGTTGTCGACGGCGACGGCCGCGACCTCGTGCGCGTGCAGCCAGTCGACGGTGTCGATGGACAGTCCCGGTGCGCCGCCGGTGAAGAACGGGGTCTTGTCCGCCAGCGAGTAGAACCATGGGACGTGCCCGGTCCGCACCACCAGGATGTCCCCGGTGCCGACCTGCACGCCCTGCGCCCGAGCGCAGGCCTCCAGGTCCTCGGAGGTGATGGCGTAGCCCTGGGCAACCCGTTCGACGCCCTGGTGGCGGGCGACGTCCAGCAGCACGCCGCGACCGCAGAGGGTGTTCTTGAGCTGGTGGATGGAGTTCCGGGTGGCGCCGGCGGTCTGCTCGACCGTGCCGATCCAGAACCCGTTGTACAGGGCGTCGTCGCTGGCGTAGTGCGCCAGGGCGTCCCACTGCGTCGATCCCTGCAGCGGCATGCTGATCGCGTCGTCGGTGATCTGCACGCCCGGGTAGACCAGGTTGATCGCGTTCCCTGTCACGTACTCGGTGCCGGGAAGGGTGTACCAGTGGCTGATCTGGGCACGCGAGGGATGCAGCGGGCCGGTGCGGTCGAGCGGGACGGCGCAGCTGACCACCCGTCCCTCCGTGATCGTCGACGCGGCGGCGGCGACCAGCCGGGGGGTGATGAAGTTCGCGGCGCCGCGCTGGTCCAGCGCGCCCCACCGTCCCCAGTTGTGCGGGCGGGGTGGCTCAGGCAGGCCCACCACCTTCCCGTCGTCGTCGACGACGTATGTCGGCGGCGTCCAGCTCGTGGTGTAGGTTCCGGGCTCCGTGCGTCCCATCTGATGCCCTTCTGTCT
Organism: uncultured Actinomycetes bacterium; assembly: GCA_964497705.1. Classification (GTDB taxonomy): domain Bacteria; phylum Actinomycetota; class Actinomycetes; order Mycobacteriales; family Nakamurellaceae; genus Nakamurella. The sequence goes on along the minus strand of CAZCEH010000009.1, from coordinate 35,949 downwards.
GTGCCGGTCCGTCGGCCCGGCATGCGGCCGTGCGAGGTGGCCGGATTCACGCCTCGGGTTCGATCGGGGGGAGTCCGCTGACGACGGCGGTCAGCTTCGCCCGGTCGGTTCGAAAGGTGTTGGCCGGATGGCTCTCGTCGGCGTAGCCGAACGAGACGGCGCACAGGACGTTCCTGTCCTCGGGGATCCCGAGGTGCTCGTGCACGACGTCGGCGTACATCGCGATGGCGCCCTGGGCGATCGTCGCCACGCCCAGGCTCTGCGCCGCGGTCATCAGCGTCGAGACGTAGCCGCCGCAGTCGACCGCGCCGTAGGTGCCCAGCGCCGCGGGCGAGCTGATCACGGCGACATGGGGAGCCCCGAAGAACCGGAAGTTCTCCAGGTGTTGACGCTCGCGCCCGTCCCGGTCGTCCCGGGCCACGCCCACCGCGGAGTACAGCCCGTAGCCGGCCGCGCGCCGCCGGTCCAGGTACGCCCCCTGGTAGCTGGTCGGGAGACCGATGTCCGGTGCCACCGCGCCGGCCGCGGCGCGCCGCGTCAGCGCCCGCGCGAAGGCGGTGGTCCGCTCACCGCTGGTGAGGTGCACCTGCCAGGCCTGCGAGTTGCACCAGGAGGCAGTCCGCTGCGCCAACGCGAACATCCTGGCGATCGTCTCGGCCGGCACCTGCGCCGGGCGGAACGCTCGGCAGCTGTAGCGGCGGCTGAGCAGCCCCTCCAGGACCTGGTCGTCGGTCGTCGCACCGTCGGTCATCCTGCTGTCGGTCATCGCACTGTCGGTCCCACAGCCGGGTCGGTTCAGAGCCGCTCGATGATGGTGACGTTGGCCTGGCCGCCGCCCTCGCACATGGTCTGCAGGCCGTACCGGCCGCCGGTGCGCTCCAGATGGTGCAGCAGGGTCGTCATCAGGCGGGCGCCGGTCGCTCCGATCGGGTGGCCGAGGGCGATCGCGCCGCCGTTCGGATTGACCTTGGCCGGGTCGGCGTCGAGTTCGCGCTGCCAGGACAGCGCGACGGACGCGAACGCCTCGTTGATCTCGATGGCGTCGATGTCGTCCAGGGTCATGCCGGCCTTCTTCAGCGCGTGCTGGGTGGCCGGGATCGGAGCGCTGAGAATCATCACCGGGTCGTCGCCGAGCACCGAGATGTGGTGGATGCGGGCGCGGGGGGTCAGCCCGTACCGCTTGACCGCGGCCTCGGAGGCGATCAACAGCGCGGCCGCGCCGTCGGAGATCTGGCTCGCGGCGGCGGCGGTGTGCACGCCACCGGGAAGCAGCGTGGGCAGGGTCGACATCTTCTCCGCGGAGGTGCCGCGGCGCGGTCCCTCGTCGGTGGAAACGCCCTCGTAGACGGTGATCTCCTTCTCGAAGTCGCCGGCGTCGATCGCCGCCAGGGCGCGTCGGTGGCTCTCCAGGGCGAAGGCCTGCGTGTCCTCCCGGGTGATGTGCCACTTCTCGGCGATCATCTCGGCTCCGCGGAACTGCGAGATCTCCTGGGTCCCATACCGCGCCTCCCACCCCTTGCAGTCCGTCCACGGATCGACCGAACCGTAGGGCTCGCCGGCACCGAACGCGCTCAGCAGCGGGAACTGGCTCATCTTCTGGACGCCGCCGACCACGACCAGATCCTGGAATCCGCTGCGCACGCCCATGGCGCCGAAGCTGACGGCCTGCTGGGAGGACCCGCACTGGCGGTCGATCGTCACGCCGGGGACGGTCTCCGGTAGCCCGGCCGCCAGCGCCGCGGTGCGGGCGATGTCGCCGGCCTGGGCGCCGATGTTGTCCAGGCAGCCCCAGACGACGTCCTCGACATCGGCCGGGTCGATCGGGTTGCGCTCGACCAGCGTGCGGATGACATGGGCGGCGAAGTCGGCGGGGTGCACGCTCGCGAACCCGCCGTTGCGGCGTCCGACCGCGGTCCGTGCGGCGTCGACGATGTAGGCCTCGGGCATGGTGATCCTCCTGGGACTCTTGTTGCCTAAAATCTAATCTAGAATCAAAGAATCGTCCAGTGCCGCCCCGGCCTGCCGCAGTCCGGCCCGCGGGCCGGCACCGTCCACGAACGACCGACATCGCCCATTGACGGCATCCGTCGATTGAATCTAATCTAGATTCAGAAACTAGAAACAGGGAGCTGACCCATGAAGGTGTTCCAGGGCATCGAGGAGCTGTCGTCGGCGGCCGGGACCGATCTCGGCGTCTCGGGCTGGATCGAGATCGACCAGGCGCGGATCAACCTGTTCGCCGACGCCACCGACGACCACCAGTGGATTCACGTGGACACCGAGGCCGCCGCCGGCGGACCGTTCGGCGGAACCATCGCCCATGGTTTCCTCACCCTGTCCATGCTGCCGGTGATCTGGCACGAGCTGTACGAGGTCCGGGACGTCCGGATGACGGTCAACTACGGCCTGGGCAAGGTCCGCTTCATCAGCCCGGTGCCGTCGGGCGCCAAGATCCGCGGAGCCGCCGTCATCACCGACGTGACCCCGCTGTCCGGTGCCGTCCAGGTGACCGTGACCACCACCGTCGAGGTCGACGGCAGCGACAAGCCGGCGGCGGTCGTGGAGTCGATCGTGCGGTTCGTCGGCTGATGTCCGCCCCGATCTCCGCCCCGGCGTCCCCGGCCTTGCTCGAGGGCAGGCGGGCCGTCGTCACCGGTGCCGCCCAGGGGATCGGGCTCGCGATCGCCCGTCGCCTGGCCGAGCACGGAGCCAGGGTCGTCCTCGCGGACCTCGACGGCGACCAGGCACGGCGGGCGGCCGAATCGATGCCCGGCGCGATCGGTGCCGCCTGCGACGTCACGGACGAGTCCGACGTCCAGGCGATCGCGGACCTTGCCGTCGAAAGGTTGGGTGGCCTGGACATCTGGGTGAACAACGCCGGGGTGACCAGGGACGCGTCGCTGCGCAAGATGACCGTCGACGACTTCGATCTCGTCATACGAGTCCACCTGCGCGGTACCTGGCTCGGCGTCCGGGCGGCCCAGGCGGTGATGCGCGAGAACGGCGGCGGGAGCATCGTCAACATCTCGTCGCTGTCGGGCAAGTTCGGCAACCCGGGACAGACCAACTACAGCGCCGCCAAGGCCGGCGTCGTCGGTCTGACCAAGGCGGCCGCCAAGGAACTCGCGCACCACGGCGTCCGCGTCAACGCGGTCCAACCCGGGCTGATCCGCACCCGGATGACGGCGGCCATGACTGCCGAGGCGTTCGCCGCCGCCGAGGCGTCGATCCCGATGCGGCGGGCCGGGCAGCCGGACGAGGTTGCCGGCGCCGTCGTCTTCCTCGCCTCCGACCTGGCCGGCTACATGACCGGTGCGGTGCTCGAGGTCGGTGGGGGGCGAGGGATGTGACGGCCGTCCGCAGCCAGGTTCTCGGCCACGTCGGTCATGTCCTGCTCGACCGGCCGGAGCAGCTCAACGCGATCACGGTTGCGCTCGGCCGGGAACTGGAGGTCGCGTTCCGGAACCTGGGCCAGAACCCGGACGTGCACGTCATCGCCGTCCGCGGCGCGGGCGGCAACTTCTGCGCCGGAGGCGACTTCGGTGAGGTCGAGCGTCTCCGAGCGGGCGGCCCGGACGCGCTGCGACCGCTCTTCGAGAACTTCGCGGCCGCCTGCCGGGCCATCGCCGACGTCCCGGTCCCGGTCGTCGCCGTGGTCGAGGGTGTCGCCGCGGCCGGTGGCTTCGAGTTGATGCAGGCCGCCGATCTGGTGGTGGTCCACGACGCCGCCCGGATCGCCGACAACCACGTGCGCTTCGGACAGATCCCGGGCGGCGGCAGCACCCAACGGCTGCCCCGCCTGGTCGGCCGCCAGCAGGCTCTCGGCCTGCTGCTGTCCGGTGACCGCATCAGCGGCCTCGACGCGGTCCGGCTCGGGCTGGCGTACCGGTCCTGGCCTCCGGAACGGTTCGAGACGCAGGTGTCGGCATTCCTCGACACGCTCGCGCACCGGCGGCGGGACGCGCTGGTCGGCATCAAACGGCTGGTGTACGACGGCGCCGCGCTGGAGCTGCGGCCGGCACTGGACCTGGAGTTGCGCGCGGTGATCGAGCACATCGCCGGCGAGGCCGGCGGTGCCGGCGTCACTGCCTTCACCTCGAGGAGCCCCGCATGACCGGACCCGTTCTGCTGGAGCAGCCGGGCAGCGGCCCAGGAAACGGCCCGGGAAACGGCCCAGGAAACGGCATTGCCCGGATCCGCCTGAACCGGCCAGAGGCCTCGAACGGCCTGGACGTCGAGCTGCTGCGCGACCTGAACGAGGCGATCCTGGCCTGTCACGGTGATCGGCGGACCAGGGTCGTGGTGCTCACCGGCGAGGGTGCCAACTTCTGCGCCGGTGGCGACGTCAAGACGTTCGCGGCCAAGGGCGAGGCACTGCCCGACTACCTGCGCGAGGCGACCGCCTGGCTGCAGATCGTCACCGCGTCACTGCTGCAGCTCAGGGCCCCGGTGGTCACCGGGGTGCACGGATTCGCGGCCGGTGGCGGTGGTCTCGGCCTGGTCTGCGCCTCCGATTATGTCGTCGCGACCCGTTCGGCCCGCCTGTTCTCCGGAGCGGTTCGGGTCGGCATGGCGCCCGACGGAGGCAGCAGCGTCACGCTCACCCAGATCGTCGGGGCCCGCAAGGCCATGGAGCTGCTGCTGCTGAATCCGACACTGACGGCCGACGAGGCCGCCCGGATCGGGCTGGTCAATCTCGTCGTCGAGGACGACGAACTCGAGGAACGGCTGCTCGACGTCGCGGGCACGCTCGCCGCACTCCCGCCGCTGGCGGTCGCCGCGACCAAGCGCCTGGTCTGGGCCGGCATCGGGGCGCCGGTCGAGGCTCGGCTGGCGGAGGAAGCCCGCGTCGTCTCGGAACTCTCCGGCACCCGTGACGCCCGCGAAGGTCTCGCCGCGGTGATCGAACGCCGCCGCCCGGAATTCACCGGCTCATGACCGCCGTCGACGACAGCGACGTCGTCCGAACGCAGGATCGTGACTCGATCCGGGTCATCACCCTCAATCGGCCGCAGGTGCGCAACGCCATCGACTGGAATCTGCGAATCGCGCTGGCGCAGGCGTTGGAGCGGGCCAAGGATGACTCCGTGGTCCGCGTCGTCGTGCTGACCGGCGCCGGCGGCTCGTTCTGCTCCGGCGGTGACATCGCCACGATGCAAAGGCTTCCCGAGGACCAGGCACGTCCGCGCGCGGAGGCGGCGCAGCGCGTGGTGCGCGCGATCTGGACCAGCCCCAAGCCGGTCGTGGCCGCCGTCGAGGGATTCGCCTACGGCGCGGGCACATCGCTGGCGTTGGCGTGCGATCGCATCGTGGCCGGCGCCGGCGCAACCTTCTCCACGTCGTTCACCGGGGTCGGGCTGGCCGGCGACATGGGCATCTTCGCCAGCCTGCCCGCCCGCGTCGGCAGCGCCCGCGCGAAGCAGCTCATGCTGCTCCCCGCACCCATCAAGGCCGCCGAGGCCCTCTCCCTGGGCCTGGTCGACCGCGTGGTGGACGAGGGCTCGGCCCTGACCGCCGCCCTCGACGATGCCCGCCGGCTCGCCGCCGGCCCGCCCGTGGCCTATGGCGTCATCAAGTCGATGCTCGCCGCGCCGGCCCGTTCGCCGCTCGACGTGCTGGACGACGAGATCGACCACCAGGTACGACTCTTCGCCAGCGACGACTTCGCGGAAGGGGTGGCCGCCTTCCACGAGAAGCGGCGCCCGGTGTTCCGCGGAACCGCCCATCCCTCCCGGACACCCACCGACGGATCCCAGGAGTAATCCATGACGTCCTCCACCCCACTCGCGCAACTGACCGAGTCGTTCCTGCCCGCCGACACCAGCGTTCCACTGGTCGACTCGACCGTCGGCGGCCTGCTCGCGGCACGCGCCGCCGAACACCCCGACCGGCTCGCTCTCGTCGGCACCCGTCACGGCACGGGAGAGCAGGCCCGGCTGACCTACGGGCAGCTCTACGACGAGGCGTGCCGGGTGGCCACCGCGCTGGCGGGCCTGACCGAGCCCGGCGACTTCGTGGCGCTGTGGGCGCCCAACGTCGTGGAGTGGCCGATCATCGAGTACGGCGCCGCGTTGGCCGGTGTCGTCCTGGTGGCGCTCAATCCCGTTCTCCGGCGACCGGAACTGGAATACGCGCTGCAGCACTCGCGAAGCACGGTGCTGCTGCACGCCGATCGCAGCCGTGGCTACGACCTGGCCGCGGTGGTGGCGCAGGTGCGGGAGAGCTTCCCGGACCGGACCTACATCAGCCTGTCCGAGACCGACCGCTGGCGCGCGGCCACGGCCGACCCCTCGGTGATCGCACGCGCCCCGCAGGACCCCGACCGGCCCGTGATGTTGCAGTACACCTCGGGCACGACCGGTACGCCCAAGGGAGTCCTGCTGCGCCATCGATCCCTGGTCAACGTGGCCAAGCTGACCATGGAGACGGTCGGCGTGCCGCACGGAGCGGTCTGCGTCAATCCGCTGCCGATGTTCCACACGGCCGCCTGTGTCATCGGCACCCTCGGCCCGCTGGCGCTCGGCGGGACCGAGATCCTGATCGAGCAGTTCGCCCCGGGTCCGGTGCTCGGCGTGCTGCGGGACGAGCGGGCCAGCGTGCTGTTCTATGTGCCCGCGGTGCTGGGCGCGCTCCTCGAGACGCACCGCACCAGCGGCGAACCGGCGCCGGCGCTGGATGTCGTGATGGGCGGCGCATCCAACGTTCCTGCCTCGATGATCGAGGCGGCCGAACTGGCATTCGGCGCCACCGTCATCAACCTGTTCGGGCAGACCGAACTATCGCCCGTGCTCAGCGCAACCCGACCGGGGGACTCACGAGCCGATCAGCTGACCACGGTCGGTCATCCGCTGCCGCAGGTCGACGTCAAGATCGTCGACCCGCACGACGGCAGCGTGCTGCCACTGGGCAAGTCGGGTGAGATCTGCGCCCGCGGTTATCAGCAACTCGTCGAGTATCTCCACGACGAGAACGCGACCCGAGCGACCGTCGACGCCGACGGGTTCGTGCACACCGGCGATCTCGGCTCGATCGACGAGCGCGGGTACATTACCCTCACCGGCCGGCTCAAGGAGCTGATCATCCGGGGTGGCGAGAACATCTCGCCGAGCCGGGTGGAGAGCGCTCTGGTCGCGCATCCGAGCGTGCTGGAGGCGAGCGCGGTCGGCCTTCCCGACGACCGCCTGGGCGAGATCGTCGGATGCATCCTGCGCGTGCGCGGCGAGGAGCCCGCCGATCTCAAGGACGTGCTGCTCGACTTCGCCCGGGCGAACCTTTCGCCGTACATGGTCCCGGCCCGATGGTTCGTCGCCGACGACCTCCCACTCACCGCCACCGGGAAGGTCCGCAAGTTCGCGGTCGTCGAGAACATCCTCGCCGGCCGTTACCGAGAACTCTGAATACTTTTTACCCTTGACTAGAGTCCTTTGGGAGACCGCATGAGAATCGTCATTGCCTGCAAGTATGTTCCGGACGCGGCGGGTGACCGTTCGTTCGAGCCGGACGGCACGGTGGACCGCGACGCGGCAGACGGCCTGCTGTCCGAACTGGACGAGTACGCCGTGGAGCAGGCTCTGCGGCTCGCGGACGCGCACGGGGCACAGACCGTCGCGGTGACGGTGGGTCCGGCAGGCGCCGAGCTGGCGCTGCGCAAGGCCCTGCAGATGGGTGTCGGCGAGGCCGTCCACGTGCTGGATGACGCGATCGCCGGATCGGACGTGTTCGCGACCTCGCTGGTGCTGGCCGAGGCGATCCGAAAGCTGGACGCGGACATCGTGTTGTTCGGCATGGCCTCCACCGACGGCGGCGGTGGCGTGCTGCCCGCGCTGGTCGCCGACCGGCTCGGCCGGCCGGCATTGACGTACGCATCGACGGTGCAGGTCGACGGTTCCACGGTGCGCGTCAGCCGGGAAGACGACACGCTCGTCCAGCGGATCGAGGCTGCGCTGCCGGTCGTGGTCAGCGTCACGGACCGGACCGACGAGGCGCGGTACCCGTCTTTCAAGGGCATCATGGCCGCCAAGAAGAAGCGCACGACGGTCTGGTCCCTGGACGATCTCGGCCTGTCCGCCGACACGGTGGGTCTGGACCACGCGTTGTGCTCGGTGGTCTCGGCGGATCGCCGGCCGGCGAGGTCGGCCGGCGAGATCGTCACCGACTCCGGCGACGGCGGGATCAAGCTCGTCGAGTTTCTGGCCACCGGCACGTTCATCTGAGATCGGAAGGGATCGATCATGTCTGAGGTTCTCGTACTGATCACCGCCGACGGCGGGAAGATCGCCAAATCGGCCTTGGAGCTGCTGACCGTGGCGCGCCGTATCGGCGAGCCGTCGGCGGTGCTCTTCGGCCCTCCCGGCACGGAGGTGGATACCGAAACGCTCGCCCGGTACGGCGCCCGCGGGGCATATTCCTTCGAGGGGTCCGACTACGCCGACTACCTGGTCGAGCCGAAGGCGCGGGCGCTGGCCGAACTCGTCGCGAGCCGGCGGCCGGCCGCGGTGCTGGTCACCTCGACCACGGAGGGCAAGGAGATCGCCGCCCGGGTCGCGCTGCGCACCGGAGCCGGGTTCGTCTACGACGCCGTCGACGTGCGGGTGGGGGACCAGGGGGTGACCGCGGTGCAGTCCGTGTTCGCCGGCGACTATACGGTGACCACGGGTTTCCCGAACGGAGCGGGCGTGGTGATCGCGGTCAAGGCCAACGCGACCACCCCGACCGAGGTGTCGGAACGGGCCTCGGTGCAGGTGCAGCCGGTGTCGCACGTGGTGGCCGACGACGCCAAGGGCGCCCGGATCGTCTCGACCCAGGTCAAGACGTCGGGATCGGAACGGCCCGAGTTGGTCGAGGCGCAGATCGTGGTGTCCGGTGGTCGCGGCACCGGCGGGGACTTCTCCCAGGTGGAAGAGTTCGCCGACATCCTCGGTGGCGCCGTGGGCGCGTCACGGGCCGCGGTCGATTCCGGCTGGTATCCGCACCGGTTCCAGGTCGGACAGACCGGCACGACGGTGTCCGCACAGCTGTACGTCGCGGCCGGAATCTCCGGAGCCATCCAGCACCGCGCCGGAATGCAGACCTCCAAGACGATCGTGGCGGTCAACACCGATCCCGAGGCACCCATCTTCGACCTGGTGGACTTCGGCGTGGTCGGCGACCTGAAGGTGGTGCTGCCGCAGGCCACCGCCGAGGCGGTCGCCCGCAGGGGCTGACGCCGGCCCCCGGCCGGCGGACCTCATCCACATCACTATCAATCCACATCTATCACTGAACCCCGGTTGCGCAAGACCGATGTCTGTTGCGCAACCGGGGTTCAGTCAGCATGGAACGGGCCGGCGGCAAGGGCGCTTCCGTGCTGGTGGCACCGCGCGGACTACCGCCCGGACGGGTAGATGCCGATCTGTTTGGTCAGCCCGGTCATGTCGTAGGAGGCGAAGAGATGGCAGGCACGGTCACCGCGAAACCCGAAGACCTCGAGGCCGCGGAACTCGAAGGGCAGCCCGGTGCCCGGAACCGCCCTGCCGCCGGGACGTCCCAGTTCGCCTGAGAAGGTGCCCGTGCCACGCCAGCTGAACGCGGCGAGGCGGTGGCCGTCGGTGAACATCGGCGGCGCCACGATCTCCCAGATCAGATCGGGGTACGCGGTGACGACGTACCGCATGTACTCGACGGCGCCGTCCGGCCCATGGACGTCCCACTCGACGAGGCGGGTGGTCGGGCTGTCCAGCACGAAATCGTCCGTGACCAGGTCACGCAGCCGCTCCGGATCGTGGCTGTTCCATCCGTCGACCCAGGCCCGGTACCAGGTCTGCGCGAAGTCGCGGTCGAGATCACCCCGCTCGCACGTGGGAACCAGCAGGGAAGTCGGCGTCACCGTCTCGGTCATTCGTCTGCTCTCGATTCTGTCGATGAGATTGCTGCCGCGGCCGCGGATCAGCCGATGTTGCGCGACCGTCCCGCCCAGAACGGTTCGCGCAGAATGTCTTTACGGATCTTGCCGCTGGCCGTCCTGGGCAGGACGTCGACGACGTCGACACTGGTGGGACACTTGAAGGCGGCCAACCGGGTGCGGGTGAAGGCGATGAGGTCGGCAGGGTCGATCACGCGGCCGGGCCGCGGCACGACGATGGCTTTCACCGTTTCGCCCCACCGCTGCGACGGGACGCCGATCACCGCCACCTCGAGCACCGGTTCGTATGCGGCGAGCACCTTCTCGACCTCGGCGGGGTAGACGTTCTCACCGCCGCTGATGACCATGTCCTTGCGCCGGTCGCGCAGGTACAGCAGGCCGTCGGCGTCGACGACGCCGATGTCGCCCGTGCGCAGCCAGCCGTCCTCGGTGAGCGCGGCCGACGTCTCTTCGGGCAGGCCGCGGTAGCCCAGGAAGACCTGCTCGGACCGCGTCCACACCTCGCCGTCGACACCGGGTGGCAGCTCGTCGCCGGTGGCCGGGTCGACCACCTTCAGTTCGATCCAGGGATAGGGCCGACCGACGGAGAGGATCTGGTCGCCGCGATGGTCGGGCGGGTCGAGTTGGGTGAGCGCACCGGTGGCCTCGGTCAGCCCGTACACCTGGTAGAGGTCGACGTCCAACACCGACTGCGCGCGGGTGATCAGCGCCGGCGGCATCGGGGCTCCGGAACACGTGATCCGGCGCAGCGCAGGGCGCCGGCCCGTCTGCTCGATCACGTCGAGCAGGGCGCTGACCATCGCCGGGACGAACAGCGTCGTGGTGATGTGTTCGCGCTCGCAGCTGTCGAGGATGTCGACGGGGTTGAACTCGCGGGCGAGAACGACGGGCGCACCGATGCTCAGGGACGCCAGCACCCAGGCCAGGCCGCCGATGTGGAACAGCGGCATACAGGCCAGGCTCACGTCGTCGGGACCGATGTTCCAGGCCGCCGCATGCCTTTCGGTGACCACCCGGAGATTTCCCGCGCTGTACATGGCGCCCTTGATGCGGCCGGTCGTACCCGAGGTGTACATCTGCACCAGGCGGGCGTCGGCGGACACCGGCCGTTCGACCGGCTCCCCGTCGGGGGCACCGCCGGGGGCAGGTGCGTCGAGGATGGCCGTCGTCGTCAGCACGGCGGCGCCGTCGCCCACGCTCGGGCCGATCCGCCCGGCCGCGCCCGCGAACTCCTCGTCCACCAGGATGGCGGCGCATTGCGCGTCCTGTGCCAGGTCGGCCAGCTCCGGCTCGGCCAACCGCCAGTTCACCGGCACGTACACGGCACCCAACTGGCGGCAGGCGAACAGGGCGACCACATGCACGACGCCGTTGCGGGCGACGACCAGGACCGGCCGGTCGGCCCGCACGCCGGATTGCCGGAGCAGGGCTGCCGCGCCGGCCACCCGTTCTCCCAGCTGCTGCCACGTCCAGTGCTGGTCGCCGTCGACGACGGCAAGGTCGTTCGGTCGCGCGGACAGTGCCGCACGAAGAACCTCGGAGACGGGATCGTCGGCGCGCTGCAGCAAGGATTCTTGGAGCATCGATGGCCCTTCCTCGGGGGTGGTCACGTCTCGACAGGAGATAATCTAATCAACAATAGAATCGAAAGGCAAGAGGATCGGCGGTGCGACGGTCACCGGTCCGGGGTTGACATCGGCCCGTCGTCCGCACAGAATCTAATCTACTGTAGAAATTTGGGAGCTCGGCGCGCGATGCCCACCGACGCTCGGAGATTGTTCGGGAGGACTGAGGATGTCTGGTGTCAAGGAGCGCGTCGTCGTCGTGACCGGGGCCGGCGGCGGCCTTGGGCGTGAGTACGCCAAGCTGTTGGCCGCGGAGGGCGCCCGCGTCGTGGTCAACGATCTGGGTGGGGCGCGCGACGGATCCGGTGCCGGGTCGGAGATGGCGGACAAGGTCGTCGCCGAGATCGTCGAGTCCGGCGGAACGGCGGTCGCGAACTACGACAACGTCGCGAACGAGGAAGGGGCCGCCTCGGTGATCCGGACGGCGCTGGATTCCTTCGGTTCGCTCGACGGAGTGGTCAGCAACGCCGGGATCCTGCGCGACGCCTCGTTTTCGAAGATCACGCCGCAGCAGTGGGACGCGGTGCTCAAGGTGCATCTGTACGGCGGATTCAACGTCATTCGCGCCGCCTGGCCACACCTACGCGATCAGCAGTTCGGCCGCGTCGTGGTGGCCAGTTCGACCAGCGGCATCTACGGGAACTTCGGCCAGGCGAACTACGGCGCGGCCAAGCTCGGTCTGGTCGGCCTGATCAACACCCTGGCGATCGAGGGCGCGAAGTACGGTGTCACCGCCAACGCGATCGCTCCGTTCGCCGCCACCCGGATGACCGAAGACGTCGCGCCGGCAGAGCTTCTCGCCACGCTGCCGGCCGCGTTCGTGGCGCCGGTGGTCGCCCACCTGATGTCCGAGGAATGCACCGACACCGGGTCCGTCTTCGTGGTCGGCGGTGGCCAGGTCCAGCGGGTGCAGCAGTTCCAGAACGCAGGTGTCAGGTTCACCGGGACTCCCACGCCCGCCGAGGTGGCCGGCCGCTGGAGCGAGATCACCGACATGTCGGCGGCGGTGCCCGGAAAGAACCCGCTGGGCTGACGTCGGGCCGGGTCACGGCTTCTGGACGAACGCCCGCACGAGGTCCAGGAGCGCGTCCGGACTCTCCAGCTGTGGGAGATGCCCGGTGCCGGACATCACCACCAGCCGGGCGTCCGGGATGGCGGCCGCGTACGCCCGGCCGACCTCGGGATCGACGACCCGGTCGTGATCGCCCCAGACCACCAGGGTCGGCCGGCGGATTCCGGACAGTCGGTGGCCCAGGGTTGCGTCGACCATGGTGGTTCCGGCGTAGTCGCGCAGGGCGGCGCGGGAGGCGGCCATGGCCGATTGGGCGGCCGGCGGCAGGGCCGCGGGATCGATGCGGAACCGCTCCGGGTCGGCGTAGCTGAGCACGGCGAGTTGATCGAAGTCGAGGGCGAAGAAGTCGACGACCGGGTGGCCCTCGACCTCGAGGCCGACCGCGTCGACCAGGATGAGCCGATCGACTCTCGGCGTCCCCCTGGCCGCCAGCTCGGCGGCGATCCAACCGCCGATGGAGTTCCCGATGACCAGCACTCCGTCAACGCCCAGGTCGCCGAGCAGCGCCTCGTAGAGCGCGGCCAGGTCGGGGATCGAATCGACGCCCGGTTGCCGTTCGGTTCCGGCGAATCCCGGATGGGTCGGCACGATCACCCGGACGCCGAACTCGTCCGCGAGCCGCTGGGCGAACGCGTCGACCGAGGTCGGTCCCGCTCCGCCGTGCAGGATGAGCACGGGGTCCCCGGCTCCGTACTCGGCGATCTGGACGGTGACCGGTGAGTCGCCGAAGGGGAAGGTACGCATCGTGTTCTCTTTCGTCCGGGGCGGCGTCACCGGGCCACTCTAAATCAACATGTTGATATAAGCAACCTGATATGCGGCTATGATTCACCGCGTGACCCGTCCGCTCGCGCAGATCGGCCTCGACCTCAAGAGGCTGCAGGCCCGCCACCACCGCGCGATCGACGCCGCGATCGCACCGCTGGGCGTGTCCCTCGTGCAGTGGGACGTGCTCCGCCACCTGCACCAGAACCCCGAGGCGTCGCTGCACGACCTGGCCACGCTCACCTTCCAGTCCGACCAGGCGATGGGCACCCTCGCGCACCGCATGATCGACCGCGGCCTGATGGAACGGACTCCGGCACCCGGTCGGGCCGTGCGCCACCGACCGACGGAAACCGGGGAACGGCTCCGCGTCGAGGCGCAGAGCCTCGTCGACGAGGTCCTCGCCCGGTCGCTCGGCGTGCTGTCACCCGCCGAACTGCAGGCTCTCGACACCCTGCTGCAGAAGCTGGCCTGACGAGGTGGTGATCAGGAAACCAGGTCGCGACCGATGATCTCCTTCATGATCTCGGTGGTGCCGCCGTAGATCGTCTGGATCCGCGCGTCGACGTACGCCTTCGCCACCGCGTACTCCCGCATGTAACCGTAGCCACCGTGCAGCTGCAGACACCGGTCCACCACACGCTTCTGGAGTTCGGTGACGAACCACTTGCCCTTCGCGGCGTCCACCGGGGTGAGCACGCCCTGGTTGAAGGCACGCACGGACTCGTCGACGTATGCCTGGGCGACATCGAGTTCCGTTGCCATGGTGGCGAGTTCGAAACGGGTGTTCTGGAAGTCGCTGATCGGCTGCCCGAAGGCCATGCGCTGCTTGCAGTAGTCCACGGTGATGTCGAAGATCGCCCGCGCGGAGCTGATCGCGATCGCGGTCAGGCCCAGCCGCTCGCGAGGCAGGTGACTCATCAGCTGCTGCAGGCCGCGGCCCTGCTCGCCCAGCAGGTTCTCGGCGGGGATCCGGGCGTTGTCGAAGAACAGCTCGCCGGTGTCCTGTGCCGGCAGGCCGATCTTGTCCAGTTGCCGCCCGCGCTCGAAGCCGGGAGTGCCGCTCTCGACCACGAACAGCGAGTAGCCCCGGGACCCGGCGTCCGGATCGGTCCGGGCGGCCACGATGACGATGTCCGCGGTGATGCCGCTGGAGATGAACGTCTTCTGGCCGCTGAGCACCCAGTGGTCCCCGTCCCGGCGGGCGGACGTGCGGATGCCGCGCAGGTCGCTGCCCGCTTCGGGTTCGGTCATCGCCAGCGCACCCAGGATCTCGCCCGACGCGATGCCCGGCAGCCACCGCTTGCGCTGCTCCGAGTCGGTCAGATCGGTGAGGTAGTGCAGGACCAGGTCGTCCTGCAGGCCGAGAGTGAGTCCGAACGAGTTGGCGTTGATGCGGCCGACCTCCTCGCAGACCACGAAGCGGAAGCGGAAGTCGGGCTCGCCGGCGCCGCCGTATTCCTCGGGGACGGCCAGCGCATAGACGCCCGCGGCGGCGGCCTTCCGGTAGACGTCGCGGTCGATCAGATGCTCGGCGTCCCAACGGTCCAGGTGCGGGACCACCTCCCGGTCCAGGAACGCCCGCACGGTCGCCCGGTAGGCCTCGTGGTCGGCGTCGTAGAGGGTGCGCTGCATCAGCTGCTCCTAGGGTTTCTGGTCGGCGGTCGTGGTCAGCGGATCCCTCGTGGGGGCGGCTCGAACCTCGCGATCGACGCTGCCGAAGAGCGCGTGGTCGACGAACGATCTCGTCGTCTCGACCATCGCGCTGAGCGAGCCGTCGACCGGCCACCACTCGACCGCCCAGTTGAGCGCCCCGACGACCAGCATGCGCGCAACGGTCAGCTCGAGGTCCGGACGCAGCAGCCCCTCCTCCCGGGCGCGGGTGAGCAGCCGCCGCCAGGTGTCGTGGTAGGCGGCGCTCTGCTGCTTGAGCGCCAGCCGCACCACCGGGGGGACGTGACCGGCGTTGCGGGTCACCGCCCGGGCGAACGCCGAGAGATCGAGTTCGATCCGCAGGTGCGCTTCGACGGCCGCGCCGACCTGCTCCCGGACGCCGCTGACGTCGGCGATGGCCGCCGCCACGTGCTCATGGACACGCTGCTGTCCCGCCCGCATCACCTCGGCGACCAGGTCCTCCCGCGAATCGAAGTAGTGGTAGACCGCGGGCGGGCGCAGACCCGCGCGGGCGGCGACCTCGCCGAGCCGGGTCCGGCCGTAGCCGCGCTCGGCCAGCACGAGCGCCGTCGTCCGCAGCAGCCGCTCGCGGGTCGTCATGGTCGTGGACTCGGGCGTGGTCATGGCATCGTGTAGCCACCGCTGACGGCGACCAGCTGGCCGGTCACCTGCCGCGCGGCGGTGGGGGAGGACAGCCAGAGCACCGCGTTCGCGACGTCGTCGGCGTTGGTCAGTCGGCGCAGCGGGGTGTCCTTGATCAGGTAGTCGATCTGCTTGTCGGTGAAGACGCCGTCGCGCCCGTCCGCCCACAGGCTGTCGGCCCCGACGGCCTCGGGGCCCTCCGGCACGACCAGACCTGGGCAGACGACGTTGGACCGGATGCCGTGCCGCCCGTGCTCCCGCGCCAGGGTGCGGGCCAGCGCGACCTCGGCCGCCTTGGTCGCGCCGTACACCCCTTGCCGGATCTGCCCGAAGGCCGCCTCGCTGGCCACGAACACGACGGACCCGCCACCCGGCCGCATGGCCGCGACGGCCTCCCGGGACATGTCGACGGCGGCGAACAGGTTGATCTCGACCAGCCGCTGCCAACGGTCGCGGTCGTCGTCGTCGGCCAGGAACGACCCCTTGCTCCACCCGGCGTTGTTGACCAGCACGTCCACGCCGCCCCAGGCGTCGACGGCACGGGTGACCACCTCGGCGGCGACGCCTGGCCGGGTGAGATCCGCCGCGTGCACGAGCACATCGGCGGCACCGAGGTCGAGCGCCTCCCGACGGACCCGGCCGGCCTGCTCGCCGTCGATGTCCGACAGCAGGATGCGGCTGCCCTCACCGGCGAACCCGTGCACGATGCCGCGGCCGATGTTCGACGCGCCGCCCGTGACGATGACCCGGGCGGCGCCCAGTCCGAGTTCCATGAGTGCTCCCGATCGTTGACACCGTCAGCAATTCTAATCTAGATTCTATTCGAAAAGCTACCCCGCCCGGGCCGCGCCCGGTTGGGCATCGGCGAGCCGGGAGGGCATGCGTGAGGACGATCGACGAGCGCCGAGCGATCCTTCGGCGGCGGTTCACGCCATGGACCTCGTCCACGCTCGACGGTTGGCTGGACCGCTGCGCCGCCGAGTACGGCGACCGGCCGATGGTGCTGACCGACGAGGTGACGCTCACCTATCGGGACGTCGCCGAGCAGTCCCGGGTGCTGGCCGACGCGCTGGCGGCGCTCGGCGTCGGCCACGGTGACCGGGTCGGCATGCTGATGGCGAACTATCCGGAGTTCGTGCCGTTCAAGTTCGCCATCGCCCGCACCGGCGCGACGGCGATCCCGTTCAACTACCTGTACCGAACCGAGGAGCTGGGCTACGTGCTGGCCCAGTCCCGCTGCTCGGTGCTGCTGACCATGTCCGGCTTCAGCGGGCAGGACTACCTGGCGATGCTCGACGAGATCTCGCCCGGCTGGGAGCGGGCGCCCGAGATCGGGGAGCTCGAGCACGTCGTCGTGCTGTCCACCGACGGGCGGGACCGGCCCGGCGCGACGACCTACCAGGACCTGATGAGCAGCGGCGAAGCCCATGCCGGGACCTGTTCCATGGGCACGCACGGTCCCGACGACATCGGCGACATGCTCTACACCTCCGGCAGCACCGGCTCGCCCAAGGGCGTGCTGGTCACGCACGACGCGGTGCTGCGGACGGCGTACGCCTCCGCGCTCACCCGCGCCTACGACGACGGCCGGCGGATCTTGTTCTCGCTGCCCTGCTACCACATGTTCGGCTACGTCGAGGGTCTGCTGTCGGCGATGATGGTCGGCGGCGCGATCGTCCCGCAGACGGCCTTCTCCGCCGAGGGGTACCTGGCGGGCATCGAGCGCTTCCACGTCGACGACATCCTGTGCGTCCCGACGATGGCGGTCGCGATCGTGGAGAGCCCGGCCCGCGACCGGTACGACACCAGCTCGCTGTCCGCGATCCTCTGCGGTTCGGCGCCCGCCCCGGTCTGGCTCTGGGAGAAGATCGAGAAGCTGTTCGGCGTGAGCGAGATCGTCACCGGCTACGGCATGACCGAGTGCGGGGGAGCGATGACGCTCACCCGGCCCGAGGACCAGCTGCTGCTGACGTCGACGACGGTCGGCCGGCCCAAGCTGGCGGGAGCTGCCGGGGTCGAGGACGAGCTCACCGCCTACCGCACGGTCGACCCGGCAACCGGCGAGCCGTTGCCCGCCGGGGCGGTCGGCGAACTGGTCTCGCAAGGACCGACCACCATGCTCGGCTACTTCGACAAGCCCGAGGAGACCGCGGCCGTCCTGAACGACGGCGTGCTCCGGTCGGGCGACCTCGGTCGCGTCCGCCCGGACGGCTATCTCGAACTGACCGGTCGCAGCAAGGAACTCTACAAGTCCGGCGGTGAGCTGGTCATGCCCAAGGAGGTCGAGGACGTGCTGGCCGGGCACGACGGCGTCAGCCAGGCGTACGCGATCGGGCTCGTCGACGACCGATGGGGAGAGATCGGCTGTGCGGTCATCGTGCGGGCTCCGGGCAGCAGCCTGACCGAGGACGAGGTGCTCGCCTACTGCAAGCAGCGGCTGGCCAGGTTCAAGGTGCCCAAGCGGGTCGTCTTCCTCGAGCCGGCGCAGTTGCCGACCACGGCAACCGGCAAGGTCCAGAAGTTCCGGCTGGCAAAGATGGTGTCGGCCTGATCCGGCTGTTAATCTAATCTATATTAAACGATGAAGGAGGCCCGATGACATCGGTGCTGCCGGAGAGCCGCTTCGACCGACTGATCCGACCCGACCAGGTGCACGGCTCGCTCTACACCGACCCGACGATCTTCGCCGAGGAGCTGCAGAAGATCTGGTACACCACCTGGGTCTTCGTGGGCCACGAGAGCGAGGTGCCCCAGCCCAACGACTACGTCCGCAAGAAGCTCGCCACCCAGGACGTGGTGATGACCCGCGACAAGAACGGCGAGGTCCATCTGCTGCTGAACCGCTGCGCGCACCGCGGCCTGCAGGTGTGCGACGACGCGAAGGGCAACTCCAGCTCGTTCCGTTGCCCCTACCACGGCTGGACCTACCGCAACACCGGCGAGCTGCTCGGCTACCCGTACAACAAGGGCTACGGGGGCAAGAACCAGCTGGCCGGCCTCGGCATGGGTCGGGTTCCGCGGGTGGCGACCTACCAGGGGTTCGTCTTCGGCTCGATGGCGGCCGACGGGCCGTCCCTGACCGAGCACCTCGGCGCCGCGGCCACCGAGATCGACCGCCTGGTGGGCCTTTCGCCGGACGGTACGGTCCGGCTGGACGCCGGCTGGCTGTCCCACCAGACCAGGGCGAACTGGAAGTTCCTGGCCGAGAACGAGACCGACGGGTACCACCCGCAGTTCGTGCACGGCTCGATCTTCGGCGTCACCGGCAGCCCGATCGGCGCCCTCTACAGTGACGCGTCGACCGCGGTCACCCGGGCGCTCGGCGGCGGTCACAGCGAGAACGACCTGCGTCCGGAGTTCCGCGGCTTCGCCGAGCCGATGCGCTGGTTCGGCACCACCCCGGATCGGGTGCCGAACTACGTGGCCGCCATGGAGCGGGCCTACGGCGAGGACGCGCGGCGCCGGATGATTGAGGGTGCCCCGCACGTGATGATCTTCCCCAACTTGTTCATCGCCGAGATCCAGGTCTTCAACATCCAGCCGGTCGCGGTGGGGGAGTGCGTGCAGTACTCCACGGCCGTCCAGCTCGGCGGCGGCGAGGAGCTCAACCGCCGGATGATCTCGCAGTCGATCGGCTCGGTCGGGCCCGCGGGCATGCTGCTCGCCGACGACACCGAGATGTACGAACGCAACCAGCGCGGCGTGTCGATGCTCGACCCGGAATGGCTCGACGTGCGTCGCGGACTCGTCCGTGAGCGGGTCGACGACCACGGCTTCACCATCGGCGCGGCCACCGACGAGACCGGGATGCGGGGCTTCTGGAAGCACTACAAGTCCCTCATGGAGGCATGATGACCACCGTAGAGAGCGCAGCTCCTGCCAGGAACGAACTGCTGCCGGTGCCCGACGGCTGGGACTACGGCGAGGTCGCCCAGTTCGTCTACCGGGAGGCCAGGCACGCCGACGAGAACGACTACGACGCGTGGGAGGCGCTGTGGACCGACGACGCCCTGTACTGGGTGCCGGCCAACGGCGCGGACACCGACCCGACCACCAACGTCGCCGTCATCTACGACAACCGCAGCCGGATCTCGACCCGGCTCAAGCAGGTTCGCACCGGAAAGCGGTACGCCGCGGCGCCGCCGTCGGATCTGCGGCGGATCGTCGGCAACATCGAACTGCTGGGCGGCCGTGCCGGCGCCGGCGGTGTCGACCTGGAGGTGGGGGCGAACTTCATCGCGTACGAGTCGCGGCTGCGGGTCAACCAGCTCTGGGGCGGGCGGGTGACCTATCGACTGCGCCGCGTCGACGGTGAGATCCGGCTGTCGTACAAGAAGGTCGTGCTCGTCGACAACGACAAGCCGATCCCGACGCTCGCGTTCCTGATCTGAGGACGGACTGTCATGGGCATCAACATGGGTGAGCGCGGTCCGCACGACATCCCGGACATCGGGCCGGTTGTCGGCAGCGAGTTCGCCGAGGTCTCGGTGAACGTGGACAGCGAGGGCAACTCGACCCGGTTGCGGTTGGAAGACCTGCGCACCGGCCGGGTGCGCTACCTCGACGCGCTGGAGCTCGAAACCATCATCTGGCTGGCCGACGGTCACCTCACCCGGCTGCTCGATCCGTCGGCGGACCGGTGGCGCGACCGGCCATGACCCTCGACCTGGCGCGCCACGTCCGTCCCGGCGACACCGTCGTCTGGGGTCAGGCCTGCGCCGAGCCGCGCGCGCTGACCCGGGCGCTGGTCGATTCGGGTATCCCGGTGCGCTGCTTCGTCGGGATCCCGGTGTCGTCGAGCGTCGCGGGCGAGCTGCCAGGGTCGATCGAGGTGATCTCCTACTGCGGCACGGGCACCAACGCCGCGTTGCACGCCGCCGGCCGGCTGGACGTGCTGCCGGTGCACTACTCCAGCCTGCCCGCGCTGCTGTCCACCGGGTCGCTGCACGCCGACGTGGTGCTGGTGCAGGTGTCGGCGGCCGACGAGAACGGCCGGCACGCGCTGGGTCTGGCCGACGATTACCTGTCGGACGCGGTCGGCACCGCACGGGTCGTGCTCGCCGAGGTCAATGCGCGGGTGCCGTTCACCGAGGGCGCGGCCACGCTCGGTCCCGAGCAGATCACGGCGTCGATCCACGTCGACGAGCCGATCGCCGAGCTGCCGACCCCTTCCTTCGATGCGGCCACCCTCGGGGTGGCCCGCCAGGTCGCCGGGATCGTCGAGGACGGCGCCACGTTGCAGTTCGGCATCGGCGGCCTGCCGTCGGCCTGCCTGCAGGCCCTCGGCGGCCACCGGGACCTGGGCATCCATTCGGGCATCGTCAACGACGCGGCCCTGGACCTGATCGAATCGGGAGCGGCGACCGGCGCCCGCAAGACGCTCGATCCGGGTGTCGCGGTCGGCGGCCTGCTGGCCGGCACGCAGCGGCTGTTCCGGTTCGCCGATCGCAACCCCCGGCTCGCGCTGCGCCCGACCCGCTACACCCACGGGCTCGACGTGCTCGCGGCGTCGTACAAGATGACGGCGATCAATGCCGCGATCGAGGTCGACCTCACCGGCCAGGTCAACGCCGAGACGATCGGCCGCCGCTACGTCGGCGCGGTCGGTGGCGCGGTCGACTTCCTGCGCGGCGCCAACGCGTCCAGGGGCGGCCTGCCGATCATCGCGCTACCCGCCACGGCGCGCGGCCGGAGCAGGATCGTCGCGCGGCTGGACGGTCCGGTGTCCACCCCGAGATCCGAGCCGGTCGTCGTGGTCACCGAACACGGGGTCGCGGACCTGCGCGGCCTGTCCCTGCAGCAGCGCGCGGCCAGGCTGATCGCGATCGCCGACCCGGCCCACCGGGCCGAGTTGGACGCGACGGCCGACCGGGTGCTGGCGACAACCACGATCGGAGTCTCATGAGACGCGTCGCCATCGTCGAGCCGGTTCGGACCGCGGTCGGCGCCTTCGGCGGAAGCCTGCGGCCGGTCAGGGCGGAGGATCTCGCCGCCACCGTGATCAAGGCGCTCGTCGAGCGAACCGGCATCGATCCGGGGCGAATCGAGGACGTGGCGTTCGCCCAGTCCTACGCCAACTCGGAGGCGCCGTGCATCGGCCGGTGGGCGGCGCTGCATGCGGGGCTGCCCATCGAGGTGCCGGGCTTCCAGCTCGACCGGCGCTGCGGCGGTGGGCTGCAGGCCGTCGTCACGGCCGCGATGATGGTGCAGACCGGTGCCGCGGACGTCGTCGTCGCCGGCGGCGTGGAGTCGATGAGCACCATCGAGCACTACACCACCACCGCCCGGTGGGGATCCCGGTCCGGCAACCAGATGCTCTACGACCGGCTGGACCGCGGCCGGGAGCGATCACAGCCGTCGTGGCGGTTCGGCGAGATCAGCGGCATGATCGAGACCGCGGAGAACCTCGCTCGCGGGTTCGGCATCGGACGCGAGGCCGCGGACGCCTTCGCCGCCACCAGCCACCAGCGGGCCGCCGCGGCCGGGGAGTCCGGCGCCTTCAAGGACGAGATCATCCCAGTCGAGGTGCCGCAGCGACGCGGCGATCCGGTGGTCTTCACCCAGGACGAGGGCGTCCGCCCCGACTCGACCGTCGACACCCTTGCCAGGCTGCGCACGATCATGCCCGGCGGCACTGTCACGGCCGGCAACTCGGCCCAGCAGAACGACGCCGCGGCCGCCTGTCTCGTGGTGGCCGAAGACAGGCTCGACGAGCTCGGCCTGGAGCCGATCGGCTGGTTCGAGGCCTGGGCGGCCGTCGGCTGCGAGCCCGCGACGATGGGCATCGGACCCGTCGCCGCCGTCGAGAAGCTTTTCGCACGAACCGGCGTCGGCTTCGACGAGCTGGACCTCATCGAGATCAACGAGGCCTTCGCCGTGCAGGTTCTCGCAGTGTTGCAGGGCTGGGGCCTGACCGTGGACGACGTGGACGGCCGGCTCAACGTCAACGGTTCCGGCATCTCGCTCGGCCATCCGATCGGCGCCACCGGCGTCCGGATCATGACGACCATGCTCCGCGAGCTGCACCGCCGGCAGGGCAGTCTGGCCCTGGAGACGATGTGCATCGGCGGCGGTCAGGGCATCGCCGCCCTGTTCCGGGGGGTGACCAGATGAATCTGTTGGGCTACGCCACCTACCTGCCGTCACGGCGGCTCGAACTCGGTCGGACCAGTCGGATCGTCGCCTCCTTCGACGAGGACGCCACGACGATGGCGGTCGAGGCGGCGATCCCGATCGAGGGCGACGTACGCAACCTGTTCTTCGTGACCAGTTCGCCGCCGTACCTGGACAAGACGAATGCGACCGCGGTCCACGCCGCGCTGCATCTGGCGCCCGATGTTCCCGCGGCCGACCTGATCGGCACCGCGCGCTCGACGATGAGCGCCGTGCGCAGCGCTGCGGCGGTGGGTGGTCTCGTCGTCGCCGCCGACGTGCGGGTCGGCCGGCCCGGTTCCGCCGACGAGCGTGGCGGCGCCGACGGGTCGGCCGCCCTGTTGTTCGGTGCGGGCGAGCCGATCGCCGAGGTGCTCGCCCAAGTCGGTCGCACCGACGAGTTCCTGGACCGCTGGCGC
Organism: uncultured Actinomycetes bacterium; assembly: GCA_964497705.1. Taxonomy (GTDB): domain Bacteria; phylum Actinomycetota; class Actinomycetes; order Mycobacteriales; family Nakamurellaceae; genus Nakamurella. The sequence goes on along the minus strand of CAZCEH010000009.1, from coordinate 12,699 downwards.
GATCCCGCGAAGGTGACGGGGGAGCAGTGGGAGGAGCGGTTCGGCTTCGAGCGGTACGCCTCGCTGATCCGGCTCACCGCCGCGTCCGCGCTGGCGGCCGCCGGCCTGGCGGAGGCGGATCATGTGGTGCTGACCTGCCCCAACTCTGCGGTCGTCAAACGCGCCGGCACGCTGGTGAAGGGCGCGCTGAGCACGGGCGGCTCCCCGGTCGGCTTCGCCGGGTCGGCCGATCCGCTGCTCGGTCTGGCCCACGCACTCGACACGGCCGGGCCGGAGGAGACGATCCTGCTGCTCTCGGCGACCGACGGCTGCGACGCGCTGCTGCTGCGCACCACGGCCGCGCTGCCCGATCACCGCCAGCCGGCGCCGGTGCGGCGGCAGAAGGAGGGCGGCCGACCGGTTCCGATGACCACCTACCTGTCCTGGCGTGGGCTGCTCGAGCTCGAGCCGCCCCGGCGTCCGGAGCCCGACCGGCCCGCCGCGCCCCCGGCGGCCCGGGGCGCGGGCTGGAAGTTCGGCCTCACCGGCACCCGCTGCCGCGCGTGCGGTTTCGTCCATCTGCCGCCCGCGCGGGTCTGTCGAGGCTGCGGCGCCGTCGATGCCATGGCGCAGCTGCCGGTTGGCGGGTTGCGCGGCACCGTGGCGACCTACACCGTGGACCGGCTGGCCTACTCGCCGTCACCGCCGGTGGTCGACGTCGTCGTCGACTTCGGGTCCGAGACCGGCAGCGGGCGGAGCACTTTTGAGGTCGCCGACGCGGACCCGGACGCGATCTGTGTCGGCACGCCGGTGCGGTTCGTCTTCCGGCGACTGTTCACCGCCGGCGGCGTACACAACTACTTCTGGAAGGCCAGGGTCGTGGAGGATGTGACATGAGCGAGGCTTGCCGAGCGAATCATCGACACAGGGCCGTCGCACTCCCAGGGGCGGACGAGCCTGCGAGTCGCCCGGGAGGTGCGGCGGCATGACGAGCAACGGGATCGCGGACAAGGTGGCGATCGTCGGCATGGGCTGCACGCAGTTCGGGGAGCTGTGGGACACCTCGACCGACGACCTGGTCGTCGACGCCGTCACCCAGGCGCTCGGCGGCCACGACCTGGACATGGTCGACGCCTTCTGGCTCGGCACACTGGGCTCCGGCCAATCGGGCCTGACCCTGAGCCGCCCGCTCGGCATCGACTACAAGCCGGTCACCCGGGTGGAGAACTACTGCGCGACCGGGTCGGAGGCGTTCCGCAACGCCTGCTACGCCGTCGCCTCCGGCGCCTACGACACGGTGATGGCCGTCGGCGTCGAGAAGCTCAAGGACTCGGGCTTTTCCGGGCTGCTGCGCACCGACCCGCCCGACGACGGGACGGCACCGGAGCTCTCGCTCACCGCGCCCGCGGCCTTCTCCCTGCTCGACCCGGCCTACTGCGCCAAGTACGGCGTGCACCCGGACCAGATGCGCGCGGCGATGACCCATGTCGCCTGGAAGAACCACGTCAACGGGGCGCGGAACCCGAAGGCGCAGTTCCGGGCGGAGGTGCCGCGGGAGAAGATCGAGAGCGCCCCGCAGGTGGCCGGCCGGCTGCGCGTCTTCGACTGCTCCGGCGTCTCCGACGGCGGCGCCGCGGCGCTGATCGTCCGGGCGGAGGACGCCCACCGCTACACGGACACGCCGATCTACGTGAAGGCGCTCTCGCTGGCCGCCGGCCCGATGCGCGGAGGCATGGACCCGGCCTACGACTTCACCACCTTCCCGGAGGTGGTCCGCTCGGCGCGGGACGCCTACGCCCAGGCCGGCATCGACGACCCGCTGCGGTCGCTGTCCTTCGCCGAGGTGCACGACTGCTTCACGCCGACCGAGATCGTGCTGATGGAGGACCTCGGCTTCACCGAGCGGGGACGGTCCTGGAAGGACGTGCTCGCCGGCGATTTCGACGCCGACGGCCGGTTCCCGGTCAACATCGACGGCGGGCTGAAGTCGTTCGGCCACCCGGTCGGGGCCAGCGGCCTGCGGATGCTCTACGAGGCCTGGCTGCAGCTGCGTGGCGAGGCGGGCGGACGGCAGCTCGCCGACCCGCACACGGCGCTGACCCACAATCTCGGCGGGCGTCCCGGCGGCTGCGTCTCGTTCGTGTCCATCGTGGGCCGGGAGCTCGGATGAACGCGCCGCACCACCGTCGGCTCGGCGGTGACCCGTCGTGACGGGCCCACTGGCAGGGGTGCGCGTCCTCGAGGTCGGCGGCATCGGCCCTGGGCCCTTTGCCGGGATGATCCTGGCCGACCTCGGCGCGGAGGTGATCAGGGTCGACCGGCCCGCCGGCGTGCTGCCGTTGCCGTTGCCGGCCGACAAGGACCTGAGCAACCGCGGCAAGCTGATGGTCGCCCTCGACCTCAAGCAGCCCGGCGCGCTGGCGGCACTGCTCGCCCTCGCCGACGGGGCGCACGTGCTCATCGAGGGCTACCGTCCCGGCGTCGCCGAACGGATCGGCTTCGGTCCGGACGTGGTGCTGGCGCGCAACCCCGGCCTGGTCTACGGCCGGATGACCGGGTGGGGACAGGACGGGCCGTGGGCGCAGACGGCCGGCCACGACATCAACTACGTGTCGGTGACGGGCGCGCTGCACGCCATCGGCGACGCCGGGGGACCGCCGGCGATCCCGCTGAACCTGGTCGGCGACTACGGCGGCGGATCCACCTACCTGGTCATGGGTGTGCTGGCGGCGCTGCTCCAGTCGCGCGGCACGGGTCGCGGGCAGGTGGTCGATGCCGCGATCGTCGACGGTGTCGCCCATCTCCTGGCGCCCACGCTCGGCCTGCTCAACGGCGGGTTGTGGCGGGACGAGCGCGGCGTCAACGTTCTGGACGGGGCCGCGCCCTTCTACGGCGTCTACGAGACGGCCGACGGCCGACACATGGCCGTCGGCCCGATCGAGCCGCCGTTCTGGGCCGAGCTGCTGCGCATCCTCGACATCCCGGAGCCGCCCGATCGGGACGACCCGACCCGCTGGGACGCCGTCCGCGCCCAGCTCGCGGCCGCCTTCCGGCGGCGAACCCAGGCGGAGTGGGCGGCCGCCTTCGACGGCACCGACGCCTGCGTGTCGCCGATCGTGTCGCTGCGCGAGGCGGTCGACCAGCCGCAGGTTGCGGCCAGGGGATCGCTGCGGGTGGTCGACGGGCAGATCGTGCCGGCCCCGGCACCGAGGTTCTCGGCGTCCCCGGCGGCGCAGCCACCGCTGCCGGTCGCCCCGGGCACCCACACGGTGCAGGTCCTACGCCGGGTGGGGATCGACGTCGACGCACTGCTCGCCTCGGGCGCGGCATTTCAGGCCTGACCTGTTGTCAGGGAATCAAATCTAATATAGATTAGAACCCGTGACCAACGAACCCCGCGCCGAACTCGCTCGCCGGCTCTACAAGGCACTGGCCAACGGTGACCGTGCCGTGCTGGCCGAACTGTTGAAGCCCGACTTCGTCGGCCGCACCGCGGCCGGTCTTCCGTTGGGCCTGGGCGGCACCTATCACGGTGCCGACGTGATGCAACGTGACTTCTGGTGGCAGATCGGCAAGGCCTACGACATGCGCGCCGAGCCGGAGACCTTCGAACAGCTCGGACCCGACCGGCTGCAGGTCGGCGGCACCTACCGCGGCACCGCCCGGTCGACCGGACGGCCGGTGGAAGCCGCCTTCATCCATGTGATCTCGTTCGACGGTGACCGGATCAGCGGGCTGGACCAGCTCACCGACACCGCGGCCTGGCAAGCGGCGCTGGAGGGCCACCGTCCGCGGGTGCCGGCGCATCCCGGCCCGACGATCTCCGAACTCGAGACGATCGAGTACCAGGTCCGCGACCACGTCGCGGCCGTCCGGCTGAACCGGCCCGAACAGTACAACGCCATCGACCTGCGGATGGGTGAAGAGCTGCTCACCGTCGCCCGCGCCATCGCCGCCGACCCCGCAGTTCGGGCGGTCCTCATTGCCGGCAACGGGCCGGCGCTCACCGTGGGTGGCGACATCCAGTACTTCCTCGGCGCTCCCACCGGAGCCTTCGGCACCCTCGCGGGCCGGATGACCGAGCCGTTCCACGAGGCCTTCCGCATCCTGGAGCGCATCGACGCCCCCATCGTCACCGCCGCACACGGCTCGGTGGCCGGCGGCGGCCTCGGCCTCGTCTACGCCGCGGACATCTGCCTGGCCGCGGAGGGCACGGTCTTCGCCACCGCGTTCGCCGGCATCGGGGTGTCCGGCGACGGAGGCGGCACCTGGCACCTGCCCCGTCTTGTCGGCGCCGCCCGGGCCAAGCGGATGTACCTGGAGAACCTCCGGGTCGATGCCGCCACGGCGCTCGAGTGGGGCCTGATCGCCGAGGTGGTCCCGGCGCAGGACCTGCAGGACCGCGCCTGGACGTTGGCCGCCAAGCTGGCCACCGGCCCCACGACGGCGTTCGGAATCCAGCGTCGGCTGCTGCGGGACACCTGGCACCGGACGTTGGGTGAGCAGCTTCGCGCCGAGACCGAGGGCGTCACCGCCAGCGGCAACACCCGCGACGCGTGGGAGGCGATCAGCGCCTTCATGGACAAGCGGCGCCCGACCTTCGAAGGACGGTGACAGGTCTCGTGACTGCGAGCGTGACGAACGGCCTGGTGCACGACAATCCGGAGCACAAGGCGATCCGGGAGAGTGTCGCGGGCATCGCCGAGCGGTTCAGGCCGGCGACGTTTCTCGAGCGGGGCCGCAGCGGCGGCGACATCGAGGAACTGTGGAGCGAGTTGGGCAAGGCGGGCCTGCTCGGCGTGCATCTGCCCGAGGAGTACGGCGGCGGGGGCGGCGGCATGGCCGAGGCCGTGGTCGTCGTCGAGGAGCTGTCGGCCCACGGGATGCCGCTACTCATCTGGGTCATCTCCCCGGCGATCTGCGGCAGCATCCTCGCCGCGCATGCCTCGGAGGTCATGAAGAAGGACTGGCTGCCCGGGCTGGCCGACGGCACCCGCAAGATGGCGTTCGGGCTGACCGAGCCGGACGCCGGGTCGAACAGCCACGAGATCTCCACCACCGCGCGCCGTGACGGCGACGGCTGGGTGATCTCCGGTCAGAAGTACTACATCTCCGCGATCGACCAGTGCGACGCCCTGTTGCTCGTCGCCCGCGACGGCGACCTGTCGGACCCGAGCCGCAAGCGGCTGTCGATCTTCGTGGTTCCGAAAGACGCCCCGGGCCTGACCATCCAGCAGATCCCGACGTCGATCGTGTCGCCGGACCGGCAGTTCACGGTCTTCCTGGACGACGTCCGGGTCGGTCCGGAGGCGCTCGTCGGCGAGGCCGGAGACGGCCTGCGCCAGGTCTTCTCCGGACTGAACCCGGAGCGCATCATGGTCGGCGCGATCTGCGGCGGTATCGGGCGGTACGCCGTCCGGCGCGCCGCCGACTACGCCAAGCAGCGACAGGTCTGGAGCACGCCGATCGGCGCCCACCAGGGTGTGGCGCACCCGATCGCCCAGTGCCACATCGACGTCGAGATCGCCCGGCTGGCCACCATGCACGCCGCCGAACTGGCCGACGCGGACCACCCCGGCGTCGGTGAGGCGGCCAACATCGCCAAGTTCGCCGCGGCCGAGGCCGCGCTCCGGGCCCTCGACCAGGCCATCCAGACCCACGGCGGCAACGGCCTTTCGCAGGAATACGGGCTCTCCGAACTCTGGTTCGTGACCCGCCTGATGCGCACCGCACCGGTGAGCCGCGAGATGGTCCTCAACTTCGTCGCGCAGACCTCGCTGGGTCTGCCCCGCTCCTACTAGGGATTCCCGATGACAGTGACCCCTGACGGCCAGACCCACGACGACGCGACCCACGACGACGCGACCGACTACGACGCCATCGTGATCGGCGCGGGTGCCGGCGGGCTGTTCACCGCCGCACGGCTGGCCAAGGGCGGCTACCGGACGCTGCTCGTCGAGCGGCTGGACAAGGTCGGCGGACGCGCCTCCACCACCGAGATCGACGGCTTCAAGGTCAACGACGGCGCCATCGTGATCGAGGTCGGCGGCGTCACCCAGCAGACCTGCGAGGAGGTGGGCGCGAAGTTCGAGATCCGCGAGCCCACTCCGCCCATCCTGTACCGCATCAAGGGCAAGGACGTCGACGTCACCGGCGGCGGCTGGGGTTTCATGCTGGAGAAGCTGACCCGGCAGGGTGCCAAGCTGGTCAAGGGTCTCGGCGCCGCGCGCAGCGACTCGGGCCTGCCGGAGGACGAACTGTCGACGGCCGACTGGGTCCGCAAGTACACCAAGAACGAGGGCGTACAGGGCATCTTCCGCAACATGTGCGCCTCGGTCTTCGCGGTCAGCTCCGAAGAGCTGCCCGCGCGGGTGTTCCTGACCTACTTCACCCGCAAGAGCGCCTTCAAGCGGTTCGGCTTCCATCCCGAGGGCACGATCGGCCTCTGGCGTGCGCTGGCCGACGCGTTCGAGAATCACGGCGGCACGCTGTGGCTGTCCACTCCCGTCACCCGGGTACTCGTCGACGGCGACCGCGTCACCGGCGTGGTCGTGCAGCGCGACGGGGTGGAGCAGACCCTGACCGCACCGGTGGTGGTCAGCGACGTCGGCCCGTTCGCCACGCTCGACCTGGTGGGCAGAACGGCCCTCCCGGCGGACTACGTCGAGCTGGTCGACTCCCGCAACCGTCCGTGCGCAATGATCACCGTCAACTTCGCCAGCCGGGACCGGCTGGTCGAGGCGCCGGGCATGCTGAGCTTCGCGAAGTCGCGCCGGCTCGCCTACCTCGCGAACTTCACCGACATCTGCCCGGAGATGGCACCCGAGGGCTGGCACTTGTACGTCGGGACCGCCGTGCCCGAGCCCGCGGTCGGCGACTTCGGCGAGGCCGCGGAGACCGAGCTGCTGCTGGCCGATCTGCGTGACCAGGTGCCCGGCTTCGACGAGCGGGCACGGATCCTGTCGACCACCATCACCCGCGACGGCTGGCCGCCGCAGCGCGCCGTGGCCGGCTTCGACCTGCCGCACACCACACCGCTGATCGGCCTGTGGAACGTCGGCGACGCCGTCAAGGAATACGCCAACGGCGGCACCACAGCCTGCGCCGAGACGGCACAACTCGTCGTCCGGGAGATCGCCGCCGCGTTCCCGCGATCCTGAGGAGGGACAGCCATGAAAATCTGCGTCGACTACGGCAAGTGCACCGGACTGGGCATCTGCGAGTCCCTGGCCCCGGATTACTTCGAGGTGAACGACGCCGGCGACCTCGTCCTGCTCAAGGAAGACGTGTCGGAGGAGGACCTGCAGGGCATCGAGGAGGCCGTCGCCGGCTGCCCCACCGAGGCGCTGCGGATCGAACGATGAGCGGGCGACCGGGACGGCTGGTGGTCGTCGGCGCCTCGCTGGCCGGGCTGCGCGCGGTGGAGGCGGCACGGAAGGCCGGCTTCGAGGGTGCGATCACCCTCATCGGCGCCGAGTCCCATCTGCCGTACGACCGGCCGCCGCTGTCCAAGGCGTTCCTGGAGCCGGGTGACAGCGAGCCCGAGCTGCCCTTCTTCCGTGACGAGGCGACCCTGCGCGACGACCTCGGCGTCGAGCTGTTGCTCGGTGAGCCGGCCACCGGGCTGGACACGACGCTGCGAAACGTGCGCGTCGGCGACCGGGACGTGCCCTACGACGCCCTGGTCATCGCGACCGGCTCGGCCCCGCGGATGCTGCCCGGTGCCGAGGATCTCGCCGGCGTGCACGCATTGCGGACCCTGGACGACGCGCTCGCCGTCCGCTCCGCGCTGGAGCGGGGCGCCCGCACCGTCGTCATCGGCGCCGGCTTCATCGGCTCGGAGGTCGCCTCCGGCGCCAAGAAGCGCGGCGTCGACGTCACCGTGGTCGAGGCGTTGCCCACTCCGCTCGTCCGCGCCACCGGCGAGGTGATGGGCCCCGCGATCGCGTCCCTGCACACCCGCAACGGCACCGAGTTGCGCTGCGGCGTCGGGGTGGATCGCCTCGAGGGATCCGGCAAGGTCGAGCGGGTGGTGCTCGCCGACGGGACCGTGATCGATGCCGACCTGGTGCTCGTCGGCATCGGCATCGTCCCGAACACGGCGTGGCTCAACGGGTCCGGCGTGGCCTGCGACAACGGGGTGGTCTGCGACGAGAGGTTGTGGACGGGCGTCCCCGGCGTCTACGCCGCCGGCGACGTGGCGCGCTGGCCGAACCCCACCTTGGGCGAATGGCAGCGGATGGAGAACTGGACGGCGGCCGCCGAGCAGGGGGCCGCCGCCGCGCGCAACGCCATCGACCCCGGCAACGCCCGACCGTACGGCACCGTTCCCTACTTCTGGTCGGACTGGTACGACGTGCGGATCCAGTTCGTCGGGTCGCCCGGGGCGGACGAGGTCCGGCTCGTCGAGGGCGATCTCGACGAGGCGGGCCGTTGGATCGCGCTGTATCGCCGGGGTGACCGGCTCATCGGGGCGCTGACCGTGAACGGTCAGACCGAGATCATGAAATACCGCGGCCAGATCATGAAGAGAACGTCCTGGGAGGACGCCCTGGCCTTCGCGGCTTCCAGGAAACGCTAACGCTAGACGGTGAGTGCGCCGCGCACGAACGACTGCGCGTTAGCGACAACCTTGTTCACCGAGCCGCGCTTGGGGTTCCACCACTCGGTCGTCCAGTTCAGCGAGCCGAGGATGAGCATCTGGGCGATGTACAGGTCCAGGTCGTTGCGGATCTGGCCCTGCGCGGCGGCGACCTTGAGCAGGCGGTGCCAGACGTCGCCGTACCTCTTCTCCTCCGCCTGTTGCCGGGTCCGGATCTTCTCGCTCACCTGGCCGGAGTTGCGGATCGACGCGGTGGCGTAGTCGGAGATCTGCAGTTCGTGGCGCAGGTGCGCCTCCACGGCGACCAGGATCCTGTCCAGTGGCGTCATGTCTGCGGGAAGGCGGTCGAGGATGCCGACCACGTGCTCGCGCATGTTCGCGATGCCGACCCACATGACCTCCTCGACGAGGTCCTCGCGGGAATCGAAGTAGTAGTAGATCGCCGGGGCCTGGAGTTCGGCGACCTCCGCGACGTCGGACAGGCGCATACCGGCGTAGCCCTTGCTGCTGAGCACCTTGGCGGCCGCGTCCAGGATCCGGGCGCGCGTTCGCGCCGACTTGGTGTCGTCCTCCGCGGTGGTCACGGATCCGGGGTCACGGCGAGCCATGGAACGGATGTTAAACGACTGCGCGACCGAGGCCGCCGCGGGCCACCAGTTGTGCCGCGATGACGTTGCGCTGGATCTCGTTCGTCCCTTCGCCGACGATCATCAGCGGGGCGTCGCGGAAGTAGCGTTCGACGTCGTACTCCGTGGAGTACCCGTAGCCGCCGTGGATGCGCACCGCGGTGAGCGCGATCTCCATGGCCACTTCCGACGCGTAGAGCTTGGCCATGCCCGCCTCCATGTCCACCCGATCCCCGGCGTCGAAGCGCTCCGCGGCGTGCAGCACCAACTGCCGTGCCGCGGTCAGCTTGGTGGCCATCTCGGCGAGATAGCTGCCGATCTGCTGGTGCTTCCAGATCGGCTGACCGAAACTCTCCCGCTGCTGGGCGTAGTCGAGCGCATCGTCGAAGGCGGCCTGGGCGACCCCGAGCGCACGGGACGCGACCTGGATACGTCCGGTCTCCAGGCCCTTCATCATCTGCGCGAAGCCTTTGCCCGGTACACCACCGAGGATGCTGCTCGCGGGCACCCGCAGATTGTCGAACGAGAGTTCGCACGACTCGACACCCTTGTATCCGAGCTTCGGTAGGTCGCGGGACACGGTCACGCCCGGGCCGTTCTCGACGAGCACGACCGAGATGCCGCTGTGCCGCGGCCGTGCGGCCGGGTCCGTCTTGCACAGCAGCGCGATCAGCTGGGAGCGACGGGCGTTGCTGATCCAGGTCTTCGCCCCCCTGATGATCAGCTCGTCGCCGGCGGCAATGGCCGTGGTGGTCATCGCCTGCAGGTCGGAGCCTCCGCCGGGCTCGGTGAGCGCCATCGTCGCCCGGATCCGGCCGGTAGCCATGTCGGGGAGGTAGCGCTCCCGCTGCTCCTCGGTGCCGAACATGGCAAGCAGCTTCGCGACGACGGTGTGGCCGCCCATCGCGCCGGCCAGGCTCATCCAGCCGCGAGCCAACTCGGACGTCACCTCGACGTAGCAGGGCATGGACACCTGGACGTCGCCGTAGGGTTCCGGAACCGCCAGGCCGTAGATGCCCAGTTGCTTCATCTGCTCGATGAGCTTCTCGGGATACTCGTTCGCGTGCTCCATCTCGCGGACGACGGGCCGGACTTCCCGGTCCACCCACTCCCGCACGGTGGCGACGATCTGCTTCTCCTCATCCGACAACACCGTGGGCTCCTTCTCGGGTCCTTGTCAGTGATTCTAACGTCTGTTAGATTCTACCATGTAATCTAACCGGCGTTCGGAAGACGAGGAGCCGATGACAACGACGTCAGAGCGCACGGGAGGCGGCAACCCACTGGTTGACCTGATGAGGAGGTCGTCGGTCGATCGGGCTGGGGACGTCGCCGTGGTCGACGGCGGCGAACACTGGACGTGGAGCCGGCTCGCCGAGCGGGCGGACGCCGCGGCCGCGCTGCTCGCCGAACACGGGGTGCGCGCGGGGGACCGGGTGCTGGTCATCGACAAGAACGGCGCCGCACACATTGTCGCGCTGTTCGCCTGCGGTCTGTTGCGGGCGATCTTCGTGCCGGTGAACTGGCGCCTCGCCGATCCCGAGATCGAGGCGCTGATCGCCGACGCGCACTGCCCGGTGCTCGTCACCGGGCCGGACACCGCGGAGCGCGCGGAAAAGCTCGGGGCGGGAGCCGAACACGACTGCCAGGTCCTCACGACGACGGAGCTGCTGGACGCCCGGTCCGCCACGGTGACCGCCGAGCCGACCCGGAGCGAGGACGTCCTGGCCCAGATGTACACGTCGGGCACGACGGGCCTGCCCAAGGGTGCCCTGTTCAGTGCGGGGAACCTGGACGTCCTGATGACCGACGTCAGCCGGGCGTGGGAGCTCGGCCCCGACGATGTCAGCCTCGGCGCCTTGCCCCTGTTCCACATGGGCGGTCTCGCCTGGGCCATCGCCTCGCTGGCCCGCGGCGCCCGGCTCGTGCTCATCCGCGACTTCTCGCCGCAGGTCGTGATGGACCTCGACCGTACCGAAGCGATCACCACCGCGTTCTTCGTGCCGGCCATGATCGGACCGCTCCTGGATGCTCTCGACGGCAGCGGCCACCGGCTCGGCATGCGACGGGTGACCTATTCCGGCTCCCCGATGTCCCCGGCCCTGCTGGCTCGCGCCAAGCGGTTGTTGGACGCCGACCTGTGTCAGATCTACGGGCTCACCGAGGCCACCGGCGCCTTCGCCCAGCTCGACCCGGCCGACCACGGCGACGACCGGAGCAGATCCGTCGGCAAGCCTTATCCCTGGGTCGAGGTCGTCGTGGCGGACCCGGCGACCGGATCGCCGGTGGCCTCCGGGGTGGAGGGCGAGATCTGGACGCGCTCGGCACAGAATTTCGTCGGATATCACCATCGGCCCGAGGAGACCGCAGCGACGCTCACGCCCGACGGATGGCTCCGCACCGGCGACATCGGGCTCATCGACGACGATGGCTTCATCTGGCTTCTGGACCGCCGAAAGGACATGATCATCAGCGGCGGGGAGAACGTCTATCCCGCCGAGGTGGAGAAGGTTCTCGCGTCCTACGAACCGGTGCAGGAGGTGGCGGTGATCGGCGTGCCATCGGCCAGGTGGGGCGAGACCGTGAAGGCCGTCGTCGTTCCCCGTCCGGACACCGTCGTCGACCCGGCAGACCTGATCGCGTTCACCCGCCGGCAGCTTGCCGCATTCAAGTGCCCCACCAGCGTCGATGTCGTCGAGGAATTGCCGCGCACCGCGACGGGCAAGATCCGCAAGGACGTCGTGCGGGCCCCGTACTGGGCCGGCCACGAACGGACCATCGGCTGAACCGGCCGCTGCATCGACACCCAGTCGCAACCGAAGGAGAACTGTCCCATGCCCGCTTCCTCCACCCACTCATTGCTCGTTCCGGTCGCCGAGGACGGGGACCTCGACCGGGATTTCGCCGTCGCCTGGTACCGGAGTTGGGTCGACGCCTGGAACAGCCACGACCCCAGCCAGGTCGGTCCACTGGTCACCGACGACTTCATCCTGGACAGCCCGACCACTCGCCACACGAATTGGCACGTCCAGGGCCCGGACGCGGCGATCGCCTACACGAAATACGTGCTCGACGCCTATCCGGACCTGATCTGGGATGTCGTCGCGCCGCCGATGTTCGTCGACGGACGCCGGCAGGCCGCTTTCAGCTGGCGGGGCACCGGCCATTTCACCGGAATCCTGAATCCGCCGGGCATCGAAGGCACCGGTCGCCCGTTCGAGTTCTCCGGCCTGGAGGTCTTCGGTTTCCGCGGCCATCAGGCCTGCTACCTCTACGCGTGCTACGACCTCATCGGGCTGACCAAGCAGATCGGCATCTACGGAGCCGGCCGAACCGCATGACATCGCGCTGATCGCGATCGCAACCGTGCGGCCGCAGGCTTGCGGGAGACCGACACTCGTGGCTCCGCCGACGGTCCGACATCCAGTGGGGAGCGAGGTTCTGCATGACCTGGTGGTCGGTGACGTTCGGTGTGGTCGCGGTGGTGTTCCT
>CAZCEH010000008.1:29432-147143 GCA_964497705.1 uncultured Actinomycetes bacterium | reverse complement strand
CACAGGGTGGGGAATTTCGACGAGCACCTCTGGGGATCTTCGACGAGCGTCGTCACAACCACACCGACCCCACCGGACAAGACTGCGGATTCTGGTGCTGGGCTGTGGCAGGCGCCGCGGCCGCCGTAATCGGTGCGGCAACTGCGGGACTTGGCTATGCCGCCCTCGCAGGCGGCGGCGCCGCCCTCTTCAGCGCAGGTGACCTGGCAGCTGCTGCCGGTGCCGGGGCCGTCGCCGGCGGTGTCGGAGCAGTCGGTCACGCAGCCAGCCAGTACTACACCGAATACAACGACGAGGACGACGGGTGGGACGAATACGACGACTACAGCAACCCACGCCCGGAACTGCACGGCGGAGCGTCACGCTACACCGACGAAGAACTCGGACAATTTGCCGCAAGCCATGGCGGCGACGGCCACCATGATCAAGGTCAAGAACGACCGACTGCAGACGAAGCGATCGACGCTATCGAAAATGGCGAGTATACCGAGAATGACGGCTACGATGGTCAGACGACAACGTACAAGTACGGACGGGTGACGGTTCGCGTCAACAATCGGCTGCCCACGAAGTCGACCTGTTTCTACCCGAGGGGAAAATGATGGTGGTTCCCAGCACCTACGCACATATCCAGGTCGAGTTCGGCGGAAGACCACGATCACTGGTGGACCTGATCGACGGCTGGGCCAATTCCGTCTTGAGATTCCATTTCGATATAGTCGAGGATCGCACCATCGAGGATGGCGCCTGGCATCTCGATGACCTTGTCGGTTCGTATCATATTCGCGATGCTGTAGAAGAAGCGGTTCAACGGGAGCTGGGGTCAGATGTTCGCCTGCCAATCCTCAAAGCTGGTGACGAACTTTTCCTCACTTTCGCGGCCGAAAACCCTTACGACGTTGCAAGACTTGTCTCGAGGAACCCGGGTCCCCACGACGATAATTGGTGGTGGTATTATCTGCCTTTCAAGGGTCCGATTGCAAGGTTGATCAGCGAGGGACCCAGCGTTCAACTTGCCGAATAGCAGCGCGTCCCTCGACGCAAGGCGCGAGGTCCGCGCGCTCGAAAGTCGAGTCAGCAGATCGTCGAGGTGACAAATTATACGATGGGTACAGGGTAATGCAGACGATAGGGGAGTATCCGCGACGGGTACGGTTCTTGATCGCCTCAGATTCGCTAACAGCAGGAGAGATCGCCGAGGCCCTTTCTATCAGTGCCGACGACGAAGCCGTGGTCGAGTACTGGGAGATCAGCGTATACGGGACAGGCGCAGATGACGTTACACTCATGATCGAGGAAGTCCTGGAACGCTTGCAGCCCGCTCTCCCCTCATTGATGCAGATTATCAACGAACACGATGACGTTCATTGTCTATTGAGAGTAGTTCAGTACATCAGTGACGACCCGGCGGGGCCAGGCTTCGCTTTATCACGGCAATCATTAGCCCTCTTGGCCCAATTGCGTGCCTTTGTCGACGTTGACCAATACTTCACACCGCTGACCTGACACAGCCGAGCATGCAGTCCAAGTGACGTAAACATTCACCCCGTGTACTCGGCCGAATGTGATGGTGACGTGGGGTGATGACCGGGCGTGCGTGTGTGCTCGCCGGTTCGGTGGTGGCGCGGTTCCGGTCAGGCGAGGGCGGGATGCGGTGGCATCCAGGGTTCGCCGATGGTCGCTTGACGCAGGGTGGTCAGCGCGTTGCGGCCGCGTTTGATGGCGGTGGACAGGTAGCCGCGGATGATGTATCGGTCCTGGGTTCGTTTTTCGCTGGTCAGCCGGCCGGAGATGTTCTGTTGCACCTTGGCCGGGCGCAGGTCGCGTTCGGCCTGGTTCGAGGTGGGTGACACATTCAGGTCGTGGGTGAAGCGCAGGACGTCGGCCTCCCGGTCGCGTAGGACTTCCAGCAGCAGCCGGGCCTTGCGCTGTCCGGGGCGGGTGCCGCCGCCGGTGGTGGCGGACAGGCCGACCAGCACACCCTGACCGAACAGCTCGACCAGCGGGTCGGCGACCTGGGCGGGGATGGCGGTGTGGCCCGCTCGCGGGCCAGGTTGGCCTGGTGGATCAGGCCGCGCAACGCGTCGCCGATCTGGGTTGGCCAGACCGCGTCGGGGTGGACTTCGGCGGCATCGTCGGCGTCGCGGAGCAAGTGGGCACAGCAAAGCTGGTGGATGAACGGGCCGAGTTCGACGGAGTCGTAGTTCTGGTACCGGTCGTGCACGATCACCGAACCGGTCAGGTCCTTCAGGACCGAGGCCTTGAAGGTCTGCAGCGACCGGGCACCGACCAGGTAGTGGGTGTACAGCTCGGTGCAGGCCACCAGCAGGTACTTCTCGGCCTTCATCTTCCGCGGTGCGGGTGCGTGGGCCGACCCGCAGCGGGGTCTCGTCGCAGCACACGGCGTACGCCATGCTGATCAGGGCGCGGATCCGCTGGTGCGCCTGGTCCCAGCAGGCCGGCGGCGCGGGCCAGCAAACCGTGCACGAACCCGACCGACGGGGCGGCCCCGGTCAACGACTCCAGCAACGCCACGCAGCGTTCCGCAGGGATGAAGTGCACCATCAGGTAGACCACGAATGCTTGCAGGTCCTGACTTGGCTCACGTGAGGCGACTTGTTGATCTTGTGGGTCTGTGACCTGCGGAGACGTCGCTGGTCGGGGCCGAAAGTGCGCACTAAACCTGGCCGCAGAGCACGACCGGGTGCCCCTACGTACCCACGGTGATGACCACCTCGGGGAGACGGGCGGCTCAGATCGTGCACTCCTCGCCCGGGAATCACGAGCCATGGAAGGCGTTGAGTCGACGCACGATGGCGCTGATTTCGGGTGGTCGAAGGCTCAAACCGGTTGGAAAGAAGCGAGTGTCACTTCGTCAGCTGTCCCTACCCAGACCGTGAACATTCGCGCCAGGTGCAGAGCATCGCGGCGCAGATTCGATGCCCACGGACTTCCAAGCACAGTGACGGCGATCGGCGGGCCTCTCGTGCGCACTAACTTGAGCCAAGTCAGGGTAGACCACGAATGCTTGCAGGTCCGGCCCCGTAGCCGACCGGCCCGGACCGGGCGCCGTCCGGCCGGCCGGCGGTGCGCACCCGGCCACACCCGCAGCGGACCGCGTGCTGGTCGTACTGGGTGACGGTGACCGCCACCTGCGGGATGTCGTGCTGCTGATACCGGTCGACCACGCCCAGATCCGTCGCTGCGGTCAGGTCCCGCCCGCAGCGGCACGGCCCGTGCGGGAACCGGTCGGTCCGTTCGTCCGGGTCATCGGTCCACGCCAGGTGGAACCCCGGCGCGCCGGACTGCTTGCCCGGCTTGCGTTTCGGCTCGCCACCACGACGTCGGGGCGGCACGGGCGGCTTGCCCGGCTCGTCATCCCTGGACGGCGGGCTGGACGAGTTCCGTGAGTTCCGGGACAGCAGATGCTCCAACCGGGCCAGCCGGTCCGCCAGATCCTTGTTCGCCGCCTCGAGTTCGGCGATCCGCCCGGCCTGCTCGCCGACGAGCGCGATCAGCTCGTCGCGGGACATCTCCTCCGGCGCAGCCACCGAAGGATCACAGCAGCCCCGAACCCACCGGGCGGCACCGACACGCCGAGGTCACTCCAGCCACATAAGCAACATCAGTCACACGCCGTCACCGAAGCACGCATCACCACGACGCTCCGACCGAGGGCTGAATGCTTACCGGTGCGGGGCTATGGGGCGGTGCTATCGGCGGATCACTCGGAGCAGCCGCAGCCAACAGCGCTGGCGTGTACCCCTCAGCGCCTACAATCCCCTGGTCGAATTCAAGTGACCACTCATCGGCGTCATCAAGGAGTTCCGCCAGTTCTGGAGCTACACCACAGACAGCAGCACCTGTCTCCGGAGAGCAACCCGATGCACCTCCACGCCCCGAGAGTTGGCCCACGGCTGGGCACGCTGACCAGTTACCACAGACCGGAGAGATGCCGTATGTACCTCCAAAATCCGCGGGAGGCAAACCGCAAAACCTGGGCGGCGGGCAGGGCTTCAAGGATGCTGATGGAAACCTATGGCAGTGGGCCAAAGCTCAACATGGAGGACCGCATTGGGACGTCCAGCTAAAGGGCGGCGGCTACACGAATGTATATCCGGACGGAAATGTTAGATGACTATCCCCGAAGAAATCGATTTGCGACTGAGGATCACTATCGGCTCATGCCCAGTCGAGCACTATCTAGTGGGCAATCCACACACCTTTCGTGGCAGAATCGCCACGTGGTGCCCGCTCGACTCTGTTGAAGTAAACGTCTCAAAGAGTGAGATTGTGGCGACCACCGACGAGGCGAAATACTGGATCGACGGGTTCCTTGCTGGCAATGAACCACCTCCGCCGGACTCGGATGATCCAGCGGCAGAAAGGGAGTGGGAGAACATCCGACATCTCTTTCGGATGCAAGGTGACATGCCCCATTGATTTAGGCTTGACATGGACAGGGATGCCGATGCCGATCGACAAAGGTCACCAAATCGTCGGCTCATCCAGTGCCAAGAGACGGGCGACTGTCGGGTTCGACGGCGGTCGCCGCCGAACGACCGGACGCCCGTAGAGGCCGTGCGCGTCAGTGACGTTGTCCGCGGCGAGCGTCACAATGCCCATTCTTACGAGACAGCCGACCAGGCATGTGGTTTCGGGCAGCATGGAGCAGTGCTGGTTGTGCGGTGGACGAACTCGTCGTTCGGGTGAGCGGCCGGGTGCATGCGGTGTTGGCGGGCTGACCGGCGTTGCACGAGCAGTTGGTGCGAGCGGGCGCCGCGCCCGTCGTCGGCCAGGTAGTGGTGGACCTGTTGGTAGAGGCCACTGACGGTCTGGTCGCCGTGGCGGCGTAGACGGTGCAGACGGTTGACCGCGGCCTGGACCTCGGGCGCCCGGTCCAGGGAGAACTGGGCAAGGCCAACCCGTACGGGGTCTACGACCTAGCCTCCGACACCGGATGGGTCAGCGTCGGCACCGACCACGACACCGCGCAGTTCGCCGTCGAGACGATCCGCCGCTGGTGGAACACCATGGGCGTGGGCACCTATCCCACCGCGACCCGAGTGATGATCACCGCTGACGGCGGCGGTTCCAACGAGTACCGCACCCGTCTATGGAAGACCGACCTGGCCACCGAACTGGACTTGACGATCACGGTCTGCCACGTGCCGCCCGGGACCAGCAAATGGAACAAGATCGAGCACCGACTGTTCTCCCACATCTCGATGAACTGGCGCGGTCGACCCCTGACCAGCCACGAGGTCATCGTGCAGACCATCGCCGCGACCACCACCCGCAGCGGGCTGACCGTCCACGCCGAACTCGACACCAGCACCTACCCCACCGGAATCAAGATCCCCGATGAGGCGATGCAGGCACTCGCCGAGTCTGGCGCCCTCACCCGCCACGAATGGCAACCCGACTGGAACTACGCCCTCAACCCCGCCCCGCCCTAAGCGTGTTGTTCATCGGCGGGCCCTTAGTTTGCAATTCAGGTCAGCTGGTCAGTAGCAGCGAGCGGGCGTCGCTAGCGACGCAGTGTCTGATTGCATGGCGATGTCGGTGGCACCCGCCATGCGGTTGTTGACGGTGCGGACGCTGCGGGGCGGCGGGGGTCGGCCGGTGGGGCGGCGTCAGGTTCAGGACGGCTGGGTAGGGCCCCGGGCGACCTTGATAGCCAAGGGCCCTTTCCGCTCGCGTTGACACCTCGCCGCTACGCCACCGGGGAGGTGATGCGGCCGCGCACCTCGGGCGCCTGCAGCCGCACCTTGTCGGCCGAGTCGTCGTCGGGCTCGGTCTGCGACCGCCGTTCGGCGTCGACCCGCGCCTGGTACGCCTCGATTTCCTGCTCGACCTGCGCATCGGACCAGCCCAGCACCGGCGCCATGAGCTCGGCGACCCTCCGCGAGGACTCGGTGCCCCGGTGCGCGTACTCGATGGAGATCCGGGTCCGACGGGCCAGCACGTCCTCCACGTGCAACGCGCCCTCGTGCGTCACCGCGTACCGGGCCTCGGCTTGCAGGTAGTCGGGGGCGCCGGGAATCGGTTGCAGCAGTGACGTGTCGCCGTCCGGGCCGACGGCCGGCGCCAGCAGCTCGTGGATCTCCGAGCCGTAGCGGTCGAGCAGGTGCCGGATCCGGTAGGGGTGCACGCCGTGGGTCGCCGCCAGCCGGTCCGCCTGGTTGACCAGCGCCCGGTAGCCCGTCGCCCCGATCAGCGGCACGTCGGCCGTGCAGGACGGGTTGATGCGCCCGGGCAGGTCCTCCCCGGCGGCGTCCACCGCGTCCGCACCCATCACCCGGTAGGTGGTGTACTTGCCGCCGGCGATCGCGATCAGGCCGGGCGCCACCCGGGCCACCGCGTGCTCGCGGGACAACTTGGACGACTGCTCGCTCTCCCCGGCCAGCAGCGGCCGCAGGCCGGCGTACACGCCCTCGATGTCCTCGTGCGTCAGCGGCACCGCCAGCACGCTGTTCACGTGCTCGAGGATGTAGTCGATGTCGGCCTTGGTGGCCGCCGGGTGGGCCAGGTCCAGGTGCCAGTCCGTGTCCGTGGTGCCGATGATCCAGTGTGAGCGCCACGGGATCACGAACAGCACCGACTTCTCGGTCTTGAGGATGATCCCGCTCTCCGAGGCGATGCGGTCCCGCGGCACGACCAGGTGCACGCCCTTGGACGCGCGCACCCGGAACCGCCCCCGGCCGCCGGACAGGCGCTGCAGCTCGTCGGTCCACACCCCGGTCGCGTTGATCACCACCCGCGCCTTGACCTCGGTCTCGGCACCGGTCTCCACGTCCCGCACGCGGACCCCGGCGACCCGGTCGGACTCCTTGAGGAAGCCGACGACCTGCGTGGAGGTCCGGATGACGGCACCGTAGGCGGCCGCTGTCCGGGCCACCGTCATCGTGTGCCGGGCGTCGTCGACCTGGCCGTCGTAGTAACGGATGCCGCCGACCAGGGCGTCCCGGCGCAGCGCCGGAACCAGCCGCAGCGCGCCGGCCCGGGTCAGGTGCTTGTGCCGCGGCACCGACCGGGCGCCGCCCATCGTGTCGTACATGATCAGCCCGGTCGCTACATACGGCCGCTCGACACCCGGCTTGGACAGCGGATACAGGAACGACACCGGCTTGGCCAGGTGCGGGCAGATCTTGGTGAGCATCAGCTCGCGTTCGGCCAGCGCCTCCCGGACCAGCCCGAACTCGAACATCTCCAGGTAGCGCAGGCCGCCGTGGAACAACTTGGACGACCGGGACGACGTGCCGGAGGCCAGGTCCCTGGCCTCCACCAGCGCGACGGACAACCCGCGGGTGACTGCGTCCAGCGCGGCGCCCGCGCCGACCACACCACCGCCGACGATCACCACGTCGAAGGTCTGTGACCCGAGCTGCGCCCAGTTCGATGCGCGCTCCTCGGGTCCGAGCCGTGCGCTGGAGGAGATGCCGTCACCAGTCATACCGCCGACGCTACCCAAGCTCGGTGGCACCGCAACCGGTCGGCCGACCGGGCCGGTCCGGCCGCTCAGATCCCCTCGGCGTCGCCGTGCATCAGCCGGCGGCCGAGTTCGGTGATCGACCCGGACAGCGACGGGTACACGCTGAAGGTGTAGGCAAGGTCCTTGACGGTCAGCCGATTCTGCACCGCGACCGCGATCGGCAAGATCAGTTCCGAGGCCTCCGGCGCGCACACCACGCCGCCGATCACGATGCCGGTGAGCCGGCGGGAGACGATCTTGACAAAGCCCTGTTCCAGGCCGAGCATCTTCGCCCGGGCGTTGGTGGCCAGCGGCATCATCAGCGTGTGCGCCAGCGCCGGCCCGGTCTGCGCCTCGACCTCGGAATAGCCGACGGTGGCGATCTCCGGATGGGTGAACACGTTGGCGCACACAGTCTTGCGCCGCAGCGGGGCCACCCCCTCGCCGAGCGCGTGCCACATCGCGATGCGGCCCTGCATCGCCGCCACCGAGGCCAGCATGAGGACCCCGGTGCAGTCGCCGGCGGCGTAGACACCGGGCACCGAGGCCCGGGACACCCGGTCCACCTCGATGAAGCCCGACCGGTTCAGCCGCACCCCGGCCTCGGCCAGGCCGATCCCGCCGGTGTTGGGCACCGCACCCACGGTCAGCAACGCGTGCGAGCCCTCGATCCGCCGGCCGTCCTCCAGGGTCACCACCACGCCCGAACCGGTGTTGCGCACGGACGTGGCTCTGGCCCGCCTGGCCAGCACGCTGCCCCGCGAGGAGAAGACCTGCTCGATCACCGCGGCGGCGTCCGCGTCCTCGCTGGGCAGCACCCGGTCACGGCTGGACACCAGTGTCACCGGGACGCCCAGCTCCGTGTAGGCGGAGGCGAACTCGGCTCCCGTCACGCCGGACCCGATCACCACCAGATGCTCGGGCAGCCGGTCCAGCGAGTACACCTGCCGCCAGGTCAGGATCCGTTCGCCGTCCGGCACCGCGTCCGGCAGGATGCGCGGGCTGGCGCCGGTGGCGATCAGCACGACGTCGGCGGGGTGCTCGGTCCGGGTGCCGTCGGCGGCGGTGCCGACCACCAGGTGGGTGGAGCGGCCCGGGCCGGCGTCGGCGAGCGCGGCCGTGCCGTCGACGATGCGCACACCGTCGGCGACCAGCTTGGCCCGGATGTCCGCGGACTGGGCCAGGGCCAGCCCGGCGACCCGGCCGTGCACGGTCGCCACGTCGACGCCGACCTGCGCCGGATCGACCGTCACGCCCAGGCTGCCCGCCTCCAGCACCGCGGTGCGGCCGCCGGCCGAGGCGATGAACGTCTTGGACGGCACGCAGTCCGACAGCACGCAGGCGCCGCCCGGCCCGTCCCGCTCGATGAGCGTGACGTCGGCCCCGTACTGCACCGCGACCAGCGCGGCCTCGTAGCCGCCCGGGCCGCCGCCCATGATCACGATTCGGCTCACGAGCGCTCCTCGGGTGTGCGAATTGGGTCGGCCGGCAGCACGACCGTAGCGGCAGCCGGCCGGCGCCGCTGCGTTCCTGTGGGCGGTCCGTCGGGCACCACTACGATCCCCACCCATGGCGTTGTACGCGGCCTACGGGTCCAACATGGATCCCGCCCACATGCTCCAGCGGTGCCCGTCCTCTCCCGTGGCCGGGACCGGGTGGCTGCCCGGATGGCGGCTCACCTTCGGCGGTGAGGACATCGGCTGGGACGGTGCGCTGGCCACGGTCGTCGAGGACCCCGACTCGTCGGTGTTCGTGGTGCTGTACGACATGGCCGAGTCCGACGAGAAGACGCTCGACACGTGGGAGGGCATCGACCTGGGCCTGTACACCAAGATCAGGCTGCGGGTGCACACGCTGGAGGGCGACGTGCTGGCCTGGCTGTACGCGTTGCAGGCCTACGAGGGCGGGCTGCCGTCGGCCCGGTACCTGGGTGTCATCGCGGACGCGGCGGAGGCCGCCGACGCCCCGGCGGAGTACGTGGCGGACATTCGCAACCGGCCGAGCCGGTCGGCGAGCTGAGCTCGGTGCTGTACCGGTTCATGGCCCGGCCCTCCGGGGTGCGGAAGGTTGCGGTCATCGTCCAGCCGTGCCGCCGGTAGAACCGGTTGACCGCGTCGTTGTCCTGGGCGTCGGTGGTCAGGAAGGCGTGGTCGGCGCCGGCCCGCTCGGCGGCCCTGGTCCATTCGGCCAGCAACTGCGCGCCGACACCGAACTGCCGCTGCCCGGGCAGGACGCAGATCGAGCTCAGCAACGCACCGGACCGCTCGTCGCCGCCACCGCGGTAGCGGACCGCGCGCAGCAGACGCGGCGCGCTCGCCGGGGATCGCAGCACGTATCGGGCTGACGCCAGGCCGAACTGCCGCCAGCGGCGGCGCAGCAGCCGCCGGAAGAACCCCGCGGGTTGGGTGCTGCCCACCGCGGCGCCGATCACCGTGCCCTCCTGCGTCCGCGCGACGACGGTCACCGCGGCCTCGTCGTCCAGGAAGCCGGCGTAGAACTGGACCAGGAACGGCCGGCCCAGCCGGCTCAGGAAGAAGTCCGGGAACGCCGCGCGATGCAGGCCGGCCAGCTCGTCGACGTCCTGCGCGCGGAGCGGACCGAGCACGGCCCGGGTGCCGGTCATCGTCGGGCCGCGTCTGCCAGGAGCGCCTCGATCTGGCGCACCCCGCGGTCGACGGAGAAGTTCTGCTCGTAGAACCGGCGCCCGCGCCGACCCATGTCCGCCAGGCCGGCCCGGCCCAGCCGGCAGGCCGACTCGAGGACCGCCGCGACCGCGCGGGGATCCGCCGCGTCGGCGGACCAGCCGGCGCCGCTGTCCCGGGCGATCGTCGCGACGTCGCCGGTGGCCGCGACCACCATCGCCCGCGCCGACGCCAGGGACGCCTGGGTCTTGCTGGGCACCGTGAGGCCCCCCGGAAGGTCACCCGGAAGGTCACCGGGGACGCCACCCGGCGGATCGGGCGCCAGACCGATGTAGGTCATGTCCGACGCGGCCATCAGCGCCGTCATGTCGGCCTGCGGGAACCGGCCGAGGAACCTCACGTTGGCCGCCCCGACGGACCGCGACCGCTGCCGCAGCTCCTGCTCGGCCACACCGGAACCGGCGATCAGGCAGACCAATCGCCGATCGCGGACCAGCGCGCACGCGTCGATCAGCGTGGTCAGACCCTGCGCGTGGCCCAGACTGCCGGCATACAGCAGCACGATCGACTCCTCGCCCACCCCCAGCCCGTCGCGGACGCCGGCCGGGTCGCCGGGCCGGAACGTGGCCTCGTCGGCCCACATCGGCACGTAGGCGAGCTTGTGGTCCGGAACACCCCTGGCGGCCAGCACATTCCGCACGCTCGGCGCGATGAAGGCCACCGAATGGGCGGATCGGTACATCGCCCGGCACCACGGGTCGAGCACCGCGCGCGCCGCCCGGTAGCCGAGTCCGCCACCGAGAAAACCGCTGGCCAACAGCGTGTCCGGCCACAGGTCCAGGACGTGCAGCACCAACGGCACTTTCATCGCCCAGCGGGCGACCCACGCGGGCCAGGCCACCGTGATCGGCGAGCAGTTCACCCACACGGCGTCCAGATCGCGCAGCGCACCGACACCCGAGACGGCGGCGGACACCCCGAACGAGCCGTAGTTGACCAGGCGGCGAACCGCCGATCGATCGTGGCTCGGGTACAGCGCGACCCGGCGGACCGCCACCCCGCCGCGGTTCTCGTCCATCCGGCGCCGCAACCGGTACCCGTCCGCGATCACGCCGGTCGGGTAGTTCGGGAAGCCGGTCAGCACCTGGACGCTGTGACCGCGGGCCAGCAGGCCGCGCGCGAGGACACCGGGCAGCCCGGCCGGCCCCGGTTCCGGGTCGAACCACTGGCTCAGCAGACCCACTCGCACGACGCCCCTCCCGTGGGGCTCTATGATGCGTGGACACGGACGGTGACTGGACCGTACCAGGGGGTAATGGTGTCAGCAGCGGCGTTCGACTTCCTGCCGTTCGCCATGCCCGACCTGGGCGAGGAGGAGATCTCGGCCGCGGTCGGCGCGATGCGGTCGGGCTGGCTGACCAGCGGGCCGGACGTCGCCGGCTTCGAGCGGGAGTTCGCGCACCAGCTGGGCCGCGACGTGCACTGTGTCGCGCTCAATTCGGCGACGGCCGGGCTCCACCTGGCGCTGGAGGGCCTGGGCGTCGGGCCCGGCGACGAGGTCCTCGTGCCGACCTGGACGTTCACCGCGTCGGCCGAGGTCGTCCGCTATGTCGGCGCCGAGCCCGTCTTCGTCGACGTCGATCCGGTGACCCTCGAGCTCGATCTGGCCGCCGCCGCCGATGCCGTCACCGGTCGCACCAGGGCCGTCATACCGGTCCATTTCGCCGGCCTGCCGATGTCCGCCGCGGCACTCGGACGATTCGCCGACCGGTACGGCCTGGCGGTCGTCGAGGATGCCGCGCATGCCTTTCCGGCCGAGTCGGACGGCGTCGCCGTCGGCGCCGGAACCAGCGACGCCACGGTGTTCAGCTTCTACGCGACCAAGACCATGACCACCGGCGAGGGCGGCATGCTGGTCAGCCGCGACCCGGAACTGGCGCAGCGGGCCAGGACCATGCGCCTGCACGGAATCAGTCGAGACGTGTTCGACCGCTACCACGGCACGACACCGGCGTGGCGGTACGACGTCGTCGCCCCGGGTTTCAAGTACAACCTGACCGATCCGGCCGCCGCGATCGGCCGGGTGCAGCTTCGCCGCGCCCGGGACATGCGACGCGCCCGCGAATTGATCGCCGGCCGGTACTTCGACGCGCTGGCCGACCTGCCCCTGGACCTGCCGGCCCGGGCCCCGGACACCGACGCCCACGCCTGGCACCTGTTCGTGGTGCGGCTGCGGCCCGACGCGCCGGTGGATCGCGATCTGTTCATCGAACTGATGGCCCGACGCGGCATCGGCTGCAGCGTGCACTTCATTCCCCTGCACATGCAGCCCTACTGGCGTGATCGCTACTCGCTCAACGATTCCCGGTTTCCCTGTGCGTCCGCGGAGTTCCCGCGGGTAGTCAGCCTGCCCATCTTCTCGAGCATGACGCAGGCGCAGCAGGCGCGCGTCGTGGACGGCATCCGGTCGGTGCTGATCCGATGAAGCGGGCGACCGACGTGCTGATCGCGACCGTGCTGCTGATCGTGTCGGCCCCGCTGCTGGTGTTGCTGGCCGTCGCCGTCCGCCTCGACTCGGCCGGGCCGGTCATCTTCCGGCAGGTTCGAATCGGACGTGGTGGCCGGCCGTTCCGCATTCACAAGTTCCGCACGATGGCCACCGGCGCACCGGGGCCGCTGGTCACCGGCACGGACGACCGGCGAATCACCCGCCTGGGCCGGCTGCTGCGCGCGACGAAGCTGGACGAGTTGCCGCAGCTGTTCGACGTTCTCGTCGGCGACATGAGCCTGGTCGGCCCGCGCCCGGAGGTTCCCGAATACGTGCGGCACTGGCCGGCGCCGGACCGCCGGACGATCCTGAGCGTGCGGCCCGGGATCACCGATCCGGCGACGGTCGAGCTGCGCCGGGAGTCCGACCTGCTCGCCGGTCGCGGCGACCCGGAGCGCTACTACCTCGAGGTGCTGCTGCCGGCGAAGGTGGCGGCCTACGTCGACTACGTCACCCACCGGTCGTTCGCCGGCGACCTGCGCATCCTGGCGACGACCGTCCGGCGGGTCGTGGCCGGGCACTGAGCCGGCTCACAGGTGCTCGACCACCGGCCCGGCCACGGCGAACCGGCAGTCCAGCACCAGCGACGCCGCGTCGGCCAGGTCCTGCACGGCGAACAGGTCGTGGTCGACCAGCAGCAGCACCGCGTCCGCCGCGGCCGCCTCGACGCCGGTCGCCTCGACCCGGATGCAGCCGGGCGGCAGGCAGTCGTCGGTCACGTAGGGATCCGCGCAGCGCACCTGAGCACCCAGCTCCAACAGCTCCTGCGCGATGCGGGTGCTCGGCGATTCCCGGGCGTCGCCGGTGTTCTTCTTGTACGACATGCCCAGCAGCAGCAACCGGGATCCGTTGACCGGCCGGCCCCGCCGGTTCAGGATCTGGGTCAGCCGGCGCACCACGTGATGCGGCATGTAGCCGTTGATGTCGTTGGCCAGGTCCACGAACCGGAACGATCGCCCCAGCCGCTGCCGGGACCGCCAGGTCAGGAACGACGGATCGACCGGAAGGCAGTGGCCGCCGACCCCGGGGCCGGGAGTGAACGTCATGAACCCGAACGGCTTGGTCGACGCCGCTTCGATCGTCTCCCGGATGTCGATGCCCAGATCGTTCGCGAACAGCGCGAACTCGTTCACCAGCGCGATGTTAACGTGCCGAAAGGTGTTCTCCAGCAACTTCACCAGCTCGGCGACCCGGGTGGCGGACACCGGGATCGTCTTGGCCACGAAGGTCGAGTAGAACCCGTTGACCCGGTCCAGGCACGCGGCGGTCATGCCGGACACCACCTTCGGGGTGTTGTCCAGGTGCCACTCCCGGTTCCCGGGATCGATGCGCTCGGGGCTGTAGCCCAGGTGGAAGTCCCGGCCCGCGACCAGACCGCCGGCCCGTTCCAGGATCGGCCCGACCACCTCTTCGGTGGTGCCCGGGTACGTGGTCGACTCCAGCACGACCACGCTGCCGGCGCTCACGTGCGGCGCGAGCCGCCGAGCGGCCGCCTCGATCATGCTCACGTCGGGCACGCCGTCGGCCAGCGGCGTCGGCACGCAGATGACTGCGAACTCGAACCCGGCCAGGTCGGCCGGATCGCCGGTGGCCCGGTAGGTTCCGGCGGCCAGCGCATCCCGCAGGGTGTCGTCGTCGACGTCCTCGACCGGCGAATGCCCGCCCCGCAACAGCCGGACCCTCGATTCGAGGGTGTCGTAGCCGGTGACCCGCCATCCCGCGTTCGCCGCCCGGATGGCCACCGGGAGACCGACGTAGCCCTGACCGAGCACGACAACCTTGCCGGCGATCATCGGTGACCGACGACGGTCTGGGTGACCGTCACCGCGGGTTCGGAGGACGGCGCCGGCGACTGGGTCGACCGCACCGCCACCGCGACGAGCACCAGATCGACCGCGATGAAGGCGAGCACGGCGGCGACGGCCAGCAGCCGGCGGCGCGCCCGGGCGGGCGGGCGCGCCTGCGGGCCGGCCGCAGCGGCCGGCCGGCCGGTGACCGATCGACTCGTTTTCACATCGACTCCCCGCGCAAAACGGACACGATTTCGGGCCGCGCCCGAACGCCGCCGGAAAATCGCGACGCCTTCGCCCGGCGAGCATATCAATGAGGCCGGGATCGTTCGGTCGGATCGGCGCGGGTCGGTCCGTCGATCACCCGAGAAATCCATTCGCCGAAACGCGCAGGGCAGCGTGGTCACGCATTTATGAACCGATCCGTCACGAATGGGTATCGGCCGGCCGATACCCACCCGGGCGTTCACGCTGCGTGACGACTGCCGAGCTTCGCCACACTACGGCGCCCGGCAACCCCACCGAAGCTGGACGAAGGCGCTTGCTGTGTCGTCGCTGTCAGGTTTCTTCGGCGAGCACCCAGGCGCTACAGTCTGTGTTCACCGAGGATACAGTGGCGATCGCGGAGGTGGCATGCCCGAGGATTCGATAGCGGGTTCGACCGTCGCGATCACCGGCGGAACCGGCTCCTTCGGACGCACCATGGTCCGCCATCTGCTGTGCCGCGGGATCGGCGCCATCAACATACTGAGCCGCGACGAGGCCAAGCAGGACGACATGCGCCGGCAATTCTGCGATCCACGGCTTCGTTTCTTTCTGGGCGACGTGCGCGATTACGACAGCGTTGCCGCCGCGCTGGCCGGCGCGGACTTCGCGTTCCATGCCGCCGCGCTCAAGCAGGTCCCGTCCTGCGAGTTCTTCCCGGCCCAGGCGGTCAAGACCAACGTGGTCGGCAGCCATCACGTCGTGGAGGCGGCGGCCGCCGCCGGCGTGCGCTCGGTCGTGTTCCTGTCCACGGACAAGGCGGTCTATCCGGTCAACGCGATGGGCATGTCCAAGGCGCTGATGGAGAAGACCGCGCAGGCGTTCGCCCGGAACCACCCCGACTCACGGACCGTGGTCAGCGTCACCCGCTACGGCAACGTGATGTGCTCGCGGGGATCGGTGATCCCGCTGTTCGTCCGGCAGTTGCTCATGGACCAGCCGATGACCGTCACCGAGCCGATGATGACCAGGTTCCTGATGTCGTTGGACGATTCGGTCGATCTGGTGGAGCACGCCTTCCTGCATGCCGAGCCGGGCGATCTGTTCGTGCGCAAGGCGCCTGCCTCGACGATGCGGGTGCTGGCCCAGGCGGTGGCCGCCATGGTCGGTGTCGCCGACCCGGTGGTGAAGATCATCGGTGCCCGGCACGGCGAGAAGATGCACGAGACCCTGCTCAGCCGTGAGGAAATGGTCACCGCCCAGGACCAGGGCGACTACTTCCGGGTCCCGCTGGACACCCGCTCGCTGCAGTACGAGGTGTACTTCGACCACGGCCGGGAGGGCTCCCTGGACCGGCCCGACTACACCTCGGAGAACACCGAGCGGCTGGACCTGCACCGGACCGCCGAGATGTTGCGCGATCTCCCGCAGTTCGCCGACCTGCTGACCGCGGTGGCGGCCTCGTGAAGGTCATCGTCACCGGCGCCGACGGCTTCCTGGGCTGGCACACCCGGGTGCGGCTGGCCGCCCAGGGCGACCACGAGGTGCTCGCGGTGGGCCGGTCGACCTGGTCCGACCTTCCGGCACTGTGCCGGACCGCGGATGCGGTGATCCACTGCGCCGGTGTCAATCGCGGTGATCCGGCCACGGTCGAGGGCGGTAACGCCGTGCTGGCCGGGCAACTCGCCGCGGCGGTCGAATCCGCCGGCCGGCCGCTGCGGGTCGTCTACGCGAACTCGATCCATGCCGGCCGAGCCGACCCCTACGGCCGCGGGAAGCTGGCCGCCGTCAGGATCCTCGGCACGGCCGGGACGGGACATGTCGTCGACGTCCGGCTGCCGAACCTGTTCGGCGAGCACGGCCGGCCGCAGTACAACTCCTTCGTCGCGACCTTCGCCCATGCCGTGGTGCACGGCACTCGACCGGATGTGGTCGACCGGCCGGTCGAGGTGTTGCACGCACAATCCGCGGCCCAGAGCCTGATCGACGCGCTGACCACGGACGACCGCTGCGTGGTGCCGCCCGGGGTGCCGGTCACCGTCGACGGGATGCTGCGCCGGCTGGCCGCGATGTGGCGGATCTACCGGACCGGGGACATCCCGCCGCTGCCCACACCGCTGGACCTGGACGTGTTCAACACGCTGCGGGCGGCCGCGTTTCCCGCGCACTACCCCATCGCGCCGACCGTGCACGCCGATCACCGGGGACGCCTGCTGGAGACGGTGCGCAGCCACGGCGGCCCCGGCCAGACGTTCGTCTCGACGACGCGGCCCGGGGCGACCAGGGGCGACCACTTCCACCTGCACAAGGTGGAGCGCTTCGTCGTGCTGTCCGGCCGCGCCCGGATCGCCGTCCGCCGGATGTTCCACCACCACGTCGAGGAGTTCGAGGTCGACGGGACACGCCCGATGGTCGTCGACATGCCCACGATGTGGGCACACAACATCACCAACATCTCCTCGAGCGAACTGATCACCCTGTTCTGGACCCACGGCTTGTTCGACCCGGCCGCGCCCGACACCTTCCCGGCCGCGGTCGATCTGCCGGAGACCGCCGGGCCGGGCGCCGTCGCCGCTGCGGTGGGCGGCCGGACCGGCCGATGACGATCACCGTGCTGACCGTCGTCGGGACCCGCCCCGAACTGATCCGGCTCTCCCGGGTGATCCCGGCGCTGGACGCGGCCACCCGGCACGTGCTGGTGCACACCGGACAGAATTACGACCGGACGCTGTCCGACGTCTTCTTCACCGAGCTCGGCATCCGCCGGCCCGACCACGCGCTGGGCGTGGACACCTCGACCCTCGGACACGTCCTGGGCCAGACCCTGATCGGCACCGAGCGCGTCCTGGACGCCGAGAACCCTGACGCGATGCTGGTTCTCGGTGACACGAACAGCTGCGTCGCGGCACTCATGGCCAAGCGCAGGCATGTTCCCGTGTACCACATGGAGGCCGGCAACCGCTGCTTCGACGAGAACGTGCCGGAGGAGACGAACCGGCGGATGATCGACCACCTCGCCGACTTCAACCTGGTGTACACCGAGCACGCGCGCCGCAACCTGCTCGCCGAGGGACTGCATCCCCGGCGGATCATGCTGACCGGGTCGCCGATGCGGGAGGTGTTGAGCCACTATCGCGACCGCATCGACGCCTCGGACGTGCTCGACCGGCTCGACCTGTCCCCCGGCCGGTACTTCCTGGTCAGCGCCCACCGTGAGGAGAACGTCGACTCGCCCCGGCGGCTGGCGGCCCTGCTGGAATGCCTGGTCGCCGTTCGTGATCGGTGGCGCCTGCCGGTCCTGGTTTCCACGCATCCGCGCACCCGGCGGCGGCTGGGCGCGCTGCCGGACGGGTTGCCGCCGGGCATCGCGTTCCACGAGCCGTTCGGCTTCCTGGACTACAACCGGCTGCAACTGCGGGCCGCCTGCGTGCTGTCCGATTCGGGGACCATCGCCGAGGAATCGGCGATCCTGGGCTTTCCCGCGGTGACACTGCGGGATTCGATCGAACGGCCCGAGGCGCTGGACACCGGAGGCATCGTGATGACCGGCCTGGACGGCCAGGACGTCGTGCAGGCGGTCGATCTCACCATGACCGACCACGCGGCCGGCCGCGGCGCCATGGTGCCGCCGGACTATCAGGTCCCCGACACCTCGTCGCGGGTGGTCAGGTTCATCCTGTCCACCGCCCGGCGGCACCGGTCCTGGTCCGGACTGCGGTGACTTGTATTCGGCGGCGGGTGTCAGGGAGGTGCGAGTGCCCAGGAATTCGACAGTGAGCCTGGAACCTGCCGTCGTGTCCGCGGTCTCCCCGGTTCCGGGTGGCCCGGACCGGGCGCGGTGGGCTTTCTGGTTCCTTTTCCCGGCGATCACGACGGCCGGGCTGGCACCGGGATACGTACCCTATGTCTTCATTCCCGGGGCCGCGTGTTACATCATCGCGACGGCCGGGCTGCCGCGGCTGACCCGCGCCGCGATCCCGGCCTTGGCGCTGGGCGGCTGGGCCCTGCTGAGCCTGCTGTGGACCATCGACCTGAGCGCCTCCGTCGCCGGCCTGCGGCTGCTCTGGTCGTCCCTGCTGCTGTTCGTGCTGGTCGCCGGCGAGGTGGTGCGGACCGGCTCGTGGCGGGTCCCGCTGCAGGTGTTCGGCGCCGCCGGAGCGGTCGTGGCCGCCGCGTACCTGCTGTTCGCGCGGCCGGCGTGGGCGGGGCCGTCGGCGGTGCTGACCGGCGAACTCGGCCGGATCGCCCTGCCGTTCATCGGCGTGAACTACACGGCCTATGCCATCGCGCTCGGCGTCGCCGCCGTCGTCGCCCTGCTGGGTCAACGGGCCGTCCGGCCCTCCCGACGAGGGCGGGCGTTCTGGGTGGCCGCCCTGCTGGTCGACGGTATCGCGCTGGTGCGCACCGACACTCGCGGCGCCCAGCTGGGCGCGGTGGTGGCGCTGGTGGCCGCGGTGCTCGCCGCCCGCTGGGCCTGGGCCGCACTGCGCGTCGGGTTCGCCGCCATGGTGGTGGCCGCGGTCCTTGCGCTGACCGGCGCGCTGGCGCCGCTCGTCGCGTCGGCGGACCTCACCCAGCTGTTCTCCGGGCGAGACCGCGGGCTGTCCGGGCGCGACCTGCTGTGGCAGTCGGTGCTGCTGGCGGCCGCGGACCGGCCGCTGACCGGATACGGCATCGATGCCTACGACCGGTTGCTGTGGAACGGGATCGCCGCCCACAATCTGTTCCTGGCCGCGCTGCTCGGCGTGGGAGCGATCGGACTGCTGCTCTACGGCCTGGTGCTGGCAACGATCTTCTGGCCGGTCCGCCGCCGGGCCGCGGCCGCCTGCGCGGAGACCGACGACGGGGTCAGGGTGCGTGCGGTCATACTCGCGGTGAGCGTGCCGATCTGGTCGACGGGCGTCTGGGAATGGTCCCTGGCCAGCTGGTCGGTGTTGGGTATGTGCGCGGGCATCGCGGCGCTCGGCGGGCTGCGGCCGCGCCCGCCGAGGAGTTGATGGTGCCCGGCCGCCGGATCGTGGACGGGCCGGTCGTGGTCATCCTGGTGGATTACCGCGGCGCGTTCTGGTCGTCCAAGAAGGTGACCACGACGCCGACGACGATGGACTGCTCGGCGCTGCGGGCCGCCCTCGCGGAGCGCGGATTCCGGACCGTGCTGATGGGCTTCGACCAGGTGGTGCCGAGTGACCGGTGGCGCGCAATCCCCGTCGTCTACACCAGCTCCGAGGACCCCGGCCTGCAATACAAGTCGTACATCGAGGATGTCGTGCTGGCCCTGGACCGGTGCGGCGCCCGGCTGCTGCCCCGCTTCGACCTGTTGCGCGCGCACCACAACAAGGTCTACATGGAGTTGCTGCGCCGGATCCTGATTCCCGACGACCCGCTCGCGGACGGCACCGCCGCCTTCGGCACCGTCGAGGAGTACCGCCGCAGCGCCCGGGCGCCCGGACCGCCCGTGTTCGTCAAGGGGGCCGCCGGCGCCGGGTCCGAAACGGTGCGGTTCGCCGGCGGCCCGCAGGCGGCGATGTCGGCGGCGCGGGCGATCAGCCGGACCGGGTGGGGCGGGCGGGCCGTGCGATCCGCCGTCAAGGCCGTTCTGCGTCCCGGCTTCACACCCCCGTCGGCGCACCGAGGGAAATTCGTCGTGCAGCGGGCCCTGCCGTCGCTGGACGGTGACTTCAAGGTGTTGCGCTACGGACGCCGCTATTACGCGGTCCATCGTGGCCTTCGCCCGGACGCGCCGACGGCCAGCGGCGCCGGCAACCTGGATTTCGACATCGCGAGCCGGGTCGACCCGGCTCGGCTGCTCGCCTACGCCGGCGAGGTCGGCCGGCGGATCGACTCCCCTTTCCTGTCCATGGACATCGCGCAGGCCGGGGACCGCTTCTTCCTGTTGGAGTTCCAGGCGGTGTGTTTCGGCTCGGCGACGCTGCAGTGGAGTTCGCACCATTTCGTCGCCACCGACGACGGTTTCGTCCGCCGGCCCAACTCGCTGTCGCTGGAGCAGGTGTTCGCCGAGGCCGTCGACGGCGCGCTGGCCGAGGAGGGCGTGCATGCCGGCGAATGACCGCCGCGCCGGCGCGGGCCACATCGCGGTGGTGACCCCGCACGACTGCAACCAGCCCACCGCGGTTGCCAATCGGCACATCGCCCTGGCCCGAGGCCTGGCGTCCCGACACGTCGGAACCCGCTTCGTGATGGCCGGCACCGCCGACGCGACGGCGCTGCGGGATCGCTGGCCCGACTTCGCGTGGAACTCGACCGGCGGCCGGCTGCGCCCGCTGCCCCGGCTGGACCCGCGCGGGCTGCTGGCGGTGCTGTGCATCGGGCGCGATCCGCTGGTGCTGCGCCGGGGACGTCGCGCCGCCCGCCGCGCCGGCGTTCCGGCCTTCGTCGAGCAGACCGAGTTCCCGGACGTGGTTGTCCCGCAGCGGGCCGGGCGGACCCTGTACCTGCGCGCGATCGAGTACGAGATCGCCCGGATGAGCGGGATTTTCGCGATCTCGTCGGCGCTGCTGGGATGGGCGGCGCAGGTGGCGCCGGCGGTGCCGGCCTTCGAGCTGCCGATGATCGTCGACCTGGCCCGGTTTCCGGTCGAACCGGACCACCGGTCGTGCCGGTGCACCAGATCGCCGGCCGCGATCGAACTCGGCTACGCCGGTTCGCTCAATCCGGCCAAGGACGGGCTCGACATCCTGCTGACGGCC
Organism: uncultured Actinomycetes bacterium; assembly: GCA_964497705.1. Classification (GTDB taxonomy): domain Bacteria; phylum Actinomycetota; class Actinomycetes; order Mycobacteriales; family Nakamurellaceae; genus Nakamurella. The sequence continues at coordinate 125,778 of CAZCEH010000008.1, read as the reverse complement.
CTGGCCATGCTGCCGGCGACCGGCGCGCCGGCCGTCCGGCTGCGGGTCTGGGGCGACGGGCCCGACCGGGCGGCTCTTGCGGATCAGGCCCGTCGACTCGGCGTGGCCGATCGAGTCACGTTCGGCGGCATGATCCCGGCCAGCCGGATTCCGGCTGCCCTGATGGCGGCCGACTGCCTGGTGCTGCCGCGGCCGACCAGCCGACAGGCCGCCGGCGGCTTCCCGACGAAGCTCGGCGAGTACCTGGCCACCGCGCGGCCGGTCATCGCCACCACCACCGGCGACATCTCGGCCAAGCTGTCGGCCGCCGACGCGGTGCTGGTGCCGCCCGACGATGCCCGGGCACTGGCCGATGCGATGGCGTGGGTGGCCGGCCATCCCGACGCGGCCTGCCGGCTGGGCCGGGCCGGCCGCCGAGCCGCGGAACGGGAGTTCTCCGCCGCGGTGGGCGCGGACCGGCTGCTGTCGGCCGTCGCCGCCGTCGGTGAGCCGCCGGCGGCGCGTCGGGGGCATCGGCGGCGGCAGGACCGACCGCCGTGATCACACCGACGGCGCGGGCGTACCGCCCCTGGTCGATATCACCGGCGCGGCGCGGGCGACCTCCCGCAGACAGCTCAGGACGGCGTCCCGACCGGCCACCCCGGCCAACTCCCGGGCGATGGCCGGATCGAGCGGTGGAACCGGAACGTGGGAGACCAGGTGATGCTGCGGCCGATGATCGATCTCGCCGTCACCGAACAGGTCCTCGTTCAGCTTCTCCCCGACCCGCAGCCCGGTGTAGTGGATCTCCACGTCGGATCCGTTGGACTGGATCAGGTGTCGGGCCACGTCGTCGATCCGTACGGGCTCACCCATGTCCAGCACCAGGGCCTCGCCGCCCCGGCCCATGGCCGCCGCGTGGATCACCAGTTGGACCGCCTCGCTCACCGTCATGAAGTACCGGGTCACGTCGGGGTGGGTGACCGTCACCGGCCTTCGGGCCGAAATCTGGGCGGCGAAGGCATTGAGCACGGAGCCGCGGCTGCCCAGGACATTGCCGAAACGGACGCTGAGGAAATCGTCGCCCGAACTGCCGCCGACCGCCGCGGTCAATCGCTCGGTGATCCGTTTCGAATAGCCCAGCACGCTGATCGGCTTGGCGGCCTTGTCGGTGGAAATGTTCACGAACTTGTGCACCGCCACCTGTCGTGCCGCCTCCAGCACATTGAGCGTGCCCAGGATGTTGGTCTTGACCGCCTCTCGCGGGTATTGCTCGAGCAGCGGCAGGTGCTTGAGAGCGGCGGCGTGGAAAACGATCTGCGGCCGATGCTCCAGGAACACCTCCCGGATCCGTTGCTCGTCCCGGATGTCGGCGAGCACCAGATCGGGCGAGTCGAGCATGGCCCGCCTGGTGATCGACAACTGGACCTCGTGCAGCGCCGACTCGTCGCGGTCCAGCATGATCAGCTCGGCCGGGGCGCACCGGCTAATCTGTCGACACAGTTCCGAGCCGATCGACCCACCCGCCCCGGTCACCAGCACCCGCCGGCCGGTCAGATAGTCCGCCGAGGACCGCAGGTCGACGTCGAGCTGATGGCGGCCGAGCAGATCCGGCAGGGCGATGTCCCGGATGTCGCGGATGCGAATGCCTTCGGAGAGCACAGAGGTGACCCCGGGCAGTATCTTGATCGCCACTCGGGCGGCGATACCCAGGCTCGACATCCGTTGCAGAAAGACAGGACTGGCACCCGGGTCGGCGACGACCGCGATGTGCGCGTGCTGCCGCGTGGCGATGACGGGCAGGTCGGCACAGGTGCCGAGCACCGGTACACCCTCGATCCGCAGGTACCGGTTGTGCAGATCGTCGTCGAGGATACCCACTGGACGCCACCGCGATCCCGGCTCCGTGCGCATCGACCGGATCAACTGCCGCGCGGAGTCGCAGCCGCCGATGACCAGAACCGGTTCCCGGTCCATCAGTTCGCCGCGCCCGCCGTGTTCGCGCAGCATCCGCACGCCGGCCCTGGCGACCGCCATCAGGACCAGCGCCACCAGCGCGGTGATCACCGGGACGGACCGCGGAACCCGGGGATCCCGCATGGCCAGATCGACCAGCACCAGCACCGTGCCGACCACCGCGCTGGCCGTGGCCAGGGCGACCATCTCGTCCAGGCTGCCGAGCCGGGCGCGACCGTCGTGCAGCCGGGTGATCCAGGCGATCGCGGTGAACAACGCGACATTGGCCGCGGCGAAGACGGCCGTCGTCGGCCAATCCATCCGGTGCAGGTCGAAGTCGAGCCGGGCCAGGGTCGCCACGACCGCGGCGACGATCCACGCGCCGGCGTCACAGCCGGCCAGCACCGGATGCCGGTGCTGAGCCAGCAGATCGACAAACGCCCGCAGGCGCACGGCAGGGCCCCCTTCGCACGTGATGGCGGATTTGTCCCCACTGATGAACACGGAGCGTGCATGACCGAGTACGCACGGTATCATGCCGTCGTCAGGGCACGGCGAGGCTGGGACGTGCTCGCGTGGTCACGGAGGGGAATTGAGCGTGGATCTTCGCGAGTACCTGCGAATTCTGCGGCGACGATGGCTGGTCATCGTCATCGGCGTGCTGCTGGGAATTGCGGCGGCATCGGTCTACGTGATCACCAGCAACGCCAAGTACGCCTCCACCGCACGGCTGTTCATCTCGACACCGCTCACCGACGCCAGCGCGCAGGCCTACCAGGGCAGCCTGTTCTCCCAGCAGCGGGTGATGTCCTACGCCGACCTGATCACCGGTTCGACCGTGGCGAACCGGGTGATCGACCGGCTCGGGCTGACCGATCCCGTCGAATCGGTGATGTCGCGGATCAGCGCCACCGCCGAGCCGCAGACGGTGATCATCGAGATCACCGGCACCGACAGCACTCCGGAGGGCGCGCAGCGCCTCACCCAGGCCACCGCCGAGACCTTCTCGGCCTACGTGTCCGAGCTCGAGGGCAACGGCTCGGACGGCCAGCCGCCGATCCGGGCGAACATCGTCGACGAGGCCGGGCTGCCCACCACGCCCGTCTCGCCACGCCCGCTGCTGGACATCGGTATCGGGTTGCTCGCCGGCCTGATGCTCGGGCTGGCCGCGGCCTGGGTCCGGGAATCCCTGGACACCACCATCAAGACGCCGCAGGCGCTCGCCGACGCCACCGACTCCACGACGCTGGGCGTGATCTACTTCGATCCGGCCGCCCCGGCCCGGCCCCTGGTGACCGATGCCGACACGCACGCCCCGCGCGCGGAGGCGTTTCGCGTGCTGTGCACGAACATCCAATTCCTGGAGGTCGACCGGCCCTCGAAGGTCATCACGATCACCAGCCCGCTGCCCGGCGACGGCAAGTCGACGACGGCGGTCAACATCGCGATCACCATGGCCCAGTCGGGCGTGCGCACCGTGCTGGTGGAGGCCGATCTGCGCCGTCCCCGGATCGCCGACTACCTGCGCCTGGAACCCGCGGTCGGGCTGACCACGGTGCTGCGCGGGCAGCTGGACGTCGATGCCGCGCTGCAGCCGTGGGGTTCGAACGGACTGCACGTGATCACCAGCGGGGCGATCCCGCCGAACCCGGCCGAGCTGCTGCAGTCCAAAGCCATGGCCGGGGTGCTCGCCGACCTGAACGAGCGGTTCGACATGGTGATCATCGACGCGCCGCCGCTGCTGCCGGTCACCGACGCCGCGGTGCTGGCCAGCGTCGCCGACGGGGCGATCCTGGTCGCCCGGCACGGCGCCACCACCAAGGACGGTGCGGCGCAGTCGAAGCAGCGGCTGATCGCGGTCGACGCCACGCTGTTCGGCACCGTGCTGAACTTCGCCGACCAGAGCAAGCGGCTCGCCGGCGGGTACGGCTACGGATATGGCTACGGTTACGGGCCGGCGCCCACCGCCGACCGGCCGACGCCGGACGCCGAGGAACCGGCACCCGCAGCGCCGGCGACGTCCGCGGAGTCTTATCTGCCCGCGCCGGCCGAGCGGGTGCCCGCGGTGCCCGGCGGACAGCCGCTCGCCCCGGGGCGCGGGTGACCGGCGCGATGCGCCTGGTGATCACCGGGGGCGCCGGGTTCATCGGATCCAATCTGGCCAGGCGATGCCTGCCGTACGTCGCCGACCTGACCGTGATCGACGACCTGTCAACCGGTTTCATCGACAACATCGACGATCTGGACCTGCGCCTGATCGCCGCGTCGGTGCTGGACCAGGACGCGCTCGCGGCCGCCCTGCGCGGCGCGGACGCGGTGGTGCACCTGGCGGCGCTCGGCAGCGTGCCGCGCAGCATCGCCGACCCGCTGGCCACCCACACCGCGAATGCCACCGGCACCCTGGCCGTCCTGGAACAGGCGCGCCGCGCGAACGTTCGGCATGTTGTGGTGGCCTCCTCCAGTTCCGTGTACGGCGCCAATCCGGCACTGCCCAAGCGTGAGGACGACTGGGTCCGGCCGATGAGCCCGTACGCGGCCAGCAAGCTGGCGGCCGAGCAGTACGCGCTGGCCTACCAGCAGTCGTACGGCATGCGCACGCTGGCCTTTCGCCTCTTCAACGTGTACGGACCGGGCCAGCGGGCGGGGCACGCCTACGCGGCGGTCATCCCGTCCTTCGTCGACGCGCTGCTGGCCGGGCGGCCGCTGACCGTGCACGGCGACGGCCGGCAATCGCGCGATTTCACCTTCGTCGGCACCGTGTGCGAGGTCCTCTCGGACGCGGTGACCCGCCGGGTCGAGCACCCCTTCCCGGTGAACCTGGCGTTCGGCACGGGCGTGAGCCTGGCCGAGCTCATCCGGACGCTGGCCGACGTGGCCGGACGCGAGCCGCAGATCCGTCACGGGCCACCGCGGCGCGGCGACGTCCCGCATTCCCAGGCCGACAACGCCGTGCTGCGTTCGCTGTTCCCGGACATCGGACCCGTACCGCTGGCGGAAGGCCTGCGACACACCGTCGACTGGTTCGAACGGGCCGGCCAGATGATCCCGACACCGACGTGACCGACCGTCCGGCACGGTCGGCCCGCCGGACCTGGTGGTCGGGCGCGGGGCCGGATCCGGACCCGGGAATCGAGCGTCGCGCCCGCTCCCGCACTCTCGGTTCCGGAATCGCCACATCCGTGCTGTGCCGGGCGATCGCCGCGGTCGGACCGTTGGCGTTGGTCGTCATCACCCTTGGCTACTTCGGCAAGGACCTCTACGGCCTGTGGATGACCATCGTCGCGCTCACCAGCATGGTGATGTGGGCCGACCTCGGCCTCGGCAACGGGCTGATGACCCAACTCGCCGCCGCCCACTCGCGGCGGGACGTCGCCGCCGCCCGGACGCAGGTGTCCACCACGTACGCGATCCTCACCGCGGGCGCCGCGGTGGTGCTGATCGCCCTGTGGGGCTTGGCCGGATCGATACCCTGGGCCGAATTGCTCGCGCCGGACAGCGCGTCCGTCGCCGGCTCGGCCGGTCCGATCGCGCTGATCTGCCTGAGCGCCTTCGCGATCAACATCCCGCTGTCCCTGGCCCAACGCATACAGTTTGCCGCCCAACGCGTGTCGATCAGCAACCTCTGGCAGGCGGCCGGCTCGCTGACCGCGTTGGCGCTGGCCTGGGTCGCCGTTCGATCCGGGGCCGGCCCACTGGTCGTGGTGGCGGCCGCCGCGGCCGGACCGCCGCTGGTGAACCTGATCAACAACATCTACCTGTTCACCGGGCCCTGCCGCGACATCGCGCCCCGGCTCCGGTCGGTCCATGTGGGCGCCGCGGCCGGACTGCTCGGCCTGGGCGGCCAGTTCCTGGTCATCTCGGTGTGTTCGTCGATCGGGTTGAACGTCGACAGCCTGATCATCGCGCACACACTCGGGCTCCAGGCGGTCACCGACTACGCGGTCACCGCACGGGTGTTCCTGGTCCTCGGCAGCGTCATCGTCATGATCAACCTGCCGTTCTGGCCGACCGCGGGCGACGCCCTGGAGCAGGGCGACCGGCCCTGGTTGCGCTCCACCACCAGGCGCATGACGCTGTTCTCGGTCGGCGCGGTGGCCGCCACCGCGGCGGTGATGCTGCTGTTCGGCGCGCGGGTGATCGACATCTGGACGTCCGGGAACGTCGTCCCGCAGGGCCCCATCCTGATCGCCTGGTCCGTGTGGTGGCTGCTGCTGGCCGCCGCGTCGCCGCGCTTCATGGTCCAGAACGCCGCCGGCGTGCTCCGCCCGCAGATCGCCGGATGGTGCCTGTACCTGGTGATCTCGGTGCCGGCGAAGTGGGTGGCCGCGCAGACGCTCGGGGTCCCCGCGGTGGTCTGGGTCAGCGTCGTCAGCTACCTGCTGGTGATGTGGCCGGCGGTGGTGATCGGCTACCGCCGGGCGACCGCGCACGACACGACGCTGCCGCAGGCCCATCCGGAGCTGCAGCGATGAAGCCGGTGATCGTGCAGCACACCGCCGGTCGGGCCGGCCAGGGAGGCCCGGCGACCGCTCTCGATCGGCTGATCCACTCGGACCTCGGCGACAAGTACTCCCTGATCGTGATGCGGCAGGAGCGGGCGGCGGGTGGCATCGATGCCGGCCTGATCAGACACTGGGTCGAGCTGCTCCGCCGGACCCGACCGGACATCGTGCACGTCCGGGGCCTGGGCAACGAGGGCTTTCACGGCGCGCTGGCCGCCCGGCTCGCCCGCTGCCCGAGAATCCTGGTGTCCGTTCATGGATCGGTGCGTGACCTGGTCGGCCGCCGCACCGTGCGCCGGCGGGTCGTCGGCTCGGTGCTGGAGCCGGTGACGCTGTCCCTGGCGACTCATGTCGCCACCGTCTGTCGGAGCGCCACCGAGTCGGCGCTGCTGCGCCGCAGGTCGCGCAAGCTGATCGACGTGGTGCCCAACGGCGTGCCGCCGCGTGACCCGCAGCCGGCGGCCCGGGACCGGATACGGACCCGGCTGGGCCTTCCCGGCGACCGCGTCGTGCTCGTCGTGGTCGCCCGACTCGCCAGGGACAAGGGCCATCTGGTCCTGGCCGAGGCCCTGAAGCTATTGGACGCCCGAGGTGTCGGCTGCGATCTGCTGGTCGTCGGGGACGGTCCGGATCGCGCGGCGATCACCGCGGGCTACGGCGCGATCCGCCGATCCCGGGTGCATCTGCTCGGGCAGCGGGACGACGTCTTCGACTACCTGGACGCGTCGGACGTCTTCGTCTTCCCGACCCTGCACGAGAACCTGTCCAACGCGCTGATCGAGGCCATGTCGGCCGGCCTGCCGGTGGTGGCGACCGCGGTCGGCGGCAACGTCGAGGTCCTGGAACACGGTGGTGGCCTGCTCGTCCCGCCGGGGGACCCGGCGGCGCTGAGCGATGCGCTGCTTCGGCTCATCCGAAGTGGCGCCGCCGGCCGGGCGGAACTCGGCCGGGCGGCTCGCACAGCGGCGTCGGAGCGATTCTCGGTCGAGGAGATGGTCAGCGGATGGGACCGGGTGTACACGCGGATCCTGGCGGGCGGATGACGACCGGCGTCGTCACCATGGTGGGTTTCGCCCTGCCCGAGTCCGACATGACCGAGATCCTCGAACAGGATCCGGCGATGCCCGTGCAAACCCACGCGTTCGGCTGGGCCGTGGTGCACGCGCTGCGGGCGGGCGGCCTGTCGGTGCGGTTGCGGTCGGCGGCACCGGTGTCGAACTATCCCCGGTTCCGCCGGATCGTCTTTCGGTCACGTCCCTTTCGGGTCAAGGAGGTGACGGGCCGCTCGATCGGGTTCCTGAACGTCCTGGGCGCCAAGCATCTCACCCGGTTCGTCTGCTGCCTGCTCGATTCCGGGCGCGGCCCGACCGGCCCCGGCCAGCTGCACCTGATCCACGGGGTGCACAGCCCCTTCCTGTGGTTCGGCGCGCTGTCTCGCCGGCTGCACGGAACCCCGTGGGTGGTGATCCTCACCGACCCGCCCGGTGTCGTCCTGCCGGCCGACGGCCGGATCACCGCGGCCTTGAAGCGGCTGGACGTCCGCCTGGTCCGGGCCGCCCTCGCCCGCTGCGACGGAGTCGTGGCGCTGGCGCCCGGACTGGCCGCCGACTTCGCCCCCGGGCGCCCGGCGTTGTTGCTGGAAGGCATTGTCGACGAAGCCGTCCCGTTGCTCCGGGATGGCTCGGCACCGGCGTCCCGGACGCCCCGGCTGATCTACGCGGGCGGCCTGAGCCGGTCGAACGGCGTTGACCGACTCGTGGACGCGGTCGACGCCGCGCGAACGCCGGCCCGGCTGATGACCTACGGCACCGGCGAACTGACGGAGTGGATCTCCACCCGCGCGGCGGCCGGCGACCGGATCGAACGGCCTCGGCTGATCGACAGGTCCGAGGTGCTGCGCTCCTACGGCTCGGCCGACCTGCTCGTCCAGCCGCGGCCGGTGTCGCACGCCGCGGCCGCGCACTCGTTTCCGTCCAAGCTCCTGGAGTACCTGGCATCCGGCACCCCGGTGCTGTCCACCCATCTGCCCGGCATCCCGGACGAGTACCGGCCGCATGTCTACTGGATCGAGGACGACAGCGCGTCCGGCATGGCGCACGCCCTGGACGCGGTGCTGGCCAGGCCGTCGGCCGAACGTCTGGCCTTCGGCCGGGCCGCGGCCGAGTTTGCCCGCCGCCGTTGCGGCGTCGAGTCGCAGGGTGTCCGGTTGCGGGACTTCCTGGCCGACGTTCAGGTGTCGGCCAGCGCGGAGGCGACGGCCATGGCGGCCACCCGGACCCGTCGCAGAATCCGCTGGTACTCGGCCGGGGGTTGACCGAACGGATCGGGCAGGTCGTATTCCTCGATGCCCAGGGTGCCGCGGCCGGTGAAGACCCGGGCCACCAGACCGGCCGGACCCCCTGCCGGGGCCGCCGATCCCGCGGCGGCGGCCGCGCCCTGTGCGAACTCCAGCAGGGTGAACGTTCGGCGCAACGCCCGCGGCGCCGACGCCAGCACCGCGGACCGTTGCTGCCGGGTCGCGGTGAGTACCAGGTCGGCCACCTCGCACATCCCGGCACTGATCGAGCGAGCGCGGAAACCCGCTGCGGAGTAGCCCCATTCGGCCAGCAGCGCAGCCGCCGGGGAATCCATCGGCCGGCCGTCCAGCCCTCGGACACCGGCGCTGTGCACCCGGAAAGGGCGGTCGGCGGAGTCGAGTTCGCCGCCCAGCACCGCCGCGGCGACCGGCGAGCGACAGATGTTCGCCGTGCAGACGCACAGCACGACGAACTCGCCGTTCACCGCCGGCACCGCAGTCTCCGCCGTCACCGCGGTAGGTGACCGGTCACGATCCCGGGTCGCCCGGATAGGGACGATCGTTCACCAGCGCGCCGAAGATCGCGTCGTCCCCGCTCGCCGGCAACAGGAATTCCGAGCCGGGATCGGCCACGGTAGGCAACGTATGGAAGCGAACCTGCCCGGACCCGTTGCCCCGCAACGACTGCGCCAAGTTCACCAGGTCGTCGACGCTGATGTTGTCGGTCGCCGTGTTGGCGACGACGACCTGCAGGGTCCGGTCCAGCCGCTGCGGATCCAGCAGCAGGCCGGAGCCCACCGCCTGCGTCAGCATGGCGGTCAGCACCTGCTGCTGCCGGCCGACGCGCCCGACGTCGCCGGTCGGATCGCCGGCCACGTGACGGGCACGGACCAGCTTCAGCGCCTGCTCGCCGTCGACCGTCTGCGTGCCGGCTCGGTCGATGATCGTCACGCCACCGTCGACAACCGGCCCGGAAAAGGTCATCTGCACGCCGCCCATGGCATCGACGATCGTCTTGAACCCGTCGAAGCCGATCACGATCACCCGGTGGATCTGCAGGCCGGTGAGCTGCTGGACCGCCCGGACGGTGCACTGCGGTCCGCCCACCGCGTAGGCGTTGGTGATCTTCCAGTAGCTGTAGGTGTTGGGAAAGTACTGATCGGACAACGTGCCTCGGGCGTAGTCCCACTGGCGGCAGGTGGGCGCGTCGATCCTGGTGTCCCGCGGGATGGACAGCACGTCGACGCGCGACCGATCGGCCGACAGGTGCGCGATCATGATCACGTCCGACTGGGAGGTGCCGCCGGTGGCGGAGGCCTCGGCGGGCGGGCGGGTGTCCAGGCCGAGCAGCAGCACGTTCTCCGGCGAGCCGGCGTCCGGCGCCGCGCCGTCGGGGGTCGCCCCGCCCACCTCGCCGGCGGGATCGGTCGCCGGGGCCGCCCCGTCCGCCGGTCCGCCGCCGGGCTGGCCGGCCATCTCCCGGTCCGGCCGGACGATGTTGGCGTCGTCGGGGACCAGCGCGGTGATCTGGCGCTCGGCGATGCCCTCGTCGGTCCGGCGGACCAAGGCGTATCCCCAACCGGCGGCGATCAGCACCACGGCGGCGGCCAGCACCACCAGGACCCGCCCGGCGATGCCCAGCGGACGGCCGAGGCGGCCGCGCCGGGACCCTTCGGGACGCTCCCCTTCCACGCCGGGATCACCCGGTACCACGGCCTCGCCCCCTCGCCTCGCGCCCCAGGCCCCGCCTAGATTACGTTCCGCTCAACAGATACTACCCAAAGTAACGGCCCGTGTGCGGGACCTCACCCGTGCAGCGTGGTCAGCGCGGTGTGGGTCATCAACCGGACACCGGCGGCGAGCGCACGCTCGTCGGCGGAGAACTGCGGCGAGTGCAGGTCGACCCGCGGGGAGATGCCGTCCCATACCCCGAGCCGGGCCAACGCCCCGGGCACCTGCTCTAGGAAGACCGCGAAGTCCTCGGCGCCGGTGGACTGCTCGGCCTCCCGCACGGCCGAGGCGCCCAGCGCGCGCCGGGCGGCGGTCCGCATCAGCTCGGTGGACAACACCTCGTTCATCACCGGGGGCACCCCCTGCTGATAGTCGAGCTCGAACCGGGCACCCAGCGGGGCGAGCAGATCGGTGACCAGGCTTCGCACGAGGCCTTCGGCCGCGTCCCAGGATCGGCGGTCCATCATCCGCAGGGAGCCGCGCAGCACCCCCTCCCGGGGTATCGCGTTCGCCGCCTCCCCCGCCTGCACCGCTCCCCACACCATGACCGCGGCCGCGCGCGGGTCGAGCTTGCGGGTGAGCAGGGCCGGCACCTGGGTGATCACCGTGCCCAGCGCGTACACCAGATCGGTGGTCAGGTGCGGGCGGGACGTGTGCCCGCCGGGCCCGAGGATGCGTAGCTCGATCTGGTCGGCGGTGGAGGTGATCGGCCCCGCTTTGAGCCCGACCAGTCCCACCCGCAGCCGCGGGTCGCAGTGCAGCGCGTACAGCCGGCTCAGCCCGTCGAGCCCACCGGCGGCGATGACGTCGTGCGAGCCGCCGGGAAACACCTCCTCGGCCGGCTGGAAGATCAGCCGCACCCGGCCGCCGATGTCGCCGCCGCGGTGCAGCGCCCGAGCCGCGCCGAGCAGCACGGTCAGGTGCAGGTCGTGACCGCAGGCGTGGGACACGTCCGGCAGGGTGGACGAATAGGGCAGGCCGGTCGCCTCGCGGATGGGCAGCGCGTCGATGTCGGCGCGCAGCCCGACCACCCGCTCACCCGTCCCGATCTCGGCGATCACACCGGTCCCGGAGGGCATCACCGCGGCCTTGATGCCGTCGGCGTCCAGCAGCCGCATGATCATCGCGGTGGTCGCCGACTCCCGGTGCCCGAGCTCGGGGTGTGCATGCACCCGCCGACGGATCTCCACCAGCTCGGCCAGCCCGTTCCGCAGGTACTCGTCGAGCCAGCGCGGGCCGAGCCCGGATCCCAGGTCCTCGACGCGGTCCGGTGCCGGGACGACCGGCGGGCGCATCAACAGGTCGTCGGTGTCGATGCTCGCCTCGCTTCGGCCGGGGGTCGTCGGGGGACAACTCTAACGGGGCCGGCCGACCCGATCGCCCCTCGCGACCACCCGTCGCGGTGTGATTGGCTTTCCATCACCGCCGTGTGCGAGCGCAGGAGGACCCATGGGCGACGACATCGCGGCCACCACCTACACCAGGGAGCAGCGACAGGCGTACCGGGCCAAGGTCAGGCGGTGCCTGGACGTGTTCGAGCGGATGCTGGTCGAGCACGCGTTCGACTTCGGGCAGCCGATGACCGGGCTGGAGATCGAGCTCAACCTGGTCAACAGCGCCTGGCAGCCGGACATGGCCAACGCCCGGGTGCTGGAGGCGATCGCCGACCCGGACTTCCAGACCGAGCTCGGTCGTTACAACATCGAGTTCAACGTCGCTCCCCGGCAGCTCGGCGGCGATTCGATGACCCGGCTGGAACGGCAGCTGCGCCAGTCGCTGGACCACGCCGAGGAGCGGGCGAACCGGACCGGCTCGGAGATCATCATGATCGGCATCCTGCCGACCCTGCGCACCGAGCACTTCGAAACCGAATGGATGAGCGCCAACCCGCGTTACCAGGCGTTGGACGAGGCCGTGTTCGCCGCCCGGCGAGAGGACCTGGAGCTGGACATCCGGGGCGTCGAGCAGCTGAAGATGTATGCCGACACCATCGCCCCGGAGTCGGCGTGCACGTCGGTGCAGCTGCACCTGCAGGTCTCCCCCGCCGACTTCGCCGCCTGCTGGAACGCCGCCCAGGCGCTGGCCGGCCCGCAGTTGGCGCTCGGCGCGAACTCGCCGTTCCTGTTCGGCAAGCGCCTGTGGGCCGAGACCCGCACCGAGCTGTTCCTGCAGGCCACCGACACCCGCTCGCCGGAGCTGCGCAACCAGGGCGTCCGGCCGCCGGTGTTCTTCGGCGAGCGCTGGATCACCTCGATCTTCGACCTGTTCGAAGAGAACGTCCGGTATTTCCCCGCGCTGCTGCCCGAGTGCACCGACGAGGACCCGGAGGCGGTGCTGGCCGCCGGCCGGGCCCCGAAGCTGCAGGAGATGCGGTTGCACAACGGCACCGTGTACCGGTGGAACCGGCCGGTGTACGACGTGGTGGGCGGCCGGCCGCACCTGCGGGTGGAGAACCGGGTGCTGCCGGCCGGCCCGACCGTGGTGGACGTGCTGGCCAACGCGGCCTTCTACTACGGCGCGCTGACCGTGCTGGCCACCGAAGACCGGCCGATCTGGACCAAGATGTCGTTCGATGCCGCCCGGACCAACTTCGACGCCGGCGCCCGGCTCGGTACCGACGCGGTGTTCTACTGGCCGGGCTTCGGCCAGGTCACCTGGGACGAGCTGATCCTGCGCGATCTGCTGCCCAAGGCTCATGAGGGCCTGGCGCGGTGGGGCGTGGACAGGCCGGTCCGGGAGCGGTACCTGGGCGTGGTGAAGGATCGCTGCATCACCCGCCGCAACGGCTCGTGGTGGCAGGTGGAGACCGTGGCCGCGTTGGAGCGCGGCGGGCTGTCCCGGGACGCGGCCCTCACCGAGATGCTCAAGCTGTACTCCAAGGGCATGCACTCGAACGAGCCGGTGCACACCTGGGAGGTGCCGGGCTGACCAGCACATCGAGCAGGCCCGCCGGCACCGCCCGGAACCCGGATCCGGAGCGCCTGGCGCACGAGGTCGCCGCGGGCTCCCGCACCGCGCTTTCCCGGGCGATCACCCTGGTCGAGTCGACCCGCGACGATCACCGGGAGGCGGCCCGGGTCCTGCTCACCGCCCTGTCCGCGGGCGCGGACGAATCGGTTCGGGTGGGTGTGTCCGGGGTGCCCGGCGTCGGCAAGTCCACGTTCGTCGAGGCCCTGGGCACGATGCTGACCGGCCGGGGAATGCGCGTCGGCGTGCTTGCCGTCGACCCGTCCAGCGTGCGGACCGGTGGGTCGGTGTTGGGGGACAAGACCCGGATGCCGCTGTTGTCCGCGGATCCCAGGGCCTACATCCGGCCCTCCCCCAGCGCCGGCACCCTGGGCGGCGTGGCCCGGGCCACCGCGCAGACCATCACCGTGCTCGAGGGCGCCGGGTACGACGTGGTGTTGGTCGAGACGGTCGGTGTCGGCCAGTCCGAGACCACGGTCGCCGGCATGGTCGACACGTTCCTGCTGCTGGCCCTGGCCCGCTCCGGGGACCAGTTGCAGGGCATCAAGAAGGGCGTGCTGGAGATCGCCGACCTGATCGCCATCAACAAGGCCGACGGGGACCGGGTGACGGAGGCCAGGGCGGCGGCCAAGGACCTGGCCGGCGCGCTGCGGCTGGTCCGGGGCCGGCGTTCGGTGCACGACCGGCCGGCCTGGACCGTCCCGGTGCTCACCTGCTCCGGGCTGACCGGCGACGGCGTCGGCGCGGTGTGGGACGCGGTGCTCGCGCACCGGTCGTCGCTGGGCGCGCAGGGTCTGGCGGACAAGCGGGCCGGGCAGCGCTGGGACCTGGTGTGGTCGCTGGTCCGGGACGAGCTGGAGCAGCGGTTGCGACGATCCGCCGCGGTGGCGCGGGCCGCGGAAACACTTCGGCCACAGGTACTGTCGGGCGGCCTGCCCGCGCCGGCCGCGGCCGACGCGATCCTGCGTACGTTCGACGGGTCGGCCGGCTGATGGCGGCATGGTGGCGTTGGGGCGCGCTCCGCTCACAGGGAGTGGCCGGGGCCAGACCCGTCGGTTGAACCGCGGTTGCGCAAACCGGCACCGGAATGCGCAACAGCGGTTCACCGGAGCAGCTCCGTGGACGCCGAGCCGAATCCGCACCCGCGGCTCGGCTCCCTGCGGCCGGCTCGGCTCCCCTGCGGCCGGCTCGGCTCCCCTGCGGCCGGCTCGGCTCCCTGCGGCCGACGCCACACCATTCGCGGTGTCGGCCGAACGGATCCCTTTGGCACCATGGTCCGGTGACCGCATCCGCGACCCCGGGCGCCAGCGCCACCCCCCGGGTGCTGGCTGGCCGTTATCGGCTCGACTCGGTCATCGGCAAGGGCTCGATGGGCACCGTGTGGGCGGCCACCGACCTGGTCCTGCACCGCAATGTGGCGATCAAGGAGATCGACTTCCCGCCCGGCACCCCGGCCCGGGAGCGGCGCCAGCTCGAGGAACGCACCCTGCGCGAGGCCCGGGCCATCGCGGCGCTGTCCAATCCCTACGTCATCACCCTGTTCGACATCCTGACCGTGCCCAGCGGGCCGGTCATCGTGATGGAACTGCTGCATTCCCGATCGCTGGCCGACATCCTGCGCAGGGTGGGCCGGCTGCCCGACGGGCAGGCGGCGACCATCGGCGTCGCCGTCGCCTCTGGGTTGATCGCCGCGCACGCGGCCGGCATCACGCACCGGGACGTCAAACCGGCGAACGTGCTGATCTGCGACGACGGGCGGATCAAGCTGACCGATTTCGGCATCGCCCGCAGCTCGGCGGAGAACACGATGACCGCCACCGGCCTGCTGCTCGGCTCGCCCGCCTACATCGCTCCGGAGGTGGCCAGCGGAACGCCGGCCGGACCCGTCTCCGACGCCTGGAGCCTGGGCGGGCTGCTGTTCGCCTGCGTGGAGGGTCATCCCCCGTTCGACCAGGGCACCGCGATCGCCACCCTCACCTCCGTGGTCAAGGACCCGGTGCCCCCGCACCCGCACTCCGGGCGGCTCGGCGCGGTCGTGTCCGGGCTGCTGGTCAAGACACCGAACCTGCGGATGCGGATCGACAAGGCGCTGCAGATCATGCGCAGCATCGCCGACGACCCGTCAGGCACCTACCTGGCCGCGGTGACCCGCATCCCGCGGGACGAATGGCCCGGATTCGGTCGGCAGGCCACCGGCTCTCACGCGGTTCAACCGCCACCGGACACCGGCACCGGCAGCCACCCGCCACCCGCGGTACCGAACCGAACGGCGCCGCCTCCGGGAGTTCCGCTGCACGCCACCCGGCGCCCGCCGACCGCGGCGGACGCGCCGTTCGCCGGCCGGGCGTCCGCACCACCGGTGGGTCCCCCACCGACGGCCCCCGGCCCAGGCCCGCGGACCCAGCCGCCGGCCCGCCCGGCCGCCGACTCGGGACAGCTCAGCGGCCGGCTCCCGCTGCCCGGCATCCAGCAGGCGGCCGCCCGGACCGGTGCGGGTGCCGACGCCACCGCGTCGGACCCGCTGCCGCCGCCACCGTGGGCGGGGGCCGACGCCGCCGCACTTCCCGCCCTGCCGGACGCGGCGCCGGAGCCGTCCCGGCGCGCGCGGGTGGTCACCGCCGTGCTCGTCGCCGTGCTGGCCGCGATCCTGGGCTTCTTCGCCGTCCGCCTCATCGCCGACGCCGCCGACGACAGTGCCACCGCCGTGGTCGGCACCGTTGTCACCGCCGCGGTGGCCACGGCGCCCGGGACGGTCTGAGCGAGGCCGGCCCGCCACCGACCCGGCTACGCTCCGGGCATGTCCGTCGACGCCGCCGAAACCCGGGCCACCGCCGAACAGGCCGCCGCCGCCATCGCCCGCGCCACCGGCGTCTTGCACCACGACGTCGCGCTGGTGATGGGATCGGGCTGGCTGCCCGCCGCGGACCGGCTGGGCGTGGCGACGGCGGACCTGGACGTGTCGGCCCTGCCCGGGTTCGCCCCGCCGGCGGTCCAGGGCCATGCCGGCCGGATCCGGTCGGTCGCGATCGGCGGGAAGCGGGCGCTGGTCTTCCTGGGCCGCACCCACCTGTACGAGGGGCGCGGGGTGGCCGCGGTCGCGCATGGGGTGCGCACCGCGGCGGCCGCCGGAGCTCGGCTGATCATGCTCACCAACGCCGCCGGCGGCCTCCGGGACGGCATGAAACCCGGTGACGCGGTGCTGATCTCGGACCACCTGAACCTGACCGCCGGCTCACCGCTGGCCGGCGCGACGTTCGTCGACCTGACCGACCTGTACTCGCCGCGGCTGCGGGCGCTGGCCCGGCGGATCGACCCCGCACTGACCGAGGGCGTCTACGCGCAGGTGCCTGGTCCGCACTTCGAGACTCCCGCCGAGATCCGGATGCTGCGCGGCATGGGCGCGGACCTGGTCGGCATGTCGACGGCGCTCGAGGCGATCGCCGCGCGGGCCGCCGGCGCCGAGGTGTTCGGCCTGTCGCTGGTGACCAATCTGGCGGCCGGCACGACCGCGGAGCCGCTCGACCACGAGGAGGTGCTGGCCACCGGCCTGGCCGCGGCCGGCCGGATGGGCGACCTGCTCGCGGAGTTGGTGGTGGCGGCGTGAGTGAGCGAGGCTTGCCGAGCGAACCATGGGCGCAGGCGCCGGCACCGCGTCCGGGTGGCCGAGCTGGCGAGGCAACCCGGAGAGGTGGCGGCGTGAGCGGCGGCGAGCCCGGGCGGCTGACCCCCGACCTGCGTGATGCCGCGATCCGCTGGATCGCCGACGACCCGTCACCGGCGGATCGCGCCGACCTGCAGGCGGTCCTCGCGTCGGCGATGGCCGGGCGGGTCGACGCGGTCGGCGAACTGACCGACCGGATGGCCGCGCCGCTGGCCTTCGGCACCGCCGGACTGCGCGGGCCACTGCGGGCCGGACCGGCCGGCATGAACCTGGCCGTGATCCGGCGCGCGGCGTTCGGCATCGGCACCTACCTGCTGCGGGCAGAGCGCGGCGGCACCGTGCTGGTCGGCTTCGACGGCCGCCGGCGGTCCGCCGAGTTCGCCACCGACGCCGCCGGAGTGCTTGCCGCCCAGGGTTTTTCGGTGTTGCTGGCACCGGCCCCGCTGCCCACCCCGTTGACCGCGTTCGCGGTGCGGGAACTGGACGCGGCCGCCGGCCTGCAGGTGACCGCATCGCACAACCCCCCGCAGGACAACGGCCTGAAGGTGTACCTGCGCGGCGGCGCCCAGCTGGTGCCGCCGCAGGACGCGCAGATCGAGCAGGCCATCGCGGCCGCGCCGGCGGCCCGGTCGATCGACGTGCACACCGCGGGCTCGCTCCCGGCGACCGCCCTGTTCCTGGCCGCGCCGACGGCCGGCGACCTGCGGCCGTGGCCCGATTCCCTGCTGCCGGACTACCTGGATCGGGTGGCCGCGCTGGTCACCGCGCCCCGGGCGGGCGCCGAGCTGCCCGTCGCGCTGACCCCGATGCACGGCGTCGGCGGCGAGATCGCGGTCAAGGCATTGCATCTGGCCGGATTCCCGGACGTGCACGTGGTGTCCGAACAGGCCGTCCCGGACGGCGGTTTCCCGACCGTGCCGTTCCCGAACCCGGAGGAGCCGGGGGCCACCGACCTGCTGCTCGCCCTGGCGGAACGGACGGGCGCGGCGGTGGCGGTCGCGTTGGACCCGGACGCGGACCGCTGCGCGATCGGCGTGCCGGACGCCGGCAGGTGGCGCATGCTCACCGGCGACGAGACCGGTGCGCTGCTGGGCGATCACCTGCTGCGGCACCTGGACCGGACCGCGCACCCGGACCCGCTGGTGGCCACCACGATCGTGTCCGCCGAGTTGCTGCGCTCGATCGCGCAGCGGCACGGCGTCCGGTACGACGAGACGCTGACCGGCTTCAAGTGGATCGTGCGGGCCGGTGACGGCGCGGGCACCGGGCTGATCTTCGGCTACGAGGAGGCGCTCGGCCTGTGCGTCGACCCTGATCGGGTGCGGGACAAGGACGGCATCTCCGCCGCAGTGCTCGCCTGCGACCTGGTCGCCGAGCTGTCCGCCACCGGGCACACCGTGCCGGAGCGGCTGGACGAACTGGCTCGCATGCACGGACTGTTCGTCATCGGCCAGCTGTCGATGCGGGTGACCGAGCTGTCGCTGATCTCGAACGCGATGGCCAGGTTCCGGCGGGATCCGCCGACCTCGCTGCTCGGCGATCCGCTGACCGAGTCGGCCGACCTGCTGCCCCGCACCGACGGGGTGCGCTGGCGGACCGATCGGGTCCGGGTCGTCGTCCGGCCGTCGGGCACCGAACCGAAGCTCAAGTGCTATCTGCAGGTGCGTGCCGCGGTGTCGGAGGACGCCGACCTGCCGACCCTCCGCATGGTCGCGGCGGCCGACCTGGACCGGCTCCGTGCGGAGGTGGCCGGCATCGTCGGGCTGTGACGTCTCGTGACGGCCGGGGTCTTCACCGGAGCCGTCCGGGGAGTCGTCAGCCGCCGGAGGTGGCGGTGGCCGAGGCCGACGCGCCGGCGAAGGCGTCCTGGCCGACCGTGTCGTCGGCGGTCAACCCCAGACCGGCGGTGCCGTCGGCCGACATGATCCGCAGGAACTGCGTGCCGCCGCTGGCGGTGATCGAGTAGGTCGTGGTGCCCTGCAGCACCGCCGTCATGGTCTGCGCCAGCTGCCCGCTCGGCCCGTCACAGAAGATCAGGGTGGTCCGCAGCGCCCCGAAGGTCAGGGTGTCGTCACCGATCTCGACCGGCCCGCCGCCGATGTTGCAGGAGTCGTTGAAGGCCACTTGGCCGCCCTGGAACCGCATCCAGGCGGTCAGGCTCGGGTCGGCCGCGGCGGTCGTGTTCGCCTGGTCGGTGATGGTGATGACGTCGGTGACCTTCCACCCGGTCGACTCCAGAGCCTGCGCGCCGCTGGGTGCCGGACCCAGCACCACGGTGTCGGTGCCGTTGGTCAGGGTCAGCGTGTCGCCGTCGAGGGTGTAGGTCGGACCGGAGGCCAGGAACTGGGCCAACCAGGCGTCCTGGGCCATCAGGGCGTCGTCGCAGGCCATCATCGTCGACGCCAGTTGCGGCGCGGTCAGCCGGCCGGCGGCCGTCGTGTAGCGGCCGGCCATCGCGTTGCAGCCGGCGTTGGCGGACAGGCTGCCCCCCTCGAAGGTCAGGGTGATCGTCGTGTTCGGGGCGATCGTGTGCGAGCCGGTGACCTCGGTGACGACGAAGGCGGCGCCGTCGAGCTCGCCGCCGGCCGTCCGACCCGCCGAGCCGGCGGCCGACGCGCCGGCGCTCGCCGACGGCGAGGAGGACGTCGCGGCGCCGCTGCCGGCCGACCCGCCGGTACCGCACGCGGTCAGGCCGAGGACCAGGACCGCCGCACCGAGCACGCCGGACCGTCCGCGCCACCGCTTCGTGATCACCATCGGTGCATCATCACAGACGGTGCGGGGCGCCGCGACCCGCTGTCACACCGCGCCGAACTGCCGGTCCCCCGCGTCACCGAGACCGGGCACGATGTAGCCGATCTCGTTGAGCCGCTCGTCGACCGAGGCCGTCACGACGCGGACCGGCAGGTTCGCCGCCGCGAGGGTGGCCAGGCCCTCGGGCGCGGCCAGCGCGCAGATCGCGGTGACGTCGGTCGCGCCGCGCTCGGTGAGCAGCCGGATGGTGTGCACCATCGACCCGCCGGTGGCGAGCATCGGGTCGAGCACGTACACCGGCCGGTCGGCCAGCGACTCGGGCAGCGACTCCATGTAGGGCGTGGGCTGCAGCGTGCGCTCGTCCCGAGCCAGCCCGACGAACCCCATCTGCGCCTCGGGGATCAGCGCGTGCGCCTGGTCGGCCATGCCCAGGCCGGCGCGGAGCACCGGCACCAGCAGCGGCGGGTTGGCCAGCCGGATGGCCGAGGTCGGCGCCATCGGTGTCCGGATCGGCTCGAACCGGACGGACAGGTTCCGGGTCGCCTCGTAGATCAGCATCAGGGTCAGCTCGCGCAACGACGCCCGGAAGCTGGCGTTGTCGGTGCGGGTGTCGCGCATCGTGGACAACCTAGCGGCGGCCAGCGGATGGTCCACGACGATCACGTCGAGGTTCTCGGGGATGCGCGGCAAGGCAGTCACCCGCAGAACCGTATCGGGTCCACCGAGACGACCCGCTCCTAGGATGGCGCCATGACCGGGACGATCGGCACGACGACCGGGGGCGGGACCGCGGCGTTGCCCGCCCACCTGGCCGACGTGACCAGGAACGAGTCCGCGCTGCGCCGTTTCCTGCACGGCCTGCCCGGCGTGGACCCGGTCGGCGTCGAACAACGGGCGGCCGGCCTGGCCACCCGGTCGATCAAGAAGACCAGCAAGCTGACCGCGATCGACCTGGCCATCTCGATGGTCGACCTGACCACCCTGGAGGGCGCGGACACTCCCGGCAAGGTGCGCGCGCTGGCCGCCAGGGGCCGCCGGCCCGACCCGGAGGCGCCGGACACCCCGCATGTCGCCGCCCTGTGCATCTACCCGGACATGGTGGCCACCGCGGTGTCCGCGCTGGCCGGCACGTCGATCGGGATCGCTTCGGTGGCCACCGCCTTCCCCACCGGCCGCACCTCCCGGGCGGTCCGGTTGGCCGATGTCGCGGTGGCGGTGGACGCCGGCGCGACCGAGGTCGACATGGTGATCGACCGGGGCGTGTTCCTGACCGGCCGCTACGGCGAGGTGTTCGACGACATCGTGGCCGTCAGGCAGGCGTGCGGCGGCGCGCGCTTGAAGGTGATCCTGGAGACCGGGGAACTGGCCACCTACGACAACGTCCGCCGGGCGTCCTGGCTGGCGCTGCTGGCCGGCGGCGATTTCATCAAGACGTCCACCGGCAAGATCGCGCCGGCCGCGACCCTGCCGGTGACACACGTGATGCTGCAGGCGGTGCGGGACTGGTTCGAGCAGACCGGGCAGCGGCGCGCGGTCAAGCCCGCAGGCGGGATCCGCACCAGCAAGGACGCGATCCGTTACCTGGTCGCGGTGCGCGAGGTCGCCGGCCCGGAGTGGTTGGACCCCTTCTATTTTCGGTTCGGCGCCTCCAGCCTGCTTGGTGATCTGCTGCTGCAGCGCCGCACGCACACGCTGGGTCACTACTCCGGCGCCGACTACGTGACTGTCGATTAGGGTGACTGTCGATGAGGGTGGCGGTGGACTGACATGGCACACCTGGACTGGGAGTACGACCCGGCGCCGGAGTCGGCGGCGATCGGCCGGCTGCGCGACCGTTACCAGATGTTCGTCGGCGGCCGGTTCGTCGACGGGCGGGGCGACGACGTCAAGACGATCAACCCGGCCACCGAAGAGCCGCTGGCGTCGGTGTCGACGGCGGCGACCGCCGATGTCGACGATGCCGTCCGCGCCGCGCGGATCGCGTACGAGGGGCCCTGGTCGCGGTTGACCGCGGCGCAGCGCGGGACCTACCTGTTCCGGATCGCCCGCGGCATCGCCGAGCGGTCCCGCGAGCTGGCCGTCGTCGAAACCCTGGACAACGGCAAGCCGATCAAGGAGTCCCGGGACGTCGACGTGCCGACCGCCTCCGCGCACTTCTTCCACCACGCCGGCTGGGCGGACAAGCTCGCGCACGCCGGCTACGGACCGGCGGTGCGGCCGC
This sequence comes from uncultured Actinomycetes bacterium, assembly GCA_964497705.1. Lineage (GTDB taxonomy): Bacteria > Actinomycetota > Actinomycetes > Mycobacteriales > Nakamurellaceae > Nakamurella. The sequence goes on along the minus strand of CAZCEH010000008.1, from coordinate 103,711 downwards.
TGGGCGTCGCGGGACAGGTGATCCCGTGGAACTTCCCGCTGCTGATGGCGGCCTGGAAGATCGCCCCGGCGCTGGCTGCCGGCAACACCGTCGTCATCAAACCCGCTGAGACCACACCGTTGTCGATCCTGGTGCTGGCCCAGATCATCGCCGACGCCGACCTGCCGCCCGGGGTGGTCAACATCGTCACCGGGGCCGGCGACATCGGCGCCGCGCTGGTGAACCATCCCGGCATCGACAAGGTGGCGTTCACCGGATCCACCGAGGTGGGCAAGCAGATCCAGGCGGCACTGGCCGGCACCGGCCGCAAGATCACCCTGGAACTGGGCGGCAAGGCAGCCAACATCATCTTCGACGACGCCCCCGTCGACCAGGCCGTCGAGGGCATCGTCAACGGCATCTTCTTCAACCAGGGCCACGTGTGCTGCGCGGGATCCCGCCTGCTGGTGCAGGAGTCGGTCGCCGACGAGGTGATCGCCAAGCTGCAGGCCAGGATCGGCACGCTGCGGGTCGGCGACCCGATGGACAAGAACACCGACGTCGGCGCGATCAACTCGGCCACCCAGCTGGCCACCATCCGGTCCCTGACGTCCGCGGGCGACGACGAGGGCGCGGTCCGCTGGACCTCCCCGTGCCCGCTGCCGGAGCGCGGTTTCTTCTTCGCTCCCACGGTTTTCACCAACGTGTCGCAGTCGATGCGGATCGCCCGGGAGGAGATCTTCGGGCCGGTGCTGTCGGTGCTGACGTTCCGCACGCCGGACGAGGCGATTCTCAAGGCGAACAACACCCCGTACGGGCTGTCCGCCGGGGTGTGGACGGAGAAGGGGTCCCGGATCCTGGGCATGGCCGCGGCGCTGCGCGCCGGCGTGGTGTGGGCCAACACGTTCAACCGGTTCGATCCGACCGCCGCGTTCGGCGGGTACAAGGAGTCGGGCTTCGGCCGGGAGGGCGGCCGGGCCGGGCTGGCCGCCTACCTGGACACCGACGACGAGCCGCGGGCGGCGGACGCCGATCCGGCCGATCTCGCGGTGGATCTGGCCGTCACGGATGCGATCCTCGGGGCGGCGCTGGACGAGGCGGTCCAGGAACTGCTGCCCCGTTCGACGGCACCCGTCCCGCCGCCGGTCGCCTCGGATCCGGACCGGGTCGCGGTCACCAAGACCTACAAGCTGTTCATCGGCGGCGCGTTCCCTCGCTCGGAGTCCGGCCGCACGTATCCGGTCGTCGGCGGCATCGACGCCTCGATCAGGGCGAACGTGGCCCAGGGCTCCCGCAAGGACGCCCGGGACGCCGTGGTGGCCGCACGCAAGGCGTTCGGCGGCTGGTCCCGGGCGACCGCCTACAACCGGGGTCAGGTGCTGTACCGGGTGGCCGAGATGCTGGAGGGGCGGCGGTCGCAGTTCGTGGAGCTGCTCGGTGGCGGGGCGGCGGCCGGCCGCTCGGTCGATGCCGCGATCGACCGGTGGGTGCACTACGCCGGCTGGACCGACAAGCTCGCGTCGGTCTTCGGCAGCGCGAATCCGGTGGCCGGGCCGTTCTTCTCGTTCTCCACCCCGGAGCCGACCGGTGTGGTGGCAGCGGTGGCGCCGGCCGACGACCCGCTGCTGGGCCTGGTCAGCGTGCTGGCGCCGATCATCACCGCCGGCAACACCTGCGTGCTGCTCGCGTCCCACGGCTCCCCGCTGCCCGCGGTGACGCTCGCCGAGGTGCTGGCCACCTCGGACCTGCCCGGCGGGGTGGTGAACATCCTCACCGGCGACCCGCTGGAGACGGCCCCGCACCTGGCCGCGCACGCCGACGTGAACGCGCTCGACCTCACCGGGGTCGCCCCGGCGGCGCGACCGGACCTGGAACGGGCCGCGGCCGGCACCGTCAAGCGGGTCTACTCCCCCGGCCGGCAGGACTTCCGACGCACCCCCGGCACCGCGCGGCTGCGGGCGTTCCTGGAGGTCAAGACCGTCTGGCACCCGACCGGTGCGGTGTCGCTGGCCGGCGGCGGGGCCTACTGAGCCGAGTTCGCCCGGTCCGGCGGTCGGGTGAACCAAAGACGTTCAACCACCGACCGGGTGAGCGGCTTCGGTTCACTCGCCGCCCGTTCTTACCCATCGCCCCGCAGGCGTGACGAGCTGTGCGACCTTGATCACGTGCGGTCCGCCACGCGCCATGCGCTGCCTACCATGGAAGGGTTACCTAACTTCGACCTGGAGGGCCGCATGACCCTGCCCCTGCGCGTCGCCGTCGTCGGCGCCGGACCGGCCGGCATCTATGCCGCCGATATCCTGACCAGCAAGGATCCCGAGGCCTCTGTCGACATCTTCGACCGGTTGCCCACCCCGTACGGGCTGATCCGCTACGGCGTGGCGCCCGACCACCCGCGGATCAAGGCGATCATCGTCGCGCTGCACCGGGTGATGAGCAACGACCGCATCCGCTTCATCGGCAACGTGCACGTCGGCGTGGACATCAAGGTCGACGAACTGCGGCAGTTCTACGACGCGGTCGTCTTCGCCACCGGCGCCGAGCGGGACCGCTCGCTGCGCATCCCCGGCGAGGACCTGGCGCGCTCGTACGGCGCGGCCGACTTCGTCGCCTTCTACGACTCGCACCCGGACCGGGAGCAGACGTGGGACCTGACCGGGCAGCGGCAGGTCGCGGTGATCGGGGTGGGCAACGTCGGCCTGGACGTGTCCCGGATGCTCGCCCGCACCGCCGACGAGCTGCTGTCCACCGACATCCCGCCGCATGTGCACGCCGTGCTGGCCGACTCCACCATCACCGACATCCACATGTTCGCCCGCCGCGGCCCGGCCCAGGCCAAGTTCACGCCGGTGGAGCTGCGCGAACTCGACCACTCGCCGAACGTGCAGGTGATCGTGGCGCCCGAGGGCATGGAGTTCGACGAGGAGTCGGAGGCGGCGCTGTCCCGCAGCAAGTCGCTGCGGATGGTCGTCGACGTGCTCTCCGACTGGGCGATGCGTGACCCGCGACCGGGCCCGCACCGCCGGATCCACATCCACTTCCTGGAGAACCCGGTCGAGATCCTGGGTTCTGGGCAGGGTACTGCCGGCGCCGTCATTGGAATCCGCACCGAGCGTCAGGAGCTGACCGGCGACGGCAACGTGCGCGGCACCGGCGAGTTCACCGACTGGGACGTGCAGGCGGTGTACCGGGCGGTCGGCTACCGGTCCGAGGCGATCGAGGACCTGCCGTTCGACACGTTCCGGCTGGTGCTGCCCAACGAGGGCGGTCGGCTGCTGGACCTGGACGGCGAGCGGATGCCCGGCCTGTACGCGACCGGGTGGGTCAAGCGCGGACCGGTCGGGTTGATCGGGCACACCAAGTCCGACGCCGCGGAGACCGTCGCGCACCTGCTGGCCGACGCGCCCGATCTGGCCCCGGCACCGCACCGTGGGCCGGCCGACCTGGACGCGCTGCTGGCTGCCAAGGGCCTGCCGGTGACCGACTTCGCCGGCTGGGATCGCCTGGACGCGCACGAGCTGACCGCCGGTGCGCCGGTCGGCCGCGGCCGGGTGAAGGTGATCTCGCGGGCCGAGATGACCCGCATCGCCGCCCGGAGCTGACGCCGAACGGGCTACCCTCGCCTCGATCATGATCTCGACGTGAGGTGAAGGAGCCCGTTCCATGGCGCACGAGGTGCAGGGTGTGGTGTCGCTGGCCAAGGACGCCCAGGTCCAACTGACCACCGTGGTGGTTCCCGAACCGGGTCCTGGCGAGGCGCTGGTCGACGTGCAGGCCTGCGGCGTCTGCCACACCGACCTGCATTACAAGCTCGGCGGCATCGGCAACGACTACCCGTACCTGCTCGGCCACGAGGCCGCCGGGGTGGTCTCCGCCGTCGGACCCGGCGTTACCGAGGTGCAGCCCGGTGACTACGTGATCCTGAACTGGCGGGCGGTGTGCGGGCAGTGCCGGGCATGTCACCGCGGCCGGCCCTGGTACTGCTTCGCCACCCACAACGCGCGGCAGAAGATGACGCTGGTGGACGGCACACCGCTGTCCCCCGCGCTGGGCATCGGCGCCTTCATCGAGAAGACCCTGGTCGCCGCAGGGCAGTGCACCAAGGTCGATCCACGCGTCTCGCCCGAGGTCGCCGGCCTGCTCGGCTGCGGCGTGATGGCCGGGCTCGGTGCCGCCATGAACACCGGCGCGGTGACCCGCAACGACTCGGTCGCGGTGATCGGCTGCGGCGGGGTCGGCGACGCGGCCATCGCCGGCGCCGCGCTGGTCGGCGCGCACACCATCATCGCGGTCGACACCGACCGGCAGAAGCTGGCGTGGGCCAAGGAGTTCGGCGCCACCCACACGGTCCATCCGGACGACGGGGACGTCGTGGAACAGATCCAGGACGCCACCGGCGGGTTCGGCGTGGACGTGGCGATCGACGCGGTCGGCCGGCCGGAGACCTGGAAACAGGCGTTCTACGGCCGGGACCTGGCCGGCACCGTGGTGCTGGTGGGCGTCCCCACCCCGACGATGCAGCTGGAGATGCCGCTGCTGGACTTCTTCGGCCGCGGCGGCTCGCTCAAGTCGGCCTGGTACGGAGACTGCCTGCCCAGCCGCGACTTCCCCGTGCTGACCAACCTGTACCTGCAGGGACGGCTGCCGCTGGACAAGTTCGTCACCGAGACCATCCCGATCACCGGCATCGAGGCGGCGTTCGACAAGATGCAGGTCGGCGAGGTGTTGCGCTCGGTGGTCGTGCTCTGACGCTACTCGTGGCCGCACCGGGCCGACTGCAACGCCGACCAGGTCGCCGCGTCCACCTGCTGGGTGGCCGGCAGGCCGTGGTCGGCCTGGAAACGTCCCACCGCGGCGGCGGTCTCGGCCGTGTAGATGCCCCAGCGGCCGGGGTCGCCGATGCTCGGGTCGGCGTTGATGCTGCCGATGTCGTACTGCAGTCCGGAGCCGAGGACCCGCTGCAGCTCGCCGACCCACACGCCCTGCTGACCCACGCTCGTGATGGCCGGCAGCGCCCCGGCCGAGGCCGGGCACAGGCAGGACCGGAAGGTGCCGACGGCGGCCGGATCGGCGGCCTTGACGAACGCGTCCGCCGGACTCGCCAGCCGGGCCGGACAGGCCGCGTCGACACTGGGATACGGGCCGGCGTACAGCACCAGCACGTTGCTCTGGCTGGTGAAGATCGGGCACGAGCTGGCCGTCTCGGCCCACTTGAGGTCCGCCGGCAGGGCACCGGCGCCGCGCAGCGCGGCGACCCGGGCGGCGAACGCCGGCTGGTCGAGCTCGGACGCAACCTGGACGATGAAGCCCGACCCGCAGGCGATGTCCGCGCGCGGGCCGCCCATCGGGTCGAGGCCAACGGTGGTGGTCGCCACCGTAGTGACCGTGCTCGGCGGCACTGTGCCGGTGGCCGACGACGAGCCGGCGGCCGACGACGAGCTCGGCTCACCCTTGCTGCCCGGCGGCACCACCGGGACCGGTCGGCCCGTCCCACCGGCCGGCTCGGTGCCCGTCCCACTCGTCGCGGTCGCGCTGGCCGGCGGCAGCGCGGTCCCGCCGGCGATGCCGGTCCCCTCGCCGGCCACCGGTCGCAGCAGGAACCACACGCCGGCCCCGGCCGCGAGCAACACCACGACGGCCAGCGCCACCAGGATCGCGGCGCCGCGTCGACCGCGGGGTGGGCCGGCCGGCACCAGCTGCGGAGCGGTCGGCAGGGGCGCCGGGTAGGCCGCCGTCGGCCCCGGATTCGGCTCGGGTTGCGGGATCGAGCCGGCCAGCACGGTGGGGTCGGTCGGCCCGACGCGACCCGATATCGCCGCCTTGCCCAGGTCGACCGGCTGGCCGGGCGGGGACATCGGGGCGCCGCAGTTGACGCAGAACCGGCCCGCCTGGTCCGGTGCTCCGCACCGCCCGCAATCCGCCATGCCCACACCCCTCCGAGCGGTCAGTCAGCGCGTTCGATCCCCCCGCGGCGAACGGTCAGCCGGACTTGCGGCGGAACTGCCTGGTCGCCTTGTGGCTGGCGGTCGAACCAGCCACCCCGCCGTGCCCGTCCAGGTGAGCGCTGCGGGCCTGGCCGTCGGACTTCTTCTTGGCCAACGCGGCGGCGAACTTGTCCTTGGTCGACTGGCTCACCGGGGCCTCCTCCGGATCCGAACCCGGCTCGTGGCCTTCTTCCTGGCTGGTCATGGTGGCCTCCCGGCTCTGTCGGTACGCAGTCGATCGACGGTCGGGCCGGGTGTCGACCCGCCCGTCGACCCGGCAGGCCCATCATGTCCGGGCCGCGGGCGGTCCGCCAGTGCAATCCGCCGGGACCACCGCACGTCGTTCGCCCAGCGGGGCGTCATAAGCTGGCGCCGCTCCGCCGGATCACCCGCCGGACCTTCGACATCCCGGACCAGCCCGGAAGGACCACGGTGGCCGCCGACATCATCCCCATCCAGCTCGGACTGACCGACGGCAACGTCTACACACTCTGGGCGCCGCGATGGCAGGAGGACGGGGAGGAATGGGAGGCGTTCCTCGGTCACGGCGACGAGCTGTACGTGTTTCCGTCCCCGGCGCACCTGGCCGCGTTCATCCGCACGTCGCAGGAACACGATCTGCTCGACCACCCCGAGTGGGACACCGCGGCCGAGCTGCTGGTCGACGAGTTGCGGCCGGACGACGACCACATCTTCGACATCGTCGGGGTGCCCGACCTGGTCGCCGAGGTTCCGGACATCTGGACGCTGGCCGCGCTGACCGACACGGTGGCCATCGTCCGGTCGCTGGCCGAGGTCTGCGGTCTCGAAGGGGTGGAGGAGATCCTCGACTCCGCCGATGGCTTCGCCGCGCTCCCGCTCGGTCAGCAGGCCTTCATCGGCCGCAACGGCGAGAAGCTGTGGAACGAGATGGGCGAGGTGATCGCGCAGCGGTGGGACGAGGTGATCGACGCGATCGACGCGATCGTCGCCACGCCCGAGGTCGACGCCGACGAGCTGGCGCAGACCAAGGCGGAGGCGGCCGCGATCAGCGCGGTGGCCAAGACGCCCGAACCGGTCGAGGACGAGGAGGACGAGGACCGCGACGAGGACCTCGAGTTCTGGGACGAGACCGGGGTCGACTGCCTGGAGATCACCGTCGGCGGCCGCACCGGCTACACGCTGCGCTGCTATCTCGGCGAGGAACCCGTCTTCCTGTCCGAGAACAGCCGCATCCAGATCTACGCCTCGCCGGAGGATCTGGAGGACTACCTGATGGAGGCCGACGTCACGCATCGGCTGGCCGGCCTGGATGCCTGGGCCGAGATCCGGCGCGCGGTGGCCGACGGCGACGCCGCGGTGCTGGCCGGCCCGGAGAACACCTACCGGCTGGACGGTCTGGACAAGGCGTTGCAGCAGGGGCCGGAGGCGGTGGACGGCAAGCAGCTCGAGCTCGCGGTGGAGCTGCTCATCGACGCCGCCCTGGAGCGCGGCGACGCCGAGACCGTCGAGGCGGTGGGGTCGGCGACCCCGTTGGGCAACCTGATCGGCGCGATCACCCGGCCCGACCCGGACCGGCTGCCGCCGTCGCCGCCGTTCGACGACGAGGCCGCCGCCTGGACGGTGCTGGTCGACCGGTTCGCCGCCACCCTGGACTGGGACGGCGCGCGCGGCTGATCGCCGGATCGCCGGTCAGTCGCAGCGCAGCCGCTCGTAGCCCGGCTTGATGACCTCCTCGATGAGCGTGAGCCGCTCGTCGAACGGGATGAACGCCGACTTCATCGCGTTCACCGTGAACCACCGCAGCTGGTCCCAGCCGTAGCCGAAGGCCTCGCACAGACCGGTCATCTCGCTGGTCATCGTGCAGCCGGACATCAGCCGGTTGTCCGTGTTCACGGTGACCCGGAACTTCAGCGCCGTGAGCAGGCCGATCGGATGCTCGGCGATCGAGCGGGCCGCACCGGTCTGCACGTTCGACGTCGGCGCCATCTCCAGCGGGATCCGTTTGTCCCGCACGTAGGCCGCCAGCCGGCCCAGCCGCACGCCACCGTCCGGCAGCACGGCGATGTCGTCGACGATGCGCACCCCGTGCCCGAGCCGGTCGGCGCCGCACCACTGCAGCGCCTCCCAGATCGACGGCAGGCCGAACCCCTCGCCGGCGTGGATGGTGAAGTGGGCGTTCTCCCGCCGCAGGTACTCGAACGCGTCCAGGTGCCGGGTGGGTGGGAAACCCGCTTCGGCTCCGGCGATGTCGAAGCCGGCCACGCCCTGGTCGCGGAACGCGATGCACAGCTCGGCGATCTCCCTGGACCGGGCGGCGTGCCGCATCGCGGTCAGCAGGATCGTCGCCCGGATCCCGTTGCCGGCGTCCGCCGCGGCGGCGGTACCGGCAACCACCCCCTCCAGCACCGCGCGCACCACCTCGTCCAGCGACAGCCCCTGCTCGGTGTGCAGCTCCGGGGCGAACCTGATCTCGGCGTAGACCACCCCGTCCGCGGCCAGGTCCTGCACGCATTCGGACGTCACCCGGATCAACGACCCGCGGGTCTGCATCACCGCGAGCGTGTGCGTGAAAGTCTCCAGGTATCGCTCCAGCGAGCCCGAGTAGGCGGACTCGGAGAACCAGCGGGCAAGTTCGTCCGGGTCGTCGGCGGGCAGGTCCCGGTAGCCGGTGCGCCGGGCCAGGTCGATCAGCGTGGCCGGCCGAAGGCCACCGTCGAGATGATCGTGCAGCAGCACTTTCGGTGCGGTGACAATGGTTTCGGCGGTCGGCGGGGTCGGCATCATCGCACGCTACCCGGCCGGCCCACCCAACGCCGCCCGGACCGTCGCGTCCACCGCGGCAAAGCTGGCCTCGGCCGCGGAGTCCGCCTGCAGGGCCAAACCGTCCTGGTTGCCCAGGTCCTCGTCGTCCGGTTCGGCGCCGCTGAGCACCACGACGATCCGGTCGTCGGTGAAGCCCATCGAGTGGATGCCGGTCTCCCCGCTCAGGCAGCAGCCCCAGCCCTGCTTCGACCCGGCCCCCGGCACCAGCCGCATGCCGAACCGCTGGTCGACGCCGTCCGCGGCGATCGGGGTGGTCGCGCGCATCGCCGGCCCGATCACCGCGGCCGTTCGCGGGTCGGCGAGCACCCCGGCCAGCAGCGCCGCGAGGTCGTCGGCGGTGACCTGCACGTTGCCCCAGTAGGTGCCGTCCGGGGTGGGTGTCGTGCCGGTCATGCCGTAGCGCCGCGCCACCCGGTCCACGAGGTCGTCACCGCCGGCGGCGTCGTACAGGTCGCCGGCCAGCACGTCGTCCGAGGTGGCGATCATCCGGGTGAGCAGCGCGGCCACCTGGGCCGAATCGGTGACCGCCGGCAAAGGGTCCTCGCCGGTGTCGTCCCCGGTGTCGCCCGTGTCGTCGCCGGCGCCGTCCTCAGTGCCGTCCGCGGTAGCGCCGGTGCCGTCCGGGACGGCAGCCGTGGACGTCGCCGTGGACGCCGTCGTAGAAGTCGCCGCCGGCGCCGGCCAGCCGTTGGTCAGCACGTCCGCCGCGATCATCACCTTCAGCAGGCTCAACGACGGGTACGCGACGTCGGCGTCCCGGCGGACCAGGGTGTCCCCGGTGGACCGGTCGGTCACCACCACGGCCAGCCGTACTCCCTGGTCGGCCGCGTCGGCGACGGCCCGGTCGACGGCGGCGGAGGGGTCGGCCGGCGCGGCGGGCCAGGCCGGCGGCGACCCGTCGACACCACCCCAGGGATCCGGCAGCGGACCGAGCGGGTCGGCGCCCTGGTCGCCGGTGGACGGCAGCGCCGCCACCGTGGCAGGCCCGCCGGCCCGGGTGGCCAGCGGCGGCACGGTCGCGAGCACCGCCGAGTCCGGGTTCGGTGCGGCGGCCTCCCGGTGCGTGGCCAGCACGGTCACCAGGCCGGCCAGCGCCACGAACGCCAACGATCCGGCGACGGCGGTGGCGACGCGCCGACGCCGGGGAGCACGGCCCATGGTGGTCCTGTTCACCCCGCCGTGATCACGTCGCGGACCAGGGCGGGCCGGTCCACCGCCGACCCCGCCGGCGCGATCCGCACCGCGCCGGCCAGATCCGCCAACGCGGCGGCGAACGTGTCCGGAGTGTTGGTGTGCAGCTCGAACAGCGGCTGCCCGGCCGTCACCTGCTCACCTGCCTTCGCCAGGCACAGCACCCCGGCGGCGGCCTGCACGTCGTGCTCCTTGCGGACCCGTCCGGCGCCGAGCCGCCACGCGGCCAGCCCCACCGGCAACGCGTCCAGCTCCGTCACCACGCCGGCCCGGTCGGCGACCACCACCTCGCGGAACCGGGGCGCCGGCAGCGGCGCGTCCGGATCGCCGCCCTGCGCGGCGACCATGGCCCGCCACGCGTCCATCGCCTTGCCGGAGGCCAGCACCTGCGCCGGATCGGCGGAAAGGCCGGCCAGCGACACCATCTGCCGGGCCAGCGCGAGCGTCAGTTCGACCACGTCGGCGGGGCCGCCGCCGGCCAGCACCTCCACCGATTCGGCCACCTCGACCGCGTTGCCGACCGCCCGGCCCAGCGGCGTGGACATGTCGGTGAGCAGCGCGCTGGTCCGGACCCCCTCCCGGGCACCGAGTTCCACCATCGTGCGGGCCAGTTCGGCGGCGTGGTCGGCCCGCTTCATGAACGCGCCGGTGCCCACCTTGACGTCCAACACCAGCGCGGAGGTGCCCTCGGCGATCTTCTTGCTCATGATCGACGCGGCGATCATCGGGATCGACTCGACCGTGCCGGTGACGTCGCGCAGCGCGTACAACTGGCGGTCGGCCGGCGCCAGATCCGCCGACGCCGCGCAGATCACCGCACCGATCGAGGCCAGCTGGTCGGTCATCTGCCGCGGGGTCAGGGTCGCCCGCCAGCCCGGGATCGACTCCATCTTGTCCAGGGTGCCACCGGTGTGACCAAGACCCCGGCCGGACAGCTGCGGGACCGCCGCGCCGCAGGCCGCCACCAGCGGCACCAGCGGCAGCGAGATCTTGTCGCCCACCCCGCCGGTGGAGTGCTTGTCCACCGTCGGCCGGCCGACCCCGGACAGGTCCATCCGCCGGCCCGACTCGATCATCGCCGAGGTCCAGGCGGCGATCTCGGCGCCGGTCATGCCGTTCAGCAGGATCGCCATCAGCAGCGCCGACATCTGCTCCTCGGCCACCTCGTGCGCGGTGTAGGCGCCGATCACCCAGTCGATCTGCTCGGCGGTGAGCTCCCGGCCGTCCCGCTTGGCCCGGATCACCTCGACCGCGGCGAACCCCTTCGAGTTGATCATGAGGCTAAGGTCGCGACACGCCGACGACACGCCGATAAAGGCGACCCGAAGCTCATGATCAACTCCCAAGTGGGGGTGCGGCTGGAGGTGGGGGTGCGGGCAGGGGTTGAGTTGCGGGTGCGGGCAGGTGCTCCGGGCCGAACGCGTCCGGCAGCACCTGCGCCATCGGCCGCGGTCCGGACGGGGTGTCCACCAGCAGCTCCGCGCCGCCGAACTCGTAGACCAGTTGCCGGCACCGCCCACACGGCATCAGCAGCTCACCGGTGCCGGCCCGGCAGGCCAGCCCGACCAGCCGGCCGCCACCGGTCAGCCGCAGCTGCCCGACCAGTGTGCACTCGGCGCACAGACCCACCCCGTAGCAGGCGTTCTCCACGTTGCAGCCGGTGATCAGCCGGCCGTCGTCGACCAGTGCGGCGGCGCCGACTCGCAGCCCGGAGTACGGGCAATAGGCCGCCTCCGCTGCTTCGACGGCGGCCTGCCGCAGCAGCGGCCAGTCGAGATCAGGCATCAGCGACCGCCCTTCCGGTAGATCAGGCCGTCGGCCTTGGGCATCCGCAGGTTCTGCGACGCCAGCGCCATCACCAGCAGGGTGATCGCGTACGGCGCGGCCTTGACCAGCTGCTGCGGCAGCTCGTCGGTGGCCGCGAACCACCACAGGCACAACGCGGCGATCGCCGCCGCCACGCCGGCGACCACCGGGTGCCGAGAACGGTACTGCAGCACCGCGACCACCAGCAGCGCGATCGCCACCAGCAGCAGGAAGGCGCGCATCGCGGTGCCGGACGCGTCGTACTGCTGCACCCCGTCGGTGTACCCGAACAGCGCCGCTCCCATGGCCATCCCACCGGGCCGCCAATTGCCGAAGATCATCGCCGCCAGGCCGATGAACCCCCGGCCGGCGGTCTGGCCGTCCTGGAACTTCAGGCCCACCACCAGGAACGACCCGGCCAGCCCGGCCAGCGCGCCGGAGATCATCACCGCGACGTACTTGTACCAGTACACGTTGACGCCCAGCGATTCGGCCGCGAAGGGCGCCTCGCCGACGGACCGCAGCCGCAGACCCAGCCGGGTGCGCCAGAGCACGAAGCCGGTGGCCGCGATGAGCACGACCGCCAGCACGGACAGCAGCGACAGGTTGGTGCACAGTCCGCGCACGATGCCGGCCAGGTCGGAGACGAAGAACCAGCCCTTGTCCTCGATGTCGCCCAGGGTGTCGGACAGCCACGGCAGGGTGATCCGGCCGACGTCGGGCACCGGCGGCGACTGGCGCTGCCCGCCACCGGGCGCGTCGGAGAACAGCAACCGGGACAGGTACAGGGTCAGCCCCGGCGCCAGGATGTTGATCGCGACGCCGGAGATGATGTGGTCCACCCCGACGGTGACGGTGACCAGCGCGTGCAGCAGGCCGCCGAGCAGACCGCAGATCACCCCGAACAGCACGCCGGCCCACGGCCCCCACTGGTAGCCGGCGTAGCCCGCGCCGAACGTGCCGAGGATCATCATGCCCTCGATGCCGATGTTGACCACCCCGGCCCGCTCGGACCACAGGCCGGACAGGCCCGCCAGGGCGATCGGGGTGGCCGCGGTGATCGCGGCCTGGATGGCCCCGGAGGAATCCAGATTGGTGGCGCCCGTCCAGATCCGGACCACCGAGACCACCGCGATGCCGGCGGCGACGATGCCCAGCCACATCACCGGGGTCAGCGTCCGCTTCGGCGCCGGCGACTTGGGCAGCGGGATGGCCAGGTCGGAGTCGACACTCATGCCGCCGCCCCCGCGTCGGTGGCCTGCTTCGGCCGGGCCGCCAGTGCCCTGGCCACGTCCCGGGCCTCCAGCGTCAGCCGGTACCGGCGGACGAACTCGTAGGCCACGACCACCGAGAGCACGATGATGCCCTGCATGATCGTGACCAGCTCCCGAGGCACGCCGACGCCCTGCAGCGCGTTGGCCGAGCCGTCCAGCGCGGCCCACAGCAGCGCCGAGAACACCATGCCCACCGGGTGGTTGCGGCCGAGCAGGGCGATCGCGATGCCGGTGAAACCGATTCCGGTCGGGAAGTTCAGCGAGTAGGACGCCGCGGTGCCGTTGAGCAGCTCGGGCATGCCGATCAACCCGGCGACCGCGCCGGAGAGCAGCATCGCCGAGACGACCATCCGCTTCACCGAGATGCCCGACGCGATGGCCGCCGTCTCCGAGAGCCCGGTGGCCTTGATGTTGAAGCCGAACACCGTGCGGGACAACATCAACGCGTACAGCACGCCGACCAGTGCGGCCAGCAGCACCAGCGAGTACAGCGGGGTGGTTGACCCGGTGAACTCGATGACCGGCAGCTGACCGCCCTCGGTGATCTTCGGCGTGCTGATGTTGTTGCCCTCCAGCACGGCCAGCCGCTGTGGCGTCAGCAGGTAGGCGATGACGAAGGTGGCGATCGCGTTCAGCATGATCGTGCTGATCACCTCGCTGACCCCGCGGGTGACCTTGAGCAGGGCGGCCACGCCGGCCCACGCGGCGCCCACCGCCATCGCCACCAGCAGCGTGATGGCGATCCGCAGAACGCTCGGCAGCGAGCCCATCCAGGCCGCGCCGGCCACCGCCGCGGACAGCATGGCGGCCAGCCGGTACTGCCCGTCCACGCCGATGTTGAACAGGTTCATCTTGAACCCGATGGCCACCGCGACCGCGGACAGGTAGTAGACGGCGGTCTGGTTGACGGTGCCCAGCACGATCCGGACGCGTTGGAGCGCACCTGCCATCGCACTGAACGCCTCGATCGGACTGTGCCCGGTGGCGACCAGCAGCAGCGAGGTGACCAGCAGCGAGAACACCAGCGCGCCGACCGGCGCGGCGGCCCCCAGCAGGATCCGCCGGCCTCGGGATCCGGTCATCGGGCCGCACCCCCTGGCCCGGTGGCCGGTTCCGGTGGGCCGCCGGTTTCCTCGCCGGCGCCGGTCATGGCCGCGCCCAGCTGCTCCGGGGTGACCGAGCGGGGGTCGTAGCTGCCGGTCAGCCGACCGCGCAGGATCACCGTGAGCCGGTCGGACATACCGATCAGCTCCTCCAGATCGGCCGAGATCAGCAGCACCGCCAGACCCGCCGCCCGGGCGGCGCGCAGGTGCTCCCAGATCGCCGCCTGGGCGCCGACGTCCACTCCCCGGGTCGGGTGCGACGCGATGAGCAGGACCGGGTCCTCGCTCATCTCCCGTCCGACGATCAGCTTCTGCTGGTTCCCGCCGGACAGCGACGCCGCGGTCACCTCGATGCCCGGCGTGCGCACGTCGAAGGTCCGCACGATGCGGCGGGTGTCGGCCCGGGCCGCGGCCCGGTCGATCAGCCACCCCTTCGCCGACGGGGGCCTGGTCTGGTGGCCCAGAATCCGGTTCTCCCAGAGGGTGCCCTCCAGGATCAGGCCCTGCCGATGCCGGTCCTCCGGGATGAACCCGACCCCGGCCTTCCGCCGGGCCGCCGTCGACAGGTGCCGGACGTCCGAACCGGCCAGCTCGACCGACCCGTCCGCGACGGGCCGGATGCCCATGATCGCGTCGACCAGTTCGGCCTGCCCGTTGCCCTCCACCCCGGCGATGCCGAGCACCTCGCCGGCGTGGATCTGCAGGTCGATGTCGGAGAGCACGTCGCGCTCCCCGCCGCCGGCGGCGACCCGGACGCCGGACAGCCGCAGCACCACGGCGTCGGTCACGGTGGACTCGCGCAGCTCGGGCACCGGCAGCGCGGAGCCGACCATCATCTCGGCCAGCTGGCGGTTGGTGACGGCCTTCGGGTCGGCGGTGCCCACCGTGGTGCCCCGGCGGATGACGGTGATCTCGTCGGCGATCGCGCGAACCTCATCGAGCTTGTGCGAGATGAAGATGATGGTCAGCCCCTCGGCCTTGAGATCGCGCAGGTTGCCGAAGAGTTCGTCGACCTCCTGCGGCACCAGCACCGCGGTCGGCTCGTCCAGGATGAGGATCTGCGCGCCGCGGTAGAGCACCTTGAGGATCTCCACCCGCTGCCGGGCACCCACCCCCAGGCCCTCCACCAGCGCCCCCGAGTCGACGGTCAGGCCGTACGTCCGGCCCAACCGGTCGATCCGGGACCGGGCACCCTTGACGTCCAGCCGGCCACCGGCGACCGGTTCGGAGCCCAGCACGATGTTCTCCCAGACCGTGAGGTTGTCGGCCAGCATGAAGTGCTGGTGCACCATGCCGATGCCCACCGCGATCGCGTCCGCCGGCGAGTGGAACGTCACCGCCGACCCGTTGACGCTGATCGAGCCCTCGTCCGGCTGGTGCATGCCGTAGAGCGTCTTCATCAGCGTGGACTTGCCGGCACCGTTCTCCCCGACCAGGGCGTGCACGGTGCCGCGGCGGACGCTGAAGGTGATGTCGGAGTTGGCCACCACTCCGGGGAACCGCTTGGTGATGCCGACGAGCTCGACGGCCGGTGGATCGGCCGGGGTGGGTGGGTCAGCGGTCATCTGTCCTTCTTCCAGGCCGGGCGACCCGGCCGAGCTGCGGGGAAGGTCGACACGACGAGCATGCGGTCGCGATGCGGATCCGGCCAGAGCTCGCGGTTCCCGATGGGCTCGCCGGGGAAACGCGAGCGGCCCCGGCGGAGGATCCCACCGGGGCCGCTGCTCATGACGTCACCTTTCCGGGGCGCCTCACCGGCTCGGCCGCCCCGCGAAAGGCGTCGTCGCTGTATCGATGATTCGCTCGGCAAGCCTTCTCATGCGTCTGGTCGCCAGGCCGCTGTCAGCCGACGGTCACCCGCCGACGGTCGTCGGCACGGTGATGGTGCCGTCGATGATGGCCGCCTTGGCCTTTTCGATGTCCGGGACGTAGTCGGTGATGAATCCGCCCGAGGTGGAGTAGCCGATGCCGTCGTTGTCCAGGCTGTAGACGTGCTGGCCGGTCAGCGGCTGGCCATTGACCGCGCTGGTGATGAAGTCCCAGGTGGCGACGTCGACCTTCTTGAGCATGGAGGTGATGATGACGTCGCGCACGTCGGCCAGCGACGGGATGTTGTACTGGTCGGAGTCGACCCCGATCGCCCAGTTGCCGGTGGCCTTGGCCGCCTTGAACACGCCGGCGCCGGATCCGCCGGCCGCCGCGTAGATCACGTCGATGCCGTCGTTGTACATGCCGGTGGCGATCGTCTCGCCCTTGTCCGGGGCGTTGAAGCCGCTGAAGTCCGGCGGCTCGCTGATGTACTTGCTGGTCACCGTGGCGCTGGGGTTGGTCGCCTTGACCCCGGCCTCGAAGCCGGCCTGGAACTTCTGGATCAGCGGGGTGTTGACGCCGCCGATGAACCCGACCTTGCCGTCGGCGCTCTTCTTCGCCGCGGCCACCCCGACCAGGTACGAGCCCTGCTCCTCGGCGAAGGTCAGCGACGCCACGTTCGGCACGGCGGCCAGGCTGGCGTCGTCGACGATCGCGAAGTTCACCCCGGGGTTCGCCTTGGCCACCTCGCCGAGCGGGGTGGCGTAGGCGAAGCCGACCGCGATGACGTCGGTGGCGCCGCTGTCGATCAGCTGGTTGAGCCGGTCGGTCTTGGCCGAGTCGGGCTCGCCGGCGCCTGCGGTGAGCTCGCCGACGACCGTCACCCCGGCCGCCTTCGCCTTGTCCAGGCTGGACGCGGCCAGGTCGTTGAACGACTGGTCGCCGCGGCCGCCGATGTCGTAGGCCAGGCCGAGTTTGACCGCGCTCGGGTCGCCGGTCATGGACGCGGCGGCCCCGGACGCGGCGGCACTTCCGGACGCGGCCGCCGAGCCGGCCGCGGATGTGGTGGTTCCGGAGGAACTGCTGCCGGACGAGCAACCGGCCAGCGCGAGGCCGGCCGCGGCGAGTCCAGCGATGAGCTTGAGTCCAGCAGCTCGACGCACGGTGGATCTCCTTCCCTGACTGCCTGCCGCTTCCTGCCTGCGGCGCCCGCCGTCGCGGCAGTCGATGGCGCCCGAGGATCGGCGGAACGGGCACCGTCGGACGCTACTCGCGGGTATGGCACAAGAGCGAGAGGCGACATCGCTCCGTGATTGAATTGTTCCGTTGGCGTCTGGTTTGTCGCAAAAGCCGGGAAAATCCACGGCGAACGACTCGTCGATCCGTAACTTCCCCGGCATCTGGCCACGATCAGCCGGCTCTCGATCACTGAATGTGATTGTGATGGCACGCCGAGGCCACACCGGCCACCCGCGTCGGGCAGCTCGCCGATGTGCCGAAACACACGCCACTGTCGATCACGTCACACGCGTGCCGGGAGCTGTCGCCGTGAGGCCGGGGTTAGCCTAGGGCCCGGATCGCCACCGAAGACAAGGCGTGGCCGTGCGGTCCCATCGCCGATCGCCGTCACGCCTGACCACCATGGACGCACGTCCCGCCGTTGGAGCCGGAGGTCGAGTAACGACATGTCCAACCCCACCGTCGTGGAAGGCGGGCAAGCGGTCCCACCCCCCAGACGAGGGTCGGTGTACCGCGGTGATGCGGGCATGTGGTCCTGGGTGGCCCATCGCATCACCGGCGTGCTGACCTTCTTCTTCCTGTTCGCCCACGTGCTGGACACCGCCCTGGTACGGGTCTCCCCGGAGGCCTACAACCAGGTCATCGAGACCTACAAGAACCCGGTGGTCAACCTGATGGAGGTCGGCCTGGTCGGCGCGGTGCTGTATCACGCGCTCAACGGCATTCGGGTCATGCTGGTCGACTTCTGGGCCAAGGGCGCCCGCTACCAGCGCGTCATGCTGTGGACCATCCTGGTCATCTGGTTCGTGGTGATGGTGCCCGGCGTCTACTTCATGCTCAAGCACACCGTCTCGGCGATGTTCGGGGGTACCTCATGAGCGCAGGGTGGGTGGGAGGGTTCGTAATCAGGGCGAATCATGAACACAGCGCCGTCAGCCCCAGCAGGGCGGGCGGGCGGGCTCGGTTGCGGCCTGCGAGCGCCCCGCAGGGGGTGACGGCATGACCGCTGCTTTCGACCCGCCGGCCACCCGCGGCATCGAGGCGCCCCGGGCGCCCCGCAAGCGCGTCGCGGGCCGCCGCAGCAACGTCGAGATGTACTCCTGGCTGTTCATGCGGCTGTCCGGGATCGTGCTGGTGGTCCTGGTTCTCGGCCACCTGCTGATCATGAACGTGTTGGACGGCGGGGTGCACCGGATCAACTGGGGCTTCGTCGCCGGCCGCTGGGCCAGCCCGTTCTGGCAGGCCTGGGACCTGCTGATGCTGTGGCTGGCCGAGATCCACGGCGCCAACGGCCTGCGCACGGTGATCAACGACTACGCCCGCAAGGACGGCACCCGGTTCTGGCTGCAGTTGATGCTGCTGATCTCGGTCGTGCTGACGCTGGCGGTGGGCACCCTGGTGATCTTCACCTTCGACCCCACGATGAGCTGACGGGAGCGCCTGGTCATGCAGTTCCACCGGTACGACGTGGTGATCGTGGGCGCCGGCGGCGCCGGCATGCGCGCCGCGATCGAGTCGGGCCAGCGCGCCCGGACCGCCGTCCTCACCAAGCTCTATCCGACCCGGTCGCACACCGGTGCCGCGCAGGGCGGCATGTGCGCCGCGCTGGCCAACGTCGAGGACGACAACTGGGAGTGGCACACCTTCGACACCATCAAGGGCGGCGACTACCTGGTCGACCAGGACGCCGCCGAGGTGATGTGCAAGGAGGCCATCGACGCGGTCCTGGACCTGGAGAAGATGGGGCTGCCGTTCAACCGGACCCCCGAGGGCCGCATCGACCAGCGCCGGTTCGGCGGGCACACCCGCAACCACGGCGAGGCCGCGGTCCGCCGGGCCTGTTACGCGGCCGACCGCACCGGCCACATGATCCTGCAGACGCTCTACCAGAACTGCGTCAAGCTGGGCATCGAGTTCTACAACGAGTTCTACGTGCTGGACCTGCTTCTCTCGAAGACCGATGAGGGCGAGGTCTGCTCCGGGGTGGTGGCCTACGAGCTGGCCACCGGCGAGATCCACGTCTTCCAGGCCAAGTCGGTGGTGCTGGCCACCGGCGGCGCCGGGAAGATCTTCAAGACGACCTCCAACGCGCACACGCTGACCGGCGACGGGCTGGGCATCGTGTTCCGCAAGGGCCTGCCGCTGGAGGACATGGAGTTCTTCCAGTTCCACCCGACGGGCCTGGCCGGGCTGGGCATCCTGATCTCCGAGGCGGTCCGCGGCGAGGGCGGGATCCTGCGCAACGCGCAGGGCGAGCGGTTCATGGAGCGGTACGCGCCCACCATCAAGGATCTGGCCCCCCGGGACATCGTGGCCCGATCGATGGTGATGGAGGTCCGCGAGGGCCGCGGCGCCGGGCCCAACAAGGACTACGTGCTGCTGGACGTCACCCACCTGGGCGCCGAGGTGCTGGAGACGAAACTGCCGGACATCGCGGAGTTCTCGCGCACCTACCTGGGTGTCGAGCCGCTGGACGAGCCGGTGCCGGTCTTCCCCACCTGCCACTACGTGATGGGCGGCATCCCGACCAGCATCACCGGTCAGGTGCTGCGCAACAACACCGACGTCGTGCCGGGCCTCTTCGCCGCGGGCGAGTGCGCCTGCGTGTCGGTGCACGGATCGAACCGGCTGGGCACCAACTCGCTGCTGGACATCAATGTGTTCGGCCGCCGGGCCGGCATCGCGGCCGCCGACCACGCCAACGCGGGAGAGTTCGTCCAGGTGCCGGACAACCCCGAGGCCGCCGTGGTGGACATGGTGGGCCGGCTGCGGGAATCCACCGGCAAGGAGCGGGTGGCCGACATCCGCACGGCGCTGCAGACCACCATGGACATCAACGCGGCGGTGTACCGCACCGAGGCGACGCTCAAGGAGGCACTGAACGACGTCCGGCTGCTCAAGGAGCGCTATTCGCGGGTGTCCGTCCAGGACAAGGGGCAGCGCTACAACACCGACCTGCTGGAGGCCGTCGAGCTGGGCTTCCTGCTGGAGCTGGCCGAGGTGCTGGTGGTCGGCGCCCTCGTCCGGCAGGAGTCCCGGGGCGGGCACGCCCGGGAGGACTACCCGAACCGGGACGACGCCAACTGGATGCGGCACACCATGGCGTACAAGCAGGGCAACGAGCTCACCGCGGACATCCGCCTGGACTACAAGCCGGTGGTCCAGACCCGCTACCAGCCGATGGAGCGCAAGTACTGATGACGATCGCACCGGACGCGACCACCGTCGGCGGATCCCCGGACCGCGCCGATCTGCCGCCGATCCCCGACGGCGCGGTCATGCTGACCGTGAAGATCCAGCGGTACAACCCGGAGCTGGACGACCTGCCGCACATGGAGTCCTACCGGGTGCCGGCGCAGCCCGGTGACCGGCTGCTGAACGTCCTGCACTACATCAAGTGGTACATCGACGGCACCCTGACCTTCCGCCGGTCCTGCGCGCACGGCGTCTGCGGCTCCGACGCGATGCGGATCAACGGCCGGAACCGGCTGGGCTGCAAGGTGCTGGTCAAGGACCTCATCGGGGACCGGCGCAATGAGGTGACCGTCGAGCCGATCAAGGGCCTGCCGCTGCTCAAGGACCTCGTGGTGGACATGGAGCCGTTCTTCGACGCGTATCGGGCGGTCAAGCCGTTCCTGATCACCTACGGAAATCCGCCGACCCGCGAGTTCGTGCAGTCCCCGAAGGACCGGGACCGGTTCGATGACACCACCAAGTGCATCCTGTGCGCCTGTTGCACCACCTCGTGCCCGGTGTACTGGTCCGAGGACGCCTACGTCGGCCCGGCGGCGATCGTCAACGCGCACCGGTTCATCTTCGACTCCCGCGACCAAGGCGGGCAGGAACGGCTGGAGATCCTCTCCGACGCCGAGGGCGTGTGGCGCTGCCGCACCACGTTCAACTGCACCGAGGCCTGCCCGCGCGGCATCCAGGTCACCAAGGCCATCCAGGAGGTCAAGCGGGCCTTGATGTTCCGGCGGATCTGAGCCTGGGCACCGGCCGCGCTCACTTCGCCAGCTTGATCAACTCCTCCAGATCCGAGAACATGACCAGGCTGGGGTTGAGCGGGGACTTCTTCTTCTTGGTCTCGTATTGTTCGATGTAGGAGGCCGGGTCGTCCCAGAGCTTGTCCAGCGCCTGGGTGTGGTTCTTGAGCTTCTTGGCATTCCTCGCGGCCTGTTTCTTCAGCTCCTCGACGATCTTGTCGTAGCGCTGGCTGGTGGCGTCCTGGGTCGAACGCTTCTTTTCCTGCTCCTCCTGCTGGCGTTTCTCCAGCGCCTCCTTCTCCCTCGCCAGCCGTTCCCTCTCGAGTTCCTGCTTGTCGAACTCCTTGTTGTAGAACCGCTTCGCCCGGTACGGGTTCATGACCTCGGGCCAGCCCGGTACCTGGATCATGTCCACGGCGTCCACCGGGATCGAGCTGAGCAGCGTCTCCCGGTTCTTCTCGGCGCTGTACACGTACAGCACCAGCTCCTCCTGCGCCGACTTGTTCATGTCCTTGCGTTTGAGAGAGGTCTTGTACTGGTGGGACTCCACCAGGTGCACGTCGTAGATCAGGTTCCGGGCGATCTTGGCCAGGTCGATCCGGATCACGCAGCAGTCGGTGAATTCCTCGCCGTGGTTGCTGTGCACCTTGCGGCCCGGCTTGGCATGGGTCACCGAGAGCATGCGCTGGTCGTCACCGCTGCCGTCGCGTTGCTGGAGGTACTCGCGCTCCGCCTGGGTGATCTTGCCGCTCGCCGTCCGCGCCCCGAAGTCGAACTTGCCGATCTGGCCACCGATGTCATCCGTCGGATTGCGGGGTCTCATGACGCCGGTGGTGTAGAGCTCCTTCATCTGTTCCGGGGAACAGCCCCGGTAGACGTAGCGGCCGACGAAAAGGCCCCGCTGGTCCTGGACGTATTGCTTGTTCGTGCCCTTCTTGCCGTAGACGGGATTGGCGAGTTGGACGCCCATCTCCTGGTTCACCGCGGCGCCGAATCGGCCGGCTCCGCTCAGGATGCTGTACAGCTTCGCTCCGGTGGCCACGCTGTGCACGGGGATCTCGTCCCCGACCTTGGCCCGGATCTCGACCTTCGCGCCGGTCGCGTCCAGGATCTCCTGGCTGAGCCGCACCAGATTCCATCCGGACTTCTGATAGTCCTCGTGGAACACCTTCAGCGTCTCGATCCGCTGGTCCTTGAACGGCGCCTGGACCTGGTCCCGGCGTTCGCGGTACTCCTTGTTCTCCAGACCCTTCTCGATCTTGCCGACCGCCCTGTCCTCGGCCTTCGACGCCTCCTTGATCGCCAGGTCTTTCTTCAACTCGATGCTGTCCTTGTAGGACTTCTTGTGGCGCTGGTGATCCGAGATCGCCCGGCCGATCTGCTTGATCAGCACCTGATCGTCGGCGTCGTCCGACGTCTTGGCCTCGAAAGCGATCTTGTCACCGGCCCGCCGGACGACGCCCGCGGCGGGCTTGCGGCGAACCGCTGCCGGCGGACGGGTCATCGTCCGCCGGAGGAGATCCGGCGACCGCGCGACGCGCAGCGCGGTCGCCTCGGCCTCGACCTCCGCCCGGTCGTCGGCACGGCCGATGAGCAGCCCCGATCCGGCCGGCGTCGCGGACTGCGCCTGCGCCACGTGCGCCAGCTCGTGCGTGAGCAGATGCCGGCCTGACGCGGTCCCGGGCGCGTAGCTTCCGGCGCTGAAGTAGATGTCCGAACCGTGGGTGAACGCCCTGGCCTGCAGCGCCCTGGTGAGGTTGTGCGCGTCCGGGCCGGTGTGAATCGAGACGTTGCCGAAGTCGGTCGACATCGCCGCACCAAGAGAGTGCGCCAGGTCGCCCGGCAACCGGGCGCCCGCTCCCCGCAGTCGATCCAGCGCCGACGTGATCTCCGGCGCCGCCTCGGTGCCGCCCAGCGGGTCCACGGTTGATTGCCTGCGAAGCGGCGCCGCATGGGCCAGTTGCGGAACGGGGCACGGCCGCTGGTCGGGGCCGCGGTCGTCCGTTCGTTCCGAGGAAGCGGCATCGGGCTGCGGCGCCCTCTTCGCCGCTCCCTTGGGCAACGCGGGTCTGCTCACGGTCCCTCACCCCTTCGGGCCGGCGGACGCGGTGGATCCCAGTGAATCATGCCCACCCGCGCCGGGCAGGGCCAGGGGTCCGGCGCTGACGACCGTCGCGCTACTCGCCGTGCACCGGGCCGGACGGTGGGCTCGCCATCGACGCCTCGTCGAGCAGGGTGGCCAGTTCGGTGCCGGCGACCGCGGCCGCGGCGATCCGCAGCGCGCTCGGCGGCGCCGTGCCCGCCAGGTAACGGACGGCCTGGTCGCGGTCCCCCGAGCCCCCGGTCGGCGACGGCACCGTCACCGTGGTCAGGGTGGGCGTCGCGGCGGTGACATCCGAGAGCACGCGGGCGATCTCGGCCGGGTCGCCGGCGGCCACCGCCGGCGAGCCGGCCAACTCCTCCAGCCGGACCACCCGCGCGTACACCGCCGGGTTGCTGATCTTCACCCGCTGCCCGCTGATCAGCTGGCTGACCATCGGCGCGGACAGCCCGATCACCCCGGCCAGCCGGGCCTGGGTGAGCCGATAGCTGGCCATCAGCCGATGCAGCCGTTCGGACCAGCTTAATCCGTAGAGGTCGACCTGGCGGGTGACGGTCGAAGCGTCGGCCGGGTGGTGCCGGTCGGAGATGGTCACGACGCCCCCTTCCGACTTGCGCGACGGCATTTGCATGTGCAAACCTAGCGTTTGCTAGTGCAAAGATACCGAATGGAGGACACCGTGTCACGACCCGCTCAGCGTGCCCCCCGGAGTCGCTGGACCCGGATCGGCGGCGCGGCCGGGGTGCTCGCGGTCCTGCTGGCCGCCGCCGTCGCGTCGCCGGCGCTCGCCGCCCCGACCGCACACGCCCCGACCGCGCACGCCCCGGCCGCCGCGCCGGTTCCGGTGATGATCGTGCTCGACGCCTCCGGGTCGATGAACCAGGCCGACGCGCCCGGCCCCCGCATCGACGCCGCCAAATCCGCCGTCACCGACCTGCTGTCCACCCTTCCCGCCGACACCCAGGTCGGGCTCATGGCCTACGGCACCGGCACCGGCAGCACGGACGCCGAGAGGCAGGGCGGCTGCCAGGACATCAGGACGCTTGCCCCGGTCGGACCGCTCAATGCCGCCGCGCTCACCGGTCAGCTCCAGGGCATCGCCGCCTCCGGGTACACCCCGATCGGCAATGCCCTACGTGCCGCCGCCGACGCGTTGCCCCACGAGGGGCCTCGCAGCGTCGTCCTGGTCTCCGACGGCGAGGACACCTGCGCCCCGCCCGCACCGTGCGACGTCGCCCGCGAACTCGACCAGCAGGGCGTCGACCTGACCGTGCACACCGTCGGGTTCAAGGTCGACGCGACCGCCCGCGACCAACTGTCCTGCATCGCCCAGGCGACCGGCGGGACCTACAGCGACGCCGGCGACGCCAGCGGGCTGAGCCAGGCGTTGCAGGCGAAGGTCGGCCTCGCGATCACCGGCTACACCACCGCCGGCACCCCGGTCACCGGCGCCGACCAGGCCTTCGAACAGGCCCCGCTGCTGAGCCCCGGTCAGTACGTCGACACCTTCGCGGTCGGCGGATCGGGCGACACCGCATCCGCCGGAACCACCAAGTACTACACGATTCCGGTCCGGGCGGGGATGCGGCCCTACCTCTCGGCCACCATCGTGCCACCGGACGACAACGTCGGCGGCACCGACGTTCTCGGCGTCGACCTGGACCTGATGCGGCGAGATCTCAAGTCGTGCAAGAGCGAGCGCGGGTTCGTGGTGCTGCAGGGGTCCAACAACAAGCCGGCCACCGCCGTGCTGGACGGCCCGACCTTCGGCGACCCGCAGGCCCCGTCGACCTGCCCGACGGACGGGGTGGCCATCCTGGAGGTCGCCCGGATCGGCAAGGCATGGGCCGACAAGCCGCTGCAGGTGGAGATCGTCGTGCGCATGGAGCCGCCCGCGGACGTCTCCGGCCTGCTGCCGCAGGCGTCCGAGGGTGACGTCCTGCCCGCGCCCACCCACGGCTCACCGACCGCCCTGACCGGCGGCAACAGCTTCAACGACGCGCCGCGGCTGGCCAGTGGGAGCACCTACAGCGACACCCTGGTCACCGGTGAGTCCCGGTTCTACCGGGTTCCGCTGCAGTGGGGCCAGCGCATGAGCTACCTGATCACCGAGGTCGGTCCGGCTCGGCCGTCGCTGGGATACCTCGGGTCCATCGTCTGGGTCAACGTGTTCAACCCGGTTCGGGCCGACGTCACCAGGCTGGCCGACACGAGCGGCCAGCAGTGGTTCGGCGACACGCCCAAGAACGAGCCCTTCGCGTCGTCGACCGTCTACCCGGTGCGCTACACCAACCGCAACGGCGGCTCGCAACGCGACTTCTCCCTCGACGGCGACTACTACCTACGGGTGAATGCCGACCGGCACGAGGACCAGCCGTCGTCGACGACGTTCCTGATCACCGTCGTGGTCAGCGGCGACGTGGAACCGGGCCCGAAATACCTGACGGCCGGAACGGTCCCGTCGGGCTCGGCCGGTGCCGCGGCGACCTCGACGTCCGCCCCGGCATCGGTGACCGCCTCGGCGTCCCCGTCGGCGACCGGATCCGCGACCGCATCGGCCGGGGACATCGCCACGGACCGCACCGCGCAGGGCACGCCGACGTCGGACGGGGCCCTGCCCGGGTGGGTCTGGGCGTTGGTGGGCGCGGTGGCGGCGAGCGCGGTCGCCCTGCTGATCGTCGTCTGGACGAGGCGCCGGGCCGTCCGCGGCACGGACGCCGACGGTCAGGGCACCCGCCACTGGTAGGTGCCGTCGTCGACGGTGCACACCACAGGGCCGTCGACGCCGCCCTGCCGGTCACCCTCCTGCTGCCAGGTGCAGGGATCGCCGGCGCGCAGCGTCGCCGACGTCGGTGCGACCGTGGTCGTCGGGCTCGGGACCGTGGTGGTCGATGTCGTCGGCGGTGTGGGCGGCGGGTCGGTGGGGCCGGACGTCAGCTTCGGCACGACCACGACGCCGGCCACCACGACGGCGACGGCGGCCGCGGCACCGACGATCACCCTTCGCCGGGGGCCGCGCCGGACACCGCCGGCCGCCGGTTCGGTCGCTTCAGTCGACTCGGTCGCTGCGGCCGGTTCGGTCGGTGCGGCCGGTTCGGTCGCTGCGGCCGGGATCGGGTCCGGGATCGGGTCCGGTGAGGTCGCCGCCACGTCGACGACGGTTGCCCGCGGACTCGGCACCGGGGGTGTGGCGGAAGAGGGCACCGGACCGTCCCGGCCCCACCCGTCCGGCAGATCCGGCAGCTGGTTCAGGACGTCGATCGGCTCGCCGTCGCGGGCATGCGGCGTCCGGTCGGCCCGGGCCGGCGACAGCAGCTCGAGCGCCGCGGCGACGTCTGCCGGCCGCTCGTCCGGATCCGGACGCATCAGTGCCGCCACGGCGTCACGCAGGGCCGGGTCACGGATCACGGTGATCGACGCCGCGGCGGGACCGTCCGGTTCCTGGCCGGCCAGCAGCGTCAGGGTGAGCCGGCCGACCGCGTACAGGTCGTGCCGCGGATCCGGCGGTATCCCGCCCCGCAGCACCTCCGGCGGCAGGTAGCCGGGGGTGCCGACCACCATTCCCACCTGGGTCAGGCGGGCATCCCGCCGGCTGATGGTGAGGCCGAAGTCGGTCAGTGCCAACCGAATCGGACCGGTGCCGGTGGCGTGCAGCAGCAGGTTGGCCGGCTTGACGTCCCGGTGGATCAGCTCCGCGTCGTGGACCGCGCCCAGGGCGGACAGCAGTTGGCGCACCATCGTCACCACGGTGCCCTCGGCGAGCGGTCCGAAGTCGCCGAGCAGGGTGTGCACCGATCCACCGGCCACCAGTTCGCTGGCGATGAGCACGGTGCCGTCCTCGGCGGCCCAGCTGTACGGGCTGACGATGTTCGGGTGGGCCAGGCGCACCGACTGCTCGCGGACGAACCGCAACAACTCCCCGGCGTCGCGCTGCCGCAGCAACTTAGCCGCGCAGTACCGGCCGGTCTTGCGGTCGAACGCCCGCCAGACGGTGCCGAAGCCGCCCGCACCGATCGGGTCGACCAGCACGTACCGACCGGCGACGACATCGGTCATCGGCGATCCAGGCGGTGAGGCTGCGGCACCCGGCGAGTATCCCAGCGGGGGCGCAAAGGTCCGCACACCGTGACGCCGGCCCCGGCCTGACCAAACCGCAGTGCGTCTGGTGCTTGTGATGCGCTCTTTCTGGGCGGCAGCGATCGCTGCGCTGATCAGCGCACGACCAAGCCGGACATTTCGTCGTTGCCGGGCCACCTCGGCGAGCCGCGCTGATCCAACGTTCAGCAAACCGGACAAAACGGCACCGAAAGTGGGTATTGGATCAGCGCGGGACGAGATCCAGGCCGACCAGCACGGGCGATTCGGGCATTTCGGGCACCAGAAGGTGCGATGATCAGCGCAGCGGCCCCGCAGGGCGCAGCCGAGGCCGGGAATGCCGGGCCGGGGTCGGACGTTGTGCCCGCTGAGTTGACTGCTCTTTTCCGCTGCGATTTCCCGAAGGGATATGTCCATGGCCACCCTGGAGCTGACCACATCGAATTTCGAGGAGACGGTGTCCGGTGACGGCATCGTGCTCGTCGACTTCTGGGCCGCCTGGTGTGGCCCGTGTCGGATGTTCGCCCCGGTCTTCGAGGCGGCATCGGACAAGCACTCCGATATCGTGTTCGGCAAGATCGACACCGAGGCCGAGCAGGCCCTGGCCGCGGCGGCGAACATCCGCTCGATCCCGACGCTGATGGCGTTCCGCGACGGGATCCTGGTGTTCTCCCAGCCCGGGGCGCTGCCCGCGCCGTCGCTGGAGCAGCTGATCGGTGCGGTGCGCGAGCTGGACATGGACGACGTGCGCCGGCAGATCTCGCAGGCTCAGGAGCAGGGCGCGACCGCCCGCTGACGAGCCGTTCACGGGGCGGGCGTTACCGTATGTCACGATGTCCGCCTCCACACCCCCGCGCGTCCGGGGCCGCCTCCGCCGCCGGACCCTCTGGGTTCGGGCGGCGGTGCTGATCTCGGCGTTGCTGATCGGCGCACCACTGTCGGCCCTGCCCGCCGCCGCCGAACCCAACACCGATCCGTACCTGCCACCGAGCGTCACCGTCGAGGCACCGTCGACCGACGACTGCGCGCAGCGCGCCGCGCCGCCGCCGGCCGTCGACACGTCCGAGAACGTGCCCGACGGGCAGGCCCCGCCCGAGCCGCTGCCGGTCCCCGCGCAACCGGTCGGCGGCACGCAACTGGGTCAGTGCGGGCTGATCCTGCCGGCCGGCGCGCCGCCGCTGCCGTCGGACATCTCCGCCGGCGCCTGGCTGATCGCCGACCTGGACACCGGCGAGGTGCTGGCGGCCAAGGACCCGCACGGCCGGTACCGGCCGGCCAGCACCCTCAAGCTGCTGACCGCGCAGGTCATGCTCAAGAACCTGACGAATCTGGACCAGGTGGTCGAGGGCACCCAGGCGGACACCGCCCAGGACGGCACCCGGGTGGGCATCGAGGCCGGCGGCAAGTACACCGTCCGGGACCTGCTGTCCTACCTGGTGATGATCTCGGGCAACGACGCCGCGAACGCGCTGGCCAGGACCAACGGCGGCTACGACAAGACGATCGCCGACATGAACGCCACCGCGCACGGGCTGGGCGCGCTGGACACCCGGGCGGCCACCCCCTCCGGCCTGGACGGCCCCGGCCAGTCGACGTCGGCCTACGACCTGGCCCTGTTCGCCCGGGCCGACATGGCCACGCCGCCGTTCCCCCAGCTCATCTCCCGGCCGGACATCAAGGTGCCCGCGGCCGAGGGCGACGGGTACATCGCCGCCAACGACAACCAACTGCTGGCGCAGTACCCCGGGGCGCTGGGTGGCAAGACCGGGTTCACCGACGACGCCGGCAACACCTTCGTGGGCATGGCGGCCAAGGACGGCCGGCGGCTGGTGGTCACGATGATGCACGGCACCCAGCAGCCGCGGCGGCAGTGGATGCAGGCCGCGTCGCTGCTGGACTGGGGCTTCGCGGTGCCCGCCGGAACCGCGTCGGTCGGCGCGCTGGTGAGCTCACTGGCCGAGGCGACCGCGGTGCCGTCACCGACACCCAGCATCAACCCGTCGGCGTCCGCCTCCGGGACGGCCGATCCGACGGGTTCGGCCGTGGGATCGACCGTCGGATCGACCGCGGCGTCCGACGGCGCCACCAAGCCCACCGCCGGCGAATCCTCCAGCGGAATACCGGTCGCCTGGATCCTGGCCGGGGTTGGGCTGCTGGTGGTGATCGCCGGTGTGGTGTTGCTGATCCGCCGACGGCACCTGAACCGGCGGGCGACGTTCGCCGGGGACGCCAAACCGAAGCCGGAGCCGGACGCCGGCCAGCCGGCGACTGGACCCGAGACCACGGCCGAACCCGAGACCACGACCGAACCCGAGACCACGACCGAACCCGAGACCAGGACCGAACCGGAGCCCGACACGGCGGACGGGTCCGAGACGGCGGAACCGGATGCTCCCGAATCGGCCGACCCCGCGGATCCGGCCACTGATCCGGCCACCGATCCGCCTGCTGATCCGCCTGCCGACGGCAAGCCGACCGACGGGTAGCGCCGGGCCTAATCCCGGCGTCGCCGGGCCCCCCACCCCAGCACCGCACCCACTCCCAGCAGGGCCGCCGAGCGCGCACCGGACGGTCCCTTGCGGACGATGAACGTCGCCTCGGGCACCTCCGGCAACTGACCGTCGTCGTCCTCCTCCTGGCCGTCGTCGGCGGTGGCGACCCACGCGGCGACGAACAGCACGAGCTGGGCGACCAGGTTGAAGAAGAACAGCAGACCGATGATCGGTCCGAAGATGATCGCCGTGCGCGACGTGCTGGTGAACGCCGGCAGGATCGTGGTGAGCGCGTACTTGAGGATCTCAAAGCCGACCGCAGCGATGATCGAGCCGCGCAGCCGGGCCTTGAACGGCGATCGCTGGCTCTTCGGCGGCAGGATGGTGTACACCCACAGGAAGATCAGCACGTCGGCCGCGACCGCGATCAGGATCGTGGTGACCGTGACGACCGGCACCAGCCACTGCTGGTCGTCCAGGCCCAACAGCTTCAGGACGGCGATCTGGAACTGGCCGCCCAGCGCGCTCAGGCCCAGCGAGACGACGACCGCCAACGCCAATCCGGCCAGCGCGCCGAGGTCCTTGAGGGTGCCGACGACGATGTTGTCGGCGGTCGCCTTGCCGGTCTCGAACTCCCGGCCCCAGAGGGCGCGGATCGCCTTGCGCAGGTTGCCCATCCAGCCGATGCCGGAGTACAGGGCGATGAGCAGGCCGACGATGCCGACGCCGAGCGGGTTGGCCACGACGCTGTCGATCAGCGCGGTCACCGGCTCGGCGATGCCGGCCGGCAACAGCTGGGCCACCTCGTTCTCGAGCGAGGTCAGCAGGTCCTGGTTGTTGGCCAGCACGATGCCGCCGATGGAGAACCCGACCATCAGGATCGGCACCAGCGACAGGAACGAGAAGTAGGTCATCGCCCCGGCGAACTGGCTGCCCAGCCGTTCGCCGTACCGGGCGATCGAGCGCATCAGGTGCTTGACGCCGGGACGGGACGCGATCCGCTTGCCCAGCAGGACGAACCGGCCGACGGTCGACGGGTCCGCCGGAACCGGCCCAGATCCGGCGGGCGTGGGCCTCGACGTGCTGGCCATGGAACCTCCGGTCCGGGTCGTCGATGGGCTGGTTCGTTGGATGTGTTCCCCGCTGACGCCGGGCTCACCAGGTCACCGGGAGGTGATCAGGCCGACCTTCTCGTACACCGTGGCCACGGTGGTGTCGGCGACCAGCCGGGCCCGCTCGGCACCGGCCGACAGCACCCGGTCCAGCTCGGCCGGATCGGACAGGTAGGCCTGCACCCGCGCCTGCAGTGGTTCCACGAAGGCGGTGAACGCCTCGGCGAGCCCGGCCTTCAGGTCGCCGTAGCCCCGGCCCTCGTACTCCTTCTCCAGCACCCGGACGGGCACCTCGCGCAATTCGGACAGCAACCCGAGCAGGTTGGAGACCCCCGGCTTGTGCTCCTCGTCGAAGCGGATCTCCCGCTCGGTGTCGGTGACCGCCGATCTGATGCGCTTGATCGACGCCTTCACCGGGGCCAGCAGGTCGAGGGTGCCGGCCGGCAGCGACTTGCTCATCTTGGCGGTGGGCTCGGTCAGGTCGTAGATCTTGGCGGTGGTCTTGAGGATGTAGGGCTCGGGCACCACGAACGTCGGGCCGAACCGGGCGTTGAACCGCTGCGCCAGGTTGCGGGTGAGCTCCAGGTGTTGCCGCTGGTCCTCGCCGACCGGCACGGCGTCCGCCTGATAGGCCAGGATGTCGGCGGCCTGCAGGATCGGGTAGGTGAAAAGGCCAACACTGGAGCGGTCGGCCCCACCGCGCTGCGATTTGTCCTTGAACTGGGTCATCCGGCTGGCCTCGCCGAACCCGGTCAGGCACTCGAGCACCCAGGACAGCTGGGTGTGCGCGGGCACCTGCGACTGCACGAACAACGTCGATCGCTCCGGGTCGATGCCCAACGCCAGCAGCTGCGCGGCGGCCACCCGGATCCGTTGCCGGAGCACCACCGGATCCTGCTCGACCGTGATCGCATGCAGGTCGACCACCGAGTAGTAGGTCTCGTGGGTGTCCTGCATCTGCACCCACTGCCGCAGCGCGCCCAGGTAGTTGCCGATGTGGAACGAGTCGGCGGTCGGCTGGATGCCGGACAGCACCCGGGGCCGCCGACCGGGCTGCGGATCAGTCATGACGGCGATCTTGCCATCCGGCGCGGCCCCGTCCGGCGCTACCGGTCCATCTGCAACCGCCGCCAGACCTGGACGGTCGCGGCACCGAACAGCAGCGGCACGACCGGCACCAGAAGCAGTG
Source organism: uncultured Actinomycetes bacterium (assembly GCA_964497705.1). Taxonomy (GTDB): domain Bacteria; phylum Actinomycetota; class Actinomycetes; order Mycobacteriales; family Nakamurellaceae; genus Nakamurella. The sequence goes on along the minus strand of CAZCEH010000008.1, from coordinate 71,546 downwards.
CCGCCGTGGCCGGCCCGGACGGCTGCAACGCCCAGAACGCCGGCGCGACGAACGGCACCCAGAGCCCGACCCCGGCCATCGCGGACACCTGCGCGACGACGAGAATGCCGACCGCGGTGGCGATGCCCGGCAGCAGGCCCCGGCCCAGCGACGCGGCCCAGGCGGACGGCACCGCGATCAGCGCGGTCAGCACACCGAGCGCGAACTGACGGGCCAAGCCCCCGAGATCGTCGCTCGACGGCGGGCCCAGCCCCACCACCAGGCCGACCACCGGGAGCAGGGCGACCAGCGCCCCGGACACGCCCGTGGCCCAGGTGGCATAGACGGCGAGCTTGGCGACGGCAAGGGTGCCGCGACCCACCGGCAGGCCGAACAGGCCGCACACCGTGCGGTCGGCGAACTCCCGGCCCGTGAGCCAGCTGGCGCCGACCCCGAACGCCAGCAACCCGGCCGCCGCACTCACCTGTGCGGCCACCGCCAGCAATGCGGTCCAGTCGCCGGTCGACGCGGCCGGGCCGAGTTTGGCGGCGATCTCGGCGTTGCCGGCCCGAACGGCCGCCACCGTCGCCCCGGCCAGCACCGCGACGCCGACCACGAGCAGGATGCCGGTCGCCCAGAGCACCCGGGCGGACCGGGCCTTGCGGACCTCGACCGCCCAGGCGGCCGACAGGCCGGTCATGCGCCGGCCCCGCTGACCGAGCCGTGCACCAGGGCGAAGAACGCCCGCTCGATGTCGATCCCATCGGGGTCCAGGGTGCCGACCAGCCGACCGTCGGCGATGACGGAGATCCGGGTCGCGATCCGCGCGACCTCGTCCAGGTGGTGGCTGGCGACCAGCACGCCGGCGCCGGCGGCGGCGCGCCTGACCAGCGCCTCCCGGAGCAGGATGATCCCGGCCGGGTCGAGCGTGTTGGTCGGCTCGTCCAGGACGATCAGGTCGGGCCGGTGCTGCAGGGCCGCGGCCAGGCCGAGCCGCTGCCGGTTGCCCAGCGACATCCGGCGGGCGCGGACACCGGCGTACCGGCGCAGGTCCAACTCGTCCAGCACGTCGTCGACCATGGCCGCGACCGTCTGCGGCGGGACGCCGCGCAGCCGGGCGGCCAGCTCCAGGTTGGTGCGGCCGTCGATCTCGCCGTAGGCCAACGGATACTCGATCAGCGTGCCCACCCGCGCCCAGACGTCCGGGCCGGCCACGCCGACGTCGACGCCGAGCACGTCGATCCGCCCCGCGTCCGGGCGCAGCATCCGCACCATCAGCTTCATCAGCGTCGACTTGCCGGCGCCGTTCAGGCCGACCAGGGCATGGACCTCGGCCGGCCGTACGTGCAGGTCGACGCCGCGGACACCGGCGCCGCCGGCGAACTCGCGGGCGACCCGGGTCATGCGCAGCCGATCGGTCACCGGTCCACCTCGAAGACGTCCAGGGCCCGTTCGATCGCGGCGGAGAGGCTGCCCCCTCGGCCGCTCCCCCATTGCAGGAGCGCCGTCATCAGCGCGGCCATCACCGCGGAGGCGGCGATCGCGGCGTCCGCCGGCTCGCTCCCGCCGGCGACCAACTCCGCGGCGATCGCCGCCTCGGTGGCCGCGGTCCCGGCGCGAACCGACGCGGACAGGCTGGGCGTGGCCGCGACGATGGCCAGCCGCTCGCGGACGGCCTCCTCCTCGGCGATCGGCATCGCCCGCCACGCGGCCCGGATGCCGGCCACGGCCCGGGCCAGTGGCGGCCGGTCGGCCGGCTGGGCCGCGATCGCGTTCGCGATCAACGGGTCGTACGGATCGTCCAGCAGGAGCTGGTCCTTGGACCCGAAGTGCCGGTAGAAGGTCATCTCGGTGACTCCGGCGGCGGCGGCGATCTGGGCAACCGTGGTGCCGTCGTACCCCTCACGCGCGAACAGCTCGAGCGCCGCCGCCAGCAGTCGCGCGCGAGTGCGCTCGGTTCGGGTGTGGTGCGCAGCCTCCGGCACGGCCATGGAGCAAATGTTAGTAACTAACATTTGCTCCGTCAACGACGCGTCCCGGGGCGCCCGTGCCGGCAACGCGGTCGATCGGCCGCTTACCGCCGATAGCGCAGTAGGTGCTCGAGCCTGGGCTGGGAGGCCGGGTCCTGCACCGCGGCAGCGCCGACCTCGCAGGCCAGCGCCAGTGCTTGCCGGTCACCGATCCCCGACCGCAGGCCCAGCACGAGGGCCGCGCAGAACGCGTCACCGGCGCCGACGCTGTTGACCACCGGCACGCTCCGGACGCTCGCCGACTCGGTCCGCCGGCCATCGCGATAGAGCGCGGCACCCCGGCCGCCGTAGGTCACGGCGACGAACCCGGCGTCGGCCAGTTCGGGGATCCGCGCGTACTCGGACTCGTTGACGATCACCAGATCGGCCCGTTCGAGCAGCTCGGGGGGCAGCGGCTTCGCCGGAGCCGCGTTGAGCACGAAGAAGCCCTCGGCCCGGCGGGCCGCGTCCAGCACGACGTCGACGTCGATCTCGAGTTGGCACAGCACGATCTCGTCGGGCGGGAGGCGGACGTCGTCCAGCCGGATCCGACGATTGGCGCCCGGACAGACGGCGATCTGGTTCTCGCCCGCGCGGTCGACGACGATCAACGCGGTCCCGGTCGGCTCCTGGACCTGCCGGATGCCGCCGACGTCCACCCCTGCGTCCGCCAGCGCGGCCAGCACCCGGCGGCCGGCGTCGTCATCGCCGACCGCACCGATCATCCGGACCCGGCCACCCAGGCGGGCCGCAGCGGCCGCCTGGTTGGCACCCTTGCCGCCCGGCTGATGACTGAGCACGCCGTCGCCGACCGTCTCACCCGGTCCGGGCAGCCGTACGGTCGTCGCGACGATGTCGACATTGATGCTGCCGACCACACAGAGCGAGGGCAGCGTCGGGTCGTCCATCGACCTACCTTTTCGCAACCGCCCGTTCAGCGCCCTGGCGACCGGAGATCACCATCGACATCCGACGGCTGGCGCCTACTCGTCGGCCGGCCGCAGCTCGTCGGCGTAGGAGACGGTGCGGCGACGCAGCTGTCCGCCGGGCCCGAGGGTGTACTGGCCCATCCGCCACAACGGCGGCGAGTAGGCGTGCACCGACACGCTGCCCGGGTCGCGACCGGTGAGCCGGTGGATGTGGTCCGGGCCGAAGCCGAAGACCTCGCCGGCGTGCACCTCGGTGCGGATGCTGTCCTCGTGCACCGCCAGGTTGTGCTCGGTGAGCGTGCCGCGCAGCACGGCGACCGCGCCCGAGGAGATGTCGTGATCGTGCCAGCCGGTGTCGTTCTGCGGGGTCCAGCACAGCAGCCACACGTCGACGTGGCTGTCCCGGTGCAGGCTCACGTAGTGCCGCTTCTCGTCGCTGAACGCGATGTGCGGCTCCAGCGGCGCCGGGTCGCCGGCGATCGAACTGGCGAGCTCGATCAGCTCGTCGGCGGCCAGGTCGCGGCCGGGCAGCGTCTGCAGGGTGAGCCGGCCGGCCTCGTGCTCGACGCGACGGGCCCGCCGGGCGGCGACGGTGGCGCCGTCCACCCGAGCGGCGATGGTCTCGGCCGATTCAGCCGATTCAGCCGATTCGACCGATTGAGCGGGTTCGGTGCTGGTCATAGTTGTGCTCCCGTGAGCAGTCGATGGGGGTTGGTATGTCGGAAGGCGAGGTGCGCGGCCTCGCCCAGGTCGGTGTCGTGGGGCAGGCCGTAGGGCCGGTCACTGCCGACGACGATCGCGTCGACGCCCAACGCGCGGGTCAGGGCGTCGACGCCCTGCCGCGAGTACGACGAGGTGTCGACGAAGATGTTCGGGTCCACCGGCAGGGCCGGTCCGCCGCGAGCCTGGAACCGCTCGTGATGCGCCGGCGCCAGGCCGGCCCCGGCGGCGAAACAGACGCGCAAACCGGGGAACCGGTCGCGACCCGCCGCGTACCAGGACCACCAGGCGGCCTGCATCTGGGCCGGGTAGTCGACGACCGCGGCCCACCAGGCCGGCCGGTCACCGCCGGCGGCCGGCACCGGCCCGGGATGGACGAACAGCGGGCGGCCACTGTCCTGCACGACCTGCAGGACATCGCCGCACCGGTCCACGTCGGACGGCGTGCCGAGCCAGCCGGCCGGGATCTGCAGACCGACGAACCCGTCACCGAGCCGGTCGGCCAGACCGGGCAGGTCGGGTTCGTCCCGGTTGACCGCGGCCCACGCGTCGAACCCGTCGCGCAGGTCCGCGGCGCCGCGGTGCCAGGCCTCGAGCAGTGGTTCGGCCTCGTCCGGTGGCAGGTCCTCGATGCCCAGCGGGCTGGACAGCCCGATGACGGCGCGGCCCTCGTCCAGGTGTCGGCGACGGATGGGATCGTGGTCGACCGGATCGACCCGATAGGGCGGCTCCCCCGTCAGGTGCAGGGTCCAGCCGTCCAGCCTCGGCGGCGCGGCGCGGCGGCGCAGCGCATCCAGTAGCTCGGGCGGCCACAGGTGCTGGTGGATGTCGATGGTGCGGGTGCGCGTCAAGGCGCGAGATCCTCTCGCGGAACGTCGGACGGGTGCCGGTGATGCCGGTCGATCGACCACCGATCGACCTACGATCGACCGCCGTTCAGCCGCCGGCCGGCTACCGTGACGGAAGCGGGATGACGACGAAGCGGGATGACGACACTGTCCGGACAGTCGTTGTCGGTGATCGGGGAATCGACCTCAGCCGCTACAGATGGCGCTGGCGACCCGACACAGGTCGACGTGGCGGCGGCGGTGGCCGAACCGGCTCAGGGCGGCGGCCGATACCAGAACGGCCCGCTCAACCCACAGCTCCACTGGCCGAGGGTAGGCAACCGTCCGACGCCCTGTCAACGAGAACATGCGGTAGGTTGCGGAGCTGACACGGGGTGCCCGAGCAACGGGCTGAGAGCACACCCGTCGTACCTGATCTAGGTCATGCTAGCGAAGGGATGTCGTCGTGATGAGCGATGCTTGCCGAGCGAATCATCGGCACCGCGGCGACGGCCGCGGGAGGGGCGCGGAGCCTGCGAGCGCCCCGAGGAGGGCGTCGTGACTATCCGCGTATTGTCCGTTGCCGGGTCCGATCCGTCCGGCGGGGCCGGCATCCAGGCCGACCTGAAAACCTTTGCCGCGCAAGGCGCGTACGGGATGGCGGCGATCGCGTCGTTGACCGCGCAGAACACCACCGGGGTGCGCGGGGTGTTCAGCCCGCCCGCGTCGTTCCTGACGCAGCAGCTCGAGGCGATCAGCGACGACATCACCGTGGACGCGGTGAAGATCGGCATGCTCGGGTCGGCGGACAACATCGATGCGGTCGGCCGTTGGCTGGCGGCTCATCGGCCGCCGTTCGTGGTGCTGGATCCGGTGATGGTGGCCACCAGCGGCGACCGCCTGCTGGACGCCGACGCCGAGGACGCCCTGCGCGCACTGCTGCCCCAGGCCGACCTGCTCACGCCGAACATCGCCGAGCTGGCCGTCCTGGTGGGCGACGAACCTGCCCGCGACCTGGACGGCGCGATCGCCCAGGGCAAGGCGCTGGCGTCCACCACGGGCAGCCAGGTGCTGGTGAAGGGTGGGCATCTGGGCGCGTCCGACGGTTCCGGCGAAGCCTCGGCGCGGTCGGCGACGGACGCCCTGGTCGGGCCGGACGGGTCGGTCGTGCTGGTGCCCGGCACGTGGGTGGACACCGAGAACACGCACGGCACCGGATGCTCGCTGTCCTCGGCATTGGCGGCGCTGCGGCCGCAGCGCGAGTCGTGGGCGGCCGCCGCGCTGGACGCCAAGGCGTGGTTGACCGGCGCGTTGGCCGGGGGCGCCGCGCTCGAGGTGGGCCGCGGCCACGGACCGGTCGACCATCTGCATGCGCTGTTCCCGACGTCCCGTCCGGCCCAATCGTTCTCGTCGACGGTGTGGCCGCGGATCGCGTCGATCCGCGAGGCGATCGAGACGATGCCGTTCATCGCTTCGCTGGCCGACGGGTCGCTGCCGTGGGCGAACTTCCGGTTCTACCTGTCGCAGGACGCGTGGTACCTGCGCGAGTACGCCCGATGCCTGGCCCGGGTGGCGGCCCTGGCGCCCGAGCAGGACGCGCAGGAGTTCTTCGCGCAGTCCTCCGCCGGGGCTCTCGAGGCCGAGATGGCATTGCACCGCACGCTGTTGACCGCGCACGGCGAGTCGCTGGACGGCATCGAGGCATCGCCGGTCACCACGGCGTACCTGGACCACCTGCACCGGTGCTGCGCGACCGGCTCGTACGCCGAGGCGGTGTCCTCGGTGCTGCCCTGCTTCTGGCTGTACCAGCACATCGGCGAGCGGCTGGGGGTCTGGCGGGCCCCCGGCGAGCATCCCTATGCGGCGTGGATCGAGACCTACGCCGATCCGGCGTTCGCCGAGCTGACGGTCACGGCGATCGCCTTCGCCGACCGGGCGTTCGACGACGCGTCCCCGGCCGGGCGGGACGCGATGATCACCGCATTCGAGCGCTCCAGCCGCTACGAGTGGATGTTCTTCGATCAGGGCACCCGGCTGCCCGCCTGGCCGGTCTGAGCCGGCGCGAACGTCGGCCGTCGCCGGGGTGCCGGCAGGTTGCCGGCGCGAACGTCGGCCGTCGCCGGATGCCGGCTGGTTCGCCGGCAGCCTCGCCCTCGCGGGCGGCCTGGGCCCCGGCAGGTTCGCTGATCATCTCCGCGTTTGCGCGCCGGCCTCGGCAGGTTCGCTGATCATCTCCGCGTTTGCGCGCCAGATTTGTCCGGTTCGCCGCGGATTTGATCAGCGAACCCCGCGGAAGCCCTGGACTTCGCTGACGAAACCCGCGGCGCCGGCCCGATTTGTCCGGCTCAGCCGCGGATTTGATCAGCGAACCCGCACCCGACGCAGCGAACCCGCTCCCGGCGCACCCGACGCAGCGAACCCGCACCCGACGCACGGCGGAACCCGCACCCCACGCGCAGCGAGCCCCGCGCAAGCCGCGCGGAAACCCTCAGCCCAGCCGCTTGGCCAGGTTCTCGTCCAGCGCCACCAGGAAGTCCTCGGTGGTCAGCCACTCCTGGTCAGGACCGACCAGCAGGGCCAGGTCCTTGGTCATCTTGCCGCCCTCGACGGTCTTGATGATCACGTCCTCCAGGGCCTCGGCGAAGCCGATCACCTCTGGCGTCGAGTCCAGCTTGCCGCGGTGCTTGAGCCCACCGGTCCAGGCGTAGATCGAGGCGATCGGGTTGGTGGAGGTCGGCTTGCCGGCCTGGTGCTGCCGGTAGTGCCGGGTGACGGTGCCGTGCGCGGCCTCGGCCTCCACCGTCTTGCCGTCCGGGGTCATCAGCACCGACGTCATCAGGCCCAGCGAGCCGAAGCCCTGCGCGACGGTGTCGGACTGCACGTCGCCGTCGTAGTTCTTGCAGGCCCAGACGTAGCCGCCCTCCCACTTCAGCGCGGAGGCGACCATGTCGTCGATCAGCCGGTGCTCGTAGGTGATGCCGGCCTCCTTGAACTGCAGGATGAACTCGGCGTCGAACACCTCCTGGAACAGGTCCTTGAACCGTCCGTCGTAGGCCTTGAGGATGGTGTTCTTGGTCGACAGGTACACCGGGTACTTGCGGGCCAGCCCGTAGTTGAAGGACGCCCGGGCGAAGTCGCGGATGGAGTCGTCCAGGTTGTACATGGCCATCGCGACACCGGAGCCGGGCGCCTCGAACACCACGTGCTCGATCGGTTCCGAGCCGTCGGACGGGGTGAAGGTGATGGTCAGCGTGCCCTCGCCGGGGAACCGGAAGTCGGTGGCCCGGTACTGGTCGCCGTAGGCGTGCCGGCCGACGATGATCGGCTTGGTCCAGCCGGGCACCAGCCGCGGGACGTTCGAGATGATGATCGGCTCGCGGAAGATGACGCCGCCGAGGATGTTGCGGATGGTGCCGTTGGGCGAACGCCACATCCGCTTCAGCCCGAACTCCTCGACCCGCGCCTCGTCCGGGGTGATGGTGGCGCACTTGACGCCGACGCCGTGCCGCTGGATCGCGTGCGCGGCGTCGACGGTGATCTGGTCGTTGGTGTCGTCGCGGCTCTCGATGCCCAGGTCGTAGTACTCCAGATCGACGTCGAGGTACGGCAGGATGAGCTTGTCCTTGATGAACTGCCAGATGATCCGGGTCATCTCGTCGCCGTCGAGCTCGACGACCGTGCCCGTCACCTTGATCTTCGCCATCAGCCGCGCTCCCTGTGTGCCGTGGTGCCCTGTCGTGCCCGGACCCGGCGGCAAGGCTCGACACGGGCCCGACGTTGGTGCGAGATCTCCGCGCAGACCGTACCGTCAGTCCAGGTACGTGTGGTTCGGCGGGTCAGCAGAAGAGGCCCACGTCACGCCGCACGGCACACAGGGGGATGTCATGGCGTCAGCGACCGGCGGGGGTCAGCGCAGCTTCTCGGGCGACCGCAAGGCGGCCTGGGAGGGCTTCTTGCAGTCTCAGGCCAGGCTGATGCAGCGGCTGGGCCGGGAGCTGGAGGACGCGGGCAAGATCCCGTTGTCCACCTACGACGTGCTGGTCCAGCTCGCCGAGAACGGCGGCCGGCTGCGGCTGCGGGACCTGGTCGACCGGGTGGTGCTGTCCCAGCCGGGGCTGTCCCGCAAGGTGGCCCGACTCGAGAACGAGGGCCTGGTGGAACGGCTGCCCGACCCGCGGGACGGCCGCGGCGTGCTGGTCCGCCTGACGCGCAGCGGCCGGGCCGCGCTGCGCAGCGCGGCCGTCGTGCACATCGCGGGCGTGGAAAGAGCTTTCACCGAACTGATCTCCGACGCGGAGGCGGCGGTGCTGACCCGGGTGTTCGGCCGGCTGCTGGATCGGGCGGAGGAGCCGTAGGGCTCACGGCACGCCGACGGCCAGGGCCAGCATCATCATCCCGACCGCCAGGTAGCAGGACACGTCGAAGTACTTGCCGCGGACCGCGAGCACCCCGATGACCCGCTCGGACAGCACCGCGCGCAGCAGGGCGGCCAGCAGCATGGCGAAGGCCAGCGCGACGGTGCCCCGACGCCAGTAGGCGAACGCGATGAGCAGCAGTCCGAATGCCACGATGGCCAGCACGATGGTGATCGGGAGGGCCCGAACCAGCGCCCGGCTCGAACTCACTGCGCGCGCTCGGACGCCTCGGCGGCCGACACCACGTTCGTCAGCAGCATCGCCCGGGTCATCGGGCCGACCCCGCCCGGGTTCGGCGCGACGAAGCCCGCGACCTGCCGAACGTCCGGCGCCACGTCGCCGACGATCTTCCCGTCGACCCGGCTGACCCCGACGTCGAGCACCGCCGCGCCGGGCCTGACCATGTCGGCGGTGACGAGCCCCGGGGCGCCCGCCGCGGCGACCACCACGTCGGCCTGCCGTACCACGGCCGGCAGGTCGCGGGTCCCGGTGTGGCACAGGGTCACCGTGGCGTTCTCGGTGCGTCGGGTGAGCAGCAGTCCCAGCGGTCGGCCGACGGTGATGCCCCGCCCGATCACCGCCACCCGTGCGCCGTCGAGCTCGACGCCGTACCGGCGGAGCAGTTCGACGATGCCGATCGGCGTGCACGGCAGCGGCGCCTGGTGCCCGAGCACCAGGCAGCCCAGGTTGTACGGGTGCAGCCCGTCCACGTCCTTGGCCGGGTCGACGCGGGAAAGGATGGCGAACTCGTCCAGCCCGGTCGGCTGCTGGACCAGGAACCCGGTGCAGCAGGGATCCTGGTTCAGCTCATCGACGACCGCCTCGACCTGTGCCTGGGTGGTGCCGGCCGGCAGCTCCCGCTGGATGCTGGCGACGCCGATCTCGGCGCAGTCCCGGTGCTTGGCCGCGACGTACCAGCGGCTGCCCGGGTCGTCGCCGACCAGGACGGTGCCCAGGCCGGGGACGATCCCACGCTGGGCCAGGGCCCGCACCCGGTCCCGCAGCTCCAGCTTGATCGCGGCGAGGGTGGCCCGGCCGTCGAGGATCACAGCGGTCATCGAACGATCACGAAAGGCCATGATGCCATCCCGGGCCCGGCCGGCATGACGCGCTCGCCGGCCCCTCAGGTCACCGCGATCTCCGGCCCGAGCGTCGCGCCGCCCTCCAGGCCCAGCCGGTCGCCGCTCCAGAACTTGCCGGGGTCGTACCAGTTCCGCGGCCGGTGTTCGGCGAGCAGCCCCATCGCCTGATAGGTCTCGGCGACCACCTCGGCGCAGTAGATCGTCTCGGTGTCCCGATGGTGACGCAGCCGGCCGGTGGCCCAACTGCGGGCCAGCCGCCAGCTGCTCGGGAACGGCGCACCGTCCAGCCGGGCGACGGTCCGCAGTACCGCGTCCTCCATCGTCCGGGTCGACTCGGGAGTCAGCTGCCGCAGCCACGCCCGGGCGCCGTACCTGGTGGTCCAGGTGGTGACCGCGTCGACCAGGTCGTGCAGTTGTACCCCGCGGTGCCGCTTGCCGGTCCACGCGTCCGGCAGCGAGCGGCCCAGTTCGGCGTGCCACATCAGCGGGGGCAGATCGTCGATGACCACCGCCATGCCCACGTGGTTGACCGGCGCGTTGGTCAGCGTGCGGATCGCCCGGTCGGCGAAGGTGCTGCCGCGGAACAGCCAGACGTCGCCGGTGCGGGTCAGGTCGGCCGCGTCGCCGAGCGTGATCGACGATCCGCGACGGTCGGCGGGCATGCGGCTAACGTTATCGCCCATGCACAGGCGGGTTTGGAAGTGGTTGGGCGTGGCCGGGATCGCCGGCGTGGCCGCGACGGGAGCGCTGGTCGCCCGGTCCGAGCGGCAGCGGCGGGCCTACACGCCGGACGATGTCCGGGCCCGGCTGCACGAGCGGGCCACGGCGATCCGGGAGCCGGCGCCGGACCGCCCGCCGGAGTCCTGACCAGCCGGGCCTATGCCGGTGCGGCGTCGTCCGGACGCCCGATCCGCAACCCGTGCGCGGCGGCGAACAGCACCGCCTGGTCGATGTCCACGATGGCGCCGGTCAACGACGCCGCCACCCACAGCCCGGCGTCGGCCCGGCAGCCGCGCAGGTCGGCGTCGGCCAGGCTCAGCCCCTCGCACCGGGCGTCGGTCAAGTCGGCGCCGCGCAGATCGCAGCCGGACAGGTTGGCCCTGACCAGGTTCGCCTCGCGCAACCGAAGACCGGACAGGTCGACCCCGGCGAGGTTCGCGCCGGCCAGCGACACCAGCGTCAGGTCGCAGTCCCGGATGGTCATCGGCCGGGTGCGGCAGTCGGTGAACGTCGAGCCGGTGAGCCGGCACCCTTCCAGCGACACCCCGTGCAGCGCGGCGCGTTCGAACGTGCACGAGACGAAGGACGTCGACCGGTGGGCGCTGTCGTACAGCTCGGTGCCGGCGAACCGGCAGTCGGTGAACGTCACCCGGCGGGTCCGCACCTGCACCAGGGCGGCCTCGGAGAAGTCGCAACCGGCGAACGAGATGTCTTCCAGCTCCTGGCCGGTCAGGTCGACGTCGGTGAAGTCCTCGTCGACGTAGCCGGTCTGGGTGAGCGCAAGGGCCATCAGTGGAAGAAGTGCCGGGTGCCGGTGAAGTACATGCTCACCCCGCCGGCCCGTGCGGCGGCGATCACGTCGGGATCGCGGACCGATCCGCCTGGCTGGACGATCGCCCGGACACCGGCGGCGATGAGGATCTCGGCGCCGTCGGCGAACGGGAAGAACGCATCGGACGCGGCCACCGAACCGCGGGCCCGGTCCCCCGCCCGTTCCACGGCCAGGCGGGCCGAGTCGACCCGGTTCACCTGACCCATGCCGATGCCGACGCTGGCCCCGCCGCTGGCGAGCAGGATGGCGTTGGACTTCACGGACCGGCAGGCCCGCCAGGCGAACGCCAGGTCCGCCAGGATGTCCTGGTCCACCGGTTCCCCGGCGGCCAGCGTCCAGTTCGCCGGGTCGTCGCCGGGCGCGTCGAGCCGGTCCCGCATCTGCACCAGCAGGCCGCCGGAGATGGCCCGGAACTCCGCCGGATCCGGTTCGGCGCCGGCCGGCATCACCAGCAGCCGGATGTTCTTCTTGCGGGTGAGCACGGCCACCGCGTCGTCGGCGAACGCCGGTGCCAGCACGACCTCGGTGAACACGTCGGCGATCTGCTCGGCCATCGGCCCGGTGACCGGTCGGTTCGCCGCGATCACCCCACCGAACGCGGACACCGGATCGCAGGCGTGCGCGAGCCGGTGCGCCCGGGCGATGTCCTCGTCCGAACCGCCCGGTACCGCGGCGATGCCACACGGGTTGGCGTGTTTGACGACGGCCACCGCGGGATCGGCGAAGTCGCCGACGGCACGCCACGCGGCGTCCACGTCCACGTAGTTGTTGTAGCTCATCTCCTTGCCGTGCAACTGCTCGGCGGAGGCCAGCCCCGGCCGCCAGTGCCGGTACAGGGCCGCGGACTGGTGCGGGTTCTCGCCGTAGCGCAGCGCCGAAACTTTGTCCCAGGTCGCGCCGGCGAAGTCCGGCCAGCCGTCGTCCCCGGACAGCGCGCCGGACAGGTACGAGGCCACCGCGATGTCGTACGCGGCGGTGTGCGCGAACGCGGCGGCGGCCAGGACGGCCCGTTCGGCAACGGTGAAACCGCCGTCCGCCAAGGCCTTTTCCACGTCCGGGTAGCGCGCCGGGTCGACCACGACGGCCACCGACGGATGGTTCTTCGCCGACGCCCGCACCATCGCCGGGCCGCCGATGTCGATCTGTTCGACGCACTCGTCGAAAGAGGCGCCGGCGGCGACCGTCTGCCGGAACGGGTAGAGGTTGACCACCACCAGGTCGAACAACTCGATCCCGAGGTCCGCCACCTGCCGCAGGTGCTCGGGCACCCGGGTGTCGGCCAGCAGTCCCCCGTGGATCGCCGGGTGCAGGGTCTTGACCCGGCCATCCAGGCATTCGGGGAATCCGGTGACCTGCTCCACCGGGGTGACCGGCAGCCCCGCGTCGGCGATCGTCCGGGCCGAGCCGCCGGTGGACACGATGGCCACGCCGGCCGCGTGCAGCGCGGTGGCCAGCTCGACCAGCCCGGTCTTGTCCGACACGGACAGCAGCGCCCGCCGGATGGGTCGGCGACCCTCCTCGGCTGTCATCCCAGAACCACCTTCCGTCCGTTCACGGTGTACGGCGCGGCCGTCAACGCGGTCACCACATCCACCAGCAGCGACCGCTCGACCACCTTGATCCGTTCGTGCAGGCTCGCCACGTCGTCGTCGTCGGCCACCGGCACCGCACGCTGCGCCACGATGGGCCCGGCGTCGACGCCGCCGTCGACCAGGAAGACCGTGCAGCCGGTGAGCTTCACCCCGTGGGCCAGCGCGTCCGCCGGGGCGTGCATCCCCGGGAAGGCCGGCAACAGGGACGGGTGGGCGTTGATCACCCGGTTGTCGAAGGCGCCCAGGAACGCCGGCCCGAGCAGCTTCATGAAGCCGGCCAGCACCACCAGGTCCGGGGTGTGCCGGGCCACCGCCTCGGCCAGCGCCCGGTTCCAGGCGGCCCGGTCGGGGTGGTCGGCCAGGCGGCAGGTGAACGTCGGCACCCCGGCGCCGACGGCCCGGGTCAACGCCCCGCACTCGGCGAGGTCGGAGCCGACCGCGGCCACCCGGAACGGCTTCGGATCCGGCGCGTCCAGCAGTGCCTGCAGCAGGGTCCCGGACCCGGAGGCGAGGACGACCACGTTTCTGGCCGGGTTCCTGGCTGGGTTGTCGACAGGGGGCACGCTGGCTCGGGATCTTTCCGTCGGTGGGCTCGGCCGGTCCAGGCTAGTCGGGCGCCCGATCGGTCTATTCGCCGGGCCGTCCGGTATCCGAGCGGTGGCAGCGGCGCTCATGACCCTGGACGCATCTGGTGAATGCCAGTCAGGACGCCGAAGGGGTTGCCTACCGTCATGATCGACCAGCCACCCAGCCCACCCGGAGGACCGGCCCGCGGCCGTCATCGCTCGTCCGGCTCACGCGGCCGCACCCTGATCGTCGTCGGCGTGGTCGTGGCCCTGGTCGCCGCGGCCGGGGTGGTCACCTGGCTGGTCCGCTCCGGCGGTTCCGAGACCACCGCGACCGCAGGGTCGACGGGCCCGGCAGCGACCGGCACGGCAGCGACCGGCACGGCGGCGACCGGCACGGCGAGCGGCGCACCGGAGAGCACCGACGGCTCCGGGGCCGCCGGCACGGGCGGGTGCCGGGTGCCCGGCGGCACGGTCACCGTCGCCGCCGCCGACGACCTCGCGCCGACCCTGTCCCGGATCGTCGAACAGCAGGGCCTGACCGCCGCCGGCTGCCCGGTCCGGGTCGAGTCGACCGACCCGGCGCAGGTGGTGGCAGCCGGGTCGGTGGACGCCGCGGTGTGGATCCCCGACTCCTCGATCTGGCTCGCCCGGGCATCGGCGGCCGGGCTCCCGGTCGCCGCCGCCGCGCCGTCGGTCGCCAGCAGCCCGGTGGTGTTCGCGGTGTCCGGCCAGGCGATGCAGCAGTTGGCCGCCGCTGGCGGATCGTCGGACGTGGCCGGCATCCTGGCGACCCGCAAGACCGCGGCGCCGATCCGGGTGGGACTGCCGGATCCCGCACGGTCCGCGCCCGCGGTGGCCGCCGTATTGGCCGCCCGGTCCTCGGTGACCGGCGCGCCGGACGCGCGGGCCGCCCTGACCTGGGGTGTGCGGTCCAGCCCCGAGAACCTGCCCACCCGCGCCAGCGAACTGCTGGCCCGGCTCTCCGCCGACCCGTCGACCGCCCTGCCGGTCACCGAGCAGGCCCTGCTCACCTACGACCTCGCGCACGCCGGCGATCCCGCGCACGCGGTGTATCCGGGCCCGGGCGGGTTCGCGCTGGACTATCCGCTCGCCGCGGTCGGGGCGGACCCCGCCGTCCAGCAGGCGGCGCAGGACCTGATCGCGCGGCTGGGGACGCAGCCGGCCGTCGCGGCGCTGCAAGCCACCGGTTTCCGCGCGCCGGACCAGGGCGCGGGGTCGGCGCTGACCGCGTCGAACGGCGTGGACCCGGCGCATCGGGAGACGTCCGGGCCGCCGCCCGGACAGACCGTCGACGACGCGATCCGCAGTGTCCAGGTGACCAACGAACCGTCCCGGATGCTCGCGGTGATGGACATCTCCGGTTCGATGCTCGCGCAGGTGCCCGGAGCCGGCGGGGCGACCCGGATCGACCTGGCCAAGGACGCGGCGGCCCGCGGCCTCGGCCTGTACCGGGCGGACAGCGACATCGGGTTGTGGGAGTTCTCCACGAACCTGGCCCCGATGAGCGACCACCGGGAGCTGATCCCGATCGGCACGCTCGGGTCGGACGGTCAGGGCGGCACCGGAGCCGCCAAGCTCGCCGCCGCACTGGACGGGCTGCAGGCCATCCCCAACGGCGGGACCGGGCTGTACGACACGACCCTGGACGCGGTCCGCACGGTCCGCGCCGGCTGGGACCCGGACCGGGTGAACACCGTGCTGATCCTCACCGACGGCATGAACGACGACGACAACAGCATCACCCTGGACCAGCTGCTGAACACCCTGACCGCCGAGCAGGACCCGGCCCGGCCGATCCCGGTGATCTCCATCGCGTTCGGCCCGGACAGCGACGTGGCCTCGCTACAGCAGATCAGCAAGGCCACCGGCGGGGCGACCTACCTGGCGCAGGATCCCCGGCAGATCGGCGAGATCTTCCTGGACGCGGTCGGGCAGCGGCTCTGCCGGCCCAGCTGCTGAACCGGTCACCCTGATTCGGAGCCGGCGTCCTCGTCGGTGTCGCCGTCCTCGTGCGGCTCGGCCTCGTTCGATTCTTCGTCGGTCTCGGCCGTGTCGGTCTTCGCGGCAGTCGTCGCGGCGGTCGCCTCGGCTGCGGTGTCGCTCGTGGGCGGAGCCGTCTCCCGTTGCTCGGCCGGATTCGCCGCGGCGGCCTTGTTCCGGCGCACCCGGCGGGCCCGGCGCCGCCGGGGTTCGGCGGTGATATCCCGGATCCGCCAGGGCACGGTCCGCCACCCGGTCAGGGTGGCGACCACGACCGCCACCGCGCCCACCTCCGCCGCGATCACCGGTCCGAGCAGGACGGCCGGCACGCCGATCGTCGACCAGCGCCCGTCGCCGACACCGCCGCCCGCCACGACCGCGGCGAGCGCGAGCACGCCGCCGGTGAGCAGCCCGGCCAGACCGGCCGCGGCCACCCGATCCGCCCGGGTGACCAGCCGGCGCACCGCCGGGCGCGCGACCAGGTACCCGACCAGCAGTGGAAGCACCAGGCAGGCCAGTCCGAGCAGGGTGCGGCCGCTGTGCTGGGGTGCCGCGGCCAGCAGCGGAACGCCGGGCAGGTCCGCGGTCGAGGTGGCCAGCGGCGAGTAGGTGCCCGGACCGATCTCGAACCCGACACCGCTGACGTACCCGACGGCGGCGACCACCGCGTTGGGCAGGTAGGCCAGACCGAGCAGGGTCATGCCCAGCCCGTCCAGCCAGGAGGGGGCGGACGCCGCGGCGATGTCGACGGCCGTCCCGAAACGCAAGATCAGCCCGCAGGTGAGCACCAGCCCGCCGGCACCGAGCAGGGCCGCCACTCCGGTCAGGCCGCCGCGGATCCCCGACCGCGCCCACCCGGGCAGGGCGCCGATCACCCAACCCGACCAGGCCGAGTCACCGCGCAGCATGCCGGCGCCGGCAGCGACCAGGGCCAGCACGAAGGCCGTCCACACCGAGCCGGCCGGTACCGCGTCCGGCGCGGAGTAGCCGCGCGTGGTCGCCGCGACGATCAGCCCGTACACCCCGGCCGTGGTCAGCACCGCGATCGCTTCCTGATAGCGGCCGACCGGAAGGAACCGGCCGCGCCGCGCGGTGACGACCAGCAGAGCCACCGGCACCGCGGTGAGCAGCAGGGGCGGCAGGCCGAGCGTGACGCCGCCGATCGCGACCGGCATGAGGTTCGCCAGCGCGAAGGCGGTCACCCCACCACGCAGTGCCACCGCCGCGTCCGGCCCGGACGCCGGCGTGACGGCCCACACCATCAGGGCCAGGCCCGTGGTCAGCAGCACCCCGGCGACGGCGACGACGGCGCCGCGGACGGCCGCCGCCGCGACCACCAGGCCGGTGACGCTGCCGGGCCGGTCGCCGGGTTCGATCGCGGTCGCGCGTGCGGGAGCCAGATCGCGGAGCACCGGCTCACTGTCACATGTCGGGTGGGCCGGGCGGGCCAGGCACGCCGGGTCCCGGTCCGGGCCTACTCAGCTTCCGAACGGTGACCCGTCCTGGTCGCACTGGGCGCCTTCGGGCGGCAGCGTGCCATCCAGGTAGTAGGTGACCCTACGGACGAACCGGCCGGCCGCGGGATGGCAGCCGGTGCGGCACGACTTCGCTGATCATCTCCGCGTCTTGGTGCCGGATATGTCGGGTTCGGCGCGGGTTTGATCAGCGAAGCCCGTGCCTGGCGTTAGCCGACCGCGGGACAAGCGTCGGGAGATCCCCGGGTCAAGCGTCAGCGAACCGCGAGTCAGGCGTCGGGCTGCGCCAGGTCCACCGAACCCCCGTCGATGGTCCGCAGCCGACCGACGTCCAACGGCGTGGCGCGGGCGGATGCTTCGCGCCGACGTTGCCGCGGCCGCACAGCGGCCGAGGCTCGGCCGCTGCGGAACATCCGGTGGTCGCGGAACTGCGTCGCCTGCGCCATTCAGCGGGAGAGGTCGTCGCCGTCCGTCGACGCACCCTTGGGCGGAACCCGATACACCTCGGTTCGGGCCTGCTCCAGCCGCCGGCCCGGATCCGGTGGTGCGGGACGCGACGCGGCAGGCGGTGCGCCGGTCGGCGACTGATCCGGTTCGGCGGGCCCCGGCACGACCACCTGCGGTCCGGTCGGCCGGTCGTCGTCGAACGGCGGTGCCCATTCGGACCCGGCTTCCCCGACCCGCGCGGCGGACGGGGTCGGCGGGGCGGGCGCGCTCGGCGGGGGCGCGGCCGACCACGGCGCGGATCGAACCAACCCGGCCGGCGTCCAGATCGCGTCCCCGGAGGGGGGTTCGACCGGCCCGACCCAGCCGGCCGCCGATTCGGGCGCCCCGGCAGGGAGCGCGGCGTCCGGGGCGATGGACACGGCCACCGCCGAGCGCGGCCGGATGTCGGATCCGACCACGTAGGCGGCGATCGCCACGACGGCCTGGATGATGCCGAAGATCGTCAGCAGCACCGCCCCCACGCCCTTGCTCACCTGGGCGGTGGTCGTCAGCTCCACGGCGCCGGTGCTGCCCAGCGAGATCAGGGCGCCGACCGCGCCGCCCACGGAGACGGCGGCCACCGCCAGCCGGGACCGCTCGCTACCCGGCAGGAAGGCGGCCAACGCGAGCAGGCCGGCGATGAGCAGCAGGATCGGCACGTAGGCCGGGCCGACCGCGTACACCGACAGGCTCGTGTCCAGCCGGCTGGCCGTGACCTCGGGCAGGAAGCCGAACAGGAAGTTCAACGCGCCCAGCACCGCGATCGCGATGCCGAACAGCTTGGCCGGGTCCAGCCGCGTCCGACCGCCGGCCGCCGGGTTGGGCGCCGGCGCGGACCCGGAGGCGCCGAGAGCCGGCCCGTACGACCACTGTCCGGCCGGCCATTGGTGATCCGGCCGCTGTCGTTGATCCGGCCACTGCTGTTGATCCGGCCACTGCTGTTGATCCGGCCGCTGCTGTTGATCCGGCCACTGCCACGGCGCGGCCGATGGGCCGCCGCGGTAGTCCTCGGGACCGTTCGTCATCGAAAGCACCTCGTTCGCCTGGTCATTCCGAGCACCGTTCGCGATCGAACCTACCCACCCCGGTCGGCGACCGGTGCCGGCGGCGGCCGACCTCGGCGCCGGTCAGGCGAGGGCGGCGCGCAGCAGCCGGGCGGTCTCCGACGGCGTCTTGCCGACCTTGACGCCGACGGCTTCCAGCGCCTCCTTCTTGGCCTGGGCGGTGCCGGCGGAGCCGGAGACGATGGCGCCGGCGTGGCCCATGGTCTTGCCCTCGGGTGCGGTGAAGCCGGCCACGTAGCCGACGACCGGCTTGGTCACGTTGTCGGCGATGAAGGCGGCGGCGCGCTCCTCGGCGTCCCCGCCGATCTCGCCGATCATCACGATCGCCTCGGTCTCCGGGTCGGTCTCGAACGCGGCCAGGGCGTCGATGTGGGTGGTCCCGATGATCGGGTCACCGCCGATGCCGATGGCCGTGGAGAACCCGAGATCCCGTAGCTCGTACATCATCTGGTAGGTCAACGTGCCGGACTTGGACACCAGGCCGACCTTGCCGGGGCCGGTGATGTCGGCCGGGATGATGCCCGCGTTGGACTTGCCGGGGCTGATGATGCCGGGACAGTTCGGGCCGATGATCCGGGTCTGGTCGACCCGGCCCTCGTTCGCCTTGACCGCGTAGGCCCAGGCGTAGGCGGTGTCGTGCACCGGGACACCCTCGGTGATCACCACGGCCAGCGCGATCCGCGCGTCGATCGCCTCGATGATCGCGTCCTTGGTGAACGCCGGCGGCACGAACAAAACGGAGGTATCGGCTCCGGTCTTTTCGATGGCCTCGGCCACCGTGCCGAAGACCGGCTGCGCGCTGCCGTCGAAATCGACGGTGGTGCCGGCCTTGCGGGCGTTCACCCCGCCCACGATGTTCGTGCCGGAAGCCAGCATCCGCCGGGTGTGCTTGGTGCCCTCGGAGCCGGTCATGCCCTGCACGATGACCCGGGACTTCTCGGTCAGGAAGATCGCCATTGGATTCTCAGACTCCCGTGCTCGTGCTGGACCCGGTCAACGCCTTGAAGGCGAGTTCGGCGGCCTTGTCGGCGCCCGCGTCCATGGTGTCGGCCTGGATCACCAGCGGATGGTCGGCCTCGTTCAGGATCCGCCGGCCCTCCTCGACGTTGTTGCCGTCCAGCCGGACGACCAGCGGCTTGGTCTCCTCGCTGCCCAGCATCTTCAGCGCGCCGACGATGCCGTTGGCCACCGCGTCGCACGCGGTGATGCCGCCGAACACGTTGACGAACACCGCCCGCACGTCCGGGTCGGACAGGATGATGTGCAGGCCGTTGGCCATCACCTCGGCGCTCGCGCCGCCACCGATGTCCAGGAAGTTGGCCGGCTTGACGCCGCCGTGCGCCTCCCCGGCGTAGGCCACCACGTCCAGGGTGGACATGACCAGTCCGGCACCGTTGCCGATGATGCCGACCTGACCGTCCAGCTTGACGTAGTTCAGGCCCTTCTCCTTGGCCGCCACCTCGAGGGGGTTCTCCGCCGCGGTGTCGGCCAGCGCGGCATGCTCGGGATGCCGGAAGTCGGCGTTGGCGTCCAGGGACACCTTGCCGTCGAGCGCCACCACGTTCCCGTCGCCGTCCTTGACCAGCGGGTTCACCTCGACCAGCGTGGCGTCCTCGCCGACGAAGGTGTCCCACAGGCCGACCAACACCTGCTCCACCTGATCGACCACGTCCGCCGGGAACTTGCCGGCGGCGGCGATCTCCTTCGCCTTGTCCGCGTCGACGCCGGTGAGCGCGTTGACCGCGACCCTGGCCAGGGCGTCCGGGCGCTCCTCGGCCAGCTGCTCGATCTCCATGCCGCCTTCCTTGGTGGCCATGGCCAGGAAGGTCCGGTTCGACCGGTCGAGCAGGTAGGAGACGTAGTACTCCTGCGCGATCTCGCTCGCCGGGGTGATCAACACCTGCCGGGTGATGTGCCCCTTGATGTCCAGGCCCAGGATGTTCCCGGCGTGGGTGCGCACGTCGTCCAGGGTCGCGGCGAACTTCACCCCGCCGGCCTTGCCCCGGCCGCCGATCTTGACCTGGGACTTCACCATCACCGGAGTGCCCAGCTCCTGCGCGGCGGCCACCGCCTCCGCCACGGTGCGCGCGACCTTGCCGGCCGGGGCGGGTACACCGTGCGCGACGAAGAGCTCCTTCGCCTGGTACTCGTACAGATCCACGTCGTCTCCCTCACCGGGGCGGTTGGTCGTGATGTGGCCCGGCGCGAACCCGAGAATCGGGCACCGAAGACCGTCGCAGTCACCCTAGCGACCGCGTCACGCGTGATGGGGCACAGACGATGAGACCTCTCCCACGTCGACTTCCGGGCCGGCTCGCCCGACGGCTCCCGGCGGCTCCGGTCGCCCCGAACGGACCCGGCCGATGTCCGGATTGCCGTTTCCGCGGGAACGTACCGGGGCGTCGCCGGGTGTTCCGGCCGGACGTATCGTGACGCGGTGGACGTGCGGGTCGGTGCCTACGCGGTCGTCGTGCGGGACGGCGACCTGCTGCTGACCCATTGGAACGAGGACGGTCGGACCGGTTGGACGCTGCCCGGCGGCGGCCTGGAGGACTTCGAGACGGCCGAGCAGGCGGTGGTTCGCGAGGTCCGCGAGGAGACCGGGTACCAGGTCCGGTTGCGCACCCTGTTGGGGGTGGACTCGCTGTTCATCGACGCGGACGAGCGGATCGTGGCCGGCGCGGGTCCGTTGCACGCGCTGCGGGTGGTGTACCTGGCCGGGATCATCGGCGGCGAGCTCACCCATGAGGTCGGTGGCTCGTCGGACGAGGCTCGCTGGGTGCCGCTCGACGGCGTCGGCGAGCTGCCGACGCTGTCACTGGTGCCCACGGCGATCGACATGTTGCTCCGCCGGCTCTCCGCGGGACGCGACGACGACCGCTGAAACCCCGATCGGCCGTCAGGCGCCGGCCGCGCGCCTGTCGGCGACGGCCCTGCGCAACCAGGTCACGATGTCCGCCGTCGGCGCTCCCGGGGTGAAGATGCCGGTGACGCCGAGCGCCGCGAGCTCGTCCAGGTCCTCGGCGGGAATGATGCCCCCACCGAACACGATGATGTCGGCCGCGTCCGCCTCCTGCAGCAACTCGACCACCCGGCGGAACTGGGTCATGTGCGCGCCGGAGAGCACGGAAAGGCCCACCGCGTCCGCGTCCTCGGCGAGGGCGGCCGCCACGATCTGCTCCGGCGTCTGGTGCAGGCCGGTGTAGATGACCTCCATACCGGCGTCCCGCAGCGCCCTGGCGACGATCTTGATGCCGCGGTCGTGCCCGTCCAGACCCGGTTTGGCCACGACCACCCGGATCTGGGTGTCGAGCACCTGATCGGCGGCCGGGCCGGCGTCGGCCGGGCTGGGGTCGGCCGGGACCGGGTCAGTGGGTACCGGAACGATCATCGCCTGCCGCCCTTCGATTCCGCGCTCAACCTCGACCTCGGCGCGCCGGTGCCGCCGGGCCACGGCGACCGGGTTCCGATCCCGGCCGCGGATCGCGCGAACACCGCGGCCACCGGCAGCATCGCCGCCGTGAGCACCAGGATGACCCAGAAACCCACGTCCAGGGTGAAACCGGGCAATCCGCGGACGACGCCCGGGATCACCAGCGGCTGGACGATGACCGCTGCCGAGGCGACCGGCCCGGCCGCTGCCGCTTGCGGATACCGGGTGATCGCGCCCAACCAGACTCCTGACCAGCCCCCGACGGCGAGCAGCCAGAACGCCCAGGTGTCCAGGTCGAGGCCGTGCACCAGGCTCGGCGCCGACGACACCCCCAGACCGGTGTAGGCCGGCAGGGCGAGCGCGACCGGCACGGCCACTGACAGCGCGACGGCCAACCACCGGCGCTGCCGACGCGACCGGGCCAGCGCGTCGTCGTCGACGACCTCGGGCGATGCCTCGGCGGCGCGGCGGTGGCCGACCGCCGCGTAGACCGCGGCGAGCACCGCCAGGACCGCGCCGAGCACCATCAGCCAGCCGCCGGGTCCGGCCGTCCAGCTGTGCGTGAAGCCGCTCGTCGAGCCGGTGGAGGTGGCACTGACCAGCGACATCGCCCAGAAGGCGCGGCCCAGCGCGTAACCGGCACCGGCCCAGGCCACCATCAGCGCCGCGCGGCCGGCCACGGCGGAGCCGGGGACCAGGGCGAGCGCGGCGGCGACCGCGAGCGGGACCGCGGCGACGAGCAGCGGCAGTGCCGCCGGTGCGAGCAGCCCGCCGGCGACGTCGTCCGGCGGCGCCCCGTCCAGGTACAGCAGGGAGGCCGTCGACGCCACGCCCAGCGCCGCCGCGGCGGCCAGGCCGAGCCCGCCGGCGATCACCGTCGGCGCGCGGGGCGACGGAACGTCGTCGGACGACCGCACCGGGATCAGGTCCCGCCGGGCCAGCAGTCCCGCGGCCGCCAGCACCGCCGCACCGGCCAGACCCCACCAGACCACCGGCGACAGGCTGGTCGGTGCGCCCAGGAGAACCGCGACGACGGCCGTCAGCGACGGCACGGCAGCGGCCAGCGCGGTGCCGGCCAGCAACGCCTGGGCCAGGTCGCGGGGCAGTGCGGCAGCCACCAGCACGACGGCGGCCGTGATGAAGGCCAGCAGGACGGCCGCCGCCACACCACTCACGCTGGTCCCGAACGGCAGCACCCGCAGCGCCAGATAGCCGCCGGTGTACGGCACGTCGAGCCCGCCCACCAGCAACAGCACCGAGCCCAGGAACCCGAGCCCGACCATCGGCAGGTTCAGTCTCCGGCGGGCCGAGGGCGAGCCACTCATGGCCGCGACGGCCGGAACGGCCACGGCGTCCTCGTCGACATCGCCGACGTCGTCGGTGCTGCCGGGAGCGCCGGCCCCCGCCGGGCTCGCCCCATCGGCCGGCGGGCCCGCCCGGACCGGGCCACCGAACAACGCGTCCCCCCGCGGTTCGTCTGGCGCGAGCACGTCGCCGGCCAGCCGCCGGGCGGCGAGCACACCGACGACCACCATGATCAGGTCAGCGACCAACAGCACCCAGCCACCCGCACCCACCTGGAACGGCCTGGCGCGATCGGTGCTCTCGACGAACAGTTCCGGCCGGGACACCCGGTCGGTCTCCGTCACCACCGCCAGGTCGGCCACGAACCTGGCGATCCCCACCAGGCCGCCGCCGGCCGTGGCGGCCAGACCCAGCGTGGGCCGGACGAGGGCGAGCGCGACGGCCAGCACCCCGGGCAGCACCGCAACCCAACCGGCCACCCCGAAAGCCGAGGTCGCGGACCCGTCGGCCGCTCGCACCATGCCGGCCAGCGGACTGGCCGCGACGACCACACCGGCCGCCAGCAGCAGCGCGGCCAACTGGACGGCGGCGCCCCGGCGATCCAGATCCTCGGCGGTCACAGCGATCTCGCCGAACCTGGGCAGGACCCGGCCAGCCATGTCTGGAGAGCGCGGGGGGCAGGGTGCATCACGGCTTCGACCGTAGCAACTGGCTCCGACAACGCCGGATTCGAGCGGCGGAGGCGTAGCCCACGTCCAGCAGGAAAAGTGCCGCTGCGGGGGCCTTTTGCTTCCGAGCGCGGCTCGCCAGCGGGATGGGGACGCCGCTCCCCGACGGTGGACGGTGCGGCCAGGGCGCGGTGCGCGATGATCGACCGGTGATCCCGTTGCTCGGCTACGCCATCCTGGCCGGCGGGCTGCTGCTCGCCCTGTGGACCGGCGTTCAGGCCGGCCGCCGCCGGCCGACGACCGACACCCAGATGATCGGAGCGATCGTCGTGGAGGCGGCGCTGCTCGTCCAGGTCGTCGTCGCGCTAGTCCAGTTGTTCGGCGGACATCAGCTGGATGAGCCGGTCACCTTCGTCGCCTACTCGATCGGCATCCTGCTGGCCCTGCCGCTCGGCTTCTACCTGGCGCGGGAAGAACGGACGCGCTGGGGATCGCTGTGTCTGTGCTTCACTGCTGTGGTGGTCGCGGTGATGATGCTCAGGCTCCTGCAGCTCTGGCAGGCCCCCGTTGGCTGAGCATCCGGCCTCTGAGCAGCCGACGGTCGAGCAACCGACGGTCGAGCGCGCCAACGCCGCCGAAGATGCGCCGCCCACCGGCCCTCGCCGCATCCTGATTGCGCTGTACCTGGTGTTCGCGGTGGCCGCGACCGCCCGAGGCGTGGTGCAGATCGCCACCAAGTTCGACGAGGCGCCGCTGGCGTACCTGCTCTCCCTGTTCTCCGGGGTCGTCTACATCGCGGCCGCGGTCGGGCTGATCACCGGCAGACGCTGGTCCCGTCCGCTGGCCTGGGCGGCGGTCGGCACCGAGATGGTCGGCGTGGTGGTCATCGGGCTGTTGTCGATCGTCGACCCGACGGCGTTCCCGCACGACACGGTCTGGTCCCGCTTCGGCGCCGGGTACGGCTACGTGCCCATCATCCTGCCGGTGTTGGGATTGATGTGGCTCTGGCACAGCCGGCCGGGGGCGCGTCGCGACTGACCGTCGCTCCGACCAGGAGATTGTGGACAGCTGCAGGTACATCGATCGGAACATGTGATCGTCTCCCGGTGACAGTGACCCGCCCAGGAGGGGACCATGACCAGCATGACGGTGATGCCGCGTGAGGAATACGAATGGACGGTCGACGACCTCGACCGGCTCCCCGACGACGGCCTGCGGTATGAACTGCTCGACGGGACACTGCTGGTGAGCCCGGCACCGACCCGGCTGCACCAGCGAGCGGTCAAGCGGGTGTTCAGCGCTTTGGATGGGGCGTGCCCGCCCGAGTTCGAGGTGTTCTTCGCTCCCCTCGACTGGCGGCCCGACCTGCGGACCTCCCTGCAGCCGGACGCGCTGGTCGTGTCGGGCAGGGACCTGAACGATGAAGTCGCCGGTTCGATGATCCTGGCCGTCGAGGTGCTGTCGCCGTCCACCCGCCGCAAGGACGCCGTCTACAAGCGGTCCAAGTACGAGGACGAAGGCGTGCCCAGCTACTGGATCGTCGACCCGGACGCGCCGTCCATCACCGTCCTGGAACTGCGCGACGGGCGGTACGAGACGATCGCCGAAGCCACCGCCGACCAGTCGATCACCATCGATCGCCCGTTCCCGGTGACGATCACCCCGGCCGCCCTGATCGCCTGACGCGGATCAGAGTTTGCTCATCGGCACACCGCCGATGAGCATCAGCCGTACCTTGCCGGACGCGCCGAAGTCGATGGTCGCGGTGGTCCGCGGGCCGACCCCGTCGACCGCGAGAACCTTGCCCAGCCCGTACTTGTCATGCGACACGCGATCGCCCACCGCCAATACCAGCGCCGGCTTGGAGCCGAACGCCGACCGCCGGGCGCCGGCCCGGGACGGCGAGTTGGTGCCGAATCTGCTCGCGGTCACCGGTGCCGACCGGCCGCCGTAGCCCGAGTAGCTCGACCCGACACCGGCGCCGGCCCGGGAACCCGAGCGCCCGCCGACGATGCGGCCGCCGTAGGTGAAGTCGCTCTCGAAATCGCTGTCGCCGATGAACCCGCCGGACCGGGCGTCCGCCTCGGTCCGCCGCCACTGAATCAGGTCGCGTGGGATGTCGTCGATGAACCGGGACGCGGGGTTGGCGTTCGGCTGACCCCACGCGGACCGCATCACCGCCCGGGTCACGTACAGCCGCTTCATCGCCCGGGTGATCCCCACGTACGCCAGCCGGCGCTCCTCGGCCAGCTCCGCGTCGTCGGCCAGGGCCCGCTGGTGCGGGAAGATGCCGTCCTCCCAGCCGGTCAGGAACACCACCGGGAACTCCAGACCCTTCGCGGTGTGCAGGGTCATCAGGGTGACCATGCCCTCGGCCGAGTCCGGCACCGCGTCGGCGTCCGCCACCAGTGACAGCTGCTCCAGCACGGCCAGCAGCAGGTCGCCGGCGTCCGGCGGCACGTCCTCGTCGCCGTCATCCTCGCCCGGACCGGCGGCCGGTGTCGCCAGACCGCCACCGGCGAGCACCGTCTCGGTGGTCTCCCGGAGCACGCTGACCAGCTGGTCGAGGTTCTCCAGGCGTGACCCGTCCTGCGGGTCGTCCGAGTTCTCCAGGTCCGCCCGGTATCCGGTGCGCTCCAGCACCGCGGTGAGCAGGTCGGCCGGCGGCATCCCGAAGCCGACCTCGGATCGCAGCCCGGACAACAACTCCGCGAACGACTTCAACGAGTTCGCCGACCGGGCCGCCAGCCCGGGGATCTCGTCGATGCGTTGCAGCGCGTCGCCGAAGCCGATCCGCTCCCGTTCGGCGAACACCGACACCGTGGCCTCGGCCCGGTCGCCGATGCCCCGGCGCGGAGTGTTCAGGATGCGCCGCAGGTTGATCTCGTCGTCGGGGTTGGCGATGGCCCGCAGGTACGCCAGCGCGTCCTTGACCTCCTTGCGCTCGTAGAAGCGCACCCCGCCGACGATCCGGTACGGCATGCCGTTGCGGATGAGCACGTCCTCCAGCGCGCGGGACGCGGCGTTGGTCCGGTAGAACACCGCGACGTCGCCGAAGACCGCCTCACCGTTGTCGACCAGTGCGTCGATCTCCTGGCCGACGAACTGGGCCTCGTCGTGCTCGTTGTCGCCGACGTAGCCGACGATCCGGGTGCCGCCGCCCTGCGCCGTCCACAGGTTCTTGGCCTTGCGCCCGTCGTTACGGGCGATCACCGAGTTGGCCGCGGACAGGATCGTCTGGGTGGACCGGTAGTTCTGCTCCAGCATGATCGTCCGGGCGTCCGGGTAGTCCCGCTCGAACTCCACGATGTTGCGGATGGTCGCGCCGCGGAAGGCGTAGATCGACTGGTCGGCGTCGCCGACCACCACCAGTTCCGCCGGCGGCACCGCGGAGGCAGCGGCCCGGACCAGCTCACCGCCGGTGGTGCGGACCTCGCGTTCCTCGTGCGAGCCGCCGACCAGCGCCTTCACCAGCAGGTACTGCGCATGATTGGTGTCCTGGTACTCGTCCACCAGCACGTGCCGGAACCGCCGCCGGTAGTGCTCGGCGACGGCCGGGTACTCCTGCAGCAGGAACACCGCCTGCATGATCAGGTCATCGAAGTCCAGGGCGGACGCGGACCGCAGCCGCTCCTGGTAGCCCTGATAAACCCGGGCGACGACGGTCGCCTTGTCCGACTCGGCGCGTTGCGACGCGGTGTCGGGATCGATCAACTCGTTCTTCAGGTTCGAGATGGACGCGGCCAACATTCGGGCCGGATACTTCTTGCCGTCGATGTCCAGGCCGTTGGCGACCAGCTGCGCGAGCCGCTGGGAGTCGGCCTGGTCGTAGATCGTGAAGGTGGTCTTCAGGCCCAGCTGGTGCGCCTCGGCGCGCAGGATCCGCACGCACATCGAGTGGAACGTCGACACCCACATGGCCCGGGCCCGGCCGCCGACCAGCTCGAACACCCGCTCTTTCATTTCCCGGGCGGCCTTGTTGGTGAAGGTGATGGCCAGGATCTCCCCGGGCTGCGCCCCGCCCACCGCGAGCAGGTAGGCGATCCGCCTGGTCAGCACCCGGGTCTTGCCCGAACCGGCGCCGGCCACCACCAGCAACGGCGCCCCCCGATGCTCGACGGCCTCCCGCTGGGGCGGGTTCAGTCCTTCGAGCAGTTCGTCGGCGCGTTGGCGGGCCCGTTCGGCCCGCTGCCGGGCGCGCTCGGCCGGTGACGGCTCGGGCTCGGCAAGGCCGAAGCCGACGGGGAGTTCGAACAGGCTCGTCATGACGGTGCTCACGCTACCTGCCACCGTCGACGGGGCCGCCGCGCCGCGCCCCGCGCCGCTCTCGATCACCTGTTCGGGTGCACCCTGCCGGCCCCGGCGGCATCCTGCCGGCCTCGACGGGGTGACGGGCGCCGGACGCATGTGGTCTACTGGTCGGCATGTCCAGCCGCACCGACTCCCGCCGCGCGCCAGCTCGGCCCGAGTTTTTCTATGGGTACCGGATCCCGGTGCCCGTCCGAGGCTGAACACCACGCCACGACGACGCCCCGAGGTCCGCGAAGACCCGGGGCGTTTTTCGTGCTCAGGAATCGCGGGCCGGGGCCGAGGAGGATCATCATGACCAGTGCCCTGACCGTCCCGCAGTCACCGGCCAGCAAGCTTCCGGTGCATCTGCGGACCAGATCGACCATCACGGAGCCGGCCATCGACGACAGTGAAGCGCCCACCGAAGTCCCCGTCCCGGACAGCCAGGAGGGGATCGACGAGTTGCGCCTGGAGATCGACGACATCGACGCCAAGCTGGTCGAGTTGATCCTGCGGCGCACCGCGATCTCGCACGCGATCGGCACCGCGCGCAAGAGCCTGGGCGGACCGCGCATCGTGTACAGCCGGGAGATGGCCGTCCTGGAGCGGTTCCGCGCGCTCGGCCCGTCGGGTACCGATCTGGGGATGATGCTGCTGGCGATGGGGCGGGGCAAGCTCGGCCGCAAGTGAGATCGGCCCGCGCCGACCCACCGGTTCACACCAGCCGGCGATCCGACGCCCACCGGGACAGCTCGTAGCGGTTGGACTTCTGCGTCTTGCGCAGCACGCTGGATACGTGCGTCTCGACCGTCTTGATGGAGATGAACAGCTGGGCCGCGATCTCCTTGTAGGCGTAGCCACGGGCCAGCAGCTTGAGCACCTCGCGCTCCCGCGGCGACAGCAGGTCCAGCTCCGGGTCCGTCACCGGCGCCGGACCGCCCCGGTCGGAGAACGCGTCCAGCACGAAACCCGCCAGTCGCGGGGAGAACACGGCGTCCCCGGCCGCCACCCGGACGACCGCGTCCGCGAGCTCACGGCCGGAGATGGTCTTGGTGACGTACCCGCGCGCGCCGGCCCGGATGACGGCGATCACGTCCTCGGCGGCGTCGGACACGGACAGCGCCAGGAACACCACGTCCGGCAGCTTGGCGTGCACCTGCTCGAGTACCGCCCGACCACCGCCGTCGGGCATGTGCACGTCCAGCAGCACGACGTCGGGCGGGTCGGAGGTGATGCGGACCACCGCCTCCCCCACCGATCCGGCCTCGCCGACCACCGCGATCCGGTCGTCGCCCAGGCCGGCCAGTTCGGCCTTCACCCCGGTCCGGAACAGGGCATGGTCGTCCACGACGAACACGGTGACCGGCTGACTCATCAGGCTTCCTCCCGCTGGTCGGTGGCCGCGGCGCGGACCGGCTCGGCGGCGGGCTCGGCGGCGTCACCGCGGCTCACCGCAATGGTCAGCTCGATCTCGGTGCCGTTGCCCGGTGACGACCGTACGGTGGCGGTGCCGCCGTGCCGCTCCATCCGGCCGCGGATCGACTCGGCCAGCCCGCGCCGGTCCGATCCCACCACGGCGGGGTCGAACCCGATACCGCGGTCACGGACGAACACGCTGGCGGTGCCGTCCTCGATCTCGGCGTAGACGCTGATCTCCTCCACCCGGGCGTGCTTGGCCGCGTTGACCATCGCTTCCCGGGTCGCCGCGACCAGTGCGTTCAGGTGCTGGTCCATCCGCGCATCGCCGACGATCACCGGGGTCACCGACATGTTGTAGGTGTCCTCGACCTCGCCCGCCGCGTCCGCCAGGCAGGCCGCGAAGGTCTGGTCGACCGGGACCGGCGAGTCCGTGGATCCGTAGCCGGCCGCATACCCGGCCGGACCGTACAACCAGGTCCGCAGCTGCCGTTCCTGGCTCCGGGCCAGCCGCTGGACCTCCTTGCCGTCGCCGGCCTGCCGTTGGATCAGCGCGAGCGTCTGCAGCACGGAATCGTGTAGGTGGGCGGCGATCTCGGCGCGTTCCCGTTCCCGGACGCGGGCCTGCCGCTCGTCGCCGAGGTCCCGGACCAGGCGCACCCACCACGGGATGGTGATCACCGCGACGCCGACCAAGGTGAGCACCACGGCCAGCAACGCCGACCGCACCGCGGTGAAGTCCAGCTGGCCGAGGGCGAACACCGACAGGCCGCCGACGACCAGCACGCAGCCGCCGATGAGCCGCCACAGCGACGCCCGGCTGGGGCCCACGATGCCGGCGGCCGTCCGCCGCCACCGGGCCCGCCGGGCGTCGTCGGCCTCGCGCCAGATGAACGCCGCGCCGATGGCGGCCAGGCCCAGCGGACCCAGCACCACGCCGAGAGAGTCGCCCAGCCCGAGCGCGGCGGCGACGATCAGGATCGCCACGCCGACCGCGGCGATGCCCAGGGCCTGCCGCCGCTCGACCGGGCTGGCCGGTTGCGGGGCAGGCGCGTCCACGGACGCCTGCGGGACGAAGACCCACAGCATGGCGTAGGCCAGCACGCCGGCGCCGCCCATCAGCGCCAGCAGCACGAACGCCACCCGGACCCACAGCACCGGCACCCGCAGGTGGTCGGCGACGCCACCGGCCACCCCGCCCAGCACGCGATAGTCGCGGCGGCGGGCCAGCTTGGGGATGCCGTCCGCGGTGAAGCCCGACGCGGGGCGGGTCGCGGCCGGCGCGCCCATCGTGTCGCCCACCGCGCCCGGCGCACCCATGGCGGCTGCACCGATCCCGGGCGCCGCCCCCGGGCTGCCGGCGACCGGCGGCGTGACCACGGGGATGGGGTTGGTCGGCGGATCCGCCTGATCCGCCGGTGCCCGGGTAGCCGGTGCCTGGGTGGCCGGTGCCTGGGTGGCCGGCATCCCCGACGGGTTCCGACCCGTCCGGGAGGCACGGCGCATCTCCGACAACGACTTCACCTCTCCAGGGTCACACGCAACGACGCTCAGTGGTATGCGGGATGACCCTGGATCCGCGAACCAGGGTCATCCCCGATGGTGCCCGACGGGTCCGACAGCGCACTCTCGAGAGCATGAGTAGCAGCCAACACGAACCGCCTGCCGGGCCTGGCGTCGCCGGCGGGGACCGGTGGTCCAGGCGCCCCCGGCGGTCCGGGACGGACCGCAAGATCGCCGGCGTGGCCGGCGGCATCGGTCGCACGTTCGGCGTGGACCCGGTGCTGATCCGGGTCGCGTTCGTGGTCCTGACGATCTTCGGCGGCTTCGGCCTGCTGCTGTACGTGCTGGGCTGGCTGCTGTTGCCCGCCGACGGTGACGAGGTCTCGCCGGTGGAGGCGCTGTTGGGGCGCGGCCGTTCCACGACGCCGACGATTCTCGCCGTCGGCCTCGCGATCGTCGCCGCGGTCTCGATCTTTTGGACGTTCTCCTGGGGAAAGCCGTTCTGGCTACTGGTGATCATCGGGGGGGTGGCCATCCTGATCGCCCGCCGACGTGGTCGCGCGGGTGCCGCCACCAGGCACCAGGCGCCCTGGCTCGATCAGTGGACCGAGCGGATCGGCGAGACCGGCCGGTCCTGGGGTGAGCAGGCCGAGCAGTGGGTGGCCCGCCAGCCGTGGTCGGGGGCCGGCGGACCGGGCGGGTCGGACGGTCGGCAGGCGCAGGCGCAGGCACAGTCCTCGGACCGGTCCCAGTCACCCTTCGAGCAGCCGGCATTCTGGGACGATCCACGTGCGGCCGGTCCGGGACGGGTCAACCTTCGCAAGGACGCCGACCCGGCCGGCGCCGCGTCGCCCGGCCGTCAGGAGCCGCCGGTCCAGCCGGCCGCGCCGCAGCCGCCCGCCTGGGATCCGTTGGGCGTGGCACCGTTCGCCTGGGACCTGCCCGAACCGGCGCCCGCGCCGCCGCCCCCGCCGGCCCCCCGGCAGCGCAGTGTGATCGGCCGGATCACCCTGGGCATGGTGCTGCTGGTCGGCGGGCTGGCCACGGTCGGGGTCATCCAGGGCTGGTGGGCCCTGACCTGGGCCGGGGTGGCCGCGCTGGCGCTGACCGTCGTCGCGGTCGGCCTGCTGATCGGGTCGCTGCGCGGCCGCGGCAGCGCGCTCATCGGTCCCGGCATCTTCCTGTCACTGGTGACCCTGGCGCTCACGGTCACCGGGATCAACGGCACCACCGGCTACGGCCAGCAGACCTGGGTGCCGACCACCGTCGCCGCGGCCGATCGGGCCTTCGAGCTCAACGGCGGACAGGGCACGCTCGACCTGCGGCAGCTGACCGTGCCGGCCGGCCAGACCGTCGACACCGACGTCACCGTGCGGGCCGGGCAGGCGACGGTCATCGTGCCCGATGACGCGAACCTGAACGTCACCTGCACGGCCAACGCCGGCGAGGTCGACTGCCTGGGCGTCACGCAGAGCGGGTTGCAGCAGGAGATCGTCCGGACCGAGCAGGGCTCGTCGGACGAGGGGACCATCAATCTGACCGTGCACGTCGGTGCCGGACAGGGGCAGGTGCGACATGGCTGACACCAGGACGACCACGGGGACCACTGCGCCGCGGCGGCGCGGGATCAACTGGATCGGGTTGCTGTTCGCGCTGGCCTTCCTGGCGATCGCCTCGGTCGGCTTCTCCGGTGACCCCTGGTGGCTGTTCACCGAAGCCACCAAGTGGGTGCTCGCCGGGATCGTCGCGGCGGTCGGCGTCGGGCTGCTGCTGACCGCGCTGCCCCGACGCCACAAGAACACCTGAACCACCGATCATCCTGAACAGCTCGCCCGAACCGCCCGCCTCCATGTCGGAGGCGGGCGGTTCGGCGCTGGGGACCACGGTTATCGTCGATGCGGACCTGACCGGACGGGGAGGGTGGATGGACATCGGAATCGGACTGCCGAACGTGGTGCGCGGCGTCGACCGCGCGGGCATCCTCGAATGGGCCCGGCGCGCCGACACGGCGGGTTTCAGCTCGCTCGGCACCATCGACCGGATCGTCTACCCGAACTACGAGTCGCTGATCGCGCTGGCCGCGGCCGCGGCGGTGACCGAACGGATCCGGTTGCTCACCGACATCCTGATCGCACCCCTGCGGTCGAACGCCGCGCTGCTGGCCAAGCAGGTCGCGACGATCGACAGCCTGTCCGAGGGCCGCATGGTGCTGGGGCTGGCCGTCGGCGGCCGGCCGGACGACTTCGCCGTCAGCGATGTGGATCCGACCCGTCGCGGGCGGATCTTCGACCGGCAACTGGTGCAGATGACCTCGATCTGGTCGGGCGAGCAGGGCGTCGGGCCGGCGCCGTTCCGCGGTTCCCGGCCGCAGCTGCTGATCGGTGGGACGCAGCCGAAGTCGTTCGTGCGGGTCGCCCGGTACGCCGACGGCTGGACCACCGGAGGTGGCGGACCGGACGCATTCGCGCGCACGCTCCCCCTGGTCCGGGAGGCCTGGGCAACGGCCGGCCGGCCGGGCTCCCCGCGGACGATGGCGCTGTGCTACTTCGCGCTCGGTGAGCACGCGGCCGACTTGGCCGCCGGCACACTCGGCGACTACTACGCGTTCGCCGGGCCCTATGCCCGGCGAATCATCGACGGCGCCGCCACCGACGCCCGCACGGTTCGCGGCTACCTCGACGCGTTCGAGGAGGCCGGCGCCGACGAGCTGGTCCTCTTTCCGGCGTCCGCCGATCCCGCCCAGGTCGACATGCTTGCCGAGGTGGCATTCGGCTGATCCGGCCGAACGGTATGATCGCTGGTATGACCACCTCCAAGATCGCCGTTTCGCTGCCGACCGAGGCGGTCGAACGCGCCCGGCGAGCGGTGGCCTCAGGTCGAGCCCCAAGCGTGAGCGCCTACGTTGCGCGCGCCCTGGAGCACCAGGCCGACACCGACGATCTGGAAGCACTGCTGCAGGAGATGCTGGCCGAGACCGGTGGCCCGCTGACTCCCGACGAGCGTCAAGCGGCCGATCGAGCCCTCGGCCGGTGACGGATCCGACGCTCCGTGGCATCGGAGCGGTGCTGGACACCGGCGCGCTGATCGCATTCGAGCGGAATGATCGGGCCGTCGTGGCGATCATCGCGGCCGCCGTCGAACGTGGCGACCCGCTGCTGGTGCCGGCCGCCGTCGTCGCTCAGGCGTGGCGCGACGGCCGCCGGCAGGTCCGGCTGGCGCGACTGCTGGGATCCGATCGCTGCACGGTGCACGTCCTGGACGACCGGCAGGCCCGGGCGTCCGGTCAGCTGCTCGGTGTCACCCGCACGACCGATGTGGTCGACGCCAGCGTGGCCATCTGCGCACGCGACACCGGACTCGGCGTGGTCACCTCCGACCCGGACGACCTGCGCCACCTCAACCCGAACCTGCGGATCGTCGGAATCTGACGGGGCAACCCCCGGCTTGCCTCGGCGGTGCACCGATGACCGGACGGTCAGCCGGCACCCACCACCCTGGTCTGCGCCGGACCCCGCCCCACCACCGATCGACCGGCCAGCAGGGCCACCATGCCGAGCGCGGTCGCCACCAGCGCGGTCACCGCCAGCGCCGACCCCGAGGCGGGGTCGCCCAGCCCGACCAGCGGTGCGGTCACCGCGCCCAGGGCGAACTGGGTCAGCCCGAGCAGCGCGGACGCCGAGCCGGCGATCCGGCGGTGCCGGTCCATGGCGATCGCCGACGCGTTCGGCAGCGCGAACCCGACCGCGGACACCATGACGAACAGCGCGATCAGCACCATCGCCAGCCCCCACCCCGCCCACACCGCGACCGCCAGCAGCGCCGCACCGGCCAGCCCCTGGCCGACCCCCAGGGTGAGCAGGCTCAGCGAGGTCACCCGGCGCAGCAGCAACCGGCCCAGCTGGGTGGCCAGGATGATGCCCAGCGCGTTGAGCGCGAAGCAGGCGCTGAACCATTGCGCGGACAGCCCGAACCGGTCCTGCAGCACGAACGGGGATGCGGAGATGTAGCCGAACATGGCCGCGGTGACCAGCGACCCGGCGAGCACGCAGCCGACGTAGCCGCGGTCGCGGACCAGTGTCCGGAACGCTCGCAGGGTGGTCGCCAGCCCGCCGGCCGAGCGTCGGTCCGGCGGCAGCGACTCGCGGATCACCAGCGCCGCCAGCACCAGCAGCGCCACCCCGATGCCGGCGAGCACCCAGAACACCGTGCGCCAGGTGCCCACCCGCAGCACCTGGCCGCCGATCACCGGCGCGAGGATCGGCGCCATCCCGTTGACGGAGGCGACCGCGGAGAAGAAGGCAGCGGCGGCCCGGCCGGTGAACAGGTCGGCGATCACCGCGCGGCCGATGACGATGCCCGCCGCGCCGGCCGCACCCTGGACCAGCCGCAGCACGATCAGCGCGGTCATCGACGTGGTGACCGCGCACAGCACCGATGCCGCCACGAAGATCGCCACCCCGACCAGCAGCGGCCAGCGCCGACCGAGCCGGTCCGACAGCGGTCCGGTGATCACCTGGCCCACGGCCAGCCCGACGATGCAGGCGGACAGGGTGAGCTGCGCCGCCGACGAGGTGGCGTTCAGCTCGCCGGGCAACTCCGGCAGCGCCGGCAGGTACATGTCCAGGCACAGCGGCCCGAAGGCGGACAGCGCGCCGAGGGCGACGATGAGCCGGACCCGGGACCGTCCCGCGACAGTTTCCGGACTCACTCCCACTCGATGGTGCCCGGCGGCTTGCTGGTCACGTCCAGCACCACCCGGTTGACCTCGGGGACCTCACCGGTGATCCGGTTCGAGATGCGCGCGATCAGCTCGTACGGCAGCCGGGACCAGTCGGCCGTCATCGCGTCCTCGCTGCTCACCGGGCGCAGCACGATCGGGTGCCCGTAGGTGCGGCCGTCGCCCTGCACGCCGACGGAGCGCACGTCGGCCAGCAGCACCACCGGGCACTGCCAGATCTGCTCGTCGACGCCGGCCGCGGTCATCTCCGCCCGGACGATCGCGTCGGCGGCCCGCAGCACCTCCAGCCGGTGCGCGTCGACGGCGCCGATGATCCGGATGCCCAGCCCCGGCCCGGGGAACGGGTGCCGGCGGACCATGGCCGGCGGCAGGCCCAGCTCGGCGCCCAGCGCGCGGACCTCGTCCTTGAACAGCGCGCGCAGCGGCTCCACCAGCCGGAACTGCAGGTCCTCGGGCAGGCCGCCGACGTTGTGGTGCGACTTGATGGTGGCGGTGCCGGTGCCGCCCCCGGACTCCACCACGTCCGGGTACAGGGTGCCCTGCACCAGGAACTTCACCCCGCCCTCGGCGGCGTCGATCTGCGCGGCGGCGGCCTCGAAGACCCGGATGAACTCCCGGCCGATGATCTTGCGTTTGGTCTCCGGCTCGGTGATGCCGGCCAGCGCGGTCAGGAACCTGTCGGTCGCGTCGATGGTGACCAGGTGGATGCCGGTGGCGGCGACGTAGTCGCGTTCCACCTGCTCCCGCTCCCCCGCCCGCAGCAGCCCGTGGTCGACGAACACGCAGGTCAGCTGGTCGCCGACGGCCCGGTGCACGAGCGCGGCGGCGACCGCCGAGTCGACCCCGCCGGAGAGCCCGCAGATCACCTTCTCGTCGCCGACGACGGCGCGGATGGCCTCGACCTGCTCGGTCAGGATGCTTTGCGGGTTCCAGTCGGGGGTGATGCCGGCGACGTCGTACAGGAAGCGGCGCAGCACGTCCTGCCCGTGGTCCGTGTGCGCGACCTCGGGGTGGTACTGCACGCCGGCGAGCCGCCGGTCCAGGTTCTCGAACGCGGCGATCGGCGTGTCCGGGGTGCTGGCCGTCACCGCGAATCCCGCCGGGGCGGCGGACACCGCGTCGCCGTGGCTCATCCACACCCGCAGCTGTTCGG
This sequence comes from uncultured Actinomycetes bacterium, assembly GCA_964497705.1. Taxonomy (GTDB): domain Bacteria; phylum Actinomycetota; class Actinomycetes; order Mycobacteriales; family Nakamurellaceae; genus Nakamurella. The sequence continues at coordinate 34,340 of CAZCEH010000008.1, read as the reverse complement.
GCAGGTCCCGCAGCAGCGTGCTGCCGCGACCGTCGACGGTGAGCTCGGTGGCGCCGTACTCGCGGCGGCCGGTGCGGGCCACCGTGCCGCCGAGCGCCTGGGCCATCGTCTGGAAGCCGTAGCAGATGCCCAGCACCGGGATGCCGGCGTCGAACAGGGCCGGATCGACGGCGGGGGCGCCCGGGGCGTAGACGCTGGACGGCCCCCCGGACAGGATCACCGCCGCCGGCTCTCTTGCCGCGAGCTGCGCGACCGTCGCGGTGGACGGCACGATTTCGGAGTACACGTTCGCCTCGCGGACCCGGCGGGCGATCAGCTGCGCGTACTGCGCCCCGAAATCGACCACCAGCACGGGCTTCGGGTGGGCGGTCGGATGGGCGGGGCGCTCGGGCACGTCGGCTGCCTCTCACTGGTGCGCGTCCGGCTGTACGCGTCGCGGAACCGGCGGAGTCTATCGAAACGGGTCCGGCGCGCGGCTCGGACGGCGGTCCCGCTTGGGTTGCCGTAGCCCCGCGTCGGACAGCCGGCGCAGCAGTTCCCGGGAGTCAACCGGCACCGCGCCCGCCGCCACCAGCGACCGGTACCGCTCGTCCGGGACGTCGTAGTGGTCGTGGTCGAACCCGCGTTCGGGGATGCCGTTGGCGGCGGCGAACGCGTGCAGCTCGGCGTAGGAGTGGTCGCTGACCAGGTGCGACCACAGCCGCCCGTGCGCCGGCCAGCGCGGCGGGTCGATCAGCACGGTCACGCCGGCAAGAGTAGGCGGGGCATCATGACCTGATGACGTCCACGGCCCGGGAGCGGCAGGCCGACACCTGGCGGCCGCGGTCCAGGGTGTGGCGGGCCGGCGGGATGGTCGCCGGCGACGTCCCGGTCACCGACCTTGCCGACACCCTCGCGCACGACGCCTCGGCCAAGGCCTGGTGGTGGGTCCCCCGGACGCGGGACGCGCTGGCCGAGACCGCCACCCTGTTCGCCCTGGACTCCTACGCGATCGACGACGTGCTGTCCGACCGCGAGCCGCCGAAGCTGGACGCCGTCGGTCGCAGCGTCGTGCTGATCGGCGCGCTGGTGGCGTACGACGCGAGCGGCGACCGGCTGCACAAGGACCGGGTGGCGATCCTGGCCACCGACCGGATGCTGGCCGTCGTCGCCAACGCCCGAGCGGCCGCCCAGCTGACCAGGCGGTTGTCCGACGACGAGGCCGGCCTGATCGCCGACGGCGTCCCGGCCGGGCTGCACATGCTGCTGGACGCCATGGTGCACACCATGGGCGAGACCCTGCTGGCCATGGAGGACGCCGCCGACGCGCTGACCGCCTCGCTGTTCGACGACAAGCCGATGAACCGCGACGATCAGCTCCGGGCCTTCCGCATCCGCCAGGCGACGGCCGCGTTGCGCCGGGTGGTGGCACCGACCGCGGAGTTCACCCTCGATCTGGCCGGCGCCGCCGCGCGGCCGGGCGGTGACGGCGACGACCCGGTCGCCGACCTGCTGCACGGCACGATGACCCGGCGCTTCCAGGACGTCTCCGATCACGCCCGGCACGCCGCGAACGAGACGAACGTGCTGCGGGAGATGCTCAACTCGGCGTACGAGACGAACCTGGCGCTGTCCGACGTGCACCTGAACGTGATCATGAAGAAGCTGTCCGCGTGGGCGGCGATCATCGCGGTGCCGACCCTGATCACCGGCTTCCTCGGGATGAACGTGCCGTATCCCGGCTACGGCGACGGGCGGGGGTTCCTCGCCGGCCTGGTGCTGATGCTGATCACGGTGGTGACCCTTTTCGTCCTGTTCAAGCGCAAGGACTGGTTGTGAGGTGGTGGGGCAGGGTCAGCCGCGGACGGTCAGCCCGACCTTCTGGAACTCCTTGAGGTCCGAGTACCCGGCCTTGGCCATCGCGCGGCGCAGCGCACCGAACAGGTTGGTCCGGCCGTCAGCGCCCAGCGCCGGCCCGAGCAGCAGCTGCTCCAGCGGCACGTCGGCCGGCCCCACCGGGGCGGCGAACCCGCGGGGCAGCACCGGGTGGGCGGCGGTCGTCGGCCAGTACCACCCGCCGGCCGGCGCCTGCGCGGCCCAGGTCAACGGCTCGCCCAGCATCACCGCGTCCGCGCCGCAGGCGATCGCCTTGGCGATGTCCGCGCTCGAGGAGATGCCGCCGGCCGCGATGACGTGCACGTAGCGGCCGCCAGTCTCGTCCAGGTAGGAGCGGCGGGCCGCCGCCGCGTCGGCGATTGCGGTGGCCATCGGCACCGCGATGCCCAGCACCTCGTCGGTGGTGGTGGTGTTGCCGTGCCCGCTGCCCACGATCACGCCGGCCGCGCCGGTCCGCATCAGGTGGGTGGCGGTCTTGTAGTCCGAGCACCCGCCGACGATCACCGGCACGTCCAGGTCGGAGATGAACGACTTCAGGTTCAGCGCGGTGCCGTTGGCCTGCACGTGCTCCGCGGAGATGATCGTGCCCTGGATGACCAGCAACTCCACGCCGGCCGCGATGGCCGGCGTCGCCAGCGTGGCCGCGTTCTGCGGAGACAGCCGCACCGAGACGGTGCCGCCGGCGTCCCGCAGGGTGCGGATCGCCTCGGTGAGCAGATCGACCGACACCGGCTCCGCATACACCCGCTGGATCTCGGCAATCATCTCGTCCGGGTCGTCGGCCGCCTCGCCGCGCTCCAGCAGTTCGTCGATCACCTTCTGCGGGTCGGCGTGCCGCGCCCACAAGCCTTCCCCGTCCAGTACGCCGAGGCCGCCGATGGCCGCCACCGACGCGGCGACCGCCGGGGACACGATCGCGTCGGTCGGCTGGGTGACCAGCGGGATCTCGAACCGGTAGGCGTCGATCTGCCAGCCGATGGAGATGTCCGACGACGACCGGGTGCGCCGGGACGGCACGATGCTGATGTCCGCCAACTCGTACGCCGTCCGGGCGGCGCGTCCCATGCCGATCTCGATCTCGGGCACGGCCCCTCCTCAGTTCCGGGCCTGCGGTGGCGCGGACTCCGGGTCCGCCGTGGCGCGGGACCCGGCAGCAAAGGGTAGGCGATCACAGGGCGTTCCGGGTGGCTCGCGCCGCTCGCCCTGCTGCCCGGACTCTCAGCGGTCGATGTAGTTCGGTGCCTCGGAGGTGATCGCCACGTCGTGCGGGTGCGACTCGCGCAGCCCGGCCGAGGTGATCCGCACCAGCTTGGCGGCCTTGAGCTGCTCGATGGTCGCCGACCCCGTGTAGCCCATCGCCGCCCGCAGGCCACCGACCAGCTGATGTGCCACGTCGGACAACCGGCCCCGGTAGGGCACCCGACCTTCGATCCCCTCGGGCACCAGCTTGTCGTCGGCGAGCACGTCGTCCTGCGAGTACCGGTCCTTGGAGTAGGACCGGGCCTCGCCGCGGGACTGCATGGCGCCCAGTGAGCCCATGCCCCGGTAGGTCTTGTACTGCTTGCCGCCGACGAAGATCAGCTCGCCTGGCGATTCGGCAACGCCGGCCAGCAGCGAGCCGAGCATCACCGTGTCGGCGCCGACCGCGATCGCCTTGGCAATGTCGCCGGACTGCTGCAGGCCACCGTCGCCGATGACCGGGATGCCCGCGGGCCGGCAGGCCTTGGCCGCCTCCCAGATCGCCGTCACCTGCGGCACCCCGATGCCGGTGACCACCCGGGTGGTGCAGATCGATCCCGGTCCGACACCCACCTTGACCGCGTCCGCGCCGGCGTCCACCAACGCCTGCGCGCCGGCCCGGGTGGCGATGTTCCCGCCGACGATGTCCACCCTGGTGCCCACGTCGTGACGCAACCGGGCGACCATCTCCACCACCCGGCGGGAGTGGCCGTGCGCGGTGTCGACCATGATCACATCGATGCCGGCGTCCACCAGCGTCATCGCCCGCTTGTAGGCGTCCTCGCCGACGCCAACGGCAGCGCCGCACAGCAGCCGACCGTCCGCGTCCTTGGTGGCCTGCGGGTACTGCTCGGTCTTGACGAAGTCCTTGACGGTGATCAGGCCGCGCAGCTTGCCGTCGGAGTCCACCAGCGGCAGCTTCTCGATCTTGTGCTTGCGCAGCAGGCCCAGCGCGGCCGACGCGCTCACCCCGACCGGCGCGGTGACCAGCGGCATCTTGGTCATCACCTCGCGCACCGGACGGGAGGTGTCCACCTCGAACCGCATGTCCCGGTTGGTGATGATGCCGAGCAGGTGACCGTCGGCGTCGGTGACCGGCACGCCGGAGATGCGGAACTTCGCGCACAGCGTGTCCGCTTCCAACAGCGTGGCGTCGGGCCGGCAGGTCACCGGGTCGGTGACCATGCCCGCCTCGGACCGCTTGACGATCTCCGCCTGCGACGCCTGGTCCTCGATCGACAGGTTGCGGTGCAGCACGCCCAGGCCGCCCTCGCGGGCCATCGAGATGGCCATCCGGGCCTCGGTGACGGTGTCCATCGCGCTGGAGACCAGCGGTACCCGCAGCCGGACGTTGCGGGAAAGCCAGGTGCTGGTGTCGGCCTCGCTGGGCACCAGGTCCGAGGCATCCGGCAACAGCAGGATGTCGTCGTAGGTCAGGCCGAGGGTGGCGAACTTGTCCTCCATCGCGATGACGGGCGCGCCGTCCATCTCGCGTGACAGCGGTTGCTGCGTGACCGACATCCACGGACCTCCACCGACGTGTGCTGGGGTCAGCCGAGCGGCACGGCGGCTCCCGTCACCATCGTAGGTGAGCGGACCGGGCCGGCTGCCGGCCGTCGGGATCGCCGGTCAGTCGGCCGGGGTCGGCGTCGCCGGGGGATCCGTGGCCGGGGTGGATTCGGTGCTGCCGGCCGACGGTTCCTCCGTGCCCGTAGCAGCGCTCGTGCCGGTGTCGGTGCCTGTGTCCGTACCTGTGTCTGTGTCCGTACCTGTGTCTGTGTCCGTACCTGTGTC
>CAZCEH010000008.1:0-29332 GCA_964497705.1 uncultured Actinomycetes bacterium | reverse complement strand
CTGTGTCCGTACCTGTGTCTGTGTCCGTACCTGTGTCTGTGTCCGTACCTGTGTCGAAGTGGCCGAATGGTGGCACCACCTCTGGTCCTTGCACCGGGCCGTCGTCCGCCGGCGGGATGGGCGGCGACTGATCGGGTGCGCTCGTCGGCGCCTGCGTCGAGGAGGTCGGATCGGGTCGCCCGGCGCTGACCGTGGGCTCCGGTGGGGTCGGCACCGACGGTGCCGGTGTCGGCGAGGCGGGCACAACGGGCTCGGAGATCGGCCCCACCGGCGGGGCGGAGGTGTCTGCCGCGGGGCCGGCGGTGGTCGGCGTCGCCGGTTCGACCGCCGGTCTGCCGGCCGACGCGGCGGAACCGGCGGACGCACCGGTGCCGGGGCCGGTGACGGGTGCGGACCCACCGGATCCGCCGGACCGGATCGGGCCGCCGGTCTGCCCGCCGGCCGGGGCGGCAGACCCGACCGAGGCGCCACCGACCGAGGCCGTCCCCGGCGCGCCCCGCGGGGTCGGTGCCGACGTCGCACCGGTGGACGTGGTCGGCAGGACCGGCGTGGTCGACGTCGGCGCCGTGGTGGCGGCCCGGAGCTGGTCGACCGCGTGCCGCATGCTGTCCCGAGCGGTGTCGTCGTCGACGTGGCGCAGCTCGGTCTCCGCCCGGACGATCGCCGCCTGGGCGTCGTCGGCGCGCCCGGTCCGCAGGGCCTCCCGGGCCTCGTCGAGTGCGACCTCGACCGCGCGGGTGGACTCCGCGGATTGGGCCCGGCCGGGCCAGATCACCTGGGTGATGGGCCAGAGCGCGCTGCCCGGTTGCGCTTCCGCGGCGCCGATGGTGGCCGAGCCGACCACGACCGCACCGATCGCGGCCGCGACGGCCATTGCCGCGCGCCACGACCGGGGACGGCGTCCGCCGGCCGCACCCGCCGGATCGGCCGAGACGGTGACCCGGAGGATGACCGGCTCCGGCAGCGGGCGGGCGGCCAGCTCAGTCCGCCAGTCGTCGAACAAATCCAGCAGCGGCTCGTCGCGGGTGCGCCGACGGGTACGCCCGGCCGCTCGGTGCGGGCCCACCGCCGACGGGAGCGTGGCCGGACGGGACGTCCACGGACCGAGCCCGATCTCGTCGATGCGCTCGTCGTCGGCGAGCACCCGGTCGAGGTCGACCACGGGCGCGTCCGGGTTCCCCGCCCGTCGACCGTGGCGGCTGGCCATCAGCTCAAACGCTCGGCGAGCGTCGTGCGGGCGCTCAGCAGATTGCGCAGCTTCGCCAGGGCCCGATGCTGGTAGACCCGGACCGCGCCGGCGGTCAGGCCCAGCGCGGTGGCCGTCTCCTCGGTGCTGAGCCCGGCCACCACACGCAGCCGCAGGATCTCCTGCTGAACGTCGGGAAGGTGACCGAGCAGTTCGTCCACCATGGTGGCGGTGGAGGAGGCCACCACGGACTGCTCCGGACTCCGTTCGGTGGACGGCGCATCAGGCACCTGGGCAACCGGCAACGACCGCGTGCGGGCGGCCGAGCGGTGCGCGTCGGCCACCTTGTGGGAGGCGATGCCGTAGACGAACGCCAGGAACGGTTTGCCTTGGCGACGGAAGGACGGCAGGGCCGTGAGCACCGCCAAACATGCCTCCTGTGCGATGTCGTCCGCCGTCGCCAGCGACAGCGGGCCCACCGCCATCCGAGAACGGCAGTACCTGACGACCACCGGGTGCACCCGGCCGATCAACAGCTCCACCGCCATCGGCTCACCGGCCACCGCACGGTCGACGAGATCGTCGAGTCCGACGTGATCGGCTGGTTCCGCTGGCTGCTCATTCATCGCCGTCGACGGCACCCCCGTTACACCGCGTCGTACGCAGTCATCTCGCCGTTGCGCAATGCCACGCATTGCCAGTCAGTTCGCGATCTCATCGTAGCGACAGCCGGTTCGACGGTCGTGCCGTTCAGCCGTTCGGAGGTGGCGACCGCTCGGCCGGTCACGCTGCGCACACGGCGTGCCGATGTCAGGCCACGAACCCCCGACGGAAGCCCAGGGCAACCGCCTGAGCCCGGTCCCTGGCGCCGAGCTTGCGGAACAACCGCCGGGCGTGGGTCTTCACGGTGTCCTCGGACAGGAACAGTTCGCGACCGATCTCACCGTTCGACTGTCCCTGACTCATCCCCCGCAGGACCTGCATCTCCCGCTCGGTGAGCGGGGCCTCGCCGTCCGGCATGTCCCGCAGCGCGGGCAGCCGAGGGGTGGTGAGGGTGTCGGCCAGCGCGGCGACGATCTCCGGCTGGGTGGCATCCCAGCGCAAGAAACCCCGTGCCCCGCAGGCGATGGCCGCCGCGATCGAGGCCGTGTCGTCGGGGGAGCCGAAGACGATCACGACGGCGGACGGATGCACCGCGAGCAGCCGGCGGGTGGCCTCGATGCCGCTGGTGAGCGCTCGCTGGGTGCCGATCAGCACCACGTCGCTGGGCTGCCGGCCGTACCGGGACAGCAACTCGTCCCCGCTCGCGACGCAATCGATCCCGTCGACGGACGGCACCGCGCCCATCACCCGGGTCAGGCCGTCGCGAGCGCTTCGGCGCTCATCGCAAATCAGGACGCTGGTCACGAGACTCCCCCTGCAGACGCTGTGAATGGTACTTGCTCTCGTTCGCTCGGCGGAATGAGGGAGGCCCCAATCGGCCGCGCCAATACCTCGGTCGCTGCGTCGCTGCGCGAACCGCCCGCCGATCGAGCGAACGCGAGCCCGCGGCTCGGATGGGAAGCCTCGCCGCCGGAATGCTCGACGCACCGCACTCGCCCGGTCACCATCCGTCGTGGCGCGTGGTGGACCGCGGTCGAACACCCTTGGTGACCGGGTTCACACGCAGCGACGGCATCCCTCGGTGCCGACCACCTGGCGACAACGATGGACACGTCCGGCCCAAGATCGACAAAAAACGTGATCAAGGTCTTGTCGCGGGCGCGGAGGGGATCTAGGGTCGGGAGATCAACAGCGTCGCGATCAGCGCAGATCCGGCTCAGAGGCAGCACAAGGCAGGCGCGTCGGCCCGTTCGACCAGGGCCGGTGGGTTGGCGTTTGTGGTGCCCGGTCGACTGCGCCCCGATCCCCCGCGTTGTCGACCGGATGTAGGTCAGGACCGTCCGGTTCGGCTCGTCCCGAGCCGGTTCGATGAAGTGCCGACGACGTCGGCGCGCATTGCTGAAGAGGGGATCGACGTGGCGGACACCAGGCGCCTTCCCGGGCCGAACGCGGATCTGTGGGACTGGCAACTGCACGCGGCGTGTCGGGGAATGGCCAGCTCGTACTTCTTCCATCCCGAGGGTGAACGGGGTCCGGCGCGAGCCCGGCGGGAGGCGCAGGCCAAGGCGGTCTGTTTCCAGTGCCCGGCCATGGCGGCCTGCCGCGAGCACGCGTTGCGGGTCCACGAGCCCTACGGGATCTGGGGCGGCCTGTCCGAGAGCGAACGCGCGCAGATGCTCATCCTGTCCGGCGCCCACTGAGGCGTTCGCGGCCGGGCGCGCGGGCACCGGCGCCCTCCATCCGTCGATCACCTTCGCCCCCCGGCGCCTCGGTTCGAACGTGTCCCCCGACCTACCGCGGTCGTCACGCTCGCCATCACTCGATGGTAGTGCTCCGTTCGGGGTTTTGGGCACTCTGAGCGGACGCAGATTGGTGCCAATGAGTGAAAACACCACGGCCGTGCCGCGGTGTTGGCCGCCGACCGAGCCGTAACGGCGAAAGCAGGCCGTCCCGTGGTGAACGGGATGGCCTGCTTTCGCGGATCGGTCGACCCGGCCGGCTCAGTGCTGGCCTGGTCAGTGGCTGTGGCCGTGGTGTCCGTGGCCGGCCGCGGCCTCGGGCTCCTCCTCCGGGAGGTCGACGACGGTCGTCTCGGTCGTCAGCACCATCCCGGCGATCGACGCCGCGTTGGACACCGCCGACTTGGTCACCTTGACCGGGTCGATGATGCCGGCCTTGACCAGGTCGACGTACTCGTCGTTGGCGGCGTCGTAACCCTGGCCGCGCGGCAGGTCGGCGATCCGGGAGACCACGACCGCACCCTCCTGGCCGCCGTTCGCCGCGATCCAGTAGGCCGGTGCGGACAGCGCGCGCCGCACGATCCCGACGCCGATCGCCTCGTCGCCGGACAGCTGCGCCTGCAGCTCGGCCAGCCCGGCCGCGGCCTGGATCAAAGCCGAACCGCCGCCGGCGATGATCCCCTCGGCAACCGCGGCCTTGGTCGCGTTGACCGCGTCCTCGATGCGGTGCTTGCGCTCCTTGGCCTCGATCTCGGTGGCGGCACCGACCTTGATCACGGCCACCCCGCCGGCCAGCTTGGCCAATCGCTCCTGCAGCTTCTCCCGATCCCAGTCCGAGTCGGTGGTCTCGATGTCCTTGCGCAGCTGCGCCGCCCGCTCGGCCACCGCCTCGGCCGAGCCGCCGCCGTCAACGATCGTGGTGGTGTCCTTGGTGACCGTCACCCGGCGCGCCGAGCCCAGCACCTCGGTGCCCACCTCGGACAGCTTCAGACCCACCTCGGCGGAAACCACCTCGGCACCGGTGACGACCGCCAGGTCCTGCTGGAACGCCTTGCGCCGGTCGCCGAAGAACGGCGCCTTGACGGCGACCACGGTGAACGTCTTGCGGATGGCGTTGACCACCAGGGTGGACAGCGCCTCGCCCTCGACGTCCTCGGCCACGATCAGCAACGGCTTCTTGGCCTCGAGCACCTTCTCCAGCAGCGGCAGCAGGTCGGCCAGCGCGGAGATCTTCTCCCGCACCAGCAGCACCAGCGCGTCCTCCAGCACCGCCTCCCCGGCCTCCGGGTCGGTGGCGAAGTACGGGGACAGGTAGCCCTTGTCGAACTGCACGCCGTCGGTGTACTCGAGCTCGGTGGTCAGGCCCGAGTGCTCCTCGACGCTGACCACGCCGTCGGCGCCGACGTGCTCGAGTGCCTCACCCAGCAGCTCGCCGATCACCTCGTCGCGGGAGGCGATGGTGCCGACGTTCGCGATCGCCTGCCGGTCCCCGGCCACCGGGATCGCCCACTCGGTGAGCAGTTCGTTGACCTTGTCGGCGGCCTGGGCGATACCGGAGCGCAGCGCCAGCGGGTTGGCACCGGCGGTGACGTTGCGCAGTCCCTCGGCGACCATGGCCTGGGTCAGGATGGTGGCGGTGGTGGTGCCGTCACCGGCGACGTCGTTGGTCTTGGTGGCCGCCGTCTTGGCCAGCTGGGCGCCCATGTTCTCGTTCGGGTCGTCCAGCTCGATGTCACGGGCGATGGTGACACCGTCGTTGGTGATGGTCGGCCCGCCGAACTTCTTGTCCAGCACCACGTACCGGCCACGCGGGCCGAGGGTGACCTTGACGGCGTCGGCGAGCTTGTCGACGCCGCGCTGCAGGGCGGCGCGCGCGTCGGTATCGAAGCGGATCTGCTTCGCCATGTGTTGTCCAGTCCTGTTTCAGCTCGATGGATGACTGTTCGTGGAATGACGTTCGTGCGGCGGTCGTTCGGCGGCCGTTCGGCAGCCGAACAGCGGTCGTGCGGCGGTCCGCCGGTGGGCCTGAAGTGGGCCGGAGGCCGCACACGACCGCGCCCCGGCCACCCGCGCGTGCGGGCCGCCGGGGCGGGGTGCCGAGCAACTGACCGGCCGGGCGATGCGAATCGGCGACGTTCGGACGCCGATCCGATCAGCGGCCGGTCGATGTCACTTGTTGACCTTGGCCAGCACGTCACGCGCGGACAGCAGCAGGTACTCCTTGCCGCTGTACTTGACCTCGGTGCCGCCGTACTTCGAGTAGATGACCACGTCGCCCTCCGCGACGTCGATCGGGATCCGCTTGCCGCTGTCGTCGTACCGGCCGGGGCCGACCGCGAGCACGGTGCCCTCCTGCGGCTTCTCCTTGGCGGTGTCCGGGATGACGATGCCGGACGCGGTCGTCGTCTCGGCCTCGTTGGCCTCAACGAGGATCTTGTCCTCGAGCGGCTGGATGTTCACGCTCGCCACGGTGTGACCTCCCCCTTCTGGGGTTCGCTACTTGCGGCTGCCACCCCACTACGGAGCGACTGCCGGTGGATTCCGGTGTCCCGGCGCGATTCGGGCCCGTCGTCGCGGGTGCCGGGCCGTCGCTGCGCCGTTCACTAGCACTCTAGTCACGAGAGTGCCAGGTCTCAACCATCGGGTCGGGCGAAGTTCAGCCGCGGAACCTCCGCCGGCATGGCGCGACCGAAACCTCCCCAGGCTGCAGCGCGCTCGGGCCTGCCGGCCGCGCCCACGCCCAGCCGCGGAACGTCCGCCGGCATGGCGCGACCGAAACCTCCCCAGGCCATGGCTCCGGCCCCGGCGAGCACCGCCCACGCTCAGCCACGGAACATCCACCGGCCCCAGGCCAGCCAAAGCTCCGCAACCCCCAACGCCCACCCCTCGCCAGCACCGCCCACCCCCAACCGCGGAACATCCACCGGCATAGCGCGACCGAAACCTCCCCGCCTACGCCCAGCCACGCCCAGCAGCGGAACGACGATCAGCGCGACCGGAAGAACGCGCTCGCCCGCGACGACCAGAGCAGACCGAGCACGATCAGCGCGACCGCCACCGACAGGATCGAGCTCCACAGCAGGTTGCCGCCGTAGGTGAACATGCCGAACAGGCCGCTCGCCAGCGACACCAGCGCGACCAGGGTGGCCAGCCCGCGGGCGAGGCCGCTGCCGCGCATCAGGCCACGGGCCACCAGCAGGTATGCGACGGCGGTGACGATGCCGACGATGCCCGCCCAGAGCCAGACGTCGGAGGAGATTCCGGTCTGCTGCACGAACGCGGCGTTGCCGCGGGCGATGATCACCCCGATCGCCACCATCAGCTGCAGCAGCCCGGAGACCACGATCAGCACGGCCAGCAGGGTGACGCCGCCGGGCCGGCGGACGGACTGCTCCGGATATGCCATGCCCTCGACTGTTCCCTGTCCCGGCCGGTGATCAAGCCCGACACGCCTCAGGGCCCCTCAGCCCGCGGCGTCGGCCAGCACGTTGCGCAGCCGGTGCAGGTCGTCCAGGACCTGCTGCGCGCTGCCGTCCCGCACGTGCGCCTGGTACCACTCGTTATCCAGGTCGATCTCCATGCGCACCAGGGCGGCCTCGGCGGCCAGCCGCCGGCCGGGGGTGAGTTCGGTGTCGACATGGTGCAGCCAGTCCCGCAGCGCCACCTCGTCCGGCGCCCGGTCCAGCAACGACGGCTGGTATTCGGCCAGCAACAGGGTGATCGCCGTGATCGCCGCGTCCACCTGGTCGGTGGGCAGGGTCGATCCGGCGGCGGTCACCGCCCGAATCGCCGAGGACAGCCGGTCGCCGATGGTGCCGCCCGTGGTCCGGCGAAGCTGCTGGAGGAAGTCCTGCGCCGTCGGGGTGGCCAGGAACGGATTGGAGTCGTGTGCGGTGGTGGCCGCCATGTCGCTCCTCGTTGAGCGGGGAACCCGGGTGTCGGTTCGCTGCTGCCAGGGTAGGCGTGCCCGGCCGACCCGGCCCGGAACCTCAGATACACCTCGCCAACCGATAGACAGCACGACCTCATCAACCCGCACAACCGTCAAAAGAGGATCAGGTCACGTGCACCGTGCCGACCGGCAGCCCCGGGTCACCGGTGAGGTCCGGCCCGGACGCGGCGCCGCTGGCCGCGACGACGTGCGCGCCGACCGCGGCGATCATCGCGCCGTTGTCGGTGCACAATCCGGGTCGGGGCACCCGCAAGGTCAGTCCGGCCGCCCGGCACCGCTCCTCGACCAGCGCCCGAAGGCGGCCGTTGGCCGCCACCCCACCGGCGACGACCACGGTGCCGACGCCCAGGTCGAGCGCCGCGCGGACGGTCTTGGCGGTGAGCACGTCCGCGACCGCCTCCTGGAAGCTGGCGCAGACGTCCGGCACGTCGACCGTGCGCCCGTCCCGCTCGGCCTGCTCCACGTAGCGGGCGACGGCGGTCTTCAGCCCGGAGAAGGAGAAGTCGTAGGCCGGGTCCCGTGGCCCGGTGAGCCCGCGGGGGAAGCGGACCGCGCCCGGGTCGCCGCCGGCGGCCATCCGGTCGATCACCGGCCCGCCCGGGTAGGCCAGGCCCAGCAGCCGGGCCACCTTGTCGTAGGCCTCACCGGCGGCGTCGTCGACGGTGGTGCCGATCTCGGTGATCGACCCGGCCAGGTCGTCGACCCGCAGCAGCTGGGTGTGCCCGCCGGAGACCAGCAGAGCGATCGCCGGTTGCGGCAGCGGCCCGTGCTCCAGCGTGTCGGCGGCGACGTGCCCGGCGAGGTGGTTCACCCCGAACAGCGGCACATCCCAGGCCACCGCATAGGCCTTCGCCGCGGCCACCCCGACCAGCAACGCGCCAGCCAGCCCAGGCCCCGCGGTGACCGCCACGGCGGCCACGTCACCCGGGCCCACCCCGGCGTTCGCGAAGGCGGCATGGACGGTGGGCTGCATCGCCTCCAGGTGCGCGCGGGAGGCGATCTCGGGCACCACCCCACCGAACCGGGCATGCTCCTGCTGGCTGGAGGCGACCGCGTGCCCGAGCAATACCGGGCCGTCGGCGGTCACCCGGACCAGGCCGACACCTGTTTCGTCGCAGGACGTCTCGATGCCCAGCACGATGTCGCCCAGGCCGGCGGGCGCGGTCATCGCGGCCTGGCCATGGTGTACGCATCGGCGCCGCTGGGCTGGTAGTACCGCCGACGGACGCCGACGACGACGAATCCCTCCGACTCGTACAGGCCGATGGCGGCCGGGTTGTCGGTGCGCACCTCCAGCAGCACCCGACGGTCACCGGCGTGGGCGAGCAGCCCGCGCAGCAGCGCCCTGCCGATGCCGACGCCCTGGGCGGCCGGCCGCACGCCGATCGTGTGCACCTCGGCCTCGTCGCCCAGCAACGCGATCCCGGCGTATCCGTCGACCACGCCGGCTCCGTCGCGGTGCACCAGATAGTGGTGCCCGGCGGCCATCTCGCCGACGAACATCTCGGCGGTCCACGGTGTGTCGCCGGGGAACAGCACGCGCTCCAGCTCGGCCAGCACCGGGATGTCCGCAGCCGTCAGAGCTTCCAGCACGATCGGCTCGGTCGTCATCGAGATCACCTGCCCAGCACCGATTTACGGGCACCGGGGACCGTCGCGTCCGGCCGGCGCAGGTACAGGGGGACCACCGGACCCGGCACCGCCCCGGTGAGCAACGGCGTGGCCGCACACTCCACCAGACCCAGCACGGGCCCGCCGGCCGGCGCATCCAGCACCGTCGGGTGCGGGTCGGCCAGCAGCGGCGCGCCCACTCCGGCCAGATGAACGGAGGCGAGCCCGTGCTCGGCCAGCATCGCCGGCAGCGCGGCGGGCGCGACCACCGACGGGCCGAGAACCCGCCGGCCGTCCGCCCGGTAACCGCTGACGTACACCTCACGGCGTCGCGCGTCGGTGACCACCAGCAGCTCGGCCTGCAGCGGGAACAGCGACCGGGCCAGCCCGTCGTGGCTGGGCACGCCGTGCACCGGGACGTCCAGCGCGTCGCCCAACGCGGCCGCCGTGGCGATGCCCACCCGCAGTCCGGTGAACGGCCCCGGCCCGAGACCCACGACGACGGCGTCCACGTCGCGCAGACTCGATCCCGCCTCGTCCAGCGCGGCGAGGGCCAACGGCATCAGCCGTTCGGCATGCCCGAACGGGTCGGTGACCCGGCGCTGGGACAGCACGGTCGCCGGCCGCATCGCCACCGCGGCTCCGCCCGCCGACACCCCGGCCTGCGGCGCACCAGCCTCCGACGCACCGGTCTCCAGCGCACCAGCCTCCAGCGCGGCGATCAGCTCGTGCGGCGAGCGGAGGACGACGACGCCGGCAGTGACCTCCGGGGTCGAGGTGTCGAGGGCCAGGACGAGCACGATGGGCCATCTTACGGTCGCCCGCATCCTAGAATTGCGGGTCGGGCCGACGAACGATCCCTCGGCATTCGAGGTGGGAGGCGCATCGTGGCCGAGCAGGTCACCCTGGCCGACGTCGCCCGGTGGGCCGGCGTCTCGGTGGCCACGGCATCCAGGGCGTTGCACGGTTCGGTCGGCCGCACCGTCAACCCGGAGCTGCGGGCGCGAGTCCAGGCGGCCGCCGCCGAGCTGAACTACTCCCCCAATGCCAACGCGCAGGCCGTCGTGCGCGGCACGACGACGACCGTCGGGCTGGTGGTGCACGACATCGCCGACCCGTCCGCGGCGGCGCTGGCCGCGGGGGTGATCGCCGCCGCGGCCGTCCGGAACCTGATCGTCACGATCTGCCCCACGCTGTCCGATCCGCTGGCCGAGGTGCGGCACGTGGAGGCGCTGCGCCGGCAGCGGGCGCGGGCGATCATCCTGGCCGGGTCCCGGTTCAACGACTCGGAGTCCGCCGGCCGGCTCGGCGAGGAGTTGCTCGGCTACGCGGTCGGTGGTGGACGGGTGGCGGTGGTCGGCCAGCACCGGTTGCCGTTGAACACCGTCGAGATCGACAACACCGGCAGCGCGCGGCGGCTGGCCGCCACCCTCGCGTCGCTGGGCTACCGGCGGGCCGCCGTGCTGGCCGGGCCGGAGCTGATCGCGACGTCGGAGGACCGGGTCGCCGGCTTCCGCGAGGGCCTGGCGCAGGCCGGCGTGCCGTTGTCGCAGGAGAACGTCATCTCGGCCGAGTTCACCCGGGACGGCGGGTACGTCGCGATGACCGAGTTGCTCGCCAACGGCAGCGACGCGGACCTGGTCCTCGCGGTGAACGACGTGATGGCGGTGGGGGCGATCGCTGCGCTGCGCGACCAGGGCCTGCGGGTGCCGGCCGACCTGGCGATAGCCGGCTTCGACGACATCTCCACGCTGCGCGACGTCCGGCCGGCGCTGACCACGGTCCGCCTGCCGATGGAGCAGATCGGTTCCCAGGCACTGGATCTCGCCCTGGACACCGCCGTTGACCCGGACGCCGGCCGGGCCGGGCTGATCACCGTGAGCGGCGACGTGGTGGTGCGCGAGAGCACGCCGTCGCGGCCGGATCAGGCCAGCAGGTAGCTGACGTCGACCTGCAGCTCGGCCGGGTCCTCCCGGTGCGGCCCGTAGATCTCCCAGCGCGGACCGGCCGTCCGGTAGCCCCGCTCGGCGCACCAGCGCCGCACCGAGTCGTGCGCGGCGCCCAGCTCCTGGTAAGGGCCGCGATGCCGGGTGGTGGCGATCGATCCGGACGGCAGCGACGAGCGGACCACCCGACCGGTCAGCGGGACCGGCACCGAGGTGATCACCCCGATCTCGACGTGCGGCTGGTCGTCCAGGTAGAGCATGACGTTGGGGCAGCCCCCGGTCACCCCGGACGCCCGCAGGCACTCCCAGACCTCGTCCAGCAGCGGCCGCCACAGGGTGGGGAACTCGTTCCAGGTCGTGCCGGCGGCCACCACCAGGGTGGGCCGGGCGACGACGGTTCGCCGGTCGACCGCGTCGGCCATCACGTTCCTTCCGTCCGACGGCACAGGTGATGCCCAGTCTCGTCCTGGGTGGCCCGGCGCCGGTGGACGGTCGGGCGCCTCCCGGGTATCGGCCGGGGCGGCCACGGCCTCCTGTGCCAGCACGACCGTCAGACTTCCGTCACGACTTGCCGGTTGATCCGTACTCAGCCATCGCGGTGTGCTGGACGCAGCCCGGCGACCCTCTTTGGAGATGTGATGAACCAGCTGGATGTCCAGCCCGTTGTGAGCCCGCGGCGCAGCCGACGCAGGATCGTCCTGGCCACCATCGCCGTCGTTGCGGTCATCGCCGTGGCGGTCGGCCTCGCCCTGTTTCAGCCGTGGAAGCTGTTCACCCGCACGACCGTCAACGACGCGGTGCCGGTGGCCGCCAGCACCCCCGCGGCGCCGGGCACTGCCGCCGCGGCCGGCGAACCGGCGCCGACCGGCGAACCGGCGGCGACCGAACCCGTCGTGCTGACGTCCGGCGCGTTCGTCGACGGCGAGCACGCGACCAGCGGCACGGCCACCGTCCTGCAACTGCCCGACGGCTCCAGGTACCTGCGCCTGGAGAACTTCTCGACCAGCGACGGACCGGACGTGGACGTCCTGCTGACCGATCGCCCGGCCGGGTCGGACGACTGGGGCAGCTACGACGACGGCCGGGTGCTGAGCCTGGGCGACCTGAAAGGCACCGACGGGAACCAGAACTACCCGATCCCGGCGGATGCCGAGCTGACCGGCCTGACCTCGGTGGTCATCTGGTGCGACCGGTTCAACGTCGCGTTCGGCAGCGCGGCGGTCGGCCTCTGAGTCCCTCGGCGGGGATCAGCCCAGGTCCTGCGGGGCCATGGCGGCCGGGTCGAACTCCTTGGGCTCCACCAGGACCAGCCAGTTGCCGGTGTTGTCGCGGATGACCGCCTCCACGCCGTACGGCCGGTCGGCGGGTTCCTGCAGGAAGGTGACGCCCTTCTCGACGAGTTCCTGATGGGTCTTGCGACAGTCGTCCACCCGCAGGCCGAGGCCGCCCATCTGGCCCTTCTCCAGCTGCCGGCGCACGAAGTCGGCGGCCTCCGAATCCAGCGGCGGACCGGGCTTCATCAGGGTGATCTCGAGCTCGGGCTGGCTCGGGTGGCTGATGGTGACCCAGCGGGCGTCCGGCCCCATCGGCATGTCCATCCGCGGGACGAAGCCCAGCACGTCGACATAGAAGTCCCGGGTGGCGCTCTGGTCCAGGCAGTACACGGTGGTCAACGAGATATTGGTGATCATGTCGCCCACGCTAGGCGCGGGCGACGTGATCGTGCTTCTCCCAGATTGCGGACCGTGTCCCAGATTGCGGACTCTGCTCAATCCGGCAGCGGGTCGGCGGTCACCGTCGGGTCCAGCACCCCGCTCATGAACAGGTAGCACCCCGGGATGTGCGGACCGCCCTGGGCGGCCCACCGGTTGCGGTAGGCGGTCGGCGTCTCGCCGACCAGCTCGGCGAACCGCGACGAGAACGACCCGAGGCTGGCAAAGCCCACCGCCATGCAGATCTCGGTCACCGTGAGGTTGGCCGAACGGAGCAGATCCTGCGCGCGTTCGATCCGTCGGCGGGTCAAATAGCGGATCGGCGTCTCCCCGTAGGTGGCGGCGAACGACCGGACGAAGTGGTACTTGGACACGCCCGCGATCGCCGCCAACGCGTCCAGGTCGACCGGCGACCGGTACTCGCGGTCGATGTGATCGCGGGCCCGCCGCAGGTGAGCAAGCAAACCGGTCGGCACGGCGGCCACCGCCTGCCCGGCCGCCGGGATGCGTGCGCGGGTCCCCACCCGAGTCACGCTACCGCGCCCCCGGGGTCCGGCCGGGTGGGCTCACGCCTACCACGGGGTCGGGGAATTCCCCGGTTCCCGGTGTCCCTGCCCCCTCGGGGAATCCGCTGACTGAACCCTCGTCAAGACCAGGGCTAGCCCTCTGACCTGCTCCTTCGATGCTTTCTACGGTCATTTCAGACCTTGCGAAGCGATCACGCCATGATCAATTGAGGAGCCCGGGATGACCACCGCGACCCTGTTGACCTCCCCTATCACCGGGGCACCGGACGTCACCGGGACACCGGACGTCACCGGCGCCGAGTTCCGGGCGCCGGCCCGCGCGGCGGGGATCGCCCTGACCGCCTCCGTCGCGTCCCTGCCCCCGATCGTCCTGCTGCACATCGACGCGCCGTCTGGCCTGACCGTCGCCAGCACCACGATCAGTGACTACGTGGTGCAGACGCCGCTCGGCGAACCGCTCTTCGGAATGACGACGGGGGCGCTGGCACTGGCCGCGGTCGCCATCGTCCGTGGCCTGGCGGGTACCGCCTTTGCCGCCGCTCGGGTCATGCTTGCCGGTTGGGCCCTGGCCTTGGTGATCGCGGCAGTATTCCCGACCAACCGGCCCGGCAGCCCCGGCGACGCCTCGTCCACGACGCACCTGATTGCCGGGGCTGTGGTCTTTGCGCTGCTGCCGTCCGCGGGCTACGCATTGTGTCGGCGTCTGCGGCTGCTGGTGGGTGCGGCGATCGCCCGCACCCTGCTGGTGGTTTCGGTGGTCAGCGGCGCACTGAGCACCGCCCTGATCCTGAATCGGATCCCCGGGACTCTCGGCCAGGATCAGCTGGCGCTGCCGCCGGGCCTGCTACAGCGCGCGGCGGGGATGGCGGAGATCGTGCTCGCCATGGTCATCGCGCTCGCCGTCGCGCGTTCCGCCCGCCCCGGCACCGACCCCCTCCGCTCCGGCCGGCCCAGCGCCGATCGACTCCCGGCCGGCCGCCCCACCACCGATCGACTCCCGGCCGGCCACCCCACCACCGATCGACTCCCCTCCGGCCGCCCCACCACCGATCCATTTGCCACATTCGGCCAAGCTGAATCGATTCCGATGGTCGGAATATGGCAAATCGGCGCAGCCAAGGCGGGAGCGGGCGCAGCCCAGGCGGGAGCGGGCGCAGCCAAGGCGGGAGCGGGCGCAGCCAAGGCGGGAGCGGACGCAGCCCAGGCGGGCAAGGCCCGGGCGGGCCGGAGCGGGCCAAGGTCGGGGCGGGCGGGACGACCCTGCGCGTCCGGTCAGACCGGTGTCGCGGTGAGCGGCAACCGCACCTCGAACCGGCACCCCGGGCCCTGGTTGTGCACGCTGATCTGCCCGCCGTGCGCCTCCACCAGCCCACGGGCGATGGCCAGTCCCAGCCCCGCGCCGCCGGCCGCCGACCCCTTCTCGGGCGATCTTGCGGACGCCCCGCGGAACGCGACGTCGAACACCTTCGGCAGGTCGTCAGAGTCGATCCCGCCGCAGGCGTCCTGCACGGCCAGCCACGCGTGGTCGGACGCCTGCCCCGCCACCACTTCGACGGTCCCGTCGGACGGGGTGTGCCGGATCGCGTTGACCAGCAGGTTCCGCAGCACCCTGATCAGCTCGTGGTCGGACCCGCTGACCACCGGCCAACCGGGGTCCGCCGACGCGGCCAGGCGCACCCCGCGCTGGTGCGCGGCCGGCGCGGCGGCCTCCATCGCCTGCGCCACCAGCTCCTCGGTGGACACCGGCCCGAAGGTCAGCCGCAGCGCGCCCGCGTTGATCCGGGACAACTCGAACAGATCGTCGACCATCGTCGACAACCGCGCCGTCTCCGAGCTGATCCGGCGGGCATAGTCGGTGACCTCGGCGGGGTCGACCACCACCGAGTCCTCCAGCGCCTCGCTCATCGCGCGGATCCCCGCCAGCGGGGTCCGCAGGTCGTGACTGACCCAGGCCACCAGCTGCCGGCGGGACGCCTCGGTGGCCCGTTCGATCGCCCGCTGCTTCTCCGCCTCCATCGCACCGACCGCGATCCGCCGCCCCAGGTACACCGCCACCGGGATCAGCACCACCGCGATCAGCGCGCACGCGGTCGCGGTCAGCGCCAACACCGGCGTGTACATGAAGCCGCTGATGCTCACCACGAAGATCAGCACGGCCAGGATCGGGATGCCGACCAGGGCGGCGATGTTGGCCGCGGCGGAGCGATGCCGCAGCAGGTGCAACACGCCGATCTCGACCAGACCGGTGGCCAGCGCCGCGAGCAGCGCCCACGGCAGGATGTGCAGCAGGTCGGTCAGCATGCCGACTCAGCCGGTCGCGATCGCCGAGGCACGCAGGTCGCCGTCCAGCCGGTAGCCGACACCCCAGACGGTGACGATCCGGGTGGGCCGGGCCGGGTCGGGCTCCACCTTCTCCCGGAGCCGCCGCACGTGCACAGTCACCGTTGACTGGTCGCCGAACGACCAGCCCCAGACCCGCTCCATCAGCTCCGTCCGGCTGAACACCTGGCCTGGATGGGCCAGCAGGAAGTACAGCAAGTCGAACTCGCGGCTGGTCAGGTTCAGC
This sequence comes from uncultured Actinomycetes bacterium, assembly GCA_964497705.1. GTDB lineage: Bacteria > Actinomycetota > Actinomycetes > Mycobacteriales > Nakamurellaceae > Nakamurella. Next base: position 13,490 of record CAZCEH010000008.1, on the reverse strand, counting down.
TCCGCGCCGTCGCGGCGGGCGGTGCGGGAGATCGGACTCACCCACAGCTCCCCGTCGGCGCTGGTCACCTCCACCTCGGCGGCGGCCGGCGACGCGCCGCCGCGGCTGCGTTCGAGCACCCGGCCGACCCGCAGCGCCAGCTCACGTGGGCTGAACGGTTTGACCACGTAGTCGTCGGCGCCGTACTCCAAGCCGACGACCCGATCGGACTCCTGCCCGAGCGCGGTCAGCATGATCACCGGCACGGTCGAGGTCGTGCGCAGGTCCCGGCACACCGCGAGGCCGTCCAAGCCGGGCAGCATCAGGTCCAGGACCACCAGGTCCGGTTGATGGGTCCGCACCAGCCGTAGGCCGGTGAGCCCGTCGGCGGCCTCGAGGACGTCGTGTCCGTCGCGGGTCAGGTAGCGGCGCAGCACCTCGCGGACGGTGTCGTCGTCGTCGACGACCAGCACCCTGGACGGTGTGGCCATGCTCTCCTGCCCTCCCGCCTTTCGCCGACCTTACGGAGCCGGTTACTCCGACGGTAGGCCGCGCCACGGCCGCGGGCCAGCGGCCAAGGCGCGGCTACCTCGAACCGTAAGAACCGGCCCGCCGGACCTCCGCCAGCACCCCGGGAAGCCGGGACCGCCAGCCGGGTCCGGTGGCGCTCAGCTCGGCGGTCCGCCGGTCGTCGGGCAGCCGGGTCAGCACGACCGAGAGCCGGTCGTCGGTCAGTTGTTCGGCCACGCCCTCGCCCCATTCGACGACCACGGCCGCCGCCGCCAGGTCGGTGTCCAGGTCCAGGTCGTCCAGTTCGACCGCACCGCCGAGCCGGTAGGCATCGACGTGGACCAGCGTGGTGCCCGACGGATCGGCCGGTCGGTGCACCCGGGCCAGCACGAACGTGGGCGAGGTGACCAGCCCGGTCACCCCCATGCCCGCCGCGATGCCCTTGGTCAACGTGGTCTTTCCGGCGCCCAGCGAACCGGTCAGAATCACCAGGTCCCCGGGCCGCAGACGCCGGCCCAGCGCCACGCCGAGCGCGTGGGTGTCCGCGGGGGCGTCCAACACGGCGTCCAACACGGCGTCGGTCATGTCGACCTGGCCCGGCGGGATCGCTTGGGTGCGACATCGTCGCGCCGCACGCCGTCGACGGCGCGCCGCAGCAGCCGGCGCAGCGCCTCGTTGGTCAGGGCGGGGTCCTCCATCATCGTCATGTGCCCGGACCCCTCGGCGACCATGATCTCGGCGTCCGGCAGCACCTCGGCGATGCGCTGCGAACGATCCAGCGGCGTCATCCGGTCCTGGTCGCCCGCGACGATCATGGTCGGGATCCCGGCCAGCGCGGGCACCGCCTCGGTCTGGTCGTGCGCGAACAGGGTCGGCAGGAACTCGGCGATCACCTCGACCGGGGTGGTGGACACCATCTCGTCCAGATAGTCAACCAGGGCGCCGGATACGTCCTTGCGGGAGAAGCCGAGGCTGCGGGTGATCAGCCAGACCGCGTCGCGGTTGCTGGACCGGCCCCGTTCGAAGATCGCGGGGTAGCGCGAGCCGACCATCCGCAGCGCGCGGACCAGCGGATGTCCACCCGCGATGAGCAGCTTGTTCAGCTCGGACGGCTTCAGGTAGGTGGCCCCGGTGCAGACCAGGCCGACGCCGGCGATCCGCTGCGCGAACAGGTCGGGGTCGTCCGCGGCCAGCGTGAAGATCGTCATGCCGCCCATCGAGTGGCCGATCAGCACGACCGGCCCGGTCGGCGCCGCGGTGTCGATGACGCTGCGCAGGTCCGACGCCAGGTACTCCATCGTGGAGTGACCCTCGGGTGCCCGGGTGGACTTGCCGTGCGAGCGGTGGTCGTAGAAGACCAGGCGGGCGGTCGGCGGGTCGGTGGCGCGTCGGCGGGACCGGCGGGTGTCGGTCGCCGTCTCGGGGACGGGCGGCGCCCCGAAACCCGGTCCGGCCAGCGCCAGCCGTTGGTAGTGCCAGGAGCCCATCCGCAGGGTCCACCCGTGCGAGAAGATCACGGTCAGCGGGGCGTCGGTCGGCCCGACCTCCTCCACGTGCAGCGCCACACCGTCGACGGTGTCCACTGAGTACGTGCGGTCGGCGTCCAGCGACTCGAAGTCCGGCTCGTCACCCGGGCCGGTGAGCAGAGCGGCCTGCGCCGTCTGATACTTGCGGACCGCGACCCGCTGCGCGGTCACCCCACCCAGCGCCGCCGCGCCGAGCACGCCCGTGACGATCCCGGCCGTGCCCAGGACGCGACCGACCGTACTCATGACGTGCCCTCCTCAATGGCCTGCCCAACCTCGGCGGCCTGCCCGACGTACCGGCGGGGTACCCGCTGGCCGATCCTGGTGACGATCTCGTAGTGGATGGTGTCGCAGGCCACCGCCCAGTCGGCCGCGGTCGGTTCCCCGGCGTCGCCCGGGCCGAAGATCACCGCCGGGTCGCCGGCCGCGACCGGGTCGTCGCCGCAGTCCACGACCACCTGGTCCATGGCGACCCGACCGGCGATGCGGCGACGGCGGCCGGCCACGTGGATCTCGCCGCGGTTGCTCGCCGACCGCGGGATACCGTCGGCGTACCCGAGCGGGATCAGCGCCAGCGTGGTCTCGCGGGTCGTCCGGTAGGTCAGGCCGTAGGAGACGCCCTGCCCCGGCGGCACCCGCTTGGTCAGCGCAACCGTGGCCCGCAGGCGCATCGCCGGGCGCAGCGCGACGGGGGTCGTCACCGGGTTGAGCCCGTAGATGCCGATACCGATCCGGGCCATGTCGAACGCCGCGTCCGGATGATCGATCAGGCCGGCGGTGTTGGCCAGATGTCGCACCTCGGCGGTGATGCCGCGGTCGGCCGCCGCGCGCAGGATCCGCCGGAACGCCGCCGTCTGCTCGGGGACCGACGGATCGCCCGGAACGTCCGCGCTGGCCAGGTGGCTCATCAGGCCAACCACCCGGAGGCGGCCGGCCCGTTGCGCGGCCGCGACCGCGTCCAGCACCGCGGAGATCTCCCGCGGGCCCACACCGCCCCTACCCAGGCCGGTGTCGACCTTGACGTGCACGCCCGGCGCAGCGGCACCGGCCGAGCGCAGCACCGAGTCCAGCTGGGCCAGGCTGGACACACCGAGCTCGACGCCGTGCGCCAAGGCGCCGGAGATCGGCTGCTCCGGTGGCCACAGCCAGGCGGCGATCGGCGCGTCGATCCCGGCGGCGCGCAACTCCAGGGCCTCCTCCGGGGTCGCCACCCCCAGCCGGTCGGCTCCACCGGCCAGCGCGGCCCGCGCGGTCGCCGGCGCCCCGTGCCCGTACCCGTTGGCCTTGACCACCGCCATGACCGTTCCGGCCGGGTTGCGCGTCCGCATCAGGTCCCGCAGTACCCGCACGTTCGAGCTGATGGCGACCACGTCGACCAGCGCCTCGACGCGCGTCCCCGCGCCGGTCGAGGCGACGCCCGCGGGAGCGGACGAAGCGGTGACGGCGTTCATTCCTCGATGGAATCACGTTTGGGCGGGAGGCCGCCGCCCATCACCACGCGTGCCATCGTGTCGGGCGACCAGGATTGCGTACCGGGGCGGCTGACCGATCGGACCGCTGAGACGGCTCAGCCGCTGCAGTACCGGCACCCCGAGCCAGAAACCACCCTGTTCGCTGTTCGACGATCCATGACATTGAACGCGGAGTTCGTAGTCCGTTCGGAGTTCTTCGAGCACGTCCTGCGCGTCGTCGAATCGTGACAGGAGCTGCAGGAGAGCGTCGTTCAGCGGTTCACTCGCATCATCGGAGCAATCTTGGTCCAGCAACCAGATTGCTACCTGACCATTCCACCGCCGGCGGACATGTGGGCGACTCCTCATACCCGTTGACGGCTCGTGGCCAGAATCTGCCTGCCGCCCGGGTAGCGGCCCGCGTCGGAGGTGCAGGATGCCTGTGGTGATCACCGATCCTACTGTCCGGAACGCCGTGCGAACGTTGTCGGACATCTATTGGTCGTCGAGCGGGTGGCGGGTCCCGCGCGGCCGTGCTGACGACCGTGAGTTCGAGGCCGCGGTGCGGGCTGGAGTGATGTTCCGGGAACGCCGGAGCCTCGACCACGACGGGTGGGTGGCCGCGGCGCGTGCGGCGGTGGCCCGGATTGGGCCCGCCGACGTCGAGGCGGCGTTCATCGCGAGCCTGGCCACCCGGCGGTTGGATCTCCGTTCGGCCCTCGGGTCGTTCGCCATTGCTCGGCGTTTGCCTGCCCATGTCTTCCGCGAAGTTGAATCCAGCGGTTTGTGCGCGGTGTGCAAGCTGGATCGGCAGCCCTTGACGCAGGACCCAAATATGCTCAACTTCGAGCGGTTCAAATGGGGCGGCGTACGTCGCGACGATCTCACATACGTAAGTTTCGATTTGGAACAATTCGAGTACCATCGGCCGGCTTCTGGATTTGCCGAGGAGGAGTTAGCTGCCGGTGAGGTGATCGGCAGGCGGCTGCTAAACACGCTGCGGCATGCGGACGTGGCAGCCACGGTGTCCCGGCTCGCCGAGACCCAGCTGATCGGCGGGAATGCGTACGAGCGCCGCGTCCTGATGGAGATACTGGGCGCCTGCTCCATCCTGGCGTCGGCCGCGCACCCCGGCTACCTTGATCGGTTTGTCGATTACGAGGAGCGCGCGCTGCCACCGCGCCACTTCACCGATACCGCGTACCCGGCCGTGTGGTGGACCGGTGCCGACGGCGTCAACGAGGAGGCCGTCAGCGCGTTTCTTCCGAGGCTCGCGGCATGATTCCAGAACGCTGGCGATCGGCCGACCGAACGATCCGGCGGAGCGACTGGCCGATGAAGCGACGAGCACGAACAGCAAGATTGCCCGCGGCATCAAGGGCACGCACAAGTCAGTGGCGTCGAGGCCATAGCCTTTAGCACGACTGGCGTCTGGGCGCATCTGCCTGGGGACAGATTTTTGCGTTGCCTCAATTCGGCGGGTGGTCGTCGATGACAGGTTCACTCGTTAGCTCGCCGCGTCCCGCCCGCCATGCGTATGGTCACGTTGCGCAACCCTGCTCGACGACGTCGCACATTGTTGCGGTGCACCACGTTTCGGGATTCGTTTCAGGTGGGGTCGAGCCGACAGGGTGATCTTGTGATGGACGATTTCACGCCGGCCCGGATCGACGCCGTCGGAGCGAATGCTTCGCGACGCTATTGGTCGAGGGCGTGTCGAACGTTCGGGTTGCGGCGTGCCATCGCCCGTGGATACCTGTGAGCTTCCTTGGTTTGACTGTGGGGTGGGTCACATGGCGCGGAAGCCGTCGGTGTCGTTGCGGGCCAGGGCGCTGGTGCTGGGCCTGGTCGCGGTGTTGGTCGTGACGTCGGAGGGGGTGGCGTCCGCGGTTCCGGCGGCACCGGTCGTGGTTGCGGCACCTTCCCCGGCAGATCCGGCGTTGACACCGCAGGATGTGGCTCCCCTGGGGGAGGCGGCGGCGGAACCGGATGCGGCGGAACCGGCGCAGGTGTGGGGCGAGTTCACCAACGATCCGACCGCCGAGGTGCAGGTGGCCCCGCCGATGGAGGAGATCCCGGTGGAGGCAAGGGATCTGACCGGGTTCGAGCCGGGTCGCTCGCAGGTGGCGCAGCGGTACGAGAACGCCGACGTGTACGCCAACCCGGACGGCTCATACACCGTGCGGGCGGTGCCGGGCCAGTTGAACACGAAGGACTCCTCGGGTGAGTTGGTGCCGATCGATGCGGCGGTGCGACCGGCCGACCCCGGCCTGGACACGCCGGTGACCCGTGACGCGCTGGGCACGTCGATGGCTCGGCAGCTGCCGGCGTTGACGACGGGGGCGCATCCGTTGCGGCCGGTGTTCGGTGCCACCGCGAAGGGTGGTGCGGTGTCGGTGATGTCGAATGAGACGGCCGTGGTGGTGACCCCGGTGGATGCCCCGGACGACGACGGGCAGGGTCCGCAACTGGTCGACGGGGACGTGGTGTTCACCCGGGCGTCGGCAGGCTCGGACCTGGTCTACGAGGTGACGAAGGAGTCGGTGAAGGAGACGATCATGCTGCGCGGCCCGCCCGGAGCAGCTGGTGTGACGGCGTGGTCGTTCTGGTTGGACATCACGGGGGGCCGCCCGACACTGGTGAAGTCGGGTGCGATCGAGATCATCAACGAGGCCGGACAGCTGGCGGTGGCCCTGCCCGTGCCGTATGTCACCGATTCCGCCGGGGTGGCCGGCGCGCGGGAAACCAACGACATCAATGGCCGGTACCTGCTGGAGCAGGTCGACGGCCGGTGGCGAGTGACGGTCGAAGTGGACCGGGACTGGTTGAACCGCAAAGATCTTCGGTATCCGGTGCGGGTGGATCCGACAATACCGCGTCCTACGGGTCGGCGTCGGCGTACAAGAACAACGGGGTGGTAGTCCAGGACGGGTTGTTGCGGGCCGGCAGCCCGAACGACGGGGCCGGCGGAATGTGGCGGGGCATCGTCAACTTCAACTTCGCGTACTGCTGAACCAGCGGTATCAATTGGTCGACGCGGCCGCACAGATGGGCCTGTACGACGGTACCGCGAACTCGTACCCGTCGACGATGCATCACGCCGGATCGTTCAGCTATGGCGGGGTCGGCGCCCAACTGGGCGCGGCGGATTTCGGCACCGGCGTGACCTACCAGGGCGGGTCGCTGACCAATTTCCTGCGCGCCGCATTCGCCGCGAACGACCCGACGGCCTACTTCATGTTCCGTGGCGACGAGTCCTCGACCACCAAATACACCTATAAGCGGTTCACCGGCGAGATGTACCTGACGGTGAACAAGCCGGCGAACGCGGCGACCCTGAGCCAGCCGGCGAACCAGGCCACCCAGGTGTCGGTGACCCCGCTGATGACCGCGGCCGCGAACGATCCCGAGGGTGACCCCGTGCAGTACAAGTTCCGGATCGGGCGGACGGTGAACCCGGACCAGGACGTGATCTGGGAATCCGGGTGGGCGTTCTCGCACCAGGCGCAGGTGCCGAGCAACCTGCTGCTGGGTGGCACCACCTACTACTGGCGGGTGCTGACCCGCGACTACTGCTCCTCGGACGGTGACCCGTGCGGCTACGGCCCGCAGGCGGCACCGTCGGTGACCGGGGTCTGGGCGTTCACCACGAACACCCCGCCGAATCCGCTCTCGTCGGCCGGCGCGTCACCGGCAGCGGGCACGGTGGCCACGACCACCCCGACGCTGTCGGTGGCGCCGACCACCGATCCGGACAACGGGCCGCAGCCGTTGAAGTACTGGTTCACGGTGGCCACCGGCACCGATGGGCGTACCGGGGCGGTGGTCTCGTCGGGGTGGCTGACCGGCACGACCTGGACGGTGCCGGCGGGGTACCTGCGGGACGGGGTGTCCTACACGTGGACGGCGTGGGCGTTCGACGGGTCCAGCAAGGACCAGGGCGTGTGGTCGAACCGGCTCACGGTCGACATGCGTACCGGGGATCCGAAAAGCAGCCCGGTCGATTCGCTGGGCGCGGTGACCGCGAACCTGGCGAACGGGAATCTGATCTACTCGACCGGTTCCCCAACCACCTCGTTCGCCAAGTCGCAGGTCGGGTTGAACTTCACGTACAACTCGATGGCAGTCGGCGTCGATCGGGGTCTGCGGTCCGTGTACGCGCAAGACCTGGACAAGGACGGGGTCCGAGACCCCGAGGACGTGCCGGTGCTGCAGCGCACCGAACCCACGGTCAACACGGACTGGTCCACCGAGTCCCCGTATCCGGGAGTGTTGAACCCGGACAACTTCTTCGTGACCTGGTCGGGCAGGTTCACCGCCCCTGCGTCGGGGCAGTACCTGTTCGGCGCGACGCACGACGACACGTTCACCGTGACCGTCAACGGCACCCAGGCCTACTACAGCGGATGCTGTTTCACCCAGAAGTACCAGGCCGACAAGCCGATCACCCTCACCGCGGGGGCGTCGGTGCCGTTCACCGCGGAGCTGACCGAGTTCGGCGGTCACGCCTACGCCACCGTGTACGTCAAACGGGTCGACGGCGCACCCCTGACGCCGGGCGGTCCGACCGAGATGCCTATCCCCACCTCGTGGCTGTCCACCGCGACGGCGCCGGCCTTGCCGACCGGGTGGACGTTGTCCACCGACGTCGACGGGGACGCCGCGTACTCCCATGCCCTAGTCTCCGAGGGGTCGATCACGCTGGTCGACGCCACCGGCGCGCCGCACACCTACACCCGCACGAGCAGCGGCGACGGCACCGGCTGGACACCGCCCGCGGGCGAGCAGGGCACCATCAGCGTCGCCGCCGCCGGCACCGGCAGCGGCGGGCAGATCACCGTGAACGACCCGGACGGGTCCCGCTCGGTGTTCGCCCCGGACGGGGCGCTGCGCGAGTACCACCCGGCCGACGTGACCGGCTCCGGCACCGCGCTGCAGTACACCTGGTCCGGGAACCCGGCCCGGCTCAAGGAGGTCACCGACCCGGTCAGCACGCTGAAGGTGCAGTTCTTCTACCAGCGCTCCGGCGAGGTCTGCTACCCCGGCGCCACCACGCCCGCGGGGATGTCCGGGACGGCGCCGGCGGATCACCTGTGCCGGATCGCCTACCCCGACGGCGAATCCAGCCTGCTCTGGTACGACGGCAACGGCCGCCTGGCCCGGCTGGCCGACCCGGGCGGGGAGAACACCGACCTGGCTTACGACAGCAACGGCCGGCTGGCCAAGGTCCGCGACCCGTTGGCCAACGACGCGATCGCGGCCGGCGCCGCCCCGAACGACGACACCGCGGTGTCCCTGATCGGCTATGACACGGCGGCGCGGGTCACCAGCATCACCGGACCCGAACCCGGGGCCGGCGTGGCCCGGCCGGCGCACCGCTACACCTACAGCAGCGCCCCCGCCGGCAGCACGGACGGGGAGACCCGGGTGACCGAGGACGGGGTGACCGACCGGGTACAGCAGCAAGGTCACCTTCAACGCAGCTTTGCGGGCAACCAGCAGCACGGACGGGCAGGGCCGGACCAGCACGACCGAATACAACGGCAAGGATCAGCTGGTCAAGGCGGTCGACCCGGCCGGGCGGGTGTCCACCACGGTCTACGACTACGCCGACCGGGCCGTCGCCTCCTACGGGCCCGCCCCCGCGTCCTGCTTCACCGGGTACACGCCGACCGTGGCCTGCCAGAACACGGTCCCGACCACCACGACCGCCTACGACCAGGGACTGACCGGACTGCACGTGGACTGGTACAACACCACCGGCCTGGCCGGGGCGCCGGTCGCTAGGACCCTCGGGTTGGGTCCGGCCGCGACCGCACCGCTGCGCGCGAACTGGAGCACGAACGCGCCCGTGACAGGCGTCAACCCGGACAACTTCGGGTTCCGCGCCACCGGGTACCTGACGTTCCCGACCGCCGGCACCTACCACTTCACCCTCAACGTCGACAACAGCGCCCGGATCTGGATCAACAACGTGCTGCTGGCCGACCACGCGAACTGGGCGCTGCCCCGCACCTTCTACATCCCGAACGTGCCCGCCGGCACCATCTGGCCGATCAAGATCGAGATGGGTGAAGAGACGATCGACGCCCGGTTCGACCTCACCTGGCAAACCCCGGGCACCGGCAGTCAGGTGCCCATCCCCGCCACCGCGCTCAACCCCGGCTACGGGCTGACCACCACCAGCACGACCGCCGACACCGGCACCGGCACTCCCGCCCTGGTCACCACCAGCAACTACGGCGACAAACCATGGGAAGGCCTGGCCGTCTCGGTGACGCAGGCCGACGGTGGCGCCGGGCTGACCAGCACCGTGTCCTATGACTCGCTGCGGCGGCGTACCGCGCGCGCCCTGCCCACCGGCGATATCAGCAATCCCGACAAGCGGTGGACCGACACCTACTACGGCAACACCGAAACCCGCGCCAACCCCTGCGTCGGCGGATCACCGGCGGTCAACCAGGCCGGCCGGCTCAAGACCAACACCGGCCCGCTGAACTCCGGCGGCGGTCGGATCACCACCGAAGCCGTGTACGACATCCTCGGCCGGGTCGTCGCCGCCCGTATCAACACCGGCGGCTGGGTCTGCACCGCGTATGACGCCCGCGGCCGGGTCACCACGGTCACCTACCCGGCCACCACCGACGACCCGGGCACCCCGATCAACGACGCCGTCGCCGCCCGCACCGCCACCACCAACTACGCGGTCGGCGGGAACCCCCTGATCAGCGCGGTGGCGGACTCGGCGGGAACCGTCACCACCACCGTGGATCGGCTCGGCCGCGCGGTCAGCTACACCGACGTGCACGGCACCATCACCACGACCAGCTACACCCAGGACGGCAAGGTCAACAGCGAGGCCACCACCGGCGGCGGCGGCGGTGTCACGTCCACCCTCGGCTACACCTACACCCCGACCGGGCAGATCGACACCGTCACCCTCGACGGCGGCACCATCGCCGCCACCGCCTACGACACCGCCGGGGAACTGTCCGGCGTCACCTACAGCAACGCCACCAGCGGCACCCTGACCCGCGACAACCACGGCCGCCCCGCGTCCGTGGCCTGGGCATTGGCCGGCGGCCGGTCGGTGACCAACACCGTCACCCGCTCCCAAACCGGACGCGTCGTCACCGACCAGGTGGCCGATTCGACCACCGGTTCAACCGGCTGGGCCTACACCTACGACGCCGCGGGCCGACTCTCCACGGCGAACCTGACCGCGACCACCACTCGGGCCCTGTCCTACGACTACACCGCCGCCACCAACGGGTCCTGCCCCACCGGCAGCGTCGCCCTCGCCGGGCGGAACCACCACCGCGTCACCACCGGCACCACCGTCGGCGCCAGCCCCGCCACCACCGCCAGCTACTGCTACGACCAAGCCGACCGACTCCTGGCCGTCCTCGGCAACAACGCCGCCACCAACACCTACGACAGCCGCGGCAACCAGACCGGCACCACCCCGACCTCGGGTGGGGCGACCTGGATGGTGTTCGACGCCACCAACCGGCACATCCGCACCGACACCCCCAACACCACCGGCGGCGGCACCGCCACCATCATCTACACCCGCGACGCCACCGACCGCATCACTCGCCGCACCATCACCGGCTCCACCACCACCAGCGAGAACGGCGTCTACAACCTGTCCTACACCGCCGGCGGCGACACCCCCGACATCGAACTCACCACCACGAACTCGATCCTGACCCGCAGCATCGTCCTACCCGGCGGCACCACCCTGACCAAGAACTACCCCGCGCCCACCGACACCCGCTGGCACTACCCCACCATCCACGGCGACAACACCCTCTCCACCGACAACACCGGCACCGTGCAGGGCGGCATCAGCGTCTACGACCCCTACGGCCAACCCCTCACATCGGCCGGCGCCATCGACTTCCACGCCATCACCAACACCAACCAATCCGCCTACGACCACGGCTGGCTCGGCCAACATCAACGCGGCACCGAACACACCGCAGGCCTCGGCTACACCGAAATGGGCGCCCGCGTCTACCAACCCACCACCGGACGCTTCCTATCCACCGACCCCGTCGAAGGCGGCGCACCCAACGACTACACCTACCCCACCGACCCCATCAACCAAACCGACCTCGACGGAAAAATCTGGTGGGCACTGCTCTATATCGCCCTCGCCGCCGTCCAATCAGCAACCGTCCGCGGCGCGATGTCCTATACCCCGTCTGGACCAGCGAATGCAGGAAAGGTATGCGGTAGCTGGAACGCATACTGCGCCGCACCAACGGGAGGAGGCCGGCACAGCGGCGGCAGCGGGACCTTCCAGAAGTCGAAGCCGACCTACTCGCGTGCGCCGATCATCTATGGTAACAAGAATGCAGCCACCATAGCCGCGCAGCAGTTCGCCAACAACTACCGCGGACCAGGCAAAGCAAAGTTTCGCGGGGCATGCTCTAGCTGTAATCACGTACACGTCGACATAACTCGTAATGGAGAACTGCTCCACACTCGGCACTATTACTACCGTGGCGGAAAGAACCCGCCCAGGCGTCGCTAGCTCGGAGTAAGATGAACAGGCCATAGAAACCTTTTCGAGACGAGGTGGTAACGAAGAATGAATAGCGAAGAATTCATGCCTTGGGCCCCCGATCGCGCACTGCACCTCCGGTCCGTTGCCGCCGGTCTGGCCGAAGGGCTAATTGAGCATGCAGAGAAGCTCGCGGGTTTCGCCGGGGCCGGACCGGTAGCGGAAGCTGACTGGGATGCAGCCAACCAGTCGCTTCGTCTACTTCTGCAAAGCTACGGTGACGCGCTATTCGACTACACCGGATCATTCGATCCGGTTAGCAATGTCTACCCTGAAGACGGCGGCTTAGAATACGGCGTGGCCTTCGACGAAGATCTATTGAAGATCTCGATCCTTCAGCGGGACGACTACTGCATCGTTGATGGGCGAGCAATACTCGAGGCCGGCATAGAGGCCGCGACGAACGATGGGCACGGTGATTCTCCGGTGGGAACGAAGATTTGCTCAGCCATTCCGGACGCGATTCAGGCAATTGCTCATGCTTCGCCGTACGGCTGGGCGGCCCTACGCCATTCTCCAGGAATCCGTCCAATCGCCTCGGTGATTCTCGTGAAGGCCGACCCGCCCTTATTAGATAAAGAACTGTACGGACTTCCTGACAACTCTTCGTTCGACCTATCAGAGTCTCCGACCGTGTTTTCACAAGTGGATCAGTACTAGCATCAGTCCGAACGGGCTCAGGGTTTCGAAACCATTCGCCTCGTCCCCGCGACGCCGGCTCAACATGCACGGCACCGAACACACCGCAGACATCAATGCCGTGTAGCTACTTCGACATGAAAAAGTAGGCTGTCGGCCGGATCACGGCGTCGTCGGGGCAATTCAAGATCAAGTGGCGTTCTTGATCTTCGTTCGCGGTTTCTTGGCCCGGATCGGTGGTCTTTCGGTCCATGGGCGGTGTCCAGGTGCGGTGAGACCGGGATCGGGTCCTTGGTCGGTGCGGCCGGACAGGCCGTCTAGAAGCTGCATCGACCGGGTCGGTTCACCGCGCGGCTCTGACATGCCCTTGACCAGCACATTCCCGGCACGTGCGGCAGCTCTGATCGTGAGTCCGGCCATTGTCAGCATGGCGGTGATCGGCGGCGTCCGGCGCACCGACCCGCGCAGGCCCTCGATCGGCGGCGAGGTCACCGAGAATCGATCCGCGGCGCCGCACGTCATCCCGACGAGCGCGGACACCAGCCAAAGGAACATTGCCGGCGCGCCGGCCGGCACGAGTGTTCATGGCCCCGCCGGCGGGGCGGTGAGAGTCGCGATCTTGACCAGGTTGCTGGTGAACACGCCCTGTCCGGTCCAGGTCCGGGCACCTTCGAGGGAGTCGAGCCGGGTCCGTTCCCACCCGTACTGCCGTTTGAGGCTGCTGACCCGGCCCTCGCCAATGCCGCTTCTTTAGGTTGCATGGGTGTAGTTTGCTCGTGTGGCTGGTGTGACGCGTGAGGCGAGGGCGGCGCA
>CAZCEH010000007.1:65479-149502 GCA_964497705.1 uncultured Actinomycetes bacterium | reverse complement strand
GTCACACCAGCCACACGAGCAAACTACACCCATGTAACCTAAAGAAGCGGCATTGGGGCGAGAGGGGCTCGAACCCTCGACCTGACGGTTCGGGATTATAGGCTCAACGATGACAAGCGCTGATCTGGCCGTGATAGTCTTACCGCAGATCAGAGGCCATATTCCTCATTGGGCATCGCCTCGGATCATCCCGGTTCACGGACTAAACGGAGAGCCAAGTGGCGAGCGTCGAAGCTCCACCCGCCCGGAGCGGGCGCGGCCGGCCGGCCCTGGAGGCCGGCCAACACGGCCGCGTCACCACCCGCGCCTGGGTCATCGACAAGACCACCGGGCAACCCCGCCGACGCCGGACCGCCGCGACCCCGGAACACAAGGCGGACAGCAAACGACTGCCCACCGCGTACTGGACCGCCGAGACCTACGTCAACACCGGCGAAGGTCGCCGTCGCATCCAGGCCCGCGGCGCCACCCGCGAAGCCGCGGTCACCGAGCTGGCCGGCAGGCTCCGCGGGCCCGAGCACGACCTGCTCGCCGAGGCCATCGCCGAGGAGACCGGCCACAGCCGAACCTTCACCGACCGAACCACGCTGGGCCACGTCCTGGATCAGTGGATCGCCGACCCGGCCACCACCCGCACCCGATCCGCCGGCACCCTCGCCCGGTACCAGCACGCCATCACCCGCAGCATCAAGGCCCGCCGCATCGGCGCCACCACCCTGGGCCAGGTCCGCCTCGACCGGGTCACCCCACGGCTCGTCACGCTATTCCTGGCCTCGCTCAGCCCAGCCGTCGCCAAGACCTGCCGAGGCATCCTGCGCCAGGCACTGGCGTACGCCGTCGCCAACGGCGCCCACTCCCCCACTCTGCACGGCACCTTCGCCCTGCTCTCGCAACGCATCGACCGCGGCACCACCAGCGTCCAGCCGAAGGGCACCGTCGGGATTACCAAGACCCAGGCCGACCAGATCATCACCGACCTCCGTGCCGACCAGGGGACCCGCCGCACCGACCTGCCCGACCTGCTCCAGTTCATCGCCGGCACCGGCTGCCGCACCAGCGAAGCCACCGCCCTCACCTGGGACCAACTCGACCTCGACGCAGTACCGGCCACCGTGCTGATCAACGCCACCATCAACGGCGTCGGCCACCGCCAACCCCACACCAAAACCCGCGCCGGCGTCCGCCGCCTCACCCTCCCAGCCGCCGTCACCACCATGCTCCGCACCCGCAAAGAGGCGGCGAAACCCGACAGCCACCTCGTCTTCCCCGCCACCCGACGCCGCAACACCGACCGGGTCGAAACACCCTACTGGACCAGCAACATCACCGGCCAGATCCGCACCGAACTCGACCGACTCGGCCACACCGGCATCAGCGGACGATCCTTCCGCAAAATGGTCGCCACCGAACTCGACAAACACGGCTACACCCCCCGCCAAATCGCCGACCAACTCGGCCACGCCCGACCATCCGTCACCCTCGACATCTACCAAAACCGCGAAAAGACTGGACCCGCAACGGTCGCGACAATCCTGTGAGCACCGAGATGCGAAATGCATGGACATCTGCGGTTCACGGACTCAGCCGAACGGCGACCAGCCGATCGACCTGAACCGTGTAGAGAAACGGGCCCGGTCGCCAGCAAGCCCGGGCAATACGTTCGAGGTTGTCGATATACCGCTGCGCCATCGCCGCCGCCCTCAAGTTTGCGTTCGGCAGGCAGAAGCAGCGGGCACCATCGTCCAGGATCGCCTGGATCTCGGCGGGACGGCGTTTGATCGCGAAATCCTTCATGAACGCGATCCAGCCCCGTCGAGCCGACTCGGCGATCCACGTCACGTCGGCGACCTGCTCGTCGGCCGGCACGCCGTAGTGCTCGGCCAACGTCACCAGCTCGACGCCGGCCGCCCGGAGGAGTTGCGGGACCTGAATGCGCCCGAGACTCCGATCAACGAAGACGATCGGAAGCGCGTCCACCGATCAAGCGGCGTATCGAGTGGCGACCCGCAGGGCGTCCTCGAGTTGAGGCTCGGGCACGCCGTACTCAACCGCCACATCGGCCAGAGACTCACCGGCCCAGAACATGCTCAGGGCGTCCTCGACCCGCGCCCCACCATCGCCGAAGATCGGCTGGCCGAACCCCCGCGTCGGGTCCACCACCACCGTCGCTGCCTGGTAACCCGGCAGACGGATCAACTCGGCGTAGTCATCGTCGGCGAATTCGATCCGTTGCAAGTACTGATCGACGACCTCGTTGAACACGTATTGACCGTGCCGGACAACGACCAGCTGCCGGACGTCCTCGGCGTCAGCGTCGTCCGACCGCTCGGCGAAGTCGTACAACACCTCCGCGCCGTCCGTATACAGCCTCCTCGAGGCCAGAACATGCGGCATCCCGAGTTCGTCGCGCAACACCTGCACAGCCGGCCGGATCCGCTGCAGCGGCACCCCCGCCCGCCGGATCCCCGCCAGAACCAGCCCCTCGGCCAACCCGATGAACGGCACCGACGCCGACCGCACCCGCTGACCCGGGACGACCGAGACGATCGGCTCACCCCGCACGTCCGCCCGACCGTCAGACCGCCGGACATAGCCCTTGGCCCACGACCGGAACGTCGAGTCCGGCACACCCAGGAAGTGCGCCGCCTCGGCGACGGTGTACAGGGGCGTACTGAACCTGTCGATTGCCACAGCCCACCGCCTCCCTTCAGCACCTCGGTCCCCACCAACTACATCCTGGCATCGGAGACTGACGAACGGCGCCATGGCGCACCAGACCGTGCCCCTTTCTCGCCCTTGTTACAGGTGACGAGCCTCCACCCGAGTCGCACAGGGAGCAGCACCGCTGGACGATCCGGCAGTATCGCTGGATGTCATACGCCGACCCACTGGCGGTCTTGATCGAGGCGGTTGTCCATGGCGACGGCGACGCGGTCGATGCCGCTTATGCAGCCCTGCCCCACTCGACGCGGCCCGTGCCAAGCGGACCACGATCGCGAACCGTCAGCGACGGGACACCTTCGAGCGAGACCACTACCAGTGCCGATACTGCGGCTCAAAATTGATCTTGTCCGAAGTGCTCGCCTTGCTGGCCGTCATCGACCCCCAACGCTATCCATGGCATCGCAACTGGAGGGTGGGGGCGATTCATCCGGCCTTTCCATCCTCGATCGCAACCGTCGACCGCGTGAGGCCGGTGGTGCTCGGCGGTGGCAACGATCCTGACAATCTGGTCACGGCCTGCTGGCCCTGCAATCACCGCAAGCTTGACTTCGACGTCGCTCCGGCGCTGGTCGATCCGGCAGACGGCGCCTGGCGCGGACTCACCGAACGGTATCGAGCATTATGGGAGCGCGCCGGCATGCCGGAGAAAATTCAGGTGGAGCGTCGAGTTCTTCTCGCCGCGCGCAATCTGAGCACGCAGGCGACCAGTATCGTCCGCCCGGGCCTGTATCCGTCCGCAAAGGGATCCGTGTGTGAGACTTTCAAGGAGGATCTGGCGGCAAGACACAGGCCCAGGACGGTGACGGAATCCCGGGTGTCACAGCTCATGGGATCGTCGCGTAGGAGGGACAGGAGGACACGGTGGCCAATCCGGTGGAGTACATGCTGGCCGACCTACGAGAGAAGTATGAGGCATTGCCTGCCGCACGCACCTTCACTCGCCTATACGACGGCCCCGAGTGGGCTCACATGTTCGCAGTCCTCCACAAGCGGCTCAACGAGCACTTCACCGATATCAACGGGCGCGCCAAGTCCACTCGCCACTATTGGGCCGACAACAGTCGTGACCTGCTCGTGCTCATCGACGAGATCGAGATCGACCTCCCCCTGCTCAAGAGGTCAGGCGTCGACGTCGAGTTGGCCGACCCGTACCAGGACGCGCTGGATCGCTGCCGGCCATGGCTGTCGCCGAGCGGTGGCAGTACGGTGCCGGAGGATTTCCAGCCCATCGAGGTCATTGGCTATGAGCCGGTCTTCGCCCACGCGTCCAAGAGCGTGAAGCTCGAGAAGCAGCAGACTTCCGTAGAAATGAAGATGGTGGGCAGCGGATCCTACGCCCACGTGTACTCCTACGTCGACCCCGACTACGGCATCAGGTTCGCCATCAAGCGAGCGAAGAAGGACCTCGATAAAACGGGACCTACGCCGCTTCAAGCAGGAGTTCGAGGTCATGAAAAGGCTGAGCTTCCCGTACGTGGTGGAGGTCTACCTCTACAACGAGACGCTCAACGAGTATCGAATGGAGTACTGCGACACCACTCTTCGCGACCACATCCGCAAGAAGAACGCCACGATGTCCTTTGCGGCTCGCAAGCGCATCGCCCTTCAACTCCTCTACGGCATCAACTACTTGCATCGCCAGAAGCTGTTGCATCGTGACATCAGCCTCCAGAACATCCTATTGAAGGTGTTCGGCGCCGGTGCTGTACTGGTGAAGCTCTCAGATTTCGGCCTCGTCAAAGATCAGGTCAATGACTTCACCCGGACCCAGACCGAGATGAAAGGAACAGTCCGTGACCCCATGCTCGGTAGCTTCAAGGACTACGGGGTCGTGAACGAGTTGTACTCGATCGCCCATGTCCTCGCCTACATCTTCACTGGGAGAGAGTCACTTCCTTCGGCTGAAGGCACGGTGGGTCAGATCATCCATAAGTGCGCAAACAACGACCTCAGTCAGCGCCACCAGACCGTCGCTGAGCTTATCGCAGACGTCGAGCGGCTGGAGGCACCCCTGGTGCCGGTGCCGGTGCAGGCGACGGCTTAGGTCCAAGAGGTCACACAAGGCGGTCCCACCACGTGGATCGACCTCGCACGGGTCGAGACCGGCCTGATTGGCGGTGTTCCCGAAAGGGCAACCCTGACCGGACGAGCTCGACCAGGAAGGAACGTGTCACGCAGCGCGCGATGCGACGCACGTCCACCTACGATCGGCCATATGGGGGAAGCAGACGACTTGACCGTCGAAGCCTTGGCATCGCTGGCCAACGATCTGGTCACCACCTGGGCAGCGAAGTCCAACGCTCGCCTCAAGCGACAGACACTTGCCAGAGACGTCCTGATCTTCAGCTACTCGATGCATGCCCACCACCTGGCCCACTCCTGCTTGAAGCTGGCTGAACAGGACCTCTGGATCGAGGGGTACCCGATCCTGCGGACATGTTTTGAGATGGCCGTCTCGGCGCAGTGGCTGTACGCGACGAAAGAAGCCGTGGAGATCTCACTGTACGAGGCTGAGCGAAACCGAAAGAACCTGATTAACTCGGCTCTTGCTGCTCAATTCATCGACAAGGCCGAGGCCGACAAGCGGCTTGCAGAGATTCAGAAGCAACTCGATGAACTGGAAGACGCCAAGAAGAGGGGCTTGCCCACCAAGTTCATTGGGGTCTGCGAGGACCTGAGGGGCGGCGACTTTCTGTATCTGACCTACCGAATGCTTTCTCACTACTGCCACGCTGGGCCTGGTGTTGCTGACTTCTACGTCCGCCTCGACGAGGACGGCTGGGTCAAGGAGTTCGGCGATCCCAACGACACCGAAGCAGATCACCGAGCAGCTCTCTACCAGCTCTGCATGTCGCTGATCTGGGCTGGCAGGGCAGCCGATGCGATCGGCAAGGTGACCGGACGACGTAGACAACTTCGTGAGGCAGCAAAACTCCTCGGCGTCCCCGACTACCTACAGCTTTCCGACAAGGCGGTTATACGGTCAACCAAGGGTAAGAATTCTGGAGCTGGTAAGAAGGTGTCGACGGCCAAGTCTAAGAAGTAAGCATTTTGCCCTGTCCGCTGAACTATAGACTTCTGGGTCAATGCAATATGCCACCAGATCCGCTTGGAATGCCCGGAGGGCCGGCCCCGTAAGCACCGACGTTCCTGTCTCAGCAGCGGATGTGTCGTATCGGGACCGGCTGGCGGACAGCAACCGGACATCCTTGGCCCGGGACCGCCCTCGTCCCGAGGACGTCCCGCGAGACCCGCCCGCGAAAATGCCCGGTGACGGCTCCCTATCCGGGACACCGCGACGACGTCCTGCCACATGGTCAGATGGACCTCGGACTCTCCGAACAGGATCGCACCGTCCAACGCGATGGAAGGCAGGCACTCGGGACCGGCCCCAAAAGATCTCTGTCGGCCACGCTCGGGCGAACGAGCCTAACGCGACCGCATCCAGGAGACCCGCGCCGATCGTGGCGAACGCGCCGCCGGACAATCACTCACGAGCCGTTCTGCGTCGCACAGTCGATCACATCCGCCGAACGCTCCAGGGCAGTTTCGCCAGCGAGACCGAGTGCCAACTTGCATACCGGTGCGACCCGCACCCGAAACCATCCGCGGGGCCTGATAGCAATTTTATGGAGAGTGATCCGTAGATGAGTCGACTAATCTCGAACCAAATACTCTGTGCTGCAACATATTTCGTGGGGCGAGAGGGGCTCGAACCCTCGACCTGACGGATTATGAGTCCGCTGCTCTGACCAGCTGAGCTACCGCCCCGCGAAGACCCTACCGGTCGCGACACCCTGCCGTGCTCGGCGGCGCTTCGCAGCGGGATCGCTCACCGACTCGCTGCAACCGACCATGATGGCGCCGACGGTTGGCCGGGCGCTCAATCTGGATGACGCGCCGATCTGGCACTGGTCGACCGGAACAGGGTGGCGTCGGCGGCCCGATGCCGGAACATGCACCTTGGAACGGACGCGACTCCCCGGACCGCGGTGATGTCGCCTGACCTGTGCCGGCTGAAGTCGCCGATGCGGACGCACAGCGCCAAGCGACCGCTCCGCCAGAGACTCCTGACTCAGGGACGGTCCGGCGGAGCCAGCGGATGTTGCGGCCCGTGGGTCCGCGGTGGGTGCAGGTTCGGACTGGCCGCCGAACTAGGCTATCCTTCAGGCCGCGTTGCCGTGAGAGCGGCGGCGCCGGTCCTCCGTAGCTCAATTGGCAGAGCATCCGACTGTTAATCGGACGGTTGTTGGTTCGAGTCCAACCGGGGGAGCCTCAAAAGCCCAGGTCAGAGGGTATGACAAGGCCCCCGCGATCAAGATCACGAGGGCCAAGGGCACAGAAAGGGCACAAACCCAGGGGAAACCCGGCTAGGCGAACCACCCGCGGTTCAGCGAGCTGGCGAACAGGACGAGCCCGACGAGCAAGCAAACGGCCGCCGTCGTGCCGTAACCGGTGGCGGCGTCGGCGGCCTCACGGGCGATCCTGGCGCCTTCGATGCTCCACACGATCGGGAAGGCCCGGCTGGCGTGCCACGCTCCCCAGGCCATCGCCGCCGGGTAGATCGCACCGAGCATCAACACCGCACCGATCGCCCGGCGCACGATGCCGGCGGTGGACGGGCCGTTCATCCGGCGTTCCGGATGGCACGGCGGACCGAGGCCCGCACGTTCAGGAAGGCCCGGCCGTAGGTGCCGCCGGAGGACGGCAGCGTCACCGGCTGGGAGCCGTCGCGGCGGTAGGTGTGGTGCCCGCGGCCGTCGACGCCGGCGTAGACGAAGCCGGCGCCGATCAGGTCGTCGTGCAGCTGGTCGTACGGGTCGGACAGGTGCGGACGCCTCACCGGGCGGTCCGAACCGCTGCGGCCACGCCAGCCAGCCGGGACGGGATCGCGTGCGCATAATTTCGCAACAGCACGCTGGCATCGTGGCCGAGCCAGGCCGCCACCTCGTGCACCGGAACCCCTTGTCCCAGCGCGATTGTCGCGAACGAGTGGCGAAGGTCGTGCACCCTGATGACCGGCACGCCGGCGGTGGCCATCTCCCGCTGCAGCCAGTCGCCGAACCGCTCCGGCCGCAGCGGTTGGCCGGCCTCGTCGACCAGCACGGTGGCGCCCTCCCGACGGCCCAGCAACCCGGCATCCCGGTGCGCCCGGCGCAGCACCTCGAGCACGTGCGGCACCCCGTCCAACGGCAACACCCTGCGGCTGCGTTGGGACTTGGGGGTGCTGTCCTGCACGGCGCCGCGGATCGACACGCGGGTGGTGACGATGCTCAGCGTCTGTCCGCGCAGGTCGATGTCCTGCCACCGCAGCCCGCACACCTCGGCCCGCCGCATGCCCAAGCAGGACAGTTCGGCGCCGACCCGCCACGGGTGCTCGCCGATGTGGTCCAGGAACACCTGCATCTGCGCGGCGGTCCAGGTCGCCATCTCCGGCTTGCTCTCCCGGACGCGCTTGACCAGATCGGCCGGGTTGGACTTGATCAACCCCTCGCGCCGGGCGTCGGTCAGCGCGGCCTTGATCGACAACAGCGTCAGATTCGCGGTCCGGCCGGTCCGGCCGCGGGCCAGGATGTCGGTGACCACGGCCTCGATGTCGGCCTTGGTCAGGCTCTGCAGCTTGCGGGCGCCCAGCAGCCGGCGGACCGGCTTGAGCGCGACGACGTAGGAGGTGAGGGTGGACGGCTTGACCTCGCGGGCCTTGGCCGCCTCCCAGCCGTCCAGGAAGCTGTCGACGGTGTCGGTCGCCGGCGCGATGTAGGTGCCCTCCTCCACCGAGTTCTGGACCTCGGCGTAGAGCCGGCGGGCCTCGGCCGGGGTGTCGACGACCTTCTTGACGTACTGGCGCCTGCCGCCCGGTCCGGCCGGGATGGCGATGCGCACGCGGATCCGACCGTTGGGCAGCCACTCGGCGCCGCTCGGGAGATCAGGTGGTCTGGGCATGGGGTTCCTCCTTGGTGGTAGCGGCTAGTGCGCGCGTGATGGCGGTTGTCTTGGCGGCGTGGTCGGCCAACTGGTCGATGACCATGTCCAGTTCGGTCCGCAGCTGCCGGAGACGGCGCAGTGCGTTCTCCACCGGGGACGGACCGACCGGTTCGGTCCATGACGGTGGATAGGCGGCGGGCGCCAGCTCTAGAACCCGCTGGAGCAGCACGAACTGGTGCAGGTTCGGGGTGGCCGTACCGCCCTCGTAGTTCGAGATGGCCCGCTGGCTGACCCCGGATTGCTGGGACAGGTCGGCCTGGGTGAGCCCTTTCGCCCGGCGATGCGCCCGCAGGTGTTTCGCGAACTGCTGCTTGACCTGGTCGGCATCGATCGGGAAGTTGCGGTTCACCGCCTCACGGATGGCCTCGCTGCTGATCGGGAAGTTTCGGTTCACGGCCTCGCGGATGCCCAGGAAATCGTCGTCGTCTGTCATGTCGGCCACCATACGCTATCAGGCACCTACATGCGTACTCAGCCTTATCGACTTTTCTGGAGATGATCATGTGACCGCACCCGGGGTGACCTGCGGCGACCCCTCCGATTTGTTGTCGGGTGGTCGCTGACCTGCACTGACAGGTAGTTGCCAGGGTCTGTGACCGGGTCTAGCGTTCCTGCTGCACGACCAAGAAACACAGCAAGCGAGCAAACCTCCTTCACGCGCTTGCATGTTCATGCGTAACACCGAGCAACCCTAGGAGTTGATGATGGCTGCCCGCACCCAGGCCCGGCCGACCAAGAAGGACAAGCCCGAGGCCCCGCCCCCGCCCACGATCGGCGACCTCAAGAAGATGGGGCCGGTGGTGGATGTGAAGACCGCCGCCGCCGCGCTGGGCATCTCCATCCCCACCGCCTACCGGCTGATCGGCAACGCCGAGATCCCCAGCATCAAGGTCGGGGCGTCCGTGCGGGTGCCGACCGACTGGCTGATCAAGCTGCTGCAGGTGCGGTGATGGACATCGCCGAGATGCGCAAGACCTGGCCGACGGGGCGGTTGCCGCGCTCGCCCGGCTTCGCCGAGCTGCACAGGTCGGCCGCCGGCGACGAGCTGGCCTTCGGCTTCGAGTGCGCCATGGCGCTGGCCGGGTTGGCCACGCACCATCTCGAGCTGTTCGAGGCGGTCGGGCTGTCGGAGGACGCAATGTACGACCTGGCCATGGTGCTGGAGCAGGAGTGGAACGGTGCCCGGTGAGCATGAGCTGCGGGTGTTCGTGACGGCCGACGACGAGTGGGCGATCGAGTGCAGCTGCGGCGAAATCTGCGGTGTGACCGAGGATGCCGACGAGTTCGAGGCCGTCTACGAACCACACCGACGTGAGGTGGGGGCGTGACCGCCATCCTCAAGGATCTCCGTCCCGAGACGGACACGCCGTGCACGCCGGAGTGTCCGCACGGCGAGGAGATCGAGCGGAACCAGTGGGGCCAGCCGATCGTGCCGTTCCGCGGCAAGCCCAAGGCGTTCGTCCGGGTGTCGACGGTGGCCAAGGCCCTGGACACCGCCGGCGGACTGCCCGACTGGAAGGCACTGATGGGGGTCCGAGGGACGGTCATCGACCCCTCGATCCCCCGCAGCATGGCGGTGGCGATGAGCGCAGGGGACGAAGCGGCCCAGAAGGAGATCGCCCGTCGGTCGGCGGACATCGGCGGCGCGAGTTCCGCGGCCAGCGATGGCAGCGCCTTGCACGCAGCGTTCCTGGCGGCTGCCCGCGGTCGCCCGCTGCAGTACTCGGACGAGGCCACCCGGGCGTCCATCACCGTGGGGCTGGCGGCGCTGGCCGAGGCCGGGCTGCGGGTCATCCAGATCGAGCAGTTCGTGGTCGCCGGCACCATGGGCATCGCCGGGTCCATCGACATGATCCTCAAGCGGGACACCGACAACACCTTCTACGTCGGTGATCTCAAGACGTCTCGCAAGGCGAACGACAGAAATTTCCCGATGTCCGTGTGCATTCAGTGCACCGGGTACGCGCACGGATCGAGGTTCTGTCCGCGCGACGGGTGGCTGCGCACGGCGCCGGTGAGCCGGGAGACCGCCTATCTGCTGTCGCTCCCCCTCGAAACGGGCGCTGCCTATCTGGACGAGCTGGACCTGACCGTCGGCAAGACCGCGTTGGACATCGCGCTGGCCGCCCACCAGATCCGCAAGTCCAAGAAGTTCATCCGCCGTCAGGTGGTCTGACTCCCGCAACCGCACCCGGTTGTCGGGTCACTGGGTCCATGACGACCCTCGATCGAAAGAGGTTGTACAGCAATGGGTTCCAATTTCTGGGACGACGACGACGTCAAGGCGGCAGCGGCCAGCGGTCAGTACGCGTCCTTCCTGGCCGTCGGCGACAGCGCCGAGGGCAAGATCCTCAAGCTCGGCAAGCAGACCTTCTCCAACCGGAACCCGGACGGGACGGTGACCGATCGGCTGGCCTTCACGATCATGCTCGATTCGGGGGCGACCATCACTGCTGGTCAGGTGCTGCTGCAGAAGGGCCTGCTGGAGCTGCGGCCGGAGCCGGGCGAGCAGATCAAGGTGGTGCTGGCCGAGATCGAGAAGCGCGGGCTCAAGACGCTCAAGAAGTTCCGGGTCGAGGTGACCGGCAAGGACGGCAAGGTCCGGGTCCACGACGACACCACCCCGACCGAGGCGGCGCCGGCCGAGCCCGAGTTCTGAGCCGCTTCGGTGCGGCCGGGGGATCTCTCCCGGCCGTGCCGTGACGGTTCATCACCTCTTCTGGGACGGATCAATGCTGACTTCCTTCGATTGGCACGCCGGTGACCACGCCGGCTACGTGTTCGGGGACGGCGACCTCGCCGTCCGGCTGGCCCGCGCCGGGCGCATCGGCGCCGACATCGAGACCCGCGGCCTGGGTGCCAAGGCGTACGCCATCACCGCGGTCTCGATCGGCACCGCGGACACCGCGGTGGTCCTGGATCCGACCGACGCCGGTCACCGGCGGGCGATCGTCGACGCACTGAGCGCGGCGTCCACGATCTGGTTTCACAACGCCAGTTTCGACGCACCGTCGTTGCGGGCCAACGGGCTGATGCCGGCGTCCGCGATCTCCCACGTCGTCGACACCGTCATCACGGCCCGGCTGGTCGACCCCGGGGAGCGGATCAGCAAGCGGCTGGGCGAGTGCTGCGCGCGCTACCTGGGCGAGGAGTACGGGGTGTGGAAGTCCTCGCTGGAGGCCGGGTTCAAGGCGGTCACCGGGATGACCAAGGCGCAGATGTTCGAGGTGCTGGGGATCAGCTCGCCGGCGTTCGTGGCCTACAGTGCGTTCGATTCGGTGATGGCCGCCCGGCTGGCCGCGGTGCTGCCGGCGAAGGTGACCACCTACGGCGACGCCGATCCGCTGCACCTGCTGCGCCGGGAGCAGACGGTCAACCGCCTGTTGCTGGCCCGCACCTCCCAGGGCATCCACGTGGACCTGGACGTCATCGACGAGCTCAAGGCCGACATGCGCCGGCAGGTGGCCGAGGCCGATGCGGTGCTGCAGAGCTACGGCGTCGACGTCGAGCAGTCGGCGCCCAAGATCAAGGAGTCCGCGGTCGACGTGCTCGACCGGCTGGGGGTGATCCCGGCCCGTCACCCGCGGTTGAAGAACGGACGACCATCGGCGGATGCCAAGGCCCTTTCCAAGCTCGGGGGTCATCCGGTGATCACGGCCCTCGAGGCGCGCAGCCGGGCCGAGCGGTTCGCCACTGACTACGCGGACAAGGTGGTGGCGCTGGCCGGGTTCGACGGCCGGGTGCGCCCGTCGGTCAACATCCTGGCGGCGACCACCGGCAGAATGTCGATCGGAAATCCACCGCTGCAGCAGTTTCCGCCCCAGGTCCGTCGGATGCTGCGGTTCGACCGACCGGTCACCAGCCTGGACTGGGCCTCGATCGAGCCGACGTTCGCCGCCAACGTGTTCGGGGACACCGACGTGATCGCCGAGTTCGAGGCCGGTGGCGACATCTATCTGCCGGTGGCCGAGGCCGCCGGGGTGACCCGCAAGGTGGCCAAGGTGGTGCTGTTGGCCCAGTTGTACGGCGAGGGAGCGCCGTCCCTGGCCAACGACCTGGGCATCACGGTGGACGAAGCGCGGGAGCTGTCGGGCCGGGTGATGGCCCGGATGCCAAAGATCCGCGACGGGGTGCGCAAGGTGCGCCGGATGTGCGATCAGCTCGGCTGGGTGGCCACCGTGTCTGGTCGCCGGCTGCCGCTCGACCTGGACCTGCGGGCCAAGGAGCGGTTCGGCGCCACCCGCTACCACGGCTACAAGGGTCCGAACTTCCTGATTCAGGGCAGTTGCTACGACCTGCTGAGTGAGGCGCTGTACGAGATCCACCGGCAGGGTCTGGGCGATGCGGTTGAGTTCGCGGTGCACGACGAGCTGCTGGTCGCCACCGAGGCGGCCGATCAGATCGATGCCATCATGCGGACCCCGCCGCCGGCGTTCGTCGCGGCGTCCGGTCGGGTGCCGGTGCTGCGCACGGGGCGGTCCGACCTGGGCCGTCATTGGGAACCCAAGGAGAGTTGACTCGATATGCGCCTCTTTACGCCGGTTTTCGGCATCGACCTGGAATCACCGGACATCGTGAAGGTGGCCGTGGAGGCGGTCCGGAAGGGGTACGCGATCGTCCCGGTGGCGCCGGGCACCAAGAAGGCCAGCATCTGCACGCTGACCGCCCGGGAACTCAAGGCGGCCGGCCCGGACCACAAGTGCGGGGTCTACCACGCGATCACCGACGACAAGGTGGCCCGCCGGGTGTTCGCCCGGCTGGTGAAGGAGTACGGCGCGGCCAGGTTGAACCTGGGCATCGTCGCCTATCCCAGCCGGATGGTCTGTGTGGACGCGGACACTGCGGTCGCGGTGCGCGAGTTCGTCGAAGACTGGGCGGCCGAGGAGGGCGATCCCGGCTGCCTGGCCCAGACGCCGACGGTGCTGACCCCCGGCGTGATGAAGGCCGACGGTGAATGGGCGCACAAGGACGGCGGTCACTTCTTGTTCGAGCTTCCGGAGGGGATCGAACTGGGCCTGGGCCTGCAGACGCTCAAGCCCGAGGGTCGGTCCTACGACATCCGGTGGGGCTGGTCGATGTCGGTGGTACCGCCCAGCGTGCGGCCGGAAGGTCGCTACCTGCCCGGTGGCAACGTGCTGCAGCTGCCGGCGTGGGTGCTGCGGAAGATCACCGCGGCGTTGGACGGCTATGCCGAGCGGGTCGCCATCCGGGGCACGATGTTCGCCAACGATTCGATCGCCGAGTGGTCGCAGCGCACCGACTGGGCCGATCTGCTGGCCCCGGCCGGCTGGGAGCCCACCGGCAAGCTGGATGGTTGTGGCTGCCCCGTCTGGACCCGGCCCGGTGACGACGTGTCCACCTGGAAGAGCGCCACGGCGCACGACGTGGTCTGCAGCCGGTACGAGAATCTGGAAAATCACGGGCCGTTGCACATCTGGACGGATCATCCTCCGGCGCCGCTGGATTCGTGGATGGAAACCAACGGTCGAACCATCACCAAGCTGAACTATGTTGCTGTATCACAGTTCTCTGGAGACGTAAAGGCAGCCAAGGTCTTTGCCGGAATCGATCCAGACCCCACGATCGTCGACGAGTGGCTAGGGTCGGATCCCGTGACTCATACGGTCAACGGGGACACAGGGATTCGACCTGATGAGGTCGCGGACGACCCGGAGCCTACGGAGCATCCGTTCTGGCTGCCTGACGAACTGGCTCCACTGAACCCGTCAGCACCGAAGGACAAGCAGGTCACCCCGGCCTCCAAGATCATCGCCAAGGCGATGGACGAGGCGATCCGGGAGCGGGCGCGCGAGTATCTGTCCTGGAAGCGGGGCGGGTCCGCGGGCTCGTTGGACATCTTCGAGGCCAACGACGCGCCGATCGAGTTCGCCCCCGAGGCCACGGTCGGCTTCCGCACGGACGGTGTCGGGGTGCTGTACCGCCGCCGGGTCAATGTCGAGTTCGGCCCGTCGGAGACCGGCAAGTCGTTCTTCACCTTGGCCATGGCACTGAGCATCGTCGAGCGGGGCGGCCGGGTGTTGTTGATCGACACCGAGGATGATCATGACGGCCTGCGGCGCCGGCTGCAGACGCTCAACCGAACCCAGCAGAACATCACCTACGTCCGGCTGTGGGGGCTGCCCACCTCCCGGGACCGGGACGTGCTGGTGGCCAGAGCGGCGGAGTCTGATCTGGTCATCGTCGACAGCTTCGACGGGTTTCTGGCCCTGCTGGAGCGCATGGACTCGTCGGTGGAGATCCGGGCCGTCAACACCCTGCTCAAGCAGTGGGCGATGGCCGGCAACGCCGCCGTGTTGATCGTGGACCATGCCAGTGACAAGCCGCAGAAGGACGGGCTGATTCCTACGACGGCGATGGGCAGCAGCAGCAAGAAGGCCGCCGTCGATGGGATCTATTTGAGAGCAACACGTCTCACTCCGTGGCGGCCGGATCAGATCTGCGAAACCATGTATGAGATCGGCAAGGACCGACACGCGATGGTGCGCAAGCACGCGATCGTGGACAAGGAAAGCGTCGATCCCCGGCAGTTCGAGCGGCTGGGTCTGCTGCGCCTGGAGCCGGCATTCGGTGATGCTGATGCCACCCTGCGCTTCCTGCCACCGCCACCGTTCGAGGGCAAGTACACGGCCCGGTCCAACCGCCCGGTGACGCCCGAGGACCGCGCGGCTTTCGAGCGGCTGATCGTCGAGTTCCTGCTGGACGACGACCGCCGCGGCGCGTGGCAGTTCCACACCGACGTCTTGCGGGCGGCCGGTGACAAGTCCGGTCGTGGCGGGCGGGGTGTCGTTCTCGACGATTTGGTGGCCGAAGGCGTGGTCGAGTGCGAGTCCACCGTCCACCCGATCACCCACCGCCCGGTCAAGCGATACCGGATGGGCGGCGATGACCCCGAGTGATCACCGTGCGTCGACCAGTTCTCTGATCCCGGCTCCCGCACCTCTATAGGCGCGCGGATTCGGGTATTCGGCGTGACCTGCGAAAACACCTGATCCCAGACCCTCGGATCTCCAACTACACACAGTGAGGAAAACTATGACCCGACCGACCCGCACCGATCCGAAGGCGCCGCCGGCGCCCGTCCGTACGCCCGGCTGCAGCATCCCGGACTGTGCACCGGCGGACACCCCGCGGGCCACCTGCCAGTGCGCGTGCGGTGGCGCCAACCATGGGAGCCGGCGATGAAGCGCAGCCGGGTGGTCCCTCGAAGGGGTAAATGATCATGGCCGACATCGTTTCGACCGCTACCGTGGAGAGCCTGCAGGCCGAGGTGCGGGTGCTGATGGTGGGCAACCGCCAGGTGACCGCGTCAATGGCCAGGCAGCTGGACCAGGTGGCGCTGGCCGACCTGATCCCGATGGGCCGGGTGCGGACCAAGGACAACAGCTTCATCTACTGCGAGGTCATCGGCCGGCACCGGGTCACCGGCGCGCTGGTGCGGGCCGAGGTGGATGGGGGGCTCTTCGGCGGCACACCGCAGGCGGCGTTGCGGGCGCGCTTGGACGCGCTGCCCCTGTTGCTGTTGGGCGGTCTGCGGTGAAGCCCGGCCGGGTCCCTGCCCAGCTGGCCGACCTTCGTGGCGACATCAACCGGCTGTGCATCGTCGCGCCGGAGACCCTCGAGTGTCCGGGCCTGGAGAAGATGCCCAACTACTTCGTCACCGCCCGGACCGCGGCCCTGGTGCTGGGCGCGCCGCTGGATCCCTACCTGGCGATGAGGGACTTCACCAGGTTCGTCGGCCACTTCGGGATCGGGGTGGTGCTGGACGGCGAGTACCCGATCTCCGCGTATGTCGCCGTGATGCCGATGCGCAGTGCCGACGACGGGATCACCCGGATCACCCTGCTGTGGTACGTCCGGTTCTACGACGCCACCGGCTGGGAGATCATGGCCGGCCACCAGCCGCTGGGCACGGTCGGGGATTCGGAGGTGTTCGCCGAGCTGGACTGGGAGCAGTGGATCGCCAAGGAGGGGCTGACGGTATCGGCCGAGGAGCGGCGGTCCCGGATCGTGGCCACCGTGGTGGCCGGGGTGATCAACGTGCTGCCGCAGGAGCGGCTGTTCACCGCCGAGGAGGTGTCCGCGGCCAGTCGCAAGGCGCACGGTCCGCTCCGTCCGGCCGATGCGGTGCGGGTGATCGACACCCGGCCGCACGTGCAGGCCGAGGTCGACGAGTACGCGGAGATCGAGAGCAGCGGGCGACGGCCACCCCGTCGCCACCCGGTCCGTGCGCACTGGCGGTGGATCCACGAGCACAGCCGACGGATCCTGGTGCATGCCCACTATCGCGGCGCCGGCGAGGCGCTGACCGGACCGGCGGTGTACGTGCGATGAGCAGCGTGGGCAAGGGCACCCGATGGGTGGCCAGGGTGGGTGAGTGGCTGGGCGCCCAGGGATTCGCCGTCAGCCGGACCAGGTGGATGGAGCCGGGCGACGATCTGCAGGCCGCCCGGGGCGAACTGAACCTGTCGGTCGAGGCCAAGAATCAGCGGGCGCTGCAGCTGGCCGGGTGGGTGGACCAGGCGGAGCGCAACGCGGCGGACGGCGCCATCCCGGTGGTGATCGCGCACCGGCTCGGGCACACCCAGCCGGGCCGGGCATACGTGGTGATGAGCGGTGACGCCTTCGCCCGGCTGGTGAAAGTGGTTGAACGCCAATGAGTCTCGCCTCATGCGCGGTGTCAGGGTCAGCCCTCCCGCGCGGCCTCCACCCGCAGGGTAGTCGTTGCCACCGACATTGGCAGGGCCAATGAGCTTCGTCGCGCAGAACCACCCGCAGCAGGTCGACCGACGGGGCGCCCTCGACGAGGTCGACGATCGGCGCACACCGCCCGATCTGCTGGCCGAGTGCATGTTGCTGGCCGGGGTCACCGGCTTCGATCTGGACCCCGCGGCAACGGCTGAGTCGGCCGTGGCGCCCCGCTTCTACGACCTGGCGACGGATGGCCTGGCCCAGCCGTGGAGCGGGCGCGTGTTTGTGAACTGTCCATACTCCGACATCAGGCCGTGGGTCGCGAAGGCGACGGCGGAGGCCGGGCACTGCGACCGGATCGTCATGCTGCTGCCGGCGAACCGAACCGAACAGGCGTGGTTCCAGGATCTGATCGAACCGGACCGCACGTGCGGTTCGGTGCGGGTGCACTTCCTGCGCGGTCGCCGGCGCTTCGACCGGCCGGGTTGGACGGTCCCGGCCAAGGGTGATCGTCCACCGTTCGGGTTGATGGTGGTGGTGTGGTGACCTTCGTCGAACGCCGACAGCGGCCGGACAACCGCGGCGCGTTGATCCGGTACGCCCTCGCCCTCAAGGATGAACCCATGACCCTGGCAACGTGCTCGCACTGCGGTGAGTACGAGGCGTTGCACGCCCATCCCTGCGTGCCCGGTGAGTGCGTGAACAAGGACTGCCACGAGCTGATCGTGGACTCCGAGTTGGGGGTGTGCGGTTCACACCTGGCCCTGGTCAAGAGCCAGCGCTCCACCAGGTACCACCCCGTCCGAAGGGGGCGGGGTGTCGATGGGGTGCCGGGTGTGTAGGGGCGGGGGGTATGGGGGCGGGGGTATACCCCGGGGGTTCGGTATACCCCCGGTATCCCTACCGGCCGGTAACCTGGCGGGGTACCCGACGGCGGGTGGTGGTGGCGGTGGTACTCACCCAGCTCCATACCCCCGGTGATATCGGTTGCGGCACAGGCTATCTCGGTCAGCAGCCGGTGCGAGTGGAGGGGTAGCGATGGCCCAGGTGTACCGCCCCACCAAGGCCATCTTCCCGCGGGAGATGCGGTTGGCCGGGGCGATCCGCGACGGCTGGACCTGTCGACTGTGCGGTCGACCGGTGCAGAACCTCAACCCGAAGGCCGACGATTACCTGGTTGCCGGACACATCGTCGCGTGGGTCGACGGTGGCGCCGACACGATGGACAACTTGCGCACCGAATGCAAACGCTGCAGCGAAGCAGGAGGTTCGGAGATCGCAGCACAACGACGAGCAACCGAACGAGCGAACGCAGGCGCGACACCGACCACGCCACGCCGGCGAGCGAAGAAGCGATCGACCAAGATCAACTCGTCGGGTTTTTTCAACGAGGCCCCGGCGCCAGATGGCCGCCCTCTGACCTCCGTGGCCCCCGAGTCGACCACCGAACCACCGAAACCCGTTGCACCGCTTCAACTCTCGCAACCGGCCGATTTCGCCGACTGCCCGTGGATGACGGACCTGCTCGACGTCCCGGAAGACGCGACCTGGCCCCGGTTGATGACCGGGCCGCATCCGGCCGCAATCGGTTCGTACGGCGCCGATCTGGAGAAGTGCAGCCGGGATCGGGACGGAACCGTGCTGCGTTGGTGGCAACGGCTGAGCATGCGCCGGGCCTTGGAGTACGGCGCCGACGGTGAGTTGGTCTGGCCCGAGTGGATCTGGAGCAGTGCCCGGCAGCAAGGGAAAAGTGTTGGTATCCGCGAACTCTCGATGTGGCGGATCCAGCGGGCAGCGCTGATCGGCGAGATGCAGGAGGTCAGCTTCCTGTCCTCGGTGATGCGGACCGCCAACCTGATCCAACGGCCGGCACGGTCCTGGGCCAAGACGCACAAGGAGGAGGGCTGGAACGCACGAGAGATGAACGGTGCGCAAACC
This sequence comes from uncultured Actinomycetes bacterium, assembly GCA_964497705.1. GTDB lineage: Bacteria > Actinomycetota > Actinomycetes > Mycobacteriales > Nakamurellaceae > Nakamurella. The sequence goes on along the minus strand of CAZCEH010000007.1, from coordinate 130,146 downwards.
GTACAGGCGCCCGACGGCAGCACCTGGGCGATCCACTCGCCGACCAGCATCTTCGGCAGCAGTGCCGGCCTGGCGGTGGTCGACGAGGGCTGGAAAATTGATCCAGTGGTTGTCACCGACGCCCTTGAGCCGACCCTGTCCGAGCGGCAGTGGCCGCAGCTGGCGCTCATCTCCACCGCGCACGTGAACCCGACCGCCCTGATGGTCGACCGGCGGAACACCGCGCTGACCGACTTCTCGACGCTGCTGATGGAGTGGAGCGCGCACCCCGGCTGCGAACTCGACGACGTGGACGAGTGGCGGTTGGCCAGCCCGCACTGGCACCCACGCCGGGAGGCGCTGATCCGCCGCGCCCTCAACCGGGCGCTGGCGGCGCCGAATGTCGTCGACGGGATGGACCCGGTGGCCGGCTTCCGCGCGCACTGGCTCAACCAGTGGCCGTCCAAGTCGGTGAGGCACGTCCGGGTGCCCGGCCTCTCGCTGGTGCCGGACGGTGTCTGGCCGGCCCTGGCCGGGGATGCGGACGCCGAGGGGCCGATCAGCTTCGCGGTGGAGGACCTGTTCGGCCGGGCGGTGGCGGTGGCCGCCGCCGGGAAGACGGCCGACGGCCGCACCGTGCTCGAGGCGTACGAGCTGGGCGACCGTCGGGTGGCCTGGCAGTGGATCCGCGGCCATGCCGCGGTCCGACCGGGCTGCAGCGTGATCGTCGGGCCGGCGCTGAGCAACGATCCCGACCTGATCGAGCTGGGCGTCCCGGTCACCGTCAGCACGTACACCACGACCCGCCAGGCCCTGTCCAGGTTCCGGGCGAGTGCGAGCCGGCAGAGCATCGTGCACGTCAACTCCCCGCTGCTGGGCGCCCAGCTGGACGCGCTGCGGGTGGTCGAGGGACAGAGCGGGCTGCGGGTGGTTTCGTCGGATCCCTGGGAGATCTTGCGCGCCGCGACCTGGGCGGTTCTGGCTGCCGAGACGGCCATCCGCGGCGTCCCGAGCGTGTGGTGACCAGACGCCATGTGTCTGGTCAATCAGGATCTGATTGACATGATCATGTTCGGAAACCGAACAGGGCCAAGCGAAATTTACTTGGTTTCACCGCAGCGCCGAGTCCTGCAGCGGTCGTCACCAGCGGTACTCAGGCGGCCCCGGCCAACACAACCGGACTTATTCGGGCGTCGACGAACTACCATGACCCTCTGTGAGCGATTCCGTGCGGGCGTTGGGGCCACCCGATCCGACGTCGCTACCGCCGAGTTCCGAGCAGCCGCCGCGGGTCGACATCGTGCCCAACACGAACGAACCGATCGGGTCGGTCGGGCCGAATGTGCCGCAGGGGCTCGGCGACCAACACGTGATCTACCCGGCCGATTCACCGCCGTTCACCCCGATGCCCTGGCAGGGCTGGCCCAGCGAATGGGCGTTGCCCAGCTGGGAGTCCGGGTTCAGCATCGCCGGGTTGCTCGATGTCGTGTTCGCCGCGGTCGACCGGAACGCCAGCGCCTTCTCTTCGATGCCGCCGTCGGCGATCAAGGACCGGCACCGGCTGGCCAACCAGCCGACCTGGACCCGCAACCCGCAGCCGGAGCTGTACGCGTCGTGGAACGAGTTCGCCTCCCAGGTGTGGTGGGCCTTCCAGGTCGTCGGTGAGGCCATCATCCTGGCCACCAGCCGGTTCGAGAACGGTTACCCGCGGACGTTCATGGTGCTGCAGCCGTGGCTGGTCAACGTGGACATCGTGGACGGGCTGCGGCGGTACTCCATCGGTGGTGAGGACGTCACCGCCGACGTCTGCTGCATCCGCTACGTGACCACCTCCGGTGATGCGCACGGGCATTCCCCGCTGGAGTCGGCCGCCGGGCGGATCCTGGCCATCAGGGCGCTGCAGCGCTACGCCACCGACCTGGCCTCGATGGGCGGCGTGCCCTGGGGCGTCTTGAAGTCGAAATTCCGCCTGACCGCGCAGCAGGCGAACGACCTTCGCACGCAGTGGATCGAGGCCGCCCGCAGCCGGTCCGGGGCGCCGGCGATCCTGGACTCCGAGACCGACCTACAGCTATCACAGATGCAGCCGAAGGACATGCAGCTGGTCGAGCTGCAGCAGTCCGCCGAGGCGAGACTGTCTGTGCTGCTTGGTGTTCCGCCGTACATGTTGGCGCTGCCGACCAACGCCAGCAGCTTGACCTACACCAACGCAACCCTGCTCTACGCCGAGCACTACGGCTGGCTGCGGACCAAGATCGCACAGATCGCCGCGGCGCTGAGCGGCTGGGCACTGCCGTGGGGCACCGACGTCGAGTTCGACGCGGAGCGCTACATCCAGCCGCCGGCGACCGAGCGCGCGTCGTACTACAGCACCATGTTCGCCATCGTCGACCCGGTCACCGGCAAGCGGGCGATGACCGTCGAGGAGATCCGCCGGACCGAGCGGGTCGATCTGTTGGAGGCGCCGTCATGACCGCCGAACTGCATCACCGGGAGTTCAGCGCAGGAAACCTGCAGATCCGGCAGGCCGACGACGGTTTCCACTACGCCGAAGGCGTCGCGGTGCCGTTCATGGTCCCGACGGAGATCACCGAATTTCGTAACGACGGGCCGATTCGTTACCGGGAGCAGTTCGCCGCCGGCGCCTTTGCCCGCGCGCTGCGGGCACCGCACCGGGTCACCCTGGTCTACGGCCACAGCGATCAGTTCAGCGAACGGCTGGGGTACGTGGTGTCGTTCGTCGAAGACCCGGACGTCGGCCTGCGGATGCGGGCCAAGCTGGACCGCAGCCGGGCCGAGCAGGCGATCGACGCACTGACCTCGAGCCATTCGGCGCTGTCCGTCGCGTTCGCCAGCATCGTGCCGCGGGCCGGTACCGAGCAGCCAGGTGCACTGGTCACACGCCGATCGGTGCACCTGGCCCATATCGGTTGCGTCACGCAGGGCGCCTACGACGCCGCTCAGCTGACGTCGGTCCGCGCCGGCGACGATCCGGATCCGACGGAGGCGGAGGTGGCCGAGGCCGAGCAGGAACGGCAGGCCAAGGAGCTGAGCGACTGGGTCGATTCGCTGGCCGCGGAGGACCCGTGGGCGCACCTGCGGCAGCCCCGGTAATCTGCCCTGCAGCGGCGTGGAGCAGTTGGTAGCTCGATGGGCTCATAACCCGTAGGTCGCCGGTTCGAGTCCGGCCGTCGCCACTCACGCGCGGTAGTCTCCTGACCGAAGGCCGCCTCCGAAACGGACACCGTCGCTCGACGACCACCCCCGTGCCTGACGGACACCACCTGACGAGATCACTCCGTCAGGGAAGGAGCCGGCAGGATGCCGCTCGACACTCTCAGCGAAAAGCTGCTCTCCGAGCGCGAGGATCTGGCCGCACGGGCCGAGGTCGTCAAGCGCAACGCCCTCGAACAGGGCCGCGACCTGAACGACTCGGACCGCGCCGCCCTCACCAGCTACCGGGAGCGGATCGGCAAGCTCGACGACCAGCTCAAGATCACCACCGCCGATTTCACGCTGGACACCCAGGTCGCCGACCGGATCGCCCGGATCTCCGGGGCGCCGGTCGTGAAGCGGGGCGCGAATCCTTGGGAGAACATGAACGCCGGCCAGGTGCTGGCCGACTTCCTGCTCGTCCGCAGCTCTCCCGCGGCCGAGGCCAGGGTCACCTCGTGGCGGCAGTACCACGAGAGGGCCGCCGAGCACATGGGAACCGATGCGTCCCTGACCGTGCCCACCGCCGGCGGTTTCGGCGGCCTGCTGATCAAGCCGATGGTCGGTCCGGTGATCAACCTGACGCCGACCGAGTCCCCGCTGCTCGGGGTGATCGGGACCCAGGACTCGCCGAATGCCATGTCGTTCCAGCGGCCTCGGCTGCTCGACCCGAACTTCACCACCGCGGCCGCCAAGCAGACCGCGGAGAAGGCCGAGCTTTCCTCGAAGGCATTCGATATCACGGCTGACACCGTGGGCCTCGAAACCTACGGCAACTACCTGAATCTCAGCTTGCAGGCCGAGTCGTTCATCTCCGGTTCGCTGGACACGGTGATCTCCCAGCTGACCGCGCGCACGGTCTACGCGCTGGAGGACGGGGTCGGCGCCGAGCTGGACAAGGCGACCGTGAAGGTCACCCTGGCCGCGGACGGCGACGCCGCCGCGGTGCTCGCCGCCTGGCAGGAGGCCGCCGGCCTGGTCTACTCGGCCACCAAGCGACCGCCGACCTGGGCGGTGGCCGGCATCGAGGGTTGGTCCCGGCTGTCCGGGCTGTCCGATGCGGCCGGGCGCCCGCTGTTCCCGGCCATGGGTGCGGCGGTCAACGCGCTGGGCAGCACCGACGGTCCGTCGTCGATGACGCTGAATGTGAACGGAATCCCGCTGGCGGTGTCCCTCGGGATCACCGACGGGACGATCTTCATGGGCAACAGCTTCGGCCTCGAGGTCTACCTGCACCGGTACCCGGTGCTGCAGGCCGTGGAGCCCTCGCTGATCGGTCGCCAGATCGCCGTCGCCGCGTCGATCGGCTTCTACCAGCCGCCGACCACCGAGGCCGGCCCCGGCAACGTGCCGCCCGCGGTGATGGGCGGGATCGTCCGGATCGCTCCCTGAGATGACCAGGGCCGGCTACTACGAGGCCAGCTACCCGCCGTCGCTCTGGGCACCTCCTCCGCCCAGGGCGACCGGGGCGACAGCGGGTATTCCGGGCACGTTCACGCCGCCCGGCTCGCAGGTTCCCCCGGACCTGGCCGCGATGTCCTCCTGGGGCATCGTGGCCAGCCCGGCCACGCCGTGGACCACCGGGCAGTTCGTGCAGACCGGCACCGCCGGCGCGGCCGGCCGGGCCAGCTGGTCCGGCACGAACTGGGTGGGCGGGGCGGCGCCGCTGACCGCCGGCGAGGTGTCGGCGATGACCGTCGACGCCGTCCAGGAGTTCGTCCGGACCCATCCGGACCTGCTCGCCGAGGTCTACGCCTTCGAGCAGGCCGGGAAGGGCCGGAGCACCCTGCTGGCCTGGTTGCGAGTTCTGTTGGACGAGGAAGCAGCCGCGGCAGCCGGGGAGCCACCGCCGTGACGTTCCCGCCCATCGTTCCGCCGTGGACCGGCGACCCGCAGGCGATCGTCGACTACGCCCGCCAGTCGTTGGCGATGAAGTTGTCCGACCCGAACGTCGCCGTCCTGCAGCGGCTGGTCGGGTCGGCGATGGAGTCGACCCGGGACTACCTCGGCTGGCCCTCCATCCCGGACGAGGGCCAGACCGTGGTACCGGACGTAGTCCGGGACGCTTGCGTCAACGTGCTGGTCGAGTTGTACCGGCGCCGCGATTTGACCTTCGGGGTGGTCACGTCGGCGGACGCGGACGCCGTCACCTGGCGGATCGCGGCCGATTGGCTGGCCGCCAACGCGGTCAATCTGCACCAGGTGAAGCACTCCTGGGGCATGGCATGATCCGGTTCGGCGGGCGTACGGTTGCCCTGCGCGGTGCACGGCAGAGGTGGGCAGGTCCAGCGGTAGGCAGTGCAGATCGGTCGGCGGTAGTCCCCGTACGCGAGATCTGAGCCTGACGTGCCCACCCTGGTCGATGCAATGGCCCCGATCATCACGGCGCTCGAAGACGCCGGGATCCGGGTCTGTGTGTCGATGCGCGAAATCGACCCGCCGACCGTGTTTTTCCCCGTTCCCGAGCTGGACTTCTCGTTCAAGGAGGCCAGTTTCCAGGCCGCCTACCGGCTGGTGCTGATCACCCCGAATACCAGCCGCGACCTGGGCATTCAGGCCCTGTCCGAGCTGCTGACCCAGGTCCAGACCGCGCTCGGGCACCGGGCGCAGAGCGCACGACCGGTCGAGGTCGTGCTGGCCGACAACAGCGCCGTCGTCCTGGCATATGAGATCGCATTTTCGATGAAGATCCGGAATTGCTAGCAAGGAGGAATCCATGACCGCTCCCGTACTGCCCACCGATACCGGCCAATTGGGGCCGGGTGAACTGACAATTGGCGCCACCGGGTCCGAGATCGATGTGAGTTGCTACGTCAACAACGCCGCGATCGAGTGGTCGAACGACACCACCGACGCGACCAAGAAGTTGTGCGGGAGCGAAAGGCCCGGTGTCACAACGTTTTCCGCGCAGCTGACCGGCAACATCGACGTCGACGCGGGCAACGACTCGGGGCTCTTCGCGCTGAGCTGGCAGGAGAAAGGCACCCAGCAGTCCTTTTCCTTCACCCCGTCCACCGAGCTGGGCACGAAGGTCACCGGGACGCTGACAATTCTGCCTCTGCGTTTCGGTGCGGACGAATATGGCGCGGATTTGACCAGCGATTTCACTTTCGACATCATCGGCGATCCGGTCCTGTCTTTTCCTAACGCCCCGGCGGCCACCGGTGCCACGGCGGGAACGCCGGGGACGTGGACGCCGTCCGGGGCGACCCCTCCGGCCAACGCCGCCGGCGCCACCAGCAGCGGTGTCGTGGCCAGCCCGGCCACCGCGTGGAGCACCGGGCAGTACGTGCAGGGCAGCACGGTCGGTGCGGCCGGCGAGATGTACTGGAGCGGCACCGCGTGGACCGCTGGCCGGGCCGCGTGAACGATGCCCATCGTCGTTGAGGGAGCGGCCCGCCTGGCGTCCACGTTGCGGCGGGCCGGTCTCGACATGGCCGACCTGAAATCCAGCAACCAGCGGGCAGGTCAGGTCGTCGGCGACGAGGGTCGGGTGCGCGCACCACGTCGCACCGGGCGGCTGGCCGGGTCCATCCGGTCCGCGCGGCAGGCGTCGGGGGTCGTCGTGCGGGCCGGCGGATCGGGCATCCGGCACGCCCGGTTCGCGGAGTTCGGTTCGTCCAAGATCCGGGCCTACCACTATCTCTACGGGGCCGTGGACGCCAAGCAGGACGAGGTGTTGGAGATCTACTGGGACGGCGTCAACGAGGCGCTGGCGAGAGTGCAGGGAGCCTGAATGAAGCGCCTGGATGTACACGCGGTGATGCCGGACGGGAAGGAGCTGGACGCCAGGACCACGGTGGCGGACACCATGCTCTGGGAGAAGACCGCCCGGAAGCACAAGTGGAGCCTCAACATCTCGGAGAATCCGAGCACCTGGGAAACCTTCCTGGGCTGGGCCGCGCTCAAGCGGACCGGGCTGACCGAGGCAGGCTACGAAGCGTTCTGTGAGGAGGCGCTGGAGATCACGGTCTCGGTGCCGGAGGAGGAAACGGACCCTACCCGGTAGGTACCTGGACGAGATCCCTTATCACGCTGTCCATTCGTCTGCGGCGCCCGCTGGTCGAGCTGATGGAGCTGGACGACGACATCCTGGCGACCTACTTCGATGTGATCAACGAGTCCGACAAGGAGGCGCGCCGTGGCCGGAAGTAAGACCAGCACCCTGGTCGTGCGCGTCATCAGCGACGCCTCCCAGGCCCAGCGCGAACTCGCGGATACCGCCTCGAGAATCGAGGGATTCCAGAAGAAGGTCGTTGCCGCGGCCGTCGGGATGTTCGCGGCGGACAAGATCATGGCCGGCGTCAAGGCCGTGGTGACGGCCGCCAGTGACCTCGAGCAGTCCATGGGCGGGGTCGACGCCGTCTTCAAGTCGTCGGCACAGCAGGTACATGCGTGGGCCAAGGACACGGCGGACAGCGTCCGGATTCCGGCCGCCGCCTATGAGCAGCTGGCCACCATCATCGGTGCGCAGCTCAAGAACGCCGGCGTCTCGATGCAGGATCTGGCCCCGAGAACCCGCGATCTGCTGGAGCTTGGTGCCGATCTTGCGGCCCAGTTCGGCACGGACATCCCGCAGGCCATCAACGCCGTCAGCAGCGCCCTCAAGGGCGAGATGGACCCGATCGAGCGGTACGGCGTCACCCTGTCGGACAGCGCCGTACAGGCCAAGAAGGCCGAGCTGGGGCTGACCGGGCTGTCCGGTGCCGCCGACATCGCCGCGACCTCCCAGGCCCGGCTGGCGGTGATCTTCGAGCAGACCGCCGACGCCCAGGGCGCCGCGGCCCGGGAGAGCGACACCTACCAGGCCAAGCTCGACTCACTGCACGAGAAGGTGACCAACGCGGCGGCCGAGGTCGGCGGGCCGCTGCTGACCGCGTTCGGCTCGCTGGCCGATCGGGCCTCCGACCTCATCCCGATCTTCCAGCCGATCGCGCAGGGCATCGCCAACGTGGTGCAGGCGGTCGCCACCCTGCCCGCCCCGGTGCTGGTCGCGGTCGCCGGACTCGCTGCGTTCGCACTGGTCGCCCCGGGCATCATCAAGCTGTTGGCCGCGATGCCCGGGGCGATCACCGCCGTCCGGGCGGCCTGGGTCGCGCTGTCCGCCACCGTCACTGCCCACCCGCTGGTCCTGCTGGCGACGGCCGCCGCCATCGTCGTGTTGACCATCGCCCTCAAGGAATGGGCGGACGCGCAGGCCGATGCCGCCACGGCGTCGGCCAAGTTCACGTCCAACGTGGCGGACTACCAGCAGATCATCCACAAGGCGGTCATGGGCGTCACTACCGGCGCCGAGTCCGGGATGGAGCTGCGGCTGGCGGCCTACGACCACATCGATGATGCCTGGAAGGGCCTGGTCAAGACCGGCGAGACGGTCGGCTCCACCTTCAAGAGCGTCGGTACCGATGTCGGTACCGCGCTTGACGGGCTGATGGGTAACAGCCGGCAGGCCACGAAGGTGGTCGACGCGTTCAACTCCAAGATCGCCGATCTGGAGCGGCAGCGCGACGCCTTCGTGTCGACCCCGATGACCGACATCTGGAAGTTCTGGGAGTCCGGCTCGAAGACGGCCGGTGACCTCAATCCGAGCATCCAGGAGAACATCGACCTACTGACCAAGCAGCGGGACAAGTACGAAGCGCTCGTCCCGGAGATCGCCCAGGCCCGGCTCGAAGAGGATGCCCGGAACGGCTCGATGGGTGAGGCGGCCCAGGCCGCGCAGTTGGAGATCGACGCCCAGCGTGAGCTGGAGGCGGCGATGAAGGCGGCCAGCGAGGAACTCTCCAAGCAGCAGGGCCACTTCAAGATCCTGGCTGCTCAGACCGAGGGTGCGCAGATCCTGGACCAGGTGTCGACCAGCGCGGCGGAGGCGACGCGGGCAATCGCGATCTACCAGGCCGAGGTGGACAAGGCCACCGGGAACAACCGCTCGTATCAGGCCAGCCAGGCCGCCTTCAACCAGACCATCCTGGACATTCCGAAGGCGTTCAAGCAGGCCAGCGAGGGGGCCGGCTTCAATCGGGAAGCCTTCAAGGCGTGGGACACCCAGTTGCTGACCACCTCCGAGGGTGGGCAGCAGGTCTACCACACCATCCAGAGCATGGCCGACGCGTCGAACGACGCGACGGTGCGGGCCTACGAGAATGCGAAGGCCACACACACCCAGGCGGAGGCCATCGGCATTGCCGGTGAGCAGGCGGACAACAGCTACAACCAGTTCGTCGGCATGGCCGAATCGATGGGTCTGTCCACGGACGAGGCGGTCGCCCTGGCCGGCAAGCTCGGGCTGGTCAACAAGGAAACCATCGACGACAAGATCTTCCAGGTCATCGCCGAGGACCAGAAGGCCCAGCAGACGATGAAGCTGTGGGAGGCCGTGGTCCTGGACCCGAAGACCCAGCGATACGTGGCGCTGACCCCTTCGGCGGCGGAACTGGCCGCCCAGATGAACGCGATCATCGACGGCACCAAGCCGAACCCGATCGAGACCCCGGCCGAGGTGACCGGTGCGGCCGAGGCCGGCGCCGCGGCCGGGGCCGATGCCAGTGCCGCGGCCCAGGGTGCGGCCACCGCCACCCAGATCCCGGCTCAACCGACCGGCGGGGCCGAGGCCGGAGCCACGGCCAGCGCACAGGCCCAGGGTGCGGCGGCGGCCAACCCGGCGGAGATCACCGTCACCGCACCGGCCATCCCGGACATCTCGGCCGGGCTGGCCGACATCGCGCACTCGTCCGTGACGGTGATCATCACGGCCGACACCACGCAAGCCTGGTCTGCGGTTCAGCTGTTCAAGCAGGCGTCCGTGGTGCCCGCGACGGTGCAGATCAAGGGCGACGTCACCCAGGCCAACGCATCCATCCGGGCGGTGATCTCCGGGATCTACTCGACCACGGTGCAGGTCAAGGGCGACAACAACGACGCCATCCGGGCCGTCCGCGCGGTGACCACCGGGACCTACGAGACCACCGTCCGGATCCAGGGTGACAACTCGGGCGCGATTGCGGCCGTTCGCTCAATCACGACCGGGAGTTATCAAGCGACGGTGCACATCTCGGGTGACGCCAGCGCCTTCTACTCGGTGTGGAACTCGCTGCCGACCACCAAGTCCATCACGGTGACGGTGAACCAGGTCCAGGGCAGCGTGGTGCCCTCGGCAGCTCCCCCCTCCACCGGGCGGTTGTCCGCCGCCCCCACGGTGTCGGCGCGTGGGCTTACGACGCAGTCCGCGGCGCCGGCGGGCGGTGGCAGCACGATCAACATCACGGTGCAGGGCGCGCTGGATCCGGATGCGGTGGCCCGTCAGATCAAGCGGCTGATCGTCGATCGGGATCGGCGTAGCGGCGGTGTCGTCGTCGGCGCCATGCGGGCGAGGATCGGCAGCCAATGACGCTTCCCGTTCCGGTCGCACTGCCACCGTCGTGTCAGGTCTTTATCGACGACGTGCGGTACGCCGACGGCAGCACGCCGGGCGAGCTGCCGACGGACCCGGTGATCCTGACCGATCTGCGGGTGACCTGGGGCCGGTCGTCGGTGCTCGACCAGCCGGAGCCCTCGACGTGCAGCTTCGCCGTGCTGGACCAGGAGGGCGGGTCCAGGTTCCTGGAGAAGCTGCACATCGGGGCGGCGGTGTCGGTGCGCGCGACCGCCACCATCTTCCCCGATCCGTCGGTCCCGACCGTCGTCGACGGCGGTTTCGAGACCCCGGCGGCCGGGGCGGTGCCGCCGTCCGTGGTGACCAATGCGACCGCGGTGGTGACCACCGAGAAGGCCGCGGCGGGTGCCAAGTCGGTCCGGGTGGAGGCGGTCGACGGCAGCCGGCTGGTCCGGGTGGTGTTCCCGCCCAAGGCGTTCGGTGGTGAGTCGGACTGGGACGCGATCCCCACCACTCGGCTCGGGCAAACCTGGGGGTTCTCGGCGAAGATCTGGCGGGGCGCCGAGCTGGGGGTCGACCTGCAGGTGGTGAGCGTCCGGCCGGCCTACTTCACCTCGCCCCTCGCCGGCGCCCCGATGGGCCTGCTGGACCCGTCGGTGCCGGCCGGCGGACCGGCGAACGCCTGGCAGACGGTCGCCGGCCAGGTGATCCCGCCGGAGAACGTCTGGCTGGGCGTGGCCGTCGAGATGTACCCGAGCGGGGCGGCCTGGGACGACGTGACGCTGAGCTGGGACGGAGTACCCGGCACGGTGCGCTGGGACGACCTCGGCCGGTGCTTCGTCGACGACATCGCGGTGACCGCGCCGGCGACCGGCGGCGCCCGGAACGGCTCGGTGTTCAGCGGCCGGGTCACCGACATGGAGGCGCGCTGGGACATGGGCCTGGGCGCAACGGTTGTCGACGTGATCGCGCAGAGCGATCTCGCCGAAATGGGTAATCGATATGTAGGTGACGTGCCGTGGCTGTTGGAGTCGCTGAACGCCCGCTTCTCCCGGATCATCAGTGGCTCCGGCCAGGCCATCAACTGGTCGGTGGATGCCGCGGTGCAGGGCGTTTCCATCTCCTGGCGGGACGTCGACCGACAGCCGGCCGCCCGGCTGCTGCAGGAACTCGCCCAGTCCGTGGGTGGCGCGCTGTGGCCGGCCTCGTCGGTGGTCAGCGGGCCGTACCTGCGCCTGGAGGACATCGACTCGCGGGCGGCAATGTACGGGCTCAAGCGCGGCGTCGACAACGTGATCCGGATCGTGGTGGCGCCGGCGGCCGACGACAAGGTGCTCTATCTGTCCGCCTGCGACGTGCTGCTCGAACCGATCCGGATGATCCAGAGCACCGAGGACGACGCAACCCGGATCGCCCTCAGCTGGCGTGAGCAGACCTTGGACGACAAGGGCAACCCCGACCCGACCGACCGGGAGCTGTTGTCCATCAACGCATCTCGGGAGACGGTCACCGGTCAGCGGCGGATCTCGGTGTCCACCCAGCTGACCAACACGACCGACGGTCAGCGGATCGCCGATTCGCTGATGGCCCGGGCCGGTACGCCCGGCTGGCGGGTGTCCGGCCTGACCATGCGGTTGGACATGATGACCCGGCTCGATGCGGACACGCTCAATCTGGTGATGTCGGTCCTGGACGGGGCGACCAGGCCCGGATTGGCGCTGCTGCTCACCGACATGCCGACCTGGACGCCGGCCGGCACCGGTGACGATCTGCCCGTCTATCTCGAGGGCGGGACCTTCACCAACACCGACGGGATCTGGCAGCTTGACCTGCTGGTGAGCAACGCCCGCGCGCAGGGAAAGTCGGTGCTGCACTGGGACGACCTGCCCGGCACGGTCACGCCGGTGGCGACCCGGACCAACCGGGCGACGAACCCGCGGGCCATCTCCACCGGCGCCAACGGCTGGCAGGCCCCGCGTGGCTGGGGAGCCGGCGGCGCGAACGGCAGCTACAGCTGGACCACCGGGATCGGCACGCCGCCGGTTGCGGGAGTGACCACGGCGGCTCGGAAGACCTGGTCGGCCGCCGCGACCGACAACGGTTCGTCGGGGTTCCTGATCGGCGCGACGACGACCACCTACTTCCCGGTGACCGCCGGCCAGACCTACACGGCCTCGGCGTACATCAGGCACACCTCAGGGGGCAACAAGGTCGGCCGGATGAAGATCGGGTACTACAACTCGACCACGATCGCCGGGGCCACCCTGGTCGGCGGCTTCACCGAGTCGACGGACTACACCATCGCGTCGGGGTTGACCTGGACCCGGATGACCATCACGGCGACGGCACCAACGGGCGCGGTCGGGATCGCGATCTACGCCGACATCAACCCGGGCGGGGTGCTGTGGGCCTCGGGGAACACGCTCGATGCGACGTGCCTGTTGTTCGAGCAGGTCAGTTCGGCCGGGGTGTATTTCGACGGCGACACGGCGGACGCTCCGCCGATCGACAACGCCTGGACGGGCGCGGCGAACAACTCGACCAGTACGGCCACGGACACCACACCGGCGTTCCAGGGTTGGACCTGGGACCAGTTCGACCCGGCGATCTCGTGGAATGACTTGCACGGAACCGGGATTGCCGCATGAGATCAGGAGTGTGAGTTGAAATGGCTTTGACCGCAAGCGGTCTGCCGTACCCCGTAGGGACGGATCTGGTCAAGGACGGCGACAACGTCATCAAGGCGTTGTCCGACGCACTGGAGCTGCGCGGGCACGGGTTCCGCACCCTCTCGTTCCACAACGTGCCCAACTTCGACGTCAACGGGGTGTGGTACATGCCGTGGTCGACGGTGACCAGTACGCCGTGGACGGAGCTTCCCTCGACCGTCGCGATTGCCAAGAACACGGCGGCGGGTGCCAATCAGGTGGTTTCGCTGGGCATCTATCACCCGCACAACAGCATCACGACGCTGGTCCTGACAGCCAACCTGGGCAACGGGGCCATCTTCAGCGGAAGCATCGACATCGACGTGATCGCCGTCGGCAAGATCAACTAGGAGGACGCAGTGAGCTACCTCGACCAGGCGAACCTGGCCAGCGACGGCGAGTTCAATCGCCGCCTGGGCGCGGCGCTGTCCAACGAGGCCCGGGCGAAGACCACCGAGGAGTTGGGCCGGTTGGTGATGAACAGCCCGCCACAGGGCGTGGCGGCATTCATGCCGTTCATCGCGAGCGCCCCGACCTTCGGCGACAAGTTCGCCAATGGCGGTTCGTCCTCGATCACCGACGGCGACATGCTGTCGGCGATCCAGGCGAACTGGGATCTCGTGGCCGCGGTGCAGTTCCCGGTGACCTGATGCGCCTCTCGGATCATCTGTTGCTGCAGCGGGCACACGGCGGGGTGTTCCTGCTCATCGACGAGACCTCGGACTCGCAGATAGAGCTGGAGCCCGACGACATCGCCCGCGTCGCGCTCGGTGCGCTGTACTACGCCGCGGTCCATCCGGCGATCAAGGAGGCGATCATCGCGCAGCTGCTCGACCAGGACGTCGACCGCCGCGTCATCGTCGGTCGGGTCGTGATGGACGCCGCCGAGGATCTGCGCCGGATGGTGGAAGCCGGGACCCGGCCATGACCTACTACCCCAGATCTGCGTACGGCGGTACGAATCCGAACGCCGGGATGCCCGCCAACGGCGACACCGGGGCCTGGGGCGGCTATGCCTGGCCGAACTGCCCGCCGTCCTCGCTGAACGGGACCACCGACTACACCACCAAGTTCGGGCAGCGGCTGCAGGTCGTGCTGCGGGCCGAGGTGGTCGAGCTGGCCGAGCTGATGTTCGCGATCGCGGACAAGCACGACTACCTGCTCTACGGCTACAACGACGGCGAGTACTGGGGGCCGTGGGGTGCCGAGTGCCGCAGCGTGTCCGGCACCAGCACGCCCAGCGGGCATTCCAAGAATCTGTCGATGGACTGGAACGCGCCGTACAACCCGTACAGCTACACGTTCCAGTCCGACATGCCGCCGGCGATGGTCGCCGACATCGAGGCGTGCGGCTGGTACTGGGGCGGCCGGTACGAGGGCCAGAAGTACGACGCGATGCACTACGGATACGCCTACACGCCGGGCGACGTGGCCGGCCACGTGGCCAAGGCAAAGAACATCCTGGGTGATTCGAGCAGCGGAGGAGATTGGTTCGACATGGCGACGAAGGACGAGCTGGCGGCGGTGGTCTGGGAGCAGATCAACCGGCCCGAATACCTCGATGCGGTGGCCACCACCGTGTGGACCAAGACCGTGTCCGACCGGCGGGCCAACGACCTGCTCAACTCGGCGGCGGTCAACGCCGAGTGGAACAACACGGGGATCACCGAGCTGCCGGTGCGGGTGTGGACCCAGCCGATCACCGGTAACGAGCCGGACCAGTTGGCCAACCACCTGCTGGCCCAGGCCGCGGCCTGCGGGGGTTGATCGGGCGGACTGGAAGATTCTTACAGTCGTTTCCAGCCGCGGCGCATTCGGATCGGGGAGGGGGTAGCTGTGGCGCTCTCCGAGAGGCCGACCGCCGATTTGGTCATGTTGATCGTCACCCTGCTCGTCGCCTCGTGCATCCTGCTCACCGGAACCGGGCTGTTCGTCCTGGCCACCGTGCACCCGGATTACCCGCTGGCCAGTGCGTTGGCGACGTTCTCCGAGACGATCGCGGTGATGATCGGCGCTGTGTTGGGGTATTTGGCGGGCCGTGGCCGGTCCCCGCAGAGCCGGGAGGAGTAGGTGGCGGCCAGACGACCGCGGATAGGGCTGACCCGGGCGGAGGGCGACCGGCGCAGCTGGGCACTGGACACCGTGGCGCGGCAGGCGCTGGCCCAGGCGGCGGCCGGGCTGCGGCACCAGGACTGGCCGGAGCTGAGCGAGGCGGACTGGGCCGTCGTCGCTCGGCGGGTTCGGCTGCTCGCCCCGCATCAGCGGCCGGGATGGGTCATCGACGCGGTCAAGGTGTTGAGGCAGTTGGCCGTAAAGCACTGAGCGGCGGCGATCGGCAAGGATCTCATCGACCGCGGCCTTGGGCATCAGACCAGTCCCTCGAGCAGCTGGGGTCGATCGGCGATCTCGTCATCGTCGAGGAACGTGATCGGGCCGCTGCCGATGTAGCGGGCGATTGCCAACAGGCCGCGGACGTTGGTGAAGACGACGTGGCTCTCGCCGTCGGAACCGGGCTGGACGATGGCGCCGGACTCCGGCTGGTCGCTGTCCGGGAACGCCTCGTAATACGCCTCGTAGATCGAGTCGTCGGCCAGGCGGTAGTTCTCCTCGATGAGGGTTTCGGCCTGCTGGAGGCGATGGGCATGGGCGTCGTCAGGGTCGGGCACGTGTTCGGCGCGCAGGTGGTAGGTGCGGGGGTCTGTCATCGTGTTCTCCTGAGTGTGGGTTCGACCCCACCCAGCCAACCACGCCCGGCGGGGTGGTTCAGCCGGCCCGATTCACTCTCTTTGAGTGTCAGACACTATCAGGGCTGATCAGGAGTCCTGTACGTGAAAGTGTGCTTGCTTGTTGTCATCTCGTCGACTTCTGCTCCGACAGGCGGGAGCTTCATGATCATCAAAAGGGCACACGAAGGGCACAAACCCGGGTGATAACTACTGAGAAGCCTGATCAGCACTGAGACCGTTTCCGCAGGTCACGGTGTTAATCGTGATCAAGGATGAGACGCCTGATAGCCCCATTTTCCGACTGTTAATCGGACGGTTGTTGGTTCGAGTCCAACCGGGGGAGCAAAACCCCAGGTCAGAGGCCTAGGCGGCGCTCCGGGCCGTCGACACTTTCGCAACCCGCGCGCAGCTGGGTTGCACTGCGCGTATCACGAGCCAGGGCGCGGGGAACCCGTTACGCCGTTGGAGTGGGGCACCCGACGGATGGTCAACGCTAGCGGCCGGATATGCGTACCTTCGGACGGCTTCAGGGGTGCCGATGTTCCGCGTGTGCGCCGACCGGGCCGGGCGTGGAGCACGCACGGCCGGGTCGCGGTACTTCGGACGGTCCCAGGCGAGCCCATGTTCCGCGGGCACCCCGATCAGGCCAGACGTGGCGCGTGCGCGGCCGGGTCACGGTACTTCGGACGGCCCCAGGCGAGCCCATGTTCCGCAGACGCCCCGACCGGGCCGCGACGCAGAGCACCCGCAGCTGGGGTTGCGGGGCTTCGGGCGGAGTTGGCGTCAAGCAGCGGCGCATGGCTGCCGCCGCCCGGCGCTGCACGCTTCGACTCGGCCATGGCCGGCGCCCATGAGGCCGGCACCCGTGCGGTGGCCAGAGCCGGCAGCTCGCCCGCCATCGCGACCCGCTCACCCCATCCGACCGCTCCCCGAACCGACGACGAGTGCACACCGCACCGACGGCGATCCACCTCCAGCCACCCACGGACCGCCACAGCGACTCCCGACGCCCGTCGGGCCCGAGCCGGTCGGAACGCGTGGCATCATGGAGTCAGACCCCCGGCGTTGGGACGCCGGGGGTCTTCGCATCACCGAGATCCCGACGAAGAGTGAGAAGGGTTACCACCATGGCTATTCCGTTACGACGACGACACCTTGAGTTCACTTCCGGCGAACGCCCGAACCGGGTCGGCTCGATGCCGGATACCAGGGCCAACGTGCTGCACCTGTGCCGTTACCCCGAGAAGTGTTGCAAGACATGCGATCGTCACCGCGAGCGATGCTCGCACCCGATCGGGCGATCCTCCTGGTAAGCCCGGCCCGCCTCCCCCGGTGACACGGTCGGCGTCGCGAAAGTCACTTGAACCTCAGCGATGTCGACCGCAACCCGGGAGGGGCGGCCGCACACCCGCCGGCAGTTACTGCACCATGATGTCGCCATCAACCGCCGGCGTGATCCCCGATGATCCATCGTCGGCCGTACGCAGGCCCACCGCAACGACCGACGCACCGACCCGACACGCCGACCAACCCGGGGCCCACTCGCACGATTGGATCCGTCCCGCATAGGGAAGACTGTCTGCACCGCGCCGGGTCCTGCTCGAGCGCGTTCGGATCGATCGGGAGGTTCCAGGAGCATGTTCCGCCTCGTCTTGGGCATCGGCATCGGCTACGTTCTCGGCTCCCGGGCCGGACGCGAACGCTACGAGCAGATCAAGCGCTGGACCTCGAAGGTCGTCGACCACCCCGCGGTCCAGGGCACGGCCGGCTTCGTCCAGGCAAAGGTCTCGAGCGTGTTCTCCAAGGACTGATCCCACCCACGACCCCGGCCGGCAACGGCATCCGCGACCCAGGCGGCACCGGCACCGACGAGCCCGCAACGGCAGCCACGAGGCGGCAGCGACACCCACGAGCCAGCGGCGCCCACGGCGAGCCGGCAGCGGCTCACTTCTCCAGGTCGACCCGTCTGCGCTTCGGCCGGTGCACGTCCACCCCACCCATCAACGCCAGGCCGTTGATCTTGATCACCGGACCGCCTGGTGTCCCCTGGACCCGCGCGTTGTCCTCGAAGGACCCCATGAAGCCGATGCCGTTCACCACGACGGTGACGTCGTCGGGCACGACGATGTCGATCCCACCCATCAGCGCGAGCGCGGTGATCGTCACCTGAGACTCGGCGAAGCGCGCCTGGGTCAGGTCGATGTCGACGCCGCCCATGATCGCCACGGCGGAGAACTGGGCGGGCACCACCCAGTTGCCGGCCCGGGTGGCGCCGGACATGATGCCGATCGCCACACCGGAGGTCGGTGTCCCGCCGATCCGATTGACCGCCGCCCCGGGCACGGACGCGACCTCACCGGACCCGACCTGGCCGGACGCGACCGGCACCGGCCCCGGGCCCTGGCCCGGGGCGGGCGTCCGGGGCACCAGGTCGCGATGCCCGGGCAGATCCCAGGTCAGCGGCTCGAGTTCGCTCAGCGTCTTGGACTTGTAGAGAGTCTCCAGCCGCTCCTGCAGCTCGACCGGCGTCAACCGGCCCTCGTCCATCGCCGCCTGCAGGACCTGCGCGACGGCCGCCCGGTCGTCGTCGGAGGCGCGTAGCTTGCCCGGGTCGAAGGGTTGTTCCGCGTCCTGAGTCATCGACCCCAGAGTCTAATCCGGCGTTCGGGTCAGCCCTCCGGGAGCGACTCGGCCAGCTCCCGCGCCACCTCGGCGACCGCGGACGCGAACCCCGGCACGGCGACGTCCGCACCCGGATCCAGCCGAACCTGCCTGGTCAACCCGTTGCGTCCGGGCACCCGGCGCAACACCACCCAGCCACCGGCCCCGGGGAACGGCAGGTGGCGGCTGGCTGCCACCGACCGGTGCACCCGGTTGTGCACGACGTCGGTCAACCCGCTGCGGGTAGCCAGCCCGAACACCAGCTCCGGCTCGTCGACCAGCACGTTCGTGCCGTCCGGCAGATGGTCGACGACGACGGTCGGGATCACCGACAGCACCCGGGCGGCCAACCGCGCCCGGGCGATCAGCTCCCAGCCGATCCGATGCGCGTGCCCGGCCGGCCCCGCGGGATCCGCGACCACCCATAACCCGAAGCGGCTCACCGCCAGCAGCCGCCCGTCCTGGCAGGTGGCGGTGACGGCGATGCGCTCATCCTGGTTCAGCGCGGCCCGCAGGACCTCCGGCAGAGTGCGACGGCGCCACCACCGCCCGCCGCCAGCACCGGCGCCACCGGTCCCAGCGCCAGAACCAGAACCAGAACCAGAACCAGAACCGGAGCGCCTCGACAGCCCCGGGTTCACGAATCGCCCCAGGCTCGCCTGGTCAGGGCCAGCCGGTACTTGGTGAACTCGAACAGGTCCGCGTTGAGCTCGCGGGCCAGGGCGCTGTCGCCGGTGGCCTCCGCCCGCTGCAGGGCCGACTTGAGCTGGCGCTCCTGCCTCATCGCCTGCCGCTCGGCCAGCCGCGCGATGATCGATCCGGCGTACCGCGCGTCGACCTGGTCGGTCGGCCACTCGGGTCGCTCGACGGCCAGCTCGCTGACCAGCGACCGCAGCCGGCCCTCCGGCAGTTCCCCGCGGACCTGGTCCACCCAGGGGGGCCCGGCCCGCTCCCCGTCCGGGCCGCCCGTGGCGCTGATCGCACTGTGCACCCTGGCGTAGGCAGGAGCCTTGAACACCTCCGGCTCGATCATCCCGTAGGCGGCCGCCACCAACGCCGGCTGCTGCAGGGCCAGCTTGAGGGCCTCGCGTTCCGCCTTCAACTCCCGGTCACGGGCGTCGGGCACCTGCACGTCCGGCGACGCCTCGACCGGCGGCTCGCCGCCGGCCGGCCGGGACCGATCCGGCCGGGACCGATCCGGATCCGCCCGCTCCGGTCGCCGGTGCTCCGGGCCGCCGTCGGCGGGTTGGGTGCGAGCCCGCGCCGCACGGCGCACCCGCGCCCGGGTCTCCTCGATGTCGGTCCCGGCGTACATGGCCAGGGTCTTGGCGAACTGGTCGCGCAGTAGGTCGTCCTTGATCCTGGCGACCAGCGGGATCCCGGCATTGAGCGCGGCGTACTGGCCCTCGGCGGTGTCCAGATCGAACTGGCCGACCGCGGACTGGATGGCGAACTCGAAAAGGTTCCGGGCCGAGCCGACCAGCTCCCGCAGCGCCTCGTCGCCCCTGGCCTGCCGCAACTCGCACGGATCCATCCCGCCGGCCTCGATGGCGACATAGGTGTTGGCGGCGAACCGCTGGTCGGACTCGAACGCCTTGAGCGCCGCCTGCCGGCCCGCCGCGTCACCGTCGAAGGTGTAGACGACCGTGCCGTCCTTGGCCCGGATACCGCCCGGGCCGGCCTGGGTGTCCAGCAGGTAGCGCCGCAGCACCGTGATGTGCTCCTCGCCGAACGCGGTGCCGCAGGACGCGACGGCCGTGGTCACCCCGGCTAGGTGCATGGCCATCACGTCGGTGTACCCCTCGACGACGACCACCCGCCGCTGCTTGATGATGTCGCGCTTGGCCAGGTCCAGCCCGAACAGCACCTGGGACTTGCGGTACAGCGGGGTCTCGGACGTGTTCAGGTACTTGGCCTGGATCCGGTCGTCGTCGAACAGCCGGCGGGCGCCGAACCCGACGACGTCGCCGGCCGCGTCCCGGATCGACCACAGCAGCCGGCGGTGGAACTGGTCGATGGGCCCCCGCTGCCCTGGCCGGGCCAGCCCGGCCCGATACAGCTCCTCCACCGAGAACCCCTGCGCGGTCAGCGCCTTCACCAGAACGTCCCAGCCGTCCGGGGCGTAGCCGCAGCCGAAATGGGCGGCCGCGGCCAGGTCGAAGCCGCGCTCGGCCAGGAACTCCCGGGCCACCGCCGCGCCGTCGCTGCCCAGCTGGTCCGCGTAGAAGCCAGCGGCCGCCTTGTTCGCGGCCAGCAACCGGGACCGGGTGCCCCGCTCGGCTCGGGTCGAGGTTCCGCCCTCGACCAGGGTCAGGTTGATCCCGGCGCGTTCGGCGAGCCGTTGGACCGACTCGATGAAGCTCAGGTGCTCGATCTCCTGCAGGAACGAGAAGACGTCGCCGCCCTTGCCGCAGCCGAAGCAGTGGTAGTAGCCCCGGGCCGGACTGACCTGGAAGGACGGCGTCTTCTCGTCGTGGAACGGGCACAGGCCCTTGAGATTGCCGCCGCCGGCGTTGCGCAGCGCGACGTAGTCCCCCACCACCTGCTCGATGCGGTTGGCGTCGCGGACCCGTTCCCGGTCTGCGTCCGAAATCCGTCCCGCCACGCAGGCGAGTCTAGGGGCGGGCGTGGCTCCCGCCCGGACTTGTCCACATGCCGGTGCGGGTCAGCCGCTGGTGCCGCGCCACCGCCTGCGCGTCGGTGAGCAGGCTGACCTGGTCCAGCACGACGCGCAGCCGGGCGGGGTCGTCGGCGGCCCGCCGGTAGTCGTCGGCGAACAGCGGGTCCAGGGCGTCCGGGCCGCGGTCCGCGGTAGCCAGCACGAGCTCGGTCAGCAGTTCCTGTTGCCGGTGCTGGATGCGCAGGCGGGCCGGGTCGGACATGACGTAGCGGCCGGCGACCGCCTTGAGCACCGCCACCTCGGCCCGCAGCACCCGGGGCACCCGCAGGTCCGCCCGGTAGCGCAGCAGGGGCCCGTCGCCCGCCTCCTGCCGGGTGGTGGCGATCGCCCCGGTGCAGAACCGGCCGGTCAGCTCGCTGGTCATCGACTTCACCGCGGCGTCCGCCACCGGCCCGGGTGGATGCCCGACGCCGGCGGACACCGCGGGCAGGGCCAGCAGCTCGTCGAGCACGACGCGCAGGTCGGCGGCGGACTCGTCGCTGTACGGGCCGGCCGCGACGCAGACGGCGTCGCGCTCGTCCGGGTCGGCGAGCCTGGTCAGGTCGATCCGGCCGGACGCGACGCCGTCCTCCACGTCGTGCACGGAGTACGCCACGTCGTCGGCCCAGTCCATCACCTGGGCCTCCAGGCAGCGCCGGCGATCGACGGCCGGCACGCGCACCCAGTCGAACACGTCCCGCTCGTCGGCGTAGACACCGAACTTGCCGCCGTCCGGCGGCCGCCGCCAGGGGTACTTGATCACCGCGTCCAGCGACGCCCTGGTCAGGTTCAGCCCGCCCGGCCGGCCGTCCACCGAGATGATCTTGGGTTCGAGCCGGGCCAGCAGCCGCAGGTTCTGGGCGTTGGCCTCGAACCCGCCGGCCGCCGCCCCGACCCGGTCCAGGGCCGACTCGCCGTTGTGACCGAACGGCGGGTGACCGATGTCGTGCGCCAGCCCCGCCAGGTCGACCAGGTCGGGGTCGCAGCCGAGCTGCGCGCCGATCTCCCTGGCGATCTGCGCCACCTCAAGGGAATGGGTGAGCCTGGTCCGCGGCACCCCCTCCTCGTCCGGCGCCACCACCTGGGTCTTGCCGGCCAGCCGGCGAAACGACGTGGAGTGCAACACCCGGGCCCGGTCCCGGGCGAACTGGCTGCGCCCGCCGGCGTCCGCGGCACCGGGCAGGGCCGCGCTCTTCGCCGGTTCGGCCAGCCGCCGCGCCAGGTCCTGCGCGTCGTACCGGCCGGTGGGCGAGCCCATCTCAGATCACCGGCGCGCTGATGCCGGACGGCCCGCCGGTGACCCGGTAGTAGAGCACGCCGAGGGTTTCGCGCAGCAGGTAGGCGGTGCGCACGTCGTCCCGGACGGCCGGCCCCTCGCGGACCGGCGAGGTCTGCACCGTCCAGCCCAGATCCCGGGCCATCAGCGCCGACCTGGCCGAGTGGGCCGGGTCGGTGACCAGCACGACCGACGACCAGCCGTGTTCGGCGAGCACCTCGTCCGCGGCGCGCAGGCTGGCCAGCGTGTCGCCGCCGGCGCCGACCGCTGTCAGCGCGGCCGGGTCGATCCCGGTCGCGGCGAGGTAGGCGGCGCCCGCCTGCCCCTCCGTGGTGGCGTCGCCGACCTGACCGCCGCCGATGGTGACGACCCGCGGCGCGACACCATCCCGGTAGAGCTGGGCGGCGTGATCGAGCCGGGCGCGCAACACCGGTGACGGGTCGCCGTCGTACTGGGCGGCACCCAGCACGATGATGGCGTCGGCGGTGGCCCGCTCGTCCCGACCGGCCACCTGCACCACCCGCACCCACGTCCCGACGACCACGATCAGGCCGACCAGCAGCACGCCACCCAGGTAGCGCAGCAGCGTCCGCACGCGGTCCTCCATCGTCGTGTCCGCCCGGATCACGCCCGGCGGCCGGTCCCCGATCATGCCAGGCGCCGGCCGGGCGCACTCCGAGCAGCACGCATGGTTCACCCGGAGCCGATGGGGCCTGCTTGTACGGTGCGAGCATGCCGACGTCGCGCCGCGGACCCCGCGCGGCCCTCGCCCTGGTGGCCCTGACCTCCGCGGTCCTGGCCGGTTGCGCGCCGGTCGCCGGGACCGCGACCACCGCGGCCGTCCCGCCGACCCGGGCGTCGTCCCCGGCGGACCCGCCGAGCCCGGCCGACCCGTCGAGTTCGGCGGCCCCGTCGTCGACGCCACCCGGCATCACCGTGCCGTCGACCTCGTCGGGGTCCGGACCGGCGTCCCAGGCACCGCCGGCCGACGACGGCACGGTCGGCGCGGCCGGCATCGGCGACCCCTACTACCCCACCGCCGGCAACGGCGGCTACCAGATCGACGGCTACGACCTGAACCTGCAGTACCTGCCGGACAGCAACGCGTTGAGCTCGACCGCGACGCTGACCGGCTCGGTCACCTCCGCGCCGGGTCTGACCCGGTTCAACCTGGATCTGCAGCCGAACCTGCGGGTGGGCGCGGTCACCGTCAACGACGCGCCGGCGACCTTCGACCAGCAGGACGCGGAGCTCGTCATCACCCCGGCCACCGCCCTGGCCGCGCAGTCGCCGTTGACGATCACGGTGACCTACTCGGGTTCGCCCGACGTGGTCAGCGGCGGCACCAGCGGCGTGAGCGACGGCGGGTGGTACCGCACCGACTCCGGCGGCGCCTTCGTCGCCGGCGAGCCGACCGGCGCGTCCGCGTGGTTCCCGGCCAACGAACACCCGGCCGACACCGCG
Source organism: uncultured Actinomycetes bacterium (assembly GCA_964497705.1). Classification (GTDB taxonomy): domain Bacteria; phylum Actinomycetota; class Actinomycetes; order Mycobacteriales; family Nakamurellaceae; genus Nakamurella. The sequence goes on along the minus strand of CAZCEH010000007.1, from coordinate 106,088 downwards.
ACGTTCGCGGTGACCGCCACCGTCCCGCAGGGCTGGCAGGTCATCTCCAACGGGGTACGGGCGACCGACGCGGTGCCGGCGGCCCCGGCCGGCATGAGCACGGTCCGCTGGGAACTGGACGTCCCCGTCGCCACCTACCTGGACACCATCTACATCGACAGGTTCTCCACCGTGGAGAGCACGCTGTCCGACGGGCGGCCGGTCGTCTCCGCGATCGGCCCGCAGGCCCCGGCCGACGCGGCCGACCTGGCCCGGCAGACCAGCGGGGTGATCGACGTGCTGTCCGGCTTCTTCGGGCCGTATCCGATGCCGGCGGCCGGCGGCATCTTCACCGGCTCGAGCACCGGGTTCGCGCTGGAGACGGCGACCCGGCCGGTCTACACCACCGGGGTCGACGACCTGGAGACCGTGGTGCACGAGCTGGCCCACCAGTGGTACGGCGACGACGTGACCGTCCAGCGGTGGTCGGACATCTGCCTGAACGAGTGCTTCGCCTCGTACGCCCCGTGGCTCTACAGCGAGAAGGTCAGCGGCAACGACCTGGACGCGCTGTGGAAGCGGCAGATGCGCGGCTACCTGAACCGCCCGGAGTTCTGGAGCTCGCCGCTGGTCGACATGGGCGCCGGCGACGAGTTCACCCGGGTCTACGACAAGGGGCCGATCGCGCTGCACGCGCTGCGCCGGCAGATCGGCGACGACGCGTTCTTCAAGATCATCAAGGATTGGCCGGCCACCTACGGCGGCAAGAACGCCTCCTTCGACGACTTCGAGGCGTTCGTGAACCGGGAGACGGGCACGGACAACACCGCATTCATGGACGCCTGGTTCCGCGGCACCGACGTTCCGCCGAGCCAGTACCTGTACCCGGGCGATCTGGGCAACTGAGCCCGCGGGCTCAGTGGGGTGCGATCCCCGATCGGGACAGGACGAAGCCGTGGCCTTCGGTGTTGTTGCAGGTCAGGCCGGTCTGCTCGACGTCACAGCTGATATCGCCGAGCGTGGCCGTGGTCCCGTACGGGGTCGGACCGGGCCAGGTGATGCCGTCGAAGAAGTCGCCCCGGCACGAGGACTGCCGGGACGGCCCGGTCGCGTCGAGCCGGACGATCGGCCCGCGGGCGCCCGGGCACCGTTCGTCGCCCAGGTCGAAGTCGAATTCCTTGATGGTGCAGGCGAACTGGCCGTCCTCGTTGGCGCATTCGATGTTCCCCGACGGGGTCACCAGCAGATCCGATGACGCCGGTGCCGGCGCGGTGGTCACCGGCTGGCCGGATGTCGACGTCGGCGGGCCGGTCGTCGTCGCGGTGGGGACGGTCGTCCGGACCCCCGCTGCTCCCTGATAGACGTCGAACCGACGGCCGTTCAGGTCGCAGGAGCCGACGACGTTCGGGCGCGGCAGGGTGGGATCGACGTGCACGCCGGTGCAGTACCAGCCGTCGTCGAACTCGACGAGCTGCAGGGTGCCGCCGCGCTCGCCGGTCCATTGCTCGTTGCGGCGCCACTGGTCGATCATCTGTTGGCAGGTGAAGTCGGGGTCCAGCGGCTCGATCCACCCGGGCGCGGAGTCCGGCCAGGTCAGATCCAGCACACAGACGTCGGTGCCGGCCGGGCTCGTCGTCGTCGCGGGAGCCGGCGCGGGGCTGGACGTGACGGGCGCACCGACGGCGACCGTCACGCCCGCACCGGTCGCGACGTCGACCACCACCAGTTCGGACGTCGCCGAGCCGGCGGTCACCACCAGCGTCGTGCCCGGTTGGTAGTCGTCCCACCGGGCGCCCTGCAGCGACGCGGTCGACAGGTCGACCGGCGGCGGAGCGCTGAGCGGGTTGCCGCAGGCGCACCGCACCACCGGCAGACCCGTCGGGTCGACCAGGACCGCGGTGCCCGCTTGCAGCACCGACACGATCGGGTTCGCCACCCCGCCGGCGAAACCGTGGTTGGTCACCAGGGTGTCGTGCAGCAGCACGACCGGCGTCAGGGTGTCCAGATAGTCGGCGATCCCCTGCGGCTCGATGCCGCGGACGCCGGCCCACGCCGCCGCCTTGTCCGGATGCGCCGCCAGGAACTGCGCGATCGCCGCCGGATCGCAGGCCGACAGGCTCCCCGACCCCCCGTACAGCTCCTGACTGTCGCCCGACCGGCCCGCGTACAGCAGGTCCGTCGTGCCCGCGACCATCCGAAGACCGGAGTCCGGATCGACGGAGGCGGTCACCGCCGCACCCTCGGCGGTCGGCGGCAACGCCACGGCCACCGGCCGGCTCGAGGCGACCGGAACGAACGGGTCGGATCCCGGATCCGACGCCGCGGCCAGCACCACCGTCGCCGGCGTCGCCTCGGAAGCGGTCCGGCGGAAGACCACCACCCCGGCGACGACCACGGCCACGGCCAGCAGCCCGATCCCAATCAGGAGCAGCGAACGAGTGCGCACAGTCACCGACAAATGGTCCATTCGAGGCGTCGGGTTGGCAACCCCGGCGATCAGATCACCGACCGCATCCAGGCCGGCTCGGTGACCGGCTCGGTGACCGACCCGGCGGCCTGCTCAGCAGCCGGCGAGCCGCTCGCCCAGGAAGGCGTGCACCCGGTCGAGCGCCACCCGGTCCTGCGCCATCGAGTCCCGATTCCGGATGGTCACCGACTGGTCACTCGCGGTGTCGAAGTCCACGGTGACGCAGAACGGCGTGCCGATCTCGTCCTGCCGGCGGTACCGGCGGCCGATCTGCCCGGCGTCGTCGAAATCCACGTTCCAACTCTTGCGCAGGGACGCGGCCAGGTCCCGGGCGACGGGCGAGAGGTCGGCGTGCCGCGACAGCGGCAGCACCGCCACCTTGACCGGGGCGAGCCGGGGATCCAGCCGGAGCACGGTCCGCACGTCCACGCCGCCCTTGGTGTTGGGCGCCTCGTCCTGCGCGTACGCCTCCAGCAGGAACGCCATCATCGGCCGGCCCACCCCGGCCGCGGGTTCGATGACGTACGGCGTCCACCGCTCCCCGGTCTCCTGCTCGAAATACGACAGGTCGACACCGGAATGCTGCGAATGGGTGGTCAGGTCGAAATCGGTGCGATTGGCGATGCCCTCCAGCTCACCCCATTCGCTGCCCTGGAAATGGAACCGGTACTCGATGTCCACCGTCCGCTTCGAGTAGTGGGACAGCTTCTCCTTGGGATGCTCGTACTGGCGCAGGTTCTCCCGTGAAAGGCCCAGATCGACGTACCAGTCGGTGCGGGTGTCGATCCAGTACTGGTGCCACTGTTCGTCGGTGCCCGGCTTGACGAAGAACTCCATCTCCATCTGCTCGAATTCGCGCGTGCGGAAGATGAAATTGCCCGGCGTGATTTCGTTGCGGAACGACTTGCCGATCTGGCCGATGCCGAAGGGCGGCTTCTTGCGCGACGAGGCGGCGACATTGTTGTAGTTGACGAAGATGCCCTGCGCCGTCTCCGGGCGCAGGTAGTGCAGCCCGGACTCGTCCTCCACCGGCCCCAGGTAGGTCCGCAGCAGACCGTTGAACTCCTTGGGCTCGGTCCACGCGCCGCGGGTCCCGCAGTTCGGGCAGGGAATGTCGGCCAGGCCGTTCTCCGGTGCCCGGCCCTTCTTCTCGGTGTACTCGTCCTCCAGCGTGTCCGCCCGGAACCGGTGATGGCAGGCGGTGCACTCGACCAACGGGTCGACGAAGGCGGCGACGTGCCCGGAGGCCACCCACACCTGGCGGGGCAGGATCACCGAGGAGTCCAGCCCGACGATGTCGTCGCGGGAGCGGATCATCGCGTTCCACCACTGCCGCTTGATGTTGTCCTTGAGCTCGACCCCGAGCGGGCCGTAGTCCCAGGCCGATCGGGTGCCGCCGTAGATCTCGCCGCTGGGGTAGACGAATCCCCGTCGCTTGGCGAGCGAGACAACGGCGTCGATGCGGTCGGCGGCCACGAGTGAACTCCCGTACTGCGCAGGCCCGGCCACCTGCGGGCCCGGCGGTGTCCCGGTCGGTGGTTTCCGCCGGGTCGGTCAACAGCCGTCGAGCCTACTGCCGCCGGCACCCTCACCCGCGCGGACCGCGGCCACCAGCATGTCCTCCAGGCGGCCGAGGCCCGCGGACGGGCTGAACGTGCGCTCGTAGAGGTGACGGCCGCGGGACCCCATCTCGCGGAGCCGATCGTCCGGCATCGTGCACAGGTCGGCGATCGCGGCCCGAGTCCGGGCCGGGTCTCCGGGCGGCGCCACCACGCCGATGCCGTTGGCCGTGACGAAGTCCGCGACGTCGCCGGCGGCGTGCGCCAGCACGGCGCGGCCGGCGGCCGTCGCGGTCTGCACCTTGCTGGGCATGGTCGCCCGCAACAGCCCGGTGTCCCGGAGCGAGACGATCTGCACGTCGGCGGCGGCGAGGTAACTGCCGACGCGGTGCGCCGGCTGGGCGCCGACGAAGGTCACGTTGCGCATCCCGAGGGCGTCGCACAGCGCACGCAACGACACCAGCGCGGTGCCGTCGCCGACGATCGCCAGCTGCGCCGTCGGCTCCTGGGCGAAGGCCCGGACCAGCGGCTCGAGACCCTGCAGTGGTCCGACGTTGCCCGCGTACATGAACAGCCGGCCGGACGGCAGCCCCAACCGTGACCTGGGCACCGCGTCGCACGGTCGGCGCAGGAAGGCGTCGTCGACGACGTTCGGGGTGTCCACGATCTTGTCGGGAGTCACACCGCGGTCCACCAGCATCCGCCGCATGCCCGGGGAGATCACTCCGATCCGCGCGGCGCGCCGGTAGGTCCAGTCGCAATAACGGTGCAGCCCGCGGTCGATCACCGCGCCGGCCCGTCCGCCGACGAAGCCGCTGGCCGTCACGCTGTCCGGCCACAGGTCCTGGATGATCAGGCTGATCGGCGCCCGCAGCGATGGCGGCGCGAGCAGGGCGGGCAGCGCCGCGGTGGCCGGCGACGAGTAGACCAGCCAGACGTCCGGCCGGCGGATCCGACGGCGCTGGATCCAGCTGCTGGACGCCGCGAAGCTCAGGTAGGTCACGGCCCGGCGCACGGGTCGCCCGTCGTGACTCGGATAGAGCGGGAACCGGTGCACCACCACCCTTTCCGACCGCACGTCGCGGCGGTAGTAGCGCAGCGGATAGCCGGGCAGCAACCGGCCGGACGGGTAGTTCGGAAAGCCGGTCAGCACGTCGACGGTATGACCCCGGTCGGCCAGGCCGTCCGCGATGGACGACGTGACCGCGGTGCCCTGTTCCGGCGGGAACCATTGGGTGACGTAGCCGATCCGCAACCCGGTGCTCAACGCGCCGGAACTCCCTTGACGACGGCGCCGTCGGGCACCGATCGGACCACCACCGCACCCGCTCCGACGACCGCCCCGGCCCCGACGGTCAGCCCGGGCAGCACGGTCGCGTGCGCCCCGATCAGTGCCCCGTCCCGCACGGTGACGTTCCCGGTGACGCTGACCTGCGGGCTCAGCCGGACGAAGTCGCCCAGGCGCACGTCGTGGCCGACGGTGGAGTTCTGGTCGATCTGCACGTGCCGGCCCACCGTGATGTTCGTGGTCAGCCGCGCGCCGGGGGCGATGATCGCCCCCTCGCCGATCCGCACATCCGGTCCGATCGTGGTGGCACCGCAGATCACCGACGCCCACCGGGCGCGCCGGCCGACCCGCCGGTCGATCTCCCGGCGAGCCGCCGGCGAGCCGACCGCGATGATCGCGTGCGCGTCGTACTCGGCCAGGGTCTGAATGCCGCCCAGGCACCGACCGCCGAGCCGAGCGATCAGCGCCAGGTTGACCGGGTCCGGTGCGTCGTCGAGAAAGCCGGCCAGCACCCACGTCTCGCCGTCACAGCGGAGGTCGTCAAGAAAGCCGGCAACCTCGCGGCCGAGCCCGCCGCAGCCGAGCACGATCAGCCGGCAGCTCATCGGGCCGGACCGCCGGCGATGCCGGTGAACTCGGGCATCGTGGCGTGCCCGGCCGCGGTGATCCCCCGCCGCGGGTTCAGCGCGGCCAGGGTGCCGAACAGGATCCGCAGGTCGGCCAGCAGGGTGTGCTCGTCGACGTACCGCACGTCCAGGGCCAGCCGCTCGTCCCAGGAGATGGCGTTGCGCCCGGAGATCTGGGCCAGGCCGGTCAGCCCCGGCTTGACCTGGTGCCGGCGGGCCTGCTCCGGCGTGTAGCGCTTGAGGTAGGCGACCAGCAGCGGACGGGGTCCGACCAGGGACATGTCGCCGCGGACGACGTTCCACAGCGTGGGCAGCTCGTCCAGGCTCAACGACCGCAGGCGCCGCCCGAGCGGGGTGAGCCGGGCGGCGTCGTCGGCGCGTCCGGGCGCGGGGGGCCGCATGGTCCGGAACTTGATCATCTCGAACGGCCGCCCCAGGTAGCCCGGCCGGATCTGCCGGAACAGCACGGGCCGGCCCAGCCGGATCCGGACGAGCACGGCGACCACCACCTGGATCGGCAACGTGAACACCAGCAGCGGCACCGCTACGGCCAGGTCCATGGCCCGCTTGGCGCGCGCACCGATCGTCGAGGGGCCGCGGTTCATCGCGCCGCGACGGCCGCGCGCACCGATCGGATCACCAGATCGATCTGTTCGTCGGTCAGGGCCGATCCGCTTGGCAGGGCCACCCCGTGGGTGAACAGGTGCTCGGCATGACCGTTGGTCAGTGCCTGGGCTCCGGCGAACACCGGCTGCAGGTGCATCGGCTTCCACAGGTGCCGGGCCTCGATGCCGGCCGCGGCCAGCGCCCGGATCAGCCGGCCCGCCGAGATCGACGCGATCCGCGGATCCAGCACGACGCAGGTGAGCCAGCAGTTGTCGAACCGCGGCGTGGCCGGATCCGTGTCCGGGTCGCCGAGGAACCGCAGCCCGGCGATCTCGGACAGCCCGTCCCGGTACCGGCGGTGGATGCGCCGGCGACGCGCGATCATGGTGTCCAGCCGGCTGAGCTGAGCCCGGCCGAGGGCCGCCAGCACGTTGGAAAGCCGGTAGTTGAAGCCGATCTCGGTGTGTTCGTAGTGCGGCTCGGGCTGCCGTGCCTGCGTCGCGAGGTACCGGCAGTGCTCGAGCAGGTCGGCGTCGTCGGACAGCAGCATGCCGCCGCCGGACGTCGTCATGATCTTGTTGCCGTTGAACGACAGCACCCCGACCCGGCCGAACGAGCCGGCGGCACGGCCCGCGCTGGTCGAGCCCAGGGCCTCGGCCGCGTCCTCGACCAGCGGTACCCCTCGGTCGAGCAACCGGCTCTCGATCGCGGCGTAGTCGGCACATCGCCCGAAGAGGTCGACGGTGATCGCCGCGGCGACCCGCCGACCGGACCGCGTCAGCCGGTCGACGGCCGCCAGCAACAACTCGGGATCGACGTTGCCGTCGCCCGGGCGGCTGTCCACGAAGACCGGCGACGCCCCGGTGTAGGCCACCGCATTCGCGGTGGCCGCGAAGGTCATGCTGGGCAGCACGACCGCGCTGTCCGGGCCGGCACCCAGGTGAAGCAGGGCCAGGTGCAGGGCGGCCGTGCCCGACGAGAGCGCCACCGCCCCCGCCGTGCCCACCCGAGCGCGCAACTCGCCCTCGAAGGCATCCACGTGCGGACCCAGCGGGGTCACCCAACCGGAGCGCACGGCGTCCAGGAGATACCGCTCCTCCACTTCGGTGATGTCCGCCTGGGACAGCAGGATCGGCGACGTGGTTGGGCCGGTCGCGGTCGGGTGACCGTTGGCGGTTGGGCCGGTCGCGGTCGGGCGGCCGGTCGCGGTTGGGCCGGTCGCGGTGATGTGACCGGTCGCGGTTGGGCCGGTCGCGGTGAGGTGACCGGTCGCGGTGAGGTGACCGTTGGCGGCTGGGCCGTTCGGGGCCGGGCGATCCGTCGCGATGGCTGACCCCGATGCGGCGTGCAGGGTGACATCGTCCGGATCCCGCGTGGGAGCCGCAGGCGTCGCTGGCGCAGCGGCCCGCGAGCCTGCAACCGTCACCACTTGCCCCCGTCTCGCCGCGCACCGTCTCACGGCAACGCCCCGATTGCGACGCAGTGTGACACGTCGTGCACTCTGGGTACAACGAGTCATTCCGGGCGTGTTGCCGGACATCGGGCGGGACCGGCGCGTGGTACCCAGCGGGGAACGGCTCGGCTCGGCCGGGCTCGAGCGGCCGGGCCGGCTCCGGCCGGGTGGGGCGACCGCGGCCGGCACTGCCGGGCAAGTCACCGACCTGGTTGGTCCACGATCACCTCCGGAGCCGACCAGGTCCCGGCTTGCGCCGTCGCCACCACCTCGAACGCCGCGGACCACCGGGCGGTGGCCAACCACGGGATCAGCGCCGCCCGCACCGGCACCGGCGACTGCGCCCGGCGAAAGCCGGCGGCCGTGTCGAACTCGGCCACCAGTACCCACCGTCCGGGATCCTCGGTCGATCGGGCCCACCGCAGCGCTCGGGTCTCCGGCTGGTCGCCCAGCAGCCGGACCGCCTCCGGATAACGCCCGGTCGGTGACGGCGGCGGCCCATCGGCGTCCGACCCACCGACGTCCGGCCGGCCGGTCCCGGTGCCCTCGGGTGGCCGGTCCGGTGCCGGCCCGGGTTCGAGGCCGGAATCGTCCGGACCCACGTCGAAATGGGCGATCAACAGGAACATGTGGCCACCTTCCGGTGCGGGGCGCAGCCCCCAGCGGCCGGCGTCATCCACAGATCACCGTTCATCCACAGATCGCCGCCAGGCTCGAGCCCTGCGGCGACCGGGTCACCCTGATCTGTTGCGGGATGCGCAGCTTGAGCTCGTCGACGTGGGAGACCACCCCGACCACCCGCCCGCCGGCCCGCAGCTCGTCCAGGGTCGCCATCACCAGGTCCAGCGTGTCCGGGTCCAGGCTGCCGAAACCCTCGTCCACGAAAAGGGTGTCGAGCTGGCGTCCACCCGCCTCGGCGGCCACCACGTCGGCCAGGCCCAGGGCCAGCGCCAGGGAGGCCAGGAAGGACTCGCCTCCCGACAGCGTCTTGGCCGGCCGGACCAGTCCGGACCAGTCGTCCATGATCTCCAGGCCGAGCCCGCCGGCCCGGCCCCGGGACTCCCGCTGCGTGCTGTGCACGAACGAGTACCGGCCGGCGGACATCCGGGCCAGCCGGTCGCCCGCCGCGTCGGCGACCTGGGCGAGCCGGTGAGCCAGCACGTAGGTGCGCAGGGTCATCCCGAGCGCGTTCTCCCCGCGACCGAGCACCACCTCGGTCAGGCCGGCGATCTCCCGCTCCTGGGCCCGCACCGGTTCGGCGTCCCGCCATGCGGCCAGCAGCCGCCGGGACGCGGTAGCCACCTGCGCGACCCGGTCCCCGAGGGCCCGGGCGCGCTGCCCGGTCAGCTCGGCTCGGGTCCGGTCCGCCTCGGCCGCCCGGGCGAGCGCTTCCAGGTCGATCCGCTCCGACTCGTCCACGCCTGCCAGGTCGGGATCGGCCAGCTGCTCGCGCACCGACGCGGCCTCCACCTCGGCGGCCCGTATCCGTTCGGTGAGCAGGGGCACGTCGACCTCGGCGGCATCGATCGCGTCCGCCGGCCCGGCGAATCCCGACTCGCCCAGTGCCCGGGTGACCGCGGCCTCGGCTCGATCCTGCCGAGCGACGGCGTCGGCGAGCGCCGCCGCCGACTCTGCCGCCGCGTCCAGCGCGGACGCCCGTCGCAGCAGGTAGTCGCGGCGCTGCCGGATAGTCCGCTGGCCGGCGCGTGCCCGTAGCAGCCGCGCCGCCCGCTGGTCGATCCGCGCGGCCAGCGAGGCGATCTCCGCGGCGCCCGCGGACACCAGGCCGGACAGCTCGTCCCGCCGCAGCTCCTGCTCGAACAACGCCTTGCCGGCCGCCTCGCGCAGCCCGACCAGCGCGTCCAGGTTCCCGGCGACGGCGGCCAGCCGATCCACCTCGGCGCGCCGCCCGAGCACCGTGGACTCGGCGGTCTCCGCGGTCAGTCCGACCGACCGCTCGACGGCCCGAGCGTGTTCGGCCTCCGCCCGCCAGCGGCGCGCCGTGGCCTCATCGCGCGTGGCGGCGGTCTTCCGCTCGCGCTGGTGTGCCGCCTCGACGAGCTCGACGCCGACGGCGGGCACGACCGACCGGGCGGGCGCGACATGGTCGATGGCGCCGCAGACCGGGCAGGGCAGCCCGTCGGCCAGTGTTCGGGCCAGCTCGGCCGCCATCCCGTCGATCCGGCGCTGCACCAGCGACTGCCGCTCGTCCACCGCGGACTGGTGCCGGTCAGTGGCGTCGGCGGCAACCGCGACGGCCTGCTCGACCCGGCGACGGAGCACCGGCACCGTCCGCGCGGCATCCAGCACCTGTTCGGCGCCCGCCAGGTCCGATCGCGCCGAGGGCAGCAGATCCCGGGCCGACCGGGCCTGCGCGATCCGCCGGTCCAGTTCGGCGAGCCGGGGCGGCAGCGCGGCCAGCCGCTGCTCGACGTCCACGGCCGCCACCTCGTCCCGATGGTGTCGCCGACGGGCCGCTGTCAGCGCGGCCTGGTCCCGCTCCTGCTCCAGCGCCTCGGTGGCCAGCGGGATCAACGCGCCGGCCTGTTCCCGGTCCGCGGCGGCCGCCGCCCGGATGGCCACCACATCGTCGACCAGCATCCCCAGGTCGAGCCGGTCCGGATCGGTGCCGACGACGACCAGGGCCCGCAGCCGGTCGGCCGCGGTGGCCCGATCGCGCCGACGAGCCTGCTGTGATTCGCGGGCCACATCCCGTTCCTGGACGGCGGAGACCACCGGTCCGGCCTTGGCGTGGGCCGCGAGACGATCCCGGTCCCGCTCGATCTCGGGTGCGTGACGGTCGATCTCGGCCAACCGCGTGCGGAGCGCGGCCAAGCGGCGGATCCGGCCGACCCGCTGCGTCGCGGCGTGGAGCATGGCGGCGGACGCGTCCCGGCGCGCGGCGGCCCGGGCAGCCAGGGCCGCCTCGAGCGCGCACCGGTCGGCCAGGCCGTCCCGCAGGTCCGCGAGCCACCGATGGTCCGGCGCCGGGGCGGCCTCGATCCGGGCCGCCTCGGCCACCCGGGCGGCCATCTCCCGGATCCGGTCCTCGGCATCCCGCAGCCGTTGGCCGGCCACCCGGCGCGCCACGGCGAACCAGTCCTCGATCCGGCCGAACCGTTCGGTGTCGAACAACCGCTCCAGCAGGTCGCCGCGTTCGGCGGTGTCGGCCCGCAGGAACCGGGCGAACTCCCCCTGGGGCAGCAGGACGACCTGGAAGAACTGATCGGCGGACATGCCCAGCAGGTCGATGACCGCCTGCCCGACCTCGTCGACCCGGCTCAGCCCCTCCGGGTGGGCCCCGGCCGGCGCGCGGTCCAGCCAGCGCAGCGACACCTTGCCGCGTTGCAGGGTGCTGCCGTCGCCGCGCGCCTTCGGTCGCCGGTACTCGGGGCGGCGGATGATCTCGACCCGGTGACCGCCGAGGGTCGCGACCAGCCGGACCTGCGTCACCGCGTCGGCCGGGGCGCGGTCACAACGCAGCCGCCGGGCCTCGTTCCGCGGTCCGGGTACCCGGCCGAACAGGGCGAACGCGACCGCGTCCAGCAACGACGTCTTGCCGGCGCCGGTATCCCCGTGCACCAGGAACAGCCCGTCCGAGCCGATCCGGTCCAGGTCGACGGTCTCGGTGCCCGGGAACGGCCCGAACCCGGTGAGTTCGAGTTCGTGCAGTTTCATCCGACCGCCTCCAGGGTCCGCAGCGAGCCCAGGGCCTGGTCGACCAGGTCTCGCTCGCCGGGAAGGGCGGGACGGCCGCAGGCCTCCCGGACGAAGTCGAGCACCAGCCCGATGTCGTCGCGGGGTGGCGCGGCGGCCACCGGCGGCGGTGCGGCGGGCACTGGCGATGCGCCCACCCAGGTGGCGATCAGGGTGTGCGGGAAGGCGTCACGCAACCGCCGCATCGGGTCCACCGGCCGGACCGGGTCCGTCAGTTCCACGGACAGGTAGGCGTCCGCCAGATCCGGATCGGTGTCCAGTACCTCGGCCAGCCGGCCACGCACCGAGACCAGCCGCCGGACCGTCGGCAACGCCACTCGAGTCGCACTGACCGCACCTGCCGCGTCCAGGTCGACCAGCCAGACTCCCTTGTCGTGGTCGGACTCGGAGAAGGAGTACGGCAACGGCGACCCCGAGTACCTGATCCGGTCGCCCACCACCTGGCTGCGGTGCAGGTGTCCGAGCGCGACGTAGTCGAACCCGGCGAAGACGTCGGCGCTGACCGACTCCACCCCGCCGACCGCGATCGAGCGCTCCGACCCGCCGGCCAGCCCGCCGACAACGAAGGCGTGCGCCAGCACGACCGACCGGGTGCCGGGCGGACGGGCGGCCAGGTCCGCACGCACCAGATCCATCGCCCTGGCCAGGACCGCCTGGTGTCCGGACCGAGCCGGCAGCTCCCACCGGGCGCGCAACAGGTCCGGCTCCAGGTACGGCACCGGATAGACGACGACGTCGCCATCCGCGTCGGTCAGCACGGCCGGGCTGCCGACCGTCGACGCCGAGGTGCCCAGGTGCAACCCGCCGGCGGCGAGGAAGTCGGTGAACGCCCCCAGCCGCGGCGCCGAGTCGTGGTTGCCGGCGATCGCGACCACGGCGATCCCCGCGGCGCGGATCCGGGACAGGATCCTGGACGCGGTCTGCACGGCCTCGGGCGAGGGCACCGCGCGGTCGTAGAGGTCGCCGGAGATCAGCACGGCGTCGACCCGGTGCTCGACCGCGAGATCGGCCAGCGCGATCAGCACGGCCTCCTGGTCCGCCAGCAGGTTCTGACCGTGGAAGGTCCGGCCGAGGTGCCAGTCGGAGGTGTGCATCAGGCGCATGCGCTCACCGTAGGAGCGGGGTCCGACAGTGCCTCGGATCGACGCGCGCCCCGGTCGGGCTCGCCGGCACCGGTTCGGTTCCTGACCCCCGTCGAGTCGGTCGAGCCTTCTGGGACGGCGGCCAATGTTCAGAAGAAGAAGTGTCGCCCAGCGAGCACTTTCCTTCCGAACGCCGACCCGTCCTGGTGGGCTCGACCAGCACGGGCAGGTTCGGTGTGAGAGGACAACCCCTCCGGGTCGGTCCGCCCGCGCTAACCCGGTTCGATCGCGCTGATCCGGTACCCGGCGTCGGTGGCCGCCAGCACGATGACGCGCCGCTGCTCACCGCGCGCCGCGGTCGTCGCCACCGCCTGTCCGGCCCGATCCACGACCGGGTGCGCGGGCAGGGTGTCCACCACCGCCAGCGTGGTCCGGTCGATCCCGGACGCCGCGCCCGGCTCGGTGACCACCTGGACGCTGACGATGTCGTGCCGGCCGTCGAGGACCCGCAGGCCGTCGTCCGCGAGCCCGCCGACCATCAGCCGGTCGGCCGCGCCGGCGGCCGACCCCGGCAGGTACACGGCGTCCAGCAATGCCGGGTCGGCCTGGGCCAGCGCCTCGCTCCGGGCGAGGTCGAGGTCGCTGACCACGCCGGACCAGTCGGTCACGGCGACCGGAGCAGGATCAGGGACGGAATCATCACCGGAGACCGCAGCACCACCGGAGACCGGAGCACCACCCGAGACCGCAGCGCTAGCAGCAGAGACGACAGCGTCGCCAGAGACAGCAGCGGACGACGGCGCGTCGACAGCGGACGGCGCCTCGACGGACGGCGCGTCACCGGAGGACGGAGCATCGCTCGACGCCGACGCATCGCCGGCGACCGCAGCGCCAGCCGCGACCCCGGCGTCGTCAGCGACCCCGGCGTCGTCAGCGACCCCGGCGTCGTCAGCGACAGCGGCGTCCGGCGGTTCCCGCAACCAGGTGCCCACCTGCGCGATCAGCACGGTCAGCAGCAGGCCGGAGAGCACGGCGACGGCCAGCCGGCGCAGGGGCCCGCGGCCTCGACTGCCGGACGGTGGCCGGGCGTCGGCCAGCCGGGCGTCGGTGAACTCGAACTCGGAATCGGCCGCGTCGACCGGATCTGCGGTCCGGTCCGGCGCCGGGCCGTCGACAAGGAGCTCGTCGGCAACCGGCTCGGCATCGGGCTCCGGCTGATCCGCGAACGGCTCGACGTGGTCCGACCAGCCGCGCCATCGCATCGACGACGCCGATGTCGGGCTCGGCCCGGATCCGAAACGGATCGGCTCCGGCCGCGCCGACCCGCCGGCGGTCAGCAGTCGAACGACCCGCTCGGCCGCCGGCCGGTCAGCGGGGTCGGGCGCCACCATCGATCGGAGCAGGGCCACGAACTCCGGTCGGCCGAGGTCGTCGGGCGGATCCGGCCACTGCCCGGCCGCCGACTGGACGAGCACGTCCGCCGGTTCGTCGGCCGGCCAGGCGGATCGTCCGGTCAGGCAGAACAGCGCAACGGAGCCCAGGGAGAAGATGTCGGCCGCCGGACCCGCCGGACCGGTGCGGGCCTGCCGGAGCACCTCGGGCGCGACGTCGGCGCTACCCAGCGCGGCCTGCCCGGCCACGGCGCCGACCGCCAGGCCGACCGCCGGCGCGCCGAGCATCGGCCGCCCCCGGGAGTCGAACCAGATCGTCTCGGGGCACACGGCTCCGTGCCGGACGCCGCCGCGGTGCACCTCGGCCAGCGCGCCGGCCACCGGCAGCAGCACCGTGATCGTCTCGCCGATCGACAGGGTGCCCCGGCGGCGAACGAGTTCGATCAGCCGCCCGCCACGTGGCCACGGACAGACCAGTGCCACCCGGGTGTCGTCCTCGACGACCTCGGACACCGGCAGCAGGTGCGGATGGCGGATGGCGGCGACCGAGTCGACCGTGTCCCGAACCTGTTGGGTGGCCTCGACCGGGAGGACGGCCAGCGCCACGTCCTCGATGGTCCGGGCGTCTTCGGCCCGCCAGAACGGTGACGAGCGATGCCCGGACCCCGCCGCACCCAGATGCTCGATCGCGCGGAACGCGCCGATGACGAATCCCATGCCCGCAGACGGTAGGTCCTTGCGCCGCCCGACGGTCGAGTTGTCCACAAAGGCCAGGTGGACGGTTCCGCGCGGTGGCCATTCCACCCAGGAGAACCGCGCACCCGGATGCAACGCGGCCCGGCGTACCGTCACACCATGCGTGAGCACAGTGATCCGGTCCGTTTCGAACGGTGCGGCCTGGTCGACTACGAGCAGGCATGGCAGCGCCAGCGGGACCTGGCGGCCGCGCGGGTCGCCGGCACCGGGCCCGACACCGTTCTGCTGCTGGAGCATCCGCCGGTGTACACGGCCGGCAAGCGGACCCGGCCGGCCGACCGGCCCCACGACGGCACGCCGGTCGTCGACGTCGACCGGGGCGGCCGGATCACCTGGCACGGGCCGGGTCAGCTGGTCGTCTATCCCATCGTCAAGCTGGGCGCCCCGGTCGACCTGGTCGGCTACATCCGGTTGCTGGAGCACGCGCTGGTCAGTGCCTGCGCGGACCTGGGCCTGGACACCGTGCGCGTCGCCGGTCGCAGCGGGGTCTGGTTGCCGGCGGACGGCACACGGCCGGATCGCAAGGTCGCGGCCATCGGAGTCCGCGTGGCCAAGGACGTGACCATGCACGGCTTCGCGCTCAACTGCGATCCGGACCTGACCTGGTTCGACCGCATCGTGCCGTGCGGCATCACCGACGCCGGCGTGACGTCGCTGACCGTCGAGCTCGGCCGCCCGATTGCGGTGGCCGACGTCATCGACGTGGTGCAGTCCCGACTGGGCGAGGCGCTGGACGGCCGACTGCGCACCCCGGTGCCGGTCGAGCGCACACCGTCGCCACCGCCCGCGCCGGGAGTGGACTGGCGGCTCGATCCGCTGCTGGCCGGTCCGTCCGTCCGCTGACCAGGGCGCGTGCCGATCCCGGGGATGGAACAATGATCTCCACGAGCCGGCCGGCCCCCGCGCGGCGGTCGAGGTCGGGGCTGTCGGACCGTGTGGGGACGATGACGGCTGGGAACCTCGGGAACCGGGGTAGCCACCGCGGGTGAGGTGCCCGGAGCCTCGGGCGCGCCGAGCAACGATGAGGAGTTCTGATGACCAAGAGCACCGGACGCCGGTCCACCGCGCAGGATCTGGCGACCAAGGCCGGCGAGATCGCGGAGCTTGTCGCCGACAAGGTTGCCGACGTGACCAGTGAGGCCGCCAGCAAGGCCGCGGCGCTCGCCGGTGAGGCTGCGCACGCCGCCACTCCGTACGTCGAAAAGGCCGGTGAACAGCTCGAGGAAACCGCCGCCAAGCTCGGCCGACGGGCTCGCCGGGCCGCCCGGAAGACCGCGAAGAAGACGGCGAAGCAGGCGAAGACCGGGCAGGCCAAGGCGACCGCACAGGTGTCCGAGGTCGCGCACGCGGTTCAGGAAAAGGGTCAGGCCACCCTGGCGCAGGCCCTGGCGGCCGCCGGCGCGCAGGCCGCCAAAGCGAGCAAGGCGGCCGATCAGGCCTCGAAGAAGGCGGCCAAGTCCGGCAAGAAGACCCACCGGGTGCGCAACCTGATCATCGTCGGCGTTGTCGTCGGCGGCGGCGCCTACGCCTACAAGAAGCTGCGCCCGGGCACGGCGCCGGCGGACCAGGCGCCGGCCCCGACCTACACGCCGCCGGCCAAGCCGGCCGACAAGCCTACCGAGAAGGTCGCCGACAAGCTCGCCGACGCCAAGGACAAGGCCGCCGACGCCCTGGCCACCGCCAAGGACAAGGCCGCCGACGTTGCCGAGACGGCCAAGGACAAGGCGGCGGACGTCGCCGCGGCCGCCAAGGACAAGGCCGCCGACCTCGGCGAAGCGGCGAAGGAGGCGGCCGCCGACCTCGCCGAGGCGACCAAGGACAAGGCCGCCGACGTCACCGAAGCGACCAAGGACGCGTCCGGCGATGTCGCCGACGCCGCCGACAAGGCCGCCGACGCGGCAGGAACGGCGGCCGACCAGGCCAAGGACGTCGCCGAAGGAACCAAGGACAAGGCCGCCGAGTCGGGCAAGGACCTGGCCGCCGCGGCCGACAAGGCCCGTGAGGCCGTGAAGAAGGCGGCTGCCGACAGCGCCGAGGCCGCCAAGAAGAAGGCGGGCGACGCGAAGTGACACTTGCCCCGGAGGGCCGCAAGCTGCTCCGCCTCGAGGTCCGCAACGCCGCGACGCCGATCGAGAAGAAGCCGGAGTGGATCAAGACCCGGCTGCGGACCGGACCGGAGTTCGAGCAGCTGCAGAACCTGGTCAGGCGCGAGGGCCTGCACACGGTGTGCCAGGAGGCGGGGTGCCCCAACATCTACGAATGCTGGGAGGACCGCGAGGCAACCTTCCTCATCGGCGGAGACCAGTGCACCCGCCGCTGCGACTTCTGCCTGATCGACACCGGCAAGCCGGGTGAGCTCGACCGGGACGAGCCGCGGCGGGTGGCCGAGTCGATCCGCAGCATGGACCTGCGGTACGCCACCATCACCGGCGTCACCCGCGACGACCTGCCGGACGAGGGCGCCTGGCTGTACGCGGAGACGATCCGCCAGGTCCACGCCTACGCGCCGCACACCGGGGTGGAGATCCTCACCCCCGACTTCTCCGGGCATCCCGACCTGCTGAACCAGGTGTTCGACGCCAAGCCGGAGGTGTTCGCGCACAACCTCGAAACCGTGCCGCGGATCTTCAAACGGATCCGACCCGCGTTCCGCTACGACCGGTCGTTGGACGTGATCAGCCAGGCCCGGGCGGCGGGCATGGTGACCAAGTCGAACCTGATCCTGGGCATGGGCGAGACCCGGCAGGAGATCGGCCAGGCCCTGCGGGACATGCACGACGCCGGCTGCGATCTGGTCACCATCACCCAGTACCTGCGGCCCACCCCCCGGCACCACCCGGTCGAGCGGTGGGTCAAGCCGCAGGAGTTCGTGGAACTCGCCGACGAGGCCAAGCAGATCGGCTTCGCCGGGGTGATGTCCGGGCCGCTGGTGCGCTCGTCCTACCGGGCGGGCACGCTCTACCGGCAGGGCGCGGAGGCCCGCGCGGCGCGGGAACGGGCCGCGGCAGCCGACCTGACCGCTTAGCCGCCTTCCGGGCCGGCCCGGCCCGAGCAGGCTGCCCGACCCTGCCGCGGACCACCGCCGACGGCCATTCGAGCCTGCTCGAGTCGGGGTCGCGGCGGTCTCGCGGGCACTAAGCTGGCACACATGGCCAAGAACGCCGCACGGTCCGGCTCCTCCGCGAAGAACGCGACACGAGACGAGAAGAAGGCGGCGAAAGCGGCGAAGAGGGCCGCTGCCAAGGAGCGTCGCAGCCAGCTCTGGCAGGCGTTCCAGATGCAGCGCAAGCAGGACCGCCGGCTGCTGCCGTACATGATCGGCGCGGTGGTCGGCACGGCCGCGGTGGTCACCCTCGGATTGATGTGGTTCCTGCCCTGGTGGATGGTGCTGCCTCTGGGCATCGTCCTGGGCGCGATGCTCGCGATGATCATCTTCTCGCGGCGGGTGCAGAAGAGCGTCTACCAGCAGGCCGACGGCACGCCGGGCGCGGCCGCCTGGGCGCTGCAGAACAATCTTCGCGGCACCTGGCGGGTCACCCCGGCGGTGGCCGGCAACACCTATCTCGACGCGGTGCACCGGGTGATCGGCCGGCCCGGCGTCATCCTGGTCGGCGAGGGGGCGCCGCACCGGGTCAAGGGGCTGCTCGCCCAGGAGAAGAAGAAGGTCGCCCGCATCGTCGGCGACACGCCGATCTACGACATCGTCGTCGGCAACGAGGAGGGCGAGACCCCGTTGCGCAAGCTGTCCACCACCGTGATGAAGATGCCGCGCAACATCCCCGTCGACATGGTCACCGACCTGGACAACCGCCTGTCGGTGCTGGCCGCCAAGTCGCAGGGCGGGCTGCCCAAGGGTCCGCTGCCGGCCGGCGCCAAGCAGCGCAACATGCAGCGCGCGATGCGCCGCCGCTGACCGTCGCATTCGACTTGCCTCAAACGCATGTTCTGGATCGACACGAACCTGCATATGTGGCAAGTCAGCGAGGTAGGAGCTTGCGCCCTCACCGATCGCGCGGCGCCACCGCCGGACCGATCGCCTACCGGGTGCGCAGCACCACGGTCCGGCACAGCCGGTCGTGCAGGCCGCGCCCGTCGCCATCGAGCAGCAGCGGCGGCACGATCAGGAAGATCAGCGCCGTCCGCGGCACCGCCCACAGACCGACGAAGGTGCCGCCCGCCCTGACCGGCACCACCCTGATGCCCAGCGCCGCCTGACCAGGCGTGATGCCGAACGCCGCGACGGTCAGCACCGTCACCGCGGCCCAGATCAGCAGGCTGGTGTTGCGGGGCGGTTCCGGGGCGGTGATCCACCAGGCCACCAGGGCCGACAGGACGATGTCGAGCAGGAACGCGGCCACCCGCCGGCCCATCGGCGCGACGGAGCCGACCCCGTCCGCGGGCAGGCCGAGGCGCGCACCCGGGTAACCGGCGCCCGCCGCTGCACCGCCCGGGGTCTGTCCGGCCATCTCGCCCGCCGCAGCCATGCCGACAGCGTAGATGCCGGCCCGGCCGGATCGTTCGCCTCGATTAACACTCCGGAAACAACGACGAGACCGCAGGGCAACACCATCTGCCTAGCGTGACCCGGCGAATCGTCCTGCTCCCCCGGCGTGCGGAGGTGGTCGTTCCGCCTGCCAGGATGCACTCCGACCGCCCCGACGACGATCACCGACCGATAGTCCGACCCGACAAGGAGCGTGTGCGTGTTCTCCACCACCGAAGAGCTGGTCAAGTACATCTCGGACAACGATGTCGAGGTCTTCGACATCCGGTTCTGCGATCTGCCCGGCATCATGCAGCACCTCACGGTTCCCGCCTCGACGGTGACCGAGAAGTCGCTGGCCGCCGGGATGGCCTTCGACGGTTCCTCGATCCGCGGCTTCCAGTCGATCCACGAGTCGGACATGACGCTGCTGCCGGACGTGGCGACCGCGCGCATCGACCCGTTCCGCCGCCGCAAGACGATGACCTGCAACTTCTTCGTGCACGACCCGCTGACCCTCCAGCCGTACTCGCGCGACCCGCGCAACGTGGCCCGCAAGGCCGAGGAGTACCTGGCCAGCACCGGCATCGGCGACACCTGTTACTTCGGTCCCGAGGCCGAGTTCTACATCTTCGACGACGTGCGGTACGGCACCGAGGTCAACGGCGCGTTCTTCAAGGTGGACTCGGTCGAGGGCTACTGGAACACCGGCCGTGACGAGCAGCCGAACCTGGGCTACAAGACCCGGTACAAGGGCGGCTACTTCCCCGTCCCGCCGTACGACCACTACACCGACCTGCGCGACGACATGACGGCCAACCTGATCTCGATGGGCTTCGACGTCGAACGCGGCCACCACGAGGTCGGCACCGGCGGCCAGGCCGAGATCAACTACAAGTTCAACACCCTGCTCGCCGCGGCCGACGAGTTGATGCTGTTCAAGTACATCATCAAGAACACGGCCTGGGAGGCCGGCAAGACCGCGACCTTCATGCCCAAGCCGCTGTTCGGCGACAACGGGTCCGGCATGCACGCCCACCAGTCGATCTGGCAGGGCGGCAAGCCGCTGTTCTACGACGAGGCCGGCTACGGCGGACTGTCCGACCTGGCCCGCCACTACATCGGCGGCCTGCTGCACCACGCGCCGTCACTGTTGGCCTTCACCAACCCGACGGTGAACTCCTACCACCGCCTGGTCCCCGGCTACGAGGCTCCGGTCAACTTGGTGTACTCGGCCCGCAACCGGTCCGCCTGCATCCGCATCCCGCTGACCGGCACCAACGCCAAGGCCAAGCGCATCGAGTTCCGCTGCCCGGACCCGTCGTCGAACCCGTACCTGGCGTTCGCCGCGATGATGATGGCCGGCCTGGACGGCATCAAGAACAAGATCGAGCCGCCGGCCCCGGTGGACAAGGACCTGTACGAGTTGCCGCCGGACGAGGCCGCCAACATCCCGCAGGTCCCGTCCTCGCTCGCCGCCGTGGTCGACCGGCTGGAGCAGGACCACGACTACCTTCTCGAGGGCGGCGTGTTCACCGAGGACCTGGTCGAGATGTGGATCAGCCTCAAGCGGGACGAGATCGACGCCATCCGGCTCCGTCCGCACCCCTACGAGTTCGACCTGTACTTCGACATCTGATCCGCGACAGCTGAGCGATCTCGGCTCGACACCACCGTCGAGCGGCCAGTTTTCGCGTCACCGCGTCCCCGATCGGTCAATGGTCGGGGACGCGGTCGCGTCGGGTGAGGCAACCGGCACCGTGATCCACCCGGCACCGGACGCGGAACCATCGCCCCGAGGCCTGCCGATCCTCCGCACCCTCCGCCTGATACAGGCGCGGTCACGCGGGCCGCGGAACTTCCGCCGGCTCCACACCGGCTCAAGTTCCGCAACCCGCCTGGGACCGGCTTCCAGGGTCTGACCGAGCGGAACTTCATCACCTCGGCGATGGCCACCGGTGAACCAGCTCGCCGCCTTCGAGGTGGCGACGCCGAACACGCCGGCATCGAAAGGCAACGCGAACCCTGGCTCGGCAGCTGGGTCCGCCGCGGGATCGACCGCCACCGTCACGCTTCGAGCCTGCGGAACTGGCTCGCGTGGAACACCAGCGGCCGGATGTCGTGATCAGCATCCAGGTCGTGCACCGCGAACACGACGATGTCGTGGTCTCCGGCTCGATGCTTCGCGGCAAGGCTGACCTCGAGCCAGCCGCTGGCGTCATCGAGAAACACGGCACCGTCGTCGGTGGCCCGCCAGGACAGCCCCGCGAAACGGTCGGTGACCTTGGCGGCGAGTTGACGTCCGGCGTGCTCCTGATGCGAGGACAGGATGCTGACGCCGATTCGCGGTACCTGGCGCAGCAGCGGCCAGGTGGTGGAGCTGTGCGCCACGCACACCGACACGAGCGCTGGGTCCAACGACACCGAGGTGAACGAACTCGCCGCGAGCCCGACCGGAGTTCCCTCCACCAGCGCGGCCAGCACCGTGACCCCGGACGGGAAGGCGCCGAACACCCGCCGCAGGTGCGTGGAGTCCAGGACCGTTGTCTGACTCATGCCAGCACCGGCAGTTGGATGCGCGCGGTCCCGAGCCACTCCTGCAGCGTCGACGATGTCGCGAACCCCGTCGCCGGGTCGTCGCCGGCGTCGGAGTCGAGCAGGTACAGCGCACGGGTCGGAGTGGACGCACCGATCTCGGCGAGGACCGGTTTGAGGTGCACTTCGGGGGCGAGGGAGTGACGCCAGTTCCCACCGAGTTGCACCGGGATCGCGACCACACCGGCCAGTGACCCCGCACCGAAACGGTCGAGGAACAGCTTCAGCAGCCCGGTGTAGGTCGCCTTGTACGTCGGGCTGGCGACGACCACCAGCCGTGCGGCCTTCACCTGCTCGACGGCGGCGGCCACGTCCGGATCGGACCAGTCGAACAGCTTCGGGCCCAACTCCGCCAGGTCCAGCGCGAAGTCCGGATCGCGTCCGGTCAATTGGGCCAGAACGACCCTGGCCGCCTCGTATGTACGTGACCTCGGCTTCGGGTTTCCGACGATGATCCCGGTGCTCACCATGCGCTCGATTCGACGCTCACGAGCGGCCGCAGCGGCGGTCCGTTGCGAAGCGCCTCGAGAAAGCTCATGACCTCGGCGGCGACCGACCGGTGTTGCAGATCGTTGAGGACGTCATGGTGCGCGTCGTGGATCACCGACAGGCGCGCGGCGGGCAGCGCCTTCGCCGCGCGGGCCAGTGCCTCGTGGTCGGCAAGCGGATCGGCCTCGCCGATGAGCAGCAGCGCAGGCACGTCCGCGGTGCTCCCGTAGGCGAGGTCGAGCAGTTCGTCGGGCACGGCCTCGGCGAGCCGGCCACGGCCGATGGACCCGTCGTCGGTGAGCACTCCGCGGTGCACGGGGCAGTGCGTGCGGGCATCCAGCTCCGACTCCCAGCTCTCGCCGACCTCGTGGGTGCCGTAACCCGGCAGCGCGGCGAGCACCACCCCGTCCGGCCACCACGTCGCCGCGGACGTCGACTGGGAGACCAGCGCGGCAAGCGCCGCGGCCGAGACGTCCACGCCGACGAGGACGAGGGGACGCACCGGTTCGGTGTCCGCGGCGTGCACGCCCGACAGCGCGTCGTCGAGTGCGGCGCTGAGGTGCGGCAGCGCCGCCACGGCGGAGTCGGCGCTGACCGGCCCGTCCAGCACGCGCACCCGGTAGGAGTCGGCGGCGATGCGGTTGCCGAAGCGCCGGTAGGTGTCCCCGCTCTCGCCGCGTCCGGGAACGACGAACACCGTGCCACGGATGCGCAGCCCGGCGGGACCGTCGAAGTCCAGGTAGTCGGTCACGCTCACACTCCTGCCAGTTCGGGTTCGGGTCGGACGGCCGGCTTCCGGCTCAGCGCCGGGGCGATCTCGGTCTGCGCGACGTCGTCCCCCGGTCCCTGGACGTGGGTGAGGAAGCCGAGCCGGAACCGCGGCTGTCGTGCCGTCTGGGTCATGCCGGTGCCTTTCGGTGAGGTGTGCCGTCTTTCCGGTCAGGCGACGCCGAGGTTCTCCCGGAACGTCTCGAACTCGTACTCCTTGCGGAAGCGCCCGCGCCGCTGCAGTTCGGCGACCACGCCGTCGATGAACCGTTCGAGTCCTTCGGTCTGGACGTCGATGTTGATGTTGAAGCCGTCCGAGGCCCCGTCGTCGACCCAGTCGACGATGTCGTCGGCGACCTGCTCCGGGGTGCCGATGAGCACACGGTGCCCGCCGCTGAGGTTGTTGAAGAGCAGCTGCCGGACGGTGAGGCCGCGGGTGCGCGCCTCCGTGACGAGTTGCTCGCGGTGGCGGGCCTGCAGTGAGGTGTCCGCAGGGATGGAGGTGAGCAGCTCGTACGGCGGTTCGGCATCCAGCGGCAGCGCCGAGGTGGGAACGCCGAGCTGGCCGGCGAGCTTGTCGAGCAGGTAGTCGGCGTCCAGTAGCGCATCGAGTTCGTCCTTGCGCCGCTGCGCCTCGGCCTCGGTGCCGCCGAGGATGACGAAGAGACCGGGCAGGATCACCAGCTTCTCCGGGTCGCGGCCGTTGGCGGCGGCGAGTCCCTTGACGTGCGTGGCGAACTGCTGCGCAAGCTTCTTCGTCCGCTGGCCGGTGAAGAGCGCGTCGGCCCACTTCGCGCCGAAGGCACGGCTGTGGTCGGACGCGCCGGCCTGGAACAGCACCGGTCTGGCCGCATATCCGCCGGGGACCGGCAGCACCGCCTTCGACCTGTAGAACTCGCCCTTGAAGTCCACCGGCTTGGTCTTGGAGCGGTCGACGTAAACGTCATGCTCCTTGTCGTTGGCGATCGCGGACTGCGGGAAGGAGTTCCACAGCGAGGTGACGACCTCGACGAACTCGTCGGCCTTGCGGTAGCGGGTGTCGTGGTCGAGGGTGTCCTCCAGCCCGAGCGCCTCCAGCGTCGGCGGGTTCTGGCTGGTGATGATGTTCCACGCGGCGCGGCCGTGGCTGACCTGGTCGAGGCTGGCGATGGAGCGGGCGACGTTGAACGGGTGGCCGTAGATCGCGTGGATCGTGGAGACCAGGCCGATGCGTTCGGTGTGGGCGGCGATCGTCGCGTGCAGGACGGTCGGGTCGAGGCCCCGCCAGGGCCGGCGGGAGGCCTCTTCCGACAGCGAGCCGTGCCCGTCGGCAAGGAAGAGCGCGTCGAGCTTGCCTTTCTCGGCGAGCTTCGCGACCTGCACGTGGTGCTCGACGTCGTTGCCGAGCCGCTCGGTGTTCTGCAGCGTCTTCCAGCCGGCATCGTGCCGGCCGGCGGTCTGCAGGTTGAGGTTGAGCCGGATCTGTCGTGGCATCGGCCTATCCCGCCACGCCGGCGCCGACCAGAACGTCGTCGCGGTGGTCATCGGCACCGGTGGCAAGACCGAGGATTCGGTCGAGCACGGCTGCCGCCCCGCCGTCGGGCAGTTGCGCGCCGATCCATGCGACGTGCTGATCGGGACGGACGAGAACGTTGTCGGCACCATAGATCTCGCGGATCGTCAGGTCGGTGAGGTGGACGACCGTGAACGGCAGGTGCCGCTGCGCGGCCTGCTCGGCGAAGGCCCGCTCGACGGAGCGGTCGGCGCCCAGGACGAGCAGCGCAAGCTGGCCGCCGATCCGGTCGTAGAGTGTGTCGCCGTAGGGATCGACCAGGCCGTCCGGTGCGCGGTGACCGGGGCGGGGATCGTCCTCGTACAGGTCGGGCCGCCAGGCCGGCTCGTCGGCGAGCTGGCCCGGCTGGTACCAGATCACCGACGAGGCGTCGTAGCGCTCGTCGAAGGTCAGGCCACGGCCCTGCAGGGCGCGACCGCCGCCGGTGATCAGCTCACCGATCTCGGCGCGCCGCTGCTGTGCGGCCGGGCTGAGATCGGTGTCGTCCGGAATGCCGCCGCGGCGGATCTCCGCCAGCGTCTGCTGACCCTGCCGCGAGCGCTGCAACGCGTGGTCGGCGATGCGCCAGTTGTGCCGCCGCCGCTCTTCGTCGTAGGAGTCCAGCAGCGCCTCGCCGGCCCGTCCTCGCAACACCTCCGTGAGCTTCCAGCCCAGGTTGGCCACGTCGCCGAAGCCTTCGCCGAGATTGCCGCCCGGGGTTCGCACGTGTGCCGCATCGCCGGCGAGCAGCACCCGTCCGCGACGGAACGTCGTCGCGATGCGGGTGGCGTCGTAGAAGGTCGTCGCCGAGGCGATCTCGAGGTCGAGGTCGAACCCGAACGCCGCCCGGCCGATCTCCAGCAGCTCCGCGTCGGTCGGCTGGTAGTCCAGCGGGTACGGCCCGGCGTAGACGCGCCACTCACGCGTGCTCACCGCCGCGAGAAATCCCGACGCCTTCGCGTTGAAGACGATGTTCGTCCCGCTCGGCGCCGGCCCGACCCGGCCGGAGATGTCGCCGGTGCGCAGGATCAGACGCAGCCGCTTGTCCGCCGCGCGCTCGCCCTCGCGCTCGATGCCGGCAAGACGGCGCACCGTGCTGCTGCCGCCGTCGGCACCGATCACGTACCGCGCCCGGATGGTCCGCTGCTCGCCGGTGTCGACCCCGGCGACGTCCACCTCGACGTGCTCGGCGTGCTCGTGCAGGGCGTCCGCCCGCCAGCCTCCGGCGACGGTCACGCCGTCACGGGCGAGGCGGCGCAGGAAGACCTTCTGCAGCGCCGTCTGCGGGCGGCGGACCGCCTCGCCGAACGACGTCCTCGTAGCGCCGGTGAACGCGGGGCGTTGGTTCGGCACCAGTTCGTGCCCGACCAAGGACGTGATGAGCCGGATGCCGCGGTTCCACTCCGGCGGGAAGGTCCACTCGTCACGGATGTCCTGGAGCACTCCCCAGCGGCGGAAGTGCTCGACCGTCCGCGGGGAGTGCCCCATGGCCCCGGCCCGGATCAACGTCGCGGTGCGCGCCCGGTCGACGACGGCGACCTGCACCCCGCGTCCGCTCAGCTCGATCGCCGCGGACAGCCCGACGGGGCCGGCGCCGACGATCAACACCTGCACCTCCTCCGGCGGAGTGCCGGCCGGGAAGTGCACCGTGTGGACGTCACGTCCACCGGTCACCGACAGTTCGCTCATCAGGCGTCCACCAGTTCGCGCTCGCGGGTGTAACGGTTCACGGGGAACGGCAGGCCGAGATTGCCGCGCAGAGTGTCGGACTCGTACGCGGTGCGGTACAGCCCACGCTCCTGCAGGATGGGCACGACGGTGTCGACGAACGTGTCCACGTCCTCGGGGAGACGGAAGATCAGGTTCAGGCCGTCGAGTGCCCGCGCGTCGAACCACTTCTGGATCGCGTCGGCGACGGTCGTCGGAGAACCGATGAACGGGCCGGGCGTGTACTGCGAGACGTTCTGCACCGTCTGCCGAATCGTCCAGCCGTTGTCCCGTGCCTGCTTGACGAGTTGGGCACCGCGGCGGCCGCTGCGCTCCGTGAGGTGGGTGAGGTCGGGGAACGGCGCGTCGAGGTCGTGCTGCCGCAGGTCGTACGCCCCGAACGTGCGACCGAGGAAGCCGAGTTTGCGCTCGAAGTCGTTGTCCTGCTCGTAGATCTCGCGCGAACGCGAAAACGCCTCCTCGTCCGTACTCGCGACCACGGGACTGGCGCCGACGAAGATGAGGACGTGCTCGGGGTCGCGACCCAGCGCGGCGGCCCGCTGCTTGATGTCGGCGTGGTAGGCCTGCGCCTCCTCCAGTGATCCGCCGGGGGCGTAGATTCCCTCGGCGACATGAGCGGCGAGGTTGCGGCCGTCCTCCGAGACGCCGGCCTGGAAGATCACCGGCTGGCCCTGCTTGCTGCGCGACAGGTTCAGCGGGCCGGCGACCTTGAAGTGCGCACCGACATGATTCAACGCATGCAACCTGCCCGGCTCGAGGAACACACCGCGCTCGACGTCCGCCGGAAACGCGTCATCCTCGTAGGAGTCCCACAACCCCTGAGCCACCTGGACGAACTCCAGCGCCCGACCGTACCGGGTCGCATAGTCCAGGTGCTCGTCCAAGCCGAAATTCTTCGACACCTGCGAATCGAAACTGGTCACCACATTCCAGCCCGCTCGACCACCACTGATGTGATCCAGCGACGCCAACCGCCGCGCCAGATTGAACGGCGAGTTATACGTCGAACTCGCGGTCGCCACCAAACCGATGTTGCTGGTATGCGTGGCCACCGCCGACAGCAGCGTCAACGGCTCCAACCGGTTCAGATAGTGCGCCGGATACGTCTCATTGATGAACTGGCTATCGACGATGAAAAACGCGTCGAACAGCCCCTGCTCGGCGAGCTTGGCCTGGGCGATGTAGTAGTTGATGTCGATGCTGGCGTTTTTCGGGACGCGCGGGTCCTTCCACAGGCCGTGCTGGCCGGGACCGCCCACGCCGTAGGCGGACTGGGCGAGATGGAGCGTGCGGGGCATGAGATTCCTCTCTGCCGGTCGGCAGGTTCAGGCGGAGAGCAAGGCGCGCAGCGCCTCCCGCTGTGAGCGGTCGACCGAGGCCGACCGAAGGGTCGGTGCCGAGCTGACGAGCAGCCGGGTGTACGGGTGTGCGGGGCTGTTGATCACCGACCGGGCGGCGCCGATCTCGACGAGTTCTCCCTGATAGAGGACGGCGATCCGGTCCGCGACGCCGGCGACGGAGCCGAGGTCGTGGGAGATGAAGATGAGTGCGACGCCGGAGTCGCGCAGCTGATTGAGGATGCCGAGCACCTGCACCCGATTGGCCGAGTCCAGGGCGCTCACCGGCTCGTCCAGAATGATCAGCTTCGGCTCGGTGACCAACGCGCGCGCGACGCAAACCCGCTGACGCTGCCCGCCGGACAGTTCGCCGGGCAGCCGGTCGAGCAACTCGGCATCGAGGTGGACGAGCTCCAGGTAGCGGGAGACGCGCTGGTCGACCTCAGCCTTGCTCGTCCCTCCGATCAGCAGCGGCTCGCTGATCGACTGCCGGATCGTCAGGTCGGGATCGAGGCTGCGAAGCGGGTCCTGGAAGACGTACTGCAGCACGCCGCGGCGACGCAACGCCCGAAGTTCACGTTCCTTCGCCGCCGAGACGTCCTGACCGTCGACGACGATGCGTCCGGACGAAGCACGCACCAGGCCGAGGGCGGCACGCGCGAACGTCGACTTGCCCGACCCGGTCTCGCCGATCACGCCGACCGTCTCACCGGGCGCCACGGACAGCGATACACCACTCAGCGCGCGATGGCGCTTGCGGCCGTGACCGTAGTGGACCTCCAGGTCCGTCACCTCGAGAATGTTCTGGCTCATGCTGATGCCGCCTCGTCATGGTCGAGATACCGCACCAGGCCGTACTGCTCGTGTTCGGCGATGAGCAGGCGCGTGTACGCGTGCTGCGGTTCGAAGAGCACCCGCGCGGTGGGGCCGCTTTCGACCACGTCACCGTCGCGCATGACCAGGACCTCGTCACACAGCTGCGCGACGACGGCGAGGTCGTGGGACACCACGACGAGGGCGAGGCCGGTCCGTGCGCGCAGATCCGCCAGCAGGTCGAGGATCTCGGCCTGCACGGTGACGTCCAGCGCCGTCGTCGCCTCATCTGCGATCAGCACCTTCGGGTCCGCGGCGATGGCGGCCGCGATGAGAACCCGCTGCAGCATGCCGCCGGAGAGTTCGAACGTGTACTGGCTGTAGACGACCTGCGGATTGCGCAGCTGCACCGCACCGAGCAGTTCGAGCGTCCGGTCCCGGGCCGCACGCCGCTTGACCTTCTTCTTGACCCGGATCACCTCCGCGATCTGCGGCCCCACCGGGATGGAGGGGTTGAGGTACGAGGCGGGGTCCTGGAACACGGCGCTGATGGTCGAGCCGCGCAGGTCGGTCCACTCCTTGGCGGACAGCCGGGAGATGTCCCGACCGGCCAATTCGATGCTGCCCGAGGAGACCGTGAAGTGTTCGGGCAGGATGCCCAGGGCGGAGCGGCACGTCAGCGTCTTGCCGCTGCCGGACTCGCCCACGATGCCGACGACCTTGCCGGGGGAAAGCTCGAAGCTCACGCCGTGGACGAGCTCGCGTTCGGTGACGTTGTCGGTGATGTGCACGTCCCGGACGGACAGCAGCGCTTCCGTCGTCACGGACGGCACCGTCTGCGGTTCGGCGGGCGGGGCAAAGGTGGTCATCGGGAACCTCCCTGGGCTGAAGCGAGTTGCGCGGGGCGTCGCGAACGGACCGTGCGGGCGTTGATGTAGGCGCGCCCCGCCTCGCCGGAGACGTCCCGGATCGCGTCGGCGAGCAGGTTGCAGGCCCAGACCGTGCTGATGATCAGCAGTGCCGGCGCGATCGGAGCCCACGGCTGGAAGGAGAGATAGTTCAGATCCGCGGCGAGCAGGCCTCCCCAGGTGGGGTTCGGCGGCTGCACGCCGATGCCGAGGAAGGTCAGGCTGGAGACGATGACGAAGCCCACGCCGATGGTGTGCGCCAGCGACACCGCAATCGGCGGAAGCACCTTCGACCAGACGTGCCGCCGGACGATCCACCCCAGCGACGCTCCGGAGATCTGCGCGGACTCGACGTACTGCGAACGGGCCACCGCGAGTGCGGCGGCACGGGAGACCCGGTAGTAGACCGGAGCGAGAAGCACTCCGGTCACGATCATCGCCTGCGTGAGTCCGTTGCCGAGCAGCGCGGTGACGGCGACCGCGAAGAGCAGGAACGGCAGCGCGATGAGGGTGTCGATGACGCGCAGCGTCATCCACTCGAAAACGCGGCCGAGGTAGACCGAGAGGATGCCGGGGACCGTCCCGACGACGAGCGCGACGAGGGCGACCTCGACTGCCGCCTGGACGCTCTCGCGGGAGCCCTGCAAAAGCCGGCTGAAGACGTCGCGGCCGAGGTAGTCGGTGCCCAACCAGTGATGACCGGAGGCGCTCGCGAGCTGATCGGGTGAATTCAGGAGCGGATCTTGCGGTGCGAGCAGCGGTCCGAGGACCGCCAGAAGCACGATCGCCAACAGGATGCCCGCTGCCAGCCGGCCGGCGGGAAGACCGAGAACTCGACGGATCACGTCACACTCCTCGTTTCGCGGCGGGGGTGATCCGTCCGAGGACCACGTTGACGACGAGGTTGAAGGCGACCACGAGGATGATCGAGGCGACGAGCACACCTTGCACCGCGGGAACGTCCCCGGCTTGTGCCGAGTTGTTCGCGAACTGGCCGAAGCCTCGCAGCGCGAAGATCGACTCGGTGATGACCGCTCCGCCGATGATCGCGGGGAACTCCACTCCGAGCACCGCGATCGCCGGGCCGATGCCATTGCGCAGCACGTGCCGGAAGAAGATGCGTCGGGGGCTGAGACCCCGTACGACCGCCCCGGTCACGTAGTTCTCGCGGTAGGCCGCGATCAACCCGGCACGAAGCTGGCGGGCGACGTAGGCGATCAGCGTGAAGCTGAGCGCGAGCGAGGGCAGCAACAGGTGTTGCAGCCACGGCCAGAAGCCGTCGGACAAGGGCACGAAACCGGCTGAGGGCAGCAGGTTGAAGGCGATCGCGAAGACGTAGACGAGCAGGATTCCGATGACGAACGCCGGCATCACCGAAACGAAGCTGAGCATGCCGGTGATCGTCCGGTCGATCCATGTCGTGCGCTTCACCGCTGCCAGCGCGCCCAGCGGCAGCCCGACGACGACACCGATGAGCAGCGCCGCGGTAGAGACCGTGACGCTGATCGTCAAGCCGTCTTTGATCAGAGTGCTGATCTCGACGTTGTTGGTCCAACTGCGGCCCAGGTCGCCGTGCAGCGCCCCGGACAGCCAGCTCCAGTATTGCGAGACGAACGGCCGGTCCAGCCCGAAGTAGGACTCGAGCGACGCGATCTCCTGTGGCGTCGCGTTCTCCCCGAGCTGGATCCGGGCGGGGTTGAGACCGGTCATCGCCCGCAGCAGGAACGTGGCGAACGTGGCCAGGAAGAAGACCGGGATGAAGATCGCGATACACCGCAGGAGAGTGACCAGGGCGCCGCGCAGCGCGTGCCACGCCCTGGCCGCGAGCACCCCATGGCCGGGTGAAACGGCGAGTGGATATGTCGGACTGCTCACGACCATGGGGTGTCTCTCTTCACGGTGTTCCGTCGGCGTTCGGCAGGTCAGCTGCCGCTGATGGTGACGCCGGTCCAGTCGACGTGACCGGGGTTCTGCGGCAGAGCCGAGATCGACTTGCTCGCCGCGAAGAGGTTCGGCGACGAGTAGGTGAAGACGTTCGCCGGACTCTGCAGCCCGATCCGGGTGGCCGCCTGCAGGTTGGCCGCGTAGTCCGCGGAGTCGAGCGGCGTCGCCTGCGCCTTCGCCAGGGCGTCGTTGAAGCCCGCCGGGACATAGGGCGAGCTCAGGTTGATCACGCCGCCGTCGCCGAAGTGGACGCTCAGGGTCTGCGTCGGAGCATCACGGCCGGTCGTCCCGTACAGGGAGAACGCCAGGTCCTTGGCGAAGTACGGTGTCGCCCAGTTCTTGTCGATGGTGATATTCACGTTGACGCCTACTGCCGTCAGCTGGGACTGCAGGATCTCCGCCTGTGGCTGGTCGGAGGAGATCACCAGTTCGAGCGTCAGTTCTCCCGGCTTGTATCCGGCGTCCACGAGCGCCTGTTTGGCCTTGTCCGGATCGTAGGCATAGAGGTCGGCCGACTGCGGGTCGTACGCGACATACCCCGGCGGGAAGGGCTGGTTCGTCGCCTGCCCGTAGCCGAAGGTGAGTTGATCGACGTACTGCTGCCTGTCGGTCGCGTACCGGATCACGTCGACCAACTGCGGGTGACTCTTGAATGGCTCCTTGTTGATATTGATGTTGATGCTGGAGGCGTTGAAGCCGGGCAGGGTGAAGACGTTCAAGTCCGCGGCCTTCGCCGCGGCCGCCTGGCTCGGGGCGAGGTCGGCAAAATTGTAGACGCCACTCTTGAGGCCAGCGACGACCGTCGAGGCATCAGGCGCCAGGTTGACCTCGACGTCGCTGAAGTGGATGTTCTTCGCGTCCCAGTAGTCGGGGTTCTTCTTCAGCACCGCCTTCTGATTCGGGATCAGCTGGGTGACGACGAACGGGCCGGCGCCGACGGGGTCCTGGTCCAGCTTCGTCGGGTCCGTTGCCGCCCCGGGGCTGGCGACCTGCAGCACGCGCTCTCCCAACAGCAGCGGCAGCTGGTAGTCCGGGTGGTCGGCCGACACGGTGACGTCGAGGTCGCCGCTGGTGGTGACGCTCTTGATGTCGGCCAGGTTCGAGATCTGCGCCGAGTCCTTCTGCGTCTGGCCGCGCAGGATCTCTTCCTTGATGGCGTCCGCATTGACCGGGGTGCCGTCGGAGAACTTCAGGTTGGGGCGCAGGTGGAACGTGACCGACGTGCCGTCCGCGCTGAAATCCCAGCTCTGCGCGAGACCTGGGACCGCGTTGCCCTTGTCGTCCGTCCGCGTGAGTGACTCGTACACCAGAGCGGCGATGCGGAAGGTGGCGCCGGAGCCGTTGACGACCGGGTCCCAGTGCGTCGGGAAATACGTCGTCGCCCACTTCAGAGTGCCGCTGTCGCCGCCTGCGCTGCCACTTTGGACCGCTGCGGCGTTGCTCGCGTCCTCGGCCTGCGACGAGCCGCTGGAGCACGCGCTGAGCAGCAATGCCGCAAGGGCCCCAAGGGCTCCGAGGGCGACGCCGTATCGCCTGCGGCGACGCGGGTGCGGCGGCTGTCGGACGGAGTTCATGTTCTTCCTTCTCTGGGTTGGACGTACTCGGTGGGGCGCCTGCCGCCCCGCGGGCTGATGACGGAACGTGGCTGTCATGCGGCGTCGGACGCGGCCGCGCGCTGCCGCTCGGAGTAGCGGTTCGGGGGAACGGGCAGGCCGAGATTGCCGCGCAGGGTGGTCGACTCGTACTCGCTGCGCACCACACCGCGCTCACGCAGGATGGGCAGCACCCGGTCGGTGAAGAGGGCGAACTCGCTCGGCACGCTGACGCCGACGTTGATGCCGTCGAAGCCGCCTTCCTCATGCCAGCGCTGGATCTCGTTGGCGACGGTCAACGGTGAGCCGACGAACGACGAACGCCACCAGTCCAACTGGTGTTCGACCACTTGCCGAAGCGTCAGATCGTTGTCCTTCGCGAGCTTCTTGATCGCGTTCGACTGGGTGCGGAAGCTGTTCTGCCCAATCTCGTCCGGCAGATCCGGGAACGGCGCGTCCAGGTCGTACTGCGTGAAGTCATGCCAGCCGAAGGGACGCCCCAACTCGCGCAGTGCACGGTCGAAACTCTTGCTGCCGAGGATCTGGCTCGCCTTGACCCGCGCCTGCTCGTCGGTGTCGGCAATGACCGGGAAGACGCCGGGGACGATCAGCACGTTCTCCGGGTCACGGCCCTTCGCCGCCGCCCTGGCCCGCAACTCCGTGCGGAATGCCTGCGTCTGCTCGAGTGTCTGCGCGTGGGTGAAGATCGCCTCGGCGATGCTCGCGCCCAGGTCTCGTCCCTGCTCGGAGTCGCCGGCCTGGAAGATCACGGGCTGCCCCTGCGGGCTGCGCTCCAGGTTCAACGGGCCGACGACGCAGGGGAAGTACTCGCCCTTGTGGTTGAGGGCGTGCTGCTTGTCACGGTCGAAGAAGATGCCCCGCTCCTTATCGCGCGGGAAGGCGTCGGCCTCGTAGGAGTCCCACAGGCCCTGGGCGACGCGGACGTGCTCGAGCGCGCGTCCGTAGCGGGTCGGGTAGTCGTAGTGCTCGTCGCGGCCGTAGTTCCCGGCCGTGCCCGCATCACCGCTGGTCACCACGTTCCAGCCGGCGCGTCCACCGCTGATGTGGTCGAGCGAGGAGAGCCGGCGCGCGACGTTGAACGGCTCGTTATAGGACGTGGTGATCGTGCCGACGAGGCCGATGTTGCTGGTGTGCACAGCGACCGCCGACAGCAGGGTGAGCGGTTCGAGCCGGCTGAGGTAGTGGTGCGGGGAGTCGGCGGTGATGAACTGGCTGTCGACGATGAAGATCAGGTCGAACTTCGCCGCCTCGGCCTGCTGCGCCCGGGCGATGTACCAGTTGATGTCGACGCTGGCGTTGCCCGGAATCTCCGGATTGAGCCAGGTGGCGTGCTGACCGGGACCACCGACTCCGGTGATGACAGCACCGAGCTTGAGCGTGCGGGACATGGTTTTCCGATCTGGTGTGCGCATAGGGGGCCCGGTCCGACGTATTGACGTGACGGACAGACGCGACGGGACGCGGCGGGGGTGAAAGAACTCAGCGGCGGGTCGGTGCCACGCCGCGGCCGATCAGACGATCAGCGACAGCGCGCGGTCTCAGCGCGGGCAAGGTCGAGCCAGCGACAACACGTGAGCATCACGGCGGCTGACTCGGTCATGGGACAACCATGCAGACTGCGCCGCGAAAAGTCCAACGAGCCTTCGTGATGGCCATCGATCACGTCTCGTGATGTATTGGCTGCCGGCCACATCGACATGAGTCTTCTTGGACGGATTCGCTAGGGCCGAGTGGCGAATCGTCGAGCCCAGAGCGCTCGTGGACAGCGCCGACGGCCTGCCGACGTTGATGATCCGGCCCGTCGGCGCTCGGTCTGGTGCGGCAGCACCGCCCTGGCAGTGGCGCGCTTCGACGCGAGCTCACGGTCCACGAGCGTCAGGGGACTCGGCGGGTGAAGACCGGAAGCTGTTCGCCGGCCTCGATCGCCACTGTCACGGTGTTGCCTGCGGGCGGCAGCGGGCAGGGGGCGAACGCGGTGTAGGGGCGTTGCAGGTTGCGGGTGAAGTTGAAGTCCAGGGTCACCGGTCCGGTCTCAGCCGGGAACTCGACCGACAACGACCGACCCCGGGGATCGGTGGTGACCCCGCTCGTGGCGTCGATGAACAGGATGTTGCCTGTGCCGGCGACGCCGGCCCGGTGACCGTCGCCGACGAAGACGAGCAGCCGCTGTTCGGCGCCGCCGATGCCGAAGACGACCTCGCCGACGGCGGAGTGGGTGTGCACGATGTCTCCGATGGTGGCGTCGACCTGCGTCGACCTGAGGGCGTCGAAGGGCACGAACTGGCCTTCGACGATCCACCGCGCGTCGGGCTCGTAGGACGGGGTGTCGTCGTAGGCGTCAATGATCGTCCGGCCGAGGGCGGGGTCGATCGGACGCAGCAGGTCTTGGCCGCCTCTCTTGGAGAGCTCGATGATCACGTCGCCGACTTGGGCAGCCCTGCGGAACTCCCGTTCGCGCAGCGGCGCGAACCGGTGCGTCCCGGTGACGGCCCGTCCGTCCACGAATATTTGCTCGGCGTCGGCCAGCTGTACGAGCGGTCCGTCCGGGCCGGTGCTCCACTGCCCCGGGATGCCGTCGACGCCGGCCGGTGCCTCGGTGAGCTTGTTGAAGCCGGCGTAGGAGATATAGCCGAGCGGATCGCGGCGCTGTTGCTCACGCTCGGTACGGGCGGCGCTCCAGTCGCGCAGATAGGCGGCGAGGTCGTCCGAGGTGAGAGTTGTGCTCATCACCACACCCTTGCGCCGCGGCCGCGTGACGTCTAACGACGATTCCTGATCAGCGCCATCAATGATCGTGATGGATCGGAGCTTCTGACCTCCCCGGTACGGCGCGGCTGGGCGAATACGCGACATGGAAGTTACGCGACATGGAAGTGATGGGTGCCGTCTTTGTCCAGCTGAGCCACCAGGCCGTACTCCCAGTCCAGGTATGCCTGCATCGCCTCCTGCGCGTTGTCGGTGCCCTCGTACGGACGCCGGTACCGCAGCAGCGGAGGCAGCGCGGATTCGTCGATCGGGTAGGGAAGTTCTTCGACGACCGGGCCGACGTCGGTGAACAGGCTGCCCGGGACACCGTCGAGCACCCATACCTCCCAGCCCATCTGGGCCAGCCACGAGCCGGTCATCGGGGCGCGCACCCCGTCGTCGTCGACGAGCACGATGCGTGCACCGCGGACCGGTGCGTGGTGGTCCGTCTCCTGCACCAGCTGGCCGCCGGCCGCGCTGCGGAACCCGGAAACGTGGCCGGCCTCGAACTCCTCGGGCGAGCGGACGTCGAACAGATAGGTCGTCCGGCCCGGCACGCGCAGCTCGTCCAGCGTCTCGATCGGCGCGAAGTGGACTCCCGACCGGGTGGCGATCGCGCGGGCTCCCTCCTGGGCTTGGACGATCATCTCGGGCCGGACGTGCTCGGGAGCGCGTGCGCTCGCGCACCGGTCCAGCGTGAGACCCGCCAGCGTCCAGCCGATCGTCCCGTTGCGCAGGGCCGCGACCGGGTTCGGAATGCCCGCGTTGATCAGCGACTGCGCGCCGATGATGCTGCGCGTACGGCCCGCGCAGTTGACCACGACCCTCGTCGCGGGGTCCGGCGCTAGCTCGCGGACGCGCAGCACCAGCTCGGCACCGGGGACGCTCGTCGCCGTCGGGATGCTCATCGTCGCGAACTCCTCGTAACGGCGGGCGTCGACGACCACGACGTCCTGCTCGGAGCCGATGAGCTCGCGCACCTCGAGCGCCGACAGCGACGGGGTGTGTTTCACCGACTCGACCAGTTCACCGAACGCCTTGCTCGGCACGTTGACGTCGCCGAACACCTCACCGCCCGACGCGATCCAGGCGTCCAGGCCGCCGGCGAGTTCGCGGACGTCGGTGTAGCCGAGCGAACGGAACGCATCGATCGCCGCGTGCGCTGGCGCGGTGTCGTCGCCGTAGACGACGATGAGCGTGTCACGGCGCGGGATGCGCCGCCACGCCTGCACCGCGATCCGGGAGGCCGGCAGGTTGGCCGCCCACAGCGGATGCGCCCGAGCGAACACGTTCTCTTCGCGCACGTCCAGCAGCGCGATCTCGTCTCGCCGGCCCAAACGCTCACGCACCTGCTCGGCAGAGATTTCGGTGAACACTGCGCTCAGGCGGCGACGGCCGCCACTCCAGCGGTGACCTCGGGCAGTCCGAGCCGCTCCCGGAAGGTGCTGACCTCCGGACGGCGGTCGTAGATGCCCTTGCGCTCAAGGCGGGGGACGATCTCGCCGAGGAACTCCTGCAACGAGTTGGTGCCCATCAGCACGAAGGCGTCGGCGGCATCCCGGCGGTACCAGCGCTCCAGTTCGTCGGCGACTTGGTCGTAGCTGCCGACGATGTTCGTGTGCCCGGTGCCGGTGACGACCTCGGTCAGGAACGAGCGCAGCGTGGCGCCCGGCCGCGCCGCGAAGCCGCGGAACAGTTGCGCGCGGCTGCGGCGGCGGGCCGACCTGTCGATCTCCTCCACCGTGGGCAGGTGCTCGGGACGCAACTCGTGGTCGAGCGAAAGCCCGTCGAAGTCGAAGCCGGCGTACTCGACCTTGACCGAGGCGAGGCCCTTGGTGAGCAGGTCCTGGTCGGTGACGGTTCCCGCCCGGTTGGCGAGCGCCTCCTGCAGTGTTGCGCCGACGTAGGCATAGAGCCCGGGCGCCACCTTCACCGAGTGCGGGGAGCGGCCGTATGCCTGCACTTTCTGGCGGT
Organism: uncultured Actinomycetes bacterium; assembly: GCA_964497705.1. Classification (GTDB taxonomy): domain Bacteria; phylum Actinomycetota; class Actinomycetes; order Mycobacteriales; family Nakamurellaceae; genus Nakamurella. The sequence goes on along the minus strand of CAZCEH010000007.1, from coordinate 68,236 downwards.
AGGTCGCGACTTGCGCCGCGCCCTGCTCGAAGGTGGGTGCGGCGGCGTAGATGAACTCGCCGTAGCGTCCGGCGAGCTCCAGGCCGTTCTCGGACCCGCCCGCCTGCACCACGACCGGCCGACCCTGCGGTGACGGCGGGACCGTCGATGCCTGCTCAGCTTCGTAGTAGCGACCGTGGAAGTGGACGTCTTCGATCTTGCTGGCGTCGTAGTACCGGTGCTTGCCGGCATCGGGCACGAGGTAGCCCGGCTTCCAGCTGCTCCAGATCCGCAGCACGAGTTCGACGTACTCCTGGGCACGCTCGTACCGCTCCGCGGGCGATGGAAGTTCCTTGCCGAAGTTCTCCTCACCGAAGAAACCGGTCACCGCGTTCCACGCGGCGCGTCCCCCGCTCAGCAGATCCAGCGAGGCGAATCGACGCGCGAGGTTGTACGGGCTGTTGAACTCCGTCTGCAGCGTCCCGATCAGGCCGAGGCGCGACGTCCGTGCGGCGATCGCCGACAGCAGCGTGATCGGTTCGTACGGGAACGTCCCCTGCGCGGCCAGCGTGTCTCGCACGATCGCAGGACAGTCGCCGAAGAACACACCGTCGAACCCGTACTCCTCGACGAGCTGCGCGCGTGAGGTGATGTAGTCCAGGGAGCCGGCTTCCGGCACGCGGTTCCACGGGTGCAGCCATTGCTCGGTCTCGTAGCCGAGAAGGATGGTGTGCACGAGCAGCTTGAGCGAGGGCGCCTTCGTCGTCATGGTGTCTCCTTGGGCCAGCGCGAGTTCGATCACCGGTTGGGTCGAAAGCTACCTAGCCGCGCGGCGGAAAAATGTGGGTCGAGCCATGACGAGTTCCGATGGGTACTGATCGCGAAACGGTGTTGGTCACGCCGCGTCGTCGTCGCCTAGCGTGGCGAGCAAGGTCGGGGCGGTCGGCTTCGACTTCGTCTTCGTCGTCGAGAGCCAGTTCATCGACGCGACCTTCCCGCACCATCACCTGAACCGGCTCGAGCCGAGATCGCTGCGGCCTTGACGAAGGCCAGGAAATCGGCCCCGTTCCGGGTGGGCTTGCATTCGCCGTGAACCGCATCAACAGTCAAGCCCTGTAAGGCCTATGGACTCACGAAGGATTAGTAGTCTTGCGGACATGGGTCGTATTCTGGACGTCATACCGCTGCGCAGCTTCGTGGCTGTCGCAGACTGCGGTGGCTTCCAACGCGCCGCGTCATCGCTGCACATGAGCCAGGCCGCGGTGAGTCAGCACGTGCGCCGCCTCGAGTCCTCCGTCGGCCGCCCGCTGGTGGAACGACAGGGGCGCCGGTCGCGCTTCACGGCCGATGGCGAACAGTTGCTCAGCTACGCACGCCGCATCCTCGCCCTGCACGACGAAGCGCTGAGCAGCTTCGGCGTCGAGACGGACGAGACCATCGTCATCGGCTCCACCGAGCACGCCGCAGCGCAGCTTCTCCCCTACCTGGCGGCCGAGTTGGAGCGGAGCCTGCCCGATTACCGCGTGCGGTTCCGGATCGACCGGGGCACCAACCTGCGCGAGGGACTGCGGGCCGGAAGCATCGACCTCGCGCTGCTGCTCGGGCCCGCCGACGATCCGCGCGCGACCTACGTGGGGCCCCTGCAGCTCATTTGGTACTCCGCACCGGGATGGACGGCGCCGGCCGACGGCAAGCCGGTGCCGCTCGCGGCCTTCGACGAACCGTGCGCGCTGCGCACCCGCGCGCTGGAGACGTTGGCGCAGCACGGCATCCCGGCGATGATCGGTGCCGAGGCCAACCAGCTCGCCGGAGTGCAGGCCGCGGTCGGCGCCCGGGTCGGCGTCGCCCTGATGGCAACCCTCGGGCAGACTCCCGAAGGGCTGGTTGCCGTGGACGATCTTCCGGTGGCAGCGCCCCTCGACCTCGCGGTCTGGGCCCGGCCCGGCCTGGACGCCGAACTCTCCAGCCGCACCGCCGCGTCGCTGCGTTCGCTGCTGGACGTCGGCGCCGTCGCAACGACCGGATCCGCTCTTGAATTCGTCAAAGGAGCCTGAGTCGTCATGTCAGCCATCCACGTTCCGGCCGGCTCGTCCAAGGACGCTTTCGTGCGCAGCCCGAGCGGCGTGCTGCTGCCCGCGGACATCGACCCGTTCCACACCCGGCTGCATCACATCGCGCCGAGTGGCCTCATCGACCAGACCACCCAGAGCTCCGGCATGAAGCGGCTCGAGGCGGTCAGCGGCAAGACCGTCGGCGCGCGACACCTCTGGATGGGGCAGACCCATGTGCCCGCCTCAACCGCCTCGGCCAACCACCACCACGGATCGTCCGAGACCGCGATCTACATCGTCTCCGGCACGCCCGCCTTCGTCTTCCTCGACATCGAGGGAGACGAGCCGGTGGAGAGGCGGATTCAGACCGGCCCCGGCGACTACGTCTTCGTCCCGCCGTACGTGCCCCACCGCGAAGAGAATCCGGACCCGGAGAACGAGGCGGTGGTGGTGATCGCCCGCACCTCCCAGGAAGCGATCGTGGTCAACCTCGAGGGACTCGACTGGGCCGAGGTCAGATTCGACGAGCCGGGCGTTGCCGGCGCCGAGTGCTGAGACCGGGCGTTGCCGACGTGGCCGCGTGCTGAGACCGGGCGTTGCCGGCGTGGCCGCGGTTCCATTGGGCACCGTGATCCGCCCGGCACCGGACGCGGGACCTTCGCCCGGGCCTGCCGGGCGCGCGGAACTTCCGCCGGCTCTGGACCGGCTCAAGTTCCGCGGCCCGCCT
>CAZCEH010000007.1:0-65379 GCA_964497705.1 uncultured Actinomycetes bacterium | reverse complement strand
GGCCACGCGATCCGCGGAACCTCCACCGGCCCCGCACCGGCTCAAGTTCCGCGGCGCGCTCGAGCCCGGCCGATCCTCCGCACCCTCCGCCCAATACTGGCGCGGCCACGCGAACCGCGGAACTTCTGCCGGCTCTGGACCGGCTCAAGTTCCGCAACCCGCCTTGACCCCGGTGCGACCACGCGAACCGCGGAACCTCCACCGGCCCCGCACCGGCTCAAGTTCCGCGGCCCGCCCAGGACCAGCCGATCCTCCGCACCCTCCGCCTTGACCCCGGCGCGGTCGCGCGGTGCGCGGAACTTCCGCCGGCCCCGCACCGGCTCAAGTTCCGCGGCCCGCCCAGGACCAGCCGATCCTCCGCACCCTCCGCCCCAATACCGGCGCGGCCACGCGATCCGCGGAACCTCCGCCGGCCCCGCACCGGCTCAAGTTCCGCAATCCGCTCGAGCCCGGCCGATTCTCCGCACCCTCCACCCCAATACCCGGCGCGGCCACGCGAACCGCGGAACCTCCACCGGCCCCGCACCCGCTCAAGTTCCGTAACCCGCCCAGGACCAGCCGATCCTCCGCACCCTCCGCACCCTCCGCCCATGACTACGGACGGGGTGATCTACCGGGGCAAGCAGGCGGTGCCCGGCGCCCAGCCGTTCATCGACCGTCGCCGCGATCGGCGAGGCGCCGTCGGTGAAGCCGGGCTACCATGCCGGGCTGTCCGAGCCTGGCGCGATCGAACGGCTGCGGCGGCACCTCGACGACGACCCGCTCTGGCACGATCTGCTCACCTGACGCACACCTTCCGGTCACGGACCGTCAATCGGGGTCCCAGGGCCTCGCGGCGACGCCCTGGATGGAGTAATTTGTTCCTGCGGTGTATCTCAGGGTGCGCCCGGCGCTCTTCGGTGTGCAAGAGAACGTTCAATACGCCTGACCCAGGTGGTGGCGTGTGTCGATCGGATCCGGCATGGCCGTGCACGTCCCATCCTGCCTCGATCCTGAGCTATGGTGAACGCGTTGACCGCTGCGGCCTCGATCTGCGCCGGGTGATCCCCCATGACCAGGCCCGTCGTCCTGACCGAGAAGCTGCGCCGACCCGAACCGGCCGGTCTGGCCCGCCGCCGGCTCGAGGAGCTGCTGCTGGCCCCGTCGGGCAGCCGGCTGGACCTGGTGGTCGCGCCACCCGGATCGGGTAAGACCACCCTGCTGGCCCGGGTCGCCGCGGCGGCCACCGCGACCAGCCTGCCGGTGGCCTGGTACCGGGTCACCACCGACGATGTCACCGAATCGGCGTTCGTGGCCCATCTGGCCAAGGCCCTGCAGCTGGCGCTGGACCAGCCCGTCGAGAACGGTGCGGACGGCGGCATCACCGCCGTGCTGGAAACCCTGGACGCCATGCCGGAGGCCGCGGCGTTGATCATCCTCGACGACGTGCACGAGATCGCGGGTTCCACCGCCGAGCGCGCGCTGGAACAGTTCGTGCTGCTGCGGCCGCGGCACCTGCGGGTGCTGGTCGGATCCCGCCGACCGCCCGACATGAACATCCCGCGGCTGCGGGTGTCCGGGCAGCTGCGCGAGATCACCAGCGACGACCTGCGTTTCCGCTCGTGGGAGGTCGAGGAGCTGTTCGTCTCGGTGTTCCGGGAGCCGCTGTCGCCGGAGTCGGCGGCCGCGCTGACCCGGCGCACCGGCGGCTGGGCCGCGGGCCTGCAGCTGTTCCATCTGGCCACCTCGGGCCGCAGCGCGGTGGACCGGGGACGCGCCGTCGACGACCTGGGCGGCCGCTCCAAGCTGGTCCGCTCGTACCTGGCCCGCAACGTGCTGGCCGAGCTGCCCGAGGAACGGCGCCACTTCCTGCTGCGCACCTGCACGTTGGGCACGCTGACCGGGCCGTTGTGCGACTCGCTGCTGGGCATCACCGGCAGCTCGGCCGTGCTCGACGAGCTCGAGCATCGACAGCTGTTCACCTCCTCCGACGACGACGGCCAGACCTTTCGCTATCACGAGGTGCTGCGCACCCATCTGGAGTGGACGCTGGTCCAGGAGTACGGCGCGGCCGGGGCCCGCGAGTGGTACTCGCGCAGTGCCGCCCTGCTGGAGTCGGTCGGCGACCAGCGGTCCGCGGTCCGCGCGTACGCCCGGGCCGAGGACTGGGGCGCCGTCGGCCGCCTCTTGCAGGTCCGCGGCACCGGGCCGGACGCCGGCGCCACCGGCACCGACCTGCTGCTGCCGCCGGCCGTGGTCGAACACGACCCCTGGTTGTCGCTGGCCGAGGCGCGGCGCCGGGTGCGGGAGGGCGCCCTGCGGACCGCCGTCGACCGTTTCCGGCGGGCCGAGCATCTGCTGGACGAGCCTGACTTCCGCGACGACTGCCGCCGCGAACGGTCGATCGCGGCGATGTGGGCGTCCACCGACGCGTCCGGGATGACCTGGGCGGTCGACGGCCGGGGCGAGGCCCGGCACTGGTCGATCCCGATCCGGTTGGCCACCCGCCGGCTGCCCGCCGGCCGGCCACCGGCCCGGCCGGCGGCGCTGAGCCCGGCCTCGAACCGCCTCGCGCGCGGCATCATCGACCTGATGGCCGGCGACTTCCGGGACGCCCGCGCCGTTCTCGAGGCGGTGTCCGCCGACCGGTCGGCGGAGTCGACGTACCGGCTGCTCGCCGACCTGGCGGTCAACTCCATCGACCTGTTCCTGGACCGCGGCGGCGACCCGGCGGGCCGGCTCGGCCAGATCGCGCTCGACGCCGAGCTGGCCGGGCTGCCCTGGATCGCCCGGTTGGCCCGGGGCCTGGGTGAAGCGGTGCTGGCGGCCACCGGGTCGTCGGCGTGGCGGCTGACCGCCTGCGTCGATCTCATCGACGAGTGCGAGGAGACCGGGGACGCCTGGGGTGCGGCGCTGCTGACCCTCGCCGCCGCGCTGGCCGGTCTGGTCGCCGACCCCACCGCGGAACCGGACGGCTTCGCCGACGCCGCCACCCGATTCGACCGGCTCGACGCGGCGGTCCCCGCGCTGTGGGCGCAGGCGTTGCAGGCCTGTGCCCTCGCCGGCCGCCGGCGACCCGGGGCGGCGGAACTGGCCGCCCGGGTGGCCGGCGCCGCCCGGATGGCGCAGGCGTCCGGCGCCCAGCTGCTCGCGCAGGCGGCGCTGGCGGTGGCGCAATCCCCGGACGACCCGATGCCGGTCGATCCGACCGGCGGTGACCTGACCCCGGCGCTGGCGCTGCTGTCCGGCGGTCGGACCGCGCCGGACGCCTCCGGTGGACCGGACGGCGGATCGGACGGCGGATCGGACGGCGGATCGGACGGCGGGCCGCCGGTCGGCGACGAGCCGGGCGACCTGCCGGAACCCGAACCCTCGGACACTGCGCACACGGCCGACACCACCGACACCGACCGGCCCGACGCGCCGGCCCGCGATCTGCTGATCCGCTGCCTGGGCGGATTCGAGATCGAGATCGACGGGCAGGCGGTGGATCTGGGTCCGCTGCGGCCGCGGGCCAGGGCCCTGTTGCGGCTGCTGGCGCTGTCCCCCGACCAGGACGTGCACCGGGAACACCTGGTCGACGACCTGTGGCCGGGCGCCGACCTCGCCGCCGGCACCCGGCGGCTGCAGGTGGCCGTGTCCAGCGTCCGGCAGCTGCTGGAACGGGCGGGCCTGTCGGGCGCCGACGTGCTGGCCCGGCACGGTGACGCCTACCGGCTGGCCCTGCCGGAGGGTGCCGTGGTCGACGTCCGGTCGTTCGAGCGGGGTCTGCGGGAGGCCGAGTCCGCCGCCGCCCGTGGCGACGTCGCCGCCGCCGCGGCCGCCCGGGAGGCCGCGCTGGCCTGGTATCGCGGCGATCTGCTGCCGGAGGACGGGCCGGCCGACCATGTGGTCGGCGAGCGGGACCGGCTGCGGGTGGTCGCCGCCGGTGCCGCCGCCACCCTCGCCCAGGAGCACCGCGCGCTGGGCCGGCTGCGAGAGGCGCTGGCCGCGGCCCGGCAGTCGGTGCAGCTGGACCGGTACCAGGACCTGGCCTGGGAGTTGCTGGCCGACCTGCACCGGGACGCCGGAGACAACAGCGCGGCCGCCCGGACCCGGCGCGACCATGCCGCCGCCCAGGCAGAGTTGGAACTCGACGCAGTGCGCCCGTGAGGGTCGGCCCCTTCGCCGCCCCGGTCAGCCGGTGATCTCCACCCGGTGCGGCACGTGCGCCGGCTTGGCCATCTCCACCAGCGCGTCCAACCGGCGCACGTCGAACTCCTCGGGGTTCGGAACCCGCAGCCGCACCAGCAGTTCCGACCGGTCGGCGCCCGGCAGGGCGGTACCGGCCTGCGTCGACTGCGCGGTGCCGCCGGATTCGACCAGCTCCGGTTCGAGGTCGAACAGCGCGCGCACCGCGGCCCGGACCCCGCGGGCGGTCCCCCGCCACTGCAGCAGCTCGACCCCGATCTGTACGAGTTCACGTTGCCGTTCGGCGCTCTGGTGCCCGTCCAACACGATGCCCATCCAGCCGGCCAGCCACGGCAACATGTCTTCCGGTGACGTCGCCGGGTCCAGGTAGGCGGGCAGCGAGTCCAGGGTGGTGACGACCGGGGCCAGCACCTCGTCCAGCGCCGAACACCAGCGCTGGGTGAACGAGTCGCCCCGGTAGACCGCCGGCAGGGTCTCGCCGATCGGGTACGGGCTGGCCAGCCCGGGCACCAGCCCCCGCATCAGACCGCCGCCGTCATGACGAGACGCCCCGCACCCGGACCTGGTGCTCGTAGGAGAACACCAGGGCGGTGGGCGACAACGGGATCCGCTGCGCGGACTGGCCGCGCCGGCCGGTGGCGGCGTCCGCCGGGAACAGCTGGACGTTGACCTCCTCGGCCATGTCCACACCGGGGATCCGGGCCAGCGCCGCGTTCACCTCGTGCGCCTGCACCGCCCGGCCCAGCGGCCAGCCGGTGCCCTCCGGGCCGCCGTGCAGCGGGTCGAACAGCCGGTAGATCGCTTGCAGCACTTCCTTGCGGACGTCCTCGGGGCGGTAGCGGGCCCGGGCCCGCACGCTGATCACCGCGGTGATGCCCTGGTACTCCGGCGGCTCGATGACCAGCCGGGTGCCGACCAGCCGCCGCTCGTCCAGGTAGCCGGCGATCCGGGTGAGCGACTCCGGCAGCGGCACCAGGTCGTCCCAGCGGATCCGGCCGACGTCGTCGGTGGCCACGAACGGCACCACCAGCACCCGCACGCCGCCGCCGTCGACGCCCAGGCAATGCACTCGGGCGATCTCCGGGGCGACCTGCTTGGTCAGCTCGACGTAGTCCTCGGCGGTGACCGCCCGGCCGCGGGAGCGCAGCACCAGCGGTCCGCGCAGCTTGGCGTCCTCGATGTCCTCGGCGCGGGCGCCGCCGACCGCCGGCGTCCGGTTCTCCACCCGGGCGACGTAGGGGACGCTGGTCTTGAGCACCCGTACCTGGCCGGTGGAGATGTTGCCGCGCACTCCCCCGCCGGTCCGGTACACCGACAGCCGCAGGTGGGCACCCTTGGGCGGCACCGCGCCGTACTGCCGCAGCGTGCCGTCACCCTGCCGGACGGCCGGGCCGAACTGCACCTCGCCGGCGAACGCGTCGATGTGGAAGCACTTGTCGCGCGGGCCGGCCTCGGCGAAGTGCTCGACCGGCGACCATTCGCTCACCCCGTCGTCGTCGATCACCTGCAGCACCCCGGGTTCCTCCCAGGGCACCACCGGACGCCGCTGCAGGGCGAACCGTTGGCCCGGTGTGCCGTCCGAGGTGCCCAGGTCCTCGTTGCGGATCACCTCCGCGTGCACGATCCGGGCGGTGCCGCCGATGGTGAACGCCGACACCGACAGGATCCGCGGCGACGCGGTGTAGGTGGGCTGGCCCTCCTCGGGCGGCAGCAGCCGGCAGCGGATCCAGCCGGCCCGGTTGCGGGCCAGGATGGACGTCTCGTGGCTCTCCGGGACGTGCAGGACCACGTCGCCGGCCTTGTTGAAGCCGCCGGTGTCGTCCCGGTCGACGTCGCACGGGGACCAGCCCGCGCCGGTCCAGGCCTCCCAGATCAGCGGCGGCCAGTCCGGCCGGACGCCGACACCGCGGACCCGGCAGTCCATCCGCAGCACGATCGCGCAGGACGGCACCGCGTTGGACAGCCCGATGAGCAGGCAGTCACCGGGCTGCGGCGAGCTCTGGAAGCACTCGAACTCGCCGCCCGAGCGCAGGGCGACGCTGTGGTCGACGGCCTCGCCGCCGGCCGGCATCGCGGCGGCCCGGTCGAACGAGCAGGGCACGATGTCCAGGTCCTTGATCGTGGAGAACACCACCGGGTCGGCGACATCCGTTCGGGGCGTGGCGACCTCGGTCTCCCGGCGGACCACCACGGTCTGCGGCTGCGGCGCGGACAGCCAGCAGGTCACCTTCCCGCGGGCCGCGGCGGGCGGACGCAGCTCGACGCCGATCAGCTCCAGGAACTTGATGTAGTGCCGGTCGGGCACCCGGTTGAGCCGGTAGATCAGCTGATCGACCATCTGCGCGAACGCCTCGATCAGGGTCACCCCCGGATCGGACACGTTGTGGTCGGTCCACTCCGGGCAGCGTTGCTGCACCAGGCGTTTCGCGTCGTCGACCAGATCCTGGAAGCTCCGGTCGTCCAGGTTGGGGGCGGGCAGCACCACGGTCAGCCCCTTCGTTCGGCGGCCGCCAGGGCGGCCGGGATGGCGGGCGCGGCCTGCACCGCAGCGATGGCCAGCGGCTCCGGCTCGTCCGGGATGACGTAAAACGGGAACACCAGGTTCCGCGGGTCGTTGACGCCGCGGATCTCGTAGTGGATGTCGATGTACAGGGTGCCCAGGTCGGCCTGGTCGAAGCTGACCAGCACGTCCCGCACCGTGATCCGCGGCTCCCACATCTCCAGCGCGTACCGGACGTCGGAGGCGATCGCACCGGCGGTGGAGGCGTTGATCGGTGCGAACACGTGGTCGTGCACCCGGCAGCCGAACTCCGGGCGCATCGGCCGCTCGCCCGGCGCGGTGGCCAGGATGAGCCGGATCGCCTCCTCGATCTCCCGCTCCCGGGCGACCAGGGCGACCCCACCGGTGGCGTCGGTGGCCAGCGGGAACGCCCACCCGGCGCCGACGAAATCAATTCCGGCCATTGGTTCCTCCCGCTGTCGACGTCATCACCGTCAGCCGCCGATCAGCACGGTCGGCGCGCCGGCCACGATGGGCGCGCCGCACGCGGACAGGTCGCCCAACCGGGCCGCCGGCATCCCGCCGATCAGCACGGTGGGGCAGCCCGGCGGCACGATCGCGGTCGGCGGGTGCACCGCCGGCGGCGGGAACGAGCAGATGTGCGGGGTGCCGACGGTGGCCGCCGGCATGCCGGCGATGAGCACGGTCGGCACGCCAGGCGGCCCGATCACGCCGGGATGGCCGGTCGGGTCGCCGACCCGGGCGGCAGGTGGCATGTCCGTCACTCCCCATCAGTTGATCTTGACCAGCGAGCCCTGGACGGTCAGCACGCCACTGGCCTTGACCTCGGCGGTGCCCTGGCCCTCCAGCTTCGCGGTGGAGCCCTTGAGGGACAGCTGTCCGTTGGTCTGCACGTCGACTCCGCCGCCGCCGCCGTCGATCTTGACGCCGTTGGTGGCGGTGACGGACACCTCGCCGCCCTTGAGTTCCAGCTTGCTGCTGGCGGAGTCGATCACGATGCCACTCTTGCCCTCGATGAGGATCTTGCCGTCGCTGTGCAGGGTGATCTTGGTGTCGACCGAGTCCATCTTCAGCAGCAGCTTGTCGCCGGTGGTGGACAGGGTGATGCCCTCGGTGCGGCCGTCCTCGTCGATCAGGTCGATCCGGTGGCCCCGGCGGGAGACGAAGGAGCGGCGGTTGACCGCGCCGGAGCTGCCGTCGATCAGGCCGGGCTTGCCCTTGGGCGCGGTGTCCACGCCGTTGTACAGGCCGCCGAGCACGTAGGGGCGGCGGATGTCGCCCTGCTCGAACAGCACCAGCACCTCGTCGCCGACCTCGGGCAGCACCAGCGCCCCGCGGTCCTTGCCGGCGCCGGGCTGGACGGTGCGCGCCCAGTCGCTGACGTAGGTGTCGGACAGCCAGGGGAAGGTGAGCTTGACCCGGCCCTGCTCGAGGGGGTCCTTGGCGTCGCTGACCTGGGCGACCACCGGGCCCTGACCGAGTTTGGCGCTGCCGCCGCCGTTGGCCAGCCCGTACAGGCTGCGCTCCGACCGTCCGGTGACCGAGAACATCGTGGTGTACCCGGTGTTCGGGTCGTACCGGTGGTGCGAAGAGGTGATGGTGTACTTGCCGTCGAACGGGGCACCCACGTTGTCGATCGAGATAGCAGCGCCGGCATGCAGTTTCGGGTTGCCCCGGGCGACGCCCTCGAACTCGGCGAAGGCGCCGGCGATCTGCTCGGCGATGGCCTTGGCGGTGGTGTCCACCTCGGCCTGGGTGCGGTACGCGACATCGGTGGCCACGTACACCGGATCACCGAACTTGGCGGCGATGTCGGTGGGCTTGTAGGCGGGCAGCACCGCCACGGTGGTGGTCGCCGGCGCGGTGGCGATCAGCGCCTTCTTCTGCGCGAGGTCCCAGCCGCGGGCCTGGACCTCCTTGACCTGCTCGGCAGCGGTGATCAGCGACCGGAACCGCAGCAGGTCGGTACCCAGCCGCAGCACCAGCGGGTTCTGCTGTTCCGGCCCTCCCCCACCGTCCGGCGCGCCGTCCGCCTTCTCCGGCTTGCGGAAGTCGAACTTGCCGTCCTTGACGGCGATCTCGTAGCCGATCTCGCGGGCCAGGCCGTCCAGGAACTCCCAGTCGGTGACCCCGCCCTGGGACAGGTGCTCGTACACGGTGCTGGTCGACTCGACCGTGCCGATCTGCAGCCCGGCCCGCTGGGCCACCTTGGTCGCCACATCGGACGCGGTGCTCTGGGTGTACGACTCGGTGCGCCGACCGCGGAACAACCGGTTGGCCTGGTCGTATCCACGGATCACCGTGTAGGTGCCGGTGGCGTCGTACTCGGCCTCCAGGGCGGTGATCTCCCCCTCGATGAGCGGCTGTGGGCTCGGGGTCGCGTCGCTGGCCACCGACACCTTCACCTTGGAGCCGATCTTCGCGCCGGACTTGGTGATGACCAGCCGGTCCGGGTCCCGGAATCGCAGCAGGAAGAAGTCGGGCAGCCGCAGGCTGTCGTCGACGACCGCGGAAACCAGCAGGGCCTTGGCGTCGGCGGCCAGCGGGGAGCCGTCGATGTCGACCAGGAAGCTGGAGGAGGTGGGCGCCATCAGTTTCTCAACCCCACCGGTTCCACCGGCGCTGCGGTCAATTCAGACGCGGACGGCAGCATCAACATGCTGCCCAGCGGCAGCCGGGCCGGGTCGTCGACCCGGTTGAAGTGGGCCAGCGGACGCCACAGCGTCGGGTCGCCGTACTCGCGGTAGGCGATGGACGCCAACGTGTCCCCGATGACGACCCGGTGGATGCTGCGGGCGGCAATGGATCCCGATGTCGGGTTCTGCTTGCCCTTCTCCTGCGGCATCTCCTGCAAGGTGACCGTGCACACCGCGCGGATCGGCGTGCCCTCCGGGGTGAACAGGGTGTACTTGGCGCTGACCTGGGTGACGTAGGCGGGGAAGCTCTTGATCGCGCCCCACTGGAACACCACCAGCGGCGGGGTCGGTTTGCTGTTGGCGTGCGACTTGTCGGTCGGCGTGGTGCACGCGAACAGCTTGTCCACCGCCTCCACGACCGAGCCGTCGTGCTTGGCGGTCGCGTCGAAGAACATCTCCAGGGTCAGCTGCCCGGGCTCGGGTCCCTTGAACTCGGGCGGCGGTGCCGCCTTGGCGCCGTTGGTGGACTTGCTCTCCCACTTCGCCTTCTTGGCGATGGTGAGTTCCTTGGGGTTGAACTGGAACTCGATGGTGCCGATCTCGCCGTCCAGCTTGCGGCCGCCGGTGGCCGGCGACGAGTCGTACATCGTCAGCTTGGCCTTCTCGACCTTCTGCGGCGTCTTGTCCCCGGTCGGCGACGGCTGGGCGAGCTGGCCGCCGCCACCGGACAGTGAGGATCCCATCAGGCACCGCCGGGCAGGATGCCGTGGTGGGCGACCTCGAGCGTCTCGGTGGCCACCTTGGCGGAGTCCAGGTTCAGGCTGGGGCCGGTCCAGCGGACCGGAATGACGCCGTGCAACGACCATTCGGCGACGACGGTGTCGTCCGCGGTCATCGCCGAGATCACCATCGTGGTCGGCTTGACGCCGTTCATCATGTTGGCGAACCAGGTGGTCAGGTGCTTGCTGTCCTCGCCGATCGGCCGGCTGAGCTTGACGTTGGTGAACTTCATCCGGGTGGGCAGCTGCCAGATCATGGCGTTGTTGCCGCCCTCCTCGCGCTGCTCGATGACGATCTCGCAGCCCAGGCCCTCGCAGCTGTTGAACATGCCCAGCGGGAACTCGTCGATCTTGACTTTGAAGCAGACGCTGACGGCGGGATCCTTCATATCGGCCATCGGATCACCTCCTGGTTCCGTGTCGTCGCGGTGGTTCTCGGGTTCTGTGGTTGGTCTGCGGCTGGTTCTCTGGTTGGTTCTCTGGTTGGTTCGGTGCTGGTCCGGGGCGGGTTCAGCGCCGCAGATCGGTGACCATGCCGGCGCGTTCCCGGTCCATCCACAGCTCGGACTTGAGCCGGGCGGACAGCGGGTCGAACAGCCGGCGGGCGAGCTCGTCGAGGTTGGTGGGCAGCGCGTCGGCAGCTCCGGCGGCGGCCGCGCCGGCGGCGCCCGCGGCGGCCCCGGCGGCCCCGGTCGCCGCGTTGACGGCGTTGCCCGCGGTGCTCATCGCGTTGCCGGCCGCGCCGCTCGCCGCGTCGGTGACACCGGAGGCCGCGTGGCTCAGCGCTCCGGTGGCGGAATCGGCCGCGCCGGACGCGGCGCCGGCCAGTTGATTCGCCGCTCCGGATGCCGCGGAGCCGGCGGAGGACGCGGCGCCCTCGAGGGCATGCGTGGCGGTGCCCGCCGCTCCGGATGCCGCGTCCGCGGCCTGGCCTGCCAGCCCGCTCGCCGCGCCCTGGGCGGAGCGCAGGTACCCGGCGGCGGAGTCGGCCAGACCACCCGCCGCGCCCTGCGCGGAACTCAGATAGCCGCCGGCCGCGTGCTCGGCCGAGTCCGCGTAGCCCCTGGCGGTCTCCACGAGCCCGCCCGCCCGGTCGCCGAGACCGCCGGCGACGCCCCGGGCCTGATCCAGGTAGCCGCCGGCCGCCTGCTGGGCACGATCCGCATAACCGCCCGCCATCCCCCGAGCCCGATCCAGATAGCCGCCGCCCATGCCCCTGGCCGAGTCCACGAGACCACCGACGCCGGTCTTCGCACGATCGACCAGCGACGACGCACCCGGCAGCGAGGATGCACCGGGCAATGACGGCAGCGACGGCAGGGACGGCACGCTGGGCAGGCCGAATCGCTGCAACACCGGCCCGGCGGGCGCCGTTGCAGAGGTCGATCCGGCGGATCCGGCGACGCCGGTCGGGGTGGCCGGGGTTACCGATGCGGCAGCCGGGGTGGCCGCACTGCCCCGCTGGACCGGCGTCGGCCGGAAGGGTGACGTGTTGCCCAGCAGCGGCGCCAGCATCACCGGCGCCCGGTGCGCGTCCGGTCCGGCCGCGAGTCGTTGAACCGCGGCGGAGGCCGCATGTCCGGCCGCCGGGAGTCCCCCGGGGAGCTGTCCGGCCAGCGGCAGGTCCGGCAGCGCGGAAGCCGGACGGGCGGTACCGGAATCGGGCCCAGCGAAATCGGGCTCCCCGGAATCAGCGCCGACAGCACCGGAATCGGACTCGTCCAGGGTGTGCGCGCCGAGGGTCGTCGCGGTGGTCGGTGCGTCGACCGGCACCGCCGCGTCGGCAGCGTGGTCGTCGCCGGCGTGATCGTGGGCCGAGTGTTCGTGGCCGGCATGGTCGTGGGCCGAGTGGTCGTGGCCGGCATGGTCCTCGGCGGCGCGTTGCGCGACGGGTTCGTCACCGAACGGTTCGTGGGCGGCCGGTGCCGGTCCGGGCTCTGCCGCGGGCGACTGGCCGGCCCCGGCCCCGGGGATGGCCGGTTGCGCCACGCTCGGTCCGGCCTCGTGCGAGTCGAGCCGCCTCACCGGGCCTGCCAGCGGCCCGACACTCGGATGCGCTGCCGGAGAACCGGTGTCGTGCAGTCGTTGAACGGCCGCGGGCGGCCCGGCCGGCCCGCTGCCGGTCGCCGGCGCCGGACCGGTCGGCCCACCGTCGGCGATCGACCGCTGGACCGGTGGCCGCGCGGGCACGGAGTTCAGGGGCGCGCCGAGACCACGCGGCCGCGCACCGACGATCGGGAGGCCGGCCGTCGGCGCCAGCACCGGCCGTTCGGTGGCGGGGTCGACGGTGGCGGTCGGCAGCGGGATCTCGGTCGAGCCGGTGGCGGCCGCCGAGTCGATGATGCGCATGATCGTGGCGAAATCCACGGGCTGCGGCTCCCGGACGGTCTCGTCGGCCCGGGCCGGCACCGCGGACAGCGGCGTGCCGAGGCCGGTCGACCGCGACCCCGACGGTGCCGGCGGCACCGACGACGCCGTGGACACGTTCGTCGATGCCGCGCCGGAGTGGTCGGCCTGCCGCTGGACGGGCGTTCCGGCGGCGCCCGACGTGGTCCCGGCGGTGCTCCCGGTCGAACCGGTGGGCGATGTCCGGGCGCCCGCCGACAGGGTCGGCACCACCTGGGCGGCCGCGGGAAGGACAGGAGGGGTCGCCGCCGCAGCCAGCGGCAGGTCGGCAGCATGGTCCGCGGACCCGGTGTCCGGTGCGGCGTCGCCGTGAGTCGTCGATGCCGCCGGCGGCTCGCCGGCGGTGACCCGGGACACCGTGGACACCGACTCGCCCAGTGTCGGCACCGATGTCGGCACCGATGTCGGTACGGACATCGGGACGGGTGGCGCCCCGTCGGTCACGACCTCCGGACGCGTCGCCGGACCGGGGTCGGAATGCTCGGACGACATCCGCTGCACCGCGGGGCCGGATCCCGGGGAAACCGGTGCCGCGGTCGACGACCCGGTCGGCGAGGCGATCGGCGACGCCGTCCGCACGGCGGGCATCGCCACCACGGGCAGCCGGCTGACCGGTTCCTGTGGCGGCGCCGACACCAGCGGCGACGGGTGGACCGGCGGCGCGTCCGCCGGCACGGCCGGTAGGGACCAGGGCACCGGCTCGCCGACGGGGCCGGCGGGCTCCGACTCGCCCACCCGGGCCGGCTCCGTTGCGGGAGGCGGCTCGAGCTCGGCGACCGACCGGGACACCGTCACCGGACCGGGCGACTCGGCGGGCGCGTCATGGCCGGCGGGCGCGTTCCGGGGCGGCCGCGAGTTCGACGGCGCGTCCGAGAACCGCAGGCGCGGCTCGACGATCCGTTGCACCATCGAGGAGATCGGCGACCTCTTCCGCGGTGCCACGGGCAGGTCCGGACCCGACGACACGGTCCGCGGTGCGACCGGACTGGCCAGTCCGTCGACGTGGCCGCTGGGCCCGTCCGGGTCGACGACGTGGCCGAGCGGTGCCAGGAAGCTGGGGTCGTGGGCGGTGGCCAGGGAGGCGGTGAAGGTGTCCAGCGGGGCGATCGGCGGTGTCGGGGTCAGCGTCGGGCGCAGCGGTGCCAGTTCCTGCCAGGCGGCCCGCTGGACCGGTGCCGGTGCCGGTGCCGGTGCCGGTGCCGGTGCCGGAGGTGACACGGTCGGCGGCGCGGTGTCCGTCCCGGATCCGGAATCGTCCCGCCGCCACCAGCGCGCCACCGGTCACCTCCTCTGATCGATCCGTTTGTTGATCATGCCGATCTCGTGCGCAAAGCGCTGCCGCTCGCGGTGCTCCAGGTCGAGCAGATCGTCGAGCGGCCAATGGAAGTGGTAGGCGATGTACGCGACCTCCTCGTACAGCCGGTCGGGCGCGTACGTCACTATTCCCCCAGGCGCCCTCCGGCGACGTCGACGGCGAACTGGTGCTCGCAGGCCGGGCACTGCACCGCCGCGCGGGTGTGCCCCTCCTGGTTGATCCGCCGGTACAGGTCCTGCAGGAACGCCAGGTCCGAGGCGAACAGGTTCTCGATGATGCCGGCGTGCACGTCGTCGATGGTGCCGATCCGGGTGACCACCCGGCCCAGCAGCACGACCGTCAGATACGCCGGGTTCTCCCGAACCCGGTCGTCGCGCAACGGCACCAACTCGTCGCGGGCGGTGGCCAGCCGCATCACGCCGTCCCGGTGCACGGTCCCGGACGAGTCCTTGTACCCGCGGGGCAGGATGAAGCTGAACTCGGTACGCAGCCCCTGGTCCGGCGGTTGAGTGGCCGAAATCGGCGCGGCCGGAACCGGGACCGCCGAACCCTGGACGGGATCCAGGGTGGCGGCGGACGATCCGGAGAAACCGCGGCGCATTACTCGACCTCGAGCCGTTCGTAGGTGACGACGAGCTTCTCGGTGAGCACGCTGGTGTCGCCGGCCTTCAGCGAGCCGATCTCCAGGCTCTTGGGCCAGGCGGCGGTCAGCTTGTACCGCTTGACGGCGTTGCCCTCGTAGTCGTAGACGATCACCGCGCCGCCCTTGCGGACGTCCCCCATCTTGCCGAACTGCGAGTCCTTGACCCACTTCTCGAAGCTCTGGTCGGAGGTGAGCGGGCGGGTCAGGGTGACCTCGCCCGACTTCCACCGGCCCGGCAGCTTCTTGATCATGTACTTGCCGTCGGGCCCGTTCTGCTTGAGCTCGATGACGTCCTGTTCCATCTTCAGTCCGGACACCTCGGTGATGGACTTGATGGTGATGCCGTCGACCTCCAGGCCGAATGAGTGGCCGACCGAGCTGTCGAGATCTGGCAGTGCCATGTCAGCTCCCTTTCTGTTTCGTCGTGTGTTCGGTCAGGATCGGTTTACTCGGCGACCAGGCTGGTGCCGCCGGAGAACTGCGACAGCTGGAAGATCACGAACTCGGCCGGTTTCACCGGGGCGACGCCGATCTGGCAGACGACCTGGCCGGCGTCGATGCCCTCGGCGGGGTTGGTCTCCCGGTCGCACTTGACGAAGAACGCCTCGTCCGGGGTGAGCCCGAACAGGGCGCCTTTGCGCCATTCGTTGACCAGGAACGCGCTGATGGTCCGTCGGATCTTGGCCCACAGGGCGTCGTCGTTGGGTTCGAACACCACCCAGTTGGTGCCGTTGAGGATGGACTCCTCGAGGTAGTTGAACAGCCGGCGCACGTTCAGGTATCGCCATGCCGGATCCGACGACAGCGTGCGGGCACCCCAGACCCGGATGCCGCGGCCGGGGAAGGCACGCAGGCAGTTAATGCCGACCGGGTTCAGGAGGTCGTGCTCGTTCTTGGTGATCTGCACCTCGAGCGAGATCGCGCCGCGGACAACCTCGTTCGCCGGTGCCTTGTGCACGCCGCGGGAGTCGTCGTTGCGGCCCCAGATGCCGGCCATGAAGCCGGACGGCGGCATGTGGATGTTCTTGCCGGTGGCCGGATCGGCCGCCTTCACCCACGGCCAGTACAGGGTCGCGTACTTGGAGTCGTAGCCGGCCTTGTCGACCCGCCATTCCTTGATCTGCTGCGCGTTCAGGCCGGGCGGCGGGTCGAGGATGGCGATCCGATTGCCCATCAGCTCGCAGTGCGCGATCATCGCCAGCTGTACGGCCTTGACCGTCTCGGCGTCGATCGCGCCCTGCTGGTAGGCGCTCATCAGGTCGGGGACGCAGACCATGGTGATCTCGTCGATGGCCTCCAGGCCGGAGAAGCCGGTGCGCTCGGCGACGTCCCCGACGTAGTCGTCGGAGTTCAACCGCGGGCTGGGCACCGCGGCCGGCGGGGGCGGCGAGTAGAGGCTGACGCTGGCGCCCACGCTGGGCGCCTCGACCGAGGAGCCGGTCGCGGTCTCCTCGATGCGGATGACCTTGGAGGCCGCGTTGACGGCCGTGGCCACGTTGGCCTTGCCACGCCCGGTGTTGAGCCGGTCGTACTCCTCGACGACCTGGTCACCCTGCCGGACGACCAGCTTGAACAGCCCGTCGGCGCCCTCGCCCTCGACGCCGTGGATGTCCACGCTGATCGAGCCGTCCGGGACGCCCGCGTCGATGGCCACCACCCGGTAGGTGCCGAGCATGCCCTGTGGGCCGGCGGTGATCGCCCGGCGTCCGCCGCTGCTGCCGTTGCCGCTGCTCTCCTGGCCGATCCGGACGACGTAGCAGTTGCCGCCGCCGTTCTGGAAGTAGGCGTACACCGACTGGGCCAGGTAGGAGCCCTCGACGAAGCCGCCGAAGTTGCGGACATACTCGGTCCAGTTCGGGACCAGGGTCGGCGTGTTGAACGGGCCCTCCTCGGCCAGGCCGACGAAGGCGGCGACGGCGGTGCCCACCCCTTCGATCGGACGCGACCCGGAATCGACCTCTTCGACGTACACGCCCGGTGAGAGGTAGGTCGGCATGCTGCCTCCTTGCTAGGACACACGAGATTGGTGTGATCGTGCGCCTTCTCAGAGGCAGGTGGCACGTGCGGACGGACGGGGGCGAGGGCAGGGTTTGCTGCCCTTTCGGGCACTGCACGGAGCATGCCTACCGGGTGGCGGTCGACCGGTCGGCCAGCAGCTGGGCCAGGGTGACCGACGGGAGGTCGGCGAGCTGCCGGATCTGGGTGCGGCAGGAGAACCCGTCGGCCAGGATCAGGCCGCCGTCGCGGCGTGCTCGCAGGGCGGGCAGCAACGAGTTCTCGGCGACCGCGACCGACATCTCGTAGTGGCCCTTCTCCATGCCGAAGTTGCCGGCCAGCCCGCAGCAGCCGGACAGCACGGTCACGGTGGCGCCCAAGCGGGTGAGCAGCTCGGTGTCGGTGCCGTAGCCCATCACCGCGTGGTGGTGGCAGTGCGGTTGCGCGATCAGGCGCAGGCCGGCCAGGTCGGCGCCGGACCAGCCGTCCGGCCGCCCGAGCCGGTCGGTCAGCTGCTCGGCCAGGGTTCTGGTCGCGCCCGCCACCTGGTGGGCTCGCGGGTCGTCGGGCAGCAGGTCGACCAGGTCCGAACGCAGCACCGCGACGCACGAGGGTTCCAGTCCGACGATCGGAACGCCCTGGGCGGCATACGGTCCGAGGACGTCCAGCAGCCGGGTCAGCCGCGTGCGGGCACCGTCGAGCTGACCGGTGGTGATCCAGGTCAGGCCGCAGCAGGCGACCCGGTCCGGCACGAGGACCCGGTGGCCGGCGCCTTCCAGCACGGTGGCCGCGGCCCGCGCCACCTCGGGGTCCATCCCGTCGGTGAACGAGTCGGCCCACAGCACCACCGGCCCCGCCGGCCCCGGTCCGGCGGGTGCCGTGCGGGCCCGGCGCCACCGGCGGTGGAAGGTGGTGGCGGCGAAGGTCGGGGCGCGGCGCCGCGGGTCGATCCCGCCGGCGGACAGCATCAGCCGGGCCAGCGGCCGGACGGCCAGGGTCCGGTTGAGCACGGCGGGCCCGAGGTGCGGCAGCCTGTCCAGGACGCCGATCCAGCGGGGCAGCCAGCCGAGGCTGTAGTGGCTGATCGGCCGCCGGCGGCCGTGGTAGGCCCGGTGCAGCACCTCGGACTTGTACCTGGCCATGTCGACCCCGGCCGGGCAGTCGCTGGCGCAGGCCTTGCAGGACAGGCACAGGTCCAGCGACTCGTGCACCTCCGGGGCGGCGAAGTCGCCGGGCAGGCCGCCGGTGGTCAGTTCCTGCAGGACCCGGGCCCGGCCGCGGGTGACGTCCTTCTCGTCGCCGGAGGCCAGGTAGGACGGGCACATGAACCCGCCGGCGGCCCGGTTGTCGGCCCGGCACGCGCCGACCCCGACGCACCGGTGCACCGCCCTGGTGAAATCGCCGTCGTCGTGGGCGAACCCGAACCCGCTGGTGGCCCGGACCGGGTGGGCCCGCGGCCGCCGCAGGTCGGCGTCGATCGCCGCCGGCCGGACCAGCACGCCCGGGTTGAGCAGCTCGTGCGGGTCGAACAGGGCCTTGACGCCGGCGAACAGCTCGATCGCCTCGGCGGTGTACATCAGCGGCAGCAGCTCGCTGCGGGCCCGGCCGTCGCCGTGCTCGCCGGAGCAGGATCCGCCGTACCTGACGACCAACCGGGCGGCGTCCACGATGAATCGCCGGAAGACGTCCCCGGATTCCTCCATCGGCAGGTCGATCCGCACGTGGACGCAGCCGTCGCCGAAATGCCCGTACGGCAACCCGACCACGCCGTAGTCGTCCATCAGGGCGTCGAACTCCCGCAGGTAGGCCCCGAGCCGGTCGGGCGGCACCGCGGCGTCCTCCCAGCCCGGCCAGGCCTGCCGCCCGTCCGGGGTGCGGCCGGCCAGGCCGGCGCCGTCGGCGCGGATCTGCCACATCGCGGTCGCGGCCGGGCCGGCCGGGAACACCGCCGACGCCAGCGCCCCGGCGTCCCGGACCAGGGCGGCGCCGGCCGCCCCTGCCTGCGCCTGCGTTTCGCCGCCGACCTCGATCATCAGCCAGCCCGCGCCCCGGGGCAGATCCGGCACCGACCCGGGGCCCTTGGCCCGCCGGACCACGTCGACCAGCCGGGCGTCCAGCCCTTCGACCGCGTGCGGGGAATGCCCGAGCAGGGCGGGCACCGCGTCCGCCGCCGAGGCCATGTCCGGGTACCCCAGCACGACCAGCAGGCGGGCCGGGCTGATCCGCACCAGGTTCACCGTGGCGTCCAGCAGCACGCCCAGGGTGCCCTCGCTGCCGACCAGCGCCCTGGCCAGGTCGCGGCCGCGCTCCGGCAGCAGATGTTCCAGCGAGTACCCCGACACCTGCCGCGGGAAGGTGCCGAACTGGGTGCGGATCACCCCCAACCGGGAGTCGACGAGGCTTTCCAGGCCGGGGATCTGGCCCGGGCCGTCGCCGGTGCGGATGGTGCGGCCGAGCCCGTCCACCAGGGTCAGCGCGCGCACGTTGTCCGCGGTGCGGCCGTAGGTGACCGCATGCGGGCCGCAGGCGTTGTTGCCGACCATCCCGCCGAGGGTGGCCCGGTTCTGGCTGGACGGATCCGGCCCGAATCGCAGACCCAGCGGAGACACCCGCTTCTGCAGGGTCGACAGCACCACACCCGGCTGCACCAGGGCGGTGCGGCTCTCCGGATCGACGTCCAGGATCCGGTTCAGGTGCCGGGAGAAGTCGATCACGATCCCCGGCCCGATCGCGTTGCCGGCCACCGACGTGCCGCCGCCCCGGCCGGTCACCGGCGCACCGGCCTGCCGGCCGACCTCCAGGACGGCGAGCACGTCGTCGACGTCCACCGGTTCGACGACCACCGCCGGCAGCACCCGGTAGTTGCTGGCGTCGGTCGAGTACTCCACCCGCCGGCGGAGGCCCTCGGACACCGCGCCGCGCACCACCCGACGCAGGTGCGTGGCCAGATCGCCCGCGTCCTCGGATCCCCGATTCGGCCGGCTCACCGACCCGCCCACGAGCACCGATGCGCCATCCCCGCAAGCTACCTCACCGATGCGACCACCTCGCCGGCCGGAACCGGATCAGAAGTCGAACGGCGATCCGACCTTGCCCCCGGGCAGGAAGATCCGCGGCTTGGCGCCGTCGTCGACGATGATGAACTGGTCGGGCGGCAGCGACCTGGCCGCCGACTCGAAGTAGGACTGGCATTGCGAGCACATCGGCCGGCTCACCCCGATGACCGTCGAACCCCTTGCGTGCTCCAGTTTCTCGGCGTGCACGGCGTCGGCCGACCCCCAGTCGGTACCGACCCTGATCTTGCCCTCACGCGTCTGCCCGGTCGGCTCGAGCTCACCGGTGGTCTTGTTCCGCCTGCGGACCGGAACCTGACCGGTCTCGAAGATCCCGCGGTCACGCGTCGATCCGGACGGGACGTAGACGCTCTGCGGCCGCATCCGTTCGCGCATCGACCTGAGCTTCTCGGCCGACTGGTACATGCCGCCGACGTCCTCGGCGGTCACCGTGCGGTCCCGCAGCCAGGCCTCCTTCTGGGCCTGCGCCTTGACCGACTCGATGTGCTCTTCGGCGAATCGGTGCCGGAAGGCCGCCGTCACGTCCTTGACCGCCTCGTCGACGCTGCCGCCACCCTGCATCTGCGGTACGCCGCCCGGGCGACAGGCGAAGGTGGCGTTGCGGATCGCGTCGCGGGCGCTCGGCGGGGCATCGTTGAGCGTGGCGCGCAGGGCGGCATAGGCCCGGGCGGCCTGGCTCTGCGCGGCGTTAGCCCCGCGGCGGGCGCGTTTCACGGCGGCCGGGTCGACCGTGCCCGCGGCATCCTTGCCGTCCGCGTCCTTGTTCTCCTCGGCCGCCGCCGGGGCCTGGGCCTGCGTCGGTGCCGGGTTCGCGATCCGGCTCACCACACCGCTGACGGCCCAGTTCGTCCCCTGCTTGACCGGTTCGAGCGCCTGCAGCCCGTATCGCATCCGGATGCCGCTCAGCATCGGCCGCAGGACGGCGTCACCGATCTTCCGGCCGGCGAATCTGTTGGTCGCCGACACGCCCGCGGCCAGGCCCTTGTCCAGCCGCTTCTGCTTGCCCTCCGGCGAGTCGTCGCCGCCGAGCACCTTGGCCTTGACCTTGGCGCCGATGCCCTTGATGCCCTTGATGCCCTTGATCAGCGGGCCGGCCAGCTTCAGCGCGCCCTTGATCACCGCGTCCAGGGCCTTGTTGATCGGCGCCTGCACGGCCCGCATGATCGAGCGGATCTTGTCCGAGATCCCGCCCAGGCCCAGCAGGTTCGCCAGGAAGGCGATCACCAGCGGCACGGCCTTGCCCAGCGCCGCCTCGATCTTGGCCGGCACCCCGCCGACCCCGCCGTTGGCGATGTCGACCACCGAATCGATCACCGTGCCGACGAAGTCCATCAGCGCGGCGCCGCGCTCCATGATCCACTGCACCACGCCGATCAGCGCCTGGACGATCTTGACCAGGGCCCCCGCCGGGTTGAGCATGCCGATGACCCAGGAGATCCCGGCGGTGATGATCTTCTCCTTGACGAAGTCCATGATCGGCGTGAGGATCATCGACTTGAGGTCGCCGAGCTTGTCCTTGATCCAGTTCCACAGTCCGGCGATGCCCTGGGTGGCCAGGATGGTGAAGATCTCGATCTTGCTCTGGATGACGTCGATCGCCGCAGCGGCCCACGGCGCCAGCTTGCCGATCCGGGCCTTGATGTTCGTCCAGGTCAGCCCGAGGATCGAGCCGACGAGCTTGAGGATGCCCTTGAGGTCGAACGAGTCGGGCAACTCGATGCCGGCCGACGCCAGCGCCCCGAACAGCCAGCCGAGCAGGCCCTTCTTCAGGTGCGTGAGGATGTTCGACGCGAACGACAGGAAGCCCTGCTTGACCGCCGACATGAAGTTGGAGATGAAGGCGACCGGATCGTCGAGGATCTTGCCGAAGGCGGACGCCGCCCTCGCCAGCAGCCCGGTGAACAGGGCCTTGAGCTGGAGAATCGTGTCGATCGCGCCGCCGACGGCCTCCTTGGCCCTGTCCACCAGGCCCTTGTTCTTCTCCTGCTCGGCCTTGATCTCCTCGTCGACCTTGCCCCGGGCCTCGACGTACTTGGTTGCCAGGTCGTCGACGAGCGATCGTTGCTTGGCGTCGACGTCGGAATCGAGCTGGTCGAACTTGGCGGACATGTCCTTGGCGGCCTCGCCGGCCAGCTTCTGCAATGCCGCCGGCTGCGACGCCACGTACGACTTGATCTGCTGCCGGCCCTGCTCCACTCGGGCCTTGGCCGCGTCCAGCTCGCGGCCGATCAGGTCGGCCACGGTCGAGATGACCGCCGTCATCTGCGACTCGTACAACGCCTTCGCGGCGTCGTAGATCTTGTTCGCCTCTGCGGGCAGGCCGGTGAACAGGTCGGCGGTCCATCGCGCGGCGCCGGTGACGCCCGAGTACCGCTCGTCCTTGTACCTGTCCATGTCGGCCTTGTGCTTGGCCGTGAAGGCGCTGCGGGCGGCGCCCTCACCCTTGTCGAACTCGGCGGTGACCTTGCCGTCGATGCCGTTCAGGATGACCTCGACGTCGATCTTGGTCTTGTCGAAGATCTTGTTGATCTCTCCCGAGATCCGCGCCCGTTCGACCTCGTCCTTGGACTTGGTGTCGGTCTTCGCGCCGGCCACCCGGGCCAGCGCCCCCGCCCTGTCCCGGCTCATGCCCGCCATCGCTGTCGAAACATCGGCGCCGGCATCGGCTTTCGCCGCACCGAGGGTGGCCGACTCGTCCGAACGAATGGCCGCGGGGGCGGATGCCGAGTGCGCCTGCGCCTCCTTCTTGGCCACCGCCGCGTCCTGCAGCTGCGGCTCGTTCGACTTCTCCAGGTGCTTGTCGGTGACCTGGGCGTCGGCCATCTGCTGGTCCACGGCGGCCGGGCCGGCGGCAAAGTTGACCTGCTCGGCCGGCGCCGACCCGGGCATCGCGGCCGCGCCGTTCACCGGCGGCACCGCCGGCGCCGGCTCCGGCGCCAGCGGAGTGACCGGCTTGTCGCGGCCCGTCCCCGGGTCGGGCGTCTTGCCGGTCTCGTCCTTGATGTTCTTGGTGGAGCCGTCCCGGCCGGCGGTGACCTGGGACATCACCTGGTTCTTGACGCCGTCCGCCTTGCCGGAGGTGGCGAACTTGTCGGCCTCGTCCAGGTTCTTCGGCGCGGCGTCGGCGATGGCCTTGCGCACCGCGGCGATGAACGCGGCCTTGTCGAAGCCGCCCGGCTTGGCCGCGGCCATGATGTCGACCTGGGCGGCCTTGGCCTGGCCCGCCTTGTCGTCGGGCGGCGCCTTCGCGGCCGCCTGGGCCTTGCCGACCTCGGCCGACGCCGGCGGATGCGCCTTGAGATGCTTGCCGGCGGCCTTCACGGCGCCCGCCACCGCGGAGAACCGCGGGTCGGACTTCGGGTCCGCGGCGGCCGGTGGCACGGGCAGGCCGGTCGAACCGGCGGCGGTCGCGCCAGGGGCGGCGAGCCGCTGCACCGGCGCACCGGCCGGGTCGGCCGGGACCGGGGCGGTCCCGACACGGGCATCGGGAGCCGGCGAGCCGGACGGCGAGCGCCCGCGCACCAGTCCGGCGACCGCCGCGTTGCCGGCGCTGCGCTGCAGCATGGCCACCGACCGCGGGTTCATCAGCGCCGACGACCGGCGCACCGCACGCGGCGTCGACGGCGGCCGGCTCACCGCCGGCTCGGCCACGGGCGTCCGCCGGACGGCGACGTCCCCCTCCGGCCCGGCGCGATCCGCGGCGGCGCTCATCGGACGCGGCCGCACCTGTGTCGGGTCATGCCGATCGCCCCCCGGAGTGAGTCGGCAGCCGGAGCCGCCGGCGGTCAGGCCTCCTCGGGGACCTCTTCTTCCTCCTCGGCCCGCTGCACGAACGAGCCCTGCGCGGTCTGCTCCTCCTCTTCGGGCGCCTCCTCGCGCTGGACGTCGCGCTGGACGAACGCGCCCTGGACCGTCTCGTCCTCCTCGTGCCGCTGCACGGCGGCGCCGTCGGCGGCGCTGCGCTGGGCGGTCGCGGCCGGCGCGGGCGCCGACATCACCCGGTCGGCGTTGGCGGACGCCTCCCGCTCGAACCGGTCGGACGGGTCGCTGACCTTGATGCCGCCGCCGGCCTCGCTGCCGTCGACCGGTCCGCTGCGCTGCTGGACGACGTGGGTCAGCTCGTGCGCGAGCATCGTCTTGCCCTCGATCGAGGACGGGTCGTACTTGTCCCGCTGGAAGACGACGTTCGAGCCGACCGTGTACGCGTGGGCGTTCACGGACTTGGCCGATTCGTGCGCCGCACCGTTCGTATGCACGCGGACGTCGGAGAAGTCGTGACCGAGCCGGCCCTGCATCTCCTCGCGGACGTCCGGGGCCAGCGGACTGCCGCCGCCGGAGTTCACGACGTCGTGCACGGGCGAGCGGTCCTCCTCCAGCATGGCGCCGACGCCGGCGTTGCCGATCGCCCGCTGGAGACCGAGAATGCCCGAGCCGTCCAGCACGTCGCTGCGACCGGCCGCCGCGGCCTGGAGCAGGTGGGCGGGCGGATGGGTGTCGATACGGGACGCCTTGGGCCGTAGCGCGGCGTCCTCTGTGTCGTGGTCGTGGGTTCGCATGCCTGGTCCTCCCGTGCCGCAGCATCGCCGGTCGACTCCTCGATGGTGCCACCGGGCGGCCCGCCTGGACAGGGGTGCACGGACGCCCGCAGGGGACGGCGCGGCTGCCCGATCGGGCAACCGCGCCGCCGACCGGGTCAGCCCCGCTTCGGCGCCAGGTACCCGCCGGCGAACGCGCAGGCGCAGCCGGCCAGCACGACGAAGGACCCGACGTCGATCCGCGCGACGACCAGGGTGTTGATCGCCGTGGACACCAGGAAGCCGGCCGCGATGACGGCGGCGATCGCGGCGGCCCACCGGCTGAGCCGGCCCTTGGGCCCGAACAGGCCGACCATCGCCACGATGGCGAGCACGATGATCGCGGCGCCGGCCGAGGCGAACGGCTGACTGGCGATGTCCGGCAGGGTGATCAGGTCGAACTGATCGGACAGCTGGTCCACCTGGGTCGCGGTCAGGTCCAGGCCGCGAAGCGCCGGCCCGGCGCTCCACGGCAGGAAGGTGCCCACGATCATCAGCACGCCGCCGAGCAGCGTCAGGATCGTCCGCCAGACCGGCCGCCAGTCGCTGGATTCCTGGATGAAGCTGCCGGTCGCCTCGGTCTCCTTGGCCCCGTCGGTGGCCGCGACGGTGAACGGCCGGGTGACCTCCTCGCCGCCGCCGGGCCGCGACGCCGAGATCCCCACCCGGACCGCGCCGCTCTGCCCCGGCGCCAGGTCCAGCACCGGCGGGTTGAACGAGAAGCGCACCGCCCGTTCGGGATCGTAGCCACGGAACTGCACCCGGCGTGGCCGGGAGCCGCCCCGGTTGTCGGCGACCACGGTGGCCGTGGCGCGGCGCCGGTTGCGGGTGCGCAGCACGCTCGGTTCGAGCCTGATCGTCATCGGCTCGTCCGGTGGTGGCGGCGACGTCACCTGGACGAACGTGCCCTCGACCTCCTGGTCGTTGGTGCCGTCGGAGGCGGTCACCGAGAACTGCCGGGTGGAGTCGCGTCCCGGTTCGGGCGGATAGGCGTCGATGCGCACCTGAGATCTGGCCACCTGCCCCGCCGCGACCTCGACCACGGGGGGCCAGAAGGAGAACCCGATGGCCTGCTCGGGGTCGGTGCCGGCCAGGGTGACCCGCTTGGGCCGGTTGCCGCGACGGTTGTCGACGATGACCTGGAACTGGCCGGTCGGCGTGTCGCGCACCCGGACCAGGCTCGGCTCGACCTTGACGACGACCGGGACCTCCACCGGCTTGGGCGAGGTCACCTGGATGAACGAGCCGCCGGCCTCGATCTCGCGCGGTCCGTCGGCCACCACCACGGTGATCTGCCGAGTCGCCTCCTGGCCGAACTCCGGGGGCGGCGCCTCCAGCCGCACCCGGGCGCGGCCGACATCGCCGGCCAGCACATCCAGTGACGGTGGCGAGAAAGAGAACCGGACGAGCCGTTCCGGGTCCCGTCCGGACAGGAAGACCCGCCGGGGACGATGGCCGCCCCGGTTGTCGATGAGCACCTCGAACTGCCCGGCCGGGTTGTCGCGGACCCGGAGCACGCTGGGTTCGAGTCGCACGACCAGCGGAACATCAACCGGCGCCGCGGATGTCGCCTGCGCGAAGGTCCCGGTGGCCTCCATGTCCGGGCTTCCGGGCGAGGTGGCCAGCACGGTGAACGTGCGCGAGACCTCCTCGCCCGGCGCCGGCGGCGGCGCCGTGATCCGCAGCCGGGCGGTGCCCACCTCACCGGCCAGCACGTCCAGCGAGGGCGGCGCGAAGGCAAATCGGACAATCCGTTCCGGGTCCCGTCCGGCCAGGAACACCCGGTGGGTGCGCAGGCCGCCCCGGTTGTCCACCGCGACGTCCAGCAGGCCGGTCTCGCTGTCCCGGGCGCGCACCAGGGTGGGCTCCACCCGCAAGGTCATCGGCGCCTCGGTGGAACCGGTCTGCAGGAATGTGGCGGTCGCCGTGGCCTGGTCCTCGCCGTCCGTGGCGATGATCGTCAGCTGCCTGGTCGCGGTCTGCCCGGCATCCGGTTTCGGCGCCTCCACCCGCACCGCGGACGCGGCTGTGGCCCCGGCCGGCACCTCGAGCACCTCGGGCGAGAAGGCGAACCTGACCACGCTCTCCGGGTCGCGGCCGGTCAGGGTGACCCGGCGGGACTGGTTGCCGATGCTGTTGTCGACGATCGCCTGCAGCTGGCCGGGTTGGTCGTCGCGGACCCGCACGATGCTCGGATCGAGCCGCAGCACCAGCGGCACCTCGACGCCCGGCACCGTCAGCTCGACGTCCGCGTCGATGGTGATCTCGGGATGGGCGACCGATTGCACGCGGACGACCAGGGTGCTCACGCCGGCCGGGACCAGCCGCCCGCCGGCGATGCGCAGGGTGATCGCGGTGCGGTCGTTGCTGCCCGGCAGCAGCCGCACCTCCTGCTCGGACACGGTCAGCCAGTCGGGCGCGTCCGGGGCCCAGATCCGGTAGGCGTCCACGATCGGCGACAGGTTGTAGACCTGCACGTCGATCGACTCGGCCTCGCCGCCGGGCACCACCTCCACGGCGGTGGGCTCGATCACCACCCGTACCGGCTCGGCCACCGGCTGCGGCCGGGTGGCCGGCTGCGGCCGTGTCGAGGGTTGCGGCCGGGCCGACGGTTGCGGGCGGGCCGACGGTTGCGGGCCGGCCGAGGCGTCGGACTGCCGGCCGCCGGTGGCGGTGGCGCGGCCGGCGGTGGCCGGCGCCGGATCGGTCGCCGGCGGAGTGACGACGGGCGGCGGATCCGGTTCCGGCTCGGGTAGGTCGTCCGCCGGTTCCGGCTGCGCCTGCAGCTCCGCCAGACTGGTCTCCCGCGTCTCGGTCCACGACAGGTAGGCCTGGCACTCGACGCAGAACTCGGCCCCCGCCTCGTTACGGGTTCCGCACTGCTGACAGATGATGTCGTCCATCGCCCCTCCACGCCGGTGCCCGTTCGCCGTGCGCCGAACCGGCCACACATCGCTCTGCAGAGATCATGACGCAGACCTGGCGGTCAGGCCGGTGAAATTCGGTCGACCGGTCCGTCGCGCGCGAATCCGGCCCGCGGTCAGTCCTCGACGATGTCCAGGCGCATCGCGGACAGGTTGCGGAGCACGTCGCGGATGGTCCGGTCGTGGACGCCGACGTCGACCAGGGTCGCGTTGAGGTGGCCGAGCACCCGGTCGAACGCGGCATCCGTGATGTGCAGCCCGCGATGCGCGTCGGCCATCGCCCGACCGCTGTACTGATGTGGCCCGCCCACCGCGGAGACGAGCAGCTCGACCTGGTGCCGACGCAGCTGGTCCATGTCCACGCCGTCGAAGTAGCCGGCCAGGGTGGGGTCGGCGACGATCCGCTCGTAGAACTGATCGACGGCACGACGGATGCCGGGGTGCCGACCGAGGGCCTCGTAGGGGCCCATCGTGGGTTCCGACATACCCCCACCATAAGACCGGACCGATCACGTGCAGTATCCGATCTAGCACTGTGTGTCGCGGACACGGTCGGTCATCGAACACCGGACGGCGGTCCGGCCGACTTGATCAGATAGGGCCCGAACTCCCGCTCCAGCACCAGCCGGCCCATCTTGCGGTACTCGGCGGCGACCGCGGAGATCAGCTCCGGCATGCCGATCGGCCGGTCGCCGCCGGCGGCCAGGTAGCCGGCCGTGGTCGCCGCCGACCGGATGTTGCCGCCGGACATGGTGAACGCGCGCGCGCAGAACTCCAGGTCCAGGTCGTCCGCGACCGGCACCGGCGGGCGCAGGCAGCGCTGCCAGATCGACAACCGGGACCGCTCGTCCGGCGCCGGGAAGTCGATGATCATGTCCAGTCGCCGGGTGAACGCGTCGTCGATGTTGGATCGCAGGTTCGTCGCGAGAATGGCCAACCCGTCGAAGGTCTCCATGCGCTGCAGCAGGTAGGCGCTTTCGATGTTGGCGTACCGGTCGTGCGCGTCGCGGACCTCGCTGCGCTTGCCGAAGATGGCGTCGGCCTCGTCGAACAGCAGCACCGCGTTGACCCCGCCGGCCTCGCTGAAGATCCGCTCCAGGTTCTTCTCGGTCTCCCCGACGTACTTGTCCACCACGGTGGCCAGGTTCACCGTGTACAGGTCGAGGCCCAGCTCCCCGGCGATCACCTCCGCGGACATCGTCTTGCCGGTACCCGAGTCGCCGGCGAACAGCGCGGTCACCCCGCGGCCACGGCCGCCGCCCTGCCGCATCCGCCATTCGACCAAAACCCGGTCACGGTTGCGGGCCCGGGCGGCCAGGTCGCGCAGCTGGCCGCGGGCGACCTCCGGCAGCACGATGTCCGCCCAGCCGACGGCCGGTTCGACCCGCCGGGCCAGCCGTTCCAGGCCGGCCGCGTTTTGCGCCCGCGCCCCGCGGCGCAGGTCCTCGCCGGTCATCGCCCCGCCGTCCAGCGCGGCGAGCGCGGAGGCGGCCGCCACCGCGCGGGCCACCTGGTTCGGCCCGAGGACGAAGTGGGTCGGGATGGCCGTGACGTCCATCGCGACCTCGGATGTGCCGGCGCGGCCGGCCAGCTCCGCCGACCACAGCTCGGCCCGGTCGGTCGGCGTCAGCGTGCCGGCGTCCACGACCAGCGGGACCGCGTCGGTCCAGCTCGGATCCCAGGTGACCCGGCCGACGACGGCGACCGGCACCGGCAGGTCCGCCAGCCGGCGCAGCGCCTCGGGCTGCTGGGTCAGCGCCTCGACGGGCCCGGCCACCACGCCCGCTCCGCGCAGCAGCGCCTCGCGGCCCAGCACCGTCACCACGTCGCCGGGATCGGCGCCCTGGCCCAGCCGGGACAGCTCGACGCCGAGCACCGGCCGCCCCGCCTCGCGCAGCGCGGCCGCCGCCACGGAGGCGCCGATCGCCGCGCCGGCCTCGCGGATGTACACCAGGCGCTGGCCGGCCCGCACCGCCCGAGCCAGGTGCCGGGACCGCTCGCCGGCGAAGGGCACCGGCTCGGTGAGCACGCCGGCCAGCGTCGGGTCCGGCCGGTCGTCGCCGAGCAGGTGCGCGGCGACCCGGTCCGGCACCCGCATGGCCCGGGTCAGGAACGGCCGGTCGACGTCGTCGAGCACGATCAGGGACCGGTCCACCAGCGGGCTGCCTGGCATCAGCCGGGCCCGAGCGGCCGACGAGGCCGGCGACACGTCGGCCAGCGCCAGCGCCAGGCCGACGGTGGCCCGCCGGCGGGTCACGTCGTCGTTGAGGTAGCCGTAGAGCCGCTCGAACCTACTGTCCAGGTCGGGCACCAGCGCCACGACGAGGATCTCGGTGTCCAGGTCGGTCAGCCCGGCGTCGAGCGCCAGCCGGCGCAGCCGGATCTGCGCGCCGGCGGCCAGCGCCGCGTCCGCCTCCGCCTCGACCCGTTCCCGGGCCGCCCGATCGGGTCCGGGCGGCCGGCCGGCGGGCGCCAGCAACTGGTCGACGACCTCGTCGGTCAGGTACAGGCCGCGGAACGGGTCGTCGGGGGCCGGGTCGTCGGCGCGGCGGTGCAGCACCAGCACCCGGATCCGGTCCTCCACCAGGCCCACCCGGCGCAGCAGGTAGGTCAGACCCGCCTGATCCACGGCCGGCTCGGTCACTTCTGGTCGATCCCGGTCGACCGGCGACGCCGCGGTTTGGGCTTGCGTTCCGCCTCGCCGGCCGGTGCCGGTTCGGCGTCGGCCGCCGATCCGGTGCCGCCGGCTCGTTCGGTGCCGTCCGCTCGTTCGGTGCCGCCGGCCGGGCCGGTCGCGGCGCGGCGCCCGCTGCCGGCCAGGTCGCGCCAGGACATGCCACCCGCCATCGCCACCGGCCGGTCGGCGTCGCCCCGGCCCGATCGGGCCGAGCCCGACTGTGACGATCCGGTCGACCCGGCACCATCCGCCCCGGTGCCGTCCGCCGTGCCGGATCCGCTGCCGGACACGGTGCTGCCGGACACGGTGCTGCCGGACACGGTGCTGCCGGATATCGGCACGAGCCGCTGGCGGTCCTCCCGCGGCGGCCAGCCCTGTCCACCGGACCCGCCCAGCGAGATGGTCGGCGGCCGCTCCACCGGCGGCCCGGCGACGTACTGCTGGCCGGTGTCCGTGGGCGCGCTGATCACGACGTCCAGGGACGGCTTCAGCTCCCCGCCCAGTGCCGACCACACGTCGGCGAACGACCGGTCTTCGGGCGGCGGCAGCGCGACGGTGATCGCCACCGGCAGGCCGAGGTCGGCGAGCGGCCCGGTGAGGAACTCGGCCGGCATCGCGTCGTGCCGCAGGAAGCAGGACAGCAACGCGGACAGCAGCCGGTGCTCGTCCTCGGGACGCTGGGTCCACGCGGTGACCAGGTAGGACAGCTTGAAGTGGCGGGGCGGCAGATGACGGGCCCGCACCCGGTCGCGCTGGTCGTACTCGTTGATCAGCCCCCGCTCCCGCCGGCGCAGGTCCTCGCGGATGTCGTACAGGTAGACGTCGATGGTCGGCACGTTCCGCCGGCCGGCCCAGTCCTTGGTCGGCGCGTCGAACACGACCTCGACCTCGGTGCCCGCGGTCGCCTCGCGCTCGATGAGCGAGCGCAGCGCGACGTCGACCTCGTGGATCACCTCATCACTGTGCCGCGTGACCGGCACCGGGTCCATGCGGTGCCGGACAGCCTGCCGGGCAGCCCTGGCTGCCCGAAAGGGCAGCCGGCACGGCAACAGTGGCGGTTCAGATCAGGCCCTCGCGAACGGCGTAGGCGACGGCGTGGGACCGGTTGCGCAGCTGCAGCCGGGTGGTCACGTCGTGCAGGATGTTCTTCACCGTGCGCTGGCTGTAGGACAGCCGGCCGGCGATCTCGGCGGTGTCGTGGCCGTTGGCCACCAGCTTGAGCACCTCGGCCTCGCGGTCGGACAGCCCGGTGAAGGCCAGCCCCCGCGGCGCGAGCACCTGTCGCTGCAGCCGGCCGACCTGGCCGAGCAGCCGGCCGAGCAGGTCGGGCGGCACCTCGCCCTCGCCGGCCGCCACCCGCAGGATCGCCCGCGCCAGCGACTCCGGCGTCGCGTCCCCCCGGCGCAGCAGGCCGCCCACGCCCGCCTCGGCCGCGGCGACCAGCGTCGCGTCGTCGATCACCCGCGCGACCAGCACGGTCCGCGGCACCGACCCGCGCTGCAGCGCCCGCAGCACCCGCAGCACCTCGTCGCTGAGGCCGTCGGCCACCACCACCGCCACCGCCGCCTCACCGAGGTGCTCCGCGTCAACGACCCGGATCTCCGGCCGCTGCCGCAGCTGGCTGATCACCCCGGCCTGCGAGATGGGGTCACCGGCGTACACGTAGGTGGGCACCGGTGCCTGCCCGGGCGCACGCCCGACGGACTGCCCCGACGACGATGCGGACGACTGCATTGCTGCCTCCCGAAGAAACGTGCGGTGGTGCACCCCCACCTGCCTGATCGGGCATGGTGACGGACGGCCCTCAACGTCCACTCAACGAGGTTTGTGCGGTGTGTCCGGATCGCTCAACAGGCACCGGACCTGCTTCGGGGCCCTTTCGGACCTCTCGGCCACCCTTTGGACGATGCCGTCGGGGGCTGCTCAACAGCCCTCGACGCCGGATCCTCGATCGCTCAACGGGCGATCAACGGACAGTCAACGAGCAGGTCAGGTGGGTCAGGGGTCAGGTCGCCACGGTGGCCCGGGCGCTCAGCCGACCGCGATCATGGTGTCGTCGCGGGGTGCGGGCGCCGGCGCGTCGGAGGTGCGCTCGCGGATCCGTTGACTGATCACCTGCGAGATGCCGTCCCCCCGCATGGACACCCCGTAGAGGGCGTCGGCGGATTCCATGGTGAACTTCTGGTGGGTGATGACGATCAGCTGCGAGGATTCGCGCAGCTCCGCCATCAACGACACCAACCTGGTCAGGTTCACCTCGTCCAGGGCGGCCTCGACCTCGTCCATCACGTAGAACGGGCTCGGGCGGGCGCGGAAGATCGCCACCAGCAGGGCGACCGCGGTCAGCGACCGCTCGCCGCCGGACAGCAGGCTCAGCCGCTTGACCTTCTTGCCCGGCGGCCGGGCGTTGACCTCGATGCCGGTGACAAGCATGTCGGACGGGTCGGTCAGCACCAGTTCACCGTCGCCGCCGGGGAACAGCGTCGAGAAGACGATCTTGAATTCCCGCTCGACGTCGTAGTAGGCGGCGGCGAACAGCTCCAGGATCTTCTCGTCCACCTCCTTGATCACCCCGAGCAGGTCCTTGCGGGTGGTCTTGAGGTCCTCCAGCTGGGTGGACAGGAACTTGTGCCGTTCCTCGAGCCCGGCGTATTCCTCCAGGGCGAGCGGGTTGACCTTGCCCAGCGCGGACAGGTCGCGTTCGGCGCGGCGCAGCCGGCGCTCCTGGGTGGGCCGGTCGTAGGGCATCGATGGCGGCGCGGCGACGTCCTCGCCGCGTTCCTTGGCAGCCTCGTACTCGGCCAGCTCCTGCGGGTTCGGCGGCACCGGGATCGACGGCCCGTACCCGCCGATCAGTTCGTCGGCGGGGATGCCGAACTCCTCCACCGACCGGTCGGCCAGTTGCTGGGCCAGCATGGTCTGCTGGGCGCGCAGCACCTCACCGGAGTGCACGGCGTCGGTGAGCTTGTCCCACTGCGCCTGCAGTTCGGCGACCCGGGCCCGGGCCTCGTGCAGCACCGCGTCGACCTCCGCCCGGCGCTGCGCGCAGGCGTCCTTCTCGACCGCGGCCTCCGTCAGGGATCGGGCGAGCCGCGCGGCGACCCGCTCCCCCAGTTCGGCGACCCGGGTGGCCACGGCGGCCTGGACGACGCGTCGCTGGTTGGCCGCGGCGATCCGGCGCCGGTGGTCGCGTTCGGCCGCGGCGGCCCGGCGCAGCGATTCCCCCGTGCCGGCCGCGGCCGACGCGCGTTCCTCGGCGGTGCGGTGCACCAGCCGCGCCTCGACCTCGCGCTGGCGGGCGGCGTCGGCCACATCGGCCAACTCGTCCCGCAGCGAGGTGTCGATCTCGACCGGGGCCTGCTCGGATTCCACTGCCTGCAAACGCGTCTCGAGATCGTCGACGGCCTGCCGGTGCTGATCGCGGGCCGCTTCGGCCGCCTGCCGGCGTTCCTCGAGGCGGTTCGCCTCGGCGGCGGCCGCGCGGACGGCGGAGCCGTAGCGGGCGAGTTCCTCGGCGACCGCGGAGATGTGCGCGTCCGACTCGTTGAGCGCGGCCAAGGCGCCGGCCGCGGCCGCCTCGGCATCCGCGACTCGGGTAGTGGCCTCGGCCGACCGGGTGGTCAGGTCCTCGATCCGGGCCCGTGCGGCGTCCAGCTCGGCGGCCGCCTGGTCGCGGGTGGCCTGGATCTCCAGCAACGTCTGGCCACCGGCGCTGCCGCCGTGCGCCCAGTCCGGTCCGATGACGTCGCCGACCGCGGTGACGCAGCGAACGTCCGGCTCGGCGGCGATGAGGTCGACGGCCGCCACCGTGTCGGCGACCACCGCGACCCGCTCCAGCGTGCGGCCCAGGGCCGGCAGCAGGGCATCGGGGGCGCGGATCAGGTCCACCGCCCAGTGGACCCCCGCCGGCAGCACCGGCCAGGATCGCCGGTCGGGCCGGTCGCCGGCGCCCTGGATCAGCAGGCCCGCGCGGCCGCTGTCGTTGCGGCGCAACAGGTCCAGCGCGTGGACGGCGTCGGGCACGGAGCGGACGGCGACCGCGTCGGCGACCGCCCCGAGCGCGGCGGCCACCGCCGTCTCGAAGCCCTGACGGACGGTGATCGCGTCGGCGACTCCGCCGAGAAGTCCCGGCGCGTCGTCGCCGGCGGCCAACAGGTCGGCGGCGCCGTCCCGCCGGTCGAGGCCGATGGCCAGGGCGTCGACCCGGGCCTGCAGGGTGGACGCCTCGGTCTGCGCCTGGCGCACCTGGTCGGTGAGCTCGGCCGCGGCCGTGCGGGCCAGTTCCAGCTCGGCGGTGGCCCGCTCGTGCGCCTCGTCGAGGCCGACCTCGGAGGAGTCCAGGTCGCCGACGGTGCCCTGGGCGCGGTCGAACTCGGCCTGCGCCTGGTCCGCCCGATCGCGGGCCTCGGCCACCGCCGCGGACAGCCGCTGGACCTCCTCGTGCCCGGCGGCGAGGCGGGACCGGACCGCCTGCACCTGGCCGGCCAACTTGGCCAAACCCTCCCGGCGGTCGGCGATCAGCCGGCCGGCGGCGGCCAGTTCGTGCTCGGCGGCGCGCAGCTCGCGTTCGCGTTCGACGCGTTCCTCACTGGCCGCGGCCAGCTGTTCGGCGGCCGCGTCGACGGCCTCCAGCAGGGCCTCGTGTTCGGCCTCCGCCCGCTCGGCGCGGGCCTCCAGCTCGTCGGGGTCGCGGCGGGACTCGGTCCCGTCGCGGGTCGGGGCCGAGAGGTTGCGGGCCCGTTCGGCGGCCAGCGCGACGGTGCCGCGGACGCGTTCGGCCAGCGCGGACAGCGCGAACCAGGTCTCCTGCGCGCGGGCGACCGCGGGGCTGAGCTCCCGCAGCTCCGCCTCGGCGGCCCGCTCCCGTTCGGCCGCCTCGGCCAGGTCGCGCTGCACCCGGGTGCGATGCGCGACCGCGGCCTGCTCGTCGACGGCGTCCTGCTCGATCTTGCCGAGAATCTGGGTGAGCTCGTCGGCCAGCAGCCGCATCTTCGCGTCGCGCAGGTCGGCCTGCACCCCCGCGGCCCGCCGGGCGACCGCGGCCTGCCGGCCGAGCGGTCCGAGCTGGCGGCGGATCTCCGCGGTCAGGTCGGTCAGCCGGTTCAGGTTGGCCTGCATCGCGTCGAGCTTGCGGATCGTCTTCTCGCGGCGCTTGCGGTGCTTGAGGACGCCGGCCGCCTCCTCGACGAACGCGCGGCGGTCCTCCGGGCGGGCGGACAGCACCGCGTCCAGCTGGCCCTGACCGACGATGACGTGCATCTCCCGGCCGATGCCGGAGTCCGACAGCAGCTCCTGGATGTCCAGCAGCCGGCAGGAGGAGCCGTTGATCTCGTATTCGCCGACGCCGTCGCGGAACATGCGGCGGGTGATGGACACCTCGGCGTAGTCGATGGGCAGCGCGCCGTCGGAGTTGTCGATGGTCAGCGTGACCTCGGCCCGGCCCAGCGGCGGGCGGTCCGCGGTGCCGGCGAAGATGACGTCCTCCATCTTGCCGCCGCGCAGCGCCTTGGCCCCCTGCTCACCCAGCACCCAGGCGATCGCGTCCACCACGTTGGACTTACCCGACCCGTTCGGCCCGACCACCGCGGTGATGCCGGGCTCCAGCCGCAGCGTGGTGGACGACGCGAACGACTTGAACCCCTTCATGGTGAGGGACTTCAGGTGCATCGGGGCGGGTCCCTCCTCGTGGCGTGCGGCCGCGCCCAGGCTCGAGGCGCGGTGGTTGGCCGGTTCTGGTGACCGTACCGGCCGGGTCCGGCAGAGCCGGGGAAGCTGACCGGCTGAGTCGTGGGACCCGATGTGACCGGGACCACCACCGCCCGGAGCCGCCACACCAGGTCGCCGAAGTTCAGCAGGAAAAGTGTCGCTGGGCGGGCACTTTCCTTCTCGGCGCGGCTGCGAACACTGGCCAACCCGCTCGGTCGACCCGTCCGGTCGACCCGGTCAGCCGACGCCGAATCCGCGGAAGGTGCCGCGGGCGTCGGCGAACTGGGCGACCACCTGGTCCACCTGTCCGGGTGTCCGGCCTCCACGCAGCCAGGCCAGCAGGTCGTCACAGGCCTGCTGCGGTCCCTCGACCACCACCTCGACCCGGCCGTCGGCCAGGTTGGTCGCATTGCCGACCAGGCCGAGCTCCATCGCCCGGATGCGTGTGTACCAGCGGAAGCCGACGCCCTGGACCATCCCGTGCACGAACGCGGTCATCCGGACGGCGCCCACCTCCCGGCCGGGATCGGACTCGGGGCCGGAGCCGGTATGGGACCCGGGGCCGGACCGTCGTTTGTGCCACGCCATGGGTTCATAGTGCCGGGTACAGCAGGACGACACCGTCACCGGCTTCGCGACGGAACGCGGCCAGATCCAGCAACCGGCCCGCCTCGGCCAGCTCGTCCTCGGCGACCTGGACGGCGCCGAGCCGGGCCGGGCCGGCCAGCCGGAGCACCGGCCGGTCGTCGTCCCGATCGACCAGATCCACCTGCAGCGCGACCGTCCCGGGGTCGTCGCCGGCGGCGAAGTCGAGCCGGTCCACCGCGACCGGGCGCTCGTCACCGCCGAGATCGACCACCCCGGCGCCGGACAGCTCGATCCGCTCGTTTCCTTCGACCAGCCGGCTCCGGCGGCGCAGGGACGTTCCCGGTAGGTGTGACCACGACCGCAGTCGAGGCATCCGGATGCCGTCGATTCCGATCGCCACCCCGTCCGCCGTCGTCAGGTCCAGCTCGTACTCCACGTACTGGTCGTCCTCGTCGATGAGGTCGATGGTGAACCGGCCGCTGATCGTTCCGGTCACCGGGATCGGCTCGGTCACATCCGGTCCAGGATGGTCTCGCGCGAGTCCTCGTTCCGGTGAGCCAGATTGGCCGCCCGCGTCTGGTCGAGGACGGACTTGAACACCGGCCAGAGCTGGCCGGCGGCCGTCGGTTTCGCCTTGATCCAGCGCAGCTCCAGCGGGATGCCGCGCTGCCCGCCGGCCGGTCCGGCGGCGGCCGGTCGCGGATCGGGCTTGCGCAGCGCGTTCCCGGAGGCGATCGCCCCGGCGGTGCTGCTGCCGGTGAACAGGTCCAGCAACAACCGTTCGGTGGCCGCGACGGTGCTCAGCCCGCTCTCGGCGCCGTAGATCCGACCCCGGCTCTTCAACTTCTTCGACCGGTACGGCGGCGCCAGCCAGTAGGCCAACCCGGTCTGCGGGGCGGTGTGGATCCAGGCGGCCGCGGCGGCCACGAAGGTGCGCAGGTACTCGAGTTCTTCCTGGCCGCGGAGCTTGCGCAGCCGGTCCGGCGCGGCCTTGGACACCTCGCCGATGTCCTCGAGCTTGCTGAGCAGCTGGACGGCGTTCTTCTGCGTGCCACCCAGCAACCCGGTCTGGCCGAGCACGTTGCCGATCGCGTACGAGGTTGCGAGGGTGAGCAGCCCGCGCACCGCGGCCAGGTCGCCCTCGGTGAATCGGTCGGCCTCGTCCTTGCCTTCGTCGTGGCCGGCGGCGAACTCGGCCAGGAACGACTGGGCCTCGACGCGCTTGGACATGGCGACCACCGCGTTCGCGGCATCCTTGAGCGGCGACGGTGCCCGGCCGCGCGTCGACGGCAAGTCGTCGGCCTGCGACTCGTACATGGTGGCCAGCCCGGTGGGCAGCACACCGACGGTGGCCTGGATGTACATCGACCAGCGCACGGTGCGCTGGAGCGCGGCCAGCTTCTCCTCGATCTCCTTCTCGCCGTAACGGTCCAGTTCCAGCCAGGCGCGCAGCTGCGGCACCGGAATGCCCACCGCGTGCGTCTTGCTGTGCGCCAGCACGGAGATCTTCTCGGCCGGCTTGCCGGTCATGATCCCGGCCACGTGCTGGTCGATGGCGACGGCCAGGCTCTTGAATCGCTCGTTGGAGCCGTCCGCCAGCTCGTCCAGGGCCGGCGTGCCGTACTCCAGGTTGGCCAGGTCGATGTGCTCGACGCCGGCCAGGGTGTCCGGGTAGCGGTCCGCGATCTCGTCGAACAGCGCGGCACCGGCCTGCCGCATCACGTTGTGGTCGGTGGACATCTCGATGGTCCGACCGGTTTCCCAGGGCAGCTGCCCGATGACGGTGCCGTACGCCGGGGCACCGGTGAAGAACGCGCCGATCGCCACGTCCGGCTTCGGCCCGGTGCCCTGGTCGCTCTCCACCGCCTTCACCGGAGCGCTCGCACCACGGGAGGTGATCGGCACGCTCACCTCGACCTCGAAGCCGACCAGCCGGCGGACCCGGCTCAGCGCGCCGTCCCCGCGGTTCTGCAACACGTGGGTCAGCTCGTGCGCGAGCACCCGGTCGTCGTCGGCCGAGCCGCCGTGGACCGAGGTGTCGCCCAGCACGACGTCCGATCCGGTGGTGAAGGCCCGGGCCCCGATCTGCCGGTTCAGGGTCTGCGCCGCGGGACCGGTGTGCACCCGCACGTCGGAGAAGTCGGCGCCGAAGGCATCCTCCATCCGGGTGCGCACCGGGACGGGCAGAGGACGGCCGGTGCCCCGCAACCGCTCGATCGCGGTCCGGGTGCCGGCGGACACCGGACCGCCCTGGGCACCGACCTCGGGCTCGGCGAGCCGCCGGACCGCCGGCGCGGCGCCGGCCGAGCGACCCAACCGCTGCAGCACGGTCAGGCTCATCCGGTCGGCCTGCGCCTCGGCCGGGTCATGCGCGGAGCCGACCGTCAGCGCGGAGCCGACGGACGGGGCGGCACCACCCGCGGACGCCACCGTCGATACCGGCACCGGCATCGGCGCGGCCTCAACGACGGGGGCGCCGATGACGGGGGCGCCGGCGGGCAACCGGAGGGCCGTGGCCGCCTCGGCAACTGGCCGCGCGTCGGCCGCCCGCGCGCCGCACCGGTCCGCCGATCGCGGAACGAAGGCTGCCAACCCCGACCCCCACCCGGACCGAGCGGCCACCGCGGCCACTCCTCGTTCCGACATCATCCTCGAGCCGGGCCGATCGCGATAGCCCAGATCAGCTCCTGGATCGGTAGACGATCAGCCGGCGGTCCGAGATGGCCAGCTCGACCGCATCTTTCGGGTCGGTGATCTCGCCGTCGTGGGCGACCGGTTTGGGCCCGGACAGCGACTCGATCCGCACGTGCCCGGCCTCCAGCTCGCCGTAGACCTTGCTGAGCCGGGCGACCCCGATGATCGAGTACAGGATGGCCCGGGTCCGGGAGAACCGGCGGTCGGCCCGCAGGTACTGCACGTCCAGCACGCCACCGGCCAACTGGTCGCGCCAGGCCGGTGCCAGGCCGCGTGGCGCGTACCGGCCGTTGCCGATGAACACGATCCAGACGGGGTGTTTCTCGCCGTTGATCACCAGGTCGATGGGCTCCTCGTGGCGCAGCGTGCGCAGGATCGCGTAGGCGGTGGCCGGCCACTTGCCCATGCGCTTGGCGTACTTGTCCCGGCGCCGCACCATCTCCGGGTAGTGGCCGATGCTCGAGGTGTTCAGGAAGGCGACGCCGTCGATGGTGGCCAGGTCGACCATGCCGGCCACCCCGTTCTCCACCGCCGCCACCGTGTGCGCGTCGGTGTCCAGGCCGAGCGCCTTGGCGAAGTGGTTGAAGGTCCCGGCCGGGAACACGGCCAGCGGCCGGTGGTGCCGGTGCGCGAACTGGGCCACGGCGGCCACCGTGCCGTCGCCGCCGGCCACCCCGAAGGCCCGTGGCAGGTCGCCGACCAGGTCCTCGAGGTCCGAGCCAGGCTCCCATTCCAGGATCCGGGCCCGCGGCAGCGCCTTGCCGATAGAGTCCGCGGCGCCGTCCGAGCTGCCGGAGGCGGCGTTCAGGATGACCGTCAGCCCCTCGCCGAGCGGCAGCGCGGGGGCGGTGCCGGCCGCCGTCAACGCCGGTCCCCACGGCTTGACCGGCCACATCGCCCGGCCGATCAGAGCGACGGTGATGCCGACCGCGGCCCCGGCCCACACGTCGGAGCGGAAGTGCACGCCCACGTGCACCCGGGAGTAGGCGACCGCGACGGCCAGCGGCACCAGCACCGGCCCGGCCCAGGGCACCTCCAGGGTGGCGCCGGTGGCGAAGGCCGCGGCCGAGGCGGCG
Organism: uncultured Actinomycetes bacterium; assembly: GCA_964497705.1. Classification (GTDB taxonomy): domain Bacteria; phylum Actinomycetota; class Actinomycetes; order Mycobacteriales; family Nakamurellaceae; genus Nakamurella. Next base: position 25,601 of record CAZCEH010000007.1, on the reverse strand, counting down.
TGCCCGCTGGGGAACGACGACGTCCACGGCAGGTGACCGATGCGCCGGGCGATGGAGGTGCGCTCCGGATCCGGCCGCCGCCGCCCGATCAACGGCTTGATCAGCACGTTGGCCGCGAAGCTGGCGCCGCCCAGGCTGACCAGGCCACGGATCGCGCCGCGCCGGGTGCGTCGGCCGGCCACCGCGCCGATGGCGGCGATACCCATCCACAACCGCCCGTGGTCGGCGGCCTTGGTCAGCAGCCGCAGGGCGTGGTCGATCGGCCGGGCCAGGGGCACCGCGGCCGGGACGGTCAACGGATCGGGTGGTTGGTCGGTCAGGCGCACGGCCCGAGCGTAGGCGGACGGGTCAGTCGGGGCGACCGATGCGCCGGGGCGGCCGCTGGCAACGCGGGCACCAGTAGGACGAACGGTTCATGAAGGCGGACCGGCGGATGGGTGTGCCGCACCGCGGGCACGGCAGGTCCGCCCGGCCGTAGACGTTCAGCGACCGGTCGAAGTAGCCGGACTCGCCGTTGACGTTGACGTACAGGGCGTCGAACGACGTGCCGCCGGCGTCCAGCGCGTCGACCATCACATCGGTCGCCGCCTGCAGCACGTCCGCGGCCTGCGCGCGGGTGAACCGGTCGGTGGCCCGCTCGTAGTGCGTCCGGGCCCGCCACAGCGCCTCGTCGGCGTAGATGTTGCCGACTCCGGACACCACCGTCTGGTCCAGCAGGGCCCGCTTGATGCCGGTGTGCCGGCGCCGGATCGCGGCCACCGCGTCGACCGCCCGGAACTGCGGGTCGAGCGGATCGCGGGCGATGTGCGCGATCGCCGCCGGCAGGTCGGCGCCGCCTGGCGCGTAGGTCATGCCACCGAAGGTGCGCTGGTCCAGGAAGTCCAGGTCCGGGCCGCCGTCCTCGAAGGTGAACCGGATCCGCAGATGCGGGTGCAGGTCGTCGCCGGTCGCGCCGACCCGGAACTGGCCGCTCATGCCGAGGTGGGCGAGCACCGCGTCGCCGCCGTCCAGCGCCCACCACAGGTACTTGCCCCGGCGACGCACGTCCAGCACGGCCCGGCCGGCGAGCACGGCCTGGAAGTCCTCCGCGCCGCCGAGGTGCCGGCGGACGGCCCGGTCGTGGTGCACCCGCACGGTCCGGATGCGCCGGCCGGTCAGCTGCCCGGCCAGGCCGCGACGAACCGTCTCGACCTCGGGAAGTTCAGGCACCGCGACGAGTCGGGTCCGACGCGCCACCGTCGGGGCTGCCGGCGGTGCCGGTGACGTCGCCCTGCAGGCTGGTGTAGGCGGCGGACGCGGCGTTCTGCTCCGCCTCCTTCTTGGTGCGGCCGGACCCGGTGCCGCGCGCCGACCCGGACAGCAGCACCCTGGCGGCGAACACCTTGGCGTGGTCGGGGCCCTCCTCGGACACCCGGTACTCGGGCACGCCGAGTCCGCGTTCGGCGGCCAGCTCCTGCAGGGAGGTCTTCCAGTCCAGTCCGGCGCCCAGTTGCGGGGCGGCCGCCAGCAGGTCCGCGAACAGCCGCGACACCACGCCGCGGGCCACCTCCAGCCCGTGCTGCAGGTACACCGCGCCGATGATCGCCTCGACCGCGTCGGCGACGATCGAGGACTTGTCCCGCCCGCCGGTCAGTTCCTCGCCGCGGCCCAGCCGAAGCTGTTCGCCGACCCCGATGGCGCGGCCGACCCCGGCCAGCGCGTGCATGTTGACCACCGAGGCGCGGAGCTTGGCCAGCCGGCCTTCCTGCAGATCCGGGTGGGTGCGGTACAGCGTCTCGGTGATGACGACGCCGAGCACCGCGTCGCCGAGGAACTCCAGCCGCTCGTTCGTCGGCAGTCCCCCGTGCTCGTAGGCGTACGACCGGTGGGTCAGCGCGAGCACGACCAGGTCAGCGTCGAGTCCCACCCCGAGAGCGGAACTGACGGCCCGCGGATCCGGGATGTTCTTCGCCGACGACGTACTCGCGACTGCCAACGGCTCAGACCCCGACGACCTGGCGACCCTTGTACTGCCCGCAGGTGGGGCATGCCTGGTGCGGCGGCTTGAGCGCGCCGCAGGCCCGGTTGCTGCATGCCACCAGCGTGGGCACGGTCGTCTTCCACTGCGAACGACGCGAGCGGGTGTTGCTGCGCGACATCCTCCGCTTGGGGACAGCCATGATCGATCTCCTCTGTCGTCGAAATATCGTGTCGTTGACACTGTCGTGTCGTTGAAACTGTCGTGTCGTTGACACTGTTGCCGTGCTACTCGCCGGACCCGGCCGGCGGCCGGCCCGTGCTCTCGGGTGTTTCGGTGCCGAATCTGTCCTGCAGCGCGGCCCAGCGAGGATCCAGTATCTCATGGGAGTGGTCGGGTTCCAGATCGTCGAGGCGTCCCCCGCACTCCACGCACAGCCCGCGGCAGTCCGGCCGGCACAGCGGCGCCATCGGCAGGGCCAGCACCACCTCGTCGCGGACCGTCTGCTGCAGGTCGATCCGGTCGTCCACCAGGCGGGAGATCTCGTCCTCGTCCGTGGTGGCCGCGGTGACCGACTCGGGGTACGCGTACAGCTCGCGGATGCCGGCGACCACCGGTTCGGTCACCTCGACCAGGCACCGGGCGCACTGACCGACCGCGGTGGCCGCGGCGGTGCCGGAGACCAGCACACCCTCGGCGACTGCCTCCAGACGCAGGTCCAGGTCGACTTCGGCGCCAGCCGGAACGGCCAGCACGTCCAGGCCCATCGGCTCGTCCAGCGGCACGGCGATCCGCAGGGTTCGCATGGTGCCGGGTCGACGGCCCAGCACCCGGGTGTCGATCACCCAGGGCGAGTCGTGACGCGGCGGCGGAGCGGTGGGCATGACGGACGACGACACTTTCTACTGGTCCCGGAAACAGGCAACCGCTCCAGAGTAGTCGACGCGATCAGCCGATCCAATTCCGCCGGTGTCGGGCGTGCCCGCGGCACCGGTGCCCGACGCCGTCCGGGGCGGCGCATGATGGGTCGGATTCGCCCGAATCCGTCACCGACCGTGGAGAGGATCATGACCCCGATCGTCGGCCGGGCCGCCGTCATCGCCACGCTGCGCTCCGCCGTCGACGCGGCGATCGACGGCGATCGGACGGTCACCCTGCTGGCCGGCGAACCGGGCATCGGCAAGTCCACGCTGGCTCGTGAGGCGGTCGACTACGGCGCATCCCGTGGTGCCGTCGCCGCCTGGGGCACCTGCTGGGATGCGGACGGCGCACCGCCGTTCTGGCCGTGGCACCAGGTGCTGCGATCTCTCGGCGACCCGGTGGTGTTGCCGACGGGGTCGGACGCCGCGGCGCCGGACGTCCGCTTCCGGCTGTTCACCGACGTCCTGGAGACGGTGACGGCGCGATCGGATCCGGCCGCCTCGGTGATCGTGCTGGACGACCTGCAATGGGCCGACACCGGCAGTCTGCGGCTGTTCGCTTTCCTGGCCCGGCAGCTGCGGCGGGTTCCGGTCGCCCTCATCGGCAGCTACCGGACGGTCGACCCCCGGCCCTCCCCCGCGCTCGCGCGGGCACTGGCCGACCTGGCCGGCATCGCGGTCACCGTCGAGGTCGGCGGGTTGAGCCCCGCGGAGGTGGGTGAGCTGATGGCGGCCACCGTCGGCGCCATGCCGGCCGACCGGGTGCGGCAGCTGCACCGGCGCACCGGCGGGAACCCGTTCTTCGTGCGCGAAGTCGCCGTCGCCGGGACCGACGACGACGTGCCGCCGAGCGTGCGGGTCGCGTTGGGCCGGCGGCTCGACCGCCTGCCTCGGCCGACCCGGCAGGTCGTGGCGATCTGCGCCCGCATCGGCGTCCAGGTGCGCTGGCCGCTGCTGGAGGCGGTCGTCGCCGACCGGCGCGCACTCGTGGACGTCGCGCCCGGCAGCGTGCACGCGGTCATCGGGCCGGCCGTCGACGACGGCCTGCTCGGCGCGGACGGTGCCGGCGTGCGCTTCCCGCACGACCTGGTCCGCGAGGTCGCGGAGGCCCGGGTGCACCCGTGGCATCGCCCCGGCCTGCACGCCGCGATCGCCGCGGCGCTGCGCGCGGCCGGCGCGTCGGCGGCCGAGATCGCCCGGCACAGCGTCGAGGCGCTGCCGGCGCTGCCGACCGGCGAGATCGTCGACGCCTGCACGGCCGCGGCGCACGAGGCGCAGGCCGCGCTGGCGTACGAGAGCGCCACCGGCTGGTGGCGTCGCGCCATCGAGGTGGCGATGGGGTCGACCACCGCCTGCCTGCGGCTGAACCTGGCCGACGCCGCCGCCCGTTCGGGTGACCGCGAGCAGGCGCGGATGATCTACCTGGCGGTCGGGTCGGCGTCCGGCGGTGCCGACCTGGTCCGCGCCGCGCTCGGTCTGCACGCCCTGGGGACGGCCACCGAATCGTCCCATCGGGACGTCATCGACCTGCTGGAGCGCGCCCGGGGCGACCTGGACGCGCAGACCGGCGAGGTTCCGGACCGGCTCGCCGACCGGGCCCGGGTGAGCGCGGCGCTGGCGCGGGAACTGGCCGGCGGAATCGACAGCGACCACCGGCGGGCGACGAACCTGGCCGACGACGCGGTGCGAACGGCGCGGGACCTCGGTGACCCGGCGACCCTGGCGTTCTGCCTGTTCGCCGCGCACGACGTCGGCTGGGGTCCGGGCACGGCGGCCATCCGGCTGGCGCTGGCGGACGAGATGGTGGCGGCGGTGCGTGCCATCGACGGCGGGGACGTCGAACTCGCCTTCGAGGCCTTGTTCTGCCGGTTCGTCGCCCAGCTGGACCTTGGTGACCCCGGGTTCGAGATCACCCTTCGCGACCTGTCCCGGCATGCCGAGACGCATCGGCTGCCCCGCCAGCAGTTCCTGGTCCGGTCCCGCGAGGCGATGGTCGCCGACCTGCGGGGCGACCACGCGCGGGCCGGCCGGCTGCGGGACCAGGCCGACGACCTGGCCGCGATGATCGACCATCCGGACCGGCTCGCCGTCCGGTACACCCAGCTGCTGGGCGTGACGCTGGCCGAACACGGACCGGCCGCGGTGGCCGACCTGGAGGCGGACGTCGGCCAGATCGCGCCGAACGAGTTCCAACCGGAGATGCTGGCGTTCCGCGCGCTGGCCGCCGGCCGGGCCGAGCAGGCGGCCGCGGTGCTGCGCCGCGCGGCTCCGCCGGCGGATCGCGCCCGGTACTCGTGGCGGGCGCTGGCCGCCCTGGCGATGAACGCCGAAGCGGCGCTGGCCGCCGGTGCCGACGACCTCTACGCCGCCCTGTATCAGGGTCTGCTGCCGTACGCCGACGAGGTGATCGACGTCGGCGGCGCCGTCACCCTGGTCGGTCCCGCGTCGATGTTCCTGGGCCTGCTGGCCGCGGCGACCGGACGGACCGACGCCGCCGACGTGCACCTGCGGACCGCCCGGGAGATCGCCGGTCGGATCGGCGCGGTCGGCTGGGTGCGGCGTTGCGAGCAGGCACTCGCGGCCGGCCGCACCGGCACCTTCCGACGCGAGGGTCCGAGCTGGCTGCTCAGCTTCGCCGGCCGTACCGCGGTGCTGCCCGACGTCAAGGGGCTGCACGACCTGGCCGCCCTGCTGCGGGCGCCGGGGCGGGACATCCCGGCCGTCGAGCTGCTCACCGCCGGGGCTTCCGCGCTCGCCGGGCTCGGTGCCGACGACGTGCTGGACCGGACCGCCCGGGACGCCTACCGGGCACGATTGCATGCGTTGGACGCCGCCCTGGACGATGCGGGTGCGGCCGGCCGACCGGCCCCTGACCTGGAGCGGGAACGCGCCGCGCTGATCGACCAGCTGAGCCGGGCGACCGGCCTCGGCGGCCGCACGCGCCGCCTCGGCGACCCCGCGGAACGGGCGCGCAGCACCGTCACCGCCCGCATCCGGGATGCGTTGCGTCGCCTCGACGAGCAGCATCCCGAGCTCGCCGCGCACCTGCGCGCCTGCGTGACCACGGGCCGAAGCTGCGCCTACCGGCCGGACCCACCGGTGCGCTGGGAGCTGTGAGATCCGCAGTCACGGCCGGCTCACGCCTCACCGGTGAGGGCGCCGCACCGGGCGGCGCGCCGCACCGGAGGGACACCCCGATGACCACCGTCGACACACCCGCACCGCAGGACCTGGCAGCGACCGGCATCCGGGAGCTTGACCCGGCCCGCATCGAACAGGCCGTGGGCAAGGTGTTCACCGACCTCGGGGTGTTCCTGTCGGCGCCCATGCTCGCCCTCGGCGACCGCCTCGGGCTGTTCCGGGCGATGGCCGGCGCCGGGCCGCTGACCAGCGCCGAACTGGCCGCGCGCTCGGGCCTGGTGGAACGGTATGTGCGGGAATGGGTTCGGGCGGTGACGATCGGCGGATATGTCGACTACGACGCGGTCGCCGACACCTACACGCTGAGCCCGGAGATGGCCGCGGTACTGGCCGACGACGACTCCCCCGTCGCCCTGATCGGCGTGGTGCCGTCGATGGCCGACATCTGGGCCCATTTGCCGGCGATCGCCGACTTCTTCCGTTCCGGCGGCGGCCAGGGCTGGGGCGACCTGGGGCCGGGCATGGCGGCCGCGCAGGCCAGATTCAGCCGGCCGCAGTTCGTGCACGGCCTGGTCGGCGAATGGATCCCGGCCGTCGACGGGATGGCGGACCGGCTGTCCGGTGGCGCGACGGTCGCCGACCTCGGGGTCGGCCAAGGGGTGTCGACGGTGCTGGCCGCCCAGGCCTGGCCGGCGTCGACGTTCGTCGCGTCCGATCCGGACGCCGACTCGGTGGCCACCGCCGCCCGGTCGGGTGCATCCGCCGGGGTCGCCGACCGGGTGCGGTTCGTGGTCGCCGACGCCGCGCACCACCCGGGCCGCGACTACGACCTGGTGCTGGCGCTCGACTGCCTGCACGACATGGGCGACCCGGTCGGGGCCCTGCGGCACGCGCGCGAGATCCTCGCTCCCGACGGTGTTCTGCTGGTCGCCGAGCCGCTGGCGGCGGACCGCTTCGCGGACGAGGGCGCCAACCCCTACGCGCGCATCGGCTACGCGATCTCCACGCTGGCCTGCCTGCCGTCCTCGCTGTCGCAGCCCGGCGGCCTGGGTCTGGGCGCGATGGCCGGCGAGTCCCGGCTGCGCGAGGTCATCGCCGAGGCCGGCTTCACCCGGATCCGCCGGATCCACGCGGAGTCCGCGCCGTTCACCATCCTGCTGCAGGTGCGGCCGTGACCCTCACCGTCGGCGACTCGCGCACGATCGCCACCCTGGACGCGACCGAGCAGGCGACACTGGTCCGGACCGGCGAGGTCACCGCGGCCGAGTTGGTCGAGAGCGCGATCGACCGCATCGAACGACTCAACCCGGCCCTGAACGCGGTCGTCCATCCCCGGTTCGCCGAGGCCGCCGACACCGCTCGCGCACCGCTGCCGGCCGGACCGTTCACCGGGGTGCCTTTCCTGGTCAAGGATCTCGCCGCGGAGGTGGCCGGATGGCCGATCACCGAGGGGTCCCGCTACCTGTGCGGGTTCGTCAGTGACGCCGATTCGGAGATCGTCGTCCGGTGGCGGCGGGCGGGCCTTGTCCTGCTCGGCCGGACCACCGCACCGGAGTTCGGCATGCTGCCCACCGCCGAGTCGGTCCTGTTCGGCGCGACGGCCAACCCGTGGGATCCGGCGCGCACCACCGGCGGATCCAGTGGCGGCTCGGCGGCCGCGGTGGCCGCCGGGCTGGTGCCCTTCGCGCACGGCAACGACGCGGGTGGGTCGATCCGCTTCCCGGCATCGGCCTGCGGGCTCTTCGGGTTCAAGCCGACCCGGGCCCGCAACCCGCTCGGCCCGCGCTACGGAGACGTCTTCTCCGGCCTGGTCGCCGAACATGCGCTGACCAGGTCGGTGCGCGACAGCGCCGCCCTGCTGGACGCCACCAGCGGGCCCGACCTGGGCGACCCCTACCCCGCCCCACCCGTGGCCGGCCCCTTCGCCGCGGAGGTGGACCGGGAGCCCGGGCGGTTGCGGATCGCCGTCGCCCGTCGGCCACCGGGCGGCCGGCTGACCGACCGTGCGGTGCACCCGGATTGCCTGGCCGCGCTTGACGACGCGGTCGAGCTGCTGGCCGGCCTCGGCCACGACGTCGTCGACGGAGAGCTGCCGGGCCTGACCGAGCAGGTCGGACAAGCGATCGGCCGGGTGTACGCGGCCGGGACCTCATGGGTGGTCAAACACTGGACCCGGCGCCTGGGCCGGCCGCCGCGGGCCGACGAGTTGGACCCGCTGACCCGGGCCTATCTGGCCGACGCGCGGGGCCTGGATCCGGGCGACTACCTGCTGGCCATCGAGGACCTGCAGTCCTTCGCCCGCACCGTCGCCCGGTTCTTCACCACCGTCGACCTGTGGCTGACGCCGACCATGGCGCAGCCGCCGCTGCCGCTGGGGCTGATGGTGTCGACGCCGGAGGACCCGTGGCGGGCCGGACGCGCCGCGGGCGATCTCGTGCCGTTCCCGGCGGTGGCCGCGAACATCACCGGGGGCCCGGCGATGTCGGTGCCGCTGTACTGGTCGGCCGGCGGCCTGCCGATCGGCGTGCATCTGATGGGCCGCCCCGGGGACGACGCCCTGCTGCTGCGGCTGGCCGGGCAGCTGGAACGGGCTCGGCCCTGGCGGGACCGGCGACCGCCGATCTTCGGATGATGCCGCCGGGCCGCCCGCCGGTGGTTCTGGGCCGCCCGCCGGCCGGGTCAGGTGCGGGCGAAAACCCGGTCGTCGCGGAAGTCGGCGACGCCGCCGCTGCGCAACGCCGTCCGGCCGCGGCCGATGGTGCGCAGCGTGCCGGTCAGCGTCTCCTCGAGGGTGCCCAGCGTGTTGTCGACATAGGTGTCGCACTCGTTGCGCATCCGGTCCGCGTCGGCGTGCGCGCCGTCCAGGATTCGCGCGGACTCGGCGTAGGCGGCCTGCACCACCTCCGTCTGGGTGACCAGCCGGGCCTGCTCGGCCTTGCCGTCGGCGATCGAGGACTCGTAGCTGGCCCGGCCGGCCGCAACCGCCCGGTCGGCCTCGGCACGCGCCCTGGCCAGCAGGGAGTCGTGCTGCTCCTGGGCCGACTGCACGATCCGGGCGGCCTCCTCCCGGGCGCGGGCCACCAGGCCGTCGGCATGCGCGGTGGCGTCGTGCACCAGCCGCTCCGCCTCGGTCCGGGCACCGGTCACCGTGGCCTCGGCCTCCGCGCGGGCGCCGCTAGTCAGCCGCTCGGCCTCCGCCTGGGCGTCCGACACCAGCGTGGTGGCCTTGTCGGAGGCCTCGCCGAGCATCTGATCGCGATGGTCCAGCACGTCCTGGGCGTCGTCGACCTCGCCGGGCAGCGCGTCCCGGACGTCGTCGAGCAGCTCCAGCACGTCGCCGCGGGGCACCACGCAGGACGCCGTCATCGGCAGACCGCGGGCCTCCTCGACGATGGTGACCAGCTCGTCGAGCGCCTCGAAAACCCGGTACATGCGAACCTCCTACGGGTCGACTGGCAGGCCAGCGGAACCCGGCACCACGCCAGGTGTCCCGCTCCCCCAGTCTGACAAGCGGGGCACCCGCATCCGCGCCAACACGCCCGGCCGTGATCGTGCGGGACGTCACGAACACCGATCACCGGTCCGGCCGGACGAGGGTCGGCCGGCCGCGCCGACGGGCACCAGCCGGGCGTCAGCCGGGCGGCGTGGACGGGCGCAGCCGCTGCGCCAGCGCGTCCGCGACCACGTCGGGCAGCAGCCGCCGGACGTCGCCCCCGTACGTCGCGACCTGCTTGACCAGGGACGACGACACGAAGGAGAACTCCGGGCTGGTCGGCAGGAACAGGGTGTTCACCCCGGTCAGGCCGTGGTTCATCTGCGCCATCTGCAGCTCGTAGTCGAAGTCGGACACGGCCCGCAGGCCCTTGACGATCGCCGCGATCCCGTTGTCCCGGCAGTAGTCGACCAGCAGCCCGCGGAACGTGTCGACGTCGACGTTGGGCCACGGCGCGACGGTCGCCCGGAGCAACTCGAGCCGCTCCTCCAGCGAGAACATGCCCTTCTTGTCCGGATTGACCAGCACCGCGACGGTGACTCGGCCGAACAGGCCCGCCGCCCGGCCGATCACGTCCAGATGGCCGAGGGTGGGCGGATCGAACGAGCCGGGGCACACGGCGTGAGTCCCGCCCTTGTCCGCTCGGCAAGCCTCGCTCATGGGGCGCGACCGTAGCAGAGGAGCGTGTCGCCGTAACGCTTCGTGCGGGTGCCGGCCAGCGGCGCCGGCCAGTCGACCTCGCCGGACCGGGTGCTGCGTTCCACGATCAGGTCGGCGTGCGCGGCGAGCACGTCGGCGGCGACGAGGCCGGCCAGCACCGCGGCGACCGCCGCGCCGTCCAGGTCGTAGGGCGGGTCGGCGACCACGATGTCGAACGGCCCGGTCAGTCGCGGCGCGGCGGTGTGCACGTCGGCGGCGAGCACGGTCAGCGCGGGTCCGGCGGCCTCCTGCAGCGTGCCGATGTTGGCCCGCAGCGCGGTCAGCGCCATCCGGTCGCGCTCGACGAACACCGCCGACGACGCGCCGCGGGAGGCCAACTCGAGGCCGAGCGCGCCGGTGCCGGCCCACAGGTCCAACACCCGGGCACCGTCCAGCCCGCCGGTGGCCTGCAGCGAACCGGCCAGGGCCTCGCGCACCCGTTCGGCGGACGGCCGGGTGCCCACGCCCTTGGGCACGGCGAGCCGCCGCCCCCGCCAGCGTCCGGCGACGATCCTGGTCACCCCGGCGACCGGCGAGTCGGGTCGGGCATCGTCAGGCGCCTTCGGTGAGTACGAGCAGCAGGTCGCCGCCCTCCACCTGCTGTACCTGGTTGATTGCGGTGCGCTGCACCCGGCCGGCCCGCGGCGCGGTGATGGATGCCTCCATCTTCATCGCCTCGATGGTGGCCACCGTCGCTCCCGCGGCGACCGTATCGCCCTCGGCCACCGCGAGCGTGACCACACCGGCGAACGGGGACGCGACGTGGAACGGGTTGCTCGGATCGGCCCGCTCGGCCACCGGCACGTCGACGTCCACGCTGCGGTCGCGGATCTGCAACGGCCGCAGCTGGCCGTTCAGGGTGGCGACGACGGTGCACATGCCCCGCTCGTCCGGGGCGCCGGTGGCCTCGAGACCCAGGTACAGCTGGACGCCGGACTGCAGGTCGACGACGTGCTCGGCCCCGGGCCGCAGCCCGTACAGGTAGTCGACGGTGGGCAGCACGGACAGGTCGCCGTACTGCTGCCGGGACTGCCGGAACTCCCGTTCCGGGCCGGGGAACAACAATCGGTTCAGGGTCGGGCGCGGGTTGGCGGCCAGGTCCGCCGCGTCCTCGTCGCCCAGCGTCGCCTCGGGCGGGGTGTACCGGCGGCCGGCCAACGCCTTGCCGCGGAACGGCTCGGGCCAGCCGCCGGGCGGATCGCCCAGCTCGCCGGACAGGAAGCCGATGACGGAGTCGGGGATGTCGAACCGGCCCGGGTCGGCCTCGAATTCGGCCGGATCGACCCGGGCGCCCACCAGGTGCAGGGCCAGGTCGCCGACCACCTTCGACGAGGGCGTGACCTTGACCAGGTTGCCGAGCATCGCGTTGGCCGCCGTGTAGGTGGCCTCGACCTCCTCGAACCGGTGCCCCAGGCCCAGGGCGATCGCCTGCTGGCGCAGGTTGGACAGCTGCCCACCGGGGATCTCGTGCTGGTACACCCGGCCGGTCGGCGCGCGCAGGCCCGATTCGAACGGGGCGTACAGTGCGCGCACCGCCTCCCAGTACGGCTCCAGCTCCTGCACCGCGTGCAGGTCCAGGCCGGTGTGCCTGGCGGTGAAGTCGGTCGCGGCGACCAGCGCGGACATCGGCGGCTGCGACGTGGTGCCGGCCATCGGGGCGCTCGCCGCGTCCACCGCGTCCACCCCCGCGGCCGACGCGGCGAGCAGGGTGGCCAGCTGCCCGCCGGCGGTGTCGTGGGTGTGCAGGTGCAGCGGCAGGTCGAAGCGCTCCCGCAGAGCGCCCACGAGGGTGTGCGCGGCCGGCGCCCGCAGCAGGCCGGCCATGTCCTTGATGGCCAGCACGTGCGCGCCGGCGTCGACGATCTGCTCGGCCAGCCGCAGGTAGTAGTCCAGCGTGTACAGCTTCTCGGCGGGGTTGGACAGGTCGCCGGTGTAACACAGCGCCACCTCGGCGATCGCGGTGCCGGTGGCCCGGACGGCGTCGATGGCCGGACGCATCTGGTTGACGTCGTTGAGCGCGTCGAAGATCCGGAAGATGTCGATACCAGTCGACGCCGCCTCCGTGACGAACGCGTCGGTGACGGCCGCCGGGTAGGGCGTGTAGCCGACGGTGTTGCGGCCGCGCAGCAGCATCTGCAGGGCGATGGTCGGGATGGCCTCCCGCAGGGTGGCCAGCCGCTCCCACGGGTCCTCGGACAGGAACCGCAGCGCGACGTCGTAGGTGGCACCGCCCCAGGCCTCGATGGACAGCAGCTGCGGCGTCAACCGGGCCACCGCGGGCCCGATCATCGCCAGGTCCCGGGTGCGGACGCGGGTGGCCAGCAGGCTCTGATGCGCGTCCCGGAAGGTGGTGTCGGTGACCAGCAGGTCGGGCGCTTCCCGCAATCGACGGGCGAAGCCCTCGGGGCCGAGGTCGACCAGCGCCTGACGGGTACCCGGCGGCGCCGGATGCTTCATATCGACGAACGGCAGCTTCAGGTGCGGTTCGATCAGGCCGCGCGGCCGGGATCCGTACGGCTTGTTGATGGTCACATCGCCGAGGTAGGACAGCAGCCGGGTGCCCCGGTCCGCGGAATGCCGGGCGGTCAGCAGCTCCGGGTGCGTCTCGATGAAGTTCGTGGTGACCCCGCCGGCGGCGAAGTCCGGGTCGTCCAGGACCGCCATCAGGAACGGGATGTTCGTCGCCACGCCGCGGACCCGGAACTCGGCCAGCGCGCGGCGGGCCCGGGCCACGGCCTGCGCCCAGTCCCGGCCCCGGCAGGTCAGTTTGACCAGCAGCGAGTCGAAGTGCGCGGAGACGTCGGCGCCGGAATGCACGGTGCCGCCGTCGACGCGGACCCCGCCGCCGCCCGGCGAGCGGTAGGTGTTGATCTTGCCGGTGTCCGGGCGGAACCCGTTCGCCGGATCCTCAGTGGTGATCCGGCACTGCAGCGCCGCACCGTTGACCCTGATCTCCTCCTGTCGCAGGCCCAGGTCCTGCAGGGTCTCCCCGGCGGCGATGCGGATCTGCGCGCCGACCAGGTCGACGTCGGTGACCTCCTCGGTGACCGTGTGCTCGACCTGGATCCGCGGATTCATCTCGATGAAGTGGTAGCGGGCGTCCGGCCCGTCACCTTCGACCAGGAACTCGACGGTGCCTGCGTTGACGTAGCCGATGTGCCGGGCGAACGCAACGGCGTCGGCGCAGATCCGTTGCCGCAGAGCGGGATCGAGTCCGACCGCGGGAGCCACCTCGATCACCTTCTGGTGCCGCCGCTGCACCGAGCAGTCCCGCTCGAACAGGTGGATGGTGCCGGCCGGGTCGCCGTCCGCGGCCCGGCGGTCGGCCAGGATCTGCACCTCGATGTGCCGCGGGTCGACCACCGCCCGCTCCAGGAACACGGTCGGGTCGCCGAACGCGGACTCGGCCTCGCGCATCGCGGTGGCCAGCGACTCCGGAAGGTCGGCCGGCGCGTCCACCTTGCGCATGCCGCGGCCGCCGCCGCCGGCGACCGCCTTGACGAACACCGGGAAGCCGATCTCCTCGGCGGCCGCGATCAGCGTGGGCACGTCCGCCGACGGCGCGCTCGAGGGAAGCACCGGCACCCCGGCTGCGCTGGCCGCGGCCACCGCGGTGGCCTTGTTACCGGCCATCTCCAGCACCGCCGCGGACGGCCCGATGAAGGTGATGCCGGCATCCGCGCACGCCTGCGCCAGGCCCGGATTCTCCGACAGGAAGCCGTACCCCGGGTATACCGCGTCGGCACCGGCGGCCACCGCCGTGCGCACGATCTCGTCGACGTCCAGGTACGCCCGCACCGGGTGGCCCCGCTCGCCGATCTGGTACGCCTCGGTGGCCTTCTGCCGGTGGACCGAGTTGCGGTCCTCCCACGGGAACACCGCCACCGAGTTGACGCCCAACTCCCAGGCGGCGCGGAACGCGCGGACCGCGATCTCGCCCCGATTGGCCACCAAGATCTTGGAGAACATGCGAGGAACTTACCTGGGTGCCCCGACAGTGCCGGCCGGCGACGATCCCTGGACCTGCTGAGGAGCGGGAGGCGGCGATGCCCGCACCGCTCCCGTGGCACGGCCAGATCGATTCCCCGGCATCGGTCTTGCCGCAGGCCGACCGCCGGGCCGCCGGTCGCCATGGCGCCTGCGGGGGCCACTAGACTAGCGCGGCATGCTTCCCTTGGAGCGGAACGAGCCTCGCGGGGACCATCGCCGCGCGTTGAGTTCGGGACTGGTGCTGCGCACCCTGCTCGACCACGGACCGCTGCCTCGTAGCCACATCGCCCGGCGGACCGGCCTGTCTCCGGCCTCGGTGACCGACCACTGCTATGCGCTCCTGGCCAGTGGCCTGCTGACCGAGGTGATGGCTCGTCGTGGTCACAAGTCGATGGGCCGCCCCAGCATTCCGCTGGACCTCAATGTCGGCGTCGGAGTGGTGGGCGGGATCCATTTCGCCGCTGCGCACACCACCGTCGCACTTGTCGATCTGCGCGGCACCGTGCTCGCCGAACGGCGGGTCCTGCACGAGGAAGGCGACGCACAGACCCTCGTGACGCGAAGCGCCGACGTGCTTATCGAGCTCGTCCGCGGCGCGTCGCGCGGATCGTCGATGCCGCTGCTGGGCGTGGGTGTGGCCAGCGGCGGATGGGTCGATCCGGCCGGCGGCATGATCGTCGAGCACGATGTGCTCGGGTGGCAGCGGATCCCGGCGGCGGCGCTGTTGCAAAGCCGTTTGGCCGTAACGGTTTACGTCGATTCGCATGTCAGATCCCTGATACGGGCGGAGCAGCTGTTCGGCGGCTGCGACCCACGCGCCAGCGTCCTGGGATTGTTCGTCGGCAACATCGTCGATGCGGGGTTCGCCCTGGGCGACCGGATCCATCACGGGGCGCGCGCCCGCGCCGGCGCGGTCGCTCACCGAGCGGTACAAGGCAGCAGCGTCCGGTGCGACTGCGGCAGGATCGGCTGCCTGCAAGCGACCGTCTCGGAGTGGCGTCTGGTCGCCCGGGCGCGCGAACTGGGGATCGTCGAGCGGACACGTGAACCGACCGATCGTCCGCCCATCTTCGCCCTCCTCGACGTGCTGCGATCGGGTGATCTCCAGGCGCGGAGCTTGTTCGTCGGCGGGCCGAGACCGTCGGGCAGGCGGTGGCGCCGCTGATCGACATGTTCGGCCCGGAGCGCGTCCTGGTCGTCGAGCCGGGCATCGCCTACGTTCCCGAGTGCCGCGCTGCCCTGTATCGCCAGATCGCAGCGCACAGTTACACGGTCACGGATCCGGCCGAGATCGTCGTCGTCTCGAGCTTCATGGAGCATCTGCTCGCCACCGCCGGTGCCGCCGTGTTCCTCGACGTGCTTTATCGCGACCCGCTGGGCGCCTTACCCAGATCGCGCGCATCGTGACCCAGGTCGCAGTCACCGACTAATTTCAGCGCCGCCGTAAGTAGACATCACCGCCGAGAATCGCGACAATCATCGATGTGACGACCAGACCTGCGCAGATCGCCTTCACCAGGCGACGCGTCGTCGACCACATGCGGTCGGCGTCGACGCAGTGTTCGTGTTGATCGTCTAGACCGGCCCGTTCCGGGCAGGCATTTCGCGGCCCGTCGCCGTTTCGGCGATGTCGTGGCCGACTTGTGAGCGCATGAGCATCCGCGCGGCGGAGCGCTGCGCTCGCGACCCAGTTTCCACGGTTGACCCAGTTTTCCCATCAGACAAGGGAGAGATCTCCATGACGGCTGAACCCACCCCGGGCGTGTTGGACCTCCGCAAGATCACCGGTCGCATCGGCGCGGAGATCCGGGGACTTCGTCTCGACGCCGACCTCGATCAGACGACGGTGGCGAGTATTCGCACGGCGCTCAACGAGCACAAAGCACTGGTTTTCACCGGCATCACCCTGGACGACGACGCCCAGCAACGTTTCGTGCGGTATTTCGGCGACCTGACCACCGCACACCCGACCGTGCCGGCGGAACCGGGTGCGCCGCATGTGTTGCCGGTGGACAGCGAGCAGGGCCGCGCGAACCACTGGCACACCGACGTGACGTTCGTCCTCAACCCTCCGCAGCTGAGCACCCTCCGCAGCATCGTGCTGCCGCCCTACGGCGGTGAAACACTCATCGCGAACTCTGCGGCCGCCTACCGCGATCTGCCCGAGCCGCTGCGCACTCTCGCCGACACGCTGTCGGCCGTGCACACCAACGACTACGACTACGCGGTGCCGCCGGAGACGATCGACGAGCAGGCGCGCAGCCGCCGGGAACAGTTCGTCGCGATCAAATACCAGACCGTGCACCCGGTGGTCCGCGTGCATCCGCTGACCGGCGAAAGAGGCTTGTTCATCGGCGGTTTCGCCCAACGCATCGTCGGGCTGTCCACATCCGAGTCGCGACGGATCCTGGACCTGTTGCAGTCCTACGTCATCCGTCCGGAAAACGTGCTGCGGCACCGGTGGTCGCCGAACGAACTCGTGCTGTTCGACAACCGGATCACCCAGCACTACGCGATCGACAACTATGACGGCCTGCCCCGCCGGCTCAATCGCGTCACCGCCGCCGGGGACATCCCGGTCGGCGTCGACGGCCGGACCAGCTACTCGATCCAGGGTGACGCGTCGCACTACACCTCCGTCACCCCGATCGACGCCCCGATCGACGCCCCGATCGACACTGCCGCAGCCTGATCTTCGCAAACCCAAGGAAACCGCCCGTCATGACCGACCTCTTCCAGACGTCCTCCTTCCGAACGCCGAGGCTGTCCCGTCGCAATTTCCTCGGGCTGATCGGCGGCACCGCCGCCGCGGTGGGCCTGGCCGCGTGCTCCGGTTCGAGCAGCGCCGCCACGGGCGGCCTGAATACCACCGACCCGCTGCCGACGACGATTCCGGCCGGCGCGTCGCTGGCGATCGCCTCCGGCAGCCAGAAGCAGGAGCTGACCTTCCGCTACTCCGGCCTGCAATCGCAACTGCCGTTCACCGTGTCGTCGTGGCCGAACCTGAGCGCCGGACCGGACGTGATCAACGCCTTCCGCGCGCATTCGGTCGAGATCGCCGAAAATGCGGGGATCCCACCGATCCAGGCCCATTACCAGGGCACCGGCGCACGTATCGTCGCGGTCAACCTCACCCGCAAACCGATCTACGGCTTCGCCACGAAGCCGCACGGCGACGACATCAACTCGGTCGCCGACTTCAAGGGCAAGAAGCTCGCCTTCTCCCAGGGCCAGGCGCAGGGAGTCGTGTTGTTGCGAGCCCTCAAGCAGGCCGGCCTGGATTACCAGAACAACAAGGACGTCGAACTCATCCCGTTGACGAGCAATCAATTCCTTCCGGCGCTGCAGTCCGGCCAGGTCGACATCGCACCGCTGTACTACGGCCAGATCCCGTCCTACCTGCAGCAATACCAGAACGACGGCGCCAAGATCATCGAGACGGACGTCGTCGACCGGCTGGACATCCTCTGGTCACCCGACGAGGTCCTCGCCCAGCCGGACAAGGTCGCCGCGATCAGGGCGTACATACCGCTCTGGGCACAGGGTGCGGTCTGGGTCTACGAGCATCCGGACGAGTGGATCAGCAACTACTGGGTCAACAGCCAAGGGCTGACCGCGGAACAGGGCAAGAGCGTGGTCGACCTGGCCAGCAAACCGCTGTTCCCGCCGACCTGGGACGAGGCGCTGGCCTGGGAGCAGCAGACCGTCGACCTGCTCGCCGAGGGCGGCTTCGTGGACTCGTTCGACGCCGCCACCCTCTTCGACCGCCGTTTCGAGGGCCTGACCGCCGCAGCCGTCGCCGAGACGTACCGGAGTTGACCATGACCGGAACACCGACCCTGACCGCCGCCGCGACACCGGCGGCACCGGCTCCGGCGGCGCCGCCGGTGACCGAACGGCCGCACCGGCGGCGGTTGAGCGTCAAGAGGAGCATTCCCGGCGCGCGGTTGCTGGGACCGATTCTGTTGATCGGCATCTGGGCGATCGCGTCGGCCACAGGCCAGTTGGATCCGCGCACGCTGCCCGCTCCGTGGACGATCGCCCAGACCGGCTGGCGCCTGTGGACGGACGGGACGCTCGGGCAGGACATCCTGACGTCCCTGGGTCGCGCGACGAAGGGCTTCCTCCTCGGGCTGGTGATCGGTGCCGGGATGGCGCTGCTGGCCGGGCTGTCCCGCGTCGGTGACGCGTTGATCGACGGTACGGTGCAGATCAACCGCTCGATCCCCACTCTCGGGCTGATCCCGCTGTTCATCGTCTGGTTGGGTATCGGCGAGACGTTCAAGGTCGCCATCATCGCGATCGTCGTCTACATCCCGATCTACCTGAACCTGTATGCGGCCCTCACCGGCATTGACCTGCGATTCGTCGAACTCGCCGAGGTCAGCAGGTTGACCAGGCTGCAGTTCATTCGGCACGTGGTGCTTCCCGGTGCGCTGCCCGGCTTCTTCGTCGGACTCCGCCTTGGCGTCACCTATTCGTGGCTCGGCCTGGTCGTCCTCGAACAGATCAATGCCGTGAACGGATTGGGCTACATGATGTTCCAGGCCACGAACTACGGCCAGACCGATGTGATCGTGGTCGGGCTGGCGGTCTACGGGATCTTCGGATTCACCTCGGACATCGCCGTTCGTCTCCTCGAAAGGAGGGTGCTGTCGTGGCGACGCACCATCAGCAGCTGACCGATCCAGCAGTCCACATCGCCGGCCTGAATCGCTCTTTCGGCGACCGCGTCGTCTTGGACGATGTCGATCTGGAGATCGCGCCCGGCCAGTTCGTTGCCCTGCTCGGCAAGAGTGGCTCGGGAAAAAGCACCCTGTTGCGGGCACTGGCCGGCCTTGATCACGACGTCACCGGAACCGGCCAGATCCGCACCCCTGAAAGCGTTTCCGTCGTGTTCCAGGACTCTCGCCTGTTGCCGTGGAAGCGGATCCTGCCGAATGTCATCCTCGGGATCGATACCGGCAGCGACGCCAAGACCAAGGCGCGGGTGGCACTGGCCGAGGTCGGGCTGGCAGGCCGCGAGCGGGCCTGGCCCACCGAATTGTCCGGCGGCGAGGCGCAGCGCGCGGCGCTGGCCCGGTCGCTGGTCCGTGAGCCCGCACTGTTGCTCGCCGATGAGCCCTTCGGCGCGCTCGACGCGCTCACCCGCATCAAAATGCATGCCCTGCTGCGGGAACTCTGCGAGCGTCACCAGCCGGCCGTGCTGTTGGTCACCCACGACGTGGACGAGGCGATCGTGCTGGCCGACCGGATCCTGGTCCTGCAGGACGGCCGGATCGGCGTCGATCTCACCGTCGAGCTCCCTCACCCCCGCGCCTACGGCGATCACAAGCTCGCGAGCTATCGGACGCTGCTGCTCGACGCCCTCGGCGCACTCGCCGAGGCGCAGCGCGCCTCCTGAACCGTCCGGTACACGAAAGGATCCACGCGGTGTCACGCCACCTGCACCTGAACGCCTTCCTGATGAGCTCCGGTCACCACGAGGCCGCCTGGCGGCTGCCCGAGAGCGACCCGTACGCCGACGTCGACGTCCGGCACTGGATCCGGCTCGCCCGGATCGCCGAACGCGGCAAGCTCGACTCGCTGTTCCTGGCCGACGGACCGGTGCTGTGGAAGGGTGTCGAGTTCCGTCCCGGCGGGCAGCTGGAGCCGACGATCCTGCTGACCATCCTGTCCACCGCCACCGACCGCATCGGTCTGATCGCCACGGCGTCCACCACCTACAACGAGCCGTACAACCTGGCCCGCCGGTTCGCCTCGCTCGACCACGCCAGCGGCGGCCGCGCCGGCTGGAACATCGTCACCACGGCCGGTGCGGACGCGGCTCGCAACTTCGGCCTGCAGGACCGCCCCGATCATCTGGACCGGTACCAGCGGGCCGAGGAGTTCGTCGAGGTCTCCCGCCGGCTGTGGGACAGCTGGGACGACGACGCGCGCCGCGCGGACAAACCGACGGGCCGGTACGTCGACCCGGCCAAGGTGCACGACCCGGAGCACGTCGGCAAGTACTACCAGGTGGCCGGCGCGCTCAACGTGCCTCGACCGCCGCAGGGCCACCCCCTGCTCGTCCAGGCCGGCTCCTCCCAGGACGGCAAGGAATTCGCCGCCCGGTACGCCGACGCGGTGTTCACCGCCCACCAGACCCTGGCCGACGCTCAGGACTTCTACGCCGACCTGAAGGCGCGGGCCGCCGCCGCGGGACGCGACCCCGATTCGGTGATCATCCTGCCGGGCATCGTGCCGATCCTCGGCGCCACCGAGGCGCAGGCGCAGGCCAAGGCACAACGACTGGAAGATCTCATCGTGCCCGAATACGGTCTGCGGCAGCTCGCCTCCGTGCTCGAAATCCCCAAGGAGAACCTGAAACTCGACGAGCAACTGCCCGACGACATCCCCGACAGCGACACGATCGAAGGGGCGCAGAGTCGCTCGAAGCTGATCGTCGCGCTGGCCCGCCGGGAGCAGCTCACGGTGCGTCAACTGATCGGCCGGCTCGGCGGCGGCCGCGGGCACTTCACCTTCATCGGCACCTACGAGCAGGCCGCCAACGTGATCCAGGACTGGTTCGAGAACGGCGCGGCCGACGGGTTCAACGTCATGGGTGCGGCGCTGCCGTCCGGCCTCGAGGAGTTCGTCGACCACGTGGTGCCGATCCTGCAGGATCGTGGCCTGTTCCGACGCGAGTACACCGGGCGCACGCTGCGCGAGCACTACGGCCTGCCGCGACCGGCCAACCAGTACGAGCAATTGGCAGCCGAGCGGACGGCATGACACCACCTGCGCTGTCCGTCACCGGGCTGACCAAGGTCTATGACGGCGGATTCACCGCGCTGCGTGATCTGAGCCTGGAGATCCCGGACGGCGCGTTCTTCGGGCTCATCGGGCCGAACGGCGCCGGCAAGACCACCCTGATCGGCGCCACCTGCAACCTGATCAGGCCCACTGGCGGGCGGATCGAGGTGTTCGGCCACCCACACTCTTCCCGTGAGGGGCGCTCGCTGGTCGGCCTGGCGGAACAGGAGGTCAATCTCGACCGGTTCCTGTCCATCGCAGAAGTGCTCGTCTATCACGCCGGCTACTACGGCGCGGGACGCCGGGAGGCCCGGCGACGGTCCCGGGAGTTGCTCGAGTTGTTCGGGCTCGCCGACAAGGCCAAGCAGCATCCGGGCACCTTGTCCGGCGGGATGCAGCGAAGGCTGCTCGTCGCTCGCGCGCTGATGCACCGGCCGCGACTGGTGATCCTGGACGAGCCGACCGCCGGCGTGGACGTCGAACTGCGGCTGTCGATGTGGGGCTACCTACGTGACCTGCACCGGACCGGGCACACCATCCTGCTCACCACCCACTACTTGGAGGAGGCCGAGGAACTCTGCGACGAGATAGCGCTGCTGCGGTCCGGGAGGATCGTCGCGCGGGACAGCGTGGCCCGGCTCCGCGTCACCTTCGACGCCACCGACCTGGCGCAGGTGTACAGCCGAGTGATGGCGACACCCCTCGCGCAGGCCGCGACGTGAGCCTGGACCGGGCGCACACGACGTCGCTCAGGCCGTACGAAGGCCCCTATCGCGCCGAACGTCCGGCTTTCTGGTGGCTGTTGGAACGCGAGGTGGTGCGGTATCTGAAGATCTGGCACTTCACCATCGCCGGCCAGGTGCTGTCGGCGCTGCTGTTCGTTCTGGTCTTCGGCCTGGCCCTCGGTCGGCAAGTCAACGCTGTCGATCAGATCCCGTACCAGCAGTTCATCCTGCCCGGCCTGATCGCGCAGGCCGTGGTGACCGTCGGCTACATCAACGGCACCGCCTCCCTGTTCGAGGCACGCAAGGACCGGTACATCCATGACATCCTCGCCAGCCCGCTGCGCTGGTGGGAAATCAACCTCGCCCTCATTCTCGGCGCGATACTGCGCGCCGTTCTGGTCGCGGCCGCCATCCTCGTCGTCGCTGTACCGTTGACCGGGGCGCACATCGAGTACCCGACGTACTTCGCGATCGCCGCCGCCGCGATCCTGGTCGTAGCCGCCCAAGTCGGCGTGCTCGCGGCCACCTACGCCCAGCGCGTCGATCACGTCTACTCGACGCAGGTGCTGATCGTCCAGCCACTGTGCTTCCTCGCCGGCGTCTTCTATTCGGTCAACGACCTGTCCACGCCCTGGCGTATGCTCACCTACGCCAATCCCGTCTTCTATGTGGTGCAAGCGCTCCAATACGGCATGCTCGGACGCAGCGACATACCCTCCGGCCTAGCACTTCTCGCTGTGACCGTCACGGCGGTGGTGCTGAGTCTGTGGTCGGCATGGCAGTTTCGGTCCGGGGTGCGGCTGAAGCCCTGATCCGGCGGTCGTCGCTGGTGATCGGGGTGGATGGTTTTCGCGTCGGTAAGGGGTTCGGTGTCGATGTCGTCAAGCTGACAGTGCCGCCGCCGGTTCCTAGTAGTTGGTAATGCTGTTGCCTTTACTTCGTGTTGTTCTCGACAAGTTTCTTGATGTTGGTCTGGGTGACCAGGACCTTGGCCAGGATGTCGTCGGCCGTCGCGGTCCAGGCGAAGGGTTCGGCGTGGCTGTTCCAGTCGGTGATGTAGTCGCGGATCCGGCCGATCAGCGCCTTGACCGAGGCGAACGTGCCGCGTCGGATCGACTGGCGGGTGATGATGCCGAACCAGTTCTCGATCTGGTTGAGCCAGGAGGACCCGCCCGGGGTGAAATGAAAATGCACGGTGGTGTTCTGGTCGAGCCAGGCTTGCACATCCGGGGTGGTATGGGTGGACAGGTTGTCCAGCACGACGTGCACCTCCTGTCCGGCGTGGGGCTTGACCGCGGCCTTCACGAACGCCAGGAAGTCGGCCCCGTTCCGGGTCGGCCTGCACTCGCCGAGCACTTCGCCGGTGCCCACGTTCAGCGCCGCGAACAGGTTCGTGGTGCCGTGCCGCACATAGTCGTGGGTGCGTTTCTCGGTCGCCCCGAACGTCATCGGCAGCAGCGGCTGGGTCCGGTCCAGGGCCTGAATCCGGGTCTTCTCGTCGATCGACAGGACAACCGCGCCACCGGGTGGGTCCAGGTACAACCCGACGATGTCGGCTACCTTCTCGGCGAACTCGGGGTCCCGGCTGAGCTTGAACGTGCCGTGCCAATGCGGTCGCAACCCGTTGTCCCGCCACAGCTTGGCCACGAAGAAGTGCGACACGGGAGTCCCGTCGGTGCGGGTGATGTACCGGGCCAGCTCCCGGCTGGACCAATGCGACAACCCGGTCTCGGCAGGCGGGCTCTCCTGGGACACGGCCAGCACCCGGGCCCGCACCCCGCCGGGACCTGCTCCCGGCCGGCGCCCCTCGGACGGTCCAACAGACCGGCCAACCCCTGCTCGGCGTACCGGCCCAGCCACAAATCCACGGTCGGCCGGGACACCCCGGCCAACTCAGCGATCAGCTTCTTGGGCCGACGCTCGTCGCGCCACAACACGATCCGCGCCCTGGTTGCCACCGTCGCCGCCACGTCCGGACTGTTCACCAACGCCTGCAACCCCGACCGTTCATCCGCATCCACCCACCCAGTCAACAACAGACACAGCCAAGCCAGCGTAAACTGAACAGAATTACAATCCACTAGTGCGGGCCTGGGTCGCCAGACGGAGGCGTCGGCCAGTCGACGCTGCTCAGTCAGTAACGGACATCGACGTCGGCTCTGTTCTGCCCTCAGCCCAGACTATGCGCCGTACGCGTCGAGCGACCGGCGATTGCGCCCGCGCCGGACTCGTCGTCCTGCCCCGCTCCGGGCCGCCAATGTGGCCATCTCAAGAGACCGGTGGTGGGTCTGCCGGCCAGGTCGACCCAACGACAGCTCTGCCCCGTTGCAATGTGGCCGATCCCGAGAGATCGGTGATGGGTCTGCGCCGTGATCAACGGCAAGGGAGGTGTCGGGCTGCAATGTGGCCGATCCCGAGAGATCGGTGATGGGTCGGGATCGAGATAAAGAGCGACGCCCGAGTCTTGCTGCAATGTGGCCGATCCCGAGAGATCGGTGATGGTCACCGTCCATTCGTGCGCCTCATCGGCGACCACCGCTGCAATGTGGCCGATCCCGAGAGATCGGTGATGGAGCAGCTGGACAACACGGTGCAGGTCGGGGCGAACACGCTGCAATGTGGCCGATCCCGAGAGATCGGTGATGGCTGCCCTACGTCTGCCCCAGCTGCGGCCGACAACGAGCTGCAATGTGGCCGATCCCGAGAGATCGGTGATGGAGCGGGGTCTGAGGCAGTCGATCGTCGACGTAGTCGCTGCAATGTGGCCGATCCCGAGAGATCGGTGATGGGAGTGCGCCACCTGCATGGAGGACCGGTTCGCCGCGCTGCAATGTGGCCGATCCCGAGAGATCGGTGATGGCAGGAAGATGCTGCCGAGGTCAGCCATCACGTTCTCGCTGCAATGTGGCCGATCCCGAGAGATCGGTGATGGCCGCTGCGACGTCCCGAGCGCTCGTCCATCCCGCGGCTGCAATGTGGCCGATCCCGAGAGATCGGTGATGGGACATGCTCGGGGTCATCGGTCCGGATTCCAAGTTGCTGCAATGTGGCCGATCCCGAGAGATCGGTGATGGCCCCTCTAACCGGCCAGGTGAGCAGCTGGTGAAGGTGCTGCAATGTGGCCGATCCCGAGAGATCGGTGATGGCCGGGACTGGCTGAAGCGCCGGATCCAGCAGGGCATGCTGCAATGTGGCCGATCCCGAGAGATCGGTGATGGGCCTCCATCGGGTTCGATGCGGAGTGGTCGATTGTGCTGCAATGTGGCCGATCCCGAGAGATCGGTGATGGCTGGTCGGCCTCGGGCTGTCCGGTGCGGAAATCGTGCTGCAATGTGGCCGATCCCGAGAGATCGGTGATGGAAGAATGCTTCGGCAACGAGAGCCGCCAGTACCTCGCTGCAATGTGGCCGATCCCGAGAGATCGGTGATGGGCCACGTGTCAACACGTCAGTAAGTGCCGCTAGCGGCGCTGCAATGTGGCCGATCCCGAGAGATCGGTGATGGTTGGCGCCAGCTCTCGCCGAACGCGGCGGGAAATTCGCTGCAATGTGGCCGATCCCGAGAGATCGGTGATGGCCGCCGCCCTGGCGGCCGGCATTCCGGACAGTCAGAGCTGCAATGTGGCCGATCCCGAGAGATCGGTGATGGGCTTGCGGCGTCGAGATCAGTGGCGGAGGCCTTGCGCTGCAATGTGGCCGATCCCGAGAGATCGGTGATGGTCTTGACCCCCGAGTTCGTCGCCGACGAGGGAAGCGCTGCAATGTGGCCGATCCCGAGAGATCGGTGATGGTGGCGGCACTGGCTGACGCACTGCGCTCGCTCGGCGGCTGCAATGTGGCCGATCCCGAGAGATCGGTGATGGCACCAGCAGCGGAGCCGAC
>CAZCEH010000006.1:147723-155074 GCA_964497705.1 uncultured Actinomycetes bacterium | reverse complement strand
GTCGGTCATCGTGGTGGGCCCGGAGCTCCGGCTCCACCAGTGCGGCCTGCCCAAGCTGATGGCGCTGGAGCTGTTCAAGCCGTTCGTGATGAAGCGGCTGGTCGACCTGAACCACGCGCAGAACATCAAGTCCGCCAAGCGGATGGTGGAGCGGCAGCGACCGCAGGTGTGGGACGTCCTCGAAGAGGTCATCTCCGCGCACCCGGTGCTGCTCAACCGCGCGCCGACCCTGCACCGGCTGGGCATCCAGGCCTTCGAGCCGCAGCTGGTGGAGGGCAAGGCCATCCAGCTGCACCCGCTGGTGTGCGCGGCGTTCAACGCCGACTTCGACGGCGACCAGATGGCCGTGCACGTGCCGCTGTCCGCCGAGGCCCAGGCCGAGGCCCGGGTGCTCATGCTCTCGTCGAACAACATCCTGTCCCCGGGCTCGGGGCGGCCGCTGGCCATGCCCTCGCTGGACCTGGTGACCGGGCTGTTCTACCTGTGCGGTCGCAAGGAGAACGCCAAGGGCGCCGGAGCGGTGTTCTCCTCGGCCGCCGAGGGCATCATGGCCCTCGACGCCGGGCTGATCGACCTCCGCGCGCCGATCAAGGTGCGGCTGCCGGGTTCGGTGGTGCCGGGCCGTCACGACACGCTCCCGGAGGACCACGAGCCGGGCGCGCCGTGGCTGGCCGAGACCACGCTGGGCCGGGTGCTGTTCAACGAGCTGCTGCCCGACGGCTACCCGTTCGTCAACGAAGAGCTGCCCAAGAAGCGGCAGGCGGCGATCGTCAACGACCTCGCCGAGCACTACCCGATGTCGGTGGTGGCCGTCGTGCTGGACCGGCTGAAGGAGGCCGGCTTCCACTGGGCCACCCGGTCGGGCATGACCGTGGCCATCGGCGACGTGATCATCCCGCCGGAGAAGGAGGAGATCCTGCTCCGGCACGAGATCGAGGCGGAGCGGGTCGAGAAGGCCTACCAGCGGGGCAACCTCTCGCACGAGGAGCGCAACGACGACCTGGTGAAGATCTGGGAGGCGGCCACCCGGGAGATCGAGGAGGCGCTGCCGCCGGCCTATCCGGCCGACAACCCGGTGTCCACCCTGGTCACCGCGGGTGCGGCGGGCAACTGGATCCAGGTGCGGTCGCTGGCCGGTATGAAGGGCGTGGTGGCCAACTCCAAGGGCCAGCAGATCCCGCGGCCGATCCGCTCCTCGTTCCGCGAGGGCCTGTCGGTGCTGGAGTACTTCATCAACACGCACTCCGCGCGTAAGGGCCTGGCCGACACCGCGCTGCGCACCGCCGAGTCGGGCTACCTGACCCGGCGTCTGGTGGACGTGTCGCAGGACGTCATCGTCCGCGAGACCGACTGCGGCACCGAGCGGGGCGTCAACCTGCCGCTGGCCGACCGGTACGCCGACGGCAGCCTGCACATCAACGAGTTCATCGAGACCTCGGTGCAGGGCCGGGTACTGGCCGCCGACCTGGTCGCCGAGGACGGCACCGTGGTCGTGCCGGCCGGCACCGACGTGCGCGAGCAGCACGTGCGGGACGCGGTGGCGGCGGGCATCACGACCGCGAAGGTGCGGTCCGTGCTGACCTGCGAGGCGGCCATCGGCACTTGCGCGGTCTGCTACGGGCGGTCGCTGGCCACCGGCAACCTGGTGGACGTCGGCGAGGCGGTGGGCATCGTCGCCGCGCAGTCCATCGGCGAGCCGGGGACCCAGCTGACCATGCGGACCTTCCACACGGGTGCGGCGTCGGGCTCCACCGACATCACCCAGGGTCTGCCGCGTGTGCAGGAGCTGTTCGAGGCCCGGATCCCCAAGGGCAAGGCGCCGATCGCCGACGCCGCCGGCCGGATCCGGATCGAGGACGCGGACAAGTTCTTCAAGATCATCATCACCCCGGACGACGGGTCGGAGGAGATCGTCTACGACAAGCTGCCCAAGACGCAGCGGCTCGCGACGGTGTCGGTGGACGGCTCCGAGCGGCTGATGGTGGACGGCGACCACGTGACGGTCGGCCAGCAGCTGCTGGAGGGCAACCCCGATCCGCACGAGGTGCTGCGGGTGATGGGTCAGCGCGAGGTGCAGCTGCACCTGGTGCGGGAGGTGCAGAACGTGTACCGCTCGCAGGGCGTGGGCATCCACGACAAGCACATCGAGGTGATCATCCGGCAGATGCTGCGGCGGGTCACCATCATCGATTCCGGCTCGACCGAGTTCCTGCCGGGCGCGGTGATCGAGCGCAAGGAGTTCGAGGCGGCCAACCGTCGCGTGCTGGCCGAGGGCGGCGAGCCCGCGGCCGGGCGTCCGGCGCTGATGGGCATCACCAAGGCGTCGCTGGCCACCGAGTCGTGGCTGTCGGCGGCGTCCTTCCAGGAGACCACCCGGGTGCTCACCGACGCGGCGATCAACGCCAAGTCGGACAAGCTGGTGGGCCTGAAGGAGAACGTGATCATCGGCAAGCTGATCCCGGCCGGCACCGGCATCGCCCGGTACCGGGACATCCAGGTGCAGCCGACCGAGGAGGCCCGGGCCGCCGCCTACACGCTGCCGGCGTTCGACGACACCTACTACGGTGCCGACACCTTCGGTGTCTCCACCGGTGCCTCGGTGCCGCTGGACGACTTCGACCTGGGCCGCGACTACCGCTGACCGCTCGGGAGCGCTGAGCGGCTGATTCGCGCAGGGCCCGGCTTCACCCTGGTGAAACCGGGCCCTCGCCGTCTGCGCGGGCCCTCGCCGTCTGCGTGGGGAAGCTTGAGTCGGCTGGTGCGACTTCTTCTTCCCCAGGGTGGGGGAGCGAGGGCCTGGGGAAACCTCGGTCGTGTGGTGCGACCGGATCTTCCCCACGCCGGCGCGGCGGCCAGCACGGGCGCGTCAGTCGGAGCCCGGCATCGCCGGAATCAGGCACGCGGCGCAACACCGTCCGACCGCGCCCGGCCACCCACGCCGCTGCAGGGCCAGCCCGACCTCGGCGGCGACGACGCACGGTTCGCCGATGACGTCACGCCACCCGTACCGCAGTGTCACCCGGCCCGCCACGATCACGTCGTTGTCCCGGCGCATGTCGCGGAACGCTTCGTCGGCGGGGTGCGCCTCACGCCCGTCGAGTTCGACGATCAGCTCCCACTGCCCGTACTCGACGTCCCGGTACCGCCACCGCCCGCCGGTCCATTCGGCCTGGTTCCGAGTCCCCTCGGGCAGCCCGTGCGCGACCTCCACCCGCTGCCGGTAGGTCAGCTCCAGGGGCGACACCACCCCGGAATAGGCCTCGGTCAGCACGTCGCGGATGAGCTCACGTCTGGGCTGGATCGCCCGTTGTTCGAGCACCCGGCTGACGCGCTCGGCCGTGGTCAGCCGGCGCTGAATGGCCTTGAGCACCAAGCCCACCGTCTCGGACTCGGACCTGATGCCGCATTCGTCGAGCAGCGCCTCCTCCAGCCGCAGGCGTGGCGGCGACGCCAAGGGATGCACCGGAGACCGGGGCCGGTCGAGGGCGCGTCGGCGATGAATCCGCAGGCCGGACGGGGCGACCACCCGACGCGAGTGCGGAATCGAGACATGGACCACGTCCGGCGGCTCGTCAAGGACCCGGTGCAGCCACAGTGCGGTGGTGCAGCAGGCGGCGGCGCCCGAGCCCGCGAACAGCAGGGCCGCCCAGACCTGCTGGACCGCGTCGACGGAGCCGGTGAATGTGGCGTAGACACCGGGCAGGATCCGTTGCCAGCGCCCGTTCATCACGTTCGTGCGAGCCTGGGCGTGCGTGAGCCCGAGCTCCAGTAGCTGGCCCCGGCTGATCAGGCCGCCCTGGGCTTGCGCGATCTCCGACCAGATCACGGTCGTCGCGACCCTGCGCTGCAGCATCGTTTCATCGTGGCCGATGCGCGGAGCCGGATTCGAGATGTCCACAAAAGGGGACCCTGACGGCGCGCCGGCGCCGGCCCGGGGAAGATCCGGTCGCCTGGCGCGACCGAGAGTTCCCCGGGCATCGGGTCGTCGGCGGGACACCGACCACGTCCGGTTGGCGGCAAAAGGCGAGCCGGATTCCCCTCACCGGGCCGACGTTGGATAGTGTCCTGCGGCGTGTCACTGCTCGATGCGGCCTCCACCGGGGCGACGGCAGTTGCCCGGTTGCGGCTCGACGTGGTTGACCGACACCTGGTCTCGGGCTCGCGCACGCGTCCACCGGGCGATGCCCGGGTCCCGAACACCCGCGGCCGAACGACGAAAGGCAGAGGCATCCTTGCGCATCGGAATCCCTAGGGAAGAGCAGCCGGGCGAGACACTGGTCGCCGCCACCCCGAAGACCACGGAAAAGCTGATCTCGCTCGGTTACCAGGTGGTGGTCGAATCCGGAGCGGGAGCGGCGGCCAAGTTCCCGGACGAGGCGTACCAGCGGGCGGGCGCGACGATCGGCAGCTCAGGGGACGTGTGGGCGTGCGACGTGGTGACGAAGGTCAACGAGCCGACGCCGGTGGACGTCGCCCGACTGTCCGAGGGCGCGACGATCATCGACCGGATGACGCCGGACGACCACCCCGAGCTGGTCGAGGCGTTGCGGGCCAAGCGCGCGACCGGCCTGAACCTGCTGGCGATCCCGCGGATCTCCCGGGCGCAGTCGATGGACGTGCTGTCCACCATGTCCAACATCGCGGGGTACCGGGGCGTCATCGAGGCCGCCGAGTCCTACGGCGGCATGTTCGCCGGGCAGGTCACCGCGGCCGGCAAGACCCAGCCGGCGACGGTGTTCATCATCGGCGCCGGGGTGGCCGGGCTGGCCGCGATCGGCGCGGCGGTGAGCCTGGGCGCGCAGGTCCGGGCCTTCGACGTGCGCCCCGAGGTGGGTGAGCAGATCGAGTCGATGGGTGCCACGTTCGTACAGGCGGCGGCCGCGCAACAGCAGGTGTCCGCCGACGGGTACGCGCAGAAGCTGACCGAGGACCAGGAGGCGGCGACCCAGCGGATGTACGCGGAGGAGTCCGCGAAGGCCGACATCGTCATCACCACCGCCCTGGTGCGCGGGTGGGCGCCGACCACGATCACCGCCGAGATGGTGGCGAACATGAAGCCCGGCAGCATCGTGGTGGACCTGGCCGCGGTGGGCGGCGGCAACTGCGAGGCGACGGTGCCGGGGGAGAAGGTGGTCACCGACAACGGGGTGACGATCATCGGCTACACCGACCTGGCCAGCCGGATGCCGACGCACACCTCGCAGCTGTACGGCACCAACATCGTGAACCTGATGCGGCTGCTCACCCCGGGCAAGGACGGGCAGCTCGTGCTCGACCTGGACGATGTGGTGCAACGGTCGATCACGGTGACCCGGGACGGCGAGGTGCTGTGGCCGCCGCCGCCGGTGCAGGTGTCCGCGGCTCCGAAGAAGCAGGCGGACCATAAGCCGGCCGCGCATGTGCCGACCGCGCAGGAGCTGGCCGAGCAGGCCCGCCGCCGGCAGCAGCGGCTGTACGCGTGGTTCGGCGTCGCGGCGGTGGCGGTGGGCCTGGCGATCACCTTCTCGCCGCCCAGTTTCCTGGGCTACTTCACGGTGTTCGTGCTGGCCGTTTTCGTCGGGTTCTACGTGATCAGCAACGTCAGCGCGTCGTTGCACACTCCGCTGATGGCCCAGACGAACGCGATCTCCGGCATCATCCTGGTCGGCGCGCTGCTGCAGATGGGCAGCACGAACGTGCTGGTGGTGGTGTTGGCGTTCATCGCGGCCACGGTCGCCTCGATCAACATCTTCGGTGGCTTCCTGGTGGCCGGCCGGATGATCTCGATGTTCCGGAAGGACGCGTGAACCCGGTGGATGCCGTGAACGCGGAGCGTTGGCTCCCCCTGGTGCAGGCCGTCTACGTGATCGCCGGCGTGCTGTTCATCCTGTCCCTGGCCGGGCTGTCGCATCAGAAGACGGCCAAGGCGGGCAACACCGCCGGCAAGATCGGCATGGTGCTGGCGTTGGCCGCGACCGTGCTGCTCGCGCTGTTGGACTCCGAGCAGAACGCCGGGATCACCGCCGCGCTGATCGCCGGTGCGCTGCTGATCGGTGCGGTCATCGGGACGATCTCGGCGCGACGGGTCGAGATGACCCAGATGCCGCAGATGATCGCGATCCTGCACAGCTTCGTCGGTCTGGCGGCGGTGCTGGTCGGGTTCAACTCCTACCTCACCGAGGAGCACGCGGACACCGTGCATCTGGTCGAGGTGTTCCTGGGCGTGTTCATCGGCGCGGTGACGTTCACCGGGTCGGTCATCGCCTACCTGAAGCTTTCCGCGAAGATGAAGTCGGCGCCGCTGACCCTGCCCGGCCGCAACCTGCTGAACCTGCTGATCCTGATCGCCAGCGCGGGCCTGCTGGCCTGGTTCCTGGTCGCGCCCGGCCTGATCCCGCTGATCATCATGACGGTGCTGGCGCTGCTGCTGGGCCTGCACCTGGTGGCCGCGATCGGCGGTGGCGACATGCCCGTCGTGGTCTCGATGCTCAACTCCTACTCCGGGTGGGCGGCGGCCGCGGCCGGCTTCATGCTCAGTAACAACCTGCTGATCATCACCGGTGCCCTGGTCGGTTCCTCCGGCGCGATCCTGTCCTACATCATGTGCAAGGCGATGAACCGCAAGTTCACCGCCGTCATCCTGGGCGGCTTCGGCACCGAGTCAAAGACTTCGAGCACGTCCGACGAGGAGTACGGCGAGCACCGGGAGACCACCACCGGCGACCTGGCCGAATTGCTGCGCGAGTCCCAGTCGGTGGTGATCGCGCCCGGTTACGGCATGGCGGTGGCCAAGGCGCAGTACCCGGTCGCGGACCTGACGTCCAAGCTGCGGGCGATGGGCAAGGACGTGCGGTTCGCGGTGCACCCGGTGGCCGGACGGCTGCCCGGGCACATGAACGTGCTGCTGGCCGAGGCCCGGGTGCCCTACGACATCGTGCTGGAGATGGACGAGATCCAGGACGACTTCCCGGACACCGACGTGGTCCTGGTCATCGGCGCGAACGACACCGTCAACCCGGCCGCCGCCGAGGACCCCGGATCACCCATCGCCGGCATGCCCGTGCTGCAGGTCTGGGAGGCCAAGCACGTGGTCGTGTTCAAGCGGTCGATGGCCACCGGGTACGCCGGCGTGCAGAACCCGCTGTTCTACCGGGAGAACACCGCCATGCTGTTCGGCGACGCCAAGGACCAGGTCGAGGAACTCGCGCACCTGGTCGGGGTCTCCGCTCACGAGATGGCCCCGGCCCAGGGCTGACCGGTCCGCGGCTCGCCGCGATCGCGCCGGTCACAGCGTGTCGCGCGTCACCCGGCGGCCCGTGCTGGCATCCTCCGGTCATGAGCGAGGCTTGCCGAGCGAATCATCGGTGCTGGT
>CAZCEH010000006.1:70415-147623 GCA_964497705.1 uncultured Actinomycetes bacterium | reverse complement strand
GCCGGCCCTCGGTCGGGTGCCGGAGCCTGCGAGGCGCCCGGACGGGCGGGTCGGCATGAGCGAGGCTTGCCGAGCGAATCATCGGTGCTGGTGCCGGCCCTCGGTCGGGTGCCGGAGCCTGCGAGGCGCCCGGACGGGCGGGTCGGCGTGAGCCCCGGTGAAGTGGTTCGCAATGGTTCCCGGCGCGCCGGTCGCTCCACCGCCTGGCAGCTTGGTCGCGTCGTCGGGTACACCCGTTCGGCGGCGTCGACGGTCCTCCGATCCGGTCGTTCCGACCGGATCGACTGGTCGGCGGCGGATCTGAGGGCCTGCTTGGTCAGCGTGGACTGGGGTGCCGATTGGGCGGTCGATCATGCGTGGGAGCCGCCGGGCGGCGCGGCCACCCGGTCATGGTCCCCGCGCCGTGGCGCGCTCGACGGACTGGCCGACCCGGCCGCCGTCCTCGTCGCCCGGGACGCGGGGTCCGGCGCGGTGGCCGCCTGCGGATTCGTGGTCGACCGCGACCTGGGCGTCACGTCGGTGGTCGGCCCGCGCATCCTGAACGACCGGCAGCACGCCCTGTTCACCCGGACGTTCTTCGCCGGCTCCCGGTGCCTGCCGCTGACCGTGTCGCTGCCGGTGGCCCACCGGATCGTCTACGACGGCATCCGGCGGGCCCGGGCATTCGGTTGCGAACCGGCACCGGGGTTCGAGGAGGCGCGCCGGATGCTGGACGGCCCGGCGCGGTCCCGTCGCCATCGGGCCCGGATCGAGCCGCTGCCGACGGTGGTCGGCGGGCGCTGACCTCAGCGCACTCCCCACAGCGATAGCGAGAACCACCCCCGTTCGTCGGTCCACCAGCCGCGGGCGCTGAAGCCGGCCGCGATCAGCTCCGCGGTGAGCCGGTCCCGGCGGAACTTCGCGGAGATCTCGGTGCGGATGTCTTCCCCGGCGGACAGCCGGACGTCCAGGTCGAGGTCGTCGATCCGGACGCCGACCTCCCGCGGGGCGCGCAGCCGCATCTCGATCCACTCCTGCACCGGGTCCCACACCGCCACGTGCTCGAAGGCCGAGCGGTCGAAGTCCGCGCCCAGTCGGTGGTTGATCACGTCCAGGACGTTCAGGTTGAACGCTGCCGTCACCCCGGCCGCGTCGTCGTAGGCCGGAACCAGGAGGTCCGGCGACTTGACCAGGTCGGCGCCGAGCAGGAAGTGGTCGCCGGCCCGTAGCCGCTGCCGCAGGGCGGCCAGGAACGCCGCCCGTTCGACCGGGTCGAAGTTGCCGATGGTGCCGCCCAGGAAGGCGACCGTGCGGTCGGGACCCGCCGGCAACACGTCGAGCTGGCGGGTGAAATCGGCGCGGACCGCGGCGACCCGCAGCCGCGGGTACCGGGCGACCAGACCCGCGCAAGCCAGCCGGAGAGCGTCCTCGCTGACGTCCAGCGCGACGTAGCCGGGTCCGTCCCGGCCCGGCCATGCGGGCGGCTCGCCCCCGCCCGGCGAGTCGACCTCGCCCGGCTGGTCGCCCTGGCCCGTCATCGCGTCGAGCAGCAGCCGGGTCTTCTCCGACGACCCCGACCCGAGCTCCAGGAGCGTCCGTGTGCCGGCCAACTCGATGATCTCCCCGGCCCGCGCGGCCAGGATGGTCCGTTCCGTCCGGGTGGGGTAGTACTCGGGCAGCCGGGTGATGTCCTCGAACAGCTCGCTGCCGACCTTGTCGTAGAACCACTTGGGTGGCAGCCACTTGCGGGCCGCCGTCAGGCCGGATCGCACGTCCGCACGCAGGCTGCGATCGGAGAAGTCGGCGGGCAGGTGGTCGCGGTAGGCATAGCCGAGGGTCATCGGACGGCTCCGTCTCCGGTCGGCGCAGCGGTCGGTTGGATGGTCGGTCGGACGGTGGGTCGAACGGTCGGTCGAACGGGTGGTCGGCCGAGGGGTTCGACGACGACGCCGTCGGGTCCGGCGGACAGCAACGACCCGTCCGGGACGTCGACCCAGGACGGGTCGTCGTCGTAGGGCTCGGAGGCGACCACCACCCCGGCCGGCAGGCGGCGCCAGCACAGGCTGGTTCCCCAGGCCGTCGAGGTGACGGTGCGGCCGTCGGTCAGCAGCAGGGTGACCCGGCCACCGCCGGCATCCTGAACCCGGGCGACCACCTCGGCCAGCGCCGCCTCGGGGGTCTTGCCCCGGTCCAGCAGGTCCAGGGTGATCGCCCAGAGCAGGGCCGAGTCGGTCGGCGCCTCCAGGGTGGCGAGCAGCCCCGGGTCCAGCCCCCAGGCCAGCCGGGACGCGCTGGCCGGCCAGCCGGTGACCGCGCCGTTGTGGCTGAACAGCCACGGCCCACGACGAAACGGCGCGGCCGCGGCCATCGCCTGGCCGCCGATCATGCCGATCGTGGCGGAGCGGACCGCCGCGAGCAGCGCCCTGGTGCGGATCACCCGGCACAGCTCGGTGAAGGTCTCGTCCGCCCACACCGGCCCGGACCCGCGGTGGCGAGCCGGCAGGCTACTGACGGGCGGCGGCCCGTCCGGATACCAGGCGAGCCCGAACCCGTCCGCGTTGACCACCCCGTGCTCCTGCCGGCGCGGCGCCCAGGACTGGCGCACCAGCGCGAACGGCGGGTCGAGCAGCAACTCGCCGATCCGGATCGGCGCACCCACGTACGCAAGATGCCGGCACACGCTCAGCCCTCCCCGGGCGCGGCGTCGCGGGCGCAGCGGAATCCGGCGAAGATCTGCCGGCGGATCGGGTAGTCCCAGTTGCGGAAGGTGCCGCGGCAGGCGACCCGGTCGGCGGCGAACGACCCGCCGCGCAGCACCTTGTACTCGGGGCCGAAGAACACCTCGGAGTACTCGCGGTAGGGCCAGGCGGCGAAGCCCGGATAGCCGGTGAAATCGCTGCCGGTCCACTCCCAGACGTCGCCGATCAGCTGCCGGATGCCCAGCGCGTTCGCCCCGGCCGGGTAGGCGCCCACCGGTGCGGGGCCCAGGTGGTCCTGGCCGAGGTTGGCCCGATCCGGGGTCGGATCCTCGTCGCCCCACGGATACAGGCGGGTGACGCCCGTCGCCGGATCGTGCCGGGCCGCCTTCTCCCACTCGGTCTCGGTGGGCAGCCGCTTGCCGGACCAGCGGGCAAAGGCGTCCGCCTCGTACCAGCACACGTGCATCACCGGCTCGTCCGGCGGCACCACCTCGGTGCGCCCGAACCGGCGGCGCAGCCACTGCCGGCCCTCCGGTCGCCAGAACAGCGGCGCGACCATGCCGACCCGCTGGACGTGCGCCCAGCCGGCCGGATCCCACCAGCGCCGGTCCGCGTATCCGCCGTCCGCGATGAAGTCCTGGTAGTCGCCGTTGGACACCGGCACCGTGTCCAGCCAGAACGCGTCAACCCGTACCTGATGGGCGGGCCGCTCGTTGTCCAGGGCCCACGGGTGGGCCGACGTGCCCATGGTGAACGATCCGGCCGGCACCAGCGTCTCGGCCGGGATCCGGTCGCCCGGGGCCGCCGGCGGGGGCGGGGCGTCCAGCACCGGTTCGCCCAGCCGCAGCTGATGCGTGGCCAGCATGGTCTCGGCGTGCTGCTGCTCGTGCTGGGCGATCATGCCGAACACGAAGCCGTCCTCGGTCAGCCGCCGGCCACGCAGCGGCGTGCGTTCCAGCAGGTCGATGACCTTCGTGCGGACGTCGGCGACGTACCGGCGCGACTGCGCCGGGTCCAGCAGCGGCAGGGACGGCCGGTCGGCGCGGGGATGCTGGAACGCGTCGTAGAGCTGGTCGACGGTCTCCGGCAACAACGGATCCCGGCCGCCGACGTCCCGCAGCAGCCACAGCTCCTCCTGGTTGCCGATGTGCGCCAGGTCCCAGACCAGCGGGGACATCAGCCGCGAATGCTGGCGCACCAGGTCGTCGTCGTCGACCGCCTCGGTCAGCAGCGCCGTGCGCCGTCGGGCCCGGGTCAGGTCCTCGACGATCCGGGACCTGATCGCGTCGTCGGGCAACGCGCCGAGGCTGTCTGTGGTCATGCCGTTCCCTCCCCGATTGCTTCGGATTCGTCGCACGCGTGATGGGCCGCCATCGACCCGGGCGGATCGTCGGCCGGCGACCGGCCGCGCAGTGTCCAGCGCTGCAGGTATCCCTCGACCTGGTCGGTGAACCGGGCCGCCGCGGGATCGCGCCGCAGAGCGTCGGCGGCCGCGACGAGGACCTCGGTCGCCGCGCGGGCCAGCGCCGGATCCGCCGCGCCGAAGCGGGCGGCCTCCAGCCAGCGGTCCCGGACCGGGTCGCAGGCGGCCAGCGCCCGGTCGGCGGCACGCGGATCCTCGAGCAGCGCGGCGACCACCGCGGTCGGCACGATCCACCAGCAGCCCGGCTGCGCGTCCAGGTACCGGACCTCCAGATGGCCGCGCGGCCGGACGGGCGGGAACAGTGTGGTCAGGTGATAGGCGAGATCGTCGCTGGTCGGCGGCGGGCGGTCGGGGACGGCGGCGCGCCCATGGCGGATCCAGCCACGGAAGCTCAGACCCGATGGGGCCGACCAGTCGCCGGTGCGCCTGCGGACCAGCATCAGCGGCGCATCCAGCGCCCAGTTCGTCCACGCCGTCGCCGGGTCGTCGGCGCCGTGCCGGGGCGGGACGCCGGTACGGGCCGGATCGAGGCGTTGCCAGATGGCCTGTCGGCTGCTCTTGAAGCCGGTCGGGCGGCCGCACCGGCGTGGCGAGTTGGCGAAGGCCGCGACCAGGGCCGGCCCCACCGCGTGCAGCAGGTCCCACCGGTCGTGCAGGCTCGAGCGGGTGGTCACCGCTTCCACGTTGACCTGCACGGAGGCGGTCGAGCACATCATCGCCGGCCCGGCCGTGCCCCATGGCCGGAAGTAGGCCTCCATGGCCAGGTAGCGGCGCTCGTCGCTGATCCGCCGGGGCGGCCGGACCGGATCGACGCCCAGGCCGATCAGCCGCGCGCCGGCGACCCGGGCACGCCGGCGCAGCGCGGACAGGTCGCGGTGGACGGTGTCCAGGGCTTGCGGGAGGGTGTCCCACGGGCGGGAGCTGAGCTCGACCTGCCCGCCGGGTTCCACTGTCAGGCGGCCGTCCGGACCCCCATCCGGGCTTCCCACCAGAGTGTCGATCAAGTGCGGGTAACGATGCCGCGGGTAGTGCGTGGCCAGCCCGTCCGGGCCGGGCCCGGCCACCAGGAGTTCCAGCTCCACTCCGATGCGGCCGGGCGGGCCCTTCTTGAAACAGGTGCGCGGGATCCACGCCTCCGCGGCGGGTTCGGACAGCGGCGGCTCGGTGGGCAGTGAACTGGACGCTCGCGTGATGACGACGGGCATCGGTGACCTCCTGTCGGTCGATCTCTCGTCGGTCGATTCGGACCTGGCCCCGGCCCGGATCGGTGGCGGACCGTTCCGCCGGCACCAGTGTGTCCTCGGGGTCCGACAGTCGTGACGTCCGTCCGTGGACTGGACGGTTCCCGCCGGCGGCCGGCGTCGAACCTTCGCCCCGCGGCGGACGTGGTTCTGGCAGCGTGTCGGTGACGGGTGCGGAACGGAGGTGCGCGTGACGGACGGTGACCGGCAGCGTCCCGCCGGTCCGGACCGGATCGGCGAGGAGTCCGACGACGCCGCGCTGTTGCGGGCGTTGCACGACGAGCACGCCGCGGCCCTGTGGAGCTTCGTCCTGCGGCTGACCGGGGGAGACCGCAGCCGGGCCGAGGACGTGGTGCAGGAGACCCTGTTCCGGGCCTGGCGCCGGCCCGCCGTGCTGGCTCAGCAGGAATCGTCGGCTCGCGGCTGGCTGTTCACCGTGGCCCGCAACATCGTGGTCGACGACTGGCGGGCGGACCGCCGTCGACCCACCACGTCGGCCGAGTCGGTGCCCGAACCGCTGGAACCCGACGCCACCGACCGGGCCCTGCAGGCCATGGTGGTCGCGGAGGCGATGCGCCGGCTCAGCCACGACCATCGCGCCGTCCTGCTGGAGAGCTACTACCGGGGCTGCACGGCCGCCCAGGCCGCGGCGCGGCTGGACATCCCGATCGGCACGGTGAAATCGCGACTGCACTACGCGCTGCACGCGTTGCGGCTGGTGCTCGAGGAGATGGGGGTGGTGACGTGACCCCGGACGGGTTGAGTGGTGACCGGCCGCCCTGCCACGACGACGCCGCCTACGTGCTGGGTGCGCTGTCCGCCGCGGATCGCCGGGCCTACGAGGAACACCTGCGGGACTGCGCGGTCTGCCAGGCGTCCGTACGCAGCCTCGCCGGGCTGCCCGGGCTGCTCGCGCTGACCTCCGAGGACGCCGTCACGGACGCCCAGCCACCGGTGCCGCCGTCGCTGCGGACCGGCCTGCTGCGCAGGGTGCAGCGGGCCCGCCGGCGGCGGACCTGGCTGGCCGGCGGACTGGCGGCCGCGGCCGCGGCGGTGGTGGTGCTCGTGGTGGTCTGGGCGCTGGCCCGGCCCGATGCCGCGCCGACAGCCGGCGCGGGCACCGGGACCGCAGCGACGGCCCCGACGACGGCCCCCGCGACCGTCCCGACGACAGCTCCCGCGACGACCCCGACGACGGCGTCCCCGCCCGTGCCCCCTGACGAGACGGTGCCACTGGCCCAGGTGCTGCCCGGTCCGATGACCGCCACCCTGGAACTGGGTGACCGCCGGTGGGGCACCGCGATCACCGTGGTGTGCTCCTACGACGCGTCGATGCGCAACTCCGTCGCCTACGACCTGGCGATCCTCGACACCGACGGTCATGAGACGTCCGCCGGGTCATGGAGCGGGGTACCCGGCGTCACGGCTCGGATCCCGGTGGCGACAGCGGTTCCCCGGAACCAGATCTCGGCGTTCGAGGTTCGATTGGCCGACGGGCGGACAATCCTTCGCGGCGCACCCTGAGCGGATCGGGACGATCGACACACCGGGATCGAACGGGCCGAACAGCCCACGGTGAGCCAAACCTCGCGGCGGTAGCCGTTCGCCGACCGCGGCCGTGCCTCGCACGGGTGAGTTCATCAGATCGGGTCACGTCCGGCGCCGGGCCGACCGGGTGACATCCGGCGAATGCGGTGCCAGCCGGATGATTCGGCCGGCCATCGGTATCACCGCCACTACCGATCGATTCTCATTGTCCGGGTTCGGATATCGCCGGACGTGGTCCGGGCCCGATCTCCGCCGGACGTTTCAGCGGGCGGAAGCCAACTCGGACAGGGGGTGATCTGTCATGACTCACGGTCTGGTCGTCAAGCGGCTCGTCGTCAAGCGCCTGGTGCTCAAGCGCCTCTGAGCGCGGGCACCTGCGGCGCCGGTGCCGGCTTCGGCGATGAGACCGGCCCCGGCGCCCGCGGGCACGAATGCTGTCGTTTCGGACGAAGATCCACAGGGGGATGGTTGTGAGGACAACGGGCGGCACGCGGTCGGCCGGGGTGTGGATCGACCGGATCAACGCCTTCGCCCCCAGCCGCGAGGTCGGCCTGCCGGATGTCGCGGACCGCCTGCGACTGAATCGGTTCCAGGTCCGGCTCTTCCAGCGGGTGCACGGCCTGGCCAATCTGCGGCTGGATCCCGAAATGTCGCTGATCGACCTGGTTTGCCGTCCCGCGGAACGTACGCTGCGCGGCGTACCGCCGCAGGACGTGCGATACCTGTTGTACGCACACACGATTCAAGAGGTCACCCCGTCTGACCGGGACGCCGCCCAGATGCTCTGCGAGCACCTCGGCCTGACCGGCGCCACCGCGTTCGCGGTGACCCAGCAGAACTGCGCGAGCGGCCTGGCCGCCATCGACGTGGCCGCCGAACTGCTCCGTGCCGACGGCGACCCGCGGGCGGTCGCGCTGGTGGTCACCGGGGAGAAGGCATTCTCCTACCTGGCCCAGCTGATCGAGAACACCACGGTGATGGGCGAGGCGTCGGGCGCCTGCCTGGTCCACGTCGACGATCGGCGCGACGGGAACCGCGTGCTCTCCTACGTCAGCCGGACGCTGGGCCAGTACGCCGACGGGGTCCGGCTCGACCCCGCCGCTCTCCAGGACTTCGGCGAACGATACGTGGCCACCCTGGTCGCCGTGCTCCGAGAGGTCCTCGACGCGGCCGGCATCGGCCTGGACGAGCTCGCCGGCATCATCCCGCACAACGTCAACCGGTCGTCGTGGACCAGGGTCGCCCGGGAGATGGGTTTCGACCGCACGCTGGTCTTCCTGGACAACGTCCAACGGTTCGGCCATTGCTATTGCACCGACTTCTTTCTCAACTACACGACGATGCGCGCGGCCGGGCGGCTGACCCCCGGTGGCACCTATCTGGTGGCCGCGGTCGGGCTGGGCGCGACCTTCGCCGCGATGCTCATCCGGCACGAATCGGGGGACCAGCAGTGACCGGCGACTACCTGTCCGAACTCAAGACGGCGGTGACCGGCGACCCGGCCGCACCGCTGGCCTTCATCTGCAACTTTGAGGCCGAAAACGACTGGGCAGTAGGACATATCGGACTGCCGGCGGCACCGTTCAGCGGGTCGGCACGTATGGTGCGCCGGATGGAGGAGCTGGGGATCTTGCTGGCCGGGCCGCGGGATCTGCTGATCCTGGGCCAGCATCTGGATCCGGCCTTCGCCGCCTACGTCGAGGGCCTGGGCATCCGAACCGCGTCGGTGGCCGTACCCGCGCCGCGCGACGGCGAGGGCGAGGGCGTGGACTCCGCCGCCCGCACGACCGAACGGACGCTGGCCGACCCGGACGTGCTGCGCCGGCTGGCGGGCTTCGCCGCCACGGGCGGGACGCTGCTGCCGATGGGCACGACCGCGGCCGAGGCCAAGCTGTCGGCCATCGCCGGCATCCCCCTGGCCACCCCGGGGCCGGACGTCTACGAGCGGGTGAACGGCAAGATCTTCGGCCGGCGACTCACCCGCGGCTGCGGCCTGCGGGAGGTGCCGGGCGAGTGCTGCGAGTCGGTCGGCGAACTCGAGGCGGCTCTCGACCGGGCCCGCCGTATCGGTGAAACCGTCGTTGTCAAGGACTCTTTCGGGGTGTCCGGCAAGGGGCTACTGGTCTGCGACGACGACCGGCGCGTCGACCGGCTGCGGCAGATGGTCCGTCGCCGGGCCAACCGGACCGGCGACGACCGCATCGAGGTGGTGGTCGAACGCTGGCTGCCAAAGCGGGACGACCTGAACTATCAGATCACCATCTCCCGCACCGGCGCCGTGTCCCTGTCGTTCGTCAAGCGCGCGGTCACCGACCGCGGCGTGCACCTCGGGCACCGGATGCCGGCCGGTCTCACGGCCGGCCAGCAGGCCGAACTCGTCCGCGCGGCGGAGGCGATCGGGGCCGGGTTGCACGCCGAGGGCTACTGGGGCGTGGCCGGCGTCGATGCCGTGGTCGGCACCGACGGCACGCTCTACCCCGTGCTGGAAATCAATGCCCGGCTGAACATGTCGTCCTATCAGGGGCGGGTCGTGGAGCGCTTCGCCGGTCCGGGATCGGTGGCCCTGGCGCGCCACCACCGGCTGCGGCTGACCCGGCCCTGCTCGTTCGAGCGGGTTCGGCAGGCCCTGGGCGCGCTGCTGGACCCCGGTGCGCCCGGACGCGTCGTGGTGACCGGGTTCGGGACGGTCAACGCCCAACGCGACGCGGCCGGCCAACCCTACGACGGCCGCCTGTACGTGATGGCGTTCGCCGACCACGAGCGGGCGCTGGACGACCTGGATGCCGACACCGCCGACCGGCTGCGGGCCGCCGGCCTGACCGATCAGGGAGCCTGACATGACCGGGTATCAGGTGCAGGGACTGGACATCCGCGCCATCGCCGAGGAGTTCGGCACGCCGCTGTACGTGTACGACGGCGCGGTGCTGCGCGCCGGTTACGCCCGGCTGCGGGAGCGGCTGCACCCGGCCGTCGACGTCTTCTACTCACTGAAGGCCAATCCGAACGTGAGCGTCTGCGCCATCCTGGGCTCGCTGGGCGCGGGCGCCGAGGTGTCGTCCACCGTCGAACTGGAAACCGCGGTGAGGGCTGGGGTTCCGGCCTCCCGGATCATCTTCCTCGGACCGGGCAAGACCGTCGAGGACCTGCGTGGCTGCCTGTCCCACAGGATCGGCGCGGTGGTCTGCGAGTCGCTGGCCGAGGCGCGGACACTCGCCGAACTCGCCGACGGCCGGCCGACCGACGTGCTGCTGCGGGTCAACCCCGCGTTCGAGACCAAGGGATCCGGGCTGGCCATGGGCGGCAAGCCCCGGCAGTTCGGCATCGACCAGGACCAGGTCGACGCGGCGGTCGCGACGCTCGCCCGACACCGGTCCCTGCGGCTGCGCGGATTCCACGCGTACATGGGCACCCGGTTCCTGCGGGCCACCGACATCGTTTACAACACCAAGGGAATCCTGGCGATGGCCGCGGACCTGGCCAACTGCAACGGGGTCGAGCTGCGGACCGTCGACATCGGCGGTGGTTGGGGCATTCCGTACTTCGACAATGAGCAACCGCTGGATCTGGACGAGGTCACCGCCGGGGTCAACCAGGCCGTCGACGAGTTCCTGACCGGGCACCCGGGGTGCCGGATCATCATGGAGCTCGGCCGGTTCCTCGCGGCGCCCTGCGGGACGTACGTGACCAGGGCGCTGTACGTCAAGGAGTCGTCCGGGCACCGCTTCGTCGTCGCCGACGGCGGTACCAACCACCACATGGCCGCGGTCGGCATCGGCAGCTTCGTCAAACGGAACTTCCCGATCGAACTGCTCTCCCGGACCGGTGAGCAGGCCGACCGCCCGGTCACCGTCACCGGGCCGCTGTGCACACCCAACGACGTGCTGGGCAAGCAGGTCCTGCTGCCCGACGTCCGACCCGGGGACCTGTTGGGAGTCAGGCGGTCCGGGGCCTACGGCCCGACCGCGTCGCCGGGGTTGTTCCTGTCCCACGGCCACCCGGCCGAGGTGCTGGTCGACCACGGCGTCGCGCACCTGGTGCGCCGCCGGGACACCGCCGCCGACCTCATCGACAAGCAGTCGCTCATTCCCGTCTGACCATCCCGTCCGGACGGCCGTCCCACGACCGGCCGTGCACCAGCGAAAGGAACCCCATGGACCGCGAGACCGCCCTGACCGTCATCGGCACCTGCCTGTCCGAGGTACTCGAACGGGAACTGCCCGACCTGACCGAGGACACCCGGTTGTTCGACGACCTGCATCTGGATTCGACCTCCGTCCTGGAACTGCTGATGGCCCTGGAGGACA
The DNA here is from genome assembly GCA_964497705.1 of uncultured Actinomycetes bacterium. Taxonomy (GTDB): domain Bacteria; phylum Actinomycetota; class Actinomycetes; order Mycobacteriales; family Nakamurellaceae; genus Nakamurella. Next base: position 136,429 of record CAZCEH010000006.1, on the reverse strand, counting down.
CGCTGGGCATCGAGATCGATCCGGAGAACCTGGACATGGCCGACTTCGTCACGGTCGGCACGCTCACCGACTACGCCCTGGCCAATCTGGCCGACCAGGACCTGGCCGCCGCCGGCACCACGTGACCGGCGGCCGCCCGCCCGCCACCCCCGCCCTTCGCAGAATGGTGTCCCGATGATTGCCTTGAGCGACGCGGTCGGTCACGTCGCGACGCACGCCAACCCGTTCCGGTTCGACCAGGACATGCTCGACCACGACCGAGACCTGTTGCGCGGATTCGACGTCGACTTCTCCGAGGCGCTGCTGCGGGCCGGCCGCAACATCGACTTCGGCGAGTTGGCCGAGACCGCGCTGGCCCGGCTGCCGCGACCGGCGTTCGGTGCCGACCTGGTCATCGTCGCCTACGGGTTGCCGGACCTGAGTTCCACCCGGGCGGTCGCCGCGCACCTGAACCTGCTGCTGGGTGGGTCGGCGGTCGCCTTCGCGCTGTCCGAGCAGGGGTTGCACGCGCCGTTCACCGCGCTGCGGGTGATCGCCGCGTTCGCCGAGTCGGGACGGTGCCGGCAGGCGTGCCTGTTCGTGCTCGAGCAGTCGACCCGGCCGCACCGGGACGAGCTCGTGCACGGCCGGGGCGTGCTGGACTCCGCCGCGTTGCTGGTCTTCCGGGCCGGCGCGGGATTCCGGCCGGGACCGGTGCTGCGCACCGGCGGGCCGGCGGACCTGCGCGCGCACCTGCTCGCCCGGGCCGACCTCGGGTCGGGAGACACTCTGGTCGTCGCCGGCCCCTGGGTCGACGAGCAGGTGCTGGACGGTCTGGCACCGGTCCACCGGGTGGCGCCGGGCTCCTACGCGACCAGCGTCTGGCGGGCGCTCGCGCAGCACCACGTCGCCTGGCGCGACCGGTATCGCCGGATCGTCCTGTGCGACCACGATCCTCGGCACCACCGGAGCAGCATCGGCGAGCTGGACCTGACGGACGGACTGCCGGTATGAGCGCCGAACCGCTCCCGCTCACCGCACCCGTCCCGGTCGACACGTGGTCCGCCGGCGCGGATCCGGCCGGCGGACGCTGGGCGGGCACGTTGCGCGAGATCCACCGGCGCCACGGCGGCCGGCGGCTGCTGGTGAGCACCTCGGCACACGCCGCCTGCGCCGCCGCCGACCTGGCCGCCGTCGAGGTCTTCGGCCTGCCCGGAGCCGGTGCCGTGCACTGGGTGTCGCGGCGCCGGTGCGTCGTGACCGACCTGGACCACCGGCCGGCGACGCGCAGCGGCCTGACGATCGTGCGGGTGACCCAGCGGTGGCCGTCGATGGAGCCGGGTCCGGCGGCCGCCGGGCCGGTGCCGCCGCTGGCCGCGCCGGATCCCCGGTTGTCCTGGGCGGCGGACCTGTGCCGGGGCCACCTCGACCTGGTCCGCGGGCTGCTGGACCGGGCCGTCGATCATTTGAACTCGCGGACCCTGGACGGCACGCCGCTGCTGTCCCGGCAGCACCCGCAGGCGTTGATCGCCGACGCGGCCATGGATCTGGCGGAGGCGGCGGAGTGCCTGGCCGCGGCCGCCAACGTCGCCCAGGTGGCCGACATCCACCGCCGGGCGGTCGCGGCCGGCCGCAGCGTGATCCGGCTGCTGGGTGCGAGCGGCTTCGTGCAGGCCGGCCCGGGCGGAGACCTGTATGCCGCCGAGCTGACCTGCCGGCTGTACCTGGACGCGGGGGCCGACCGGTGACCGGGGCGCCGGCCGGGGTCGACGTCGCCGAGCTCGACGGCCGCTGCCGCGAGATGGCTCGGGAGCTGCGGGCGGTCGCCCTGCAGATCGACGCCGACCCGGACGCGATCCGCCGGTACCTGCACCTCGAGGCGGTGCGGATGCAGCGGCTCACCCTGGTGCCCGAGCGGTACCAGGACCGCCCGCTGGCCGTCACCGGCCGTCCCTACCTCGGGATGTCCTGCCTGGAACGGACGGTCACCCAGCAGCGGCTGGCCTACGGCGATCCGGGCACGATCCTGGCCAGCCCGGGACCCTCGCTGTCCGGCGTCGCCGTGCTCACCCTGGCCGACCCGGCCCAGCAGGACGAGTACTTCCGCCGCCTGATGGCCGCCCCGACCTGGACGTTCTTCGGGCTCACCGAACCGGCCAAGGGGTCGGCCGCGATGGAGCTGCAGACCCGGCTCGAACCGGCGGCCGACGGCGACGGCTGGCTGCTGTCCGGCACCAAACGCTACGTCGGCAACGCAGCCCGGGCACAGCTGGGCGTGGTCTTCGCGCGGCGGGCACCCGGCCCGATCGGCGTGGAGGCGGTGCTCGTGGACACGGATGCGCCCGGCGTGACCGCCCGGCTGCTGCCGACCGTCGGCCTGCGCGGCGCCCGGCTCAGCGAGATCACCTTCGACCGGGTCCGGATCGCGCCGGACCGGCTGCTCGGACGGCATCTGCGGCCGACCCGCCGCGGGCTGCTCGGCGCGGTGCAGACGCTGCTGCGGTTCCGGCCGGGCCTGGGCGCGATGGGCCTGGGGGTGGCCGAGGCGCTGTGCGACCACATCGGCGCGCAGCGGCCGGGACTGCGCGGCTGGCCGGCGCTGACCCTGCAGTCCCTGCGGGAACGCGTCGCCGCGCTGACCAGGATGACCCGCGACGTCGCCGCCCGAGTCGACGCCGAGGTGGACACCGGGCGGGCCGACGTGATGCGGCTGACCGCACGGATCTCCGCGGTCAAGCTGCGTTCCGTGCGGATCGCCGAGGAGGCCTCGCTGTTCGCCGCGGACGTGCTCGGCAGCGCGTCGCTGGTGGAGGATCCCTGGCTGGACAAGACGTTCCGGGACGTGCGGGCCTTCGAGTTCATGGAGGGCGCCGGCGTGCTGCACCAGATGGCCGTCTTCTCCGGCGTTCTCAAGGGGCAGTACCCGCCGGAACCGGCGGGGCGCCCGGGCGCGGCGCGATGACCGCTGTGCGGATGACGCCGGCCGCCCGCACGGGACCGCCGACTCTCGCGGCGGAGACCAGGCGGCTGGCCGCGGCGATCCTGCTCGGCCTGCTGGCCGCGCTGGCCCTGCAGGTGTGGATCGTCGGCTTCCTCGGCCAGATCGGGCCACAGGCGCTGTACGCCCGGGCGATCTACGCGCCGATCGGCTTCATCGCGCTGGCCGTGCACGAGGGGCTGGCGGTGGTCGCACAGATCGACGCGGGCATCTGCCGGCGTCGCGACCGGCCGGCCGCGGCGGCCGGTGGCCTGACCACCCTGGTGGCGGCCGGTGCCGGCCTGTTCCTGGTGCTGGCCGTGGTGATCGCCCTGGCCGGCGGCGTCCTGCTGCCGGTCCTCGGTGTCGACGCCGCCGCGGTCCCCGAGGTCGCCACGTTCCTCGCGCTGATGAGCCTGGCGAACGGTGCCGCGGTGGCTCCTGTGCTGTGCACCGCCGTGCTCCGCGGGCTCGGGCAGGCCCGGCTGTCCAGCCTGCTCGGCATCGCCCACGTGGCGGTCGCCGCCGCCGTGATGCTGATCCTGCAGCGCACGACATCGCTCGGCGCGCAGTCGGTCCCGGTGGGCTACCTGTTCTCCACGTTGGTGATCGGGCTGGTCGCGGGGGTGGTCCTGGTCCGCCGGGGAATCCGGCTCCCCGGCTGGCGGCTGCGCGCCGATACCGCCCGGGACATCGGGCGGATCGGGATGCCGGTGGCCGGCTCCTTCCTGCTGCTGGCGCTGGTGTCGTCCGGGTATCTGCACGTGCTGCGCGGCGCTCACCCGGACGAGGTCGCCGGCTTCGGCCTGGGCCAGATCCTGCAGACCTTCCTGATCGTGCCGGCGACCGCCCTCGGATCGGCGGCCGCGATCGCCGTCACCGGCCGTCCGGCCCAGGACCGGACCGCGCTGCACCGGGCCGGTCTGGGCGTGCTGCTCCGGCTGACCGCGCCGGTCTACCTGATCATCTCGGCGGTCACCTTCCTGGCCCGGGCCGGCCTCGTCCACCTGGTCACCGCCAGCCCGGACATCGCCGCCGACGCCGATGACTACCTGTGGTGGGTAGCGCCCACCCTGGTCCTCCTCGGCCCGACGCTGGCCGTGCTCACCTACCTGGAACAGATCGGCCGGGCCGGCGTCGCGCTGGTCCTGAACGGCACGTTCTTCGCCGTCGTCCTCGGGGTGGCGCTGGCGCTGCCCCAGCCGGTGTCGGCCGGCACGCTCGTCCATCTCATCGCGGCTGCCAACGTCGTCGGGTTCTGCGGGGTGCAGGTCACCGCGGCCAGGCTGCTGCGCCAACCCGGAAAGGAGGTCCACCATGCCCGCCACCGACGTCAGCCCGCTCGGCACCGACGATCCACGCGTGAACGCTTTCGGGACCGGTGATCTGGCCGAGGTCCTCGAGCTGTTCGAGGACCGGACGTTCTACTACCGCAGCTACCGGCCCGACCTGCTCGCCGAACAACAGATCGCCGACCTGCTCGGACCGGCCGACCTGTGCTGCCGGATCGGACCACGGCTGGCAGGACTGTTCGCCGCGGACCCGTTGCCGGCCGGCTACTTCGGACACCATCAGGTGCACATGCGCTTCGCCCCATGGGTCCCCGGGCCGGTCGCCGCCCGGCTGGTCCGCCGGTTGATCGCCGGGCTGGCCGACCGCACGCCGGTGCGCCGGCTGACCCACCTGGTGCCGGGGTTCGACGAGCGCGGCCGCACATTGGCCGCGGACAGCGGCTTTCGCGACGAGGGCGCGCTGGCCGGCCTGCTTTCCGAGCGCGGCCGACGCCTGCCGGTCCACTACTTCGCGCTGCTCAGGCCGGACTATCCGGTGCACACCAGGATCTCGGCGTGATCACGCTGCGCGGTATCCGGGACCGCGATGCCGACCTGCTGGGACGCTGCTGGCGCGGCGACGACCTGCTCTCCGATCCGGACCGGCCGGGTTGGCCGGTGGACCTGCCCCGGCCGGGCCGGCGGAGCGTCCTGTTGGCCGCCGACGGGATCGGCGTGGTGCACCTGGCCGACATCGAGTACGTCCACCGCCGGGCGCGGCTCACGGTCGCGGTGCTGGACCCGGGCCGGCGGGCTTCGATGCTCGCGAGTGCCGTCGCCCTCGCCGTCGACCGGCTGCGGCTGCGCCGGCTGTACGGGTACCTGCCGGCCGGCGACCCGGCCGAGAACATCCTGTATCAGGAGGGTTTCGTGGCCGAGCTGACCATCCCGGAGCACGGCCTGCTGGCCGGCCGGCCGGTGCCGCGCACGGTCTGGGGGTGGGTGGCATGACGGTCACCGCTTCCGCCGCCGCGTCCGCGGCAGCCCCGTCCGTGGCCACCGCTTCACCAGGCGACCGGACCGTCGTGCTCCGGCCGTGCGGCGCCCAGCTGGGGCGGGACCAGTTGCGGGAGTTGGCGATCCGCGGTGTCGGCTTCCTGGATTGCGATCCGCGGGTGCAGCCGATCCAGGCCATGCTCGAGCGGTTGGCGCAGCGGCAGGCGGTGCTGTTCGTGGCGGACGCCGACGACGAGCCGGCGTCCGCCGGGCTGGTCGCGTTCGCGCCCAACCCGCGGCAGGGCAGCCAGTGGGTGGTCGACGTGCTGCCGGCGGCCGGCTGCCCGGACCCGCCGGGTCTGGTCCGGGCGGCCGTCGCGTTCGCCGCCGAGTTCCTGGCCGCGCGGTCGCTGCTGCGCTACGGCCAGGTGCGCGACGACCGTGGGCCGCTGCTGCGGGCCGCCGGGTTCGTCGAGCTGGGCCGGCTGCCCGGCGCCCTGTACGAGGACGGCGAGTACCACGACCAGCCGGTCTGGTTCTTCAGTGACCTGCTGGACAGTGACGTGCTGGACAGTGACGTGCTGGACGGGGGGACGGGTCATGCGTCGGTTGGGTGATTCCGGTTCGGCGATCGACACCGGCCTGGTGATCCGCCTGCTGCGGGAGGAGGACATCGCCGAACGGGTCGCCATCTATTCGGATCCGCGGGTGCGCAGCAACCTCGCGCACACCGGGGCGTTGGTGCCGCCGGACGAGATGACGCTGGCCCACCAGGAGTGGTTGGCCGGCACCGCCGACGAGCGGCTGATGTACCGGCTGTCGCTGCCGTCCGGCGAGTTGGTCGGGTTCACCTGGCTGACCGAGCTGGACTGGGTCGAGCAGACGTGCGAGCTGTCGATCGCGATCCTGCCCGACTACCGCAGCCGGATGGGGCTGCTGGCCCTGCTGGCGATGTACGACCACCTGCACAACACACTGAACATGCAGGTCGTCGTCAACCAGGTGCTGTCGGTGAACGAGATGCTGCTGCGTCCGGAGGTCCGGGCCGACCGTGCCCAGGTGGTCTCGCCCGACGACTGCTTCACCGCCGGCGCGCTGCGGACCAACTACCGGTGGACGCAGGACCGTGCCGAGCACGAACGGTTCACCCGGCGAGCCGTCCAGCGGCGGGAGCGGATCAGGAACCGGCTGGCCGGCCGCCTGGACACCGGGGAGGGGTCGTCGTGACCGTCGGCGTCGACCTGCTCGACCCGGGCGAGCTGGACCGGTTGGTCCGGCGGTCCTGGTTCCGCCGATTCGCCTTCACCGAGGCCGAGCTGGGTCATGCAGACACGCTGGCCGCGGACCGCCGCCGGGAGTTCCTGGCCGGGCGGTTCGCCGCGAAGGAGGCGGTGCTCAAGGTGCTCGGGCTCGGCTTCTTCCAGGGCGTGCGGCCCGCGCAGGTCGAGGTGGTCCGGGACCCGTCCGGCGCTCCGGCGATCCGGCTGCACGGCGCCGCCCGGCTCGCGGCCCGCCGGCGCCGCCTCGGCGCGATCTCGATCTCGTTGTCGCACAAGAAGAATCTGGTGGTCGCGATCGCGATGGGCCACCCGCTCACCGACCCGGGGGACTGGTCATGACCCGCATCCCGCTCGACATCCTGTTCGCCGACCCGGCGTTCGCGGCGCCTCGGCTCAGCCCCGACGGCCGGTCCTGCGCGTTCCTGTCGAATCGGGACGGCCCGCTCAACGTGTGGGTGCGGACGGCCGACGGCGCCACCCGGCGGCTCACCCACGACGAACGCCAGGGCATCCGCGCCTTCGACTGGGTCGCCGACGGTCGCGCGGTCATCTACCCGGCCGACGTCGACGGCGACGAGAACTACGTGCTGCACGTCGCCGACGTCGCCGGGGAGCGCGCGCCGACCGCGCTGACCCCGGCCGGCTGCGCCGCCGAACTGGTGGCCTGCGAGCCGGACCGGCCGGGGGAGATCGTGGTCGCGGTGAACGACGTCGACGAGTCCCGGCACGACCTGTACACGGTCGACCTGCGCGACGGGACACGCACCCTGCTCGCCGAGAACCCCGGCTACGTGCAGTGGCTGGTGGACGGCCGGCTGCGGCCGCGGGGCGGTGTGGCGCCCACCGCCGACGGGGGCTGGGCGATCGAGATCGACGGCGCCACCAGGCTCGTCGTGCCGCCCGAGGACGCCGGGACCACCACCCCGATCGCGTTCACCGCCGCCGGCACCGAACTGGTGCTGCTCACCTCGGTCGGCCGGGAGACCGTGGCGGTCCGCCTGCTCGACTGCGTCACCGGGCAGCTGACCACGGTCGCCGCGGACGACGAGTTCGACGTGGAGGACGTGCTGCTGGATCCGGTCAGCCGGCGCCCGCTGCTGGCCCTGGTGAACGGTGAACGGCCCACCAGCATCGCGGTGCCGACCCAGGACGGCGCCGGCCCGCCCACGCCGCCCGACGTCGACGGGCCGGTCTGGCCGGTGCACTGCGACGCGCGGGGCGAACGCTGGCTGATGCGGGTGTTCCGAGACACCGGGCCGAGCAGCTACCTGCGCCAGGACCGGTCCGGTGCGGACGTCGAATGGCTGGCCGACGACCGGCCGTGGCTGCGCGGCCGGCGACTGTCGGCCATGCGGCCCTTCGCCTTCCGTGCCCGCGACGGGCTGACCGTGCACGGCTACCGCACCGCGCCGGCCGGCGCCGACGGGCCGCCGCCCGGTGTCCTGCTGGTGCACGGCGGCCCCTGGGACCGGGTCGGCTGGGGATTCGACCCCGAGGCCCAGTGGCTCGCCGACCTGGGGTACGCGTGCGTCCAGGTGAACTTTCGCGGCTCCACCGGCTACGGCAAGAGTTTCGTCAACGCCGGTGACCGGGAATGGGCCGGCCGGATGCACACCGACCTGCTCGACGCCGTCGACCACCTGGCCGGCCGGGGGCTGCTGGATCCGGCCCGGGTGGCGATCATGGGCGCCTCCTACGGCGGGTACGCCGCCCTGGTCGGCGCGGCGTTCACCCCCGACCGGTTCGCCTGCGCGGTTGATGCTTTCGGGCCCTCCGATCTGCAGTCGCTGCTCCGCTCGCTGCCCCCGTACTGGGCGCCCACCATGGAGTTCTGGCGCCGCCGGGTCGGCGACCCCGACCGCGACGCGCCGTGGCTGCGCTCCCGTTCGCCGCTGCACCGGGCGGACCGGATCGCGATACCGCTGCTGGTGGCGCAGGGACTGATGGATCCGCGGGTCCGCCCGCAGGAGTCCGAGCAGATCGTCGCCGCGGTCCGCGCCGCCGGGCTGCCGGTGGACTACCTGCCGTTCGCCGACGAGGGGCACGGCTTCAACCGGCAGGGCAACCGGTTGACGTTCTACCGCGCGGTCGAGCAGTTCCTGCGGCGGCACCTGCCCACCGAACCCCACCACCCGGCCGGCGCCGCCGCGCGCCCCGTCCTGCAGGGAGCATGAGATGTCCGACCGGCCACGTCCCGCGGTCGTGCTGGGATACAGCGGGCTCGACGGTTCCGCCGAGTTCAAGCAGGCGGCCTTTCCCGACCTCGCGGAGGGCGAACGCCGGCTGTACCAGGGCCTGGACTCGGCCGCGGCGCTGCTCGTCGACGGCCGTCTGGTGGCGGCCGTGCAGCAGGAACGCTATTCGGGCGTCAAGTTCGACCACGCCTTCCCGGTCGACGCGATCGACAGCTGCCTGCGGCTGGCCGGGCTGACCGTCGACGACGTCGACGCGGTCGCCCACAACTTCGACTACTCGACCCTGGCGCCGCTGTCGCAGGGAGATCCGTTCACCGCCAGGCGGTTCCGGCAGGTCTATCACCCGGAGCGGCAGAACGAGCTGCTGCGCAGGCACTATCCGCGGCTGGCCGGGCGGCTGCGGGTGCGTCCGGTCCGGCACCATCTGGCCCACGCCTGGAGCGCGGCGATCCCGTCCGGGCAGCAGCGGGCGTTGGTCGTCGTCCTGGACGGCATGGGTGAGCTGCACGCCATCAGCGTCTACGAGTGGTCCGGCGGCCGGTTGCGCCGGCTCGCGCAGCAGGACTACCGCGGCAGCCTGGGCCTGCTGTACGCGGCGGCGACCCTGCACCTGGGCTTCTGGCCCAACAGCGACGAGTACAAGGTGATGGCGTTGGCCGCCGGCGGTGACCCCGGCCGGTTCGCCGGTCTGCTGGACCAGGCGGTGACATTGGGGCCGGGCGGCACGGTGCGGGTCCCGTTGCTGGCCCGTAACCGGAGCCTGCGCGAGCGGGAGACCTTCGCCGGGTCACGGCAGTGGTTGGCCGCCAACGGCTGTCCGGCCCACGACGGCGGCGGGTTGACCGCGGCGCACCTGGACCTGGCCGCCGCCGTACAGGACCGGGTGCAGGCGGCCGTGCTGCACGTCGTCGACCACTGGGTGCGGGCGACCGGCATCCGGGACGTCGCCCTCGCCGGCGGGGTGGCGCTGAACTGCGTCGCGGTGGGCGCGCTGGCCCGCTCCGGCATCGTGCGCAGCGTGTACGTGCAGCCGGCCGCCGGGGACGAGGGCACGGCGATCGGCGCCGCGCTGTCGCTGGCCGACCCGCGGGCCGCGATGGACGGCTACCCCGAGATGACCTTCCTCGGCCCGGACGTCACCGAACGGTTGCCGCCCGCCGACCGGATCGGCTGGCAGCGCCGGCTGGCCGAGGGCACCCGCGAGCGGGTGGTGGCCATGCTGCTGGCCCGCGGGCTGATCGTCGGATGGGCCAGCGGGCGGCTCGAGTTCGGCCCCCGCGCGCTGGGCCACCGCAGCATCCTGGCCGACCCGCGCCGCCGGGAGACGCGGGACCGGGTGAACGCGATGGTGAAGTTCCGGGAGGGTTTCCGGCCGCTGGCGCCCATGGTGCTGGCCGAAAGAGCCCACGAATACTTCGAGTTGCCGCCGGCCGAGCTGCGGCACATGACCGTGGCGACCGGAGTGCGACCGGGCCGGGCGCACCGGATCCCGGCCGTGGTGCATGACGACGGAACCGCCCGGATCCAGGTGGTGCGGCGATCCGACCTGCCCGAGATCTGGCGGGTGCTGCACGAGTTCGCGGCGCTGACCTCGGTGCCGGTGCTGATGAACACCTCGCTGAACGTCAAGGGACAGCCGACCGCCCGGGACGGCAGCGAGGCGTTCCGCACCTTCGAATCGTCGGAGCTGCAGGTGGTGGTGATCGGCGACATGATCCACGCCAAACCCGCGGTGGTCCGGGAGGTTCTCGAGGTGATGGAACTCGCCGAACGCTCCCCGGCGGTGGCGTGAACGCCGGCGACCCGGCCGGAATTACGTCCGCCACGCGGCGAAATCCGCGGTGATCAGCATGACGCGCAGTACGTTCGGGCCCATGACTCGTCGGATCATGCTGTTCGAGCTGAACGAGGTGCCGTGGCGGATCGTCGACGAATTCGTCGCCGACCATCCGGCCTCAGCGCTGGCGCGGCTGTTGCCGCGGAGCCGTTGTCACACCTCGATCGCCGCGGACCGCGGGCACTTGTCGCCGTGGACGACGTGGCCGACGCTGCACCGCGGCGTCAACGACGAGCAGCACATGATCAGCGCTTTCGGCCAGGACCGCACCGAGGTCGACCAGTGCTTCCCGCCGGTGTGGCGGCTGCTGCGGTCGGCCGGGGTGTCGGTGGGGATCTGCGGCAGCCTGCACAGCTACCCGACGCCGCCCGACCTTGATGGCTACAGCTTCTACCTGCCCGATCCGTTCGCCACCGAACCGACCGCCTTCCCCGAGCAGCTGATTCCGTTCCAGGAATTCCAGCTGATGATGGTCCGCGCGTCGGCGCGGAACGTGGACACCGCCGTCCCCCGGGACGCGGCGCGCAAGTTCTTGCGGACCAGCCACCGGATCGGCGTCCGGGCGAGCACGTTCGCGGCGCTGGCCGGTCAGCTGGCCGCCGAACGGCGCAAGCCGTGGTTGTCCACCCGCCGCCGGACGATGCAGGCCGTCGTCGCCTTCGACGTGTACGCCAAGGCGCTGGCCGACACCCGGCCGGCGTTTAGCACGTTCTTCACCAACCACGTGGCGTCCGCGATGCACCGCTACTGGGCCGCCGGGCACCCCGACGACTACGACGAGATCGGCCTGGGCGACGACTGGATGGACCGGTACCGCGAGGAGGTGCCGTGGGCGATGGCCCGGGCGGATCGGATGATCGGCCGGCTCGCCGACTTCGCCGACGAGAACCCGGACTACGAGCTCTGGATCGCCTCGAGCATGGGGCAGGGACCGACTCTGGCGCAGGCCCTGGAGACGCAGCTGTACCTGCAGGAGCCCGGGCTGTTCCTGCACGCGGTCGCCGGGGTGCCCGACAACGGGTGGAGCCGCCGGCCGGCGATGAACCCCCAATGCAATGTGCGGGTCGCCCCGGAGTACGTCCCGGCGGTCGAGCAGGCCCTGCGCACCGTCACGGTGGCCGGTCAGCCGCTGGTGTTCCGGCAGGCCGCGGACGGGTTCTTCTCGATGGACTGGGGTCAGCCGAACCTGCACGACGTGCCCGACGCGGTCCGGGTGGACGGGCAGGTCCGCGACGTGGCCGGCCTCGGGCTGGCGACCGTGGAGATCGAGGAACGCTCCGACACCACCGCCTACCACGTGCCGCAGGGCGTGCTGGCCATCTACGACCCGCAGGACACCTCGACGAAACCGGCTGTGCGGCCGGATGTGTCGGTGCTGGAGCTGGCTCCGGCGATCCTGCACACGTTCGGCGTCACGGTGCCCGGGTACATGCAGGAGCCGGGCGTGCTCGGCCGGCAACTGGTACCGCACTCGGTGGGCACGTTCTAGACGCGGCCCGGACCGTCGACCGGGCAGGAGTCCACGGTCAGCAGGCCCAGCCCGAGTGCCTCGATCCGGCCGAGGACGCCGAAGAGGGCGCTGGAGTCCGCGCAGGTGCCGACCAGCACGGTGCCGGTGGCCTCCCGCTCGAGGTGAAAGCCGTCGAAGGCCGTCTCGAAGCGTGTGCCGAGGACTCCGTCGAGACGGATGCGGTAGTGGCGTGCGGTCATCTGGACCCCCGGGGCGCGGCGGTGACCTCCGTGGTACCCCGGCGTCGGGGACATTGACACCTCATTCGCGCGATCTCACCCGGGTGAGATCGCGCCCGGATGCTGGCCGGGCGGTCGGGGGTGGTCCAGGCTGTCGGTGTCACACCATGACGTCGACGCGACCGCGCCGGCGGAAGGTGGCGTGGGCCGTCGACGGGCATGCAGGAAAGGCAGGACGTCGTGGCGTCAGCGGAAGCGGCCAGGGTCACTCCGGATGACGTGCTCGTCGACCGGCTCCGGTCGGGGGACGAGCAGAGCTTCGTCGACCTGGTGCGGCGCTGGTCGCCGGCCATGCTCCGGCTGGCGCGCCGGCACGTGGCCTCCGACGCCTCCGCCGAGGACGTGGTGCAGGAGGCATGGCTGGGAGTTCTCGAGGGGCTGCACCGCTTCGAGGGGCGATCCTCGTTGCGCACCTACGTGTTCACCATCCTGGTCAACCGGGCCAAGACCAGAGGGGTGCGGGAACACCGGGCCGTGCCGCTGCCGATGACCTCGTCCGACGACGGTCCGGCCGATCCGGTCGTCGACCCGGCCCGGTTCCAGGGTCCGGACGGCCGGTATCCGGGTCATTGGACCTCCGCCGGGCAACCGCAGGCCTGGCAGCAACCCGAGACCCGCGCGGTGGCCACGGAGACGATGTCGCTGGTCCAGCGGGCCCTGGCGGACCTGCCGGAACGGCAGCGCATCGTGGTCACGCTCCGAGACGTGCACGGCCTGTCCAGCGAGGAGGTCTGCGGGATCCTCGAGCTGACGGCGGTGAACCAGCGGATGCTGCTGCACCGGGGCCGGTCGGCGCTGCGCTCGGTGCTGGAGGACTACTACCGGACCTGACCGCCGGCCACCGTGCCGCGCGTTCACAGCAGGCCCGCCTGCCGGGCCCGCAGCACGGCATCCGCCCGCGACCGCGCCCCGAGCTTGCGGTAGATCGCCCGCAAGTGCGTCTTGAGCGTGTTCTGGCTGACGAACAGGGCGGCGGCCAGGTCCCGCTGCGTCATCGAGCCGGGAAGCATTGCCAGGATGTCGATCTCGCGCTCGGTCAGCGTCGCCGGCCGGTCCGTCGGCGGCGCGGCGGACGTCTCCGCGGCCAGCCAGGCCAGCACCACCGGGCCCGGATCCCGGCAGTCGCGCAGCAGCGCCCGAGCGCGGGCGACCAGACCCGAGGACTTGGCCGGGTCGCCGGGCACGGCCTGCCGGTGCGCCCGGGCGGCGGTGACCAGGGCGGCGGCCCGCTCGACGCGTCCCGCCCCGCGTTCGGCGAGGCGGACGGCGTCGGCCGCGGCCTGGGCGGCGGCCGGCCGGTCACCGGTGTGCAGCAGCAACCGGGCCCGGGCCAGCGCCGGGAAGGCGGCCACGAAGTGCCGGTCGCCCGCGTGGCCGGCCAGGACCTGCGCCACGGCCAGTTGCTCCGCCGCGGCGTCCTGGGCGCCGTCCAGCACCGAGACCAGGGCCCGGCAACCGGTGGCATAGATGCCGGCCAGCCGGTTCTCGTCGCGGTCGGCCAGCCGGGCCGCCTCGTCGAGGGCGCCTGCCGCCCGGTCGAACGCGCCCAGCCACAGGGAGGTCACCCCGACCAGCAGGCTGCGCACGGTCTCGTCGAACGCGTCGCCGCCGGGACCGATCCGCGCCAGGCGATCCGCGGCCGCCGACACGTCACCGGACTTGAAGGTGTGCAGCGCCCGCATCAGCCGGGCGTGACCGTCGATCGTTCCCGCCGCCTCGACCCGGCCCAGTTCCGCCTCGACCGTATCGAGCCGGCCCGAATCCATCGCCAGCCACAGCCGGGCCGTGGTCAGCCGCGGGTCGGACGCGACAGCAGCGTCCGGCAGCGACCCGAGCCAGGATTCGACGGTCCGCATCCGGCCGGCGTTGAAGGTCGGGCGCCAGGCCGTGCCGACCAGGTCCGCGGTCAGCCGGTGGTCGCCGGCGCGGACGGCGTGCTGGATCGCCTGATCGAAGTCGCCCGCCTGCGCGTACCAGGCGGCCGCCTTCCTGTGCAGGGCCGGGATCTCGTCCGGTGCGGTGCGGCCCAGTTCGTGCAGCAGGATGTCACGGAACAGCTGGTGGTAGCGAAGCCAGTGGTGCTCGTCGTCCAGCGGCGTCAGAAACAGGTTGGCCCGCTCGATCTCGGCGAGGATCCGGGCGCTGTCGGACCGGCCGCTGACCGCGGCGCACAGCGGCGCGCACAGCCGGGTGAGCACGGCCGTGCGGAGCAGGAACTCCAGCGTGGTCCGTTCCTGCCCGGCCAGCACCTCCTCGCCCAGGTAGTCGACGACGTGCCGGTCGGCGCCGGTGAACCGGGCGATGAACGCCGAGGGTTCGCTGCGGTCGGTCAGCCGAAGGGCCACCAGGTGCAGGCCGGCGGCCCAGCCCTCGGTCCGGTCCACCAGCCGGCGCACGTCCTGCTCCGTCAGCGCGCTGCCGAGCCGGCCGCGCATCAGTTCGGCGGCCTCGGGCACCGTGAAATGCAGGTCGTGGCTGCGGATCTCCACCAGATCACCGCGCAGCCGCAGCCGTCCGACGGTCAGCGGCGGGTCGGACCGGGCGAGCACGACCAGGTGCAGGGCCGCCGGCCGATGATCGAGCAGGCGGCCGATCTGGTCGTGCACCACCGTGTTGCGGACCGCCTGGAAGTCGTCCAGCACCAGCAGGATCGGCGGCGTGGTGGCCGCGGCGAGGGCATTGACCAGGGCCGGCAGCACGTCGCGGTCGATGTCCGCACCGGCCGCGTCCAGGATGGCCAGGGCCGGCCGGCCGGCGTCCGGTACCGCGCCCGAGATCGCATGCAGGACGTGGCGCCAGAACCGGACCGGATCGTCCTCGGTGCGTTCCAGCCACACCCACCCGGCCGGATGCCCCGCGCGGTGCAGCCAGTCCGCAACGAGTGTGGTCTTGCCCCAGCCGGGTGGCGCGACGACCAGGGTGAGCGGGACCGTAGCGGCCCGGTCGAGCATGCGATCCAGCCGGGGGCGCCGGACCACCGGGTGCCGGGACCGCGGTGCGAACAGCTTGGTCGCGATCACCTCACCGGTGATCACCTCACCGGTGATCACCTCAGTCGCGATCACCTCAGTCGCGATCACCGCACCGGCGGTCCCGCCGCGGATCGGTTCACCGGCGTCCGGCGATCGGGGTCGGTTCATCCGGCCGTCCTTACCCGCCCGGTCGCCCAGCGCCCATCGATCCGACCGTCACACCGGCGACGTTTCGGGGGACACACTAGAGGTCGACCGGCGCCCTCGCAGGCTCGGGCGACGACACCGGCACGGTCCGGCGCGTCACCACATGCGCCGGGCGGACGACGAAGGGATGCCCGGATGGCGGCGCGTGGGCTCGACTGCAACGAGATCGTCGAGCTGGTCACCGACTATCTCGAGGGGGCGATGGACGCGCGGACCGCCGCGGCGTTCGAGGAGCACCTGCAGATCTGCGAGGGCTGCCGGCAGTACGTCGAACAGATCCGCCGGACCATCATCACCACCGGCGCGGTCATCGACCCGCCGCTGTCCGAGCAGGCGCAGGCGGCACTGGTGGACGCGTTCCGAACCTTCCACCGGTCGGCCTGATCCCGCCGGGGCCGGGTTGGCGGGCCGGATCAGGGCAGCTGTTCAGGCCAGTTGCGCCTGCCCGGCCCGGAAGAACGCCAGGATGTCCGCCGCGTCGGCCCGCTCGGGCAACTCCAGCGCCGCGCCGAACGGCTGGTTCCAGAACTCGCCGGCAGGCACTTCCCATGGGCCGACATAGGCGTAGGGCACGGCGATCTGACCGTCGCCCGGCGAGACGCCGTAGTTCACCCGGTGCACGCTGATACCGACGTCGAAGTGCTCCGGCCACAGGATCCGCTGCTGCGTCGGGTCCAACGCCCGCAGGGCGCCGTCGCCGGCCGACAGCGCGCCGATGATCCGTTCGGCGGCGGCCGGATCCAGGTCGGCCGGGGCGTCGAGGGCGATGTCCGGACCGCCCGAATAGACGTCGGTCAACCGGCGCGGCGCGATGCCGGCCGCCGCCGCCAGCTCCGCCAGCGTGCCCCGGATCGGATACCTGCCCGCCGCGGTGACCAACTCGGTGCCGGACACCGCGGCCGCGCCGTCGACCCACCCGGCGAAGCCGTCCGGGCGGACGGTCAGCCGGATGTCGGCGTGGTCGGCGTACTGCGGTCCGGCGACGAGCACCTCGGCGACCGCGTGCAGGGCGATCCGGGTCCGGGTCAGCGCCTGCTGGTCGGGAGTGACGGCATTCATCGGTGGCCTCCGGCGATCGGCGTCACGTGCGGGCTCGCGACGGGACTGACACCTCAGTACCGCGAGAGGGAAGGACGTGACATGACGATCGAGGCGAGCCGCGACGCGTCGACACAGCAGGACGCGTCGACCGGGCAGAAGGAGGTCGGCACGGACTGGTACCGGGTGCCGGACGATCGGCTGCCGGCCGACGGCCGGGTGACCAGCGTGGTGGTGAACGGCCGCAGCCTGGCGATGTCCCGGTGCGGCGGCCGGCTCGGTGCGCTGGAGAACCGATGTCCGCACCAGGGCGGACCGCTCGGCGAAGGATCGATCGAGAAGGGCCTGCTGCGCTGCCCGTGGCACGGCTACGACTACGACCCGATCTCCGGCCTGCCCCCGGACGGCTTCGACGACGCGGTTCCCGGCTTCGCGGTGCGGGAGGATGCCGACGGCACCTACGTGCGGGTCCCCCGGATTCCGGCGGCCGCCCGGTCGGTCGCGGACGTGATCGTCTCGACGCTGGTCGCCTTCGGCGTGACTCAGTTCTTCGGCATGGTGGGGCATTCCAACCTCGGGATCGCCGACGCGCTGCGCCGCGCCGAAGCGCGCGGCGAGATCCGGTACATCGGCATCCGGCACGAGGGCGCGGCATCCTTCGCCGCCTCCGCCTACGGCAAGCTGACCGGTCGGCCCGCGGCGTGCCTGGCGATCGCCGGGCCGGGGTCGACGAACCTGCTGACCGGGCTGTACGACGCCCGGCTGGACAGGGCGCCGGTCGTCGCGGTGTCCGGTCAGGTGCCGTCGAACGTTCTGGGACGCGGCGCATTCCAGGATCTCGACCTGTCGTCGGTGTTCGCCGACGTCGCCGTCTCCTCGGTGACCCTGCAGGCGGGCAGCAACCACGCCGAGCTCGCCGCGCTGGCAGTCAAGCACGCCGTGGATCGGCGCGGGGTGGCGCACCTCGTGCTGCCCGACGAGGTGCAGGTGCTGCCGTCGGACGCGCCGGCCGGTGCCCCGCAGGGGCGGCTGTCCGGCCCGGCCGGGACCCCATCGGCGACGGACCTCGCCGATGCCGCGGCGCTCGTCGCCGGCGCCCGCCGGCCGGTGTTCGTCGCCGGGCACGGCGCCCGGTCGGCCCGGGCGGCGCTGCTTGCCCTGGCCGACCGGCTGGGCGCCCCGGTGCTGACCACGTTCAAGGCCAAGGGTCTGGTGCCGGACAGCCATCCGCTGGGTGCCGGGGTGCTCGGCCGCAGCGGAACCCCGGTGGCCAGCTGGCTGATGAACGAGTCGGACCTGATCGTCGCGGTCGGCGCCTCGTTCTCGAACCATACCGGCATCGCCGCGTACAAGCCGATCGTGCAGATCGACGACGATCCCGCGGCCATCGGCCGGTTCGACCCGGTCGGCGTTGGGCTGGTCGGCGACGCGACGGAAACCATCGTCGCACTGTCCGGCTTGCTGACCGAGCCGGCGGCCGTTGACCAGCGGCCCGACATCGCCGAGCGGTGGTCGATCTGGCGGGCGGAGAAGGCCCGCAGGGTGGCCGACGACCGCGGCCGTGGCGTGTCGGCGGCGGCGGTGTTCGACGCGCTGTCCCGGCATCTGCCTGCGGACGCCGTGGTGACCGTCGACGTGGGTAACCACGCGTATTCGCTCGGGCGGTACCTGGAGTCGGCCGGCCAGCCGGTGCTGATGTCCGGGTATCTGGGGTCGATCGGGTTCGGTTACCCCGCGGCGCTCGGCGCCTGGGCCGCGGACCCGACTCGTCCGGTGGTGGCCGTCACCGGCGACGGCGGATTCGCCCAGTACGCGATGGAGCTGACGACGGCCGTGAAGTACGGCATCCCGGTCAAGCATGTGCTGCTGGACAACGGTGCGCTCGGCAAGATCGCCAAGGAGCAGGTCGCCGCCGACTACCCGGTGTGGCACACCTCGCTGCACAATCCCGACTGGGCGGCCTTCGCCACGCTGTGCGGCGCGACCGGGATCCCGGTGCACGCGCGGGGTGAGCTGGATGCCGCGATGGCCGCGCTGTTCGCCGCCGAGGGGCCGGCGCTGCTGCACGTGCGCCAGGATGCCGAGCTGATCTGATCAGCTGAGCGTGCGCAGCCACCGGCCGGCGCGTCAGCCACAGCCACCGGCCCGCGGCGTCAGCGCCGCCACGGCCCGGGGAAGATCCGGTCGTCCCAGGCGACCCGATCTTCCCCGGGCAGAGGGTTGCTCAGCGGTATTCGGGGTTCTCGAAGTCGAAGCGGCAACCGGCGTCCCAGGCCGAGCGCTGGTTGCCGTGCACGGGGATGCCGCCGGCGTCCTTGAGCATGCGCGCCAGGTGCATCAGGTTCCAGGTCATGAAGGTGGTGTTCCGGTTGGTGAAGTCGTTGTCCGGGCCGCCGGAGCCGGGGTCGAGATAGGAGGGGCCGGGCCCGGCCTCGCCGATCCACCCGGCGTCGGCCTGCGGCGGGATGACGTAGCCCAGGTGCTGCAGGCTGTAGAGGATGTTCATCGCGCAGTGCTTGACGCCGTCCTCGTTGCCGGTGATCAGGCATCCGCCCACCCGGCCGTAGTAGGCGTACTGGCCGGCGTCGTTGAGCAGGTGCGAACACGCGTAGAGCCGTTCGATGATCATCTTCGTCACGGAGCTGTTGTCGCCCAACCAGATCGGCCCGGCCAGCACCAGGATGTCGGCTGCCATCACCCGTTCGTACAGGGCCGGCCACTCGTCACGGTCCCAGCCGTGCTCGGTCATGTCCGGCCACACGCCGATCGCGATGTCGTGGTCGATGGCACGGACCTCGTCCACCCGGACCCCGTTGGTGGTCAGGATGTGCTTGCTCACGTCGACCAGCCCCTGGGTGTGGCTGCGTTCGGGCGACTTCTTGAGCGTGCAGTTGATGAACAGCGCGCTCAGATCGTCGTAGCGGACGGCGGACTCGGACTCGGCCATCGGTGACCTCTCGACAGGCTCCCGGCGGGAGCACGACAGAACACCTCTTGAGTCCGTCGAGGGGATCGCGCGTGACGGCCGGGCAGGTCCGGAGACGACAGGGAGCCGACGGTCGCGATTGTCTGTGCCGGGAGCGGCCGGCCGGCGGCAGCCCCGCGCGTCCGTGATCGGCTCCCGGCGGACCGATCAGAGCACGGCCGCGAGCCCGACCACGACGGTGGTCATCAGCCAGATGCTGGAGGCCGGCGGGTCGATGTGGCTGTCGCCGCGGATCTGCCAGAGCCGGGAGAAGAACTCGGCACCCCAGGCGGCCACCATGCCTCCGACGGCGCCGATCAGCATCGCCGTCACGGTGTTGCCGCCGACCACCGGTAGGAAGCTCAGCGCGGCGACACCGGCGATCAGCGTCATGTGATGGGTGACCGGCACCGCCATGCCCAGGGACAGGAACAGCAGCGAGACGGCCGAGAAGCCGAACCCCACCGTGGCGGCCAGCGGGCCGACCGTCGGGTACTGCTCGGCGATGGTCAGCGCGGCCGCCGCGCTCAGCCCGCCGGCGAACAGGCCCAGCACCGAGTTAGCGAGAAAGCCTTCCTGGTAACGGATCCAGTGGTGCTCCTGGTCCGGGGCGAAGCGTGCGGCCAGCGAACCGGTGGTCCGCTCCGGTTCGTCCGGGTCGACCGGGGGACCCTCCAGAATGGGGTCGCCGGACGAGACGAAGCGCGTACCCTCCTCGGGTGCGCCGCCGGCGGTGACTCCCGCGCGCGCGAGCACGCGGGTCGGCCGGCCGATGAGGCCGGTGCGGCCGAAGCCGAACCGGACGATGATGGCGCCGATCACCACGGTGACCGCGACGGCGTCGGTGTGCGTGCCGAACCACGGAATCGTCACGACGGCGGCGTGGATCAGGTAGCCGACGACGCCGAAGGCGGCGCCGACGAGCAGCACCGCGGGCCGCCGGAGGCCGATCAGTGGGGTGACGATGTCCCGGCCGCTGTCCAGCAGCCCCCGCCGGTGGGCGAAGGCGGCCGCGGCCACGCCGCCGGCGAACGAGATGTGCGGGCCGAAGATCGGCCCGAACGCGACGAAGCCGATGAACGACGCGCTGGCGTTGCCGAACAGGCCGACCGCGCCCAGCAGCACCGAGACGCCGCAGATGACGAAGGACTGGAGGGCGCCGAGGGCGGCGCCGAAGAACCCGCCGGCGGCCGCGGCCACCAGCCAGAAGGGATCGATGGTCACGAGAAGGGCCTTTCGCGAGCGACGACGATCGGGAAGCGATGGGAGGAAGGGAAGTTCGGCCGGATCAGCTGGCGCCGACGGCCTCGTGGATCGCCGCCACCACCTCGTGCGGCTTCTCCATGTGCGCCATGTGCCCCGCCCCGTCGACCAGGTGCACCGACGCTCTCCCGTCCAGCGATGAGGCGTTGGACGCCGGCAGGATCCGGTCCTGCGCCCCCCACACCACCACGGTCGGCCCGCCGAACGAGGCCTGTGCGGCGGTCACGTCCACCCCGTCCACGAGGTGCGCGGACAACGTGGCGAGCGCCGCGTCGACACCGTCGAGCCGCTTGTACCTCAGCAGGTCGTCGATGAGTTGCCGGTGGACCAGCGACTCGTCGGCGAACAGCTGCAGCAGGTGCGGCTTGAGCTCTCGGCGGGTCTGCGCGGCGGCGAACCCGCGGATGTATTCGGCGTTGATCGCCGGCCCGTACCCGGCGGGCGAGACGAGCGTCAGCGACGCGACCCGCCCGGCCGCGGCCGGGTCGCCGGCGACGGCGGTGACCACGGCCCCGCCCATGGAATGCCCGACCAGGTGCACCGTGTCGAGGTCGAGCGCGTCCAGGAAGCCGAGCACGGTCGCGGCCAGCGAGTCGACCGTGCCCACGCCGACGTCCTTGCCCGATGCCCCGTGCCCGGGCAGGTCCAGCGCGTAGGTTGTCCGGGCTCGACCGACGTCCGTGGCGATCGGCTCCTGCACGAACATCCAGGAATCCTTGTCGCCGCCGTACCCGTGCACGAACACCACCGGCACGCCCACGGCGTCCACGTTCGGCTCGAGAACGGCGTAGGCGATGGACGTCCCGTGCACGTCCACGGTGGCCAGCCGCGGCCCCGAGTCGTCGGCGATGTCGCCGGACGCCAGCTGCTCGCGGGCCTGTGCCAGCGCTGCGTCGATCTCGTCCTGCGGCACGTCGGCGTCCGCGACCAGGGCGATGGTGCCGCCGACGGGCACGTCCACCATCGTGTCGACGACCAGCGCGCGGACGGTGCCCTGCCAGGTGGACTCCAGGGCGCCGGCGATCTTGTCGGTGTCGATCTCGCAGATGTCCTGGCCGTGGGCCAGCTCGTCACCCTCGGCGACGAACCAGTCGGTGACCTTGCCCGATTCCATCGACAGGCCCCACTTGGGCATGGTGATTCGCTGGATGCGGTCGGTCACTTGGCTGGTGCTGGCTTCTTCAGTCGTGGTCATGGGCTCAGCCGTGCCAGTCGGTGACCGTCTTGACGGCGTTGACGATGTCCTGCGGCTGCGGGATGTACAGATCCTCCAGCGACCGCGCGAACGGCACGGGCACGTGCGGCGGGCTGACCATCTTGATCGGCGCCCTCAGATCGCCGAACGCCTCGGAACACACCTGTGCGCTGATGTCGGTGGCCATGTTGCAGCGGGGGCTGGACTCGTCGACGATCACCAGCCGGCCGGTTTTCTCGACCGATTCCAGGATGGTGTCCAGGTCGAGCGGACTGGTCGTCCGCGGGTCGATGATCTCCGCGCCGACCCCGGACGACTCCAGTTCGGCGGCCGCCTCGACGGCCTTGCCGACCATCCAGCCCATCGCCACGATGGTGACGTCGTCGCCCTCGCGGACGATGTTGGCCTCGCCGAACGGGATGGTGTAGCTCTCCTCGGGTACCGGGCCGGTGACGTCGTACATCGCCTTGTGCTCGAGGAAGATCACCGGATCGTTGTCCCGGATCGACTGGGTGAGAAGGCCTTTCACCTCGTATGGGCTGGAGGGCAGGACGACCTTGAGACCGGGCAGGTGGGTGAAGATCGGGTAGAGGGCCTGCGAGTGCTGGGCGGCGGCGGACAGCCCGGCGCCGTACATCGCGCGGATGGTGACCGGGGTGACCGCCTTGCCGCCGAACATGTACCGGAACTTGGCCGCCTGGTTCATGATCTGGTCCAGGCAGACGCCCATGAAATCGATGAACATCAGCTCGGCCACCGGGCGCAGCCCTCGGGTGGCGGCGCCGACCGCGGCGCCGATGAAGCCGGACTCGGTGATCGGGGTGTCCAGCACCCGGTCCGGGAACCTCGGGTACAGGCCCTTGGTGACGCCGAGAACGCCGCCCCAGGCATCGTCGTCGCCGTCACCGGCGACGCCGCCGGCCACGTCCTCGCCCATCACGATGACGCTCGGGTCGCGTTCCATCTCCTGCGCGAGGGCCTCGTTGACCGCCTCGCGGTAGCTGATCGTGCGTGTCGCCATGATCGGTTCTCCTGTCGGAAAGTCGTCTCTGGGTCGGGAACTCCGCCGACTTGCCTCATACGCAGGTTCTGGATCGATCCCGAACCCGCATTCGAGGCAAGTCGAGCGTGCTCGGGGTCTCAGTACTTGACGTAGACGTCGGTGAGCAGGTCGGCGGCGCCGGGCGCGGCGGCGGCCTTGGCCTCAGCGACCGACTCCTCGATCAGCTGTGCGACCTCGGCGTCGACCTGGTCCAGCTGGGCGTCGGTGAGTCGGCCGGTTTCGGTGACCCGCTCGCGGAACCGCTTGAGGCAGTCGAGACTCTCCCGCGCGTTGCCGATCTCGTCCTTGGGTCGGTAGGTCTGCTGGTCGCCCTCGAAGTGGCCGTAGTAGCGGGTCAATTTGACCTCGATCAGGGTGGGGCCGCCGCCCTCCCGGGCCCGGCGGATGGCCTCGCCGGCCACCTCGTGGACCGCGAAGAAGTCGAAGCCGTCGACGATGACACCGGGCATGCCGTAGCCGGCGGCCCGGTCGGCGATGTTGTCCGCGGACACCGACCACTTGGCCGCGGTCGCCTCGGCGTAGCCGTTGTTCTCGGCGACGAAGATCGCCGGCAGGTTCCACACCGACGCCAGGTTCATCGCCTCGGCGGTGGTGCCCTGGTTGGACGCGCCGTCGCCGAAGAACGCGACGCCGACGCCGCCGTCCCCCTTGATCTTGGCGGCCAGCGCGGTGCCGCAGATCAGCGGCGGGCCGCCGCCGACGATGCCGTTGGCGCCGAGCATGCCCTTGGACAGGTCGGCGATGTGCATGGAGCCGCCCTTGCCCCGGCAGGAACCGGTGATCTTGCCGAAGATCTCGGCCATCATCGGCTTGATGTCCACGCCCTTGGCGATGCAGTGCCCGTGCCCGCGGTGGGTGGAGGCGATGGTGTCCCGGTCCGGATCCAGGTGCGCGCAGACGCCGGCGGCGGAAGCCTCCTCGCCCGCGTACAGGTGCACGAAGCCGGGGATGTCGCCGGTGGCGAACTCGTCGTGCACCCGGTCCTCGAACATGCGGATGGATTTCATCGTCCGGTAGGCGTCGAGCAGCTCGCGCGGACCGAGGCCGTCGTCGACGTCCGCGCCGGGACGATCGAGTGTTTGGGTCATCGGGTCTCCTTGGATTGTCGCCCGTTCGGGCTGGTTGATCACGAGATGTGCAGCAGTGAAAGGGTGGTCGACGCGCTCAGGGTGGCGGGCACGTCGATCACCCGAGGCCCGTCGCGGCGCAGCGTGACGGTGACCCGGTCGTCCGGGCCGAACTCCAGTTCGCGTTCGCCGTCCACGGCGACGGTGCCTCGACGCTCGGCCACCACCTGGGGTCGGTCCGGAAGCAACTCGGCGACCGAGGCCACGCCGACCGGTTGGAGCAGGCCCGGCGCCAGCGGGGCCAGCACGGTATGCGTGGCGCTCGCCGGATCGGCCAGCATCACGGCGGCGCCGTGCGGGTCGGTGCGCCGGGTGGGCCGCAGCCGGCCGACGATGGACGACAGGCCGATACCGTGCGGTTCGCCGAACGCGCAGTACAGCTCGCGCAGGGACGTGCCCGTCCACAGCGCACGCGACCCGACGTCGACGGCGGTGCTGACGCAGGCGTCGACCAGGGCGACCTCCCCATCGACCCGCCCGCCGGGCCGGGTGACCTCGACGTGCAATTGCTTGCAGCGGTTCTCGGGCGGTTCGGCCGCGCCGATCGCGATCATGCCCATGGCCATGCCGGCCACCGTGGCCTCGATCATGACCGGGAACGCGTTGTTGGTCCCGGTGGACAGGGCCAGCATCGGGGTGTCGCGCAGACCCGGCGCCGCGGCCCGCATGGTGCCGTCGCCGCCGAGCAGCACCACGGCGGCGGAGCACAGGTCGGCCATGATGCTGGCGTAGGCGGTGGTGTCGGCCGCGGTGCCGGTCGGCCGGTCCAGCTCCAGGAACTCGACCTTGGGCCAGCGCAGGTGCGCGGTCGATCGCGCGTTGGCCAGCCTGGTCATCTCCCGCTGGACCCCGGCGGCGATGCCGAAGGAGTCCGTGGACAGCAGCACCCGCTCCACCCCGAGGGTGCCGGCGGCCCGCAGGATCCGCAGCACCATGCTGGCCTTCTCGGTGTTCGGGAACACCGAGGCCTGCGACACGATGCGACGGATGTCCCGCCCCGACATCGGGTTCGGGATGACGCCCAGCGCGCTGCCGGGGACCACCGGCAGATCGTCCCCGCCGTCGAGAATCACGACCGCGTCGTCCCTTCGTCTGCGTCAGGGGGAGTCAGGGATGTACGAGGATCTTGACGTTCTCGGCCTTGTGGTCGATCAGCTCGCGGAAGCCGCCCTCGACGATGTCGTCGACGGAGATCCTTCCGGTGATGAATTGTGCTGCGTCGACCTTCCCGTCCTGCAGCAGCTTGATGGTGGGCTCGTGGTCGTTGCAGTAGGCCAGCGAGCCGATCACCGAGATCTCATTGAATACCAGGTCGTTCATGGCGACGGTGGCCTCGTGACCCCAGATGGCGACGTTGACCACGGTGCCGCCACCCTTGGTCCCCCGGATCGCCTGTGCGGTGGCGCCGTTGAATCCGGCGCATTCGAACGACACGTCCGTGCCCACACCGGCGGTGAGATCCTTGATCGTGCTGACGATGTCGGTGTCGGTGGGGTCGAGCACGGTGGTCGCGCCGGCGGCTTTGGCCTTGACCTTGCGTACCTCGGCGGGCTCGACCACGATGACGTCCCGCACGCCCTGGGCCTTCAACGCGGCCACCGTGACCAGGCCGATCGGGCCCGAGCCGTAGACGGTGGCGGTGTCACCTGGGCGGGCCTTGGACAGCCGGACCGCGTGGTAGGCCACCGCGAGCGGCTCGATCAGGGCGCCGATGTCGGTGGGCAGGTCACCGATGGGGAACGTGCGCTTGGCGTCTGCGACCACATACTCGGAGAAACCGCCGCCACCGCCGGACAGGCCGATGAAACCGAGTGTGTCGCAGACGTTGTAGATCCCGGCCCGGCAGCGCGCACAGCTGCCGCAGGTGATGTACGGCTCGACCACGACTCGCTCGCCCACCGCGACGGTGGTCACGTCGTCACCGACATCGGCGACGACGCCGGCGAACTCGTGGCCGAGGCAGACCGGCACCGTCTCCCCGGTGAGCGGGTGTGGAGAACCGGCCGGCGGCGCGAAGATTGGCCCGTCCAGGTACTCGTGCAGGTCGGTGCCGCAGATGCCGCACCATTCGATCCGGACCTTGACGGTGCCCGGGCGGACGGCCGGTTCGGGAATGTCCTCGATCCTGATGTCCTTGTTCCCGTAGTACATCGCTGCCTTCATGGGCGGTCGTCCTTCCTGGGACGGAATCGACTCCGGCGGTGCTCGAACCGGATCGGCGCCGGGAATCTGCTCCCGGTCGGGGATTTCCAGGAAGGCTAGGGCGGCGAGGGTGGCAGCGGGGTTGCAGCGCCGCCCGAGCGGCCAGGTTCAGCGGCGCGGGGCCACCGGGTGCGTGCCCGCCGGCGGGGTCGGAGCGGTCCGGCGGCGGCCGGCCGGCGTGGGGGCACCGAATGCCCGATCGATCCGGCGCAACCGGGCGGCCAGGTACGCCCGATCCTTGTCCGAGGCCGGCAATCGGGACAGCAGCAACCGGATCGCCTGCGGGTCCATGGCGCCGGCGTCGGTTTCCACCCAACGGCGCAGGTGGGCGACCCCCGGCGCGGACAGCACGGCGTGCCGGAGGGATTCGGTCAGCTCGTCGCGCATCAGTTCGACGGACAGCACGCCCGAGCGCGGCAACAACGGCCCGGAGTACGCGTCCAGGGCAGCGGCCAGATTGCCGGCCCGGACCAGCCGGGTGACCTGCAGGAAGTCCGCCGTCACCACCAGGGCCGGGTCGAGCGCGTAGGGGTTCGAGCGCACGCAGCCGTCCAGCAGCGAACGGATCCGGTGCATCTCGGCCCGTACGGTGGTGCGCACCCCGTCGTCGCCGTAGATCTCGCCGGCCAACTCGTCCGCGGTGAGCCCGTGCGAACTGGTGGCCAGCAGCGTAAGGATCTCGGCCCGGCGCTGGGACAACGGCACCGCGCGGCCGTCGATCACCGCGGTCGGCTCGCCGGCCCCGAGGAAATGCAGGTCCAGGGTGCGCCGGCTGGCCCGTGTGGTCGAACTCGGGAGCTCGACCAGCAGGTACTCGCCGTGCGGCTCGGCCGGCAATTCGGAGCCGTCGGGCAGCACCAGGCGTCCGGTGCGGTGCGCCCGGTCGACCGCGGTCGGCGTCAACTCGGGCAGGCTGCCCAGTACGGACCGGCCGCCCGGGCTGAGCAGCGCGATCCCGTCCACGATCCGGTGCCGGCGGCGCACCAGGTCCCGGGCGCGCTCGTCGGCCTCCTGCCGGGCCCCGCGCAGCATCTCGTGCACCAGCGCCGCCCCGCAGCGGACCAGGGCCAGCGCGTCGGGGTTGGCGTTGCGGTACGGACCGGACACGTCGAGCACGCCGAGCAGAGTCCGGGTCTCCGGGTCGTAGACCGGAGCCGCGCTGCACACCCAGTTGTGATGGCTGCGCACCAGGTGCTCGGCGGAGAAGACCTGGTTGGCCCGGCCCTCGACCACCGCATTGCCGATCGCGTTGGTGCCGACCGCGTCCTCGGACCAGCGGGCCCCCTCGACGAACTCCAGGCTCTCGGCCAGCCGGATCACGTCCGGCGACCCCACCCGCCAGAGCACCTCACCCGCGGCCGACGCGATGACCAGGATGTGGTTTCCGACCACCGAATCGTCGGCGAGCAGACCGGCCAGCGCGGGGACGTACGGGGCAAGCGGGTGCTCGGCACGCAGCCGGCGGATCTCCCGGATCTCGTGCAATCGGGGCGGACGCTGGCCGTCCGGGTCGACCCCGGCCGCCAGTGCACGACCCCAGGAACTCTGGATCCGCTCCGAGACGCCGGGATCGACGTCCCCGGAGAGCACCCGGTCGTAGGCGACGCGCAGCGCCCGGGCCCGGTCGTCCGGGTCCAGGAAGGCGGCGCGTGCCCGGGTGCGCAGCTCGCCGTCGTGCGCACCCGGACCGAGAATCCGGCCGAGGAGATCGTGCTGGCCTGCCGGGGCGGCGCCCGGCAGGGGCTGCCGATCGGTCATGCGTCGTCCTCACGTCTCGGGGCAAGGCGGCACGGACGCCGCGAGTCGGACCGGAGGCCCGAATCCGCCCGAACGCGAGGAACGGGATAGCACGCGGCACTGCGCCTTCGCCTATCGTGATCCGCCGTCGGTGCCCTGGGCAAGGGGTTGTGTCGACGTCCTCGTGCAACCTCCCGGCCGCGCTCGCCACATGCCTTGGCGGCAGCCAGATGTCGATCGCGAAGAGGGTCGGCGCGGGCTCGCGGGAGCGGGTCGGTTGCAACCCCGATGCAACCTTCCGCCGGTGCCCGGTGCCCGGTGCCCGGTGTCCGGTGTCCGGTCTACCCGACCTGGGGGCCGTCCCAGCTCCAGCGCGGCATCGGCAGGCCGTCCCGGATGCCGGCCGTGTCCTCGTGGGCCAGCACCCGGTCCGTCGCCCAGACCATGTAGGCGCGCAGGGCGGAGCGGAAGTCCGGGTCGTCCGGGAGCCCGGCGTCGTCGGCGGCGAGGCAGAAGCATTCGACGAAGCGCCGACCCAGGTCCGACATGTCACCGTTGCCCGAATGCATCCGGAGCACGGAGGTCTCGGTTCCGCAGGTAGTGCTGTAGGTCGCGGGGCCGCCCAGCACCTCGGCCCAGTATGCGGCCAACCGCTCCACGTGCTGCGGGTGCTGGTCGGGGTGCGAGAACGGGTGGTTCAGCTCCGGGTCGTCCAGGCAGCGGCGATGGTGTGCCTGCGCCAGCGCGAGGAAGGCGGGGTCGCCGCCGGCGAACTCGTACAGGGTCGGTCGCATGCCATCATCGTGCCTCAGCGCGCGCCGGCGGCCCAGGTGCGAAGGCCGCCGTCCAAGTTGGCCACGTCCCGACCGAGTTGGGTCAGCAACCGGGTCGCGCTGTGCCCTCGTTGCCCGACGGCGCAGGTGACGATTACCGGACCGGGCGGGATCTCATCGGCGCGATCACGCAACTCCTCGAGCGGGATGTTGACCGCCTTCGGGATGGCGCCTTCGGCGAACTCGGCTGACGTCCGAACGTCGACCAGGGTGGCGCCGTCCCCGATCCGCTGGTCGATCTCGTGCCATTGCACGGTGCGCTCGCCGCGGGCCAGGTTGTCGGCGATCATCCCGAGCATGTTCACCGGGTCCTTGGCCGAGCCGAACTGAGGCGCGTAGGCCAGTTCGAGATCGGCCAGGTCGGTGGCGGACAGCCGGCCGCGCATGGCGGTGGCGATCACGTCGATGCGCTTGTCCACGCCTTCGCCGCCGACGCCCTGCGCACCGAGAATCGCGTCGGTGTCCGCGTCGACGAGCAGCTTGAGGGCCATGCCCTGGGCGCCCGGGTAGTAGCCGGCGTGGTTCGCCGGGTGCGTGTGGATCGCTCGGTAGTTCCGGTTCAGCGTTCGCAAGCGCTTCTCGTTGCTGCCGGTGACCGCGACGGTGAGGCCGAAGACGCCCACCACGGCGGTGCCCAGCGCCGGGCGCGCGCTGACCGGGCGACCACAGATCACGTCCGCGACCAGCCTGCCGTGCCGGTTGGCGGTGTTGGCCAGTGGGATGAGCGTCGGGGTCCCGTCCAGGGCGTCGATCTTCTCGGCGACGTCGCCGACCGCGAAGATGTGCGGGTCGGACGTTCGTTGCCCGTCGTCGACGACGATGCCCCCACGGGGTCCGACCGCCAGCCCGGCCCGTTGGGCGAGCGTCGAGTCGGGACGGACTCCGATCGCGGCGATCACCAGGTCGGCGTCGAGCACGGTCCCGTCGTTCAGTCGCACCGCCCCGGGCTCGATGGCGGCGGCGCCGACTCCCGTGCGGATCCGAACCCCGTGCCGCCGAAGCTCTTCGGCGACCGGTGCGGCCATTTCGGGATCCAGCGGAGCCAGGATCTGGTCGGCCAGTTCGATGATGCAGACGGAGATCCCGCGGTGGGTCAGGTTCTCGGCGAGTTCCAGACCGACGAAGCCGCCGCCGAGGATCGCGGCCGTGTTCGCCCCGTCGGCGGCGGTCATGATGCGGTCCATGTCGGTGAGATCGCGCAGCAGATGTGCTCGTTCGATGCCGGGGACCGGCGGCCGGACCGGCCTCGCGCCGGTCGCGAGAACGAGTTCGTCATAAGCTATCTCGCTGTCGCCGGGAGCGTCCGGATTGCGGACCGTGACGGTGCGCCGACTCCGGTCGATCGCGGTGGCCTCGTGCCGGACGCGCACGTCGAGCCGGAACCGGGCCGCGAGCGACTGGGGTGTCTGCAGCAGAAGGTCGTCGCGGTCGGCGATGGAACCGCCGATGTGGTACGGCAGGCCGCAATTCGCGAAGGAGACATGACCGCCGCGTTCCAGCACGACGATCTCCCGGGTCTCGTCGTTGCGGCGGAGCCGGGTGGCGGCGGACATGCCGGCGGCGACGCCGCCGACGATGACCGTTCGGTGATCGGCGCACACGTCAGCCTCGCCGCCCGAACAGACCGGTGAACCGGCCGCTGCTGCCGCCCGGTGCCGGAGTGCAGGTGCAGCGATCCGCCGGGGGCACCGAGGCCATCACCGCATCGGCGTGCTGGCCGCAGCCGGCCCAGGTCGTCTTGCCACAGGTCCTGCAGGCCACTGCCCGGCACATCGTTCCTCAACCTCCTTATACCCCCCTGGGTATCTGTGTCCAACTGTATCAGACACCCCCGGGGGTATGCTGTGGACTATGCAACTGCCCGAGGAGACCGCGGCCACCGTGCTCACCAGGCTGCGCCGTGCGCACGGTCAGCTGGCCGGCGTGATGCGCATGCTCGAAGAGGGCCGCGACTGCGAGGACGTGGTGACGCAACTGGCGGCCGTGAGCAAGGCGTTGGACCGGGCCGGGTTCAGCCTGGTGGCCGGCGGTTTGCGGGCATGCCTGGCGCAGGCCGAGCCGTCGGAGATCGACACCGCGAAGCTGGAGAAGCTGTTCCTCGCGCTGGCGTGATCGGCTCGATCTCATGGTGACGGCGCGAGTTGGCCGGTCGCCGCCGCCCCCGCCGCATCTCGTGGCTGCGTCCCACTCACAGCCGTCGGTGCAGCATGTTGCGGCGGGGTCGTTGCCGGGGGTCGATCCAGGTGGGTGGGATGACCTCGGGGTGGCCGTCGGTGGCCATTCGGATTTGCCAGTCACCTGCGTGGATCAGGGTGTGGTGGGGGCCGCACAGGACGGCGGCGTTGGCCGGCTGGTGGGGCCACCGTCGGCCCAGTGAGGATCGGTCATGGGCGCGGTGCCGGGTTTCCATCGGCCCGTTTCCCATGACCGCCCTCCCGAACCGGACGTGCGACTTACACCGCATCCGGCTCTCCACAGGTCCTTCATGCACGGGCTTTCGCAGGTGGATCCCACGGGGTGGGAATCTGGGTGCCGCGGTAGCGATAGCGCTGGATTGTGATCGCTGTCGGTTGACACAGACTGATCCCGTTGTATTCCGGCCACCATCCCCGGTAATAGCGGCGGACCAGCCACCGTCGGGATGTATGGGGATGCTTGTTCTTCAGCCAGCCCCAGAACCGCCACCACAGATAATCCTGGAGGTGGTGGAAAGAGCGGCTGGCCGAGCTGTGCCGGAAGTACTGTGCCCAGCCACGGACCATGCGATTGAGACGTTGCATGATGACGTCCGCGGCTTGGTGGGTGATCTGTTTGGTGAGTGCTTTCACTTTCCGCCGGATCGTCACCTCGGACTTCTTCGACGGATAGGTGTAGATCAATCGCCGAGTGCTCCCTCTCTGGGTGTGCCGCTGGATGTGGAACCCAAGAAAGTCAAAGCCCTCGTCAATGTGTACCACCCGGGTTTTCTCCGGGGCCAAGCGCAAGCCGACCCCGGCCAGAACCTTACTGACCTCGTCCCACAACGCATCGGCGTGGGCCCGGGTACCGAAGACCATCACCACGAAGTCGTCCGCGTACCGCACGAGGCGATATGTGGCTCCTCCCCGGCGACGGTAGTGGTCCCGTCTACTGGCGGCGCCGTGCGCGTCCCATTTGACCTGGAAATAATCGTCCAGGCAGGTCAGGGCAAGGTTAGCAAGCAGGGGGGATAGAATTCCGCCCTGCGGAGTGCCGGTAATGGTGTCCCGTCGGTCTCCCTGTTCGGTGAGAATCCCGGCGTTCAGGAACGCCTTGACCAGGAGAATCACGCGCTTATCGGCGATGCGTCGACGCAACTGCCCGACAAGGGCGGTATGGTCGATTTCGTCGAAACACGCGGCGATATCCGCCTCAAAGATCCATTCGTAGCCTCGGAAGGTCTTCTGCCGGATCTCTTCGACGGCATCCTGGGCGCGGCGCCCCGGCCGGAACCCGTAACTGTTCGGGGAGAAATCAACCTCCAGGATCGGTTCCAACACCTGCTTCAGTGAGGCCTGCACGACCCGGTCGGCCACCGTCGGAATACCGAGGCGTCGCCGCTTGGTCGTCCCTGGCTTCGGGATCATCCGTTCCCTCACCGGCAACGGACGGAACGTCCGCTGCTTGAGCTGGGTCCGGACATCGGTCAGAAACCCGGCCACACCGTCGGGTGACGTCATGATTGCCACCACGGTGCGCTTGTCGACTCCCGCGCTGCGGGCCCCGGTGTTCCGCCGCACCCGCTCCCAGGCCGTGACCAAGAAGGCAGGATCGGCGACGAGGTTGAACAGATCATCGAACCTGCGACCGCAGTCTGCGGCCGCCCATGAGTGCAACTTGGTCTGCATTCTCAGTACCTGGTGTTCGGCCCGGACAGGGTCGAGCAGCAGCGCATCGATGTTCACCGATGCCTCTTCCGACATAACAGTCCCTTCATTGCGCGACTTGCTGCCGCCCTTCCCCATGTGGACGGCTTTCCCGTCCTCGGAGTACTACGGCGGCTCCGCCCCAACCCAGACCTGTCGGTGGGCAATGCACCTACCCGCCACGGACCTGGTTCGGCCCGCGGGAAGGGAGAGCCCGGGCTGGTTCCCGTGTTCACTTCCTTCCGATCGACGAGGGAGGCACCCGGCTTTACCCCGATGGCCCCGGCGAGTACGCCACAGACTTTCTTCGCCGGCTGCCCGACAGCCCTGGCTGGACCGCCGAACGGACGCCATCCTGAAGTCCTTCGGACGACGCGCACCACGACCCGACCCATATCCGCCAGATTGGAGTCGGTTCCACATAACGAGGACTCAGACACCGGTTCCTTGCGTATGCCTTCTCGTCTCGCTCGCCGAACCCGCCCCGTCTGGCAGTGCCAGGACGCCTCGACTTTGTCAGGGCCGCTCCCACCCGATCCGCCATTCCGCGGAACGGGCTGCCCTCAGCTTCACCGGGCCACTGTGACGACCCGACGTCGGAGGTCTCTCACCCCCGATCGGTAAGAAAGCGCCTCACGGCGCACGAACCAGATGTGATGCAGGTCGGCCCACCTTGCGGGTCGGTCGCAGCCGGGGAAGACGCAGCCGCCGTCCCGCAGGATCGCGGCCCGGCGGATTCCGGTGGGCCAGATGCGGGTGGCCCGGCCGATGTCCAGGGGTTCACCGTTCGAGCCGAGGACGGCGGGGATCACGTCGCAGTCGCACAGCAGCCGGCGGGCCACCGCCGCCGGGACGGGGGTGCCGGTGGCGTCCAGGGTCGCCGACCCGAGTCGACCTTTGATCGCGTCGAAGTCGATGGTCATGGTGACGTGGGGTCGTTCCCCGCCCTGGGTCGGGCCGTCACCCAGGGCCAGGTAGGCGTCCAGCACCGCGGTCAGGGCTTGGGCCACGCGGGTCGCGGCCGATCGTTGATCTTTGATGCCGTCGGTTTCGGGTCGGGGTTTGGCGTGGGGGTCGGTGGCGGCGATGAACGCGGCGACGGTCTGGTCGTCGAGCCGGCCGCGGATCGGGGTGAGGCCGGTGCGGGCGTCCCGCGAGCCCAGGGTGAGTTCGGCCCGGTCGGCGGGATCATTCGGTTCGAAGTGGCCATCGGGGTCCAGCGTGTCCAGCAGTTTCTGCGCGACCCGAGCCAGGTGCTTGGGGTCCATCTGGCGGGCGTGGCCGACCAGGGTGTGTTCGGCGTGTTCGCGGATGTCGGCCGGGATGTCGGTGGGGATCCGGGCCATGGTCTTGACCACGATCGACGTTTGTTCCGCGCCCAGATCGCCGTCCGTGAGGGCGTGGCCGAGTTCGGGGAGTTGGGGTGGGATCTCGCCGCCGCTGATGGCGTCCTGGGGCATGATCTGCGCGGCGGCGCGGACCCGGCCGCGGGCGTCGGCGGGGCCGATGGCCAGCACCTCGCGCAGCAGCGTGGCGGTGGAGGGTTGCCCGTGGGTTTGGGCGAGGCGGGCGAGGTCGATCTCGCCGGCGACGGCGACCTGCACGGCGTAGGTGAGGCGGGCCAGTTTCTCGACGGTCCGTGCGGTGTCGAGCAGCTCGTCGCCGGGGAACTTCCAGAATTCCGCGTCCAGCAGCTGGGTCAGTCCGGCGCACACCTGATCGGCGACGCTCTCGGCGTCGGCTCGGGTGGTGACCCCGTCATGGTTCAAGCCTTGCACAGGGGTACGACAGTGCGATCTGACCAGCGACGACACACATGCCAGCCACCCGCCAGCGGCGGCGCTCCGTCGTCGATCCGGTCATGCCCAGACTGTCGCACACAGGTACGACAGTGCTGTCCGGCGTCAGTTCGGATGGACGGCCTCGAACACCATCTGCAAACCGTCGTCGGGGTGGTAGGTCCAGTGACGTTGCAGTTGTGGCCCGTGGCCTCCAGCGTGCCGTCGAGTGCACGGGTGTTGTTCATGCGGTCGACAACGGCCGAGCTGAATCCGAGTTCGTCGAGCATGTCGCGCAACGCCGGACCGGCCTTGGCCACGTTGTAGCTGGTGACCGTGATGCTGACCGAGTCCGGGTCGCCGTGCACCGAAGCCACTCCGGCGAAATGCCTGTCTGCTGCCGCCTTGACGTCTGGTACTTCGGACTCAGCGGCCTGAGCCGCGCTGGCCGATTCCTGCAGCGCTGACAGCTGGTTGTTCGTCGTGATCCACAAGGCCGTCATCACGCCGAGGGCGATCACCAGGACACCGATGTCGGCGAGCAGCAGCTTCGACTGGCGCCTACTCCAGGCCTGCAATGTTCCGCGGCGAGCCGAAGCAGCGCCGGCAGTATCGCGGCGCAGCGGGTCCGCGGAACCTTCGCCCGTCTCCGACTTCCAGGCGAGCTTTGAAGAGATCGCCGCGCCGATGCGAGAGTATGCGCAGTGCTTGCTGGATGAGAGCAGGACGCTGGCTGAGCTCCGCGACAGGCTGCTCCCGCATTTGCTGTCCGGCAAGGTCCGCGTCAGGGACGCCGAGAACAGATGGAGGCGGTGGTGTAGGTGTCCGTCGATGACTCATCCGCCGACATCGGCTTCCCGCCCACGCCCAGCCATTTCGGCCTGCCGGCGTGGTACCCGGAGTTGCTCGACTCGGTCGCCGGTCGGATCGGCGCCGGCCGGCAGCGGGCAACCGCTGCGGTCAACCGCGAGCTGATCACAACCTACTGGGCGATCGGCCGGGACATTCTGGATCGGCAGGAGCACGAGGGCTACGGCACGAGGGTCATCGACCGGCTCTCCGCCGACCTCAAGGCCCGGTTCCCGGATGCCAAGGGTTTCTCACCGCGCGACCTGAAGTACATGCGGAAGTTCGCCGAGGCCTGGCCGGATCCGGAGGCTGTGCAACGCAGCGTTGCACAGCTGCCGTGGCGCCATCAGATCGCGCTCCTGGAGAAGCTGGACTGCCCTGACCAGCGGTTATGGTATGCCGCTCGGGCGATCGAGGAGGGCTGAAGCCGGGATACCCTGGCCCCAAGATCGGCACCCGGCTTCACGAACGGGCCGGGAAGGCGATCGCCAACTTCGCCCACACCATGCCGCGCGGGAGAATTGACGAAGCCGACTGGGAACAGCTGGGTCTGGATGCGCTGACCGAATCGGCCTGGGAACCCAGACACGCCAAGGACATCGCGCAGAACCGCAAGATCGCCCGTCAGCGAACGGTTCTGAGGATCGGCCGATCGGCGTGGATCTGAACGCCCGCCGGCCACGACGCGCAACCGCCCCGGACGCGGCGCGTCCGGGGCGGTTCAGGTCGTCGGCGGAGGGTAGCCGAGGGATCAGCCGGCCAGCGCGAGCTGCGACTTCCGCACCTGGGCCGGGTAGACCTTGGTGAACGTGATGACGCCGCCGATGATGGCCAGCGAGAGCAGGCCGAGGTAGGGCTGGATGTCGGCCAGGTCACCGAACTCGTCGGCGTAGACATCCATCGCGGAGCCGAGGATGTTGCAGGCGCCGAGCGCGATCATGGCGATGCCCCAGGCGGCGCTGAGGACCAGGTTGGTGCGGACGAACAGCGGGGAGCTCCAGTAGGCGCGGGGGGTCATGGTGCGGGCGTACCGCCGGGTGAACGGCGCGAACGGCAGCATGACCAGCAGGAAGAAGCCCAGCACCGCGGCCAGGCCGGGGACGGCCCAGGTGAGCAGCCATTCGTGGACCTCGTCGTCGGTGGCGAAGGCGGTCACGGCGATGGCGGTCAGCGGGATCAGCGACCCGACGCACATCTGATTGGGCCGGAACAGTTCTCGGGTGAGCGCGGCACCGGCCAGGACCAGCGCGACGCCGATGAGCGCCGACCAGCCGACGTAGTGGGGGCCGATGATCGGCACGATGATGCCGAAGGCGATCCAGGGGAGGAATCCGAGGATCATGGTGGTCGGCTTCATATCGGGGTCCTTTCAACAGGCGCGCGGCAGCGCGGATCGGATGTTCGTGGTGGTCTCCGGCGGCCACTGCGGCCGCTCGGTCCGGTGTTTTCCCTGGTGGGAACCGGTATGACTGATATCCTGCCGGGCCCGGGGCGGCGAGACATCCGCATCCTGGCGCAACTTTGGGCACGGCGGTGGAATCGGGCCAGGGCCCGGCGAACGGAGGGAGACTCATGCGCATCCTGGTGGTCGGCGCGGGCGCGGTCGGCGGATTGTTCGGTGGGTTGATGGCGGCGAACGGCCGCGACGTCACCTTCCTGGTGCGCCCGGGGCGCGCCGAATCGCTCCGGCAGCACGGTTTGCAGTTGGTCGGTACGGCCGGCGGACGCCAGGAGGGCGTGCGCACCGTCTCGGTCACGGCCGTCACCAGGGGCGAACTGGCCTCCGCCGGTGGGTTCGACGTCGTGCTGCTGGCCGTCAAGGCGTACGGCCTGGGCGCGGCGATCGAGGACATCGCTGCGGCGATGGCGCGCGGCGCCGCGGTGCTGCCCGTGCTCAACGGGATGCGACACGTCGACCTGTTGGCCGACCGGTTCGGTGCCGAGAACGTCGTCGGCGGCTTCGCTTTCGTCTCCGCCTACCTCGACGAACGCGGCCGGATCACGACCGGCCCGGTGGCCGCCACGCTCACCTACGGCGAGCTTGACGGGTCGATCAGCGAACGGGTCGAGCAGTTCCACGCCGCCGCCGACGGCTGCGGCTTCCGGGCCACCCTGTCCACCACGATCCTGGCCGACCTGTGGGCCAAGTGGGCCTACCTGGCCGCCTTCGCCGGGCTGAACATCCTCACCGGTGGGTCGATCGGGGAGGCAGCCCGCGCCCCGGGCGGTCCGGAGACCGCGCGGGCCCTGTTGGCCGAGACCGCCGCGGTGGCCGAGGCCAACGGACATCGTCCGCCGGCGGGGAAGCTCGCCAGCGACCTCGCCGTCCTCACCGCGACCGGCTCGGACAACCGGGCATCCATGGACAAGGATCGACTGGCCGGGCGGCCGGTGGAGGACGAGGCGATCATCGGCGACATGGTGGACCGGGCGGAGCTGGCCGGCATCGACGTGCCGCTGCTGCGCGCGACGCGAGCCGCGTTGGGCGTGTATGCCGCGCGTCGATCGGCCGGGTGAGCATCGGGCCGGGCGCATCCGCTGGCACCATGGATCCGATGTCCAGACGCAAACGGCACCACGGTCGCCTGCATGCCGTCCCCGACCCCGGCAAGCACCCCGAGCCGAAACCAGCCACCCGGAGCGACCCGGACACCCCGCCCTTCGAGGACATCCTGTGCCAACTGGAGGCCATGGGGATGCCGCAGGAGCTGATCGAACAGAGCCGAGCCCTCGGCGACGAGCACCGGGCCGAGCTCGCGGGCCTGCTCACCGCGGCGACCGCGATGATCGCCGGCGACCCGGTGGCCGGCCTGCTCAGCGTATGGCAGCCGTTGCTCGACAAGCAGGTGACGGCGTTCGACGCTGAGCTGGCCGCGGCGGAGATCCTGGGCACGTTCGACGGCGCGACGGACGAGGACGGCGAGGACGGCCTCGTCGAGGGTCTGACCCGCCTCATCGAGGAGGCCGAAGCCACCGGGCAACCGGAGGCGTTGGTGATGTGCCGGATGCTGGCCCATCTCGGGCCGCCGGAGGTCCGCGGCCCGGCCATCCGCGCCGCGAACACCCTGGCCGCTGGCGGGATCCGGGACCGGCCATGGGTTTCCACGTTGGGCACGGCGACGTTCGAACGCGCCTACGGCTTCTCCGAGGGGCCGGCGCGGGTGCTCGTCGCCGAGTTCGCCTACGGCCGGCGCCGGCACGCCTTCATCTTCCTGGTCGAAGAGCTCGGTGGCGGGCTGGCCGGCCTCTACGCCACCGACGATGTCGATGCGCTCTACCGGCAGGTTCGACTCGACGCGCTGGCCAGCGCCCGGCTTCCGACCGAGGTGAGCGCCGCACAGGCGGCCGAGCTGATCGGATCCGCGCTCGCCCAGCCGCTCTGCCCGGCCGACGAGGACGACGAAGCCGAGATGGCGGGCCTCGTCCTGGTCGTCAGCGAGCGACTGCGGCACCTGTCGGTGGCGGGATAGCGGCGAGCAGGCGACGACCGCTGCCAGGCCGGCGATCTCATCGACCGGTGGGATCGGTTCGCCCGGTGTCGGCGCCGTCGGCCCCGGAAACGACGGGTAGGTCAACAGGCGTTCCGGCGACATACACCTGCGCCACCTGCCGGACGGCCGCACCGACATCGCCCGACGGGTCCCCGCCGACCAGCAGCACATCGGCGTCGTACCCGGCGGCCAACCGGCCCTTGCGATCGGCCACGCCGCAGACCCGGGCCGCGACGGCCGTGGCCGCGCCCAGCACACGCGCCGGCGAGAGGCCGGCGTCGGCGAACAGGTCGATGGCGACCGGCAGGTTGCCGTGCGCCAGCCACGGGTTGAGGCCGGCATCGAGCCCGGTCACCACCGGCACCCCGGCGTCGGCCAGCCGGCCGATCATGCCCGCACGCGCTGCCCGGACCTGTTCCGGGCTCTGGCCGGAGGCGGCCAGCATCTGCCGCACCGCCGGCGGCGCGTACTTGAGGAATTCCGTGGGCGCCGGCGGGATCACCCCGCTGACCGCCACGTGCCCGGCGGCCAGCGCGTCCACCAGCGATTGGGGGAGCTCGAACCCCGACGCGGTGAGGCAGCTGCAGTGCTCGATGCCGTCGACCCCGGCCGCCACCGCCTGCTCGATCGCGGCGAGCCAGTGGGCATGCGCGGTGACGGGAAGCCCGGCGGCGTGCGCCTGCCGCACGATCAGCCGCAGGTCCTCGTCAGTGAACTGGGTGGCCACCATGGCCGTGCCCGGCGTCGACATGCCGCCGCTGGCCATGACCTTGATCAGGTCGACCCCGCGGTCGGCATGCGTCCGGATGGCCGCGACGATCGCGTCGGGTCCGTCGACCACACCGCCGAGGAAATGACAGTGCCCGCCCGGCACCGTCAGCGGCGGGCCGGCGGCGACCACCGTCGGCTCCGCCGGTCGTGAGCCGTCGGCTCGCCGGCCGGCGCGGTCGACCGTGACGAAGTCTCGATCACCCAGGTCGCGGACCGTGGTCACGCCGGCGGCCAGTTGCCGGGCCAGGGACTGCCCGACCACCGGATCCAGGTCGACGTCGGCGGACTGCGCCGCCCGGTCCAGCGCAGCCGGCCGGGAGTCGCAGATCAGGTGGACGTGGGTGTCGATCAGACCGGGCAACGCGGTCCGTCCGGTGTGGTCGATGACCCGGCAATCCGCCGACACCTGCGGATATCCCTCGTCGACCCCGACGATCCTCCCGCCGTCGAGTACGACGGTGGCCGGGCCGTCACTGAACCGCTCACCGTCGAAGACCCGTCCGCACCGCAGGGCCAGCACCCCGGGATCGTATCCGGTTTGTCCGCTCCGGACGGCGTCGACTCGGGGTCGTTCCGGGCGACGACCCGCCACACAATTACCGGAACCGTCCGACCGTGATGACACCATGGGAACCCACCCACCGCACGAGGGAGACGCATGCCGGACGGACCGACGCCGACCCTGGACGCCGCGCAGTCGGACAAGCTGCGCCGCCAGCTGGACGCGTGGCGCCGCCAGCTGGTGGCGCTGGACCGGCGGCAACGGCAGCTGTACTTCAAGCACACCCGGACCGCCTCGCTCGAGCTCGCCGAACCCGGACCGCCGGACCTGGCGATCCTGCTGGCCGCCCGCCCGACCCGGCTGTACACCCTTGTCCCGGAACCGGACGCGGCCGCGGCCCGGTACGGCCGCCGGGTCGAGGGTGGCATCCGGGTCGCCGACAAGCGCCCAGGCGAACTGGAGAACTCGTTGCGCCGGCTGGACGTCGTCTCCCGCCAGCTGTACGCCGACCGCGGCCTGTGGACGCTGTACGCCGGCCTGCTGATGCTGCAGTGGGTCGATCCGGACGACCATGCCACGGTGCTCAGCCCGATCGTGCTGATGCCGGTCGAGTTGAGCCGGCCGGCCCGCGACCAGCCCTACCTCGTGCACCGCAACGACGAGGATCCGGTGCTCAACCCCACGCTGCGGCTCAGGATGGGCGAACTGGGCATCGACCTACCGGAGCTGGACGCCGACGACCCGGACCTGCCCGGCCTGCGGGACCGCATCGCCGCGGCCGTCTCGGCACGGCCCGGGTGGCTGGTGCTCGAACGGGCGGTGCTGACCACCTTCAGCTTCCAGAAGGAGGCGATGTACCGGGATCTCACCGACAACGCGGACACCATCCTGGCGAACCCGCACGTGCAGCTGCTCGCCCTGGGCCCCGACGCCCCGGCCTCCGCGGACCTGGCGTTCGACCCGCCGGACCCGCAGACGCTCGACGAGCGGTACCCGGCCGAGGAACTGGCCAGCATCCTGGACGCGGACAGCAGCCAGCGCGCCTGCATCGTCTCCGCCCGCGACGGCCGCAGCTTCGTGATGGACGGCCCGCCGGGCACCGGCAAGAGCCAGACCATCGCCAACATCATCGTGGAGCTGATGGCAGCCGGGAAGACCGTGCTGTTCGTCAGCGAGAAGGCCGCCGCGCTGGACGTCGTGCGGGACCGGTTGTCGCAGGCCCAACTCGGGTCCTTCCTGTTCGAGTTGCACAGCCACGCGGCCACTCGCAAGAACGTCGTTGACGACCTGCACACGACGCTGCAGCAGCAGGTGCTGACCAAGGCGCTGTTCACCGACACCGACCGCCGCCTGCTGGTCGCCATGCGCGAGCAACTCAGCGGACACGCGGCCGCCATGAACCAGGTGCGGGAGCCGTTGGGCCGCTCGGTGTTCGGCGTCATCGGTGAGCTCGGCGAACTGCCCCGGGTGGCCGGATCCCAGCCGCCGTCGGACTTCTGGGCTGCCCTGGACGACGAGACGCTCCGCCGGATCGCCGACCACGCCGATCGGCTGTCCCGGAACTGGCGGCCGGCCTTGGAGGGGGAGGACTTTCTCTGGCGCGACCTGGCCGACACCGAGCACACCGAGTACCGCACGCAGCAGCTGATCACGGTCGTCACCGACGCTGCCGGATCCGCCGACGGGGCAGTGCTGATCGGTTCCGCGGTGGACGACGACACCGGCCTGGCGCAACCGATGAGCCTGTCCGCGATGCAGCGCCGGGTCCGGCTGCTGCAACTGGCCGAGCGGCGCCCGCAGGTGCTCGACGACTGGTTGTTCGTGCCGGATCTGGCCGGCCTGTCCGAGCTGGTGCTGGCTCGAAAGTCGTTGGCCGGTCAACTGATCGCCGCACGCGGCGCGCTGGCGGCGACAGTCGGGTCCGGGTCGGCCGACCTGGACGACGCCGCGGCGGAGGTGGTGGCGGGACTGCGCGGCCTGACCTGGGC
This sequence comes from uncultured Actinomycetes bacterium, assembly GCA_964497705.1. GTDB lineage: Bacteria > Actinomycetota > Actinomycetes > Mycobacteriales > Nakamurellaceae > Nakamurella. The sequence continues at coordinate 94,280 of CAZCEH010000006.1, read as the reverse complement.
GCCGGCCGACGACGCGCCGAGCTCGGCGGTCGACGACCTGCTGGCATTCCTGGCCGCGGCACCGGCCCGGCTCGACGAGATCGGTGACGACACCGCTCAATTGGGCCGGCTGCTGGGACTGCCGGACCGCGGGCTGTCGCTCGGTCGGGCCCGCGCGTACACCGAACTGGCCCTGCTCGCCGAGACTCCGGCGAAACCGCAGCCAGGATGGCTGAATCCGGCGCTACAGGCGGCCGTCGGCGAGTCCGTCGCCGTGCTCGGCCCGTCGGTCGACCTGGTCCGCCGACACGACCGGGCGATGCGCGAGGTGTTCACCGGCAGTGCGCTGCAACTGGATCTCGTGGCGTTGAACACCAGGTTCCGTGAGTCGCACCGCGGTTGGCGACGCTTCTCCGCGCAGGCCCGCGCCGACCGGCGCACCCTGCAGGGTGTCGCGGTGCGCGGCAAGGTCGACCGGCGCCTCATCGACCGGCTCCCCGACGCGATCGCCTGGCAGGCCGCCGCCGGGGATCTGGACGTCAAGGAGCGGCAGTTCGCGGCCCCGCTGGGCCGGACCTACCAGCGGCTGGACACCGATTTCACCCGGATCGCGACCGCCCTGGAGACCGCGCGCAGGGCGGTGGGTCTCGCCGGCGCCGCGGTCGACCCGACGGTGCTGGGCCGCCAACTGGCGGACGGTGGGACGCCCGATCCGGGCCTGACCCTGATCGCCCGCCGGCTCGCCGACCGTGTCGCGACCTGGATCCGGGACACCGCCGGGCACCTGGACCGGCCGGCCATCCGGCAGATCGAGCACCTGTCCCTGGCGGACACCGCCCGCTGGTGTGCCACGCGGTCGGCCGAGCTGGGGGAGCCGCTGGCGGCGGTTCGCCGGGTGGCCGAGGTGAGCGGCCGGGTGATCACCGTCGGCCAGGCCACGGCGGCCCTGGCCGCGGCCCGTCGCCGCACCCAGTGCGAACAGGCCATCGAGGACAGCCGTGCCGAGGACCAACGGATCCTGGGCCCGGCCTACGCCGGCGCGGACACCGACTGGGCGACGCTGGATGCCGCCCTCGAATGGGCCCACCAGGTCAGGGACGTCGCCGGTGGGCCGTTGAGCCCGGCCACCGCGGAACGGTTGTCGTCGCTCACCCTGGATTCTGGGTTGCTGGGCAACGCGATCGACGACTGGCGGCAGGCCAGGGGCGCCGTGCTGGCGGCCTTCACCGAGGAACGGGCCCGCACCCTGTCGATCGACCTGGACGTGGACCTGCGGCAGTCGGCGCAAGCGTTGCGGGAGATGGCCGACACCGCCCGGCGCGACGTCGGCGAATGGTGCGCGTTCGCCCAGGAGCGGGCCGCGCTCGCCGACCTGGAACTGGGCGAGGCGGTCAAGGCGGTGGCGGCGGCCCGGCTGCCCGCCGATCAGGTGGAGCCGGCCATCGCGGCGGCGGCGCTGAGAGCCTGGCTGGACACCACCGTCGAGCGGGACGAGCGCCTGCGCCGGTACCAGGCCGCCGAGCGGGACGCGCTGGTCGCCCAGTACCGAGAACTCGACCGTCGCATCGTCGACCAGGCCAACACGCTGGTCGCCGCGCGGTGCGGGCAGCGGCGACCGAAGTCGCTGACCGGTCGGCCGGCGCAGGTGATCACCAGGGAGGCGAACAAGAAGACCCGGCACAAGCCGATCCGGCAGCTGCTGGACGAGGTCGGCTCCCTGGTCACCGAACTCAAACCCTGCTTCATGATGAGCCCGCTGACCGTGTCCATGTTCCTGTCTCCCGAGATGCGCTTCGACGCGGTAATTTTCGACGAGGCGTCGCAGGTGGTGCCGGCCGACGCGGTGAACTGCATCTACCGGGGCGGGCAGCTCATCGTCGCCGGCGACCAGAAGCAGTTGCCGCCCACCGACTTCTTCGCCCGCGCCGAGGACGCCGACGCCGACGACACGGGCGACGACACGGCCTTGGACACCTTCCAGTCCGTGCTCGACCTGTGCAAGGCCGCCGGCGGGCTCGGCTCGTTGCCGCTGACCTGGCACTACCGCAGCCGGCACGAGGACCTGATCACCTACTCCAACTACCGTTTCTACGACGGGAGCCTGCGCACGTTCCCCGGCGCCTCCTTCGACAGCGGTGACCTGGGCGTCGAGCACGTCCTGGTGGACGGGCGGTACCGGCGCTCCGGCGCCCGGGACAATCCGATCGAGGCGCGCAAGGTCGCCGAGCTGGTGGCCCACCACGTGCACACCCGTCCAGGGCTGTCCCTCGGTGTGGTCACCTTCTCCACCGCCCAGGAGGATGCCGTCCGCGCCGCGATCGAGTCGTCCGGCCTGCCTGAGGTCGTCGACCTGCTCGAGGAGCGGGACCGGCTCGGCGGGTTCTTCGTCAAGAGCCTGGAGAACGTCCAGGGCGACGAACGCGACGTGATCATCTTCAGCGTCGGCTACGGGCCGGACGAGCACGGCAAGTTCACCATGAACTTCGGTCCGCTCAACCGCGAGGGTGGTTGGCGCCGGCTGAATGTCGCGATCACCCGGGCCCGGCACCGGGTGGAGATCGTCAGCTCCTTCAAACCGGGTCAGATCACCGGGGTGACCTCGGCCGGCCCGCTGCACCTGCGCGGCTACCTCGACTTCGCCCAGCGCGGCCCGGCCGCGCTGGCCGACGACGCCCGGCCGAGCCAGGGTGCGGCCGAGAGCGTGTTCGAGGAACAGGTGGCCGCGGTCATCCGGTCGTGGGGCTACCTGGTGCACACCCAGGTCGGCGCGGCCGGGTACCGCATCGACCTCGCGGTGCTGCACCCGGACCGGCCCGGCGAGTACCTGCTGGGCGTCGAGTGTGACGGCGCCGCCTACCACTCTGCCCGGACCGCCCGGGACCGGGATCGGCTGCGCGAGCAGGTTCTGGTCGGGCTCGGCTGGCGGATCCACCGGATCTGGGGCATCAGCTGGTGGCGGGACCGGTCGAGCCAGGAGTCGCGCCTGCGGGCGGCGATCGAAACGGCGATCGAGGCGGCGATCGAATCCACCGTCGAGCCGGCGATCGACTCCGCGGCAGGCCCTGCCATCGACACTGCCGGCGGCGGTCGGCCGGGTCGAGCCGGTCGCCCGGACGCGCCGTCCCGTGCCGAGATCGTCTTCGACGACCTCGACCCGCGAGCCGTGCCCGGGTGGGCCGTGCCGTACCGCATCGGGGCCGATCCGTCGGCGGAGCGACCCGCCGATCCGCGATCGCCGGAGGCGCGACCGGCCCTGCGCCGTTTCTTCGAGGCGGCGCTGCGCGTCGAGGCGCCGGTCCACGAGACGGTGCTGCTCTCCCGGTTCCGGGACGGGTGGGGGATCGGCCGGCTGGGATCGCAGATCCGGTCGAACGCCGAGTACGTGCTCTCCCGGGTCCGGGTGGACGGGCTCGACGTGCACCGGGACCAGGCCGGCTTCTACCGGATCGACGGGCGTGAGTTGGCCGCCGCGCGGATACCGACGAGCCCGGAGGCGACCCGCAACGTGCTGTCCATTCCGCCGGAGGAGCTCGACCTGGCGGTGGTCGGTACCGTCCGGGACGCCATCGTGATCGAGGAGGAACAACTCGCGGTGGCGGTGGCCCGGCTGTTCGGTTGGCTGCGCTCGGGCCCGGACATCCAGAACGCGATCACCGCGGCGGTCTCCCGGATGGTCCAGCAGGGCCGGATCCACCGGAACGTTCGCCGCGAGCTTCGGATCAGCGGCTGACCCGGTACGCCACGGTGATCGCCAGGAACAGCACGACCACAGCGCCAGGACCAGCGCCACGTCGACGAGTTCGGGACCGTGCCGAAGGGCATGATCACTTGGCGCAGGTAGTTGGCGGCCAGGATCGGGACCAGATCGGCCCACCACGGCGCCCACTTGCCGGACCGGCGTCGCGGCGACCGGCCGAGCCGGGTCACAGCCAGCCTCGTCGCGCGGCCTCGGCCCCGGCCTGGAACCGGTTGCGCGCCCCGAGGAGCGTCATGAGTCCGGCGATCCGGCGGCTGTAGGTGCGTGGTGACATGCCGATCCGCCGGGCGGCTACGTCGTCGGGGTCGTCGGAGGCGAGCGCGGGCAGGACCGCGGCCAGGGGTGGCGGCAGGTCATCCGTACTTTGCGCGGGGCTGCTCCCGGTGCGCCACAGGCCCTGGTGCATGGCCACCAACGCGGCGACCACGCCGGGGTCGCGGATGACCCGGAAACCGTCGGCCAGCACGGTCGTGTCCACCGGCAGCAGGGCCACCCGGCGGTCCAGCACCGACAGCTTGAGCGGGACCCGGCCAGTGACCCGGGCCTGACCGCCGTCGCGGTACACGATCGCGCCGAGTTCCCGGTCGGCCAGCAGCCCGGACCGGGAGGTCACCTGGCGCACCGCCACCCCACGACGCAGGGCGCTGCGCAGGGTCGCTGGGCCGCGCCGGCGGATCGACTCGGGCACTCCCGCCGCCAGCAGGTACGTGGTGTCGTCGATGCTGAGGATCTCCCGCCGGGCCTGGGCCCGCAGCCTGCTGATGGTGTCCCACGGCTCGGACCGCGACCCCTGCACGGTCCGCACCGGCGGCGCCGAGCCGGACCCGGCCCGATGGGCCGACCGATCCAGCAACTCGGCGAGCTCGGGCACGACCCCGCCCGGCGGGCGCGCGGCTCCCGGTCCAGCTTCGTTCACCCAGCCCATGGTGGTCCGGTTGACCGGCCTTGGCCATCGATGGCGAGTTCTCGCCACGTCGTCACGCCGGCCCGTGCGATGCAGAACCGGATGGTCGGTAGAGTCGAGGACGAAGCACCCAGCGCTGAGGTTCGATTTGCCACCGGGGCGCGGCGTCCGTCGCCGTCACCGGATCGGGAGTCGGGCCGGCGCCCGTCCGGCCGATCACGGTCGGGTGGGCGTTCAGCCTTGACCGCACGGCCGAGCGATTTGCGGGCACCCGAGACCGACGGGTAGCCTGATCGACCGGCCCGGTCCTGCTGGGTCGCTGTCGTGTGCCTTCGATCCGGCCGGTCGATGGTGCGTGGTAGCACTCGCAGTCACCCCCGTCGCGAAGGAAGAAGTCAGCAGCGCATGCCCACGATCCAGCAGTTGGTCCGCAAGGGCCGCACCGACAAGATCGGCAAGACCAAGACCCCCGCTCTCAAGGAGAGCCCACAGCGGCGCGGCGTGTGCACTCGCGTGTACACCACCACCCCCAAGAAGCCGAACTCGGCGCTGCGCAAGGTCGCCCGGGTGAAGCTGACCAGCCTGGTCGAGGTGACCGCCTACATCCCGGGCGAGGGTCACAACCTGCAGGAACACTCGATCGTGCTGGTCCGCGGCGGCCGGGTGAAGGACCTGCCGGGGGTTCGCTACAAGATCGTGCGCGGCGCGCTGGACACCCAGGGCGTGAAGAACCGCAAGCAGGCCCGCAGCAAGTACGGCGCCAAGAAGGAGAAGAGCTGACATGCCCCGCAAGGGTCCCGCTCCGCGTCGGCCGCTGGTCGCCGACCCGGTCTACAACTCGCCGCTGGTCACCCAGCTGGTGAACAAGGTGCTGCTGGACGGCAAGCGTTCGATCGCCCAGTCGATCGTCTACGGCGCCCTGGAGGGCTGCCGGGAGAAGACCGGTGGCGACCCGGTCGTCGTGCTCAAGCGGGCGCTGGACAACGTCCGCCCGGCCCTGGAGGTCAAGAGCCGCCGCGTCGGCGGCGCCACCTACCAGGTGCCGATCGAGGTCAAGCCGCCCCGGGCCACCACGCTGGCGCTGCGCTGGATCGTCGGGTACTCCAAGGCCCGCCGGGAGAAGACGATGACCGAGCGGCTGATGAACGAGCTGCTGGACGCGTCCAACGGGCTGGGCGCCTCGGTCAAGCGGCGCGAGGACACGCACAAGATGGCCGAGTCGAACAAGGCGTTCGCGCACTACCGGTGGTAGCAGCGGTACAGCGCCGGTCGGGAGGAATGTCGAACGCCCGTCCGGCGCTGTATCCATGTCGGGCACCCGGCATGAGCGGCCGCGATGCGGCACTATTCGACTCGCCGGATCAAGCCGCCTGATCATCAGATGTCCGTCCGGACGAACAATTCTCGAGACGAGGTAGGAACCACCGTGGCCAGCAATCCTCTGGACAAGGTCCGCAACATCGGGATCATGGCCCACATCGATGCGGGCAAGACCACCACCACCGAGCGCATCCTGTTCTACACCGGCATCACCTACAAGATCGGCGAGGTCCACGAGGGCGCCGCGGTCATGGACTGGATGGAGCAGGAGCAGGAGCGGGGCATCACCATCACCTCCGCGGCCACGACCACGAACTGGAAGGGCCACAAGATCAACATCATCGACACGCCCGGCCACGTCGACTTCACGGTCGAGGTCGAGCGGTCGTTGCGGGTGCTCGACGGTGCCGTCGCGGTCTATGACGGCGTCGCCGGGGTCGAGCCGCAGACCGAGCAGGTCTGGCGGCAGGCCGAGAAGTACAAGGTCCCGCGGATGTGCTTCGTCAACAAGCTCGACCGCACGGGGGCGAACTTCTTCCGCTGCGTCGACATGATGATCGAGCGGCTGGGCGCCACCCCGGCGGTGCTGCAGATCCCGATCGGCGCCGAGGGCGACTTCATCGGCGTGGTCGACCTGCTCCAGATGCGGGCGCTGACCTGGCGCGGCGAGACCGTCAAGGGTGAGGACTACGCCGTCGAGGAGATTCCGGCCGATCTGCAGGAGCAGGCGCAGCAGTGGCGGGAGAAGCTGCTGGAGACCGTCGCCGAGAACGACGACGAGGTCATGGAGCTGTACCTGGGCGGCGAGGAGGTCTCGCTGGACGTGCTGAACGCGGCGATCCGCCGGGCGACCATCGCCGGCAAGCTGAACCCGGTCGTCACCGGCTCGGCGTTCAAGAACAAGGGCGTCCAGCCGATGCTCGACGCGGTGGTGAACTACCTGCCGTCACCGCTGGACATCGGGGCGATCGAGGGCACCCTGCCGGACGGGGTCACCCCGGCCGAGCGGCAGCCCGACCCGGACGCCGAGTTCTCCGGCCTGGCCTTCAAGGTCGCCACCGACCCGCATCTGGGCAAGTTGACCTTCGTCCGGGTGTACTCGGGCACCCTGAACTCGGGCAGCCAGGTCATCAACGCGACCAAGGACCGCAAGGAGCGGATCGGCAAGATCTACCAGATGCACGCGAACAAGCGTGAGGAGCTGGCGAGCGTGCACGCCGGCGACATCTGCGCGGTCATGGGGCTCAAGCAGACGACCACCGGTGACACTTTGTCGGACCCGCAGCACCAGATCGTCTTGGAGTCGATGACGTTCCCGGATCCGGTGATCTCGGTGGCCATCGAGCCCAAGACCAAGAGCGATCAGGAGAAGCTCGGCACGGCGATCCAGAAGCTGGCCGAGGAGGATCCGACGTTCAAGGTCCGCAACGACGAGGAGACCGGCCAGACGGTCATCTCCGGCATGGGCGAACTGCACCTGGACATCCTGGTCGACCGGATGCGGCGCGAGTTCAAGGTCGAGGCCAACATCGGCAAGCCGCAGGTGGCCTACCGCGAGACCATCCGCGGGACCGTCGAGAAGTACAGCTACGTCCACAAGAAGCAGACTGGTGGGTCCGGGCAGTACGCCAAGATCCTGATCACCATGGAACCGCTGGACATGGAGGCCGCTGGCGGGGCGACCTACGAATTCGTCAACGCCGTCACCGGCGGGCGAATCCCCAAGGAGTACATCCCGTCGGTGGACGCCGGCGCCCAGGACGCTCTGCAGTACGGCGTGCTGGCCGGCTACCCGATGCTCGGGGTCAAGATCACCCTGGTCGACGGTGCCTACCACGAGGTCGACTCCTCCGAGATGGCCTTCAAGATCGCCGGTTCCATCGCCACCAAGGAGGCTGCGCGGATGGCCAAGCCGGTGCTGCTGGAGCCGCTGATGAGCGTCGAGGTCGTCACGCCCGAGGACAACATGGGCGACGTGATCGGCGACCTGAACTCCCGCCGCGGGCAGATCCAGTCGATGGACGAGCGCTCCGGCGCCCGGGTGGTCACCGCGCTGGTGCCGCTGTCGGAGATGTTCGGTTACGTCGGCGACCTGCGCTCGCGCACCCAGGGCCGGGCGTCGTATTCGATGGTGTTCGACCGCTACGCCGAGGTTCCCGCCAACGTGGCGAAGGAGATCATCGCCAAGGCGACGGGCGAGTAACTCGACCGCACAACTCCATAACCCGGGGTCCGGATGGCCCCGCCGGCAACTGCCGCGAGCGGCCATCCGTACCCTGCACAGTCGGGATGCCGGCGCTCAACCGGGCATCGGCATCACGGGTCCGGATCAGCACGATTCGGTCCAGATCCATCCACACCGCCTGACGAGCTCGACTGTCCAACCGGCACAGAGTCACAAGGCGCAACGAAACAGTCCTGAGGAGGACAGCAGTGGCGAAGGCGAAGTTCGACCGGAGCAAGCCGCACGTCAACATCGGCACCATCGGTCACGTCGACCATGGCAAGACGACGCTGACCGCGGCGATCACCAAGGTGCTGCACGACAAGTTCCCGAACCTCAACGAGGTCTCCGCCTTCGATCAGATCGACAAGGCCCCGGAAGAGCGTCAGCGCGGCATCACCATCAACATCGCGCACGTCGAGTACCAGACCGAGAAGCGGCACTACGCGCACGTGGACGCCCCCGGTCACGCCGACTACATCAAGAACATGATCACCGGGGCGGCCCAGATGGACGGCGCCATCCTGGTGGTGGCGGCGACCGACGGCCCGATGCCGCAGACCAAGGAGCATGTGCTGCTGGCCAAGCAGGTCGGTGTGCCCTACATCCTGGTCGCCCTGAACAAGGCCGACATGGTCGACGACGAGGAGATCCTGGAGCTCGTCGAGCTCGAGGTCCGCGAGCTGCTGTCGGCGCAGGACTTCGACGAGGACGCGCCGGTCATCCGCACCTCCGGCCTGAAGGCGCTGGAGGGTGACCCGAAGTGGGTCGCCACCGTCGAGGAGCTGATGACCGCGGTCGACGAGTCGATCCCGGACCCGGTCCGCGACATCGAGAAGCCGTTCCTGATGCCGATCGAGGACGTCTTCACCATCACCGGTCGCGGCACCGTGGTGACCGGCAAGGTCGAGCGTGGCCAGGTCAAGGTCAACGAGACCGTGGAGATCGTCGGCATCAAGCCGAAGTCGTTCACCACCACCGTCACCGGTGTCGAGATGTTCCGCAAGCTGCTCGACTCCGGCCAGGCCGGTGACAACGTCGGTCTGCTGCTGCGCGGCACCAAGCGCGAGGAGGTGGAGCGTGGCCAGGTCGTCGTCAAGCCGGGCTCGATCACCCCGCACACCGAGTTCGAGGCGCAGGTCTACATCCTGGGCAAGGACGAGGGTGGCCGGCACACGCCGTTCTTCAACAACTACCGCCCGCAGTTCTTCTTCCGCACCACCGACGTGACCGGCGTGGTGAACCTCCCCGAGGGCACCGAGATGGTCATGCCGGGCGACACCACCGAGATGACCGTTCAGCTGATCCAGCCGATCGCCATCGAGGAGGGCCTGCGGTTCGCCATCCGCGAGGGTGGCCGCACCGTGGGTGCCGGTTCGGTGACCAAGATCATCAAGTGAGCTCGCTCCGGGCCTGACCCGGGCGCTCCCTCGAAGGGCCCCGTCGCGTTCGCGCGGCGGGGCCCCCTCGTTTGTCTCGGCCTTTTCGCCTCGGCGTCCTCCCGCCGTGCCGATGCCTGGGGAAACCTGAGTCGTGTGAGGCGACCGGATGTTCCCCGCGCCGGGTGTGGCCGAGGCGCCGGGGCCGGTGCCGCGCTCGGCTGGGATGACACGATGAAGGCATGAGTGGTCTGTTCGCGCTTCTCGACGACGTCGCGGCGCTGGTGAAGCTGACGGCCTCGTCGCTCGACGACATCGCGGGCGCGACGGGCCGGGCCAGCGCGAAGGCGGCCGGCGTGGTGGTGGACGACACGGCCGTCACCCCGCGGTACGTGCAGGGCCTCAAGCCGGAGCGGGAACTGTCGATCATCTGGCGGATCAGCAAGGGGTCGTTGCGCAACAAGCTGCTGATCATCCTGCCGGTCGCGCTGGTCCTGTCCCAGTTCGCCCCCTGGGCGCTCACGCCGATCCTGATGGTCGGCGGCACCTATCTGTGTTACGAGGGCGCGGAGAAGCTGTGGGAGAAGTTCTCCGGACACGAGGGACACGCGCAGGACCCGAGTGAGGTCGCGGCCGCCGACGCGGTGGACCACGAGAAGCGGGTCGTTGCGTCCGCGACGCGCACCGACTTCATCCTGTCCGCCGAGATCATGGTGATCGCCCTCGACGAGGTGGCCGACGAGGGTTTCGTCGCCCGCGCCATCATCCTGGCGATCGTCGCGGTGCTGATCACGGCGCTGGTCTACGGGGTGGTCGGGCTGATCGTCAAGATGGACGACGCCGGACTCGCGCTGGCCAAGCGGCCCGGCCGGGCGATCGCGGCCTTCGGGCGGGGCCTGGTCAGGGCGATGCCGATCGTGCTGTCGACCCTGTCGTGGGTCGGCGTCGTGGCGATGCTGTGGGTCGGCGGGCACATCCTGCTGGTCGGCATGGATGAACTCGGCCTGCACGCGCCGTACGACCTCGTCCACCACATCGAGACCGCCGTCCACGACGCGACCGGCGGGCTCGGCGCGACTCTGGGCTGGATCACCAACACGTTCTTCTCGGCGGTCCTCGGCCTGATCGTCGGGGCGATCGTGGTCGCGGTGATGCACGTGCTGCCGGTCGGGCACAAGAACGCCGATCATCCGGCGGCCGAAGAGGGTTCGTCCGCCGAGCACGGCCCGGCCCCCGACTCCCGGTCCGAGGGCGGCTCCGGCAAGGCGCCGGCTTGACATCGAGCATCGGCCCGCCCAGGGAGGGCTTGGTGAACCGCACGTCGTAGCGGCCGAGTACTTCGTGGGCGATCCGGCGAAGAAGGATCGGCACCGCGGCGACCTCCCCATGACCTTCGACCACCGTGGCGATCACGGGCGAGGCCGGGGCCGTCAACGGAACAGTTCCAGCTGGGTCGTCGCTTCGGGCGACGGTTCGAGCTGATCGACCCGTAGCAGCTCACCTGCGGTGAACAGCGATTCCCGCAGGGCGTTCCGGCTGGCTGAGTCGATTGCGCTGATCGATGTGATGCCCTGGTCCGCTCGAACCGCAAGGAGCTCATCCGGTTCGATGGAGGTGGAATCGAGCAGCTCCGGACTGTGCGTCGTTGCGAGCACCTGACGGGTCTCGGACGCGTCACGCAGCGCATCCATCAGTAGGCCGGCCGCCGCCGGGTGCAGGGCGGCCTCCGGTTCCTCGATGCCGAGGGGGATGCCCACAGCGGACGGTCCACCGAAGAGGGCGACCAGCACACCCAGGGCCGACAGGGTGCCGTCCGACATCGAACTGGCCTGGAACTTCCAGGGGTCCGTGTCGCCGGCGACCTCCTGCCGGAACTCGAGCACCTCCCACGCGCCCAGGCCCCGTCGATCCACCGCGGTGATGCCGGCGACGATCTGTCCCAGGTAGGTCTCGATGCGCCGCTTGGCGTCGGGACGTTCGCGGCGCAGCCGCTCGAGCACGCTGGCGACGTTCGACCCGTCGCGTCGGAGCAGGTCACCTGCCTCCGGCTTCTGCGGTCGACGCATCTCCTCCGGATTGATGCTGTAGACGTTCATCTGAGACAGGGCGTCATACACCTCGCGGAACGGCTCCAGCCCTGCCGCCGCGACGAGGTACAACCGGTCAACGGCCACCGGCGGCATCGCCGTCGACATGGTCGTGGTGGTGAGCCGGCCGTGACGTACCGAGTACTCCTGCGGCTCGGTGCCGAACTCGGTGGACGTCACCGAACACGACTCGTCCGTGACCCGGAAGTCGCTCCCGGCCACGGCGCCGATCTGAAACTTGAACTCACCCGCGAAGTCGGGTCCGGCGAAGTGCAGTCCGACGCCGAGGCTGGTGGGGTGACCGCGGGACCGGCGGCGGACCTCGTTGAGCCGCCGCGCTCACGCAGCGCGTTGTCGAGGTTGTCGCTCAGGCTCTGGGCGGTGAAGCGGAGGGCGTCGAGGAAGTTGCTCTTGCCCGAGCCATTGGGTCCGACGAGCAGGTTCAACCGACCGAGCCGAACGTCGCAACCGGCGATGCTCCGGTATTGGCGCAACCGGATCCGGGTCAGGTCGAATCGCCGGGGCACCGCCTCAGCGTAGTCAGCCGCCGACCGGGACGACGCCGATGATGCGGTCGAGCTTGAAGACCCGCTGGTCTTCCCGCAGGTGGCACCAGGCGAAGAGCTGGTCGCCGACCAACTCCAGCTCCGAGATGGTCCGGGTGCTGAACCCGCCGGTCCCGGCGTGGTAGGTGATCGTCACCGGCGTCTGATGCTCGATGGCATGGGCGAGCTGGTGGCGCTCGACGTCGGTCAGCTGGTCGGTCAGCGGGCCGATCCACTGGGCGACCGCGCTGGTCGGCCAGGACTGGTCGTCGGCGCCCGCGGTGCGCAGCAGGCCGGCCGCGAGGGCGACCGTCTCCGCCGTCGACTCCGGCCTGGCGGCCGCCCGCCCGCGTAACCGATCGGCGGCTGCCGTACCCGCAGCGGCCGTGCCCGCCGCCGTACCCGGAGCGGCTCGATGCGCCCGCCGGGAATCGGGGTCGGGCGGCCGGCCCAGGTCCACCACCCCGTGCTCGTCGGCCGGCACCGGAAGATAGCCCGCGGCACGTAGCGCCTGCACCACCGCCGCGGGGGAGTGCTGGAAGGTCGCCACCTCCTGGGTCACCAGGTACGGCAGCAGCCGTTGCAGCGACCGGTGCGCGACCACCTCGGCCAGCAACGCCGGGTCGGCCGAGCGCACGCAGCACACGGCCGGCAGCACGACGAGGTGGCCGTGCCGGCGGGCGACGTCGGTGATCAGATAGGTCAGCGGTTGCGGCAACTCCGGCTGTCCGTCGGCGAGCCGCAGCAGCGCGGCGGCCAGCTGGTCCGCGGTCCAGCCCTCGTCGAACGCGCGCCGCACACTCGCCGGTGAGAACCGCCAGACAACCGCCGCCCCGCGGCCTTCCCGGTCCGCGCAGGTGTCCAGCAGGGCGCTCACCGCCGCGGACGGCGCGCCGGCGACCACCACCGTCAGGTCCGAGCCGAACCGCCCGGTCGAGGACGCCGGGGCCAACAGGTCGGTGGCGACGTCGAGCAGCGCGGCCGGGTCCGCGGCCAGCAGCGGCCGGCCCAGCGGACTCAGCGCGCCGCCGACGAGCAGGCCGAGGGTGTGCGCTTCCTGCCAGATCGCGGCGACGTCCTCGGACCGGGTGGCCAGTGCGGGCCGCAACCAGGCCAGCCAGCGATCCAGCTCCGCCGCCCCGGCGATGCCGACTCCGTCCGGCAGCTCGCCGGCCAGCGTCAGGGTCGCGGCCCGCAGCTCGGCGGCCGACCCGAACGCGGCCCGCCGGCCGACCGCCGGGATGGGCTTGCCCTCGTCGTCCCGGTCGATGGTGGGGTGGATCGGCAGACCCCACCAGACCGCGGCCAGGTCGCAGTACCGATCCGCGGGGTTCGCGCCGCGCCAGTCGGCGGCGGCCGGCGCCACCCCGACCGCCGCGTCCACCCCGGCCAGCAGGCCCAGGTCACGAAGCAACTCCAGGCCGAACCGGACCTGGGCGTCGGCCACGTCGAGCGCCTTCGCGATCTTGGACACCTCGCGGTTGCCGATGCCGCCGGCCTTGAGCTCGGCGGCCGGTGTCCGGCTCAGCCGGTCGGCCAGGGCGGCCACGGACTGGGTGAACTCGCCGGCGGCGGCCGCCGCCGCGGTCCGGGCGGCAACGGCATCGACCGGTCTCGTCAGGTCGGCCGGCGGGTCGGGCTCGAAGGTGATCCGCGCCATGCCCGGTCCGACGGCCATCAGCACCTCGACCGGTAGCTCGGGCACGAGGTAGTAATCGCCGCCGAAGACCAGTCCGTGCTGCCTCGCCCAGGTTTCACCCTCCTTGGTCTCGCGCGGGCGCACCATCGTCGATGACGTGCCGGCGAGTTGGGTCACGGCCAGCTGGGTGAGGTACTCCTGGACGTGCCGGGGGGCGCCGGCGACCAGCGCCTGAACCCGGTCCGGGTCGGTGAGCAGGGCCGCCAGCCGGGACCGACTGGCGGCCTGGCCGCCGCGGTAGGGCAGGTGCCACTGGGCGCACATGCGCTCCAGTTCGTAGCGCCCGACCTGGTCAAGGTGCGCGCGCACTGTCATGCCGATGTTCATCGGATGGTCGATCAGGGCGGCGACGGCGGATTCCACCAGCAGGGTGCCGTCGTCCAGGGGCCAGGCCAGGGCCCGATCCTGCAGCTCGCCGACGACCGCGTCGACGGCCGCGTGCTGCCGCGCCGCGGGGCGATCGCCGAATGCCAGGATCGTCAGCAGGCGCTCGTGGGTGGGAGCGGCGCCCGCCGCGATGGCCGCGTGCAGCAACTGGATGCCCGGCAACGGCAGGTTCGTGATCGCCGCATAGGTCGATGACTGGTCCGCCAACCGCGCCGCCAGATTGGCCAGGCCGGTGACCGGCGCGCCCCGGCGCACGTCGGGCCGATGACGCAGGATGGTCGCCAGTTGCTCCGGGGTGCGTGACGCCAGGAACTCGGTCAGGTTCGCCGGGGCCGCCACGTCCTCATTCAACCCGAACTGAACCCGAGATTCGGCCCGGCATTTCTGCGCGAGCCACCCCAACTTGAAGTCCCCGCCACGGCTCGGGCATACTGTTCCGGTTGCCCTCTGGTGGGTGCGTGCTTTCGCGCGGTCTCGACCAGGCTCGCGGGACGCTCGGAAGCGATCATGTAGAGGTCGTTTTCGGAGAGTGTCGCGGGTTCTTGCGGGGGCGGCAGCGGTACCGAAGTGGCAGTGAACTGGCATGTCTCACGCTCGACCGAGCGTGGCCGGCCCGGCGCCCGCGCACATCCGTGGCGGACGCATGTGTCGGTCGGGCGACACGCCCGACCGCGTGGACCGGTGAACCCGGACAGACTGAACAGCGGCGGCGGACACTGTTCGCCCGAACGCAAGCACCGCGGCGACGGCAGCAGCCGGCGCCGGCGAGCGGCACGAGCATGACGGGGCGGCCAACCGCCACGAGTGAGTACAGCGCGAGGGATCGCGCCGAACGAGAGGGACGGCAAGCGTGGCGGGACAGAAGATCCGCATCCGGCTCAAGGCCTATGACCACGAGGCGATCGACGCGTCGGCACGCAAGATCGTCGAAACGGTGACCCGAACGGGTGCCCGGGTGGTCGGCCCGGTGCCGCTGCCCACCGAGAAGAACGTGTACTGCGTCGTGCGCTCGCCGCACAAGTACAAGGACTCGCGCGAGCACTTCGAGATGCGCACGCACAAGCGGCTGATCGACATCCTCGACCCGACGCCGAAGACCGTCGACGCGCTCATGCGCATCGACCTGCCGGCGTCCGTGGACGTCAACATCCAGTAGGGAACCGGCTCCACAGCAAGGTTCCCGGAGCGTTCACGTCCACATCGCCCTCCGGGGCGCATGTCACAGCACAGGAGATGGGTAGTACCAACATGGCAGAAGCGATCAAGGGAATCCTGGGCCACAAGCTCGGGATGACCCAGGTCTTCGACGAGGCCAACCGTGTTGTTCCGGTCACCGTCGTCGCGGCCGGCCCGGTCGTGGTCACCGCCGTGCGCACCCCGGAGAGCGATGGCTACAGCGCCGTGCAGTTCGCGTTCGGCGCCATCGACCCGCGCAAGGTGACCAAGCCGGCGGCCGGCCAGTTCGTCAAGGCCGGCGTCACCCCCCGGCGGCACCTGGTCGAGCTGCGCACCGACGACGTCTCCGGCTACCGCGTGGGCCAGGAGCTCACCGCCGCCGAGGTACTCGACGCGGGCGCGGTGGTCGACGTCACCGGCACCAGCAGGGGCAAGGGCACCGCGGGTGTGATGAAGCGGCACGGCTTCGGTGGCCTGGGCGCCGGCCACGGCGTGCAGCGCAAGCACCGCTCGCCGGGCTCCATCGGCGGCTGCTCCACCCCGGGCCGGGTGTTCAAGGGCCTGCGGATGGCCGGCCGGATGGGCAACCAGAAGGTGACCGTGCAGAACCTGACCGTGCACGCCATCGACGCGGGCAAGGGCCTGGTGCTGATCAACGGCGCCGTGCCCGGCCCCAAGGGTGGCCTGGTCATGATCAAGTCGGCCGTCAAGAACCAGAGCAAGGTGGATGCCTGATGACCACCGTCCAGATCACCGGACCCGCCGGCGAGGCGGGTGAGCGCGTCGAGTTGCCCGCCGACATCTTCGACGTGCCGGCGAACGTGCCGCTGATGCACCAGGTCGTGGTGGCCCAACTGGCCGCCGCCCGGCAGGGCACGCACAAGGCCAAGACCCGCGGCGAGGTATCCGGCGGCGGCAAGAAGCCGTACCGGCAAAAAGGTACGGGTAGGGCACGCCAAGGCTCGTCCCGCGCGCCGCAGTTCACCGGCGGCGGCATCGTGCACGGGCCGGTCCCGCGCGACTACACCCAGCGGACCCCGAAGAAGATGAAGGCCGCCGCGCTGCGCGGCGCCCTGTCCGACCGGGCCCGTGGCGGCAACCTGCACGTGCTGGAGTCCCTGCAGGTGGACGACACGCCGTCGACCAAGAAGGCGCTCGGCGCGCTGCGCACCGTGTCCACCGCTCGCAAGATCCTGGTGGTCCTGCAGTTCGGTGACGAGATCGGCTGGAAGAGCCTGCGCAACGTGCCCGAGGTGCACCTGCTCTGGGCCGGTCAGCTCAACACCTACGACGTGCTGGACAGCGACGACGTGGTCTTCACCAAGGCCGCGCTGGAGGAGTTCCTGGCCGCGTCCGGCAAGACCGTCGAGATCGCGCAGAACAACGGGACCGGCTCCGGCCGCCACGCCGCCCCCGACACCGATGCCGCCCCGGTCGCCGTCAACGCTGAAGTGGAGGAGCAGAAGTGATCCCCGATCCTCGCGACATCATCCTTCGGCCGGTCGTCTCCGAGAAGAGCTACGGCCTGCTGGAGTCCGGCAGCTACACCTTCGAGGTGCGGCCGGACGCCAACAAGACGCAGATCAAGATCGCTATCGAGAAGATCTTCGACGGGGTCACGGTCGTCTCGGTGAACACGCTCAACCGGCAGGGCAAGCGCAAACGCACCCGCACCGGCTACGGGCAGCGCAAGGCCACCAAGCGGGCCATCGTCACGCTCTCCAAGGAGAGCAAGCCGATCGACGTCTTCAGCGGCGCCTGAGCAGGGTAGGGACGAGAACAAGCAATGGGTATCCGTAAGTACAAGCCGACGACGCCGGGTCGCCGCGGCGCCTCCGTCGCCGACTTTTCCGAGCTCACCCGGAGCACGCCGGAGAAGTCGCTGGTCCGGCCGCTGCACTCCAAGGGTGGCCGGAACGTGCACGGCCGGGTCACCGCCCGGCACCAGGGCGGCGGGCACAAGCGCGCCTACCGGGTGATCGACTTCCGGCGCGCGGAGAAGGACGGCGTGCCGGCCACGGTCGCGCACATCGAGTACGACCCGAACCGCACCGCCCGGATCGCGCTGCTGCACTTCGCCGACGGCGACAAGCGCTACATCATCGCGCCGAACCGGCTGGCCCAGGGCGACACGGTGGAGACCGGCCCGGGGGCGGACATCAAGCCAGGCAACAACCTGCCGCTGCGCAACATCCCGGTCGGCACCGTGGTGCACGCGATCGAGCTGCGGCCCGGCGGCGGCGCGAAGATCGCCCGCTCGGCCGGCGCCAAGGTACAGCTGGTGGCCAAGGACGGCCCGTACGCCCAGTTGCGCATGCCCTCCGGCGAGATCCGCAACGTCGACGTGCGCTGCCGCGCCACCGTCGGCGAGGTCGGCAACGCCGAGCAGGCCAACATCAACTGGGGCAAGGCCGGCCGCATGCGCTGGAAGGGCAAGCGCCCGCAGGTGCGCGGCGTGGCCATGAACCCGGTCGACCATCCGCACGGCGGCGGTGAGGGCAAGACGTCCGGCGGCCGCCACCCGGTGAACCCGAAGGGCAAGCCGGAGGGCCGTACCCGCCGGCCGGGCAAGGAGAGCGACAAGCTGATCGTGCGTCGCCGGCGCAAGGGCAAGAAGCGGTGACGGTGATCTCAGCGATGTCGGCAGGAAATCGGACCATCGAGTACGGAGCAGGAAGGTAGGCACGAGATGCCCCGCAGTCTCAAGAAGGGCCCGTTCGTCGACGACCACCTGCTCAAGAAGGTGGACGCGGCGAACGACAAGAACTCCAAGGCCGTGATCAAGACCTGGTCGCGCCGGTCCACGATCATCCCCGACATGCTCGGGCACACGATCGCGGTGCACGACGGTCGCAAGCACGTTCCGGTGTTCGTCACCGAGTCGATGGTCGGCCACAAGTTGGGCGAGTTCGCTCCGACGCGGACCTTCAAGGGTCACGTGAAGGAAGACCGCCGGTCGCGGCGCGGTTAGGAGATTCTTCGATCATGAGTGTCAACAACGAGGTGGCGGAGCTGCCCCGCAGCACCGCAACGCTCAGGTATGCGCGGATGACCCCGATGAAGGCCCGTCGCGTCATCGATCTGATCCGCGGCCGGTCCGCGGCCGACGCCGCGTCCATCCTGCGGTTCGCCCCGCAGGCGGCCAGCGGTCCGGTGGCCAAGCTGCTGGCCTCCGCCGTGGCCAACGCGGAGAACAACCAGGGTCTGGATCCCGAGACGCTGATCGTCGACAAGGTGTTCGTGAACGAGGGTCCCACGCTCAAGCGGTTCCAGCCGCGGGCGCAGGGCCGGGCGTTCCGCATCCGCAAGCGGACCAGCCACATCACGATCGAGCTGGTCTCCGTCGGCGACCAGTCCAAGGGCCGCGAGCGCGGCCGGAATGCGAAGGGAAGGACCCGGTAGTGGGTCAGAAGATCAATCCACACGGGTTCCGGCTGGGCATCACCACCGACTGGAACTCGCGGTGGTACGCGGACAAGTCCTACGCCGACTACGTCGCCGAGGACGTGCAGATCCGCAAGCTGATGAGCAAGGGCATGGAGCGGGCCGGCATCTCCAAGGTCGAGATCGAGCGGACCCGGGACCGGGTGCGGGTGGACATCCACACCGCCCGGCCGGGGATCGTCATCGGCCGTCGCGGGGCCGAGGCCGACCGCATCCGCGGCCAGCTGGAGAAGCTGACCGGCAAGCAGGTGCAGCTGAACATCCTCGAGGTGCGCAACCCCGAGTCGGACGCGCAGCTGGTCGCCCAGGGCGTGGCCGAGCAGCTGTCCAACCGGGTCAGCTTCCGCCGGGCCATGCGCAAGTCCATGCAGTCCGCGCAGCGCTCGCCGAACGTCAAGGGCATCCGGATCCAGTGCTCCGGTCGCCTGGGCGGCGCCGAGATGAGCCGGTCGGAGTTCTACCGCGAGGGTCGGGTGCCGCTGCACACCCTGCGGGCGGACATCGACTACGGCTTCTTCGAGGCCAAGACCACCTTCGGCCGGATCGGCGTGAAGGTCTGGATCTACAAGGGCGACAAGGTCGGCACGCTGGCCGAGCAGCGGGCCGCCGAGGCGGCCGCCGCGCAGCGGGGTGCCCGCGAGGGTCGGGGCGATCGGGCCGAGCGTCCGGCGCGCCGTCGTTCGGGTTCGTCCGGCACCACTCCGACATCCACCGACGCCGGTCGGGCCGCCGTCGAGGAGAACCCCGAGGCTCTCCCCGCGGGTGCGCCGGCCGGTACCGAGACCACAGGGGCATAGGTCATGTTGATTCCCCGCAAGGTCAAGCACCGCAAGCAGCACCGGCCGCACCGCACCGGGATGGCTTCGGGCGGGACCCAGGTCACCTTCGGCGACTACGGGATCCAGGCGCTGGAGCCGGCCTACGTCACCAACCGGCAGATCGAATCCGCGCGTATCGCCATCAACCGGCACATCCGTCGTGGCGGCAAGGTGTGGATCAACATCTACCCGGACCGGCCGCTGACCAAGAAGCCGGCCGAGACCCGGATGGGCTCCGGCAAGGGCTCGCCGGAATGGTGGATCGCCAACGTCAAGCCGGGCCGCATCGTCTTCGAGATGAGCTACCCGAACGAGGCGACCGCCCGCGAGGCGCTGCGGCGCGCGATCCACAAGCTGCCGATGAAGTGCCGCATCGTCACCCGGGAAGGAGTTGAGGGCTGATGGCGAGCATCGCCAACGAGCTGCGCGAGCTCGGACAGGACGAACTGGTCCTGCGGCTCCGCGAGGCCAAGGAGGAGCTGTTCAACCTGCGCTTCCAGACGGCCACCGGACAGATGGACAACAACCGGCGGCTGCGGGCCGTCAAGCACGACATCGCCCGGATTTACACGGTCATGCGGGAGCGCGAGCTCGGCCTGTCCGTCGGTCCGGACGAGCTGGCCAAGCAAGGAGGTGCTGCGTGAGCGAGCAGCCGGAGAACATCGAGTCGACCGCCGAGGCGGTGATCGAAGCCACCGACGAGGCCGTCGTCCCGGTCGAGACCGAGGCCGCAGCGGCGCCGGCCGGGCCGGCCGTCAAGGCGCGCGGGGAGCGGAAGACCCGTGAGGGTCTGGTCGTCTCGGACAAGATGAACAAGACGATCGTCGTGGCCCTTGAGGACCGGGTGAAGCACCCGCGGTACTCGAAGGTCATCCGCCGCACCACCAAGGTGAAGGCGCACGACGAGCACGAGACCGCCGGCATCGGCGACCGCGTGCTGCTGGCCGAGACCCGGCCGCTGTCCGCGACTAAGCGCTGGCGGCTGGTGAAGATCCTGGAGAAGGCGCAGTAACCCTGCCGTTCACGGGTTCTCGTGTGGGCCCCGCCTCGAGCTTCGGCTCGAGGCGGGGCCCTTCGCGTTGGTGGAGCTGTTCCGTTGAACCGCCGTTGCGCATTCCGGCGCCGGTTTGCGCAACCGCGGTTCAACCGACGGGTTCGGCGACGCCACTGCTCCGGGCGGAGCGCGGCCGTCCCCATGCCGCGAATCATCCACACTCGGCGAGCGGCGCTCGCGCCGGATGTGCTCGGCGGGTGGAGTGGGCGGGTGGACGGTTCTGTTCTCGCCCTGCACGCGGGCCTTGACGCCGTACTGCTCTTGCAGAACGGCATCATCCGCCGCGATCAGGCCATGGCCGCCGGCCTGTCCGGCTCGACGGTGGCCAGCAGCGTGCACCGCGGCCGGTGGATCCGTGTTCTGCCGCGGGTGTACGCGGTCGGCGTCGACCCGGCCGCGCCGACGTCGAGGATCCGGGCGACGT
Source organism: uncultured Actinomycetes bacterium (assembly GCA_964497705.1). GTDB lineage: Bacteria > Actinomycetota > Actinomycetes > Mycobacteriales > Nakamurellaceae > Nakamurella. The sequence continues at coordinate 73,083 of CAZCEH010000006.1, read as the reverse complement.
CGCTGTGGGCCGGAGACGACTCGGTCGTCACAGGGCAGGCCGCCGCCTGGTGGTGGGGTCTCACCGACCGTGCGCCGAGCGTGGTCGAGGTCGTGGTGCCGCGGTGTCGGCGGATGTCGAAGATTGACGGCGTTCACGTGGTTCGCGCCGACCTGGACGAGCTCGAGATCGACCGGCATCGGCGCCTGCCGCTGACGACACCGGCAGCGACGTGCCTGCACCTGGCTCGCAAGGGTGAGCCCGACCTGTTGGAAGCGGCGCTGCGCCAAGGACTCGGCGCCGCCAGTCTCGACGAAGCGCTCGAACTCGGGCGTGGGCGGGCCGGCCAGGTGCAGGCTCGGCGCCGCCGCGAGCGAGTCCGCGACAACCCCTGGTCGGCCCCGGAAAGCGATCTGCATCGACTGTTCCGAAACGCCGGGATCACCGGATGGACCGCGAATCCGCGGGTGCGCCTGGCCGTCGGCAGGCGGTATCCGGACGTGCTGTTCGACGAGGTCCTGCTGGTCGTCGAGGTCGACGGGCACCGCTATCACCGCACGCCGGCACAGGCCGCGGCCGATCTCCAGCGGCAGAATGCGTTCGTGGACGAGGGCTACACCGTGCTGCGATTCACGCCTGCCGACATCGCCGACGAGCCGGGGCGGGTGGTGGCACTTGTCCGGCGCACCGTCGAACGTCTCCGCCTGGGACGAGCCGCCGGGTGAACCGGGGTTGCGCACAACGCAGGCCCGATGCGCAACAGCGGTTCACCGTGACACCGTCCCACCACCGCAGTATCCGGGCCGGCACGCACTGACCTGGGCCGATTGGCGCTCCGCCGCAAGATCCCGTAAGGTTGAACATTGGCGTCAGTCGGGCCGCATCAGCGGTCAAGCGGGCGTCGATCTGGCTTGGCAAGGTCGGAAATCTTGCCAGGGCTCCGTCACCTTCCTGCGTGACCCGCCGCCGGCACAAGCCGGTGAACGGGAACACGTGCGGCCACGTGCCACAGGCAAGAGTGAAAAGGCGAGCGGCTTCATCGCTCGTACTTCCTCTTGTCTTTTCGCATGTCGGCGCCAGGACGGCCGGCCGGAACCAGACAACCGCGGCCCGGCGCTCCCGGGTTGCTAGGAGAAGGCGGACTGCAGTGATTCAGCAGGAGTCCCGTCTCCGGGTCGCCGACAACACCGGCGCCAAGGAGATCCTGTGCATCCGCGTACTCGGGGGTTCGTCCCGCCGGTACGCGGGCATCGGCGACATCATCGTGGCGACCGTGAAGGACGCCATCCCGGGTGCCGGGGTGAAGAAGGGCGACGTGGTCAAGGCCGTCGTCGTGCGCACCGTGAAGGAGAAGCGGCGCCCGGACGGGAGCTACATCAAGTTCGACGAGAACGCCGCCGTGCTGCTCAAGAACGACGGTGACCCCCGCGGCACCCGCATCTTCGGGCCGGTCGGCCGGGAGCTGCGCGACAAGAGGTACATGAAGATCATCTCGCTGGCGCCGGAGGTGCTGTGATGGGACTGAAGGTACGCAAGGGCGACACCGTGCTGGTGATCGCCGGCAAGGACAAGGGTGCCCGCGGCAAGGTCATCCAGGCCTACCCGGAGACGAACCGCGTCCTCGTCGAGGGCGTGAACCGGATCAAGAAGCACACCAAGGTGTCGACGACCCAGCGCGGCGCGAAGACCGGCGGGATCGTCACCCAGGAGGCGCCCATCCACGTGTCCAACGTGCAGGTGGTGGACTCCGACAACAAGCCGACCCGCGTCGGCAAGCGGGTGGACGAGAACGGCCGCCGGGTTCGCTTCTCCCGTCGTACCGGTAAGGACCTGTGATGACCACTACCGAAGCTGCTCCGAAGCCGCGGCTCAAGCTGCGCTACCAGGACGAGATCCGCGACGCGCTGCAGAAGGAGTTCGCGATCGCGAACGTCATGCAGATCCCCGGCGTCACCAAGGTCGTCGTCAACATGGGCGTCGGCGAGGCCGCCCGCGACGCCAAGCTGATCGAGGGCGCGGTTCGCGACCTGGCCACCATCACCGGGCAGAAGCCGGTGATCCGCCGGGCCACCAAGTCCATCGCCCAGTTCAAGCTGCGCGAGGGCATGCCGATCGGCGCGAAGGTCACCCTGCGCGGCGACCGGATGTGGGAGTTCCTGGACCGGCTGCTGACCATCGCGCTGCCGCGTATCCGCGACTTCCGCGGCCTGTCGGCGACCCAGTTCGACGGGCACGGCAACTACACCTTCGGCCTGAACGAGCAGTCGATGTTCCACGAGATCGACATCGACAAGATCGACCGACCGCGGGGCATGGACATCACGGTCGTCACGACGGCGACGACGGACGACCAGGGACGTGCGCTGCTGCGGCGGCTCGGCTTCCCGTTCAAGGAGAACTGATCGCATGGCGAAGACCGCACTGATCAACAAGGCCAAGCGCAAGCCGAAGTTCGCGGTGCGCGGCTACACCCGCTGCTCCCGCTGCGGCCGCCCGCACTCGGTGTACCGCAAGTTCGGCCTGTGCCGGATCTGCCTGCGCGAGATGGCGCACGCCGGCGAACTGCCCGGCGTCACCAAGTCGTCGTGGTAGCGCTGTTACACCACGTCGACGCAGGTGGCGGCGCATGTCACAGCGTCACCAAGTCGTCGTGGTAGCGCTGTTACACCACGTCGACGCAGGTGGCGGC
>CAZCEH010000006.1:13913-70315 GCA_964497705.1 uncultured Actinomycetes bacterium | reverse complement strand
GCGTCACCAAGTCGTCGTGGTAGCGCTGTTACACCACGTCGACGCAGGTGGCGGCGCATGTCACAGCGTCACCAAGGCCTCCTGGTAATCCACCGATCCCACGCACCCGTTCGTCACAGGCCCCGGACGCGCACCGATACCGGAACGCGGCCGGGGGACCAGGCGAGAAAGGCACGACCACATGTCCATGACCGACCCGATCGCGGACTTCCTCACCAGGATCCGCAACGCCAGCTCGGCGTACCACGACGAGGTCGTCATGCCCTTCTCCAAGTTGAAGGGCAGCATCTCCGACATCCTCGTCAAGGAGGGCTACATCGCCTCCTGGACCACTGCCGAGGCGCCGGTCGGCAAGTCTCTTGTCGTCAAGCTCAAGTACGGCCCGAACCGTGAGCGTTCGATCGCCGGCATCCGCCGCGTCTCCAAGCCTGGCCTGCGGGTGTACGCCCGCTCCACCGAGCTGCCCAAGGTGCTCGGCGGCCTGGGCATCGCGATCATCTCCACGTCCAGCGGGCTGCTGACCGACCGGCAGGCCGCCAAGAAGAAGGTGGGCGGGGAAGTCCTCGCCTACGTCTGGTAAAGGGGGTTACGGACATGTCTCGAATCGGAAGGCTGCCGATCCCCGTGCCCGCGGGCGTCGACGTGACCATCGTCGGCAACACGGTGACGGTGAAGGGCCCGAAGGGCACGCTTTCGCACTCCGTGGTCGAGCCGATCAAGGTGGCCAAGGAGGAGGGCGAGCTCAAGGTCACCCGCCCGGACGACGACCGCGACTCGCGGGCTCGGCACGGCCTGACCCGCTCGCTGCTGAACAACATGGTCGTCGGCGTCACCCAGGGCTACACCAAGTCGATGGAGATCGTCGGCGTCGGCTACCGCGTCACCGCCAAGGGCAAGGACCTGGAGTTCGCCCTGGGCTACTCGCACCCGGTGCCGGTGCCGGCGCCGGACGGCATCAGTTTCGTCGTCGAGTCCCCGATCAAGTTCCGGGTCGAGGGCATCGACAAGCAGCAGGTCGGCGAGGTCGCTGCGAACATCCGCAAGCTGCGCAAGCCCGACCCGTACAAGGGCAAGGGCGTGCGGTACGCCGGCGAGGTCGTGCGGCGCAAGGTCGGAAAGACGGGTAAGTGATCATGGCAGCTTCTGTTTCCCACGATCGACGGATCGCACGGGCCCGTCGCCACTTCCGGCTGCGCAAGAAGGTGTCCGGCACGACGGCTCGGCCGCGGCTGGCGGTCAAGCGCTCGTCCCGGCACATCTCGGTGCAGCTGATCGACGACACCGTCGGCAAGACGCTGGCGTCGGCCTCCACCCTGGAGGCGGACCTGCGGGCGACCGACGGCGACAAGACCGCCAAGGCCCGCAAGGTCGGCGAGCTGGTCGGCCGGCGCGCGGTGGAGTTGGGCGTGACCACGGTCGTCCTGGACCGGGGCGGCGACGCCTACCACGGCCGGATCGCGGCCCTCGCGGACGGCGCCCGCAGCGCCGGCCTGGAGTTCTGATGAACCGTACTGACACCAAGAGCACCACGAGCAGCATGATCGAGAGGGATATCTGATGCCCGGACCACAGCGCGGCGGCTTCGGCGGCGGCGACCGGGGCAGCGATCGCGGCGACCGGCGGGACCGCCGCGGTGGCCGCGACGGCGGCCGTCGCGACGCCCCCGCGGAGAAGAACCCGCTGCTCGAGCGGATCGTGGTGACCAACCGGGTCGCCAAGGTCGTCAAGGGTGGCCGGCGGTTCTCCTTCACCGCCCTGGTCGTCGTCGGTGACGGCGACGGGCAGGTCGGCGTCGGCTACGGCAAGGCCAAGGAGATCCCCGCGGCCATCGCCAAGGGCGTCGAGGAGGCCAAGAAGTACATGTTCCGGGTGCCCCGGATCGCCTCCACCATCCCGCACCCGGTGCAGGGTGAGGCGGCGGCCGGCGTGGTGCTGTTGCGGCCGGCCTCGCCGGGTACCGGGGTCATCGCGGGCGGCCCGGTGCGCGCCGTGCTGGAATGCGCCGGCATCCACGACGTGCTGAGCAAGTCGCTCGGCTCGGACAATCCGATCAACATCGTGCACGCGACCATCGACGCCCTCAAGCGGCTGCAGCAGCCGGAGGCCGTGGCCGCCCGCCGTGGCCTGCCGATCGAGGACGTCGCCCCGGCGGCCATGCTGCGGGCGCGGGCCGGACAGGGGGTCTGACATGGCTGATCAGCTGAAGGTCACCCAGGTCCGCTCCACCATCGGCAACAAGCGGCCGGCCCGCGAGTCGGTCCGCTCGCTGGGCCTGCGCAAGATCCACCAGACCGTGGTGGTCGACGACAACGCCGTCAACCGCGGCTACATCAATCGCGCGTCCCACCTGCTCACGGTCGAGGTCGTGCCGGGGAGTGAGTCATGACGATCAAGCTGCACGACCTGCGGCCGGCGCCGGGCGCCAAGCGGGACAAGATCCGCGTCGGTCGCGGCGAAGGCTCCAAGGGCAAGACCGCGGGCCGCGGCACCAAGGGCACCGGGGCGCGCAAGAACGTCTCGCCGGCGTTCGAGGGCGGGCAGCTGCCGCTGCACATGCGGCTGCCCAAGCTCAAGGGCTTCAAGAACCGGTTCAAGACCAGCTACCAGGTGGTCAACGTGGGTCAGCTGGCCACCCTGTTCCCGGATGGCGGCACGGTCGGCGTGGCCGAGCTGGTCGCGGCCGGTGCGGTCCGCAAGCGCCACAAGGTCAAGGTGCTCGGCGACGGCGACCTGAACGGCGTCGTCATCACCCTCACCGTCGACGCCGCGTCCGGCTCGGCCAAGGAGAAGATCACCGCGGCGGGCGGCAGCGTCACCACCGCCTGACGGCGGCGCCGCCCGCAGCCTCACGATCGCCCACCGGCGGCGCACCGCGCCAAGAGAACGCCACCCGGCCACGGATTCCCGCGGCCGGGTGGCGTTTTCGCGTCCCGGGGGCGGCGCGACCGGCTCACCCACATCGGGTCAATTCGCTGCCCGAGTACCGACCCGTGGTCCGGCATTCACCGTCCGTTCACCGTCGGCTCCTAGCGTCCGGCAGGCCGATCGCCTCGTCGACGGTGCGCCGAATCGGCTGTGTGTCAGGACCGCCCGCGGGCGGTGAGCGGATCGAGGACCCGATGTCGACAACGTTGTTCCTGGTGACGATGGTGATCATCACCGCCCTGTTCTTCGACTTCACGAACGGCTTTCACGACAGCGCGAACGCAATGGCCACCTCGGTGGCCACCGGTGCGCTGCAGCCCAAGGTGGCCGTGCTGATCGCGGCCGTGCTCAACGTGGTGGGCGCCTTCCTGTCCACCGAGGTGGCCAAGACGATCTCCGGCGGCATCGTCAACGACACCCTGGTCACCCCGACGATGATCTTCGCCGGCCTGGTCGGCGCCATCTTGTGGAATCTGCTCACCTGGCTGTTCGGCCTGCCGTCCAGTTCCTCGCACGCGCTGTTCGGCGGTCTGATCGGGGCGGTGGTGATCGGCGCCGGAGTGTCCGGGGTGAACTTCTCGGTCGTCATGTCCAAGATCGTGCTGCCGGCGGTGATGGCCCCGCTGGTCGCCGGGCTGGCGGCCGGCCTGGCCACCTTCGCGCTGTACAAGATGGTCAACAGGGCCGACTCGGAGCCGTCGGCCGGCTGGTTCCGCAAGGCGCAGTCGGTGTCCGCCTCGCTGGTCGCGCTGTCCCACGGCACCAGCGACGGGCAGAAGACGATGGGCGTCATCACCTTGGTCCTGATCACCGCCGGCTACCAGGAGTCGGGCACCGGCCCGCAGTTCTGGGTGATCGCCAGTGCCGGCCTGGCGATCGGCCTTGGCACCTACTCGGGTGGTTGGCGGATCATGCGGACCATGGGCAAGGGCATCGTGGACGTCCAGTCCCCGCAGGGCTTCGCCGCCGAGACCACCTCGGCTGCGGCGATCCTCGCTTCCTCGCACATGGGCTTCGGGTTGTCCACCACCCAGGTGTGCTCCGGTTCGATCATGGGGTCGGGCGTCGGCAAGAAGCTGGCCGAGGTGCGCTGGGGCACCGCCCGCAAGATCCTCTACGGCTGGCTGCTCACCCTGCCCGCGGCCGCCCTGGTCGGCGGCGTCGCCGCGGCGATCGCGCTGACCGGCACGATCGGGCTGGTGCTGGTCTTCGTCGCGCTGCTGATCGGCGCCGGCACCATCTACATGATCTCCAAGCGGGCGCCGGTGTCCAGCGACAACGTCAACGACGCCGCCGACGTGACCATCAACCCGGTCAAGGAGACGGTCGGCGCCTGACCGCGCCGCAACCGTCCCCGGACCCTGCGAACAGGAAGAGAAGCGATATGACAATCGACTGGGCGTCGTTGGGACTGGTCGCGGTGACCACGGTGGTGGCCGCGGTGGCCATCGTGGGCATCTTCTCGCTGGGCGTCATGGCGTTGACGTCCGGCCCGCGCGGCGCTGACGGCACGGCGACCCCCAACGCCGGGGCCAAGCTCAGCGGCTACCTGTGCCTGCTCGTCTCCGTGCTGCTGGTGCTGTACGGGTTGTACCTGATCATCCCGCAGTTCCACTGATGAACCGTGCCACCGGCCCGGCGGCCGGGGAGGATGACACGATGACCGATCAGGACCACGCCCGTCACGACCTCTCCGGCCAGGTACTGGTCGGCGTCGACGATGCCGACGAGTCGCGGCAGGCCGCCGGCTGGGCGGCCGCCGAGGCGTCCCGCCGCGGCACCGGCCTGGTCCTGGTGTCGGCGTACTCGATGCCGCACCGCAACCTGCTCGCCTACGACGTGATGGCCGACGACTACGACTCGATCCTGCTGGCCGCCCGGCAGAAGCTGCACCGGGAGATCGCGGCCACGTTGCTGGAGCGGTACCCGGACCTGCCGATCACCAGCACGGTCGAGGCCGGCCATCCGGTCGACGTGCTGCTGGGGCGGTCGGCCGGCGCGGCGATGATCGTGGTCGCCACCCGCGAGCGCGGCCGGTTCCGGCGGGTCGTCGGGGGATCGGTGGCGCTGGGCCTGGCGGCGCACGCGACGGTGCCGGTGGCGGTGCTCCGCGCGGGGAACGCCGGTGCCCGCACCGGCCCGGTGGTCGTCGGCGTCGACGGTTCGCCCAACAGCCGGCAGGCGGTCGCCGTGGCGTTCGATGCCGCCGCCGTCCGCCGCACCGAGCTGGTCGCCGTGCACGCCTGGCACAACGACCTGACCGTCGAGGTCGACGAGCGCAGCCACCTGATCGGCGCGGACCTGACCGAGGACCAGCTGCGGGAGATCGAGCGGGCGCTGGTGTCCGAGGAGCTGGCGGGCTGGTCGGAGCGCTACCCGGACACGGTGGTGCGCACCGAGGTCCGCAAGGGTGATCCGGCCACGGTGCTGCTGGACTGCTCGGCGGACGCGTCGCTGGTGGTGGTCGGCAGCCGGGGCCGCGGCGGTTTCCGGGGCGCCCTGCTCGGCTCGACCAGCCAGGCGCTGATCGGTCATGCCGAGGCGCCGGTGGTGGTCGTCCGCCCCGTCGAGTGAGCCGCGACCCGGCTCACGTCAGTCGATGCCGCCGCCCGTCGGCCGATCGGCGCCGGGGGCGCCGTACAGCGACGGGAACGCCGCGTCCGGCCGGGCGGTCCGCCGCACCGCCGGGTTGTACCGCAGGCTGTTCGGCACGCAGGCGCACTCCTGCCCGATCCGGATCGTGCCGGCGATCGACCCCCTGTCCCGCAGCCGGGACAGCTCCGCGGTGACGGTGTCCCGCAGGGTCTGCGGGTCGATGGTGTTCAGGTAGATCTTGGTGCCGCCCTCGAATCCGGCGATGGTGGACAGCCGCCACTTGATCAGCACCCGCCAGGGCATCGGCACGTCGGCGTCCGGCGGCTTGTGGTGCCACTCCTCGTTGCACGGCATCCGCGGGCCGGTGGCCGCGTGCAGGGCATGGATCAGGTCGGACATGCCGCGAAGCTCGGCCGGCGTGTGCAGCCAGGGCTGCGGCCGCTCGCTGCGCGAGAAGATCTCCAGCGTCGGATACCGGTGCCCGAAGCCGGCGAAGGCCACCGCGTGCTCGTTCTCGGCGACCGTCAGGTTGTGATAAGCGGCGTAGTCGACCGCGAACTCGTTGTAGCCGTTCGGGTTGGCCCGGGCCCGCTGGATCTCCAGCTCGGCCTGCACGCCGCGCTCGTCGATGGCCACCAGCTGCTTGTGCAGGTGGTCGAAGGAGGCGCCGGCCGGGCGCAGCCAGTTCTGGAACACCGCGACGTACCGGACGTAGCGGTTGCCCGCGTACAAGTCGCGCAGGGCGTCGATGGTGAAGCGCAGGTACGAGTCGTGCTCGTCCGGGGTCAGCGTGCCGGACGAGGCGAGCTGGCTGTCGTCGGTGGCGCCGTCCACGAAGTGCCGCCTGGCCACGATGACGTCGTGGCCGCCGCCGAAGAAGTTCTCGGCGTGGCCGAGCCGGTCGGCCTCCGACATGTGCGCCCAGGGCTCGTTGGCCCGCCGCTCGGCCAGCGCCTGGACGTGCCGCCGACCGGCCTCCGTGGCCAGGTAGGCCAGCATCCGCTCGCGCTGCGCGGCCGGCAGCCGGTGGCCGTAGTTGAGCTGCCAGTAGTCGAAGGACACGATCTCGAACAGGTTCGGGACCCGCCGGAACTGCGCCGCGGTGTCGAACAGCCGGTCGGCCGGCAGGTGCCGGATCACCCGCTCGCCCTGCGGGCCGGCGACCAGCCGGGCCTTCTCCGGCGGCGTTTCCAGGTACCGGTCCGGGCAGAACGCGCAGGCCGCCGTGCGGTCCCGGTCGGTCAGCGGCCTGGCCGGCGGGGCGGACGGATCCGACGCCGAACCCAGCGGCCGGCGGGCTCGTCCGGGCACCGTCCACACCTGGGTGCCGGTGAACGGGTTGAGCTGTTTGAGGGTGCCGTCGGCCATCCGCTGCAGGAAGGTGGGCGCGCCCAGGAGCGGGGTGGGCGCCGGGAACGGCGTGCCCTCGGTCGGCATGGCGGGCATGGCTGCCATTCTGGGCGCACCCGGGGTAGCTCGCCGGTAGGTTAGAGTCGAGTGCTGCGCCGTCACCCGCGGCGGCCTTCGGCTGCCCGTGCGCGGGGCGCGACACACGTACTGCCAGGAGGATCATTGCTCGCCGCCTTTGTCTCGGCGCTGAAGACACCCGATCTGCGCAAGAAGATCCTCTTCACGCTCGCCATGGTCGCGGTCTATCGGCTGGGCGCCACGGTTCCGTCGCCGGGCGTCTCCTACGGGGCGATTCAGACCTGCATCGACGAGGCCGGCTCCGGCAACGACCTGTTCACCGTGCTGAACCTGTTCTCCGGTGGCGCGTTGCTGCGGCTGAGCGTGTTCGCGCTGGGCATCATGCCCTACATCACCGCCTCGATCATCATCCAGCTGCTGGGTGTGGTGATCCCCCGGTTCGAGCAGCTCAAGAAGCTGGGTCAGGCCGGCCAGGCCAAGCTCACCCAGTACACCCGGTACCTGACCATCGGTCTGGGCGTGCTGCAGTCCACCGCGTTCCTGGCGTTGGCCATCAACGGGCAGATGTTCCCCGGATGCTCGGTCGGCGACCAGATCATCCCCGATCAGAGCGCGTTCGCGCTGATCACCCTGGTGTTGACGATGACGGCCGGCACCGCCGCCATCATGTGGATGGGCGAGCTGATCACCGACCGGGGCATCGGCAACGGCATGTCGATCCTGATCTTCACCTCGATCGCCGCCCGGGTCCCGGCCGAGGGCATGAACATCCTGAACAACCAGGGTGCCCTGGTGTTCGTCGTGGTGCTGGTGCTGGCCCTGCTGATCATCGGCGCGGTGGTTTTCGTCGAGCAGGGGCAGCGGCGGCTGCCGGTGCAGTACGCCAAACGGATGATCGGCCGCCGGATGTACGGCGGCACGTCCACCTACCTGCCGCTCAAGGTCAACCAGGCCGGCGTCATCCCGGTCATCTTCGCGACGTCGCTGCTGTACCTGCCGCTGCTGCTGGTCCAGCTGGTGGCGCCGACCACGGTCAACGCCGACGGCACCACCGAGGTCAGCGGCTGGGCGCAGTTCCTCCAGCTGTACGTGATCAACCAGGGCAGCTGGGTGCACATCCTGCTGTACTTCGCGCTGATCATCTTCTTCACGTTCTTCTACGTCGGCATCACGTTCAACCCGACCGAGCGGGCCGACGAGCTGAAGAAGTACGGCGGCTTCATCCCGGGCATCCGGCCCGGCCGGCCGACCGCCGAGTACCTGCAGTTCGTGCTGTCCCGGATCACCCTGCCGGGGTCGATCTACCTGGGAATCGTGGCGATTCTGCCCAACCTCTTCCTGGAGCTGACCGGCGAGGGCAACAATCAGAACTTCCCGTTCGGTGGCACAGCGGTGTTGATCATGGTCGGTGTCGGGCTGGATACCGTCAAGCAGATCGAAACCCAGCTGATGCAACGCAACTATGAAGGGTTCCTCCGCTGATGAGAGTTCTGATCGTCGGACCGCAGGGCTCCGGCAAGGGCACCCAGGCGACCCTGCTCGCCGGGAATCTGAACATCCCGCACATCTCCACCGGCGACATCTTCCGGGCCAACGTGGGTGCCGGCACCGAGCTGGGTGTGCTGGCCCGCAAGTACATGGACGCCGGCGAACTGGTGCCGGACGAGGTCACCGTCGCGATGGTCGCCGCCCGGTTCGACGAGCCCGACGCGACCAAGGGCTTCCTGCTCGACGGGTTCCCGCGGACCGTCGGTCAGGCGAACAAGCTCGCCGACATCCTGTCCGAACGAGGCGAGGACGTCGACAAGGTGCTTTTGCTGGACGTGCCCGACGACGTGCTGATGGAGCGGATGCTGGCCAGGGGCCGCGCGGACGACACCGCCGAGGCGATCAGCCGGCGCCTGGAGCTGTACCACTCGGAGACCAAGCCGCTGCTGGACTACTACGCGGACAAGCTGGTGACGATCGACGGGGTCGGCACCGTCGACGAGGTGCAGCAGCGGGCTCTGGCCGCGCTCGGTCGCTGAGGACGGTCCCGAGATGGCGGCCGGGATGGCTCCGCTGTGACGGAGGTGATCCAGCTCAAGACCCGTGGTGAACTGCAGGCGATGCGGGCCGCCGGCCGGCTGCTCGCCGAGGCGATTGCCGCGGGCCGTTCGGTGGTCGCTCCCGGCGTCAGCACCTCGCAGGTCAACGACGTGATCGCCACCGTGATCGCCGAGGGCGGCGGCACCAGCAACTTTCTGCACTACGGCGCGCAGGGCGACGACCCTGGCTTCCCGGCGACGATCTGCGCATCGGTCAACGACGAGGTCGTGCACGGCATCCCGTCGGCCACCCGGATCCTGGCCGACGGCGACCTGTTCTCGATCGACGCGGGCTGCGTGCTGGACGGCTGGCACGCCGACAGTGCGGTGTCCGTGCACGTGGGCGCGCCGGACGGGGAGCATGCCGCGGCGGAGGTCGATCTGATCGCCGCCTGCGAGCGGGCCATGTGGGTCGGCATCAGCGCGGCCCGGCCGAACGGCCGGCTCGGCGACATCTCCGCCGCCATCGAGCAGTCGGTCGCCTGGTCGTCCCGGGTGGACGGCCGCCGGTACGGGTCGGTCGCCGGCTACGGCGGGCACGGCATCGGCACCGCCATGCACATGGCGCCCTACGTGGCGAACCAGGGCAGGCGGGGGAAGGGGCCGCGGCTGGCCCCGGGCACGGCGCTGGCCATCGAGCCGATGCTCACGCTCGGCCGGCCGGCCACCCGGGTGCTGGCCGACAAGTGGACCGTGGTCACCAAGGACGGGGCGCGGGCGGCGCACTGGGAGCATTCCATCGGCATCAGCGAGGACGGGGTCTGCGTGCTGACCGCCTCTGATGGGGGCGCGGCGGGTCTCATGCCGTTCGGCGTGACCCCCGTCTCCCTCGACTGAGGTGCCGTCGGTTCCACCGGTGCTGGTCCGCCTGCAGTCCGCCGTGGCGCGGCGCGCCCCCATCTTCGTCGTCGTCACCACGGTGCTGTGCGCGCTCACCCTGGGCCTCGGGTACGCGAACAAGGCGCGGTGCGTCGGACCGGAGTACGACGCGCTGGGCCGCAGCACCCCCGACTACGGGGTGCGGATCACCCGCGACGTCTGCTACTCGGACATCCAGTTCCTGTGGATCGGCCGGGACATCGACGAGCACGTCTTTCCGTACGTCGACGGCGGCTACGACCCGACCCGCGGTGAGCTGTACGGCGGGGCGGTCGAGTACCCGGTGCTCACCGGCCTGGCCATCTGGCTGGCCGCGCTGCCGTCGGACACCGACGGCGACTTCCTGACCTTCTCCGCGCTGCTGCTGTCGGTGGCCGGCCTGCTGTCGGCGGCGATGCTGGCCTGGCTGGCCGGGCTGCGATCCTGGTGGTTCGCGCTGGCTCCGCCGCTGGTGCTGTACGCCTTCCACAACTGGGACCTGTTCGCAGTGGGCGCGACGGTGGTCGCGTGCTGGATCCTGTTGCGGGCCGCCCGTACCGGCGGGGTCGGGTCGGCCCGGCCGCTGGTCGGCGCGGCGCTCGCGCTGGGGGTGGGGGCGGCATTCAAGCTGTACCCGGCGATGTTCGCGCTGCCGATCGCCTGCTGGCTGGGCGCCGGCGGCTGGCGACCCGGTCGCGCCGACGTCTCCGGCCGCCGCCGGTGGCTGGTCGGCGCCGGCTTCCTGGTCGGCACCGTGTCGGTGTTCGCCCTGATCAACCTGCCGTTCGTGATCGCCGGGTGGCGGGGGTGGTGGGCCTCGTTCCAGTTCCAGTGGAGCCGGCCGATCGACATGACCACCAACACGATCTGGTTCTGGGCGTTCCGGCCGTACAGCAATTCGGCGAACATCCTGGTGCAGGACCGGCTGGCGATGGCCGCGACCATCACCACGCTGCTGGGGCTGCTGCTGGCGGTCGGCGTCGGCTGGCTCCGTTTCCGCCGGGACCGGGTGTATCCGTGGCTGCCGGTGTGCGCCGCGATGCTCGCCGCCTACCTGCTGTTCAACAAGGTGCACTCGCCCCAGTACGTGCTGTGGCTACTGCCGTTCTTCGTACTGCTGCGGATCCGGGCCTGGTGGATCCTGGCGTACTTCGTGGCCGACGCGGCCATCGGCATCGGCTTCTTCCGCTGGCAGTACCTGATCAACAGCGGGCTGCCGGACACCACCTGGGACGCGTTCTCCCCGCAGGCCGTGCTGATCGGGGTGTGGGGGCGGGTGGCGCTGCTGATCGCGCTGTTCGTGGTGTTCTCCCGGGCGCGGGTGGTGGAGGTGCCCGCGCCGGATCCGGGTCGGTCGTGACGTCGAGCCGTCGAGGGTCGACGCCGGTCAGCTCAGGGTGCGGCGGAAGTACTCGATCGTGGTGGTCAGGCCTTCGGTGAGGCCGACCGTCGGCTGCCAGTGCAGGATCCGCCGGGCCCGGTCGATGTCGGGCCGGCGCCGGGCCGGATCGTCGGCCGGCAGGTCCCGGTACTCGATCGTGGTGCGCCGCCCGACCAACTCGATGACCAGGTCGGCGAGTTCCTTCATCGTGACCTCGTCGGGGTTGCCCAGGTTCACCGGACCGGTCACCTCCGGCGCCGTCCGCATCAGGCTGGTCAGCGCCGACGTCAGGTCGTCGACGTAGCAGAACGACCGGCTCTGCGCGCCGCTGCCGTAGACGGTCAGCGGACGACCGGTGAGCGCCGACACGATGAAGTTCGACACCACCCGACCGTCGTCCGCTCGCATGCCCGGCCCGTAGGTGTTGAAGATGCGAGCCACCTTGATCTGCGTCCGATGCTGGCGGTGGTAGTCGAAGAACAGGGTTTCCGCGCACCGCTTTCCCTCGTCGTAGCAGGAACGCGGACCGATCGGATTCACATGACCCCAGTACGACTCCGGTTGCGGATGCACCTCCGGATCTCCGTAGACCTCGGAGGTCGACGCGAACAGGATGCGCGCGTCGAGGCGGGTGGCCAGATCGAGCATGTTGATCGACCCGAGGATCGAGGTCTTGGTCGACCGCAGCGGATCCTGCTGATAGAAGACCGGCGAGGCCGGGCAGGCCAGGTGATAGATCTCGTCGACGTCCACCTGCAGGGGACGGGTGACATCCGCGCAGATGAGCCGCAATCGCGGGTGGTCGAGCAGGTCGGACAGGTTCTGCCGGGACCCGGACGTGAAGTCGTCGACGACGGTCACCCGGCCGCCGGCCCGCAGCAGCCGCCGCACCAGGTTGGACCCGATGAAACCGGAACCGCCGGTGACCAACGCCCTCGGCGCGCTCAGCTGCGGCATGCCCACCCCGCCGATTCCCATTTCTCCGGATCCAGCGCGTGGCGCCCGTCCACCACCGATCGGCAGGTCACCACCTCACCCAGCGCGACCGGATCGAGCGCTCGGTACTCGTCCCAGTCGGTGAGCACCATGACCAGTTCCGCGCCGCGCCCGGCCTCCTCGGCCGAGTCGGCGTACTCCAGGGATGGGCACTCCCGACGGGCGTTGGTCAGCGCCCTGGGGTCGGTGACCACGACCGACGCGCCGCGCCGCCGGAGTCGGGCGGCGACGTCCAGGGCGGGCGAGTCGCGCACGTCGTCGCTGTTGGGTTTGAACGCAGCGCCCAGAATCGCGATCCGCCGACCGTCCAACGACGAGTCCAGCAACTCGGCGGCCAGGGTGATCATGCGCTCGCGTCGGGCGCCGTTGATGGCGTCGACGTCGTGCAGCAACGCGGCCGCCCCGGTGGCGCCCAGATGCTCCGCGCTCGCCATCAGCGCGCGCACGTCCTTGGGCAGGCAACTTCCGCCGAAGCCCAGCCCCGGCGTGAGGAAGTGACGCCCGATCCGCGCGTCGTGGCCGAGCGCGTCCACCAGATCAGGGGTGCTTGCGCCGTTGAGCTCGCACACCTGCGCCATCGCGTTGACGAACGAGATCCTTGCCGCGAGAAACGAGTTGGCCGCCAGCTTGACCATCTCCGCGGTGCGGTAGTCGGTCACCACCACCGGGATCCGGTCGCGGAGTTGAGCCGCATACACCTGGTCGAGCAGATCGCGGGCCGCGCCGCGGGCGGGACCCGGCGGCAGGCCGTAGACGATCCGGTCGGGGCGCAACGTGTCGGCCACCGCCGTGCCCTCGCGCAGGAACTCCGGATTCCACGCCAGCAGGGCGTCCGGCTGGGCCGCTCGCACCGACTGCGCCAGCCGCTCGGCCGTTCCCACCGGGACCGTCGACTTCCCGACGACCAGGTCGCCCGGGGCCAACTGCGCCAGCAATGCCTCGAGCGCGGATTCCAGTTGCGCCAGATCCGCTTCGGGCCCGTGCCGTTGCTGTGGCGTTCCCACACACAGGAAGTGCACCCGGTGCCCGCGCGCGTGCGACATGTCGCCGGTGAAGCGCAGGTTGCCGGCGAGCAGGCACTCCTGCAGCAACTCGGCGAAATCCGGCTCGTAGAAGGGCGCGTCGCCGGACCGCAGGGCCGCCACCTTCGCCGCGTCGGAATCGACGCCCAGGACCTCGTGCCCCGAGCGGGCCAGGCAGACGGCATGCACCGCACCGAGATACCCGCAGCCGACGACCGTGATCGACGTCATCGCTCGTCGCCGGTTCGCTGGATCGGCATGGCAAGTCGTCCTTCCCGGTCTGCCCGGCCCATCCGGTCCCACCCGGCCGTGACCGCTGACGCAGTGTCAGGTTCCCGCTCCAAGTTTCGGCAAACCGCACGCCACCGAGCCTGCCCGGAGCCGGCGCCGGCGCCGGGTGCACGGCAAAGCGGCGGCGAGGAGTCCCTCGCCGCCGCCCGCGGTGCGCTGCCTCAGTAGCCGGTTCAGTGGCCGGTTCAGTGGCCGGCCAGCTCCCTCGCCTGGTTTGCGTCCTTGTAGGAGTTCACGTCTGCCCGGTGCTCGGCGGGGGAGTGCTCGTCGAGCATGTCGGTGTCGTCGAAGGGATCCTCGCCGGAGAGCACCCGCTTGGTCCGGCCGTAGTCGACCTCCTTGACCCAGTGGCCGATCACCATGGTGGCGATGGCGTTGCCGGAGAAGTTGGTCAGCGCGCGGGCCTCGCTCATGAACCGGTCGACCGCGACGATCAGGCCGACGCCCGGCACCAGGTCGGGCCGGTGCGAGGCCAGCCCGCCGCCGAGGGTGGCCAGGCCGGCGCCGGTGACACCGGCGGCACCCTTGGACGCGATGATCATGAAGATCAGCAGCGACAGCTGCTCGCTCCAGGACAGCGGCATGCCGAGCGCGTTGCCGATGAACAGCGAGGCCATGGTCAGGTAGATCGCCGTGCCGTCGAGGTTGAACGAGTAACCGGTGGGCACCACGATGCCGACGACCGGCTTCGAGACGCCCAGGTGCTCCATCTTGGCGATGAGCCGCGGCAGCGCGGTCTCCGAGGAGCTGGTGGCCACGATCAGCAGGTACTCCTGGCGCAGGTAGTACAGGATCTTGAAGACGGACACGCCGGTGACCACCTTCAGCAGCGAGCCGAGCACCAGCACGATGAAGGCCACGCAGGTGGCGTAGAAGACGACCACGAACAGCGACAGCGCGCCGATCGCGGACCAGCCGGCGTTGCCGACCACGCCGGCGATGGCCCCGAACGCGCCGATCGGGGCCAACCACATGATGCCGGCCAGGATCTTGAACACCAGGCGCTGGATCACCGTGATGGCGGCCAGGATCGGCTCACCCTTGCTGCCCAGCGCCTGCACCGCGAAGCCGACCAGCAGCGCGACGAACAGCGCCTGCAGCACGTTGCCGCCGCTCAGGCCGGACAGCAGGCTGACCGGAATGATGTCCAGGATGAAATTGCCCGAGCCCTCGGGCGTTGCAGGCACGGTGTACGTCGCGGTGGCGGCCGCGGCCTGCAGGCTGTCCCCCGGGTGGACCAGGTTGCCCACCAGCAGCCCGATGCCGAGGGCGAAGGTCGACATCACGACGAAGTACAGCAGTGCCAAGCCGCCGACCTTGCCGACCTGGGACGCCTTGCGGACCGAGCCGATGCCCAGCACGATCGTGCAGAAGATGATCGGCGCGATCATCATCTTGATCAGGTTGACGAACCCGGTGCCGATCACCGACAGGCCCGCCGCGCTCTTGCCGAAGATGAGGCCGACCGCGGCGCCGGCCACCACGGCGACGATGACCGCGATGTAGAGCCAGTGCGTGCTGACCTTCTTGCGCTTGGGTTGATCGGCGGTGTGGGTGCCTGAGCCCTCGGGGGGATTCGTGGCTGTCGACATTGACCTCTCCTGGGGAACGGGGGGCTTGGACTGGTGAGAACCATCCCGGCCGGACGCGTCGAGGTCACTGGTTTGTTCATAAAGTAAGTGGCGCACGAAATCAGAACCGGGCCGGGCCGAGCCCGGCCGGTGTCCGGCTCGTGACGGGAAGCCTTGCGTGACAACGACGAACGCCGTTCTGGTGATCGGTGCGCTGCTGATCGGGCTGGTCGTCGTCGGTGTGTTGGGCGGCCGCTGGCTGCGCCGCCGGATGCTGGACCCGCCCGGGGTGCGGGCCGCCGCGCAGGCGCTGCGCACCGCCGGGCTGGCCGCGCCGCCGCTGCGCGAGGGCCTGACCAGCGATTCGGCCGCGCAGGCGCTGCCGTACCTGCTGGCCCTGCTGGAGACGCCGGGGGTCGCGCTGTGCGACCCGCAGGGCCGCTCCCTGGGTGCCCAGGGGCCGGGCGCGCACCACGTCGACCAGGTCGCCGAGACGGTGCGGACCGCGCTGCGGTCCGATCGCCGGCAGCTGGCCACGGTGCCGCCGTGTGACGTGCCGGGTTGTCCGGTCAGCCGGGCGGTGGTCGTCCCGCTGATCGCGTCGGGCGAACGGGCCGGGGCCCTGGTGGTGCTCACCGGGTCCGCGGTCGGGCCGTTTCTCATTCGGGCGGCCGACGAGACGTCCCGGTTCATCACCACCCAGCTGGAGCTGGCCGACCTCGACAGCTCGCGGGCCGATCTGGCCCGGGCCGAGGTCCGCGCGCTGCGGGCGCAGATCTCCCCGCACTTCATCTACAACGCGCTGACCACGATCGCCGCCTTCGTCCGCAGCGACCCGGAGCGGGCCCGCGAGCTATTGCTGGAGTTCGCCGACTTCACCCGCTACTCGTTCCGGCAGGCCGGCGAGTTCACCACGCTCGCCGACGAGCTGGGCAACATCGAGAAGTACCTGATCCTGGAGCGCGCCCGGTTCGGCGACCGGCTGCGCATCCGCTGGCTGATCGCGCCCGAGGTGCTGGGCGTGGTCGTGCCCTTCCTGTCGATCCAGCCGCTGGTGGAAAACGCCGTCCGGCACGGCCTGGCCGGTCGGGCGGAGGGCGGCACGGTGTCGGTGACCGCCGAGGACGTCGGACCCGACTGCCTGATCAGCGTCGAGGACGACGGGGTCGGGATGGATCCGGAGCTGGTGGGCCGGCACGACGAGGGCGGCACCGACCGGGGCGCCGACCACGGCGCCGACCATGTGGGGCTGGGCAACGTGGACGACCGGCTGCGGGCGGCGTTCGGCGAGGACTACGGGCTGGTGGTGGAGACGGCGCCGGACGCCGGCACCAAGGTGATCGTCCGGTTGCCGAAGTTCGCGCCCGGGGTCTCCGCGGACGGTTGACCGGGCCGGCGCGCGGGCCTGTCCACGCCCCGCCGGCCGGTCGACTTGCCTCGAATGCAGGTTCGCGAGGGCCTTGAACATGCATTTGAGGCAAGTCGGCGAAACGGGGGGCGAGGCGTGGGGCGAGGCGTGGGGCTTGTCCCCGCGGCGGCGCAACGGTCAGGATGCAGACGGCAACGGCAGGCGGGAAGACGGGAGGCACGGTGCGTCCAGGAGTCGGTGGCGACGCGCGTCCGGACCGGCCGGAGTCCGGGTCGACCGGCTTGGTGGTGCTGGCGGTGGACGACGAGGCGCCGGCCCTGGACGAGATCGCCTACCTGCTGCGCGGCGACCCGCGGGTCGGCACCATCCTGACCGCCGGCAACGCCGCGGAGGCGTTGGCGCTGCTCACCCGCGCCGACCCCGACGCGCCGGTGCCGGACGCCGTGCTGCTGGACATCGCCATGCCCGGGTGGGACGGCGTCGACCTGGCCAGGGTGCTGTCCGGGTTGCCCCGGTCACCGGCGGTGGCCTTCCTGTCCGCACACGACAACCGGGCGGTCGAGGCGTACGAGATCGGCGCGGTCGACTACCTGCTCAAACCGGTCCGGGCGGCCCGGCTGGCAGAGGCGGTCACCCGGTTCTGCGCCGCCCGGGACGCCGCGGCGCAGGTGGACCGGCGCCGGCTCACCGCGGGCCGGCCGGCACCGGCGGGCGGCCGGGCCGGATCCGCACCGCCGGCAGTCCCCGGCGGTGCCGCCGCCGGCGCCGGCCAGGAGGTGATGATCGCGGTCGATCTCGCCGGCAGCACCCGGTTCGTGCCCAGGTCGTCGGTCTGCTGGGCCGAGGCGCAGGGCGACTACGCGCGGCTGCACGTGGCCGGCGGCGGCAGCCACCTGATCCGTACACCGCTGGCGGTGCTCCAGGAGGAGTGGGCGCCGGCCGGCTTCGTGCGGGTGCACCGCGGATTCCTCGTCGCCTTGGACCGGATCGTCGAGCTGCGATCCGTCGACGGCGGCTACCGGATCCTGGTCTCCGGGCAGCCGTCGATGGCCGATCTGCCGGTGAGCCGCCGCCACCTGCGCACCCTCAAGCAGCAACTGCTGGCCGGGCGGCGACCGGGCCGGTGACCGAGCGTCACCCGCCGCGGCGGGTCCGGGTGGTGCTGGCCGACCGACGACCGGCCCGCCGGCCGGTGCTGCGCGGCGCGGAGGTGGCCGAGCAGACCGAACTGGGCCGCGAGCTCGTCCGCGGGCTGGTCCGGGCGCAACTGGCCGCCTCGATCCGGGTCGCCGTGCTCGCCCTGGCCGTCTTCGCGCCGCTGCCGGCGCTGTTCGCCCTCGTCCCGGCGTTCGGGCAGGCCCGGGTGCTGGGCATCCCGGTGGCCTGGTGGCTGCTCGGGGTGCTGGCATATCCGGCGCTGTACCTGCTGGCCCGGTGGCACCGCCGGCAGGCGGAACGGATCGAGCGGGACTTCACCGCGTTGCTGGGACGCGATCAGGACGAGCGCCGATGACGCCCGACGGGCCGGCCGGGTCGACGTTGTCGCTCGTGGCGATCACCCTGGTGGTCCTGCTCACCGGCGCGATCGGCGCCTACGGGGTCCGCCTCGCCCGCACCACCAGCGACTTCCTGGTTGCCTCCCGGACGGTGCGGCCGGCGTGGAACGCCGCGGCGATCTCCGGCGAGTACCTGTCGGCGGCGTCGTTCCTCGGCGTCGCCGGGCTGATCGCGGTGTACGGCCCGGACGCGCTGTGGTATCCGGTGGGGTTCACCGCCGGGTATCTGGCGCTGCAGCTGTTCGTGGCCGCCCCGCTGCGCCGCTCCGGCGCGTACACGGTGCCCGACTTCGCCGAGATCCGCTGGGGATCCCGGCGACTGCGCGCTCTGGCCACCGGGCTGGTGCTGGCGATCGCCTGGCTGTACATGGTGCCACTGTTGCACGGCGCCGGCCTGGTGTTGCAGCAGGTGACCGGGCTGCCCCGGTGGGTCGGCGTGGTGGTGGTGGCGTTGGTGGTCACGCTGAACGTGGTGGCCGGCGGGATGCGCTCGATCACGCTGGTGCAGGCGTTGCAGTACTGGTTCAAGCTGGTGGCTATCTCGCTGCCGGTGCTGGTGGCGTTCGCGGTGACCCGGCCGGGCGTGCCGGCGTTGTTCACCGGGGACTGGGCGGCGGCCGGGACCGGTCTGGGCGGCGGCGGGTCGGCGGCCGAGATCTACTCGCTGATGCTGGCCACGTTCCTGGGCACCATGGGCCTGCCGCACGTGCTGGTCCGGTTCTACACCAACATCGACGGCGGATCCGCCCGCGCGACGACGGTGCGAGTGATCGCCCTGCTCGGCGTGTTCTACGTCTTCCCCACGCTGGCCGGGGTGCTCATGCACCGGCTGATGGCGCCGCCCGCGCCCGGCCAGGCCGACACGCTGCTGCTGGGTCTGCCCGCGGAGGTGGTGGGCGGTCTGCTGGGGGCGGTGCTGGCGGCGCTGGTCGCCGCGGGGGCCATCGCGGCGTTCCTGTCGACCTCGTCGGGGCTGGTGGTGGCCGCCGCCGGGGTGCTGTCCACCGACGTGCTGCGCGGCCGGGTGCGCGACTTCCGGCTCGCCGCGGTGGTCGCCGGCCTGGTGCCGCTGGCCATCGCGTTGCCGACCACCAGCGTGGACATCTCCCGGGTGGTCGGCATGGCGTTCGCGGTGGCCGCGTCGACGTTCTGCCCGCTGCTCGTGCTGGGCATCTGGTGGCGGGGGCTGACCACCGCCGGTGCATTCGCCGGGCTCGTCGTCGGCGGCGCGATCTCCCTCGGTGCGCTGGTGACATCGGCCGTCTGGCCGGCGTTCTCGAACGGATCGCTGGAGTCGCTGCTCGGCCAGCCGGCGGTCGTCTCGGTGCCCGCCTCGTTCCTGACGATGATCGTCGGATCGCTGCTGACCCGGGCGTCGGTGACCCCGCGGGCGGACGCGGTGCTGACCAGGCTGCACCTGCCGTCCGCGGCCCGGCAGGTGGGCGGCGGTCCGTCCGTCCCGGCCGGCTGACCCGGTCAGCCGGGCAACCGACGCATCTCGACGACGACGAGGGACGGGTCGGCGAACCGGGCCCGCAGGCCCTGCAGGTGTGACCGCCAGGGACCCAGCACGCAGGGCGTGCCGAGCCCTGGCTCGCTGGGGATCTGTGACCCAATCAACCAGATGTTCGAGGGAAACCACGATGGCTCATCAGGGATGAAGATGTGACGAGCACGTCCAGCATCCGTTCGACATTGGCCGTCTCTGCTCAGAAGGTGAGTCGATATGAACCAATAATGGTTCGGCCATCCTCTGCATACAAGGGCAGTTCCAGTGTTCCCAATCGCTTGCGTTCTTCAGTGAGGGCGATTGCCTCCGCGGGGGTTCTCGGCACGGATCCACGCATATCTGACTTGAGTACATACCCGATCTCGCCCCTCGTCCCAAAAGCGATGATCAGATCCGGCTCGTCTGCGGGCGGCGCTCGGCTAGAACTATGGCGCCCATCACATTATCATGTGAATGTACTAGTGCAAAGGTTGAACTTGCACACCGAGCTAGCACCCGCTAGGACATCTCGCCAGGGACCAGCCCGACCTTCACCGGCGCGGCTGCCGGATCCAACGCTCGGCATCCGCGACCGCCTGGTCCAGGGCGACGATCAGGTCCCGCCTGGTGAGTTTGTCGAACCCTTCTTCGATCGACCGGCCGTCAGAACCCCCCGATGCCCTTGCCGATCAAGGCCGCGCCGATCACCAGGAACAGCACCGCCATGACGGCGGCGTTGTTGTCCTGCAGCCACACCTTCGCCTGGTCCAGGGGTCCCCGAACCTCGGAGCGGGCTGCCGGTCCGATCATCGAGCCAAGACCCACGCCGGTTTCGGCACGACAATGGTTGACGGGCAGGCAACCTGGACGACACCGACCGGCCGCCGGTACCCGGCCCCGGCGGACCGGCTGCCGACCGAACGGTGGCCGCCGGACACCGGGTAACCAGGCCGGAGATTCGGTTGACCGGGGATGAACGACTGACGCTGGGTCGCGAATGTTACCGGCGGCGTTCGTGGCGCGAAGCATGCACGCTCTTGTCGGCCTGCGACGCCGATTCGCTCCTGCCGGAAGCCGACCTGGAACTGCTGGCCCACGATGCCGATCGGTGCGCCGGGCCCGGTCACCGAGCCTTCGCCGCGGCGTAGTTCTGCAGGAAGGCGGCCTCGACGACGGCCATGTTCTCGATCTCCGACGGATCCACGCTCTCGTTCGGCGCGTGGATCAGGCACAGCGGCTCCTCCACGCCGATCAGCATGATCTCGGCGTCCGGGAACGTCGACTGGAACACGGTGCACAGCGGGATCGACCCACCCTGGCCGATCGCGGTGACGTCGCGGCCATAGGTGTCCCGCATCGCCGCGACCATCGAGTCGTACCCGGCACCGCCGAGCGACCCGGTGAACGCCGCACCCTTGGACTCCCGCACGCAGGACACCCGGACATGCCACGGGGCAACGGCTTCCAGATGCGCGATGAGCGCGTTCTGGGCGGCCGTGTCGTCCATGCCGGGCGGCACCCGCAGGTTGATCCTGGCCCGCGCCGTCGGCTGGATCGCCGCCGACGAGCCGACTACCGGCGGGCAGTCGATGCCCAGCACGGTGGCCGCCGGCCGAGCCCAGACCATGTCCGACACCCGGCCGTCGCCGAGCAGGTCCACCCCGTCCAGCACGTTCGCGTCGGTCCGGAACTGCTCGGCCGGATAGTCGATCCCCGACCACACGCCGGAGTTGTCCAGCCCACGCACGGTGGTGTTGCCGCGCGCGTCCCGCAGGGTGGCCAGCATGGCGATGAGGGCGGCCAGTGCGTCCGGGGCTGCGCCGCCGAACTGGCCGGAGTGCATCGGGCTGGCCAGCGCCTGGACCGTGACGATCACGTTGGCGATGCCGCGCAGCGTGGTGGTCAGGCTCGGCACGCCGACCGCGACGTTGCCGGTGTCGCAGACCAGGATCGTGTCGGCCCGCAGCAGGTCGGCGTTGCGCGGGACGAAGTCCTCCAGGCCGCCGGTGCCCTGCTCCTCCGACCCCTCGCCGATGATCTTCACCGTCACCGGGAGATCGTCGCCGAGCGCACGCAGCGCGGTCAGGTGGATGGCGATGTTGCCCTTGCAGTCGGCGGCGCCGCGGCCGTACCAGCGGCCGTCCCGCTCGGTCAGCTGCCAGACGGGGGAGTGCCAGGCGTCGTCGCCCAGCGGCGGCTGGACATCGTGGTGAAAGTACAGCAGCACGGTCGGCGCACCGTCCGGCCCGGGACGGACGCCGCTGACCGCCTTGCTGCCGTCGGCCGTGACGTACGGCCGGACGTCCCGCAGGCCGACCTCGGTGAACGCGGACACCAGCCAGTCGACCATGCCGTCGCATTCGGACACCGGGAACTGAGCGGCGTCGTGCACGGACTTGAACGCCACCATTTCCGTGAGATCCTGCTTCGCTTGCGGCATGAGGCCTTTCACGGCGTCGCGCAAGGTGTCGACAGTCATGTGGCCACTTCCTTCTTCTTCGCGGCGGATCGGCGCGGCCAGACGAACGCGACCACCACGGTGATCACCACGGACAGCACCGCGGTGGCGACCATGGTGTGGCCCAGCCCGGTGGAGAACGCGTCGACGACCGCCTGGGTGACCTTGCGGCCGAGGTCCTCGTCCAGGGTGGACAGGGCGTCGTTGAACGAGGCGGAGTTGACCAACGCGTTGTGCGCCTGGTCGACCTGATCCGGAGTGAGCCCCACGGCGGCCACCGCGTTCGACGAATCGGCCACCGTGAAGCCGCGGGCGAACGCGGACAGCAGCGCCACCCCGAGCGCCCCGCCGACCATCGAGGACATCTTGAACACCCCGGCCGCGGTGCCGGCCAGCGACTGCGGCACGTCACCGACGGCCGTGTTGGAGATCGGGGTGGACAGCAGGCCGAGGCCCACGCCGATCACCACAAGCGCGATCGAGATCAGCAGGATCGTGGTGTCGGAGTTCAGCACGCCGAGCACGGCCAGCCCGGCGCTCATCACGACCAGGCCGATCAGCACGGGTCGCCGGCCGCCGTAGCGGGCGTCCAGCCGCCCGCCGACCGGGATCAGCGCGAAGATGCCGATGGTGGCCGGCAGCATCAGCATCCCGGCGGCGATTGCGCTGTAGCCGCGGGCGTTCTCCAGCCACAGCACCAGCAGGTAGCTCAACCCGGCGAACGCCATGTTCATGGTCAGGTTCGCGGCCAGTGCCCCGTCGTAGGGCCGCAGCGCGAACAGCTTCATGTCCACCAGCGGCTCGGCGACCCGGCGTTCCACCAGCACCCACGCCACGACCAGCAGCACGGTGGCCACGAACAGGCCGATGATCAGCGGGCTGCCCCAGCCGGCCGCCGGCCCGTCGGTCAGCGCGTACAGCAGCGCGAACGCGGCCAGCGCGATGGTGACCAGGCCGACCCAGTCGACCCTGCTGGACGCGGACGGATCCTTCGACTCCGGGGTGATCGCCCGGATCACCAGGAACGCGGCCACCCCGAGCGGCACGTTGATCCAGAACAGCCACGCCCAGCCCAGCGTCTGCGTGATCACCCCGCCGATCGCCGGCGCCACCGCCTGCCCGCCCCAGGCCACCGCCTGCCACACTCCGAACGCGGTCAACTGGTCCTTGCCGGAGAACTGCGGCGGGATCAGGGCCAGCGTGGCCGGCAGGATCAGCGCGGCGCCGATGCCCATCAATCCGCGGCCGACGATCAGCACACCGGCGCTGGGGGCGAGCGCGGCCACGACCGAACAGGCCGAGAACACCAGGATGCCCAGCTGCAGCATCGCCCGGCGACCGAACACGTCGCCGAACTTGCCGGCCGCGATCACCAGCGCGCCGGCTACCAGGCTGAACGCGTTGTTGGCCCACTGCAGGGTGGACATGTCGGCGTGGAAGTCGTCGGCGATCGCCGGGATCGCCACCCCGAGGTCGGCGAAGGCCAGCCAGACCAGGCCGGCCGCGGTGCAGGTGGCGGCCAGCGACACCCACCGTCGGGACCCCGGCGTGCCCATCAGCTGACGGAGAAGCCGCTGATGTAGACGCCGACCAACCGCAGGCCCGGCAAGACGTCGCGATCCTGGATCACCGCGCGAGTGTAGAACGCGCCGCCCACACCCATCTTCGTCCGCAGGAAGTTCAGCGACTGCTCGCTGCCGGCCGCACCGCGGACGAAGCCCGCGGTGCGGCGACGCTCGGCTACGGGGTGACGATGGCGAAGTTCGGGTCGCCCGGGTCGAGGACGGCGACGAGCCGCCCCAACACCGATGCGTCGCCGGTCAGCTCGATCCCGGCGGCGGCCAGCTTGTCGGGGGATGCCGCGCCGAGCGCCAGAGCGGGCAGCGCCCGCTTGGTGCTGGTCAGCGTGGCGTCGGCGTCGCCCTTCTGCGCGGCGGCGCTGTAGGTGAGCACGCCGTTGGCCAGTCGCAGCCGGTACCGCTCGTGCGCGTCGGTGAGGACCACGTCGATGGTCAGCTTCTCGTCGAAGGCGGCCGGCCCGTCGACCTGGATGGCGATCGCGTCGAACAGCATCTCGGGGGTCAGCTGGCCGATCAGATCCGGAGCGTCGGTGGTGGTCGGAGTGCCGAACGGACCCTGTCGCAATTCGGTGACACCCGACAGGTAGAAGTCGCGCCAGGTGCCGTTCTCGGATCCATAGCCGAGTTGCTCGTAGGTGTCGGCCAGCAGCTCTCGCGCCTCCGCGTGCTCCGGCTCGGCGAACACCACGTGGTTGACGACTTCGGCGACCCATCGATAGTCGCCGGCGTCGAACGCGACCCGGGCCTTGTCCACTACGGCGTCCGGGCCGCCCATGAAATCGACGTACCGCTTGGCCCTCTCCACCGGTGGGTGTTCCCACAGGTGCGCCGGGTTGCCGTCGAACCAGCCCAGGTAGCGCTGGTAGATGGCCTTGACGTTGTGGCTGACCGAGCCGTAGTAGCCGTGGGTGTTCCAGGCGTTCTCCAGCGCCGGCGGCAGCACCATCGTCTCCGCGATCTCCGGGCCGGTCAGACCCTTGTTCAGCAGGCGCAGGGTCTGGTCATGCAGGTAGGCGTACAGGTCCCGCTGCTGCGACAGGAACCGCACGACACGATCGTTACCCCAGGTCGGCCAATGGTGGGAGGCGAAGGCGACCTGCACCTCGTCACCGAACAGGTCGACGGTCTCGGTGAGGTACCCGGCCCACCCGTGCGGGTCGCGGACCACCGCGCCCCGCAGCGTGAGCAGGTTGTGCAGGTTGTGGGTGGCGTCCTCGGCGGTGCACAGGGCCTTGAGGTCGGGTAGGTAGATGAGCATCTCGGCCGGTGCCTCGGTGTGCGGGGCCATCTGGAACACCATCCGCACGCCGTCGACGGTCACCTCCTGCCCGGTGGTCGCGATGAAGTCGGTCGGCGGGATCAGCGTCACGGTGCCGGTGGAGGTGGTCTGGCCCAGGCCCGCGCCGACCTGGCCCTGCGGTCCGCGAGCCAGCGCCGCCCCGTACATGTACCCGGCGCGGCGCGCCATCGCGGTTCCGGCGTAGACGTTCTCGGCGACGGCGTGCTCGGTGAACCCCTCGGGCGCGAAGATCCGCACCGCGCCGCTGTCGACGTCGGCCTCGTCGACGAAACCCCGGACGCCGCCGAAATGATCGGCGTGCGAATGGGTGTAGATCACGGCCTTGACCGGGCGGTCGCCGCGGTGCTTGCGGTACAAGGCCCAGGCGGCGGCCCCGGTCTCCTCGGTGAGCAGGGTATCGATGATGACGACGCCCTCGTCGCCCTCGATGATGCTGGTGTTGGACAGGTCCATGCCCCGCACCTGGTAGATGCCCGGCACCACCTCGAACAGGCCACCGGCGGCGACCAGTTGGGACTGTCGCCACAGGCTGGGGTTGACGGTGTCCGGCGTCGTGTCCGAACCGGGACCGGTCAGGAAGTCGTAGGTGGAGTTGTCCCAGACCACCCTGCCATCGACGGCCGTCACGGCACCCTCGAGCGGGGCGACGAGCCCACGGCCGACGTCGTCGAAGTCCTGGGTGTCGGAGAACGGCAGTCGCTCACGCAACTCCGCCTGCTGCGCGGCGATGGTCGGGCTGGCCGGCTTTGAAGTGGACATGGGGGCCAGCATGCCAGCGGGCCCGGACGGCCGACAGGCGACCATCGCCCCGACTCATCGGCAGCTCACCCCTGGAGGATGAGTCCACGGCCGGGCGGCCGAACCTTGGCAGGATCGTCCGGTCGGGTGTTTTGCGTCCGGTGCGGCCGCACCGTGGGACGAGCGAGATGGGAACGACGGGATGTTGACGGGCGAGGGGCCGGTCGGGCGGTGACGGCCGCGGACGGGCCACCCAGCGTGTCGGGCCAGACCAACGGCAAGCGGGCCGGCGGCGCGTCAGCACGAGCGCGGTTCGGCCGGCCGACGGGCCGCGACGTCGTGTCGGGTCTGGTGACCGGGCTGTTCAGCATCCCCGAGGGGATGGCCTACGCGAGCATCGGTGGGTTCAGCCCGGTCGCCGGGCTGTACTCCGGGATCGTGCCCACGGTCGTCGGCTCGCTGTTCGCCCGGACCGTGCTCATGGTGACGACGCTGACCAGCGCGATCGCCCTTTCCTCCCGCAGCGTCCTGCAGCAGGCCGGGCTCGACCCGGCCGACCCGGGGAACATCGCGATGCTGGTCGTTCTGGTCGGCGCGGTCATGCTGCTGTTCGGCGTGCTGCGGCTCGGTTCGATCATGGGGTTCGTCTCCAACGCGGTGGTGACCGGCTTCACCACGGGCATCGCCGTGCAGATCGTCGCCGGGGTGCTGGGCGACGCCACCGGATACGACCCCCGAATCGTCGAACACGATCGGCAGGTTCGTCGACTGGCTGGCCCACGTGGGCAGCCGCCGACGGCGCGTCGCTCCGTCCATTTGCCAGATTCGGCCCCGCCACCGGCCGAATCAGGGCGGAAACCGGCAAATGAACGCGGCCCGTCGGGTCCAGGCCGCCCTGGCCGAACGCCTCCGCCACGGCGTGCGGCGACGGGCGAGAGAGCTCCCGACTCTCATCCCTGAGGGGTGACGGATCGGCCCGGTCCCGACGGCGATCGCTCGCGCCGCCGCGCCCTTGTGTGTTTCGATGCATTCGATCGAGGCGGCATCACTCCAACGGGCGTCGCCGATCGGGTATTCGACCGTCGAGACGTATGCCGGCCGGCCTGGGGAGGTGGGGCATGTCGCGACCGGGTGGTCGGTTGATCCCTCTCGCGCTGAGCCTGTTGCTCGCCATGGGTCTGACGGTGGCCGTCGCCAGCACCGCGGTGGCGGCCGACCCGACCGCCTCGACCAGCGTCACCAAGACGGCGTCGACGCCGACGCCACAGCCCGGTGTGCCGTTCACCTACACGATCGAGTTCCAGTGCTCGGCCGGCGAGGTCAACGGGTGCGTGAACGCCCAACTCGTCGACCCGCTCCCGCCCGGCATCGAGTTCGCGGGCGACGCGACGCTGACCGGCAACACCGACGCGACGATCAGCCAGACCGACACCCCCGTCCCCACCGTCACCGTCGACTTCCACGACGACCTGGGCGCGAACGGGGTCGGGCTGAAGGCGGAAGGCGCCTGCCCCTGCACGCTGACCATCCCGGTTCAGCTGGACCCGGACTACCCCTACAGCGATCCGCAGCCGCCACTGACCAACACGGCGACGATCACGGCGGACAACACCGTTCCGTCGAGCAGTTCGGCCGACGTCACCCCTGACGTCGAGCTGAATCTCGCGGCGACCACGGACAAGGCGCTCGACCCCAACGGCCCCGATCTGCCGATCCCGGGAACTCCGGTGACCGCGTCGCTGACCGGCACCAGCACGTCCAATACCCCGGTCGACCAACTCGTGATCAGCGACCCGGTCGATCCGACGGCGAGCCCGAACCCGTTCACCTACCTGGACATCGACTCGATCGGCGCGGTCACCATGCCCGACGGCGCGGAGACCGTCCAGGTCCGGGCGTATGTCAACGGCAGCTGGGTGGAGGGCCAGGCCGGGCCGCCGCCGGCGGTGCTGCCGGACGGGGTCGACCCGACCCAGGTCAGCGGGCTGCAGTTCGTCTTCGCCAGCACCACGCCGCCGGGCATCTCGCCGGACTCGCCCGCCGGGGTCACGGTCAACCTGGTCCAGTCCCCGGACATCGTCGACGCCACGTTGCCGCTGACGATCGACAACACCGCGGACACCGCTGTCACCCTCGGCGACCAGACGGCGACGTCGCCGCCCGCCGACGACACCTACCTGGTGGTGCCGGCCGACATCCACGTCGCCGCCGGCAAGTCGTTCGACCCGGCCACTGTGCACGCCGGCGACCCCAGCACGGTCACCGTCACCGGCACCAACACCTCGCCCAGCCTGGACCTGGACACGCTGACCATCAGCGACGACCCGCTGCCCGACGGGTTGACCTTCACCGGGCTGGGCACCGACGGCGCCGGCGCCGGCATCGTCTGGCCGACCGGCGCCACCGAGGCGTCGATCCTCTACAGCTGCGCCGGCGTGCCCCAGACGGCCGAGTCCACCACCACGCCGAACACGCTGCCCGGCCCGCCCGCCGACTGCGACCCGGTCACCGGGTTCACCGTGACCTTCACCGGCACGATCGTGCCCGGTGCCGAGGCGACCATCCCGTTCGGCGTCGTCACCGACCCGAACCAGACGTCGCCGGAGGAGCTGACCCGCACCAACACGGTGAACGTCGCCGGCACCCTGGGCGACCTGGCGCCGGCCTCGGACAGTGCCACCGCCCCCATCACCTCGATCGTGGACCGGCTGGCCATCGAGACCGGCAAGACGATCGTCTCGCCGCTGAACCCGCTGCCGTCGCTGCCCGGACAGGGCGTGATCGTCTCGTTGAGCGGCCACGTGCTGCCGTTCCCGCAGTCGACGACCGACGCCCACCAGATCATCGTCCAGGACCCCGACCCGCTCGCCGGCGACGAATGGTTCGACTCCTTCCGGCCGGAAGGCGTCGTGTCCACCCCGATCCCGACCGACGCCACCCTGACCGTCCAGTACTGGGACGGCACCCAGTGGGTGGACGTGCCGGGCATGGTCGACATCACCGAACCGAACCCGTTCTCCGGCGCGTTCCCCGATGACGTCAAGAACAACGCGCAGGGCATCCGGTTCGTCTACACCTCGACGCTGCCCGAGCCGGACGGCTTCGCGCCCGGCACCACCGTGTCGCCCAATCTCGGCTTCACCCTGCGGGACGGCATGGCCGGTTCCGACGCCACGATCAGCGACTGCGCGACGTCGTCGGCCGACGCGGGCGACACCGACGCCACGTCCGAGCCGGCGTGCGCCGACCTCCCGCTGACGCCGCCCGACGGCGGCAGCGGGGTGGACCCGATCAGCAAGAGCTGGGACCAGGACACCGTCCCGGAACGCTCCCAGCAGCAGGCGGGCGCGACCATCTCCTGGTCCACCGCGGGCTACATCAACGTGGGTCAGGTGGTCATTTCCGACACCCAGGACCCGGACAGCACGCCGTTGCCGGACAGCGTGTTCGACTCCTTCGACCTGGTCCGGATCGACCCGATCACACCCGCCCTGGATCCGAGGCTGACCTTCGACGAGATCACCTCCGTCGAGCTGTACCGGCTGCCCGCCGGCTCCACCGATCCGGCCGCCGGTAGCTGGGTTCCGGCCACCGACAACCCCTGCCCGGACGCGTGCGACGGCACCTTCCCGGGGTACACGCTGACCGGCGACGAACGGGCCACCACCGTCGGCTTCCGGCTGACCTACGTGGAGAGCCCCACCCGGGGTGAGCGAAACCAGGGGCCGACCGACCCGCCGGTCGGCACCGGTGTCGCGGTGTCCACCGACAACATCAGGCACATCCATCCCGTGTTCCAGTTGCGGGACGAGCTCCGGTCGGACCCGAACGTCCCGGTGGTCCACGAGCGCACCTACAACGTGCCCGGCAACGGCATCGACAACCTGGGCCTGGTGAACAACACGGTGCGGGGCACCGGAACCTTCACCAACCCGGTGCAGACGTTCACCTTCACGGCCGCGGACACCATCGAGATCACCGATGTGCCGGTCACCGCACACGCCGCCAAGACCTGGGACGGCGGGCCGTTGGGCATTCCTGAGGAGGGCGTGCCCGCCGACCAGTATCCGACCGGCCGGGTCACCCTGACCGGGCAGAACACCCGGCCGGCCAAGGTCGACCAGCTGATGATCATCGACCCGGTGACCGGCACCCCGAATCCGTTCGATGCCTTCAACCTTGCCGGCTTCGTCAGCATCACCGACCCGGCCACGATCGGTGCCACCGACCTCACCATCACGCTGTCCCGAGGCGCCGCCACCCAGGACTACACCCGGGAAGAGGCGCTCGCGCTGACCGAGGCCGACCTGGCCGACGTCACCGGCCTGATCGTCGACTACACCGGCCGGATCGACGCCAACGCGGCGGCCCAGGTCGTGTTCGACGCCCGGCTGCGGCCCACCTCGCGGGAGACCGGGCAGCCGCCGGCACCCGGCACCACGTTCACCGACACCGTCGGCGTGGCGGTCAGCGATCTGGCCGAGTACCCGGACGTGCAGCCGGAGACCGCAACGGACGCGGCGGCCGCCACCATCGACGTGGTCGCCCAGGGCATCGGTGTCACCGCGGGCAAGTCCTTCAGCCCGACGTCGCAGACCGAGCCGGACAACTCACCGGTGACCGTGACGCTGTCCGGGCAGCCGTCGGGCCCG
The DNA here is from genome assembly GCA_964497705.1 of uncultured Actinomycetes bacterium. Classification (GTDB taxonomy): domain Bacteria; phylum Actinomycetota; class Actinomycetes; order Mycobacteriales; family Nakamurellaceae; genus Nakamurella. Next base: position 40,019 of record CAZCEH010000006.1, on the reverse strand, counting down.
TCCCGGACCGTGCAGATGGTGCTGGAGGACACCGCACCGACCTTCTGGAACCAGTACGACCTGCTGGCGCTGTCCGCGGTGACGTTCACCGCGCCGATCGACCGGGTCCAGGTCGACGCCTACACCAACGGCACCTGGTCCATATCGGGCGGAGCCCCGACGATCACCGGCGGCGGGTGGGTGACCGGCGATCCCACACCCGGCCCCGGCCTGGTGCTGCCCGGCTCGGTGACCGCCGACCAGGTGCAGGGCCTGCGCTTCACCTTCACCAGGGCGGACGGCGCCAACTGGGAGAACCCGGCCAACCCGGACCAGCAGATCAGCTTCACCGTGCAACGGCGGACCGACCTGCACACCGGCGGTCCGGTGCCGTCCGACCTGGCCGGCAACGACCCCGCGCCGGGGGAGACCGCCGCCGGCGTCGCCACCGACGCCAGCACCGCAACGGTGACCAGCTCCGACCGCGACGCGAACGGGGATCCGCTCACCGCCACCGACGACGCCGCCGCCACGATCCTCTACCACCACGCGACCAACGCGGTGGCGGTGACCAAGACACCGGCACCGGCCGGGCCGGTGACCCCGGGGAATCCGATCACCTACACGCTGACCGCCACCAACACCGGTGACGTCCCGATCATCAACCCGGTGATCACCGACCAGCTGCCGGTGGACGCCGGCGGCCCGCAACTGGTCTATCCGGCCGACGGCGCCGGCTACCAGTACGCGCTGAACCCGGCCGGGTCGGCGGCGGTGCCGATGCCCACCGATCCGGCGCAGGTCACCGTCACCGAGGACCCGGACCGGATCCTGTTCACCTTCCCCGTGGGCAGCACCCTCGAGGTGGGCCAGACCTACACGATCACGCTCAGCATGCAGCCGCGTCCCGGCCTGCCCGCGGACACGGTGATCACCAACACCTTCGGCATCACGAGCGACCGGCCCTGGGACGAGTGCGACGGCACGCTGGACCCGGGCACCGGGCAATGCCGGGCCTCCGCCGACAACACGGTGCTGTCCGCGGGCGCGCTGGGAGTGAGCAAGGAGGTCAAGGCGCAGGGTTCGGACGTCCTGGGCTTCGAGGTCGACCCGCTGGCCACGGCCCGGGACTGCCAGGCCGACGCCGACGGCTTCTACTCCCGGCCGTGCGTGCCGATCGCCCAGCCGGGCGGCGAGATCACCTGGCGGATGCACCTGGTGAACCTCGGCAACCGGCCGATCGACCGGATCGTCGCGGTCGATCAGCTGCCCGCCGTCGGCGACACGTTGGCGACCCAGGAGACCACGCTGGCCCGCGGAAGCCAGTGGCGGCCCCTGCTGGAAGGTCCCCGGCCGACGCTGACCAGCGGAACCGGCACGCTGTCCGTCTGGGTCACCACCGGGACGGTCCGCTGCCCGACGGCGCTGGGCACCGACGGCGAGAGCTGCCCGGAGGTGACCTGGATCCCATGGCCGGCGGGTCAGGACCTCCCGATCAACCCGGACGACCAGACCAGGATCGAGCCGGACGACGTGACCGGGATCAAGGTCGTCATCGACGGCGCCGACCTGGCGCCCGCGGCCGACCTGAACGTCGACTTCCTGATGCTGGCGCCGGCCATCTCGCCGACCGAGGGCGCGGACACCATCGCCTTCAACACGGTCGGCGTCAGCGGCCGATGGGTGCAGGGCGGCGACACCGGATACACGCTGACCACCGAACCGCCGCGGGTCGGCGTCGGCCTGGCCACCGGGCCGTTACAGGTGATCAAGCGGGTCACCGGGGACGCCGCGGAGAAGTACGCGCCGGACACGTTCACCGCCACGCTGTCCTGCACGTCGGTGGGCGTGGAGGTCCCGTTGCCCGCCGACCAGGCCGACCTGACGCTCACCGCCGACGTCCCGGTGCTCATCGAGAACCTGCCGTGGGGGGCCACCTGCACGGTCACCGAGGGGGACAACGGGCAGGCGTCCTCCTCGTCGACGAGCGCCACGGTGGTGCGTGACGTCACGCAGGTGCAGACCGCGGAACTGACCAACGTCTACGAATTCGCCTCGCTGTCGGTGACCAAGGCGGTGGACTCGGCGGCCGAGGACCAGGACGGCAACCCCATTCCGTACGGGCCGTTCACCGTGCGGGTCGACTGCACCTACCTGGACGAGCCGGTCTACGCCGACGGCTACGACGCCGACAATCCCATGGTGGCCGAGCTGTCCGCCGGCGACACGGCCACGTTCGACGGGCTCCCGGCCGGCGCGGAGTGCACCGTCAGCGAGCCCGACGGCAAGGGCGCCTCGACCACCATGGTGCCCGCGGACGGCGTGATCGACCTCGCCCCGGAGCCGGCGGAGAACGGCGTGGTCGTCACCAACGCGTTCGGCACCGGGTCCCTGGACCTGGCCAAGAAGGTGACCGGTGACGCCGCCGAGACCTACGGCGCCGGACCGTTCACCCTGCACGTCACCTGCGTGCTGGACGACGCCACGGGGGATCGCACCGTCTGGGACGGCGACGAGGTGCTCGGCCCGTTGCCGACACCGCTGACGGCGACCATCGACGACATCGCGGCCGGGGCGGTCTGCACCGTCACCGAGACCGACGACGGCGGGGCGAGCAGCTCCTCGCTGGACCCGGACACCCCGGTGACCGTGGGATCGGACCAGACGGTGACCGTCACCGCGGCCAACACCTTCGATCCGGGCGTGCTGCTGCTGACCAAGCAGGTCACCGGGGACGCGTCGGCGTTCGCGCCGGCGTCGTTCCCGGTCGAGGTGACCTGCACCGCCGACGGTCAGGTGCTGCCCGGCTTCCCGACCACGGTGACGGTGACCGCGGGCCAGAACACCGAGGTGCCGAGCCTGGTCGGAGCGTCCTGCACCGCCGAGGAGACCGATTCGGGATCGGCCACCGAGGTCACCTACGACCCGCCGGCGGCGGACGGCGAGACCGGTTCGGGTGCCGTCATCGTCGGACCGGACTCGCAGGATCCGATCGAGATCGGCATCACCAACGAGTTCCGGGCCGGTGGCTTGCAGATCCTCAAGCAGTTGGACGGTCCGGGCGCGAGCATCGGGCCGGGACCGTTCGTGTTCACCGTCAGCTGCTCGTTCAACGGGGTCGCCGACGTGTACACCCAGACGGTCACCCTGACCAGGGACGACGATTCGACCACGCTGACCTCGCCGGTGCTGGGCCCGCTACCGGTCGGCGCCGTCTGCGACGTCGTCGAGACCGACTCCGGCGGCGCGGATTCCACCCCGCCGCCGGTGAGCGTGACCATCCCCGACGTGGACACCGACGGCATCGCCCAGGTCGCCGTGGCCGGGTTCGTCAACGTGTTCTCCGCGGCCACCGTCCAGGTCACCAAGGTCCTCGCCGGCGACGACCAGGCCGCGGCCGCCGACCTGGTGTTCACCCTGGCGGTGACCTGCGAGGTGCAGGCGTCGACGGGTGAGCTGGTGGACGTCTACACCGGAACCGTGCAGGTGGCCGGCGGCCAGACGGTGCCGATCACCGATGCCGCCGGCAACCCGGTGCTGCTGCAACTGGGCGCGCACTGCTTCGCCACCGAGCTCGACAGCGGCGGCGCGTCGTCGTCCTCGGTGGACTTCGACTCCTACGACAACGCCGTCGTCGTGCAGAGCGCCGACCAGACGGGCACGCTGACCATCACCGCGGTCAACACGTTCAACGCCCCGCCCACGCCGCCGGTCTATCCGCCGGCCCCGCTGCCCGGCGACGGTGGATCGTCCGGCATGTTGTCCTGGACGGGCTTCCCGGTGGGCCAGTGGGTGCTGGTCGGATTCGCGTTGTTCGCCCTCGGCGCCATGCTGGTCTCGGCGTCCCGGCGGCGCCGTTCGAGCTGACCACCGAGTGCGGAGGGGGACGCCATGCGAACGGGGCCGGACCGGGAGGCGGCTCCACCGGCCGAGGGAATCACCGACAGCGTCGCCGTTCCCGCGCGCCTGCTCGTCCCGCAGCAGCACGGGCCGGTGGTTGCCCGGGCGGACCTGATCGAGCGGGTGTGCCGCCCGCCGCGGCCGCCGATCCTGCTGATCACCGCGCCGGCCGGATGGGGTAAGACGACGTTCGCCGCCCAGGTGGCGAACCGGCTCGAGTCGGCCGGTCAGTCGGTCGCCTGGCTGAGCCTGGACGAGCAGGACAGCGCACACGACCTGGCGAGGGATCTGGTCGCCGCGCTCCGGCGTGCGCACCCCCTGTTGGACATGGATCTGCGGGAGCTGGACCTGCCGCCCGGTGTCGACGACCTGACCGCGGTGGTGGACCGCATCGCGCTGAGCATCGGCGCCCTGTTCGAGGACATCACCCTGGTCCTCGACGACGTCCATCTGATCCAGGACCCCGCCGCGCTGGCGATCCTCGGCCGCCTGCAGAGCCGGCCGCCGGCCCACCTTCGGGTCGTCATGAGCGCCCGCGTCGATCCGCACCTACCGATCCAGCGCTGGCGGATGTCCGGAGCCGTGCACGACATCGCGGCCGCGGACCTCGCTCTCGACGCCGGCCAGGCCCGGCAGCTGATGACCTCGCTGGGCTCCCCGCTCGACGACGCCGACATCCAGCGGCTGGTCGCCCTCACCGAGGGCTGGGTCGGCGGCCTGCGCCTGGTCGCACGGAGCCTGGACGACGCACCCGATCCGCATCGAGCGTTCGAAAGCATCCTGCATTCGGGCGGCGTCGGGGCGGGCCTGGCCGACTACCTGATCGAGCAGGTGGTGGACGCACTCCCGCCGGCCACCCGGACATTCCTCCGGGAGATCAGCATCATCAATCCGATCCCCGTCGAACTGGCCGAGCGGCTCACCGGCCGCGCCGACGCCCACGTGCTGCTGCGCGACGTCGCCGCGGCCACCGGGTTCGTCGCGGCGGCCGACCCGGCCGAGCGGGTCTACCGCCTGCATCACTCGCTGGTCGCCGCGTTGCGGTATCAGCTCGCCGGGGATCCTGCCGATCGCCGCCGCGATCTGCATCGGCGCGCGTCCGGCTGGTTCGCCGAGCGGGACCGCCCGCTACCCGCCGCCCGGCAGGCGATCCTCGCCCGGGACTGGGACACCGCCCGCGATCTGCTGCTGTCCGGCTTCCCGCGGTTGTCGCTGAACGGCGCCGTCCCGGGCATCCGGCAACTGCTCGCCGACATTCCGCGGCCGATCGTCCTGGGCGATCCGGCGCTGTCGGTCATCGACCTCGGCAGCCGCGCGTGGTCCGGCGAGTACGGCGAGATCGGTCCCCTGATACGCGCCGTCGACGCCGGCTTGGTGGAGCTGTCCGCGCGCGACCCGGCCCGGGCGGAGTGGGTGCGCTTCATGCGGGTGATGTCGGAGATGGGGGACGCCCGGACCGCCGGCCGCTATGACGACGCCCTCGCCCTGATCGAACAGGCCCAAGGCAGTCCGGTGCTGGCGGACGCCGGTGCCGGGGGGCGTTGGCGGGCCCTGGTGGACAGCAACCTGGGCACGGCCGCACTGTGGACGGGTGACCTGGCCACCGCCCGGCGGTCGCTGGCCGCGTCGGCCGGCTCGGCCACCCGTGTGGGCCCCGCCCTGAACAGCACGGCGTTGCTCAGCTGGGTCGACCTGCACGACGGCCGGCTCTCGATGGCCCGGTCGCGCGCCGGGGAAGCCGTCGCCGCCGCCGACCGGCGAGGCTGGTCCACGGTGTATCAGGTGGCGGTCGCGCATGTCGTGCTCGCCGCGGTGGCCCTCGAACAGGGCGACCTGACCCGGGCCCGCGAGGAACTGGGCCGCGCGAAGCCCGCGAACAAGGGCTGGGGCGAGGTCGCCATCGGCGTGCTGATCGGTCAGGTCGGCGCACGCCTGGCCAACGCCGCCGGCCGCCCCGACGAGGCTCTGGCCATCGTCTCGGACGTCCGGGACGACCCGGCCACCTGCCCGTCCACCGGGTTCCTGGCCGAACTGCTCGGGCTGGCCGAGGTCGACGCGTTGGTGGCGCTCGGTCGCTGCGCCGCGGCCGTCGACCGGCTGCGCCACCTGCCGGGGGTGTCGGCGCCGGTGATCGCCGGGGTGCGGGCGCGGCAGGCGATCGGCACCGGTCAGCCACGGACCGCGGTCGCGCTGCTGTCCGCCGCGATGGATCAGGGATCCCTCGCGGGCCGGCGGAGCATCCGGATCCGGCACCAGCTCTGGCTCGCCCGGGCCTACCAGATGACCGGTCAGCACCGGCGGGCGGTGGCCGGGCTGCGCGCAGCCATGGACCTCGCCGACTCGGACGGATACCGGCTGCCGTTCCGCGAGCTGGACACCCATGCCCGCCCCCTGCTCGACCTCGCCCGTTCCGAAATGCCTCCGACGCGCCGCAGGCTGCTCGACGAACTGATCGCCATGGTGCCCAGCGAACCGGACGTTCCGGGCGGCGACGCCGGCCTCGCGCTCACCGACCGGGAGCGTGAGCTGTTGACGTTCCTGCCGACCCGGATGACCAACGAGGAGATCGCCGACCACCTGGGCATCAGCGTGAACACGATCAAGTCACACGCCCGGGCCCTCTACCGGAAGCTGGACGTGCCCAACCGCCGCGAAGCGGTGCGACGGGCCGAACAGGCCGGGCTGATCTGACCGGTCGCCGGTCGGCCGGCGTTCATCGGCCGGCTCACGGGAGGAGCGTGAAGGCTGCGACGTGAGCAGGGCGGACGACCGTGAAGTGCCGGCCGTCGACAGTCGCGATCTCGGTGATGCCCAAGCGCTCGGCCGTAGTCACCACCGACGCATCGACCGTGCCCAGCGGCAGGTCACGATAGCGGGCGACGAGCTCAGCGATCCGGAGCCAGTCCGCGACCGCCACGGGTTCAACGGTGAACGCTCCACCCGCGATGTCGCCGAGGAAGCGGACCTCAGGTTCGGGGCCGAGGCGAGTGGCAAGGAGGTAGACGACCTCGGTGATGACCAACGTCGGGACGATGAGCGGTCCGGGATGAGTCTCGAGGAGGTCGAGGGCAGCTGCGTGGTTCGCGTCGTCGGCGTCGATGTAGGCGTACAGCGGTCCGGCATCGACGATCAACGCGGCTATCGGCCAACCTCTGCGGCCAGGATCTCCTCGATGCGTTCGGAGACATCCCTGTGCTCGCTGCGGCCGGCGCCCGCTGCGCCGAGTCGACGCCGGACCGACGGGCCGCCGAAGTAAGCCTCGAGCGCCTCACGACTGATCTCGGAAATGGTCGTTCCTCTTCGCGCCGCTTCATGCCGTAGCCGCGCGTCGAGCGAGTCAGGGATCTTGACCGTGGTGCGCTTCACGTATGCCAGCATACCCGTCCTCGGTCGGGTCACCCGCGACCGACGACGGGTATGCGGATCCAGGGGTCAGGCCACCCCGGCGCGACGCTCGATCTCCTCGGCGTCCGCGTTCCACGTGGCCTTGCGCGCCCGCCAGCCCTCCTCGTCGCAGCCGATCCGCCAGTACCCCGAGATCGACAGGCGACCGCGCGGCAGCTGCCGATCGACCCGCAACAGCCGGCGGAGCTGAGCGACCCAGCCGGCCTCCCCGTGCACGAAGGCCTGCACGTCGGAGAGCGGCAACTCGATCCCGCGCACCACCTCCACCAGCCGGGCGCCCACCACCCCATGTCCGGTGTGCAACCAGCTGACCCGCACCCCGGGCGGCGGGTCCAGCCGGATCTGCGACGCCGGCCCGGGCACCTCGACGACGACGTGGCCGCGGGCGTCCCCGGGCAGCGCGTCCACCGCGGCGGCGATCGCCGGGAGCGCGCTCTCGTCGCCGACCAGCAGGTGCCAGTCGGCGGCGGGATCGGGGGCATAGGCGCCACCGGGGCCCCGCACGAAGATCCGGTCGCCGGGCTGCGCCGCGGCCGCCCACGGACCGGCGACGCCGTCGGTGCCGTGCACCACGAAGTCGACCGTCAGCTCGCCCGCCGTCTCGTCGAACGCACGGACCGAGTAGGTGCGCACCACCGGCCATTCCTCGACGGGACGGTCGCGCCGGATCTGCTCCAGGTCCAGCGGCAGCGGGTAGTCGGCCCGTGGGAAGATCAGCTTGACGTACGCGTCGGTGAACCCGTTCGGCCGTAGGCCGGCCAACCCGCCGAGCACGACCCGGACCATCGTCGGGGTCAGGCGGTGGGTGCGCACCACCGTGGCCGGTGCCGGTACGGGGCGGCGGACGGTGGCGGGTGCCGACGAGACGGTCACGGGCGCTCCTCTGTGTCGATTCAAGGCATGTCGATTCAAGGCGTGTCGATCCGGCTTTCGTTAGGCTTGCCTTACTCACCGTACCGGACGGTGCCCATCGTCCGGCACCTCTCTCGCGTCGCCCGCCGTTCATCGGTCCGGACCGACCGTTCGGCGCACCGACACGCGTCCCGACGACCGACGGGTACCCGCGCGACCCGCCGATCCATACGGTCCCGATTGACAAGCGCGGCCGCGACGGTCCCGACGGTCCTGACCGGTTCCCGGCAGTTCCGACGACAGGGGCGCCGATGTTCGCGGGCGCGCGCCGAGGACAAGGAGGTCTCATGGCCGAACCATCCATCAGCGCGGCCGACGCCCGGGCCGGCGCGGTGAACTGGCAAGCCGTCCAGGATTCGCCCGAGTTCGGCAAGCTCCGGCATGCGTTGCGGTCCTTCGTCTTTCCCGTCACGATCGCGTTCCTCGTGTGGTATTTCACGTATGTCCTGTGTGCCGCCTTCGCCCGGGACTTCATGGACATCAAGGTCTTCGGGAACGTCAACATCGGCCTGCTCTTCGGCCTCCTGCAATTCGTCACGACCTTCCTGATCGCGCTGCTCTACGCGCGACGGATGAACACCACGTTCGACCCGCAGGCCGACCGGCTGCGTGACGAGATCGAGGGAGCTGCCTGATGCTCGTGCCACTGACCGTCTCGAGCGCGGCCGAGAGCGCCGCCGCGGACACCGATTCCGGCCATCAGACGCTGACCATCACATTGTTCGCGCTGTTCGTCGCGATCACCCTGGGCATCACCATCTGGGCCAGCCGGCAGAACCGCACCGCCGCCGACTTCTACGCCGGTGGCCGCTCTTTCACCGGCATGCAGAACGGCTTCGCGATCGGTGGCGACTACATGTCGGCCGCCTCGTTCCTGGGCATCGCCGGCCTGATCGCGCTGTACGGGTACGACGGGTTCCTGTACTCGATCGGCTTCCTGGTGGCCTGGCTGGTCGCCCTGCTGCTGGTCGCCGAACTGATGCGCAACACCGGCAAGTTCACCATGGCCGACGTGCTCAGCTTCCGGATGCGCCAGCGCCCGGTGCGCACCGCCGCGTCGATCTCCACCGTGGTCGTGTCGATCTTCTACCTGCTCGCCCAGATGGTCGGCGCGGGCGAGCTGGTCTCGCTGCTGCTGGGCATCAGCTCGCAGGCCGCCAAGAACGTCGTGATCGCCGGCGTGGGCCTGCTGATGATCGTGTACGTGGTGTTCGGCGGGATGAAGGGCACCACCTGGGTGCAGATCATCAAGGCCGTGTTGCTGATGACCGGCGCGGCGATCATGACGTTCTGGGTGCTGGCCAAGTTCGGCTTCAACCCGTCGGCCCTGTTGGGCGCGGCCGCCGACGCCTCCGGCAAGGGCGAGGCCTTCCTCGAGCCCGGCCTGCGGTACGGCGTGGAGACCGCCGACGCCACCAAGACCCTGCTGTCCAAGCTGGACTTCATCTCGCTGGCCATGGCGCTGGTGCTGGGCACCGCGGGCCTGCCGCACATCCTCATCCGCTTCTACACGGTGCCCAGCTCCAAGGCGGCCCGCAAGTCCGTGCTCTGGGCGATCACGCTGATCGGCATCTTCTACCTGATGACGCTGGCGCTGGGGTTCGGCGCGGCGGCGCTGGTCGGGCACGAGGCGATCACCAAGCAGAGCGCGGGCGGCAACTCGGCGGCCCCGCAGCTGGCCGAGGCGCTCGGCGGGGTGGGCACCGGGCTGGGTGCGGTGATGCTCGCGGTCATCGCGGCGGTCGCGTTCGCCACCATCCTCGCGGTGGTCGCCGGACTCACCCTGGCGTCGTCCTCGTCGCTGGCCCACGACCTGTACACCAACGTGATCCGTCGCGGGAAGGTGACCACCGACAAGCAGGAGGTGCGGGTCGGCCGGATCGCCGCCGTGTGCATCGGCGCGGTCTCCATCGCGCTGGCCATCCCCGCGCAGTCGCTGAACGTGGCGTTCCTGGTGGCCATCGCGTTCGCCATCGCGGCGTCGGCGAACCTGCCGGTGATCCTGTTCTCGCTGTTCTGGAGGCGGTTCAACACCCGCGGCGCCACCTGGGGCATCTACGGCGGCCTGATCTCCTCGCTGGTGTTGCTGGTCTTCTCGCCGAACGTGTCCGGCGGCGCCGTGAACGCGACCACCGGCAAAGCGGCCAGCCTGATCACCGACCCGTCCATCGACTTCCACTGGTTCCCGCTGGCCAACCCGGGCCTGGTCTCCATCCCGCTGGGCTTCCTGTTCGCCGTGATCGGCGCGGTGACCAGCAAGGAGTTCAACAAGGCCAAGTGGGCCGAGATGGAGGTCCGTTCGCTCACCGGTGCGCATGCCGAGAAGGCGGCCACCCACTGATCTCTCGCCTCACCCGAGGTCAGAAGCGGCCGGCGTCACGGAGCTCGTGCTCCGTGGCGCCGGCTGTCGGCCGTTGATCGGTCAGCGGACGCGGCGGACGGCCGGTGGCTTCCAGGTGCCGTCCAGGGCGGCCGGGTCCGGCGCGTACAGCCGCATGGTGACCCCGATCGGCCCGTCCGGCGCCGGCAGCCAGTTGGATTCTCTTTCGGCGCCGGGGTTCTCGCGCCGCAGATAGATGTCCAGGGATCCGTCGGCATTGTAGGACAACGGGTCCCGGTCGCCGAGCGCGAACCGGTCGAGCTCGTTGGCGCTCTGGAACCCTTCCGCGTCGTACATGGTGACCGACCAGAACGCCTGCACCGGCGGCAGTTCGTCCGCCTCGAAGTGCAGGACGTAGTCCCGGTCGCCGACCATCGGCTGGCCGTCGGCGTCGGTGAGCAGCAGCGGGTAGATCGCGTCCTGGGCCGGGTTGGCGCCGAGCCCGACGAGCGTGATGACCGCACGCCTGAAGTACTCGTTGCCGTAGACGCCCATGGTGTCGGTCAGCAGGACCCAGCCGTCGACCGGTGCGCTGAGCCTGCCGATGCCGTCCTGCAGCGCCTTGCGTGCCGCGGTCGCGCCGTCCTGGATCTGCGCCAGTTGGTCGGCATCGAAGCGGCCCACGTCGAACGGCCGGCCGGGCACGATGCCCAACCGGGCCAGCCGCAGCAACTGCGAGGTATCCGTCGGGTGCGGCGGGTTGACCGCCAGCACCCGGGCGGCCGCGGTGAAGAAGCCGACCGCGTCCAGGGCGTCGAGCTGCCGCAGCGGCTCGGTCACCGTGTCGGCGTCCGGATCGATGACGTATGGCGCCGGCGCCGCCAGCGGGGTGATCCGCAGTCCGTCCTGGAAGTCGCGCACCGCCGGGTAGTCGGCGGGCCCGTTCGTCTGGGTGCGACCGATGATCCACACGTGCGGGGTGGGTGCGGTGATCACCGCGACGCCGTCCGGAACGTCACCGCGGTGGTCGGGACCGACCAGCAGGTACTCCTGCGGTCCGGTACCGCTGGTTCGCTTGCCGGGCGTGGCGAACACGTCGGTCCACATGTCCAGCATCGGCAGCATGTAGTAGCGGTCGCCGCTGTCCGGGACGCTGATCCGGACCGGGCCGGCGGTCAGGTCGATCCAGGCCGACGAGTAGAGCGTGTCGAAGTTGGGACGGACCACGGCCCGGAAATCGGCCGCCGGGAACTGGCGGATGTGGTGGAACTGATTCGGCGGCCCGAAACTCGGCCGGACATCCGCCGCCGTGTTCGTCATCTGCCGCCTGGTCAGATCCATCATCAACAGCGGATACAGGTAGACGTACGCCTCGTGGCTCAACGTCCGCAGATCGCTTGCCAATGTGCTCAACAGAACCTCCCGGTCAGGGTCACCAGGACACTTGACCGCGCCGGGCGCCCACGCGTCACCACCGGCAGGCCGAAATCATCCGCCTCGGATAGCTCGTCGGTCCGGGCGTCGCGCAGGCCGACCGACCGGATGGGAAGCGCCGGTCCCCACGACGAAACCCGCGGCGAACACAATGAACGCAACCACCGTCGGATGCGGTGCCGCTCGGTAGGTTCGGCTCAGGCCGCGACGCCGCGGTCCGGTTCCACGGGAGGTCGACGGTGCGCTCCGGGTCGAGCTGGTCGCTGGCCGGGCGCATCCTCGCGTTGCAGGCGGTGGTCCTGGTCGTGGTGCTCGGCGGGCTGCTGGCCGCGGTGCTGGTCGACACCAGCTCGCAGGCCGACCGCAGCACCGGCGAGCGGGTGGCGGCCATCGCCTGGACGGTCGCCGACTCGCCGAGCGTGCGCGACGCGCTCACCGCGACCTACCCGCCCGGCCAGCAGATCACCGCGGCGTCCGCGCTGATGCAGCCGTACGCCGAGCAGGTCGCCCAGGCCACCGACGCCGATTTCGTGGTGGTGATGACCCCGGACGGGGTCCGGTACACCCACCCCGATCCGGACCAGATCGGCCAGACCTACCTGGGCAACCGGGACGCCGCGCTCGCCGGCGACACCGGCATCGAGACCTACACCGGCACGCTCGGGCCGTCGGTCCGGGCGATCGTGCCGGTGCGGGCGAACGGCGAGATCGTCGGGCTGGTCGCGGTGGGGGTGACCGTCAGCCACCTCGACGAGTTGACGAAGAACCGGCTGCTGGTGTTGGGGCTGATCGGACTCGGCGCGCTGGCGGTCGGCGTGGCCGGTTCGCTGATCATCGCCCGGTGGGTCCGCCGGCAGACCCTGGGCATGGGCCCGAAGGAACTGGCCCGGCTGTTCACCTACTACGACGCCGTGCTCGCGTCGGTGCACGAGGGCATGGTGCTGCTGGACCGGGCCGGCCGGATCGTCAGCGTCAACTCCGAGGGCCGGCGGCTGCTCGGCCTCGGCGACCGGGCGATCGGCCGGACGCCGGCGGACGCCGGCCTGCCGGAGCACCTGGCCGCCCTGATCGTCGAGCCGGGGAGCCTGACCGACGAACTCGTGCTCTCCGACCGGCGGGTGCTGGTGATCACCCGGCGGCCGGTGCAGGTCCGCGGCGAGACGGTCGGCGCCGTGGTCACCCTGCGCGACCACACCGAGCTGGACGCGCTGACCGGCGAGCTGGACCGGGCGCAGAGCTTCTCCGAGGCGCTGCGCGCGCAGGCCCACGAGTCCGCCAACCGGTTGCACACGGTGATCTCGCTGATCGAGCTCGGCGAGACCGAGCACGCGCTGTCGTTCGCGGTGGCCGAGATGCAGACCGCGCAGCGGCTGGCCGACCGGGTGCTGGAGGGTGTCGGCAACCCCGCGGTGGCCGCGCTGCTGCTGGCCAAGTCGGCCCAGGGCGCCGAGCGCGGCATCGAGCTGACCGTGCGTCCCGGCTCGTTCCTGCCGCCGGACGCCGCACCCGACCGGGAGCTGGTGACCGTCGTCGGAAACCTCGTCGACAACGCGTTCGACGTGCTCGCCGGCCAGCCGACCGGCGCGGCGCCACGGCGGGTCCAGGTGGCGTCCGACCTGATCGGCCTGACCTTCCCGGACGCCCAGGGCGTCGGCGGCGGCCGGCCCCGGCCCGACGAGGCCGACGACGGGATCGACCTGCCCGGCCCGTACGTGCGGATCACGGTCACCGACAACGGCCCGGGGCTGACCGCCGGGCAGGCGCGGTCCGTGTTCACCCGCGGCTGGTCCACCAAGACGGCCAAGGGCCCGGCGGGGGACCGCGGGCTCGGTCTGGCGCTGGTCGCCCAGGCCGTGGCCCGTTGCGGTGGCACGGTGCGCGCCGACCCGGGCGAGGGTGCCCGGTTCGTCGTCGCGCTGCCGTACCGGGGCCGGGCCGGCCAGGCCACGGACGCCGGCACGGACGCCGGCCCGGCCGACGCCGCGACGGCAGAGGCTGCCGGGGGATCCCGATGATCCGGGTGCTCGTCGTGGAGGACGAGCCGATCGCCGCCCGCGCCCACCAGGCGTACGTGCAGCGGGTCGACGGCTTCGAGGTCGCCGCCGTTGCGCACTCCCGGATGGAGGCCGAGCGAGCCCTGGCCAAGGGCGGCGTCGACCTGGTGCTGCTGGACCTGCACCTGCCGGACGGGCACGGCCTCGACCTGTTCCGCCGGATCCGGGCCGCCGGGTCGACGGTCGACGTGATGGTGGTGTCGTCGGCCCGGGACGCCGAGGTGGTGCGCTCGGCCGTCGCCCAGGGGGCCGTGCAGTACGTGATCAAGCCGTTCGCCTTCGCCACCCTGCGCGATCGGCTGCTGGCCTACAAGGAATTCGCCGAGCAGGTCGGTCACGACACCGACGTGGACCAGGCCGCCGTCGACCGCGCGCTGGGCATGCTGCGCGCGCCGAGCGCGAGCTCGCTGCCCAAGGGCATGACCAAGGAGACCCTGGCGATCGTGATCGGCGCGTTGCGGGAACTCGGCGAGGCCTCGGCGTCGCAGATCGGGGAGTTCCTCGGGGTCTCCCGGATCACCGCCCGGCGGTACCTGGAGCACCTGGCGGACACCAACGTGTCCGAACGGCACCTGCGGTACGGGCAGGTGGGCCGGCCGGAGACGCGTTACGGGCTGCGCCGGCCGGACTGATCGGCCGGCCGGGGCAGCGGCACCGACGCCACCGTCAGCCGCCACACCTCCCGCACGGTCACGCACAGCACCAGCCAGGCGAGCCCGGTCAACCAGCCGGCGATGACATCGGTGGCCCAGTGCACCCCCAGGTAGACCCGCGACCAGCCGATCGACAGCACGAACAGCACACCGAGAGCGATCACCGTGACCCGCCAGGCCGGGCGACGGATCAGCGGCACGACCACGACCAGGATGACACCGACGATCGCCGCGGAGGCCAGCGCGTGGCCGGACGGGAACGATTCGTTGGTCTCGGTGACCAGCCGGAACTCCGCCGGCGGACGCTCCCGGCCGACGGTGGCCTTGCCCACCCGCACCAGCAGCCCGGCGCCGGCGGCGACCACGGCGACCAGCACGGCGTCGCCGCGGCGTCCCCTGATCCACAGCACCAGCACGGCGACCGCGGCGATGATCGCCATCGACACGGTGCTGCCCACCTCGGTGATCGTGATGGCCACGGCGGTCAGCCAGGTTGTGCGGTGCTCGATCGTCCACGCCCAGATCACCGGATCGACGGACGCCAGGCCGTTGTGCTCGATCGCGCCGTCCGCCAGGCCCAGGATCACCGCGGCCAGCACCGCCAGCAGCGCCCCGCTGGTGACCAGCAGCTCGGCCACCCCGGGCCGGGACCGACGCCAGCGGATCGCGGCCACCAGCCCGACGCCGAGGAACACGACGGCGGCCACCGCGTACGGCAACCAGACGTAGCCGTACTCGAAGAAGGTGTCCTCGCCGGTGCTGGCCAGGACCGGCATCAGGTCACCGTCCGTCAGTCGAAGAACTCCTCCAGGAAGGAGCGTTTGCGCTTCTTCTTCGGGCGCAGCTTGTCCGCCCGTACCTTGTCGTAGTCGCGCCGGGACTCCTTGGCCGGCCGCTGCGGCCGGTCGTAGTCCACGATCGGCGCCGGCTCCTGCTCGGCCGGGATGAGGCCGAAGTAGCGGGATTCGGCGACCATCAGCTGCTCGAGTTCCCCGCGGTCCAGGAAGACGCCCCGGCACTGCTTGCACACGTCGACGGTGACGCCGCCGCGCTCGACGCTGCGCATCTTGCTCTGGCACTTCGGGCAGATGAGGCTCATGATGCGCTCCACGCTATCCCGGGTCGGCGAGCTGGGCCGAACCGGCGGTTGGGATCGGTCGGAAAGGCGCGTACAGTGGAGCGTCGGCGCGCGGGTCGCGTCGGCTTGGTGCTGCTCTCAGCAGGGATGCGCGCCGGGTCGATGTCGGGTGATCTCCATCCGGTGCGCCGAGCCCCCGGGCCTGATCGCTGCCGGTGCCAGCCGGCCGGCGACGCCTGCGGGGCGGTCGGTGCTGGTCGGTCCACGGACAGTGTCGGCGGACCCGGGCGAGCAGGCAGTCACGAGCAGGACAGTCAGAAGTGCGGAGGATATGGGCAAAAAGGACGGGGCCATCGAGGTCGAGGGTCGCGTGGTCGAGCCATTGCCCAACGCGATGTTCCGGGTCGAGTTGGAGAACGGGCACCGCGTGCTCGCGCACATCAGCGGCAAGATGCGTCAGCACTACATCCGGATCCTGCCCGAGGACCGGGTCGTCGTCGAACTCTCGCCGTACGACCTGAGCCGCGGACGGATCGTCTACCGCTACAAGTAGACGTTGCTCGACCAGCCGCTCCCTTTCTCGGGGGGCGGACCGGGGCGTGTCCCGGGCGATCGGCCGCCGGCCCGGCGGACCGATAGGGAGCGGACTCGACCGGGTCCGCGTGGTCCGGCCCGATGCGGGTCGGTACTAGAGATGAGGACAGCAGTGAAGGTTCAGCCGAGCGTCAAGAAGATCTGCGACAAGTGCAAGGTGATCCGCCGGCACGGTCGCGTCATGGTCATCTGCGAGAACGTTCGCCACAAGCAGCGCCAGGGCTGATCGCCCCGACGCCGGGGACCTGGTCCCCACGGCCGGCTCACCGGCCACCACCACCATCGCGTCACCACCCGCCTCGTCCGGCTCGTGCCGGCACCGACGGCGGGACGCCCCCGGACCACGGGCCGGGGCCCCGGCCGGATGCCGGGGACGGGACGTGACCGACACCCGTGGGCGACACGAGGGAGAACCCGCCGCATGGCGAGACTCGTCGGCGTCGATCTGCCCCGCGACAAGCGGATGGAGATCGCGCTCACCTACATCTACGGGATCGGCCGTACCCGATCGCTGGAATTGCTGCAGGCCACCGGCATCAGCCCGGACCTGCGGTCCAAGGACCTGACGGACGAGGACGTGCTCGCCCTGCGCGACGCGATCGACGCCGCCGACCTCAAGGTCGAGGGCGACCTGCGCCGCGAGGTGCAGGCCGACATCCGCCGGAAGATGGAAATCGGCTCGTACCAGGGCCTGCGACACCGCCGCCACCTGCCGGTCCGCGGTCAGCGCACGAAGACCAACGCGCGCACCCGCAAGGGACCGAAGAAGACCATCGCCGGCAAGAAGAAGGCCAGGTAAGCAGATGCCCCCCAAGTCACGTCAGGGCTCCGCGGCGGTCAAGAAGGTCCGCCGCAAGGAGAAGAAGAACGTCTCCCACGGCCACGCGCACATCAAGAGCACGTTCAACAACACCATCGTCTCCATCACCGATCCGACCGGCGCGGTGATCAGCTGGGCGTCCGCCGGCCATGTCGGCTTCAAGGGCTCCCGCAAGTCGACCCCGTTCGCCGCGCAGATGGCGGCGGAGAACGCGGCTCGCCAGGCCATCGAGCACGGCATGCGCAAGGTCGACGTCTTCGTCAAGGGCCCGGGTTCGGGCCGGGAGACCGCGATCCGCTCGCTGCAGGCCGCCGGCCTCGAGGTCGGCGCGATCTCGGACGTCACCCCGCAGGCACACAACGGCACCCGGCCGCCCAAGCGGCGCCGGGTCTGAGCGGGCGAAAGGAACATGGCACAGTAATGGCCAGATACACCGGACCGATCACCAAGAAGTCGCGCCGCCTGAAGACCGACCTGGTCGGCGGCGACGTCGCCTTCGAGCGCCGCCCCTTCCCGCCCGGCCAGCACGGCCGCGCGCGGACCAAGGAGAAGGAATACCTGACCCAGCTGCAGGAGAAGCAGAAGGCTCGCTTCACCTACGGGGTCCTGGAGAAGCAGTTCCGCCGCTATTACGCCGAGGCGGCTTCCCGCACCGGCAAGACCGGTGACACGCTGCTGCAGATTCTCGAGTCCCGGCTGGACAACGTCATCTACCGGGCCGGCCTGGCCCGCACCCGCCGGCACTCCCGGCAGCTGGTGAGCCACGGGCACTTCGAGGTCAACGGTGTGCGGGTGGACGTTCCCTCGTACCGCGTCGAGCAGTACGACATCATCACCGTGCGCAAGCAGTCCGCGGAGCTGTTCCCGTTCGAGCTGGCCAGGGCCACGTTCGGCGAGCGGCAGCCCCCGGCCTGGATGAAGGTCGTGCCGGAGACGCTGCAGGTGATCATTCACTCGCTGCCGGTCCGCGCGCAGATCGACTCGCAGGTCGCCGAGCAGCTGATCGTCGAGTTCTACTCGAAGTAACGCCGAGTTCTACTCGTCGTAACGCCGAGTTCTACTCGTAGTAACGCTGTCCAAGAACCGGTCGCGGGCCCGCCGTCACGGCGGGCTCCGCGGCCATCGCCGCCGGCTCCGGCCGGCGGTCATGTGTGGCGTCATATGGCGGGCGCCACCTGTCATTTCGGAGGTCCATCCATGCTGATCTCTCAGCGCCCCACCCTGACCGAGGAGCCGGTGGCCGACAACCGGTCCCGGTTCGTCATCGAGCCGCTCGAGCCCGGCTTCGGCTACACGCTGGGCAACTCGCTGCGGCGCACCCTGCTGTCCTCCATCCCCGGCGCGAGCGTCACCAGCATCCGCGTCGACGGCGTGCTGCACGAGTTCACCACCGTGCCGGGCGTCAAGGAGGACATCACCGAGCTCATCCTCAACCTCAAGGAGTTGGTCGTCTCCTCCGAGGACGACGAGCCGGTGACCATGTACCTGCGCAAGCAGGGCCCCGGCGACGTCACCGCCGCCGACATCGCGCCGCCGGCCGGCGTCACGGTGCACAACCCCGACCTCAAGCTGGCCACCCTCACCAAGAAGGGCAAGCTGGAGATCGAACTGGTCGTCGAGCGTGGCCGCGGCTACGTGCCCGCCTCGCCGAACAAGGTGGTCGGCGCCGAGATCGGCCGCATCCCGGTCGACTCGATCTACTCGCCGGTGCTCAAGGTCACCTACCGGGTCGAGGCCACCCGCGTCGAGCAGCGCACCGACTTCGACAAGCTGGTGCTGGACGTGGAGACCAAGCCGTCGATCACCCCGCGGGACGCGCTGGCCTCGGCCGGCACCACCCTGGTGGAGCTGTTCGGCCTGGCCCGCGAGCTGAACGTGGACGCCGAGGGCATCGAGATCGGGCCGTCGCCGGCGGAGGCCGACCACATCGCCGCGTTCGGGCTGCCGATCGAGGAGATGGACCTGACCGTCCGCTCCTACAACTGCCTCAAGCGCGAGGGCATCCACACCGTCGGCGAGCTGGTCTCCCGGACCGAGGCCGACCTGCTGGACATCCGCAACTTCGGGCAGAAGTCCATCGACGAGGTCAAGATCAAGCTGGCCGGCATGGGCCTGGCGCTGAAGGACTCGCCGGCCGGGTTCGACCCGTCGGCCGCCGCGATCTCCTACGGCGACTCGGACTGGAACGACGACACCGACGACAGCGGCTACGGCTCGCTCGCCGGGCTCGGCGGCACCGGCACCCAGGACGACACCGACTACGCCGAGACCGAGCAGATCTGACGCCCGGTCCCCGGTCCGCCCGAGCGTTCGGGTGGGCGGAGCCCGGCGACGGGCTCTGAACACGCAGGAAACCGTCGGCGCCCCGGGGTTCGCCCCGGGGCGACCGCCTCACCCGCGGTGGACAGCCCCACGCGCGGACGACGAAAGAAGGACATCGCAATGCCCACGCCCCCCAAGGGTCCCCGTCTCGGCGGATCGCCGGCCCACGAGCGGCTGATCCTGGCCAACCTGGCCACCCAGCTGTTCGAGCACGGCCGGATCACCACCACCGAGACCAAGGCCAAGCGGCTCCGGCCCTACGCGGAGAAGCTGGTCACCAAGGCCAAGCAGGGCACCCTGCACGCGCGTCGCGAGGTGATGAAGGTCGTCCGCGACAAGGACGTGGTGCACAAGTTGTTCGCCGACATCGGGCCGTCCTTCCAGACCCGCGACGGCGGCTACACCCGGATCATCAAGACCGCCCCGCGCAAGGGCGACAACGCGCCGATGGCGATCATCGAACTGGTCGGCGAGGAGACGGTGTCCGCCACCGCGTCCCGGGTCGCCCGGGCCGCCGCCGGCCGGGGTGACCGGGCCGCCCGGGTCGCCGCCTCCACCGCCGCCGCGGTGGCGACCGACGCGCCGGCCGAGGACGCCGCCGACCGCGAGAGCGCGTCGGACCAGGTCGTCGACGCCGCCGTGGAGGCGCCCGCCGAGGGCGCGGAGGTCGTCGCGGAGGATGCGGTCGCTGCCGGGGAGGACTCGGACGTCGCCGGGGAGGACTCGGCCGACCGCGACAGCGCGTCGGACCAGGTGGTGGAGGCCGCCGAGGAGGCCCCGGCCGAAGGTGCCGACGAGGCCAAGTAGCAGCGCCAGGGCGGGCGGCCCCGTGACGCAACCGGTCCGACCGGCGGCGACGCGGGGCCGCTGCGTGTCCGGAGCGTCATGACGGCACTTCCCGATGTGAACCGCCTCCGGCTGGACATCAGCTACGACGGCACCGAGTTCGCCGGCTGGGCGGTCCAGCCGGGGCTGCGCACGGTGGCCGGCGTGCTCACCGAGGCGCTGCGGACGCTGCTGCGGGAACCGGCCCGGCTGGTCGTCGCCGGCCGCACCGACGCCGGGGTGCACGCCACCGGACAGGTCGCCCACGTCGACGTCGGCCCGCAAGCCCTGCGCGCGCTGGCGCCCCGCGACCACGCCGACGACCCCGACGGCGACCGGGCGGGACGCCTCGGCCTGCTCCGGCGGCTGTCCGGCCTGCTGCCCGCCGACCTGCGGGTGAGGTCGGTCGAGGCGGCACCGGCCGGCTTCGACGCCCGGTTCTCCGCGCTGCGGCGGCACTACCGTTACCGGATCGGCACCGCCGACTGGGGTGTCGAGCCCGCCGACCGTCGTTATGTGCTGGCCCGGCGACGCTCGCTGGACGTCGAGGCGATGAACCTGGCCGCCCGGGCGCTGGTCGGGCTGCACGACTTCCACGCGTTCTGCCGGCCCCGCGAGGGTGCCACCACCATTCGCGACCTGCAGTCCCTGTCGGTTGCCCGGCGGGGCGACGAGGTGCGGATCGACGTCGTCGCGGACGCCTTCTGCCACTCCATGGTCCGCGCGCTGGTCGGCTCGTTGCTCGCGGTCGGGGAGCTGCGGATGCCCGCGCCGCGTCCCGCGGAACTGCTCGCGGCCCGAACCCGGACCTCGGCGTTCGCGGTGGTCCCGGCGCACGGGCTGACCCTGGTCCGCGTCGACTACCCGCCCGACCGGGAACTGTCCGGCCGTGCGGACCAGACCAGGGCGGTTCGCACCGTCTGACCGGCGCCCCGGTCCCGCACCGTGCCCGCAGCACACCCACCGCCCGGCTCACCGGGCCCACCCGAATGATGCGATGCCGGCCGCACCCGGGCGCCTTACCCTGCCCCGGGGGGAGCCGGAAATGGGGTGACGGTGACCGAAGGACCCGCGGTGCCCGGATCGGAACCTCTGCCCGGCGGCCGTGACGAGCCGGCGGACGGCGACCCGCCGCCGGCCGGCGGTGAGCCCGACCTCGGCCGGCCGGGCGATCCCGATCTGGCGTTCGTGGCCGACGAGGACCGGCCGCCGCCGCCCGCGCCGTTCGGGAAGCGGGTGCGGCGATCCGCCGTCGGCTGGGCGTCCTCGCTGCGGCCGAGAAGCCGGGAGCTGCGCTCGGACGCGGTCGCCGGCGTCTCGAACGCCATCGCGTCGGTGCCCGACGGCATGGCGATGGCCCTGCTGGTCGGGGTGAACCCGGCCTACGGCCTGTTCGCTTCCTTCGCCGGCAAGATCGGCGGCGGCCTGTTCAGCAGCACGGCGCTGATGGTGGTCACCACCACCACGGCCGCCGCGCTGGCCGCGGGATCGGTGCTGGGGGACCTCCCGGAGGGTCGCCGGGACGGCGCGGTGGTCGCGTTGACGCTGTTCGTCGGCCTGCTGCTGGTCGCGGTGGGCCTGCTGCGGCTCGGCCGGTACATCCGCTTCGTGTCCCGGTCGGTGATGGTGGGCTTCCTCACCGGGATCGCGATCAACATCATCTTCGGCCAGCTGCCCGGCCTGCTCGGCGTGCAGCCCGACCCCGGGGTGGCGGTGCAGAAGGCGGCGTACGTGGTCGGCCACCTGACCGAGATCACCGTCGCCGCCGCACTGGTCGGGTTGGGCGCCTTGGCGGCGATGCTGGTCCTGAGCCGAACCAGGCTGCGGCTGGTGGGCACGCTGATCGCCGTGGTGGTCACCACCGCCGTCGTGGCGTTGGCGAATCTGGACCAGGTCCGGACCGTGGTCACCATCGGCACCATTCCGGTCGGGTTCCCCGGCGTCGCCCTGCCGGCCGTCGCCGACCTGTTCGACGTGAACCTGCTCACCGGAGCCGTCGCCATCGCCGCGATCGTGCTGGTGCAGGGGGCCGGGGTGGCCGAGTCAGCACCCAATCCGGACGGCACCCCGTCCTCGACGAACCGCGACTTCATCGGGCAGGGCGCGGGCAACCTGCTGTCCGCCCTGTTCCACGGCATTCCGGTGGGTGGCTCGGTGAGCACCACCGCGATCAACATCGCCGCGGGCGCTCGCAGCCGGTGGTCGGCGATCCTCGGCGGGATCTGGATGCTGGTCATCCTGGTCCTGCTCGCTCCGGTGGTGCAGCTGGTGCCGTTGCCCACCCTGTCCGCGGTGTTGATCTTCGCCGCGCTGATGACGGTCCGGCCGGCCGTCATCAGGGTCGTCTGGAAGACCAGCAGCACGGCCAAGATCGCGATGACGGTCACCTTCCTGTCGACGCTGCTGCTGCCGATCGCGGCGGCGGTCGCGGTCGGGGTGATCTGCTCGCTGGTGTTGCAGCTGAACAAGGAGCAGATGGACTTCCACCTGGTCCGGCTGGTCCCGGTGGACGGGCATTTCGTCGAACGGCGTGTACCGGGCGTGCTGCCGGACGCCGAGCCGGTGGTGCTGGACGTGTACGGGAGCCTGCTCTACGCGGGGGCGCGGACCCTGGGGGCCAGGCTGCCCGACCCGCACACCGCCAGCCGGCCGGTGGTGATCCTGCGCCTGCGTGGACGGGGTTCGCTCGGGTCGACCTTCTTCGGGGTGGTGGCCGACTACGCCGCAGCGCTGCACGCGGCCGGCGGACGCCTGTACCTGTCCGGGGTCGACCGGACGATGGTGCTCCGGTTCGAGCGCAGCCAGCAGGCGCAGGTGCGCGGGCTGATCAGCATCTTCCCGGCCACCGAGGTGGTGGGACAGTCCACTCTGGCGGCCCTGCGGGACGCCGAACGGTGGCTGGCCGACCACCGCGAAGCGGGTCCGGCCGAGCCCGGTCCGGCGGACCCGACCGGAGCGGGCTGACCGGCTTTGACCTCGCCCGCGGCTGGGGAGTACTCTGGACAGCCGTGTGCCGCGCGGGTGCGTGCGGCGGTGCCCGCGTGCGCGTGGGTCCGCTCGGACGGCCTGCCCAGGTCGGAGTTCGGTTGACGAAGCCGGAGCCCTCGGATCGGTAGCCGCACATCGAAGGGGGCACCCGCCCCCGGACCTGAGCAACTGGACGACAACGAAGAGGCATCACTGTGCGCACGTACAGCCCCAAGCCGGGCGATGTGACCCACGAGTGGCACGTCATCGACGCGACCGACGTCGTGCTCGGTCGGCTGGCCAGCCAGGCTGCGCGGCTGCTGCGTGGCAAGCACAAGCCGATCTACGCGCCGCACGCCGACACCGGTGACTTCGTGGTGATCGTCAACGCGTCCAAGGTCGCGGTCAGCGGGAACAAGCGGGACGGCAAGCTGCTCTACCGGCATTCCGGGTACCCGGGCGGCCTGCGCCAGCAGACCGTCGGCGAGCTGCTGGACACCCGGCCCGAGCGGCTGGTGGAGAAGGCGGTCGTGGGGATGCTGCCGCACAACGCGCTCGGCCGTTCGCTGGCCCGCAAGCTCAAGGTCTACGCCGGTCCGCAGCACCCGCACGCCGCGCAGAAGCCGCAGCCGTACGAGATCACCCAGGTCGCCCAGTAGTCCCGAGCCGTCCGTCGGCCGCCTAGCAGAACAGCGAGAGAATCAGCACGTGAGCCAGAATCCCGAATCCGTCGTCGAGGAGCTCGACTACGAGCTGCCCGACGAGGCCGACGTCGTCGAGATCGTCGAGGCCGCTGATGAGCTCCCTGCCGTGGTACCGGCCGTCGTCCCGGTGCCGGTCGACCGCCCGGTGCAGACCGTCGGTCGGCGCAAGGAGGCGATCGTCCGCATCCGCCTGGTGCCGGGCACCGGTTCGTTCACCCTGAACGGCCGCTCGCTGGACAGCTACTTCCCCAACAAGGTGCACCAGCAGCTGATCAAGGAGCCGCTGGTCACCGTGGAGAAGGGCGAGATCTACGACGTCATCGCCCGGTTGCAGGGCGGCGGGGTGACCGGGCAGGCCGGCGCGCTGCGCCTGGCCATCGCCCGGGCTCTGGTCGAACTCGACGAGACCGACCGTCCCGCGCTGAAGAAGGCCGGCTTCCTCACCCGCGACGCCCGGTCCACCGAGCGCAAGAAGTACGGCCTGAAGAAGGCCCGCAAGGCTCCCCAGTACTCGAAGCGCTGACCCCGTGCCGCGACGGTTGTTCGGCACCGACGGTGTCCGCGGGCTGGCCAATGCCGATCTGACGCCGGAGCTGGCGCTGCGGCTGGCCACCGCCGCCGCCCAGGAGCTGGGTCAGGTCAGGTCCGTCCAGCCCACGTCCGGGCTGTCGGGCCGGCCCGCGTCCGGGCGCCCGCGTCCGGGCAGCCCGACCCGGCCGGTGGCCGTGGTCGGCCGGGATCCGCGGGCCAGCGGCGAGATGCTGGAGGCCGCGGTGGCCGCCGGGCTGGCGTCGGCCGGCGTCGACGTGCTGCTGCTGGGTGTGTTGCCCACGCCGGCGGTCGCGTTCCTCACCGGCGAGCTGGGCGCCGACCTGGGTGTGGTCATCTCGGCGTCGCACAACGCGATGCCGGACAACGGCATCAAGATCTTCGCGGCCGGCGGGCGCAAGCTCGACGACGCCGTCGAGGACGCGATCGAGCGGCGAATGTGCGAGCCCGGTCCGCTGCCCACCGGCGAGGGCGTCGGTCGGATCAGGCTCGCCAAGGACGCCGACCGCCGCTACCTGGACCACCTGCTGGTGGCCACCCCGAATCCGTTGCGCGGCCTGCGGGTCGTGGTGGACTGCGCGCACGGCGCCGCGTCCCAGCTAGCGCCGGAGGTGTACCGGCGGGCCGGGGCCGAGGTCATCGTGATCGGCGGGAGCCCGGACGGGCTGAACATCAACGCCGGCGTCGGCTCCACCTACCTGTCCGGACTCCGCGACGCCGTGATCGCCGAGCGCGCCGACCTGGGCATCGCGCACGACGGCGACGCCGACCGGTGCCTGGCCGTGGCCGCCGACGGCACCGTGGTCGACGGGGACGTCATCTTGGCGCTGCTGGCGCTCGCGCTGCGCGACCGCGGACGGCTGGCGCGCGACACCGTGGTCGCCACCGTGATGGCCAACATCGGCTTCCACCGGGCGATGGCGCAGGCGGGCATCACGGTCCGGACGACGGCCGTCGGCGACCGGTATGTGTTGGAGGACATGAACGACGGCGGCTACTCGCTGGGCGGCGAGCAGTCCGGTCACCTGATCCTGGCCGAACACGCCACCACCGGGGACGGCCTGCTCACCGCCCTGCACCTGATGGCGATGGTCGCCGAGACCGGCCGGCCGCTGGCCGACCTGGCCGCGGTGGTGACGAAGTTCCCGCAGGTGCTGATCAACGTGCGGGTCTCGGACAAGGCGGCCGTCGCCGCGTCCGAGGAGGTGCAGGCCGCGATCGCCCAGGCCCAGGCCGAGCTCGGCGACGACGGGCGGCTGCTGCTGCGGCCGTCGGGCACCGAGCCGCTGATCCGGGTGATGGTCGAGGCCGGCACCGACGAGGCGGCGCAGCAGGTCGCCGAGCGGGTCGCGAAAGTCGTCGCGACGGTCTGACCTGGTCCGGCCTCCTCTCGCCGGCCGCGGCCCTCTCCTGCTGCTTCGCTGATCAACTCCGCGTTGGCACGCCCGGTTAGTCCGGTTCGGCGCGGGAATGATCAGCGAACCCGCGGCGGCCCTGTGCTTCGCTGATCAACTCCGCGTCAGCGCGCCCGGTTCGTCCGGTTCGGCGCGGGAATGATCAGCGAACCCGCGGCGGCCCTGTGCTTCGCTG
>CAZCEH010000006.1:0-13813 GCA_964497705.1 uncultured Actinomycetes bacterium | reverse complement strand
CGCGCCCGGTTCGTCCGGTTCGGCGCGGGAATGATCAGCGAACCCGCGGCGGCCCCAGTGCTTCGCTGATCAACTCCGCGTCAGCGCGCCCGGATTGTCCGGTTCGGCGCGGGAATGATCAGCGAACCCGCAGCGAACCCCGCGGCACCCCCAGGACTCCGGTGAACCGTCAGAGCAGCGCGGCCGCGCCCAGGTCGCCGGTGTCCAGCGTCGGCGTCAGATCGGGGTCGTGCGGGTCGAGCAGCTTCGTGCCGCCGACCTTGCTCTCCATCTGATCGGCCAGCTGCGGGGCGTCGGTCAGGTGCCGGACGAAGAACGCCGACGCCAGGATCCGGGTCGCGTGTTGCACCTTCTTGTCCGAGTCGGCGCCCAGGATGTTGTTCACGAAGTTCTTGCCCTCGGCCAGGCCCAGGTGGCCGGATCCTCTCACCCGGCGCAGCTGGACCGGTCCGCCCCACGACTGGGCGATTCGGGCGCCGTCGGACTCGGCCCAGTCGTCGTCGGCGCCGATCAGGTGCAGGCCCGGGGCCTCGACCCGGCCGGCCGCCTGGATCGCCGACGGCCTGGTCTCCGCGGCCGTCACCGTCACCACGGCCCGGATCTGCTGGTCCTTGGCCGCGGCGAGCACCGCGGCGCCGCCGCCGGTCGAGTGCCCGAGCACGCCCAGCCGGCGCAGGTCGCCCCGCACCCGACCGCCGCCGAGCTCGCCGTAGGCCACCATCCGCAGCGCCCTGGACAGGTCAAGGGCAAGCCCCTGATGCGAGGAGAACAGGCTGCGGTGGGTGTTCGGGGCGACGACGATGATGCCCCAGGAGGCCAGGTACCGCATCGTGTCGGCGTACCGGTCGACGGACTGCAGCCAGCCGTGACCCAGCGCCACGATCGGCAGCCGCCGACCCGACGACGGCGTGAACACCAGGCCCGGCAGTCCGGCCGGAGCCAGGTCGCCGACCGCCACCCGATGCGGCCCCTTGTAGGTGAAGTACTCGAACGAGGGCCGGTCGATGCTCGGCGGCGGCTTCCTGGCCATGAGCTCCTCCGTGCGCGCATCGGGGGCCGACGCCCGAGCCGACCGCCCTCGTACAGTAGCCGGTGCGCCGCACGGACGGTTCGACCAGGCGATCAGGGGAGCATCGATGGCTGACGACTTCGCGACGAATCTGCGCAGGCTGATCCGGGCCCGCTTCCCGCTGCTGTCCATCCAGACGGCGGAGGAGTCCCGAGCCCTGGCCGAGATCGCCGCGGTAGTCGGCAACCGCACCCAGATCGCACCCGCGCGCCAGGTGTACACCTGGTCGACCGTCAACGGGTTCGCCGCCCTCGGCCAGCCCGGTGGCCTGGACACCCGCGCCCCGCACGCGGCGCTGACCGCGGCCGCCGCGCTGACCATGCCCAGCGTCGTCGTGCTGCTGGATCTGCATCCCTGGCTGGGCTCGGCGTCCACGCCGCCGGACACCCAGTTGGTCCGGCAGATCAAGGACACCGTGCGGTTCTACAAGGACGGCCCGGTGCCCCGGACGCTGATCCTGATCTCGCCGAACCCGTACATCCCGGCCGACCTGGAATCGCTGGTCACCCTGCTGGCCTTCCCGCTGCCGACCGAGGCGCAGATCCGCTCGACCCTGGACGGGATGATCGCCCGCAACACCTCGTCCGGCGCGCTGACCGTGGCGCTGGGTCCGGACGGGGCCGAGCGGATGGCCAAGGCCGCGCTCGGACTGACCGCGTTCGAGGCCGAGAACGCCTTCGCCCGGGCGATGGTGGACGACGGCCGGCTCACCGACGACGATGTCGCGCTGGTGCAGGAGGAGAAGCGACAGATCGTCGCCAAGTCCGGTGTGTTGGAGGTGGTCCGGTCGTCGGTGCGGCTGGACGACATCGGCGGGCTGGAGAACCTGAAGACCTGGCTGCGCAAGCGCAACGGCGCGTGGCTGGACGAGGCCGCCGCCTACGGGCTGCCGGCCCCCAAGGGTGTGCTGGTGACCGGGGTGCCGGGGTGCGGGAAGTCGCTGACCGCCAAGGCGATGGCGTCGGCCTGGTCGCTGCCGCTGGTCCGGCTGGACATCGGGCGGGTGTTCGGTGGTCTGGTCGGCGCGTCGGAGCAGAACATGCGCACCGCGCTGCGGACCGCGGAAGCGATCGCACCGTGCGTGATGTGGATCGACGAGATCGAAAAGGGTTTCGCCGCAGGCGCGTCCGGGCAGGGCGACAGCGGCACGTCGGCCCGGGTGTTCGGCACCTTCCTGAGCTGGATGCAGGAGAAGACGTCCGCGGTGTTCGTGATGGCCACCGCGAACCAGATCGCCTTGCTGCCACCGGAGATGATGCGCAAGGGCCGGTTCGACGAGATCTTCTTCATCGACCTGCCCACCGACGCCGAGCGGCGCGCGATCTTCGCCGTGCACCTGAAGGCGCGGCTGCAGGCCGGGCCGGCGCTCGGCTCCCTGGCCGTGGACGGCGCGCTGCTGGACCGGCTGGTCGCGGCGACCGAGGGATTCTCCGGTGCGGAGATCGAGCAGGTGGTGATCTCGGCCTGCTTCGACGCGTTCAACGAGCGCCGGACGCTGACGCTGGACGACCTGCTGCACGAGATCGGCAACACCGTCCCGTTGTCGGTGACGCAGTCCGAGCAGATCGACGCCCTGCGCGCGTGGGCCGACATCCGGGCCGTCGCCGCGTCCGCGCCGGAGGACCGGGCCGGCTATGCCACCCCCGAGCCGTCGACCGCGTTCCTGGGCGTGCCGCCGGAGTCGGTGCTGGCCCGGGGTGGACGGCCGGTGGAGGCCTGAGGCCGGCGAGCGAGGCGCCAGCGGGGGTGACTCATCGCCGGCGCATACTCCGATCCGGGTGAAATCGATCGGGGTGTCCTGCCCCGAAATGTGCGTTTCGTCACTTCATCAATACTCTCTGCGCGTGAACGACACCAAATGGTTGCGTGCGGCAGTGGTGGTCGCCGTCGTTGCGTCATCCGTGGCTCTTCCGGTCCTGGTGTCCCCGACCGCGCTGGCCGCGCCGGGCGATGCGGGTGCGGTCGGGTTCGACGCGGACTTCCACGGCACGATGGCCGGTGGCGACCCGATCGAGCTGGTGACGCAACGGGGATCCACGTCCGCGCCGCCCGCCAGTTCGCAGACCCTCACCGGGGACGACACCGCCATCGACATCACCCTCGGGGCGCCCCTCAACCAGGACGTCCGGGTCGCCGTCGCGTCCGGCATCAGCAGTTCGTCGACGAGTTCGGCGGGCAGCGCGCTCGCCAAGGCGTCGGCGACCGACATCACGATCTCCACGCCGCTCGGCCCACTGGTGATCACCGGCGAGGTCTCCTCGTCCGTCAGCTGTCAGTACAACCAACAGCCGACCGCCGGTCCGAACGCCGTGCCGACCGCCACGCTGAACGGCGCCCCGGTCACCTTCGACGACAACGGCGTGGCCACGATCAAGCTCGACAACCCGATCGGCACCGCGACGATCACGCTGACCGTGGCCCAGCCGGTGATCGACGCGACCACGGCCACGTCGACCGGACTGCTGTACTCCCTTGACGAGAACCTCACCGACCTGCTCAGCGCGTCCGGCACCCTGGCGATCGCCCGAAGCACGTGCCAGACGCCGCAGCCGCCGACGGTGACCACCTCCGGAGTGCTCCGCGCGGCCGCCACAGGCGCGCCCCTGCGCGGCTGCGTCCTGGTCGACTCCACCTCGGCACCGGGCAACAGCCAACTCGTCTGGACCAACGGCGACGGCAGCTGGCAGTACACCGGCAACCTGCCCGGGCCCTTGGCGCTGGCCTTCTTCACCGCAGCCAACCAGGACTGCAACCAGACCATCCTGAACTCCCCGGTGCCGTCCTGGTACCAGAACCAACCGCTGTCCGGGTCGACGGCCCGCGACCTCAAGCCGCCCGACGGAATCACCGAAGTCGACGCGGGGAGCACCGGAATCGTCGCCTGCCTGGGCGCGACCGCGCTGCCGACCGGTCCGTGCGCGCAGCCGACCGTGGTGCTGTCCGGGCGCGCGATCACCCCCGACCCGGGCGGCGGCACGCCGGCCGGGGTGCCGCAGGCCTGCGTCATCGTGTTGCGGAACGCGCCGGCCGACTCGGACCCGGTGGTCGGCTTCGGTCTCGCCGATGACCAGGGCGCCTGGCAAGTCACCGGCCTTCCGCAAGACACCCCGATGGTCGTCGCGGTCATCCCGCCCTTCATCGGCCCGGACGGCCCGTGCAGCAGCGACGGACCGCCGCCCGCGCCGCCCAAGGGCAGCCTGCAGCCCGAGTTCTACCGCGACACCTGGATCGACCTCACCGACCGGAACCTGTTCGCAGACCCCTACGGCTGGGCCGTCGCGCACGGTGCGGACCTGGTGACCGGTTCGGCGGCCGGCCTGGACGTGTGCCTGACCACCGACTTCGGGTCCGACGTGACCAGGGCCGGGTGCGATCCGGCTCCGCCGACGTCCAGCAGCGTGCCGACCACGTCGAGCGCGCCGACCACCGTCACCGAGACGGTCGCCACGTCGGTCGACTCGACCCGGACGGTCGCCGTCAACGTCGTCGCAGTAGGGGTGGCGACGACCACCACCTACGCCGGTGGCGACGCGCAACTGGCGGCCACCGGTGGGCCCTGGACCAGCTGGATGTGGCTGGGCCTGGCGATGGTCGTGCTCGGGTTCGGACTGGTCGGCCTCAGCCGGCGTGGACCTGATCCCGCCGATCCACCGCGTCACGCAGCGCGGTGAACGAGGCGACCAGCAGCCGCCGCTCCCGCGCCAGCAGGGGATCGTCCAGGGAGCAGCCGGCGGCGACCCAGCGGTCGGAGGCGTCCATGGCGTCCACCCGCAACTGCGCCGCGGGCCGCACCGCCGACTCGGGCAGCCCATACACGTAGGCGTAGAGCGCGGTGAGCGCCCCGGTGAGCTCTCGCTCGGTCACCCCGGTGTCGTGCTGGTGTTCCCGGTGCACCCGCCACCACTGGACCTCCAGCCGCGCGGCCCGGGTCGGGTCGAAGCCGCCCCAGCCGGACTTCGCCACCAGCTCGTAGAACCGGCCCATCGCCGTCCGGGCTCCGTCCGGGTCGTTGTCCGGGAACGGCGCCCACAGCTGGTTCGCCCGCAGCACATGCCAGGCGCCGAGCAGGGTGCGCCGCCTGTTCATCCCGAACCCGGCATGCACCATGCCGACCGCGGCGCGCAGGAACGGCACCCATTCCCGGCGGTAGTAGGCGGCCCAGGCATCGCATTCGGCGCGGCCGACGGCGACGGGGTCGAATGTCAACGGTCCGGGACGGGTCACGGTCGGCATTGTTCCTCCGGTGGTGGATATGAGCGAATTGTCGAGGATGATTCGGATTGGGGCGATCCCCGGATGGCCTGGCACCGAACAAAGGACATGACAGTGACGACCGACCGCACCCTCGGCGACGCCGGGTCCGACGATCCGCCGGCCGCCCCCATCGACACCCCGACCGACACCCCGGCTGACGCCCCGATCGATGCCGTGATCGAACGGATGCAGCGGGTGCTCGACGGGATTGCGCCCGAGCTGCCGCATCGCCGCTTCTTCACCGGCACCTACCTGCGGACCACCAGGGCCGTCGGCGACGCCGTCGACCAGGCATTCTTCGAGGACCCGGAGTGGGTGGAGCGCTGGGACGTGGCATTCGCCGGCCTCTACCTGGACGCGGCCGCGGACGAGGCGGCCGCCGCCCGGCCGTGGCGTCTGGCGTTCGCCGCGCCGGCGGAGTTGCCGCAGCTGCGGCATGTGCTGCTGGGCATCAACGCGCACATCAACTACGACCTGCCGCAGGCCCTGCTGGCGGTGATCAGCGACGACGACTTCGCCGACCCGGTGCTGATGGGCCGCCGCCGCCGCGACCACGAGCGCATCGACGCGATCCTGGCCGGCCGGGTCGGCCAGGAGGACGCGGAGTACGCCGATCGCAGCCTCACCGACCGGCTGCTCACCCCGCTCAACCACCGGGCCAGCAAGCGCTTCCTGGCCGAGGCCCGTCGCAAGGTGTGGCTCAACACCGAGGAGCTGCAGCGTGCCCGGGTGGCGGGGCCGGACGCCTACCGGGCCAGGCTCGCCGAGCTCGAGGTGCTGTCCGCGGCCAAGATCGCCGACCTGCTGGCGCCCGGGCAGGTGCTGCTGCGGCTGGCCGTCGCCGGATTCGGGGTCGTGCTGCCGCCGCTGTGACGACTGGCCGGGGTGACTGGCCGGCGTGACAACGCGCCTGGCCGGAGCGCGCCGCCCCAGCTATTACCCTGATCAGAATGTGCGGAATCGTCGGGTACACCGGTCCACGTCAGGCACTCCCGCTGGTCCTGGAGGGGCTGCGGCGCCTGGAGTACCGGGGTTACGACTCGGCGGGCGTCGTCGTGCTGGACGCCGAGCGGACCTTGAACATCGCCAAGAAGGCCGGCCGCATCGGCAACCTCGAGGCCTACATCGACACCGGCGAGGTCGCGCTGGCCGGCCGCCTCGGCATGGGCCACACCCGGTGGGCCACCCACGGCGGACCGACCGACCGCAACGCGCACCCGCACACCGACATGCACCGGCGCGTCGCGGTCATCCACAACGGGATCATCGAGAACTTCGCCCAGCTGCGTGCCGAACTCGAGGCCGGCGGCGTCGAGTTCAGCAGCGACACCGACACCGAGGTGGTCGCGCACCTGCTGTCCAGGGCGATGGCCGAGGGCGACACCCAGGGCGACCTGCCGGCCAGCATGGCCGCCGTCTGCCGGAGCCTGGACGGCGCGTTCACTCTGGTCGCGATGCACGTCGACGCCCCCGACACGCTGGTGGCCGCCCGCCGCAACTCGCCGCTGGTGGTCGGCATCGGCGACGGCGAGATGTTCGTGGCCAGCGACGTCGCCGCGTTCATCGCGCACACCCGCGACGCCGTCGAGCTGGGTCAGGACCAGATGGTGGTGATCGAGCCGGCCGGCTACCGGGTGAGCTCCTTCGCCGGCGGGGAGCCGGACTTCCGGGAGTTCCACGTCGACTGGGACCTGTCGGCCGCCGAGAAGGGCGGCTTCGACTTCTTCATGGACAAGGAGATCGAGGAGCAGCCCGCGGCCGTCGCGCAGACGTTGTTGGGCCACTTCGACGGTTCCGGCATCGTGCTGGACGAGCAGCGACTGTCCGAGGACGACCTGCGGATGATCGACAAGGTGTTCGTGGTCGCGTGCGGGACCGCGTACCACTCGGGCCTGGTCGCCAAGTACGCCATCGAGCACTGGTGCCGCATCCCGGTCGAGGTCGAGGTGGCCAGCGAGTTCCGCTACCGCGACCCGGTGCTCAACCGGGACACGCTGGTCGTCGCGGTGAGCCAGTCCGGGGAGACCGCGGACACCCTGGAGGCGGTCCGGCACGCCCGCCGGCAGAAGGCCCGGGTGCTGGCCGTCTGCAACACCAACGGCTCGCAGATCCCCCGGGAGTCCGACGCGGTCGTCTACATCCACGCCGGACCCGAGGTCGGCGTCGCCTCGACCAAGGCGTTCCTCGGGCAGCTGACCGCCAACTACCTCGTCGGGCTGGCCCTCGCGCAGGCCCGCGGCACCAAGTACCGGGACGAGATCGCCCGCGAATACGAGTGTCTCACCCAGATCCCGGACGCCATCGCGACGACGCTGGCGCTGATGGATCCGGTCCGCAAGCTGGCGCAGGAGATCGCCTCGTCCAAGGCGATCCTGTTCCTGGGCCGGCACGTCGGCTACCCGGTCGCCCTGGAGGGCGCGCTCAAGCTCAAGGAACTGGCGTACATGCACGCCGAGGGCTTCGCCGCCGGCGAGCTCAAGCACGGCCCGATCGCGTTGATCGAGGACGGGCTGCCGGTCGTCATCGTCACCCCGTCGCCGATCACCGACCCGCTGCTGCATTCCAAGCTGCTGTCCAACATCCGGGAGATCCAGGCCCGCGGCGCCCGCACGATCGTCATCGCCGAGGAGGGCGACGAGACGGTGGCCCCGTTTGCCGACTTCCTGGTCGAGCTGCCCCGGGTGCCCAAGCTGTACCAGCCGCTGGTGAGCACCGTGCCGCTGCAGGTGCTGGCCGCCGAGATCGCTCGGGCCAAGGGCTACGACCTGGACAAGCCGCGGAACCTGGCCAAGTCGGTCACGGTCGAGTAGGCGGCCGGGCCAGCAGGCGTGATCGTGCCCCAGATCCCCGCCGGGACAGGCGTTGTCGCGGTGGGCATCGATGTCGTCGCGGTGTCCAGGTTCCAGGCCGCGATCGACCGAACGCCGAGCCTGGCGCGCCGGCTGTTCAATCCGGACGAGCGGGTCACCGCCGCCGGCCACCCGCGGGGCCCGGCGTCGCTGGCCGCCCGATTCGCGGTCAAGGAGGCGGTGGCCAAGGCCCTCGGGGTGCCGGCGGGCATGGACTGGCACGACTGCCGCGTGGTCTCCGAGGACTCGGGACGGCCGGTGCTGCAGGTCAGCGCCACCGTCGCGGAGGTGGCCGCGGCGCTGGGCATCAGCGACTGGCGGATCTCGGTGTCCCACGACGCGGGGATCGCGGCCGCGGTGGTGGTGGCCCTCGGGCCGGGCAGGATGTCAGCATGAGCGAGGCTTGCCGAGCGAATCATCGACGCAATCACGCCGGCGCCGTCTTCCGGGTCACCGAGCTCGCGAAGTGCCCGGGAAAGGTGGCGCCGGCGTGATCGAGGCATACACCGTCGAGCAGGTCCGGGCCGTCGAGGCGATCGCCCTGGAGCGGGACGGCGACGAGACCCTGATGCGGCGCGCGTCGTTCGCGGTGGCCGCGGAGGTCGCCGAACGGCTGCCGGTTCCGCATCCGGGTCGCCGGGTGGTGCTGCTGGTGGGCTCGGGCAACAACGGCGGCGACGCCCTGCACGCGGGCGCGTTCCTGCGCCGGCGCGGCATGCGGGTCACCGCGGTGCTGCTCAACCCGGCCCGGACGCACCCGGGCGGCCTGGCGGCCCTGCGCCGGGCCGGCGGCCGAGTCCTGCCGTCCGGCGAGGGCGCGGCCACCGCGGCGATCCGGCAGGCGGACGTGATCATCGACGGGGTGGTCGGTCTGGCCGCCCGGCCGCCGCTGCGCGGCGACGCAGCCGAGTTGGTCGGCCAGGCCAACGCCACCGACGCGCTGCGGGTCGCGGTCGACCTGCCCAGCGGCATCGAGCCGGACACCGGCCGGGTGCGGGGCGTGGCCTTCCTCGCCGACGTGACCGTCACCTTCGGCGGCATCAAGGTCGGCCTGCTGATCGCCGACGCGCAGGCCGGCACCATCGTGTGCGTGCCGATCGGCATGCAGATGTCCGGCCGGCCCGCCGAGGTCATCGCGATGACCGACGGCAGCCTGCGGCAGGTGCTGCCGGCGCCGGCGCCGACCGCCGACAAGTACGCCGGCGGGCTGGTCGGGGTGGTCGCCGGATCACCCGGCTATCCCGGCGCTGCGGTGCTCTGCGTGGGCGGCGCGGTGCGAACCCGGCCGGGCATGGTCCGCTACGCCGGGCCGCAGGCCGCGGCGGTGCTGGCGCACTGGCCGGAGGCGGTGGCGGTCGACTCGCCCGCCGACGCCGGGCAGGTGCAGGCCTGGGTGGTCGGGCCGGGGATGGGCACCGAGGGGCAGTCGATCGCCCTGCTCCGCTGGGTGCTCGGTCAGGACGTGCCCGTGCTGGTGGACGCCGACGGGCTGACCGTGCTGGCGGCGATGCCGGCCCTGCTGCAGGCCCGGCGGCGAGCGGGCCAGCCGACCGTGCTCACCCCGCACGACCGGGAGTTCACCCGCGTCTTCCCGGACATCGAGCTGGACGACCGGCTGGCCGCGGTGCGCCGGGCGGCGTGGGTCAGCGGGGCGACCGTGCTGCTCAAGGGACACCGCACGCTCATCGCCGACCCCGGCGGGCAGGCCGCAGTGAACCTGTCCGGGTCGTCCTGGCTGGCCACCGCCGGTTCCGGGGACGTGCTGTCCGGCGTCATCGGCTCGCTGCTGGCCGGCGGGCTGCCGCCGTTGCTGGCGGCCAGCGCCGGTGCCTTCCTGCATGGCCGGGCCGGGCAGCGGGCGCAGCGGTCCGGGCTCTTCGGCGCGCACGTGCTGTGGGACCACCTGCAGGTCGACGGTGGGCAACCCGGCCACTGACGTCGGTCGAGCGGCCGCAGTCGGCCCGTTCCGTGGCGATACCCGGGGCGATCCTGGCGGACCTCGACGAGGCGACAGCGGGAATCGCCGCGTTCGACGCCGAAAGCAGCCGGCTCTCCGGGCCCCTACTGGGGGTGCTGCTTCGGTCGGAGTCGGCGTCGTCGTCGCAGATCGAACAGATCACCGCATCGGCCAGAGCGATCGCGGAAGCCGAGATCACCGGCGAAGGCTCCGGCAACGCGGCCGTCATCGCGGCAAACGTGCACGCCATGACGCAGGCCCTGCGAGACACCGGGCCGATCACCGCGGAGCGGATCGAGGGCATCCAGCGGTCGATCCTTCATCACAGCGCCGACCTGGTCGGATGGCGCGAGAAACCGGTCTGGATCGGCGGAGGCGGCAGCACGCCGGTCACGGCCGATTTCGTGCCGCCCGACCACCGCAGAATCTCCGGCGCGATCGACGACCTGGTCGCGTTCACGGCGCGGGACGACCTGCCCGTCCTTGCCCAGGCCGCGATCGCACATGCACAGTTCGAGACGATCCACCCGTTTGCGGACGGGAACGGTCGCACCGGCCGAGCCATGGTCCACCTGATACTCCAGGACAAGGGCCTGGCGAGGCACGCGACCGTCCCGGTCAGCGGCGGGCTCCTGGTGGCCAAACAACGTTACTTCGACGCGCTCACCGCCTACCGCGCAGGCGACGCCGGCCCGATCATCAGTGTGTTCTCCCGCGCCGCCCTGCACGCCGTCGATCGCGGTCAACAGTTGGCCACCCGGATCGCGGCCGTCCAGGACGGTTGGCGCCGACGGATCACCGCCCGCCGGGACTCCGCCGTCTGGAAGGTGATCGACGTCCTGCCGGAGTATCCGGTTGCCGGCGCCGAGCAGATTGCCACTGCTGTCGGCACCGACAGCCGAAACATCCATCGGCAACTCCGGGCACTCGTGGACGCCGAGATCCTGGTCGGTGGCCAGCACTACAAGTCCCGCCGGTACCTGTTCCGAGCGCCCGAGGTGCTGGAGGCGATGGACGACCACGCCCGCGACTTCGCCCGCGACTTCGGCCGCACCCGGTGAACGGGCCCTGCGCACGACGGTGGCAGGCGACTCAGCGAATCCGCTCGACCCGTCGCTGGACCGGCACCCGTAGCTGATCATGGCCCACCCCGGGGGAGGTGACGATGACGCGAGCGGGGAGTGTCTGCGTTGGCGTCGCTGTCCCCGCACGCTCAGCAACCAGCGGCGATCGAGCCCGGCCCCGGGCGAGACTGCGCGGCCCACTCATGTCGCCTCACCCACGTCGCAGTGGCCGCCCAACGGTTGTCGTCGAAGAACCGCATTCCACGCGGTTCTTCCGGCCCGATCAGCCTGGCCACGAGCGTTTCCGCGACCTTCAAGCAGGACTCGACGTCGCCGAACTCGGGCGCTCCGACCACCAGTTGGCCGATCGAGTACCTCGTCGAACCCGAAACCCGGGGCGCTGCTCGCCGCGTTCACGGGCAGACCAGCAAGTCCCGCAGAAACCGGATCCTGCTGATCCTGCTGTATGACACCGCCGGCCGCGTGGACGAGATCACCGGCCTGACCCGCAAGACCTCCGGCTGACCCCACCCGAGCACGTCACCCTCCACCGGGAAGCGCAACAAGATCACGACCGTGCCCTCACCGGCAAGACCCGCGACCACCTGCGTGTCTGCCGGGTGCTCTACAGCCTCAAATAGCACGACGTTAAGCGGAGGAATCCACGGACGAACCCGGTCAGTGCCAGCTATTCCACGATTCCTGGCTTAACACCGACTCCGCACAGTCATTGTCAAGCCGAATTTGGTTCAAACAATGACGGAAAAGAACTCGCATTCCGCTCAAATACTGCTCGGCAGGCGGGAGAAGCTCGATTGTGATCGGGTGTGTCCGCTAATAAGGTCTGCCCTGCCGTCGAGTAGGGCGGCAAAACCTCGGTCGTCAGTTGACATCTGAGCGGGATCGCCGTCTAAGAACCCTCGTCGGATCCCACGTGTAGCGCAAGAAGTCAAAGTTCCACTCGTGGCCGGTTTCTACGCCAAAGGCGCCATCTCCTGCGCTTTCCGCGTCCTGCAGTTCGACGTCGATCAGACGATACTGGTAGGGAGACCGCGTTCAGACGGCAAGTAGAATAACTCGCCTATTGCAGCGAGTTCAGGCAAATCCTCTACCTTGTCAGGGCAGGCCTAGGGAGATGGTGGCAACGTGGTGTCATCCATTCGTACCATAGTGGATATGAGCCAACGATCGGCGCCGCCGCTCGCAGGGCCGCTCATGCCCTCAGCGACGGCACTACCGTGAGGAGTCGTTCGGAGCAAATGTCCCATGGTTGAGCCATCGCGGCTGGGTTGTTGGCAACGTAGAGCCAGGTGTCTCGACCAGACGCGACTACGTCACATCTGACGTAAAGGAAGGTGTCGTCGGAAAATGTTAGTTCCGATTCGATTGGGACTTCATCTTGCACGGGCGGGTCTCTATGGTCAGAAGTGTCGAGGGTGGCCAAGGCGGTATAGAGCAGCCTTTCGAACGCGTCAATTGCCGCCCCATCGCTGGAGGACAGCTCACGCTTTAGGCGTTCGCAACCTGCGTCGTCTGCCTTTCCGTCCAACAGGTCGATGAGGGACCAGAAGGTGGATTCAGGCATGCTTGGATCATCACCGATGCCAGTTATGAATTCTTGTCCTGCGCGCTTGATCTTGTTGGGATCCAGTGCCAACGCGGCCGAGAATGCGTTGTCTAGTCGATCGGTGGATGAGCCCCACAACGTCGCTTGGGCGCGCACTGCGGAGTGTATCCAGGCAAGGGCAGCTCCCTCTTGTTCGTCACCGTCTCGGTAAAGGATCGACCAGTCGGCCAATGCGTCCATGGTCTCGAAGTCCCAGTCGATTGGCGAAAGTGTTCGTCGCTCCTCTACTTCTGCTGCCTCATCGTGGACGATTATCCGAAGGAACGAGTGATTGGCAGGGATCCCGCCAGCCTCCCGCAGATACCACGACAGCAACTGTGCTGCCTCGTTTATGACTTGGCAAAACTCCTCAAGCGCTGCGCCGATGACCGAGTCGTGCGCGTTAAATGGGTGGCAAGGATACACATCGAGACTGGTTATTCGGGTTGGTCGTTCGATCATTTCTTCTCTGCTCTCTCTGGCGTTCTCGGCACCGTCGCGATCCTTTCGGCAGGCGACCAGTGGACCGCGCATATTGCGCCGCAATTGTGCCCCTTGTAGAATTTAGCTCTCTGACTCGCCGAGGCGATTCAGAAGAGTCGAGCCCCGATTGCCCCGAACCGGCCTTCTTCATGGCGAAGTGGACTAATTGCTGGTGGTAGTCAGGCCAACTTCGGCTCTGACCCCTCCGCAAGCGAGTCCTCCTCGTAGCGCACATAAAACCACTCCTCACCGCGATTGAGGTCGATGTGGCTATCGACCGGCAAATACTCCGCGCGGAATTGCACGTCGACGCCAGGAAAGGTTGCAATTACGGAAGTTTCACAGAGACTCACGAGTTCTTCTTCGAAGTATCCCGGCGGTTCTGCGTAGATGAAACGTGCACTAATGCCCGACGTGGCAATCGACAAGGCGACTGCTCGTAGCTCCTTGGTCGGAACCTCCCACATTGCGCGGATGTGACTGGTCAGGGGTAGCCGGGTAGCCATGGGTTTCGGCTGGTCAGCATGGTGA
>CAZCEH010000005.1:6405-218676 GCA_964497705.1 uncultured Actinomycetes bacterium | reverse complement strand
GGCATTCCGCCACCGTTCCCGCGGGAATGATCAGCGAACCCCGGCCGAGTCGGCGCCGCGCTGAGCGAAACCCCGTTCCCGGCGTCGTCGTGCCCGGTTCGCTGAAATTTGGATCAGCGGGGCCCAAGGGCGGCCGGCAGCGACGGCAAAACGACCGCCCCCCACACGCCCTGTGTCCAACCGTGACGAGGCCGCTCCACCATGGGCCTGGCCGCGGATGAAAATCGCGCCGAACCGTCAACGGCAAGGGGCCTGCTCGTTTTCGCCTATCCTGGTAACGATTCAGATCGATAGCCAGCCCATCCCCGATCGTCGAGAGCGTCCGCATGCCTCTTTCCTTCCGACCACTTCCTTCCGGGAGCGGTCGATGACGAGCGAGCACGACCGCGGCGAGCGGCCGCCGGTCGGCCCCGGCGAGTCCGGTTCGTCCGCCGATCGCTCCGACGGCGGAGCGCGGAGCCGCGACCGCGACACGGGCGGTGCCCGGGGTAACCGGAACGACGGCGATCGGCGCGGGGACGACACCCCGGCGACGGGAGGCCCGCGCGGCGGGTATGAGCGGTCCACCGGCCGCCGGCCGTACCAGGGTCAGGGTCCGGGCGGCCGCTCGAACTATCGACCCGGGTCCCGGGAACAGCGGCCGACGACGGGCCGGCCTCGGCCGGAGCGTCGCGCTGATGATCGGGATCGCGATCGGCCGCGGGGCGGTTGGGATCGGGGTGATCGTCCGGGTTCGTGGGAGCCGCGTCCGACGACGGGCCGGCCTCGGCCGGAGCGTCGCGCTGATGATCGGGATCGTGACCGGCCACGCGGCGGTTGGGACCGCGACAGCCGACGGTATGCACCCGAAGGTGACCGGCGAGGCCCGCGCGACGACCGGCGTGGCCCCGGCGGCTGGG
This sequence comes from uncultured Actinomycetes bacterium, assembly GCA_964497705.1. Classification (GTDB taxonomy): domain Bacteria; phylum Actinomycetota; class Actinomycetes; order Mycobacteriales; family Nakamurellaceae; genus Nakamurella. The sequence goes on along the minus strand of CAZCEH010000005.1, from coordinate 217,777 downwards.
ATCGGGATGCGGTCGGTCGTGACGATCGGCGGTCCGCCCCTCGGGGCGACGACCGAGGCCCGCGCGGCGATTGGTCCGGGCGCGACCGTGACCGCGCCGGACAGGACGGTCGTCGGGAACAGCCGGGAGGGTGGAGTCAGCGACCGGATCGACGTGGCCCCGCCCGCGCTCGGGACGACCGCGAGGACCGGGACGGCGCAGGCGCGCGCGCATGGGATCGGGGCACACGGGCCCCGCGGAGTGGCCCGGGACAGCCGCCGGACCGTGCCCCGTACCGCGGCTCGGCCGGTCGGGACGACAACCACGATGCGCGGGACCCCCGCGGCCGTCGTGGCGACCGTGACGACGACCGGCGATACGGCGCCGATCGCAGGGACCGGCCGGACGCCCGTGACCGTTCGGCGGGCGGCGATCGTGACGTCCGGCCACCCCGGGATCGCCGCGATGACGACCGTCCGTACCCGCGTTCGGACCGAGGCGGGCGGCCATCGACGTGGGACGCAGACCGCGCCAACCGTGATCGGACCGACCGCAGACCGGACCGGCGAGATCAGGGGCGGGACGACACCGGCCGGCGCAGGAGCGACTTCGGAGACCGCCCGGCACCTCGTCGGGGTGCCGGCGGCCGAGATCAAGACCAGGAACAGCCGGCCAGGTCACGCGACGACCGGTTCGATCGGTCCGCGGGCCGGCGCGGCGATGGGGCGCACCCGCGCGCCGACGACCGGCGCCCTTCCGACTTCGCCGGTCGAGGCGCCGCCGATCGGGCGGCTGAACGACGCCCCCCCGACCGAGGAGTCGACCGGAATCGTGGCCGCGCCGATGATCGTGGTCACGCGGATCACCGTGGCGGCGCCGACGACCATCACACCGACAACCGCCACACCGACGACCGCCACGCGAACGATCGCCGAACCGAGCACCGCCCGGCCGAGTCCGATCGACGCGAGGACCGCCGACGGTCCGGCACCGACTTCGGTGCTGATCTGAGCGCGGGACTGTGGGCCGGCGACGAGGCCGCGCCCGCGGATCGCGGCGGCTATCGGAACGCCCAGCCCACCGACCGTCCGGCCCCCCGCCGGACCGTTCGCGACCGCTCCGACGGGCACGGAGCCCAGCATGGGCGCAGTGATCGACCGGGGAACCATCGGGATCGTCCCGACCGTCCGGCCGCCGAACGGGCCGAGACGCGCCGGGTCCCCGAGACCGGTTCCCGGCGACGTTCGGAGGACGTCGGCGAGACCTGGCCCGACCTGCCGGAGTGGGCGACGCCCGATGCACTGGACGTCGACGCCCGCCGTGATCTGCGGGGCCTGAGCAAGGAGAACTCGACCTGGGTGGCGGCCCACCTGGTGGCCGCCGGCACTCTCGCCGACGAGGACCCCGACACCGCGTGGTGGCACGCCCGCGCCGCACGGGCCCGGGGTGGGCGGATCGCCGTCGTCCGGGAGACGGTCGGCCTCGTCGCTTACCGGGCCGGTGAATGGGCCGAGGCCATCGGCGAGCTGCGGGCCGCCCGGCGGATGGGCGGCGGACCCGGCCACCTGGCGGTCCTGGCCGACTGCGAGCGGGCGCTGGGTCACCCGGAGAAGGCCATCGAACTGTCCCGGTCCGCGCAGGCAGCCGAATTGGACGAGGACGCCGCGCTCGAACTGGCCACCGTGGTCGCCGGAGCGCGAGCCGACCTCGGCCAGATCGACGCCGCGCTCGCCCATCTGGAGCAGTTCGGGACCGACCGGATCGGTCGGCATCCTCGGCTCGCCTACGCCTACGCCGACCTGCTGGACCGGGCCGGCCGCCAACCCGAGGCGCTGACCTGGTTCATCCGGGCCGCCAACGCGGACCTCGACGAGGACACAGACGCCCTCGAGCGGGTCGAGGTGCTCGCCGCATCCCTGGGCGCACAGTCGGCCGGTCCCGAGATCGCGGACGCCGATGACGCTGGTGCCGTCGATGACGCTGGTGCCGCCGACGACACTGGTGCCGTCGACGACGCTGCGGCCGCCGACCAGGCCGCGGACACAACCACCGCGGTCGCCACGCCCGTCCCCGGCAGTGACCGCGAACCGGCCGACCGGTCCGACGAGCCGGCCGACCGGTCCGACGAACCGGCCGCCCCGCCGCACGCACCCCCCGGCCCGCAGGACGAGTCGGTTGTCCCGATCGAACCGGCCTCTACGCCGCAGTCACCGGATACCACCGAGCGCGCCGATCCCGGACCGACCGCCGAGAATGACACCGCCGAGGACACCGCGGCGAATGACGGCGCCGACAACCACAGCGCCGACAACCACAGCGCCGACAACCACAGCGCCGACAACCACAGCGCCGACAACCAGAGCGCCGACAACCAGAGCGCCGACAACCAGAGCGCCGACAACGACACGGCGACGGTGCTGTTCTCCGACGATGCGCAGGCGGGAGATCGATGACCACGCTGGCCGAGAGCCACGACGCCCTCCTGCTCGACCTGGACGGCACGGTCTACCTGGGCGGTCAACCCATCGACCACGTCGCCCCCGCCTTGGCCCGGGCCGCCGTGCTCGGCGCCACGCCGGTGTTCGTGACGAACAACGCGTCCCGCCCGCCGGCCGAGGTGGCGGACGCGCTGACCTCGATGGGCATCGCCGCCGAACCGGCCGACGTGCTCACCTCGCCGCAGGCGGCGGCGGTGATGCTCGCGGACCGTCATCCGGCGGGCTCGAAGGTGCTGGTCATCGGGGCGCCATGGCTGGAGGAGTCCGTGCGGCAGGCCGGGCTGGTGCCGGTGCGGGAGGCCGCGGAGAACCCCGTCGCTGTGGTCCAGGGCCATTCACCGGACACCGGTTGGCGGGACCTGGCCGAGGGCTGCATCGCGCTGCGAGCCGGTGCGGACTGGGTGGCCTGCAATATCGACACCACTTTGCCGACCGACCGTGGCATGTTGCCCGGCAACGGATCGATGGTCGCCGCCCTGGTCACTGCCACCGGGCTGCACCCGAGGGTCGCCGGCAAGCCCGAACGGCCGTTGCTGGACGCCGCCGTCCGCCGGCTCGGCAGCACCCGCCCGCTGGTCGTGGGTGACCGGTTGGACACGGACATCGCCTGCGCGGTCGGTGCGGCCACGCCCAGCCTGATGGTGCTCACCGGCGTCTCCACTGCCACCGACCTGCTCGCCGCCGACCCCGGTCACCGGCCGACCTACCTCGCGTTCGACATGCGCGGGCTGGTCGAGGAGGACCGGGCCGTGCGCATTCCCGCGCCGGCGTCGTCGCGCAGCAGCCGGGAGTGGTCGGTCGGCAGCGATTCGTCCTGCCTGGTGCTGAGCGCGGAAGGGGCGGCGGCGGCTGACGGCGCCCTCTCGGACGCGGCCGCGTTGCGCGCCCTGGCCCTGCTCACCGCGGTCGCCTGGGGATCCGGATTGACCGCGGTCCGCCCGCAGGACGCGGTCGCCGTCGCCGCCCTCACCAAGTGCGGCATACCCGTGCGACCGACCGGGTCAGGTCCACGAATGGTCCAGGAGTCGCTGGACTGACCCGCCGGAGCCGGCAGGACCGATCGACGGCGGCCCACCCCCGCGACACAGATCTGCCTGGCCTGGCCTCGGGCGACTAGCGTGGCGTGCGGCGGGAACCCGCCCGATCGAGAACGGACGATCCAGACCGCACGATCGAGACGAACACGCGACGAGACCAGACGCGATCGAGACCACATCGTCAGGAGGACCACGGTGAGCCAAGCGGCCCCCGGCTCGAACGGTGCACCCGGCGCTCGGCCGGCCGAGGTGGACGGCCTGCTCGAACGGGCCGAGGCCGACCTCGCCGGACTGGATCAGCAGCCGATCCACGACCAGGTGGCGACCTACGGCCGCGTCCACGAGTCGCTGGTCCAGGCGCTGGCTCGGACCACCGACACCCCGGGTGGCCCGAGCGGTCGCCCGGTGCCCGGCCGGCCGGGTGCGTAGGAGCCGGCTGGACGCCGAGCTGGTCCGCCGCGGTCACGCCCGGTCCCGGTCGGAGGCGGCCGAGCTGATCGCGGCCGGGAAGGTGCTCGTCGCCGGGCAGGTCGCGACCAAGCCGGCCACCGCGGTCGACCCCGCCGCCGCACTGCTGGTCCGGGACATCGACGACGACCCCAAGTGGGCGTCCCGCGGCGCGCACAAGCTGGTCGGCGCCCTGGACGCGTTCGACGTCACCGTGGACGGCCGCCGCTGCCTGGACGCCGGAGCGTCGACCGGTGGATTCACCGACGTGCTGTTGCGGCGCGGCGCCCGGGAGGTGGCCGCCGTCGACGTCGGCTACGGCCAGCTGGTCTGGGGCCTGCGCACCGACCCCCGCGTCCACGTGCACGACCGCACCAACGTGCGGTTCCTCAAGCCCGAGGACATCGGCGGCCCGGTCGACCTGGTGGTCGCCGACCTGTCCTTCATCTCGCTGACCCTGGTCCTGCCCGCGCTGGTCGCCTGCGCGCGGCCGGAAGCCGACCTGCTGCCGATGGTCAAACCCCAGTTCGAGGTCGGCAAGCAGCGGCTCGGCGCGGGCGGCGTGGTGCGCGATCCCGGGTTGCGCGCGGAGGCGGTGGCGACGGTGGTGCGCGCGGCTGGTCTACTGGGATGGGGCATGGCCGGCGTCGTCCCCTCACCCCTGCCCGGACCCAGCGGCAATGTGGAGTTCTTCGTGCATCTGCGACGCGACACCCCGGTGGACGACCCGTTCGTCGACGGGCGCTCGGCCGCGCTCGTCCAGGCCGCCGTCGAGCGGGGTGGACGATGACGCATCGCCGCATGCTGCTGGTGGCGCACACCGGCCGCCCGGACGTCGACATCACGGCGCGCAAGGTGGCCGCGACCCTGGCCGAGGCCGGCATCGAACTGGTCGCCTCGGAAGGGGAGCGCCGGGAGCTCGGCCTGACCGTCTTCGAACCGGTCGACGAGCGGGACGCCCGGGGCGAGTCCGTCGAGATGGTGCTGGCCATCGGCGGCGACGGCACGCTGCTGCGCGCCGCCGAACGGGCGCGTCCGCTGACCGCGCCCGTCCTGGGCATCAACCTGGGCCGCGTCGGGTTCCTCACCGAGGTCGACATCGACCACGTCGACGACGCCCTGCAGGCGATCATCGACCAGCGGTACCGGGTGTCGTCCCGGATGACCGTGCAGGTCAGCGTCGAGCACGAAGGCCGGTTCGTCACCGAAGGGTGGGCGCTCAACGAGATCAGCGTTGAAAAGGGCACCCGGGAAAGGATTCTCGACGTTGTTGTGGAGGTCGACGGGCACGGCGTGTCCGCCTACGGCTGCGACGGCGTGCTGTGCGCGACGCCGACCGGGTCCACCGCCTACACCTTCTCGGCCGGTGGTCCGGTGCTCTGGCCGGGTGTCGACGCGCTGCTGATCGCACCGTCGAACGCGCACGCGCTGTTCGCCAGGTCGCTGGTCGTGTCGCCCGAGTCCAGGGTCACCGTGCACATCGATCCCGCCGGGCCCAGCGCCATCCTGGTCTGCGACGGCCGGCGGGCGAACGAGATCCCGCCCGGTTCCCGGGTGCACGTGTGCAAGGGCGACAAGCCGGTGACCCTGGTGCGGCTGAACGACCAGACGTTCACCGACCGGCTGGTCCGCAAGTTCAAGCTGCCCGTGCACGGCTGGCGCGACCAACGGCACTGAATCGGCACCCTGGGTTGCCGCACTCGGCCCGGCCGAGCGGCGGGTGTGGCGGAAGTTCACCACCGAATCGACGGTCGGATCTTCCGCACACGCGTTCGAACGAGGTATCGTCGAACATATGTTGCAAGAACTGCGGATCACCGATCTCGGTGTCATCGACGACGCGGTGCTCGAGCCGGACCCGGGATTCACCGTGGTCACCGGCGAGACCGGCGCAGGCAAGACGATGGTGGTCACCGCGCTCGGGCTCATCGGCGGCGGCCGGGGTGACGCCGGCAAGGTGCGGGGCGGCCGGGACCGGGCGGCGGTGGAGATCCGCTGGTCGCCGCCGGCACCCGGCGTTCCGGACGCGGAGGCCGAGGCGACCGTCACCGCCGCGGGTGGGCGCTTCGACGACGACGGATCCCTGATCATGGCCCGCACCGTCGGTGCGGACGGCCGATCCAGAGCCCACGTGGGCGGCCGCGCCGTCCCGCTGGGCACACTGTCCGACCTCGCCCAGCCGCTCATCGCGGTGCACGGCCAGTCGGAGGCCATCTCGTTGTTGCGGCCCGGACCGCAACGCTCGGTGCTCGACCGGTTCGCCGGGTTGGTCGCCGACGTGGCCGCCTACCGCGAGCTGCGCGCACGGTGGCAGCGGCTGTCCGCCGACCTGGCCGACCGGCGCGCCCGGGCTCGCGAGCGGGCTCAGCGCGAGCAGCTGCTGCGGGTGGGCCTGGCCGAGATCGAGGCCGCCGAACCGCGCCCCGGCGAGGACCGCGACCTGGTCGACGAAGCCCGCAGGCTGCAGAACCTGGACGGCCTGCGGGCCTGCGCCCAGCAGGCCCGGGTGTCGTTGACGGGGGCCGACGACATCGTGGAGGCGCCGTCCGCGGTGACCCTGGTGCACTCCGCGCAGCAGCTGCTGGAGGGCTCGGACGACCCCGGGCTCGGCGACCTCGCGGGGCAGCTGCGGCAGGCGTCCGTGCTGCTCACCGACGTCGGGTCCGAGCTCTCCGGGTTCCTGGCCGGCCTGGACGACGATCCCGCCCGGTTGGCGCAGGTGCTGGAACGCCAGTCCGTGCTGCGGGCGCTGACCCGGCGGTACGGCGAGGACCTCGACGCGGTCTGCGCCTGGGCCCGCTCGGCCGCCCAGGAGCTGCTCGACCTCGACACGTCCGAGGATCGGCTGGCCCAGCTGCAGCGTGAGCTGGACGGGCTCCGTGCCGACCTCGGCCGGCTCGCCGCCCGGCTGTCCGGGGAGCGCGCGGCCGCCGCGGACCGGCTCGGCCGGCTGGTCACCGCCGAGCTGGCGTCGCTGGCCATGGCGCGGGCCGCGGTGCGGGTCCGGGTCACCCAACGACCGGCCGACCGCGACGATCCGCAGGCGGTGCCCGTCGACGACCGGTGGCTGATCGCCGGCCCCGACGGGGTCGACCAGGTGGAGATCGTCATGGTCGCGCACCCGGGCGCCCCGGAACTGCCGATCGCCAAGGGTGCGTCCGGAGGCGAGCTGTCCCGGGTGATGCTCGCCCTCGAGGTGGTGCTGGCCGACTCCGACCCGGTGTCCACCATGGTGTTCGACGAGGTGGACGCCGGGGTCGGCGGCCGGGCGGCCACCGAGATCGGCGCCCGGCTGGCCACGCTGGCACACAGCCATCAGGTCATCGTGGTGACCCACCTGGCCCAGGTCGCCGCGTACGCGAACCGGCACTACGTGGTCGACGCCGGCTCCGCCGGCCGGATCGGGACCTCCGACGTGCGCATGGTCACCGGTCGTGACCGGGAACGGGAGCTGGCTCGGATGCTCGGCGGCACCAACGGGCCGGCCGCCCGGGCGCACGCCCGGGACCTGCTGTCGGCGGCCGGCCGGTCCGGTGGTGCCGGGCGCTCGGCCGGCGCGGTGCCGCTGCGCCGCGCGGGCTGACGCGAGCGGCGGTCCCGGCGGTCCCGGCGGTCCCGGCCAGAGCTTCCCCCGCCCGCCGGGCCTTGCCTGTCCCTTTCTGCGCGTTTTTCCGGGAAAGTCAAGCGACACGAGCGAGCGGTTACCGTCCGATCACCCACTCGGCTGCCACGATCGGACCATGAAGCTCTTGTCACGTCAGTCACGCGCGCTGCCAGGCGTCACGGGAGTGGCGCGGGTGTCCCGACGCAGCGAGGCCCTGATCGACCGGGTCGGCCACAAGGACATCGTCGTCTTCGACCAGGTGGACATCGACCGCGCGACGGCGGACGCGCTGGTCAAGGCCGGCGTCACGGGCGTGATCAACGCGGCGCCGTCGATCTCCGGCCGCTTCCCCAACCTGGGCCCGGAGATCCTGGTGGCCTCGGACATCCTGCTGGTCGACGGCGTCGGCGACAAGGTCTTCGCCAGGGTCAAGGACGGGGCGAAGATCCGGGTCGACGGCGGCACCGTCTACGTCGGCGACGAGGCGATCGCCCAGGGCACCGAGCAGACCCGCGAATCGATCGCGGACCTGATGATCGAAGCGAAGACGGGCATGTCCGCCCAACTGGAGGCCTTCGCCGCGAACGCCATCGAGTACATGAAGCGGGAGCGCACCCTGCTGCTGGACGGGGTCGGCATCCCCGAGGTGGCGACCGACCTGGACGGCCGGCAGGTACTGCTGGTCGCCGGATCCGCCGACACGAAGCGGCAGCTCAAGTCGCTCAAGAAGTACATATCTGACTTCCGGCCCGTGCTCGTCGGTGTCGACGGGGGCGCCGACGCGTTGCGGGCCGCCGGGTACAAGCCGGAGCTGATCATCGGCAACCCCGACCACATCGACTCGGAAACCCTGCGGTGTGGCGCCGAGGTGGTCATTCCGGCGCACACGGACGGGCACGCGCCCGGTCTGGAGCGGCTGCAGGACCTCGGGGTCGGCGCGGTCACCTTCCCGGCCACCGGCACGTCCGAGGACCTGGCCCTGCTGCTGGTCGACGGCCGGGGCGCGTCGATGATCGTCACCGTCGGCATGCACACCACGCTGGTCGACCTGCTGGACAAGGGTCGCGGGTCGACCGCCTCCACCTTCCTGGTCCGTATGCGGGTGGCGAACAAGGTGGTGGAGTCGCCGGTCGTCGCCTCGCTGTACAAGTCGCGCATCTCCTGGTGGGTGGTGATGCTGCTGGTCCTGGCGGCCGCGGTGGCGATGGTGACCGCGCTGATGGTCGCCGACGTCGGCGGGGTGTACGCCGATCTGGTTCGGCAGTGGTGGAACGAGCTGGTCGACTGGGTCAGGGGACTGTTCGCATGATCTCGATGCGGTACCACATCGTCTCGCTCGCGGCGGTGTTCCTGGCGCTGGCGCTGGGCACCGTGATCGGCGCGACCAAGATTTCCTCACCGCTGCTGAACGACCTGCGGGACGACAACGCCCAGCTGTCCGGCCAGCAGGGCGAGCTCTCGTCGACCAATCAGGAGCTCAGCGACCGGATTGCCGCCGACACCAAGTTCGCCGGTTCGGTCGGGGCGCTGACCGTCCGGGGCACCCTGCCGAACACGAACGTGGTGCTGTTCACCACGGCGGCCGCCGACCCCAACGATCGGGACGCGCTGCTGTCGCTGCTGAGCCGGTCCGGGGCCACGGTCACCGCGCAGATCCAGCTGACCAACGACTTCAGCGACCCGCTGCGGGCCGACGAGCTGCGGCAGATCGCCGCGACCACCCTGCCCACCGGAGCCCAGTTGCCCGAGGTGCCGCAGGCCGGGGCGGTGGCCGGCGGCCTGCTGTCCTCGGTGTTGCTGGCTCCGGCGGGCGGAGCGCCGCCGGCGAACGCGGAGCAGGGCGCGGCCGTGCTGGCCGCCCTGCAGTCCGCCGGCTTCATCACCGTCACCGGCACGCCGGCCGCCGGACAGTCGGTGATCGTGTTGACCGGTGCGCAGGCCACGGGCGGGTCCGAGGCGGACAAGGCCGGTGCCGTCGCCTACCTGGCCGGCCAATTGGCGAAGACCGCGACGGGCGTGGTGGTGGCGGGCCGCACCGGATCCGAGGAGTCGACCGGCTCGGTAGGCGTGATCAGGGGCGACACCGCGCTGTCCGGCACGGTCAGCACCGTGGACAACGTCGACTCGGACACCGGCCGGATCGCCACCGTGCTGGCGCTGGTGGAGCAGAACGGCGGCGGCCAGGGCCAGTACGGCTTCGGCACGAACGCGCAGGCCCAGGCGCCGACGCTCGCCGTCGGCTGAGCGTCCCGGACCCGGATCCAGACCTGGGCGCGGTCCGGACTCGTGTCCGGACCGGGCCCGTCGGTCCGGCGCCCCCGAGGCGCCGGATACATCCACCGATCGATGCGCGCTGCGGTGCCGGCCGCCTAGCGTGAGAGCGTGTTCCGCCGCCTGACGCCCACCCAGATCAGGGTCGACCTGGTCGTCGCCGCTGCCTTCCTGGTGGTGCTGGTGCCGGTCGAGCTGATCCCGGTGGGCACGGTGAACCGGCTGGCGGCGCTGACCACGGTGCTGGGGTTCACCGCGACCCTCGCGGTGCGGCGGTGGTCGCCGGTGCTGGCCCTCGCGGTCTGCTGGATCACCGCGATCGTGCAGATGCTCTGGGCGATGCCCCCGCGTCCCGCGGACGTCGCGGTGTTCGCCGTGCTGTACGCGACCGCGGCCTACGGCAGCCGGCCGGTGTTCTGGTCCGGGTTCGGCTCGGCCGTGGCCGGCGCCGTCGTCATCGCCCTGTATCTGCTGCTCGGCCCGATCGCGATCGCCGGCGACCGACCATCCGCGCCGGAATTCACCCTGGTCCTGGTGGCCGCGCTGGTCACGCTCCTGCTCTGCTGGACCGTCGGCGTGCTGGTCCGGACCGCCGGCCGGGCGCGGGAGAACCAACTGGCCCAGCTGCGCGCGCAGGCGCAGGCCGCCGCCGAGCAGGAGCGGGTCCGGATCGCCCGGGACATGCACGACGTCGTGGCGCATTCGCTGGCGGTCGTCATCGCCCAGGCCGACGGCGCGCGGTACGCGGCCGCCGGTGATCCGGCCGCCTCGGACCGGGCGCTGGGCACGATCGGTTCGACCGCGCGGTCGGCGCTGGCCGACGTGCGGCTGTTGCTGACCCGGCTGCGGCACAGCCAGGGCGACACCCCCCAGCCGACCCTGGCCGACACCGACGAGCTGTACCGCCAGCTGCGGGCCGCCGGCGTCGATCTGCGGGTCGACGTCGATCCCGCGCCGCCGGCGCAGCCGTCCGCGCCGCTGCAACTGGCGGTGTACCGGATCCTGCAGGAGGCACTGACGAACGCCCTGCGGCACGGCGACGGGGGGCCCGTGCGGGTCACCATGGCCTGGCATGCCGATCGGGTGGAGCTGTCGGTCCGCAACCGGATGCCGGCTCGGACCGCGATCAGGACGGCTTCCGAGGGCGTCGGACACGGGGTGGTCGGCATGCGCGAACGCGCCCAGCTGGTGGGTGGGACGGTGTCGACCGGCCCGCAGGGCGGGGAGTTCGGGGTGCACGCGTGCTTGCCGGCGCGGTGGGGGACATGACCGGTACGCCGCCGACCGTCATCCGGGTGGTCCTCGTCGACGACCAGGCGCTGTTCCGGGCCGGCATCCGGATGGTGATCGAATCGCAGCCCGACCTGCGGGTGGTCGGCGAGGCCGGGAACGGCCGGCAGGCCGTCGACGTGGTCCGCGACGTGCGGCCGGACGTGGTGCTGATGGACATCCGGATGCCGGTGCTGGACGGCATCGCGGCCACCGCCGAGCTGCTGCGTGACCCGGCGCCACCGCGGGTCGTCATGCTCACCACCTTCGATCTGGACGAGGCCGCCGCCCGCGCCATCCGGCAGGGCGCCAGCGGGTTCCTGCTCAAGGACGCCGACCCGGAGTTCCTGCTCGCCGCGATCCGCACCGTGCACGCCGGGTCGGCGGTGATCGCCGCCGCGGCGACCCGTGAGCTGTTCGCCCGGTTCGCCGCCGCGGCGCGTCCGGTCCCGGCCGCCTTCGACGAGCTGACCGGTCGGGAGCGGGAGATCTTCGCGCTGGCCGCCCGCGGGCTGAGCAACGCCGAGATCGCCGGCCAGGAGTTCCTGTCGGAGGCAACGGTCAAGACGCACATCAGCCGGATCCTGGGCAAGCTCGGGCTCCGGGATCGGGTGCAGCTGGTGGTGTTCGCGTTCGAACACGGCCTGGCGGGGTAGCCGGAACATCATCCGCGGGACGGATGCGGGGACGACCACCGACCGATGCGGGCGACCGGTCCGCGTTCCTACCGTCGAGGCCATGCACAGCACATCGAGCGACCCGGCGCCGGCGGCCCGGGCGCATCAGTTGACCAAGACCTACGGCTCCGGAGAGGGCACGGTGCACGCGCTGGCCGGGGTGGACGTGGTGATCCGTCGCGGCGAGTTCACCGCGATCATGGGCCCGTCCGGGTCCGGGAAGTCCACCCTGATGAACATCATCGCCGGCCTGGACGCCCCGACGTCCGGGCGGGCCTGGCTCGGCGACACCGAGATCACCGGGCTGTCCGACGCCGAGCTGACCGTCCTGCGCCGGCGCCGGGTCGGCTTCGTGTTCCAGTCGTTCAACCTGGTGTCGACCCTGGACGCGCTCGGCAACATCCTGCTGCCCTTCGACCTGGGCGGACACCGCCCGACGGCGGCCGAACGCGCCCGGGTGGACCGGCTGGTCGCGGCGCTGGGCCTGACACAGCGGCTGCGGCACCGCCCGCACCAGCTCTCCGGCGGGCAGCAGCAGCGGGTGGCGATCGCCCGGGCGTTGGCCACCGCGCCCGACCTGCTGATCGCCGACGAGCCGACCGGCAACCTGGATTCGCGCAGCGGACGTCAGGTGCTGGCGCTGCTGGCGGCCACCAGCCGGGACGGTGGTCAGTCGATCGCGATGGTCACCCACGACCCGGTCGCGGCCGCGCACGCCGACCGGGTGCTGTTCCTCGGTGACGGGCGGATCGTGGCCGACCGGCCGCGGCAGAGCGCCGAGCAGATCGCCGCGTTCCTGCTCGCGGCCGAACGGGACGTGCACGCGACGCCGGCCGCCGAGGTGCCGGCATGATCACCGCGGACGCCTCTGCCGGGTCGGCGGTCGCCGGCCGGCGACCCGGCCCGGTGCGCGCGCCCGGCCTGCCGGCCAGCATCCTGGTCGCGGCCCTGGCCAGCGGCTTCGGGGTCGTGCTGGTGACCGCCACCGGCTACCTGGACGCCCTGCTGCGCGCGGACCCGACCATCGGCGACAGCGCCACCCTGGCCGTCGTCCTCGGCGTGCTGAGCGCGGTGCTGCTGGCCCTGGCCGTGTACGTGGCGTCGATCGTCACGTCCAGCACGTTCGCGACCGTCGTCGCCGGCCGGACCCGGGCCATCGCCCTGCTGCGACTGCTGGGCGCCTCGGCCCGGTCACAACGCGCCGAGGTGGCCCGGCAGGGACTGCTGGTGGGCGCCGTCGGAGCCGCGGCGGGCCTGGTGGCCGGCGTCCTCGTGGCCGCGGTCGGTCGGGCGGTCGCCGACCGTGCCCTTGACCTCGACGTGGACTACTCCGTGCTCCGGCCGTCGCTGCTGGTGCCCGCCGCGATCGTGGTGCTGACCACCTGGGCGGCGGCCTGGGTGGGGTCGCGCCGGGTGCTGGCCGTCACCCCGTTGCAGGCGCTGGGTGCCGCGGTCGAGCCGGCGTACGGCGACCTCGTGCGCCGCCCGGCCCGCAACACCACCGCGGTACTGCTGCTGGTGGTCGGCGGCGGTCTGCTGGCCGGTGGCGTCGTCGTCGGTCTGTCCTCGCCGTTCGGAGTGGTGATCGCGTTCTTCGGCGGCATGTTCTCGTTCGCCGGACTGGCGCTCGGCGCGACCCTGGTGATGCCGCCGCTGCTGGGTCTGGTCGGCCGGCTGCTTGGCGGCTCGGCCGCGTTCCGGCTGGCCGCCGGGAACGCGTTGCGCTACCCGGAGCGGTCGTCGCGGATGGCCATCGGGGTCGTCATCGGGGTGACGCTGGTGACCATGCTGGCGGTCGCGGCGCAGTCCGCGACGACGCGGATGACGGCGGTCGCCGGGCCGGTTCCCGGTCAGCTGCGGGCCGTGCTCGACGCGTTCACCGCGATCACGAGCGGACTGGTGATGGTCAGCGCGGTGATCGCCGGGGTCGGCCTGGTCAACCTGTTGACCCTGGGCGTGCTGCAGCGACGCCGGGAACTGGGTCTGCTCCGTACGCTGGGCCTGTCCACCGGGCAGGCCAGGTGGATGGTGCTGGTGGAGGCCGCGCACGTCACCGTGACGGCACTGGTGACCGGGCTGGCGCTGGGCGTCGGGTACGGCTGGGTGGGCGCCCAGTCGCTGCTCGGCTCCGTGCGCCCTGGCCCGGCGGCCGGCGCGGACCCGGTGCCGCCGATCCTGCCGCCGGTGCTGCCGTTGTGGCCGATCCTGCTGGTGGTCGGCGCGACGGTGCTGCTGACGGCGGTCGCCGCGGCGGTGTCGGTTCGCCCGGCCGTCCGGGTCACCCCGATCGACGCCCTCGCCGGGGACGCGGACCGATCCTGACGGGCGGTCCGATTCGGCTCGTGCCGTGCGGGTTCCGGGCGTCGTGCGGTGAGGGGTGATGTTAGGGTGAAATTCCGTGGGACGGGCGCCGGAAGGCGCTCAAAAGTGCCCGGTCGGTGGTCCACCGGGCCGGCCGGAACGGACACGGGAGCCGCCTTGGCGCTATCGCCGCGAGTCACCAAGCACATCTTCGTCACCGGCGGCGTCGCCTCCTCGTTGGGCAAGGGGTTGACCGCCTCCAGCCTGGGCCGGCTGCTCACCTCCCGCGGACTGCGCGTCACCATGCAAAAGCTGGACCCCTACATCAATGTCGACCCGGGCACGATGAACCCCTTCCAGCACGGTGAGGTGTTCGTCACCGAGGACGGCGCGGAGACCGACCTGGACATCGGGCACTACGAGCGGTTCCTGGACCGCAACCTGTCCGCCGACGCGAACGTGACCACCGGCAAGGTGTACTCCCGGGTGATCGCCCGGGAGCGCCGGGGCGAATACCTGGGCGACACCGTGCAGGTCATCCCGCACATCACGAACGAGATCAAGGAACGTATCCGGGCGATGGCCGACGCCGACCCGGACGGCCGTTCGCCCGACGTGGTCATCACCGAGATCGGCGGCACCGTCGGCGATATCGAGTCGCTGCCGTTCCTGGAGGCGGCCCGTCAGGTGCGCCACGACCTGGGTCGTGAGCACGTCTTCTTCCTGCACGTGTCGCTGGTGCCCTACCTGGCCCCGTCGGGCGAGCTGAAGACCAAGCCGACCCAGCACTCGGTGGCCGCGCTGCGCAACATCGGCATCCAGCCGGACGCCCTGATCTGCCGTTCCGACCGGGACATCCCGGAGAACCTCAAGCGCAAGATCTCGCTGATGTGTGACGTGGACGCCGAGGCGGTCATCTCCACCCCGGACGCGCCGTCCATCTACGACATCCCGCGGGTGCTGCACCGGGAGGGGCTGGACGCCTACGTGGTGCGCCGGCTGAACCTGAGCTTCCACGACGTGGACTGGACCACCTGGGGCGGCCTGCTGGAACGGGTGCACCATCCGGCGGAGACGGTGCGGATCGCGGTGGTCGGCAAGTACATCGACCTGCCGGACGCCTACCTGTCGGTGACCGAGGCGCTGCGGGCCGGTGGGTTCGGCAACAACGCGCGGGCCGAGATCGTGTGGGTCGCCTCGGACGACTGCATCACGCCGGCCGGCGCCGCGGCCGCCCTCGCCGAGGTGCAGGGGGTGCTGATCCCCGGCGGCTTCGGGGTGCGCGGCATCGAGGGCAAGATCGGCGCCATCAGCTACGCGCGGATCAATCGGATCCCGATCCTGGGTCTGTGTCTGGGTCTGCAGTGCATGGTCATCGAAGTGGCCAGGAACCTGGCCGGGTTGGGCGGGGCGAACTCCGCCGAGTTCGACGCGAACGCCGCCGACCCGGTCATCGCCACCATGGCCGACCAGCACGACGTGGTCGCCGGCGCCAAGGACATGGGCGGCACCATGCGGCTCGGGGCGTACCCGGCGCGGCTGGCGCCGGACTCGCTGGTCGCCGAGATCTACGGCAGCAGCACGGTGTCCGAGCGGCACCGGCACCGGTACGAGGTGAACAACGCCTACCGCGACGCGCTCGAGTCCGCGGGTCTGCGGCTGTCCGGGACGTCGCCGGACTCGTCGCTGGTCGAGTTCGTCGAACTGGACCGGGACCTGCACCCGTTCATGGTGGCCACCCAGGCGCATCCCGAGTTCAAGTCCCGGCCGACCCGCCCGCACCCGCTGTTCGCCGCGTTCGTCCGGGCGGCCCTGGACTACCTGGAGTCCGAGCGGCTGCCGATGGTCGGGTCCGATCCGGAGCCGGCCAGGGACCGGCAGGAGCTGGTCACCGGAACGGTCTCCGGATGACGCAGGCGACCGGGGCCCACGACTTCACCGTGGTGTCCAGCACCCAGGTCTTCCACGGCAAGGTGGCCTCGTTGCGCGTCGACGAGGTGCGGATGCCGGGCGGCGGGACCGCGAAGCGGGAGATCGTCGGGCACGGCGGGGCGGTGGCCGTGGTGGCGCTGGACGGGGCCGCGTCGCCCACCGCCGAGACCGCCGATGTGGTGCTGATCGAGCAGTATCGGCATGCCATGGGCCGGCGGTTGTGGGAGCTGCCGGCCGGCCTGCTGGACGTCGAGGGCGAGCCGCCGCAGGAGGCCGCGGAACGTGAGCTGCTGGAGGAGACCGGGCTGCGCGCCGCCAGGTGGTCGGTCCTGCTGGACGTGGCGACCTCGCCCGGCTTCACCGAGGAGACCGTGCGGATCTTCCTGGCCACCGACCTGACATCGGCCGGCCGGTCGGAGGCGGGCGACGACGAGGAGGCCGAGCTGCGGGTGGTCCGGGTGCCGCTGCGGGTCGCGGTGCAGGCGGCGCTCGCCGGATCCATCGTGAACGTGATGGCGGTGGCCGGGGTGCTGGCCGCGGACGCGGTGCTGCGCGGCACCGCTCATCCGGTCGACCGTGCGGATCCGGCCGGTGCGGACCTGCCCTGGACGATTCACCGCGGCGCCGGCACGCCCGGCGCGCCGCGCCTGGCGGGGTCGCGGGAGCTGTGACCGCGCGCGCGCCGAGGCCGGGATCGCCGCGGAATATCGGACGGCCTGACGCAGGCGGATGTTCCGCGGCCACCGGGACGCGCGGTGGGCGCTGACCCCACCGCCGAGCCGTCGGCGGAGCTCACCACCGCGCTGCGCGGCTATCTGGATCACCTGGCGGTCGAACGCGGGGTGGCCCGTAACACGCTGCTGTCCTATCGCCGAGATCTGCAGCGATACCTGCACTTCCTGGCCGCGGCCGGGCGCACCTCGGTGGCCCAGGTCACCGCCACGGACGTGTCGGACTTCCTGGTGTGCCTGCGCACCGGGGCGGACGGCCACCCACCACTGGCCGCGTCGTCCGCCGCCCGGGCGGTGGTCGCCGCGCGGGGCTGGCACCGGTTCCTGCTGAACGAGGGCGCCACCGAGGCCGACCCCTCCCGGGACGTCCGGCCGCCCAGCCCGGCGCGCCGGCTGCCCAAGGCACTGCCGGTGGAATCGGTCACCCGGCTGCTGGACGCGGCCGGCGACGACGGCCCGCGTGGCCTGCGGGACCGGGCGCTGCTGGAGTTGCTGTACGCGACGGGGGCGCGGATCAGCGAGGCGGTCGGCCTGGACGTCGACGACATCGACATGGGGGTGGCCCTCCGGGCGGCTCCCGGGGCCGGCGGCGGCGACGCGGCCGGGCTCGGCGTCGACGACGCGGCTCCCACCTCGGTCGTCCGGCTGCACGGCAAGGGCTCCAAGGAGCGCCTGGTGCCGGTGGGGTCGTTCGCGCTGCGCGCGGTGGAGGCCTACCTGGTCCGCGGCCGGCCCGCGCTGGCCGCGTCGGGCCGGGCCGGCGGCGCCCGAGGCGCGTTGTTCCTGAACATCCGCGGCGGCCGGCTCTCCCGGCAGAGCGCCTGGCAGGTCCTCGCCGACACGGCTCGCCGGGCCGGTCTGCCGGCCGCCGGGGTCTCCCCGCACACCCTGCGGCACTCGTTCGCGACCCATCTGCTGGAGGGCGGCGCCGACGTCCGGTCGGTCCAGGAACTCCTGGGCCACGCGTCGGTCACCACCACGCAGATCTACACGCTGGTCACCGTCGACGCGCTCCGGGAGGTCTACGCCACCTCGCATCCTCGGGCGCGGTGATCACGCGGTTGCCGCGGGATCCGATCACCGTCGGTACCCAGATGCCTCCGACGTATCAATCAGACGGGTCACATCTCCTTGGTGCATCCAGCCCATGCCTGCGGAGGTAGTCCCGTGACCGTCACCATGACCCGAGCCGACGGGCCCGGCCTGGCGTCCGACATGGTCCTGGTGCACAAGGTGTTCCGCCGGGAGCTGCGCATGCTGCCGGCCCTGGTCGCCGCGGTGCCGCCGGCGCACGGGCCACGGGCCGCCCTGCTCGCCCGGCACTACCGGGAGCTGGCCACCGCGCTGCGGCATCACCACACGGCCGAGCGGGACCTGCTGTGGCGCCGGCTGGCCGAGCGGGCGCCGCTGGATCCGGCGCTGGAGAACCGCATGCGGCGCTGGCACCGGCAGCACGACGAGCTGATGGCCGAACTGGACGGCCTGCTGGACCTGTGGGTCGCCGCGGCCGACCCGCAAGTGCGCGACGTGCTGGTGGACATCCTCGCCGAGCTGGCCGACGCGGTCACCGGCCACCTGGATGCGGTCGAGGCGCGGGTGCTGCCCGAGGTGGACCGGCACTTCACCGGGCGGGAGTGGCTCGCCCTCGGCCTGCGGGCGGCCAGCTGGATCCCGTTGAACCGGATGGCCTGGATGCTCGGCGCGATGCTCGAGGACGCCACCGACGACGAGCGGCGCAACCTGATGGACAAGGTTCCCGGCCCCGCCCGGCTGCTGTATCGCATGGTGGGCCGGGACCAGTACGCGCGGGAGATGCGGGTGCTGCGGGACCCAGCGGCGGCCGACCTGGCGGCCTGACCCGGCGCCTCCGTTCTTGATCATCAAGATGCTTCCTGACCTGCAGTAAGGCAGGCCTTCCTTGCTAGCGCCGGGAATCGTCGGGGTCTACCGTGAACAACGGCTCCCAGGGAACGCCGCCCCCGGAGCCTCGGGTTCCGGTGCCGCCACCGCCGCTGTTGCGTCGGTCCCCGTCCCAAAGCCGGCTCGACGGAGGAAGCCGTGACCGCAGTCCTGGAGATGCCGCCCGTTGCCGAGTGCACGGTGGCCGGATGCTCCTACAACGACCACTCGAACTGCCACGCGTTCGCCATCACGATCGGTGGGACGACCGACGCCGCCTGTGCCACCTTCATCCCGCTGTCCGCCAAGGGTGGGCTGAGCAGGGTGACCGGACATGTCGGTGCCTGTCAGCGGGCCGACTGCGTGCACAACGAATCGCTGGAGTGCGGGGCCAGCTCGGTGCGGATCGGCCCCGGCGCGGACACCGCCGACTGCCTGACCTTCCAGGCACGCTGACCTTTCACCCGCAACTGACCAGCCGCACCACGTCGTCGGGCCGCCGATCCACCTGAGGGGACCGGCGGCCCGATGCGTTCGTGGGACGGCGGTCAGCCGGACTCGGCCGGCACTTCGTCCGGGTGCTTGCGCTTCTTGCGCGCGCCGGGCTCCTTCTTGGTCAGCACCGGCTCGTCGCCCAGGAACAGTTGCAGCCACTTGGCGTCCGGGTCCACGTCCACCATGATCGCCTTGACCAGCAGGCTGGCCGGGATGGCCAGGATCGCGCCGAGCGGGCCGAGCAGGAACGCCCAGATGATCAGCGACAGGAAGCTCATCGTGGTGGTCAGGCCGACCGCGTCGCCGACGAACTTGGGCTGCAGCACCGACTGGATGATGAAGTTCAGCACGCAGTAGACGACGATCACCCAGATCGCCAGGCTGGGCCCGCCGACGAGCAGTCCCAGCAGGGCCGGCGGGATCAGGCCGATGACGAACCCGATGTTCGGGATGTAGTTGGTGACGAACGCCAGCAGCGCCCACAGGCCGGCCGCGGGAATGCCCATGATCACCAGGGCGGCCCCGTCCAGGACGGCCACGATGCCGCCGAAGATGGTGGAGACCGCGAAGTACTTGCGGGTGCCGACGGCGAAGTTGCCCAGCGCGTTGAGCGCCGGCTCCCGGCCCTGGCGGTGCTTGACCATCCGCTCGCCGAACACCGAGCCGTCGACGGCCAGGAAGATCAGCAGGGTGATGATGAAGAACAGCGAGGTGAGCACCCCGAAGACGCTGGACAGCAGGGACGCGACGTAACCGAGGATCGAACTGCGGTCGACGCTGGAGAGCATGCTCTGGACCTGCTCCTGGGTCACGCCCATGCCGGCCAGCCAGCTCTTCAGGCCGGACAGCTCGCCCTGGAGCTGGTCGGCGTACTGCGGCATCAGCCCGACGAACTGCGCGACGCCGACCGCGGCGGCCACCACCAGCCCGATGATGATCGCGTAGACGCCCAGGATCACCACCAGGGTGGCCAGCCACCGGGGTGCGCCGCGGCGGATCATCATGCCGCGCAGCGGGTCCACCGTGATGGTCAGCACCAGCGCCAGGAAGATCGGGCCGATCAGGTCGGGCACCGCGTGAATGCCCGCGGCCACCACCACGCCGGCCGCCAGGCCCAACATGATGATCAAGCCGCGAGGCAGCCCGTAGGCGTGGACCGACCGCCGGTGCAGGGCGCCGACCGGCGGCGCCGCCGGTTCGACCGGTGGTTCCGTCGGGTGTCCCGCCGCGGATTCGGCGTCTTCGGGCTGGTGCGCCATCACAGTTCCGTTCTTCTCGATCCGGCGGACCACCGCGCTCGCGATCCCCTCAGGAACGGTCCGAGCGGTGTGCGGCCCGGGGCATCACCGACCCTGCCAATTGCCGATTGCGCCGACATCATCCCGGATGGATGAAGAGATCAACGCGGGTACCCCGTTGAATGAGACCGAACCTGAATGAGATCGAGACGTTCGACGGGATCGGCCGGGCAGGTCGCCGACCGCGTCGGCCGCGGACGGGGGTCGGTCACGGATGGAAGGGCCGGGGGATGAGTGACGAGCCGGTGCCGGTGCACCACGGCACAGCAACCGGTGACACGGCGCCTGGTGGCGGGGCGTCCGGCGCCGCGGGCCGGGTGTGGCATGCGGTGGACCGGGGGCCGCAGGCGCGAGTGTGGCGGGCGCTGTCCATCGTGCTGCTGGTGATCGGCTGCGTGCTGACGCCGGTCGCGGTCACCGCGCGCTGGGCCAGCAATCTGGTCACCGACCAGGACACCTACCTGGCCACGGTGGAGCCGCTGATCACCGACCCGGTGATCGTCTCGGCCCTGGAGAACCGGCTGACGAACGCGATCGACGATCAGATCAGCAATCTGCAGCTGGCCGACAAGATCGGTGACGAACTCCAGTCGCTGGGTCTGCCACCGAAGCTGGCCACCCTGGCCACCGCGTATCTGGCCACCTTCCGGTCGGACATCACCGACGCCGTCCACAACATGGTCGACGACCTGGTCACCAGCCCGAAGATGGCCGACCTGTGGAATGCGGCGAACGCCAAGGCGCACACGGTGTTCGTGACGGCGATGCAGGGCGGGTACGACCAGCAGCTGGAGAAGCTGCATTCGGTGAACGTCGACCTGTCGCAGGGCGTGACCGCGGTCAAGCAGAAGCTCGAGTCCGCCGGAGTGTCCTGGGCATCCCAGATCCCCGAAGTCCCGGTGGTGATCAACCTCACCGGTCAGGCCGACCTGCAGGCGATCGCCGGCTACTACGACCTGCTCAACACGCTGGGCACCTGGTTGCCGTGGATCGCCGTCCTATTCCTGCTGGCCTCGATCCTGATCGCGCCCAGCCGGCTGACCGGCCTGGCCCGGGCCGCGTTCTGGGTGGCGGTATCGATGCTGGTGCTGTTCGTCGGGCTGGCCGTCGGAAAGTCGTGGCTGGTCGGGCAGTCGCCGCTGCAGCCCCAGGTCACCGAGGCGTTCGTCCAGCAACTGCTGGGCGGACTGCGCGACGACATCCGGGCCCTGGTCGGCGTGGCGGCGGTGGTGGCCGCGGCGAGCTGGCTGTTCGGCCGGTCCCGCAGCGCGCGAGGCCTGCGCCGGCAGGCCCGCGAGCTGGCCGGCCTGGTCCGGGACGCGCGCTGGTACCTGTGGATCCGGGTGGGCGCCGGTGTGGTCGCGGCCGTCCTGCTGATCGTGTTGCTGTCCCTGGACAACCCGGGCGTGCTCTGGTCGGTGCTGCTGGTCCTGGTGGCCGGGCTGGCGGTGGTGGTCGCGGTCAGCCCCGGTGCGAGCGACCTGGCCGACGGTCGCGACGCGCGGCCGCCGGCCGACACGGTCGAGCTGGCACCCGTGCCGAGCGCGGGCGACGGCGTCCCGGACGAGAGCCCAACTGCCCCGTCCGTCCCGCCTGTCCCACCCTCCTCCTGAGTCCCCCCGGATTGAGCGGACCGCGGGGGCCCGCCGGGCGGGTCGTTTTGGTCGGCTCCGGGCCGCCCGCCTACCCTGGACCGGGATCGTCGGGATGACGACACGGCAGGCGAAGGTGGTGCGATGAGCGAGGCTTGCCGAGCGAATCATCGACATCATCGTCGCAGTGCCCGAGCCGGGGCGGCCGAGCGGGCGAGGCGTCCCGGGAGGGTAGTGCGATGACCGAACCGGATGACGCGGTGTGGATCGCGGCGGCCGGTGGCGTTGGTGACGTGCCGCGACCGGCTGCCGTCGGTGTGGTTCCCGACCTGGCCGAGGCCGCGCCGGTCCTGCCCGGCACCGAGCACCTGACGCCGCCGCCGGACGCGCCCGCCGCGCCGGCCCCGGGGTCGCGGGAGCAGCGGGCCGACCATGGCGTCGCCGGGTCGTCCTCGCCGACGCTGCGCGCGATGCGCGGCCGGGACCCCGAGCCGGAGCCGTTGACCAGCCACGGCCCGGCGACCGTGCTGGCGTTGTGCAACCAGAAGGGCGGCGTCGGCAAGACGACGTCCACCATCAACCTCGGTGCGGCGTTGGCCGGCTACGGGCGCCGGGTGCTGCTGGTCGACCTGGATCCGCAGGGCGCGCTGTCCGCCGGCCTGGGCATCGCCTCGCACGAGCTGGACCACACCATCTACAACCTGATGCTGCAGCCGTCGACGCAGCTGACCGACGTGCTGATGCCCACCCGCATCGAGGGCGTCGACCTGATACCGGCCAACATCGACCTGTCCGCCGGCGAGGTGCAGTTGATCAACGAGGTGGGTCGCGAGCACACCCTGTCCCGCGCGCTCAAGCCCGTGCTGCACGCCTACGACTACATCCTGATCGACTGCCAGCCCTCGCTGGGCCTGCTCACCGTGAACGCGTTGGCCTGCGCGCACGGGGTGATCATTCCGCTGGCGGCCGAGTACTTCTCGCTGCGCGGGGTGGCGTTGCTGGTGGACACCATCGACAAGGTGCAGGAGCGGATCAACCCGGAGCTGTCGGTGGCCGGTGTGCTGGTCACCATGTACGACGGGCGGACCGTGCATGCCCGCGAGGTGGTCGCCATGCTCGACCAGCGGTTCGGCGACACCGTGTACGACACGATCGTCTCCCGCACGGTCAAGTTCCCGGAGACGACCGTGGCCGGTGAGCCGATCACCTCGTACGCGCCGAGTTCCCCGGCCGCGCAGGCCTACCGGGCGCTGGCCCGCGAAGTGATCGCCCGATGACCGTGGCCCCCCACGACCGGCCGCTGCCGGAATCGTCGGAGGGTGCGTCGACAGCTGCCGGGGAGGGCGCCGAGACCGGGCGCCGCACCTTCCACGTCCGGCTGGACAACTTCGACGGCCCGTTCGACCTGCTGCTGCAGCTGATCAGCCAGCACCGGATGGACGTCACCGAGGTGGCGCTGCACCGCGTCACCGACGACTTCCTCGCGCACGTACGCGGAATGGGCGACGACTGGGACCTGGACCAGGTCACCGAGTTCCTGGTGATCGCGGCGACCCTGCTGGACATGAAGGCGGCCCGGTTGCTGCCCACCCCGGCCGACGAGACGCTGAACCCGGACGAACCGCTGCAGGCCAAGGACCTGCTGTTCGCCCGGCTGCTGGCCTACCGGGCCTACCAGCAGGTGGCGGCGCTGTTCGCGGAGCTGGAGGCGGGGGCGCTGCGCCGGTACCCGCGGGCGGTGGCGCTGGAGGAGCGCTACCTTGGCCTGCTGCCCGAGGTGACCATCGGGCTGACGCCGGCGGCGTTCGCCGATCTGGCGGCGTCGGTTTTCGCGCCGAAGCCGGAGCCGTCGGTGAACATCGACCACATCCACGCGCCGCGGGTGTCGGTCGCCGAGCACACCGGCATGCTGCGGGAGCTGCTGGCCGCCCGGGGGACCGCCACCTTCGGCGAGCTGGTCGCCGACTGCACCGCGACTCTGCAGGTGGTGGCCCGGTTCCTGGGCCTGCTGCAGTTGTACCGGGAGTCGGCGGTGGCCTTCGACCAGCCCCAGCCGCTGGGTGAACTGACCGTACGGTGGACGGCGCTGGCGGAAGCGGCGTCGACCGGCGGGACCGAGATGGACGAGGAGTACGAGTGACCGGCGACCCCGAGATCGTGACGGCCGAACCGATCGCGACGCCCGAACCGGCCGCGGCAGCCGGGGCGGGAGCACCCGTCGAACAGGTCCCCGAGCACGACCTGGCCGGCGCCCTGGAGGCCGTGCTGCTGGTCGCCGACACGCCGGTCCCGGAGGCGGCCATCGCCGCGGCCGTCGGGCACACCCCGGGCCACGTCCGGGTGCTGCTGGCGGAGTTGGCCGACAACTACACCGCGGCCAACTCCGGCATCGAGCTGCGCGAGTTCGGCGGCGGCTGGCGGTTCTACACCCGCGACCGGTTCGCGCCCGTGGTGGAGCGGTTCGTGCTGGACGGCGCGCAGAGCCGGCTGTCCAAGGCGGCCCTGGAGACCCTGGCCGTGGTCGCCTACCGCCAGCCGGTGACCCGTGCCCGGATCGCCGCGGTGCGCGGCGTCAACGTCGACGGCGTCATCCGCACGCTGATGTCGCGCGGTCTCGTCCAGGACTGCGGCATCGACCAGGACACCGGCGGCACCCTGTACCGGACCACGGACCTGTTCCTGGAGCGGCTCGGCCTGGACGACCTGTCCGAGCTGCCGTCGCTGGGCCCCTTGCTGCCCGACATCGGGGACCTGGACGATGTCTGATCCATCCGGCGCCACCTCCGACGCGGTCGGCGCGCCCGGTTCCGACGAGGGCGTGCGGCTGCAGAAGGTGCTGGCGTCCGCCGGAGTGGCGTCCCGCCGCAAGGCCGAGGAGCTGATCCGGGCCGGCCGGGTCAAGGTGGACGGCATCGTGGTGCGGGAGATGGGCACCCGGATCGACCCGGAGCACGCGGTCGTGCACGTCGACGGCAATCGCATCACGGTCCGGTCCGACCTGGTGTATCTGGCGCTGAACAAGGAGCGCGGGGTGCTGTCCACCATGTCCGACGACCAGGGTCGACCGCACATCGGGCAGATGCTCGAGGACCGGTCCGAGCGGCTGTTCCACGTCGGGCGGCTGGACATGGATTCCGAGGGTCTGTTGCTGCTCACCAACGACGGCGACCTGGCGCACCGGCTCACCCACCCGTCGTTCGGGGTGGCCAAGACCTACCTGGCCGAGGTTCCCGGGCCGATCCCGAAGGACCTCGGCCGGCGGCTGCGCGCCGGGATCGAGCTGGAGGACGGTCCGGTGCGGGTCGACTCGTTCGACGTGGTGGACGTGCACCACAACCGGGCGGTGGTGGAGGTCGTGCTGCACGAGGGTCGCAAGCACATCGTCCGGCGGCTGCTCGAGGCGGTGGACCGCCCGGTGTCCCGGCTGGTGCGCACCCGGATCGGTCCGGTGGGGCTGGGGCATCAGCGGCCGGGCACGCTGCGCAAGCTCAACCCGGTGGAGGTCGCCCAGTTGTACAAGGCGGTCGGGCTGTGACCGGCGAAGTCGCGCCGTTCGTGATCGCCATCGACGGACCGGCCGGCACCGGCAAGTCGACGGTGGCCAGGCGGGTGGCGCAGGCGCTGGGCGCCGGCTACCTGGACACCGGCGCGATGTACCGGATCGTCACGCTCGCGGTGCTGCGGGCCGATGTCGACCCGCACGACGACGCCGCGGTCGCCGCGCTGCTGCCGGATCTGCGGTTCGACAGCCCGACGAACGCCGGGCCGCAACAGCATTCCTTGGCCGGGTCGCAGGTCACCACCGAGATTCGGGGTGGCGCGGTCACTCTCGCGGTCACGCCGGTGTCGGCGAACCCGGCGGTGCGCGCGTACCTGCTCGGACGGCAGCGCTCGCTCGCCCGGTCCGGCCGGATGGTGGTGGAGGGCCGCGACATCGGCACCGTGGTGGTGCCGGACGCCGACCTGAAGATCTACCTGACCGCTGACGCGGCCGAGCGGGCGCGCCGCCGGCACCGGCAGAACGCGGCCCTGGTCGGCGGTCCGGCCGCCGAGACCGGGCCCGATCTCACGGCCGTGGCAACCGATCTGCACCGCCGGGACAGCAAGGACAGCAGCCGGGCGCACGCGCCGCTGCAGGCCGCCGACGACGCCGTCGTGGTGGACTCGTCCGAGTTGGCCGTCGAGGAGACGGTGGCCCGGGTGCTGGCGCTGGCCGCGGAGCGGGGCATTCGTTGAGTTTTCGGAACCTGGGCGGGTCGGCCGACCCGGTCGCCCCGCACGCCACCCCGCGCGGGGTCGACCGCGGTCGGCGGACCGGGATCATGGTCAACCTGTTCCTGTACCGGTTGCGGCTGCTGCACGCCGACCGCATCCCGCCGACCGGACCGGTGGTCGTGGTGGCCAATCACCAGCACCTGCTGGACGGGGCCGTGCTGTTCGGTTGCCTGCCGCGCCGGGTCGCGTTCCTGGTCAAGGCCGAGGCGGTGAAGGGCGCCCTTGGCTGGCTGCTGACCGCGGTCGGCCAGTACTCGATCGTCCGCGGCACGCCCGACCGGGAGCCGCTCATGCAGGCGCTGGCGCAGTTGAAGGCCGGCGGCGTCATCGGCATCTTCCCCGAAGGCACCCGCGGCGCGGGCAACGTCGAATCGGTCTTCTCCGGCGCGGGTTGGCTGGCCGCCCGGGCCGGTGCGCCGGTGGTTCCGGTGGCGATCCGCGGCACGGTCCGTCCGGCCGGGTCGGGGCGACGGTTCCGGCCGGTCGTCACGGTGCTGGTCGGGTGGCCGTTCACGGTGCCGGCCGGCGGCGGCCGCAAACCGGTCGCGGAGGCCACCGACGCGATCCGGGTGAGCCTGGCGGCGCTGGTCGAGGAGCTTGACGAGAAAATGGCGAGGACGGGATGACCGACGACTGGGACGAGGCGGCCGGGACGCCTGAGGCGGCCGGGGTGGCCGATGGCACCTGGAGCGACGAAAGCGAGTTCACCGGCTGGGAGGACGACACGGACTCGGCGGCCGGCGAGGTCGAGGAGGGTCCGGTCCCGACGCTGGCCGTGGTCGGGCGACCGAACGTCGGCAAGTCCACGCTGGTCAACCGGCTGATCGGGCGGCGGGAGGCGGTCGTCCAGGACGTGCCAGGGGTCACCCGGGACCGGGTGACGCACGACGCGCTGTGGCGGGGCCGGCGGTTCACCGTGGTGGACACCGGCGGCTGGGACCCGTCGGCGAGCGGGCTGCAGGCGGCCGTGACCGGTCAGGCCGAGCGGGCGATGCAGACCTCCGACGCGGTGCTGGTGGTGGTCGACGCCGCGGTCGGCGCGACCGAGACCGAGGAGGCGATGGCCCGGGTGCTGCGCCGGTCGAAGCGGCCGGTGATCCTGGCGGTCAACAAGGTCGACGACGAGCGGGCCGAGGCGGACGCGGCGGCGATGTGGTCCCTGGGATTGGGCGAGCCGATCCCGGTGTCGGCGTTGCACGGTCGCGGCTCCGGTGACCTGCTCGACGCCGTGCTGGACGCCCTGCCGACGGCGCCGGCGGAGTTCGTCGGGGGTGGCGGGGGCCCGCGGCGGGTGGCGCTGGTCGGCAAGCCGAATGTCGGCAAGTCGTCGCTGCTGAACAAGCTCACCGGCGAGTCCCGCTCGGTGGTGCACGAGGTGGCCGGCACGACCGTCGACCCGGTCGACTCGCTGGTCGAGATCGATGGCCAGATATGGCGTTTCGTCGACACCGCGGGTCTGCGGCGGCGGGTGAACCAGGCCAGGGGGATGGAGTACTACGCGTCGCTGCGCACGCAGACCGCGTTGGAGTCGGCCGAGGTGGCGATCGCGCTGATCGACGCGTCGACGCCGATCACCGAGCAGGACCAGCGGGTGATCAGCATGGTGATCGACTCCGGCCGGGCCCTGGTGATCGCCCTGAACAAGGCCGACCTGGTGGACGCGGAGCGGCGGGCCGAGGTCGACGACGAGGTGCTGCGCGACCTGTCCCGGGTGGCGTGGGCGCAGCGCATCAACATCTCCGCGCAGACCGGGCGGGGGGTGCACCGGCTGGCGCCGGCGATGACCCGGGCGCTGGAGTCGTGGGACCGGCGGATCCCGACCGGCCGGCTGAACTCGTGGCTGGGGGAGCTGATCGCGGCGACCCCGCCTCCGGTGCGCGGCGGCAAGCAGCCGCGGGTGCTGTTCGCGACCCAGGCGTCGAACCGGCCGCCGACCTTCGTGCTGTTCACCACCGGATTCCTGGAGGCCGGGTACCGGCGGTTCGTCGAGCGGCGGCTGCGGGAGGACTTCGACTTCACCGGGTCGCCGGTGCGGGTCAACGTGCGGGTGCGGGAGAAGCAGGCGGCGCGGCGGAAGAAGTAGCTCCGGCCGGTCTTGTCGTGGGGGACGGGCGCGGGGTGGGCTCGCGCTTGGGTTCCCCGCGCTGATCCAATGACCGTTTTCGGCGCCGTTTTGTCCGGTTTGCTGAACGTTGGATCAGCGCGGCTCCCCAAGGTGGCCCGGCAGCACGAAGCATCGCCCGCGCGGTCAGGTCCATTCCGAGGGGCCGGCCCCGGCGGCCCCGACGGGCTGATCAAACCCGCGCCGAACTGGACGAAACCGGCGCCGACGCGCGGGTTTCGCACGCGCGGAGGCATAGCGGGCACGCGCGGACGGCGACGGTGCGCATATGCCCGCGCCGCGCCGGGCCCGAGGCCGTGACGACCGGCGTCAGGTCCGGAAGGCGAGCAGCAGCGCCACGTAGACCACATAGCCGATCACGAAGCCGATGCCCTCCGCTCGGCTCATCCGGCGGCCGGTGAGGAACACCGGGATGCACAGCAGCATCACGCCCGTCATCACCGGCAGGTCGACGTGCGCGAGTTCCGGAGTGACCTCCAGCGGTGCCACCAGCGCGGAGCCGCCGAGCACGAGCCCGATGTTGTAGGTGCTGGAGCCGATCAGGTTGCCGATCGCGATGTCCCGGTCGCCACGGAACGTCGACACGAGCGTGGTCACCAACTCGGGCGCGGAGGTGCCGATGGCCACCACGGTCAGGCCGATGACGGCCTCGGAGACGCCGAACGTGCGGGACAGGTCAACGGACCCGCGCACCAGCAGGTCGGCACCGACGACGATCACCACCAGGCCCGCCAGCGTGAGCAGCAGGTGCACCCAGGCTCGGCCGGTGGGAGCGGCCACCTCGTCCGCGGCGATCCGCGCGGCGACCGGGTCCCGCCGGGCCTGGATCACGATGAGAATGGTGTAGCCGATCGCGATCACCAGCAGGATGGCGCCGTCGACGCGGCTGAGCCGGCCGTCCCAGCAGAGCGCCAGCAGCAGGACGCCGACGACGGCCATGATCGGCAGGTCGCGGCGGATGGTGGGGACCGCGATGGTCAGCGGGGCGATGGCGGCGGACAGACCCAGGATCAGCAGCAGGTTGACGATGTTGGTGCCGGCGATGTTGCCGACCGCCAGCGGGCCGGCGTCGTTGATCGCCGAGTCGATGCCGATGGCCAGTTCCGGCGCGCTGGTGCCGACGGAGACGACGGTCAACCCGACCACCACCGGCGGGATACCCAGCGTGCCGGCCAGCTGCGCACCACCGCGCACCAGGACCTCGGCCCCCGCGACGAGCAGCGCGAGCCCGGCCGCGACGAGCAGCACTGCGGTCATCGGCTGCCCCGTCGTGGAGAAGTTGATCGTCGGCTGGTGGAGTGTAGATCGGGCGCATGGACCGCGCTCGGATGGCCGGAATGTCCCGATCGCTGGGGAACGTGTCGCGGCGCGACACCTTGCTCTTTCCGCTGCGCGCTGGCCAGTACCCGCACGGCGCCGTGCGAGCCGCCGTCTGCGGTAGGCTCTTGGGGCCCGGTTCGCCGGGTGGCCGGGATGTGGCGCAGCTTGGTAGCGCACTTGACTGGGGGTCAAGGGGTCGCAGGTTCAAATCCTGTCATCCCGACGCGAAACACCAAGGGCGGCCGTCACTTTCACCAATCGTGACGGCCGCCCTTTCGTCGTCTCCCACCTGGTTCTCGTGCAAACTTCGTGCACGCCTGATCCACCACCATCCGGCCCGACCATCTCCGTCCCCACCCGCTCATACCCTCCGATACCCGCCAGTAGGCGCCAGACTGCGCCTGCGGCTGTCGCGGGCTCCCCAGTAGGCACCACCTCACCAGGCGGATGAATCTTGGTCCCCGGTGCCTCGGTCACGCTCAGACGCCGACGGCGGGGTGGCGCGCACCTGCGCGCCGGGCCGAGACAGCAGGGGGTGCAAGGCGTCGGCGAACGGGGCGATTCGTTCCCCGAGGAAGTCATCGAGTGCAGCCGGGGACTCCGACGCCCGTGTCCAGTCCTCGATGTCGCACGCAGCGACGGCCATGAGAGCACGCACGACACGGTCGACGCGCTCGAGATCGCCCCCCGTAAAGCCCTCGACGACGGCATGGACAAGCCCCTGCGCGAGTTCCTCCGTGCGCAGGGCTTGCGCCGCACGGAGCTGCGGGTCCGTGCGCACGAGCCGCCATCGCTCGATGAGCGCAGGCTTCTCCGCGGCCGAGTATCGGGCCGTCGCGAGAATGCCGGCGACGATCGCCGCCATCTGATCGGAGTGCTTCGGGAGGCGTGAAAGCTCCGCCCGCATCCGGGCGATGCCCGCATCGAACTCTTCCCAGACGAGATCCTGCTTCGCGGGAAAGTATCCGAAGAGCGTCGTGCGGCTGATGCCAGCCGCTTCCGCGATCTGTTCGAGCGAGGTGGAGGCATACCCGTTCGCGGCGAACAGCTCGCGCGCGATGTCGCGAATCTCGTCATGCGTGGTTTGCCTCGGCCGGCCGCGTCCTCGTGCTTGCATCCCTGCCCGTCCCTCCGGAAGCCAGACTGCCATGAATTTCCGAACTGTGTTAAGTTAATTTCTGAACCCTGTTAGGTTAATCGCCGAGGAGGCTCCACTCTCATGAGGTCCGTCTACGTCACCGGCCCTGATCGCGTCGAATGGGTGGACGTGCAGGAGCCTGCCGTCGGCCCCACCGATGTCCTGCTCGACATCAAGGCCTGCGGCATCTGCGGTTCCGATGCGTTCTATGCGCACCTCGGCGGCATCCCTCCGCGCCAGGGCGCGACGCCGCTCGGCCATGAGCCGGCGGCGCAGGTTGCCGCCGTCGGCGCAGACGTTGAAGACATCGAGGTCGGTGACCACGTCGTCATCGACACCATGCGCTTGACCGACGGTCTCCTCGGTTCCGGCGGCGCACAGGGTGGACTCACTCCGAGGGTCGTCGTGCATGACGCCGAGCTCGGCGTGCAGCTGAAGAAGATCCCCGACCACATCCCGTGGGATGTGGCAGCGCTCAACGAGCCCATGGCGGTCGCACTGCACGCCGTCAACCGCACCGCGCCCCGCGCGGGAGACAGGGTTGCGATCTTCGGTGCCGGCCCGATCGGCCTCGGCGCGTTGCTCGGCTACCGCAACAGAGGGGCCGGACACATCGTCGTCATCGACATTGTTCCGGAACGGCTCGAAAAGGCACTCGAGATCGGCGCCGATGCCGTCATCGACTCCTCGAAGGAGGATGTGGCCCAGCGACTCGTCGAGATCCACGGCGACGCAGCCACGCCCATGGTTCGCGGTCTTCGGCCCGGCACGGACATCTACCTCGACGCGGCAGGCGCGCCAGTTGTGCCGCAGACGGTCGCATCAATCGCGAAGAGTGGTGCGGCCCTCGGCATCGTCGCGGTTCACAAGCGGCCGGTCGAGCTCGACTTCGGCGCCATCCTGCAGACGGAACTCACGATCGTGTGGGCGATGGGATACCCCACGGAGATCTTCGAGGTGACCGACGACATCGTCGCGAATTGGGCGAAGTACCAGCGCATCATCAGCCACCGATTCGCCTTCGAGCAGGCCCTCGAAGCGCTCCACGTCGCCGCGACCCCCGGTGCAGCCGAGAAGGTGACCGTACTGTTCGAGTGAGGCCTCCGCGTCAGGGTCCGGCTTGACGACTGCTGGGTCAGCGGATCACGGGGCCACCCTTGCGTCGGCGTCGGTATCCGGCGTGCAGCGCCGCGAGATACGCGTCCCAGAACCGGGCGATCGTTGCCGTCTCGTTGCCGTCTCGTCGCCGTCGAACGAGGCGAGGACGTGATCCAGCGCCTCGGCGTAGCCGTCGAACTTCGACGACAGCTCAGCGATCTTCTCGGCAACGGGAACGATGAGAGCCCTCCTGCCGTCCGACGGCACGCTCTCCCGGGCGACGGACCCTGCCGCTGATCTGGCGCCGGTGTTGTCCGCCTACCTCGTGGAGCGGCTCGAAGATTTGGACGAGTCGCTCGGACGGGTCGCCGGGACCATGCCCGGTGAGGAGGAGTGGACCGAGGAGTCCGTCTGGTACCTGGTCCCGCTCCGCCTGGGCCGCCGATCGGAAGGATGACGACGGCGGACGTCATCGGGTACGCCAACCCGGACCGAGTCGACTGATGTGGCCGGTCAGCGTCTTCGTCGACGTGTAGCCGCTACGGGTTCAGGTTCTGTGTTCCGATGACGGAGAGCAGCTGCAGCTTGTCGTGACTCTCGGATCCGGGCGGAGCAGTGAAGACGAGCAGCGTCTGGGACTGCTCCGGGTCGAGCAGGCTCTGGCAGTGCAGTTTCAGCTCGCCGAGCCGCGGGTGGACCAGTCGCTTCTGCTCGCTGTAACGCCAGCCGATCGGATGCTCGGCCCAGACGTCGACGAACTCCGCGCTGGCCAGCCGCAGCTCGCCGACCAACTGTGCGGCACGACCGCGCGGCCCTTCTCGAAGCAACACCTGCCGCAGCTGCGACGCGAGCACCCGGGCGTGCGTCGGGTGTTCTTCGAGCGGATAGATGCGGCGCTCGTCCGGATCGGTGAACCAGCGGTAGATCACGCTGCGTGCCAGGCCGACGTGGCGCGTCTGGTCGCCGAGCAGTGCCGTTCCGAGGCGGGTCTGGAGAAGGGTCTCGCCGAGAGAGGTGACGATCGCGGCGGGGGTGTCGTCGAGTCGATCGATGACGCGCATGAGGCCGGCGTCGATGTGGTCGGTGCGAAGGACGCGTGTGGGCGTGTCGTAGCCGGCGAGCCGGAAGAGGTAGTCGCGTTCGTCGAGCGACAGTCGCAGCCCTCGGGCCAGCGCGGCCACCATCTGCTCAGAGGGCCGTGGGCTGTCGCCTCGCTCCATCCGGGAGTAGTAGTCGGTCGACATCCCGGCCAGAGCGGCGACCTCTTCGCGCCGCAGCCCCGTGGTGCGTCGGCGCCCACCGCAAGGCAAGCCCACGTCCTCGGGCTGCAACCGACCGCGACGCGTCCGCAAAAGATCGGCGAGCGCTTCGGATTCCATGCTTCAAGTATTCACGCTCACGGACGCGTTATCCCCTGCTTGATTGTCAGTGGATAGTCGCGCAGTTCCGCCGCGACATCGAGCTGCCTAGCGTCGAGGCGAGACCCGAATCGGTGCGCCCGTGATGGATGCGGCCGATCTTGACAGACGAAGGAGCCATTCGTGGCCAAGAAATGGACTACTGCCGACCTGCGCGACCTGACGGGGAAGACGTTCGTCGTGACCGGCGCCACGGCGGGCCTCGGCATGGCGACGACCCGCGAACTCGCCCGGGCCGGGGCCCGCGTCGTCATGGCCGTACGCAACGTGTCCAAGGGTGACGACGTCGCTCGCAGTTTCGGTCCCGTTCGCGGCGAGGTCGAGGTACGTGCGCTCGATGTGGCCGACCTCACCTCGATCCGCGCCTTCGCGGCGAACTGGGAGGGGCCGCTCGATGTCCTGATCAACAACGCCGGCATCATGCAGGTGCCACTGGGGTATACGGCGGACGGACTCGAGTTGCAGATGGCGACGAATTACTTCGGGCCGTTCGCGCTCTCCGGCGCGATGCTGCCGCACATCACCGACCGCGTCGTTTCCCTGTCGTCACAGCTGCATCGTGTCGGCCGAGTGCGTCTCGACGATCTCAACTGGAAGATACGAAAGTATGACGATCTGGGCGCATACTCCGGATCGAAGCTGGCAATCGCACTTTTCGCGGCCGAGTTGCAGCGCCGGTTGCAAGCGGCGGGCAGCCCCGTTCGTTCGATCATCGCGCACCCCGGCATCGCCCGAACCGCCCTCGCCTCCCACGCCGGTGGCCTGACCGGGCGCATCAACTACCTCGGCTCGCTCCTGAACGACGTGGACACGGGCGCTCTGTCGACGCTCTACGCCGCAACCATGGACATTCCGGGCGGCTCGTACGTCGGACCCGGCGGCCCGGCGAGCATCAAGGGACACCCGAAGGTACGACGGCCTTCCCGCACGGCCCGCAACGAACAATTGGCACGCGCACTGTGGGAGCAGACCAACACCGCCGTCGGAAGCAACTTCACCTTCGCCCTCTGACACGCAAGGCCTCGTGGGAAGCAGCCCGGGGGCCGACCGGTGCCGTGGGTAGGTAACGCGAAACCTAGGGTCCAGCGGTGTCCTTCCGCGGCCGTGGACGTCGGGGCATCGTCAGAGACGCCATCCGACCTTCCTATGGAGGACATCATGAGCGTGCAAGACACTTCCGCGGTCATCGACCTGGAGTACACCGACGCGGGCACCGCGGCCCTGTTGAGGGACTATTTCGCGGCCAAGTCCCGTCATGACGCCGGTGCGACGATCGCCTTCTTCTCCGACGCCGCGATCACCTACACCGACGCGCCCCTCGGGTGGGCGATCAACGGCCGGTCCAACATCGAGAACGGGTTCTCGAGCGCTATGCCCCAGTGGGGACAGGGCAAGTCCTACCCCACGCGCATCCTCGGCAGCTTCGGTGATGGCGACGGCAGCGCTGTGGTCGCGTTCACGAACACGCCTGGCATCGTGGGGAATGAGCTGCTGCACATCTTGGCGGCCGTGGACGTCCGCGACGGCAAGATCGTCCGGTGGGTCGACTACTGGGATTCTTCGGGGATCGACGAAGAATTCCGGCGGCAGGTGCGTACACCTGACGACGCTTTTCCACTGACCTTCGGCGAGGATGAGGTGCCGCGTCGGGATCGCCGGCGGATCGACAGCGTGGGCAGTTCGCTACTGGACGCGCTTGGTTCCGGAGATGCGGTGGCGGCGGCGGCGCTGTTCGACGATGACGGCGTCTGGGAGGACATGAGCCTGCGCATCAAGGTCGTCGGAGGGCCGGCCATCGAGCGGCATTTCCAGAGCAGCCGCGAACTCTCACCTCACGGCCTCCGGTCCCGGTTGCGGCATGTCGTCGGTGACGACGGTGGTGGCGGCGTGGAATGGTTCGCCGCGCCGTCCACGAACGTGCTCAGCGGGATCACCGCGCTGACGCTCACCGGTGAAGGCAAGATTGCCCGGGCGACGACCGTCTACGACGCTCGGCTGCTCGCCTCGGCCACCCGGGAAACGCTGATCACGCTGGCGACCCGTCCATAGAGTGCGGGCCCGCGTCGCCGACGATGGCCCGAGCAGACACGGTCACGAACCCGGGCCGGCGCACGTCACGGCACGGAGATCGCGACTCGCGGCAGGGAATACCTTGGCCGCCCCTCCAGTTGTTCCGGCCGGGGCGACGCGCCGCGTGCGGTCAGGCCACGAAAGAGGTAGAGCATGTCCGAACTCGCCGCCTTTTTGAAATCTCGCCGGGCTCGGATACAACCCCAGGACGTCGGCATCATCGACCCGTCGGGCACCCGCCGCGTCCAGGGTCTGCGACGCGAGGAGCTCGCCTCCCTCGCCGGCGTCAGCGTCGACTACTACATCAGGCTCGAGCAGGGCCGGACCCGGAACGTGTCCGACCAAATACTCGAATCGGTCGCCCGAGTGCTGGCCCTGACCCCCGCCGAGACGCTCCATCTCAAGACCCTCGCCCGCCCCGGCACCGGCGATCCGCAGCACCCGCAGCGAACCGTGCGGCCCGCGCTCAAACGGATCTTGGACGCCCACGTCGGAACACCTGCCTTTATCACGGGCAGGTGCACCGACGTACTCGCCTGGAACGACCTGGCTGAAGCGATCTTCGGCTTCAGCAAGGTCGGGACCAACCACCCCAACGTGGCCCGTTTCGTCTTCACCCATCCCGACGCCGAGCGCTTCTACCTGGACTGGCACGACGTTGCGGCCGAGTTCGTCGCGTGGTTGCACACCGAGGCCGCCCGCCGTCCCAACGACCCTGAGCTGGCAACGCTGATCGGCCAACTCGCAGTCAGCAATCCGGCCTTCTACCGCCTCTGGGCCCGGCAGGACGTGCACGACCGAACGCACGGGGTGAAACGACTGCGTCACCCGTCAGCGGGCGAACTGCGGTTGCTGTATGAGGTCCTCACCGTACCGAACGAGCCCGACCTGCTGTTGACCGTTTTTCTGCCGGATCACGACGACGGCGAAACCGCCGATCGGCTACGCATGCTCGCGGCGACGCGGCCGGCGGCCATCGGCAGCGCCTGACCGACAACGCCGAACCGTCGGCGCAAATAACGCCCGCAGTCGGCCTGCTGTGGAACGGCCGATCCAGCTCGGGCGGCCGCGAGCCAGCGACACGACGACGGCATCCCCGCGTGACGTCGGCGCCCTTCCGGGAGTCTCGTTCCAACGCGCACACCAACCGGTGCCCTGAACCGACGAGACGCCTGCGCAGGTCGTCGCGATCCCAACTACGACACTTTCGCCCGTTCATCGGCGTCGGCCACCGTGAGCACGATCAGCGGACTGTGCTGGACCATCTCGTCCACATCGGTTCGACCCCAACGCTGGGCTGCGGCGGCCATCAGCGGGCGTCGCTCGGCCGGGTCGGTCACCACGCGTGCGGTCGCGAGGATGTCGACTGCGACGGACTGCTTCAGGTG
Source organism: uncultured Actinomycetes bacterium (assembly GCA_964497705.1). Taxonomy (GTDB): domain Bacteria; phylum Actinomycetota; class Actinomycetes; order Mycobacteriales; family Nakamurellaceae; genus Nakamurella. Next base: position 180,918 of record CAZCEH010000005.1, on the reverse strand, counting down.
CACGATGACCCGCGGGTCAGCCGTGATGTTGTGGATCCAGTCGCGCGTCCGGTCGGCCCGTGGGATACCGGTGACAAAGAGCAGGCCGTCCTCCTGATGGAGGAAGATCTCGATCTTCCTGGGCTGGCCGGTCCGGCGCCCGGTTGTCGTCAGGTCGATCACTTGGCTGTGATGAAGCGCATTGAAGGTGTTCTCGTCCACGTTTGCCTCCGCATAGGGCCCGTCGTCGGCGCGACGACGGTTGGTTCGCCATATCGGTGTCAAGTCGTTCTCGTTTCGGGATCTTCCCAAAACGGCGTCTTTCCCGCTCACGTCGGGTCGAGGCTAGGGGCACCGCAGAGAACCTTGATCCGCGCCACCTGCCGAGGGCCACCTGCCGAGGGCCGCCGCCGAGCAAGCTGATGTCGGGTGCGCCGAGTTGGTCGGCATGGACGTCGCGGCGTGGCCCGGGGCGACCGCGCGCTTTCGTCCGCCGCGTCCGTCACGAACCACCTCGAAGGGGCGTTATGCGTGCGCCTGTCCCTGAAGACTGGCAACCGGACTCGGAAAGTCCGCGGATCGGCTGAGTTCCGCCCATCGGAGTGTCTCGTCGATGCGGCGGCGTTCATTCTCCAGGATCATGTCGACCGCATTTGTGCCCAGGGGCAGCCGCAACGGCAGCTCGTCGCGATCGACCAGGCCGGCCAGTACCTGAGCGGCGCGCACGGGATCTCCCGGTTGGCTGCCCTGGCTCGAGCGCCGGAACTCGTGGATCGCGCCCACCGTCGAGGCGTAGTCCGACCCGACGGGATACATGGTCATCGAGTCGCCCTGCCAGTCCGTGCGGAACGCACCCGGCTCGACGATCACCACCCGAACCCCGAACGGTCGTACCTCGCGGGCCAGCACCTCCGAGAAGCCCTCGACCGCGAACTTGGCGGTCTGGTAGGCGCCCATTCCGGGAGTTCCGCCCACCCGGCCGCCGACCGACGAAACCTGGAGGAACAGTCCCGATCGCTGGCCGCGCAGGATCGGCAGTGCGGCCCGGGACACATTGACGACCCCGAAGAGGTTGGTTTCGATCTGTGCGCGGAACACATCCTCTGCCATCTCCTCGATCGGTGCGCTGTCCGCGTAGCCGGCATTGTTGACGACGACGTCGAGCCGACCGAATCGGTCGACTGCCGCTGTCACCGACTCCAGCGCCGCCGCCGCGTTCGTGACGTCGAGTTGGCTGACCAGGACGCGCTCCGGGCCATATCGCGCGGCCAGCGTGTCAAGGCTTGCCGTGTGGCGTGCGGTCGCGACCACGAGATCACCCCGCTCGAGCGCGGCGTCGACCAACGCGCGACCGAGACCACGTGAGCTCCCGGTGATGAGCCACACCCGCGGGGGATGGTTTGTCGGTAGCGGTGCAGACATTGGTGTTTTCCTTTCGTCCGGCGCCCGATTCCATTGGTGCGCGGCGCGTGCTACCGATGCTGCCCCGGCATCTGGCGCTGGGCGCCAGGCATGCACACTGGTGTGTCCACTGGTGTGGTGGACCGGATCGAGAATTCTTGCGGTGAGAGCTCGTCCGCCGCCGGGTGCATGCCGCTCGCGGCGCTCGTTTCTTTCAGCGTGCCGGCGATGCCCGGTACCGCAGGTGCCCGTCCGAATCGAGCTCGATGACGACATCGATGCCGAGCCGATCGAGGAATGGCTGGTCGTGGCTGACAACGAGGATGGACCCGCGGTAGCTGCCGAGCGCTTCGGCCAGCTGTGCGACGCTGGCGAGGTCGAGGTTGTTCGTCGGTTCGTCCAGGACCAGCAGTTGTGGAGTTGGGTCGGCGAGAAGGAGCATTGCCAGGGACACTCGAAACCGTTCGCCGCCGGAGAGCGTCGCCACCGGCCGATCGACGCTGTCGCCCCGCAGCAGCAGACGGGCCAGCTGATTGCGGATGTCGTCCACGGCGGCGCGCGGAGCGACCGAGTGGATGTTCTCCAGGGCGCTCACCGTGCCGTCGAGGCCGTCGAGGCGTTGGGGTAGATACCCGACCCGGTCGGTGTGGAGCGTTCCATGTGCCCGCCCCGCCTTCGGCTCGCGGCGAGCGACGAGCTGATCGATGAGGGTCGATTTCCCGGCTCCGTTCGGGCCGACGAGAGCGACGTGTTCCGGTCCCTGGATGACGACGATGCGGTCCTGGTCGTGGAACTCGGCGAGCCGCCGACCGCGTGGCACGTCGGGGTCGGGCAGCGTCAGATGGATGTGCTCGTCCTTGCGGACGCGCGCCGCCGCCGCATCGACGGCGGCCTGCGCGGACTGCACCTTGTCATCGAGAGTGCTGCGCATCGCGCCGGCGGATGCCTGTGCCCTGCTCGCGCGGGCTCCGGCCAGGATCCTCGGGATTCCACCGTCCTTCTGGGTATTCCTCGCGGTACGTGCGCGCTGGGCGAGCTTGGCCTGCGCCTCGACGCGCGTGCGTTTCTCGACCTTCAAGACCTGCTGGGCCGAGCGGGCCGCCTGCGTTGCGGCGGTCTGTTCCTGCTCTTGATGCTCCTTCCACGCGCTGTAGGGCCCGCCGAACACGTCGATGCTCCCGGCGTGCAGTTCAGCGGTGGCGTCCATATGCTCGAGGAGTTCGAGATCGTGGCTGACGACAATCAGGGTGCCAGGCCAAGCGTCGACGAATTCGGCGAGTTTCACCCGAGATGGGCGGTCGAGGTTGTTGGTCGGTTCATCGAGCAGGGTGATCGGCGTTCGCCGGATGCGCAGTCCCGTGACGGCGATCAGAATGCCCTCACCGCCGGACACCTCGGCCACTCGGCGATCGAGATCTCTTGCGCTGAAACCGATTGCCTGGAGAGCTTCCTCGGTGCGAGACTCGATGTCCCAGTCGTTACCGACGACATTGAAGTGCCGTTCGTCCGCATCGCCGGCTTCGATGGCGCGAAGTGCCCGGACAATGTCATCGATGCCGAGCAGACCGGCGACGGTCGCGTCGCGGTCGAGCGTCAGCGTCTGGGGAAGGTAGCCGACCTCTCCGACTCTGTCGATCTGACCGGACGTCGGGGTGAGGATGCCGGCGATCAGCCGCAGGAGGGTGGACTTTCCGGCGCCGTTGCGTCCGACCAGGCCGGTGCGACCGTCCCCGAAGGTGCCGTTGACGTGGTCGAGCGCGACGGTTCCGTCGGGCCATTCGAAGAACAGTTCGCGGAGTGTGACAGCTGATTTCGTGGACATGTCCGGTGCTCCTTGGTCCGCGTGATCGGGCCGTGTGGTTGGCGAGGAATGGTCGTGGTGTCGAAGCGGTCTCGAGTGGGCCATGCGACGCGCTGTTGGCCGGCGAGCTGCCGGTGAAGTCGGGACGGTGTCCCGATGGCGCGAGTGGCAAGGCAAGTACGGTCAGTCTGTCGTCGCGGCCGGTGTCACGAGCATGAGTCTGCGGCGACGTGGGGGATCATTCGAACGACATACCCTCGGTCTTGCGTAGAGCGTCGCGAAGTTCTCGGCGCGAGGTGATGCCGAGCTTGCCGAAGACCTTGCGCAGGTGCCATTCGACGGTACGTGGGCTGACGAACAGCTGTGTCGCAATCTGCGGGTTCGTCCGGCCCTGGGCGGCGAGTCGCGCGACCTGCGACTCTTGTTGGGTCAGTTCTGTCTGCGTTCCTGCCGATCGTTTGCGAACCGTTTCACCGGTGGCCGCGAGTTCGCGACCCGCACGCGCCGCGAATCCGTCGGCGCGGATCTCGTCGAATACGTCATGGGCGAGGCGAAGCTGTTCGCGTGCGTCGACACGTCGGCCCGCACGTCTGAGCCATTCGCCGTAGACAAGTCGAGCACGAGCGGCTTCTGTGCGCAGTCGCGTGCGAGAGAGATGGTCGATCGCAACCCGATAGTCCCGTTCCGCGGACGGGCCCTCGGTCAGCAGCGCCCGCGAACGTGCGGCCACACCCACGATCCAGTCGCTTCCGCACGCTTCGGCCATGTCCGACAGGTGCTGGGCGGCAGCGGCTCCTCGTTCCGGTTGTCCGCATCGGGCGGCCGCCTCGACGAGCTCGACCATCGACCAGTTCGCCAACGCGAGTTCGCTCGGATATCGACTTCCCCTCTCTGCCGCCGGAAGTGCCCGGTCGTACCGGCCGAGTCCGTTGTTCAGCACCGATTCGGCCCATCCGATCGCGGTGAGCCATTGACCTTCGCCGCGATCGGTGGCTTCCGGGGTGGCGTCATCGATGATCGACGCCACCTGCTGTTCCCGTCCCCGCCAGGCGGCCACCATCACCAGGCCGTAGGCCGGTTTCGGGATGGTCGTGGCCTCGCCGATCAGTTCGCACTCGTCGGCGAGAGCTTCGGCGGCGGAAAAGTCGCCGGCGAACATCCGATAGCCGGCACCGAGCATCAGGGCGGTGTGCAGCGTGCTGAGGGCTCCGCGCTCCCGCGCGAACGTGATCGTCTGGGTGGACAGGCTTCGTGCGCTTTCGTCATCCCACACGTCGAAGGCGACTCGGCACGCGAAAGGCAACCACGGGAAGACCGTCTCGGACGACAGATCGAGGTCACGGAACGCCGCGAGAGCGTTGATCACCGAGCGCGCACCCGCCGAATATCCCTCGGCGGTGATGGTTGCCGATCCGCCAAGGATGCGGTCGAAGACGTTGTCCTGTCCCCGCAGGGAGCCGGACTGAAGCGTCGCCGAAGCCACCTCGCGCATGCCGCCGCCGCGTCCGAGGCGCCCCGCGATCCGCGCGGCATAGAACGCGTCCCGATACGTCTCACGTGCGAGCTCATGATCGAGCGATTCGAGCCGTTTCGCCGCGGCGAGCAATGGCGATCCGACGCCCGGGGTGAGGCGACTCACAATCCGCGCACGCACCAATTCGCCGCGGGCACGGCGGGATTCGTCCGGAGGGCCGGCTTCCGCGATGGCCAGCAGCCGCAACGCCCGTTCGGGCGATCCCGCTTCATATTTCGACATGGCGGCGATGAGCGCTCGCTGGGCGCGTCGCGCGGGATCAGGCGTCAGCTCGGCGGCGCGCTCATGGAAGGCCGCCGCGGCGGCCCGACCGCCTCGGGCCTGGGCGAGCACGGCCGACCGCTCGAGTTCGGCGGCCACGTCCTCATCAAGACCTGACGTGGCGTGCGCGCGATGCCAGGCACGACGTTCCGGATCGGTGAGCGGATCGGTCGCATCGGCCAGCGACTGGTGCGCCGCCCGCCGTTCGTCCGGCAGCGCCGCCTTGTACACGGTCGAGCGGGCCAAGGGGTGGCAGAAGCGCACCTGTCCGGCGAAGCTGACGAACCCGTCGGCGGCTGCAGGCTCGGCGTCCTCCATGTTGACGCCGAGCCGCCCGGCGGCGCGCCAGATGAGAACGGCGTCCTGTCCTGGTTCGGCCGCCGCGACGACCAGCAGGCGCCGCGTTGCTGCCGGCATCGGCGCGAGGCGGCGTCGAAAGCTCTGTTCGATACGGCCCGTCAGCGCGCCGAGGCCGGTCAGGCCGAAACCGCCTGCGATCTCCTCAGATTTCAACCCGCGGGGAAGCTGCAGCAGGGCCAGCGGATTGCCGTGGGTCTCGGCGACGATCCGGTCGCGCACTCGCTCGTCGAGCGGCCCCGTGACCGCCGACATGAGCAGGGCGCGGGCATCGGCGTCGGAGAGGCCGGCCACGCGAAGTCGCGGCAGGCTGGGCAGATACTCCTCGACGCCGATATCACGCTCGGTGAACACGACGCCGACGGCTTCGGCGCGCAACCGGCGGGCGACGAACGCGATCGTGTGGATGGATGCCTCGTCCAGCCATTGCAGGTCGTCGACAAGACAGATCACCGGCCGGCGGCGGGCGGCCTCGGACAGCAGGCTCAGTACCGCCAAACCCACCAGGAAGCGGTCCGGAGCGCGACCGCTGGTGAGGCCGAACGCCGTGCTGAGCGCCTCGCGCTGCGGCTCCGGTACGCCGCCGAGATGGTCCAGCAGCGGCGCGCAGAGCTGATGCAGGCCGGCGTAGGCCATCTCCATCTCCGACTCCACGCCGACGGCCTCGACCAACCGGCATCCGTGGGCGTGTTCTCGCACGTGACGGAGCAGAGCGGTCTTGCCGATACCGGCTTCGCCGCTGAGCACGAGGGCCTGACTGCCGCCGTCACGCACCCGGGAGACGAAATCGGACAGTCCGGCGCATTCACGCTCTCGGCCGACCAATCCGCGCAGTGGTACCCCGTCACCGCCCACGGCATGACTCGCGACCACCATGAGACTCATACAAGCACGGGGCGCTGCGGAGACGAAGACTCGAGAACGGGAATCGCACAGGTCAGCTCTCCCAGGTGTTTCGCGTTCGGCGATGTGCACCGGTGCGCGGGGACGTGATCTCCTGCAACAGCCATCCGTTGCCGTCCGGATCCGCGAACGAGGCGAACGAGGCGTGACTGCGGCGTCGAGGATCGAGCCCGGGAACCCGGTAGTGCGTATCGGCGTGCCGAAACGCGCCGCCCGTGTCATGGAAGATCTCGCTGACGTCGACGCCACGCGCGCTCAGGTCGGCCCGCGCCGCCTCGATATCGGTGACACCGAGCGTCAGGCCCTGAACGCTGCCAGGAGCGGCGGATGTGAGGCCGACGCCGAAGGCGATCGAGCATGCTGAACCCGGCGGGGTGGTCTGAACGACCCGCATGTCTTCCGTCGTCGTGTCCAGATCCACACGCCAGCCCAACATCTGGTAGTACGCCTTTGCGCAATTGACGTCGGAGACGGGCAGCACCACGACCTCGAGTCTCATGTCCATCGAATGCTCACTCCTGACTGGGGGATGGGCTGCGCGGCCCGGCGCACGAGGTATCCTCTTCACTCTCGTCCGACCTGCAACACGTCGCGCCCGTCAAGCACCCTGGTGGCACACGGGCCTTCCCGGCCCGGTGAGATCCTGCCGTTCGGAACCGTCTCCGCTCGTTGCCGGTACCCACCCGGGTCACCACCAGGGGACGACACGGGTGCGACGTCGACGCCGACCGGACGAGTGTCGGTCCTATGAATCCCACGGATGACCCACGGGTCCCACCGGCCGGCCGGACGGCGGCGCCGTTGCGCAGTTCCCAGGTCCCGCGAACGGCGCGCGGGGCGACCGTTCTCACGGCACTGGGTTGCCTGATCGCGGGCCTGGCGCTCGCTTTCCCCGCGAGCACGAATGCGGCGACGTCCGCTGACGCCGGCCCGCTGGTCGTCAACACGGAAGCCGGGCAGTTGCACGGCATCGCCACCGACGGCGCGCGCGAGTTCCGCGGGGTGCCGTTCGCCGCACCTCCTATCGGCGAGTTGCGCTGGCGGGCACCGCAACCTGTCGCCGCCTGGTCGGGAATCCGTGATGCCTCGACCTTCTCGCCGGTGTGCCCGCAACAGCCGCCCAGCCCGAACGGTCAAAGCGAAGACTGCCTCTACCTCAACGTGACGACGCCCGATGACGCCGGCACCACACAGGGTCAGCTGCCGGTGATCGTGTTCATCCACGGTGGTGGCTTCGAACTCGGTGAGGGCGCCGACTACGACCCGGCCAAGCTGGCTCGAGCGGGATCCGTCGTCGTCACGATCAACTACCGGCTCGGCCTGCTCGGATTCCTCGCCCACCCGGCACTGGCAGACCGGCCCGGCGGCCCGACCGGCAACTACGGCCTCATGGACCAGCAGGCCGCACTCCGCTGGGTTCAGGCCAACATCGCCCAGTTCGGCGGAGATCCGCACAAGGTGACCATCGACGGGCAGTCCGCAGGCGGATTGTCCGTGCTCATGCAACTCGCCTCACCCGGTGCCGATGGTCTGTTCCACCGGGCGATCATCGAGAGCGGCGCGTTCGCACCGAAGCAGATCTCCCTGGCAGATGCCGAGGCCGCCGGCCAGGCAAGCGCAGCCGCGGTGGGCTGTGCCGACCAGAGTGCCGGCTGCCTGCGGGGCCTGCCGGTCGACGTGCTGGTCGCGAACCAGCAGGCGTCAGTCACACCAGGCGTGATCGACGGTGCCGTGCTGAAACAATCCGTGCTCGCAGCGATTGCGAAGGGGCAGTTCAACCGAGTTCCGATCATCAACGGTTCGAACACGGAGGAGGAGCGCCTCTTCACGGGCATCGGCCTGAGCGTCACGAACGGCGTGACCGTGAAGCTGTCCGGAGAGATCACGGCGACCAACTACAAGTCCATGCTGGCCGCCAACTTCGATGTCTCCTCCCGCACGGCCTCTTTGATCGCGGCGCAGTATCCGCTGTCCAAGTATGCGCAGCCCGCCCTGGCGTTCAGTGCCGCCAATTCCGATGCGAACTTCTCGTGCCCGGCGCTTGCGCTCGACGCGGCCGCATCCCTCCACGTGCCGACGTACGCATACGACTTCAACGACAACAACGCACCTGAACGCTTCATCCCTGCTCCGCCGCTGCCGACCACGGCGACCCATCAGTCCGAGTTGCAGTACCTCTTCGACCTGCCCAACGCGCTGCCCGCCGCGCTCTCGGCGGATCAGGAGACGCTCGCCTCCGGCATGCGGTCGGCGTGGACCCGGTTCGCCGCGACAGGTTCGCCGGCGATCACGGGCCAGGACTGGCCGAGGTTCGACGTCCTCCAGCACCGGGTGCTTTCGCTGCAGGCACCCACCTCCAAGGTCGAGACCGACTTCTCGGCTCAGCATCACTGCGCCTTCTGGGGCGCGGTCGCCCTGACGACCCTCCGCTGAACCTCCCCGTCTCCCGGCGAACCGCTCGCACGGCCACTTTCGAAATGAGGATGAAATGACGATCGTTCGATTCCGACTCCACTCCACCCTTGACGCCGACACCGCGCTCGCGGCACTGATCGACTTCAGTCCCACCCGTCTCGACAACTGGCCTTCCATCGATGCCGAGCACTTCGCCGTGCACGGCCGCGGCGTGGACTGGGCGGAAGTCACCGAGGGAAAGGCGGCTGCCTGGGAGCGTGCCCGCTACGAGTGGAACGCCCAGACCCGACGGGTGGTCATCACAACTCACGAGTCGAAGGTCTTCGGTCCCGGCGGCGGCTGGGTGTTCCAGTTCACGCCGGAGGGCGACGGTACGCGCGTCGACGTGGAGTTGACCCGCACTCCGAAGGCGTTCTCGGGCAGGTTGCTGGCCGCCCTGCTGTCCATTATCGGCCCGTCCACTCTTGCGAAGTCGTTTCGCCGGCCTTTCCGGACTGCCTAGACGTGGGTCATCGAGTAGCAAGTCAGATACGCTGGGTCACTGGCCAGGGGTGCCGAAATGGGCACCGCCGGCGGAGGGGGTGGCCTGTGTCCAGGCTCGTCGGCATCGTGGTGAGCATTGCCTTGATCGTGGCCGGGGCCGGCGTCGCGCGCGCCCACGAGCGTCCGGTGGCGGCCACCACGACCGCCGCCGCCGTGACCGCGGCGCGGCCCTTTGCCGCGTCGAGCCCGTTCAACGTGCCCGTGGCCGGCGCTCCGGCGATCGACCCGAACAGCGCGGCGATGATCGCCCGGGCCGGCCGGGCGGGTCTCGGTTACGCCAACCTCGTCGAGTTCGGCATCCCGGTCTATGAGGCGACGCCGTCGACGCCACGCCAGTCGGTCCGCTGCACGATCACGGACTGGGGCCCCTGCCCGCTGGCCGGGAGTCCCCGACCGATCCCGGCGAACGCCAAGCCCAGCGTCGGCAGCGACGGCGCGATGGTCGTCCTCGACCGGACGGCCGGGACGGTCGACGAGTACTGGCAGGCCGCTCCGGCGGCCACCGGCTGGACCACGAGCTGGGGCGCGATCAACTCGCTGTCCGGCTCGGGCTGGGGTGGTGGCAGTACCGGGGCAGGTGCGTCCCGGCTGGCCGGCGTCGTCCGGGTCGCCGAGATCCAGGCCGGCGCCATCCCGCACGCCCTGGTCGTGCAGACCGACACCGTGTGTGCGACCACCTTCCGCCCACCGGCGCTGAAGACCGACGGCGACTCGACCCGGTCCGACTGCATTCCCGAGGGGGCGCGGCTGCAGCTGGACCCGGCCATCGACGTCGCCGCCATCCCCGGCATCACGCCGGGTGAGGTGGCGGTGGCCAGGGCGTTGCAGGTGTACGGCGCCTACCTGATCGACCGCGCCGGCACCTCGCTGGCCGTCAGCTTCGAGGTGGCGTCCGATGCGAGCGGCAGCAGCCCGGGATCGGTGTACACGACGGCCGGGTTCGGCTGGGACTACTACGGCATGCCGCACATCCCCTGGAACCGGCTGCGGGTGCTGCAGGCCTGGGATCGCTGACGGCGGTCGCCGGCCGGCTCAGCCGCGGTGCGCGGTCACCGCGGCCCGGTAGGCCGGCACGGTCTTGTCGACCACCGTCGTCCAGGAGGCCGCGTCGTCCACCCGTCGCGCGCCCTGCGCACCCATCCGGTCGGCGGCGGCCGGGTCGTCGAGGATCTCGACCAGGGCCGCCGCCACCGCCGCCGGCTCCGGGGCCGTCAGCAGGCCGGTCACCCGATCCTGCACCGCATCGCTCATCGCGCCCACGTCGGTGGCCACCACCGGCCGGCCGAAGGTGTAGGCCATGTGCACGCTCCCGCTGATGTTCACCGTCTCGTACGTGAAGACGACGACGCGGTGGGCGGCGAACAGCTCGGCCACCTCGCCCATCGGCACGTAGCCGGGGCGCAGGTCGACATTGCCGATCGCGGTGGCCCGCCGGGTGATCGCGGCCAGGTCCACATCCGGCATGACCGGCCCGGCGATCGTCAGCCGCGCGTCCGCCAGTTCCCGGCGGACCAGGGCGAAGGCGTCGAGCAGCAGCGGCAGGTTCTTGTACTTGGTCCAGGCTCCGAAGAACAGCGCGTGCGGTGGCGCCGCCGAGGGCGGCGTCCGGTCGGCAGTGAGCACCGAGGAGTAGTCGCCGTGACCGCACACGGCGACCCGGCGCAATCCCGGAAAGGCCGACTCCAGGGTCGCCCGGGGTCCCTCGCCCAGCACCAACACCAACTCGCAGGCCCGGTAGGCCTTATCCAGCAGCCGGCGGGTCAGCCGGCCGCCCTTCTCCACCGACCCCGACGCGTCGTTGACGTCGTAGGGCAGCGGGTTGTGCGCGACGTCGACCAGCGCGGTGTCCGGGCAGCGGCGGGCCAGCAGCAGGAACAGTGCGCTGTCCAGCGGGTAGCGCAACTCGCCGAACTGGGCGACGTCGGGCCGCAGCCGGCGGATCATCGTCGTCGCTTGCCGCCAGGACTCGACCAGCCGAAGCGCCCGGCCCACCCGCCGGGCCCTGCGCCGGAGCCCGGAGCCGCCCAGCTCAACGGTCGGGTGCCAGGTCGGGAAGAGCTCGACCACCTCGAATCCCGGAGTGGCCGAGCGTAGCTCCGGGTCGGGCCCGGTGAGCAGCAGCACCAGGTGCCCCTGCCGGGCCAGGGCCTCGCCGAACTGGAACGTGAACTGGAACATCCCGCCGCTGGGCAGGAACTCCACCAGCACGATCGTCAGCCGCGGTCCGGCGGACGGGGCGTCGTCGACGGTCGGCTCCGGTGAGTCGCCGAGGTCCGTCGGGACCAAGGGGGTCAGCGGCGCCGAATCAACCGCCATGGCGCCCCACCATGCTTTCCTCGGCCCGGGTCTGATCCCGGGTCTGATCCCGCGTCTCGTCGATCGCGTCGTCCCGTTCGGGGACCACCTGTTCGGTGTCCTCCCGTTCGGTGTCCTCCCGTTCGGTGTCCTCCCGTTCGGTGACGTTTCGTTCGGTGACGTTTCGTTCGGTGACGTTTCGTTCGGGCCCGGATCGCCGAGCCTTGCGCACCTTCGACGAACGCATCGTCATCATCAGGTGGTAGATCGCCTGCTGGACGGCCACGCCGACGATCAGCCCGACGGCGACCGCCAGCGCCATCACAGTGGTCGGCGAGGTCCCCGAGGAAGTCGCCGTGCCCTCGGCGCCGTGCACCAGGTCGGTCCGGTAGGTCTCGGACAGCCCGGCCAGATACGCGGAGGCCAGCGTGGTGGTGGCGTCCGCCACCTGCTCGGCGACCGCGGCCGAGCCGGCGGTGGTTCGGACCAGGATCACGGACGTGTCCGGCACCACGCTCACCGTCGTGGTCACCCCGGCCCGCTGCGCGTCGGACAGCCGCAGGTTGTCTTCGGCCTGGTTCTGGAAACGCAAGTTGTCCGCCACCTCCGCGAAGGTGGCGACAATCTGTCCCCGGCTGAGCGTTTCGTAGTAGGCCGCGGAGTCCGCGGTGTCCAGATCGGTACTGGGCAGCACCACCAGGACGGACTCGGCCGTCCACTTCGGCTGGGACATCAGGGCGAGCCCGGCGCCGGCCACCACGACCAGCAGAGCGGCGACGGCCCCGGCCAGCACGCTGATCCGCACCTCGCGACGGGAGAAGGCGCCCTGCCCACTCATCGGGACACCGGCACGGGCTCGTCGACGGTGGCTCGCGTCCCGGCCAGCACCGCGCGATAGAGGGCGCCCAGCCGCGCGGACAGCCGGTCCAGTCCATGACCGAACTCCGCCCGTTGCCGCGACGCCCGGGACATTCGTCGACGCGTGACCCGATCGCTGATGACCTCACCGAGCGCGTCGGCCAGGGCAGCGTCGTCGCCCGGCTCGACCACCCGTCCCTCGACGCCGTCCCGGATCAGGTCGGGCACCGCGCCGATCGACGTGCCGACGACCGGCAGGCCCGAGGCCATGGCCTCGATGATGGCGATCGGCTGGCCCTCGAGAAACGAAGGCAGCACGAAGATGTCGGCCTGGGCCAGCCGGGACTTGATCTGGTCGCCGTACTCCGGGCCGACCAGGGACTCACGCAGGCCGGCGGCGTCGAACTCGGCGACGATCTCGTCGTACTCGGTCTGCGGGGTCGGCCCCTGCCCGCCGACCACGACCAGCTTCCAGTCGCGGGTGCCGCGTTCACGAAGTGCCCGGGCGGCCCGCGCCAGCTCGAACAGCCCCTTGCGCCGGCAGATCACACCGACGAACAGCACGGTCGGCGGTTCGCCGTCCGCGCCGCCCGGCGGGAAGTCGTCGAGATTCACCGCGTTGTCGACCGTCTCGACCCAGGTGCCGGGCGCCAACGACCGCATCGTGGCGGTCCCGGCGGTGGACACCGTGCACACCAGGTCCGCCAGCCCGAGGGTGCGCAGGGCCCATCGGTCGACCCTGCCGTAGGCGGCGAACTCGGGACGCCCGGCATTGCCCACCGCCGAGTGCACGTGCGCGACGAGCTTGGCCCGGCCGGCGGCGGCCGCGATGGTCAGCGCGGCCGCGTGCAGCGCCGGCAGTCCCGGGTCGGCCACCAGTTGCAGATGCACGATGTCGGCCTTCCGGGACGCGCCGAACACCCGCCAGGCGTCGGTCAGCGCATACCGGACGTTGGCCAGGTTGAACCGACCGCCCTCGCGGGTCGCCACCCGCGCCGTGTTCAACAACTGGACGTCGAAATCCTTCGCCAGGATCGGATCCTCGGTGATCGTCTCGGCGAAGGTGGCGATGCCGCCGCGCATCGGACGTGCCTCGGCGACCACCACGACCGTGGGCCGGCGGCCCGCCGCGTCCGTGCTCATGCCGACACCGCCACGCGGCCGCTGGCGTCGATGGCCTTCTGGTAGACCGCGTGCAGCGAGCGGGCCCACAGCCGCGCGTCGAACAGGCGCTCCATCCGGCGGCGACCGGCCTCGCCCATCTGCTCGCGCAGGTCGGGCGCGGCCAACAGTCGCAGAATCGCGGCGGCGATTGCCGGCGAGTCGCCGGGCGGGACCAGCAGGCCGGTCTGGCCGTCCGCGACGATGTCGCTGATACCGCCGACGTCACTGGCGACCACCGGCCGGCCGCAGCCGCCCGCCTCCATCAGCACGGTCGGCAGGTTCTCCCCGTAGATCGACGGCAGCACCACCAGATCCGATCCGCGCAGCACGTCCGGGACGTCCGACCGCATCCCGGCGAAGACCACCGACTCGGTCAGCGCGAGCCGCGCCACCTGCGCCCGCAGGGCCTGCTCCTGCTCGCCCGAGCCGACCAGCAGCAGCCGCGCGGTCGGCTGCCGGGCCAGCACCACGGGCCAGGCATCGATCGCGTGGGTGATCCCCTTGAAGTCGCGCAGGGCGGCGAGAATGGTGACCACCGGCCCGTTCCCACCCAGCCCGAGATCGGCCGGCAACGGCGCGATCCCGCCCGTCGCGGCGGGGGTGAAGTAGTCCAGGTCGATGCCGTTGTGCACCACCGTCCAGGACGCCGGGACGGGGCGGCCGCGTCGGTAGCGATCGGCGAAGGAGATCAGCGAGGCCTGCGAGACGAAGATCGCCGCGGCACTACGGGTGGCGATCTCCACGGCGAGCCGCTCCCGGCCGGACGCCCGCCCGGACAGCGGCCGGTGCACGTGATGGAACGTCCCGACGGCCGGGATCCCGGCCCGCCGGGCCGCCGGAATGCCCATCGTCATGGCCATTTCCAGATGGGCGTGGACGATGTCGGGCTTGGTCTGCTTGAGATGGCCGACCAGCCGGCGAAATCCGGAGACGTCCAGGGTCCGGCGCACACCGAGGTACTCGGGCTCGACGCCGGATTCCCGCAGCAATGGCTCCAATCTGGACCGCTCCGGTGAACGACCGTGCAGGCTGAGCACCGACAGTTCGATGTCGGCTTCCGCGCTGACCCGGCCGAGTTGCGCGATCAGTGTCTCCGCCCCACCGAGCTTCAGGGCGTCCACCACCGTGAGCACTCGCACGCTCGTCTCCTTCGGTCAATGCCGGCCACTGTCCGCCCATGGTCAACGAAGCGCGCATTTCATTCGCGCGCGATACACCCGATCAGACTATACTCAAACCAGTATCTACGGCAGAGGACACGAAACGTGAACAATGTGTCCCTCGACAGTGAGTGTTCGAGCCATCGGGTTCCTCGAATGCTCACAGGGTGTGGCGGGCCGGCGGTCGTGGAGACCCCGGAGGGCTGATCCGGTCCCGGAAGGGGAATCCACCATTCAGACTCTCGACGACGAAAACCGCCCGCCGGACGTCCCGCCCGACCTCGACGCGAACGAACGGACCGATACCGACGCCACCGGCGCCCTGGCTCGGCGCTCCGTCGGTGGATTCCTGTGGACCACCCTGGCCTGGGGGTCCAACCGCATCGTGATCCTCGGTCTGACCCTGCTGCTGGCCCGGCTGCTCACGCCCGAGGATTTCGGCGTCGTCACCGCCGCGGTGACGATCATCGCGATGCTCGACGCCGCATTGGATCTCGGCGTCGGCGCGGCCGTGGTCGCCCGGCAGGACACGGGTATCACGCCGGCCACCCGGATGGCCATGACGATCAACATCGGCATCAGCGCGGCTATCTGCCTCGCCGGCGTCGCCGCCTCGCCGTGGATCGCCGCGCTCTTCGACGCCGAGTCGCAGGCGAACGTGTTCGCCCTGCTGTTCCTGTACCCGTTGTTCCGCGGCGCCGGTCAGGTCGGCGACGCGGTCCTCAAGCGTGACCTGCGGTTCAAGCGGCGCACCGCGATCGACCTGACCCGGGCCGCGGTGCGGGTGTGCGTCTCGGTGCCGTTGGCGCTGACCGTCGGCGGGGCGGTCAGCATCGCGGCCGGCATCGTCGGCGGCGAGCTGGTGGCCATGCTCCTGCTCTGGATTCTGGTGCCGATCCGGCCCGCGGTCCGGGCGCACTGGCACCTGGCGCCGGATCTGCTGCGCTTCGGCGGATTGGTGACCGTGATCCGGGTGCTGGGTTCGGTGCGCGCGTCCGCCGACTACCTGGTCGTCGGCGCCATGGTGGGCACGACGGCGCTGGGCTACTACGGAATGGCGTACAAGCTGCCCGAACTGGTCATCGAGAACGTGCTGTGGATCTTCTCGGCGGTGGCCTTGTCGACGTACTCGAGGGCCCGGGTGATCAGCCCGGAGGTGCTCACCGGCGGCATGCTGCGGGCCACCCGCCTCCTGTCCATCTACGGGCTGACCGCCGGCGCGACGCTTGCCGTCATCGCGCCCGAGGCGGTCCCGGTCCTGTTCTCCGCGCAGTGGGCGCCGGCGATCACCCCGATGGTGTTCATCTCCCTGGCGCTGGGCCTGATGGCGGTCGGCTGGGCCAGCGGCGACGTGTTCACCGCCACCGGCCGGCCGGGAACGCTGGTCGCCCTTGACATCCCGGCCACCATCGCGCTGATTGTGGGTTTCCTCGTCGTCGCCGACCACGGGCTGGTCGGGGTGGCCGCGGCGCTGCTGGTCTTCAACCTGCTGTACTGCGTCGCCCGGCTCGCGCTGGTCCGCTACGCGCACGGGACGTCCTGGCGGCGGCTGCTGACCGCGGTGGCGCCGGCCGTGGCCATCGCCGCCGCGACGGGCGGGGTCGGGCTGCTGGTGCGCTCCGTCCTGCCCAGCGGCCAGTTCCTCACGCTGGTGCTCGTCTCGTTGGCCTGCGCGGCCGCCGCGGTGGGTGCCGGCGCGGTTTTCGCCCGGTCCACGGTCCTGGAGATGGCTGCCCTGCTGCGCCGGCGCCGGGTCGGTGCCCCGTGACCACCCCTCGAACCCGCTGCTGCGGCCGACACCCGGGGTCGTCCCGGCCGCCCCGGAGGAGGAGCCCATGACCGCCGCCCTGGCCAGAGCACACATCAGGCGGGTCGTGCTGATCACCGCGACCGAGCCGGAGCCGCGGTCCTTCGGCAAGCAGGTCGTGCTCGGCGGCATGCTGGACCACCTGTGCGCACGGCTGGGTCCGGATCAGGTGCACGTCATCCTGGTCGGTCGTGCCGGGATCGACCGGCCGGCCGTGCCCTACCAGCTCCACGTCATCGCCAAGCCGTCGACGGTCGAACAGCTCGGTGCGGTCGCCTTGCGAGTGATCGGGCCACCGCATTCGTCACTGCAGGAGGCGGCCCTGTGGTCGGGCCGCACCCTGGCCGCCATTGCCCAGAAGCTCGCGGAGATCCGCGCGGACCAACAGATCTGGGACACGATGCGGACCGGGCAGTACGCCCGGCGGTTGGGGCGCAAGCTGCGGGTGCTGTATGCCGACGACCTGTTCTCCAAGCGGTACGCGAGCATGCTGGAGCGGATCGACCAGGACCGGGGCGGGCGAGGGAGTTCGACCGTCACCGACCCGCTGGGCGAGTTCGGCAAGCTGCTGCCGGGCGCCGTCGGTCGGGTGGCCGGCCAGAAGTTCGTCTACCGGCGCCTGCTGCAGCTGGAGAAGGTCCTGACCGCGCGGTCGGAGGACCGCGCGCCCGCGGCGTTCGACGCGACCTTCCTGGTCAACGCGCAGGAGTCCGCGGAGCTCTTCGAGCGGACCGGCGACCCGACGATCGGCACCCTGCTTCCGCTGCTGCGCGAACCCGTGGTGCGCGAGCGACGGTGGGACGGCCGACCGGTCTTCGTCTTCCTCGGCGGCCTGGACTTCGCGCCCAACCGCGACGGCCTGACCTGGTTCCTGGCCACCTTCCGGGACGAGGTGCTGGCGGCCCTTCCCGACTTCCGGCTGCTCGTGGTGGGCCGGGGGTCGGCCAATCTGCCGCCGCAGGCTGCCGCCTGGGGTGATCACGTCCAGGCGCTGGGCTGGGTCGACGACCTGGACCGGGTGCTGGGCTCGTCCACCGCACTGCTGTCCCCGCTGCGGGTGGGCAGCGGTACCAAGATCAAGGTGCTCGAGGCGCTGGCCCGCGGACTGCCGGTGGTCGCCACCCGGGCCGGCGTCCTCGGGTTGCCGGTGGACCGCGCGGACGGCTGCCTGGTGGCCCGGTCCCCGGAGCAACTGGTCGATCTGCTGGCCCAGGCGGCCGACCCGGCGATCAACCCGGCCCTGTCGGCGGCGGCCCGGAGCAGTTGGCAGCGGACCTTCTCGCCGGCCGTGGTCGGGCCGACCTACGACGCGGCCTTCGGTCTCGAGGCCGCGCCCGAGCCGGTGCCGCGGTGACGAGGGATCGGTGACGAGGGATCGGCGGTGAGGGGATCGGCGATGAACGGCCTGCTCCTGGTGGGCGGCGGCGTCCTGCTGCTGGCCTTCGTCGTGCTCGCCATCCGATTCCCGCGGGTGTCGTTGCTGACGCTGGTCGCGCTGGACGTGTCCAACATCAACGGAGTCATCGCCGATCACGTCGGCATCAGCCCGTACAAGCCGCAGCTGGCGCTGGCGGTGGTCGCGGTGCTGGTCATGGTGCGCCGCCGGATGTTCCGGTTCGCCTGGTCCCCGGTCCTGCTCGGGCTGATGGTGCTGGCCGCCGGGTTCTGCCTGAGCTTCGTCGCCGCCGCCGATCCGGCGACGTCGCTGGATCTGCTGCTGTCTTACGCCAGGGATCTGCTCTATTTCCTCGTGGTGTACGCGCTGCTGCTGTCCACCGAGGCACTCACGACGGTCACCGCGGTCGCGGTGCTGGTGCTCGCCGGCCTGGCCGGGCTGACCGTCATCCACGAATTCGTCCTGCACAACTCGGGCAGCCTGTACGGGCTGAGCCGGGTGCCGCTCGTCCAGGAGGGCGGCGCGCTGACCCCACGGCACGCCGGCACGTCCTCGGATGTGAACTTCTGGGCCCGGCTGCTCATCCTGTTCACGCCGATGGCGCTGTCCCTGCTGGCCATGAGTCGATCCTGGCGAAACCGCCTGCTGTGGGCCGGCGCCACGCTCGCCCTGATGCTCGGGGTCTATCTCACCCAGTCGCGCGGCGGCTTCATCGCCCTGTTCATCGGCCTGGTGGTGTGGGCGTTGCTGGCCGGTGGGGGCTACCGGAAGTCGTTGTTGTTCCTGCCGATCGCGCTGCTGGTGATCGTGCCGCTGAGCGGGATCGGTAGCCGGCTCGGCACCCTGAGCGCCGTCCTCTCCGGCTCTACCAGCACCGCCGACCCGTCCGTGGTCACCCGCAAACGGTTCCAGGTCGACGCCTGGCACATGTTCCTGGATCGCCCGATCACCGGACACGGGATCGGCAGCTACGGGGCGCTGTTCCCGCAGTATGACCGGTTGTCGAACTTCGACGATCCCGTCGACATCGTCGTCGCGGCCCACAACTTCTACCTGGAGCAGGCGGCGGACGGCGGTGTCGTGCTGGTGCTGTGCTGGGCCTTCTTCTTCGGCACGGTGGGCTTCGTCGCCCTGCGGACGATGATCGGCGCCCGGCGCACAGGGGACGACACGAGCCGATTCCTGGCGCTCGGCGTCATCGGCGGCCTCACCGGTTGGTTGCTGGCCAGCATCTTCCTGCACCTGTCGGACTTCCGGGCACTGCTGTTGATGGCCGCCCTCGCGGCCGTCGCCGACGTCCGTTGTCGGGCCACCCTCGAGTCACCGAGGCAGGCGGCGGGGCGCGGCCCGGTGGGGGAGCCCGGTGCGGAACCTCGGCCGCGGCGGCCGAGCCGGGCCGCGGTGGCCGGCTGGGCCGGCGCCGCCGTGCTCGGGTTGCTGGGCATGACGGCGGCCGTCGCGATAGGCCAGACGGTGTACACCAGCTCGACGACGCTGGCGGTGGTGCCGTCCGGTGCGGTGGGCGGCGCCACCGCCTACGAGCTGGACGTGGTGAGTCGCGGATTGATCGTGCCGACGATCGCCGAGGTGCTGGATCGGTCGATCGACGTGCCCGCCCTGGCGGAGCAGGCCGGCCGGTCTTCCGGCAGCGCCCAGGTCGCCGGCGCCGGCGTGGATGTCGCGCCGTCCCGGCTGGGCGGGGCGGTGCAGGTCACCGTCACCGCCGGTCAGCCTGCCGTGGCCGCCGACCTGACCCGGGCCGCGGTGGCGTCGAGCAAGGCGCGGGTGGCCGACATGCAGGCCGGCTACCTATTGACCGGCGAACCCGCCGAACCGCAGCCCGTGTCGTCGCCGCCCTGGTGGGTGGCGCCCGCGCTGGGCGGCTTCACGGTGCTGTGCGCCGTGATGGCCGTCGTCACGGGCCGTCGGCGGGTCGATCGGCCGGTGGCGCGATCCGACGTGCTGGACGTCGAGAACTATAGGCCTATAGGGTGACAAGGATAGACCGTATGGGTGTACGCAGATGAAAAATGTCAGTCCATCACTCGTTACGTCATCACAGGTAGGCCAGCTATGACCGCATTGCGCACCAATCCGGCAGTCAGCGACACCGACCCCGAACCCAAGCCGTCGGAGCGACGAGGATCGCGCACCCGACGATTCCTCTGGCGGATCCGCGCGTGGATGATCGTCCTGCCGGTCGACGCCGTCATGCTGATGTCGCCGCTCCTTTGGGCGCCGGATCAGTACGCGGCAACCATCGCGATGACCGCGCTCTCGCTGTTCTTCATCGTCGATCGCGGTCGGTATCACGCCCGTCTGCACGTCAGCGTTCTCGACGAACTGCCGAGCCTGCTGGCCAGCCTGTTGACGGCGGCCGCCATCGTCGCGACCGCCATCGTGCTGCTACCCGACCAGGTTCCGGTCAGCAGCTTCCTGCGCAACGAGGTGATCGCCGTCGCCCTGGTCGTCGTCGGGCGCATCATCACGTCGCAGCTGATCATCTTCAGCCGGCGGCGCCGCATCAGCCACCACCGCACCGTGGTCATCGGCGGTGGGCCCACCGCGGCCGAATTGATTCGCATCCTGAAACAGCATCAGCGGTACGGCTTGTCGGTGGTCGGTTTCGTCGAGGACACGGACGACTGCGCTGCCGGCTCGGTGGCCGAGCGGCTGGGCAACATCGCCGACCTGGACGCCGTCGTCGCCCGCCGGCGGGTGGACGTGCTGCTGGTGGCCGACTCGGCGACGCCGGAACGCACGCTGATCGAGGAGGTTCGGGCGCCGGCCAGCTCGACCTGCGACCTGCTGGTGGTTCCCCGGATGCACCAGTTCCGCACCGAGTCGGGGGGTTCGGACCACATCGGCTCGATTCCGATCATGCGGATCGGTGCGCCCAGGCTCAGCGGGCCGGCGACCGTGGTGAAGCGGATCTTCGACATCGTGGTGTCCGGCATCGCACTGATCCTGGTGTCTCCGATCCTGGCGATCTGCGCGGTGGCGATCCGCATCGACAGCGGACCCGGCGTGATCTTCCGGCAGCCCCGGGTGGGGCGGAACGGGGAGCTGTTCGACTGCCTGAAACTGCGGTCGATGCGACCGGCGAACAGTGCCGAGTCGGCGACGAACTGGTCCATCGCGACCGACAATCGAGTGAGCAAGGTCGGCCGGTTCCTGCGCCGGACATCGCTGGACGAGCTCCCGCAGTTGTGGAACATCCTGCGCGGCGACATGACCCTGGTCGGGCCGCGGCCGGAGCGTCCGCATTTCGTCGAGCAGTTCTCCGAGAAGTACGACCGGTATGCCTACCGGCACCGGATGCAGGCCGGGCTCACCGGACTGGCTCAGGTCAGCGGTCTGCGCGGGGACACCTCGATCGCCGACCGGGCCCGGTACGACAACTACTACATCGAGAACTGGTCGCTCTGGCTCGACGTCAAGATCCTCATCCGGACGTTCTTCGAGGTGGTCTTCGCGCGCGGCCGGTGAGGCCCGCTCCCGGGTCGGTCGGGGACGAGGTGACCGGCGGCGCATGACGATCCGAGGCGCCATCACGTCGACGCCTTCCGTCACTAGAGTGTCGAGAATCGGCGCCCGACTCCGACCTGTCTGCAACCGCCGCGATCGTGCGGCGGACGAAGCGAAGGGAATCGCCGTGAAGTACGTCATCCTCATGCAGGTCGACCCCGATGTGCTCGCCGCGCTGAGCGAGGAGCAGATGGCCGCGATCGGCGAGGGCCATCAGCGGTTCATCGCCGCCATCACCGAGTCAGGGGAGTTTCTGAGCACCAACGGCCTCGGCGATCCGAGCCAGTCGACGGTCGTGCGGGGCACCGGTGGTGCGCCGGAGGTCGTCGACGGCCCGTTCGCCGAGTCGAAGGAGTTCATGGGCGGCTACTACCTCATCGACGTGGAGTCGAAGGAGCGCGCCATCGAGCTCGCGCAGCAGATCCCCGACGCGGGCATCGCCGGACTCGCCCTGGAGATCCGTCCCGTCATGTTCTTAGCCGGAGCGGACATCTGACTCCGGAGCCGCTCGAGGACCTGCTGCGCTCGCTCGCGCCGCAGGTCCTCGCGGCGCTGCTCCGCCGCTACGGAGCGAGCCAGTTCGACATCTGCGAGGACGCGGTGCAGGAGTCCCTGGCCGCGGCGGTGCAGCAGTGGCCGGCATCCGGGCGGCCGGACGATCCGCGGGCGTGGCTGATCACAGCCGCGCGGCGTCGGCTGATCGACCAGATCCGCAGCGAGAGCAGCCGACGCGACCGGGAATGCAGCGAGGCGAGCCTCCACGAGCCGCTCGCCGACGCCGCCGTGCCGCACGCCGACGACAGCGTGCAGCTGCTGCAGCTGTGCTGCCATCCGACCCTCACCGTGTCCGCGCAGATCACCCTGACACTGCGCGCCGTGGCCGGGCTCACCACGGCGCAGATCGCCCACGCCTACCTGCTGCCGGAAGCCACGGTCGCGCAGCGGATCAGCCGCGCGAAGGCCCGCATCCGCGAGCTCGGCGCGACGTTCCCCACCCCGCTCGGCGCGCACGACCGGCTGGAGGCGGTCCTCGCCGTCGTCTACGTGATGTTCTCGGAGGGCCACACCGTCGCGGCCGGCGACAGCATCCACGACGTCGACCTCACCGACGAGGCCATCCGCCTCGCCCGGATGCTCCATGCGGCGGCCCCGGAGAACCGCGAGGTCTCCGGGATGCTCGCCCTCCTGCTGCTCACCGACGCGCGACGCCCCGCGCGCACCACGCCGGCCGGACGGCTGATCCCGCTGGACGAGCAGGACCGCTCGCTCTGGAATCGGCGGTTCATCGACGAGGGCATCGCGCTCCTCGAGGAGACGCTCCCGAGCGGCGGAGCGGGGCCGTACGCCCTGCAGGCAGCGATCGCCGCACTCCACGACGAGGCGCCGAGCACGGAGGCCACCGACTGGGCGCAGATCCTCGTGCTGTACCGGCTGCTGGAACGCGAGACGAACAACCCCGTCGTGACGCTCAACGCCGCCGTGGCCGAGGCGATGGTGCACGGACCGGACGCCGGCCTCGCCAGCGTCGACCGCCTCCTCGCGAGCGGCCGCCCGGTGGACGCGCAGCGGGCCTCCGCGGTGCGCGCCCACTTGCTCGAACGGCAGGACCGCGCCGACGAGGCGATCGCCGAGTACCGCGCCGCCGCGCGGGGAACGCGTTCGGCCCCGGAACGCGACTACCTCGACGGTCGCGCCCGTCGCCTGGAACACGACCGCCCGGAGCCCATGAGGGGCGGGCGGCGCGGGGCGTGAAGGCGAGGTTGCGGAAACAATTGGCCGGGTTCCGCCGGACGTTCCGGACTCACCACGGATTCGTCGCCGCGGCGGGCCCGCCCTCTCGGTCAGGTCAGTTCGGTCCAGGTCAGTTCGGTCAGGTCAGTTCGGTGAGGTCAGTGGGGCAGCGCGGCGAGGATCGCGTCCAGGCGGCGAGTCGCCAGCGCGGCGGCGCGTTCGGGAGGCATCCGGTGCGGTTCGGCGATCACGGCGACGGCGAGTCCGTCGGTGAGCGCGACCATCTCGGCGGCGGCCTCATCGATCGCGCCGACGGAGGCGTCTGGCCGGGCCGCGGCGAGGAGCCGTGCAACGGCACGATGGACGCCGGCCCAAAGCTGCTCGTAGCGTCCACGAACCTGCTCGTCTGCCACGGTGTGCGCGGCGAACGCCAGCCAGACCCGGCTGACTCGGCTGTGCGGGCTGGGCGGGACGAGAAGGCTGATCACCCCGTGAAGTTCGGCGACCGGGTCGTCCGGAGCTCTGACGGCGGTTGCGGCGGCCTCGGCGATCTCGCCGATCCGGTCCATCGCGGCCAGCAACATCGCGCTCTTGGTGGGGAACCAGTGCTGCACAGTGCCAATCGCCACCCCCGCCCGGGCCGCGACGGCGCGCACGCTGAGCCCACTCATCCCGGACTCGGCGATCACCTCGACGACGTGGTCGATCAGGTGCTCGCGAGTCATGCTCCGGAGGCTATCGGCGGTCCGCATCGCCGCCTCCGCGGGTTCCGGAGCCGGGGCCGGTGCCGGAGTCCTTGTCCGCGACGGAGTCCCAGATCGCGTTCCACACAGCACTCGTGGTCGTGGCGGACCGAGAGCCCGAGCCCGGGCGTGCGCCCTGGTCGCGGTTGTCCTGCACGGTGCGCGCGACGCGCCGGGCGATCGTCGCGGCCTGGCCGAGCGGTTCGGGACCCGCATCGCGGCCGCTGACCACCGCGATCCCGACCAGCAGGATGCCCAGCCCGAGCAGGCCGTACTGCACGGTTCCGATCGCCATCGTCGCCAACACCCGCACGGTGCCGTCGGCATCGGCGAGGTCTGGGTGCACGAAACGCATCGCACACCCCAGCGCGGCCACGATCATCCCGCCGACGGCCAGCGGGATGCGCGGCACCGTCCGTCCCGGCCCGATCAGGGCGGCGACGACCAGCAGCACCAGGCCACCCACGACCACGCCGAACCGGAGCAGGTCCCATGCCTCGATCCGCTGAACCATGTCCTCGGCACCGTCATCACCGAACCACACGGTCCGCGAGCTGACGAACTCGGCGAGCGACCCCACGCCGGCCAGTGCCGCGCCGATCATCCCCAGTCCGGCCGGCAACGGAGCACGACGACGATGCACGAACAGGAACACGAGCACGACGACCGGCGCCAGCGTCCCCACCAACCCGATGACCTTGAACATCCGAACCCCTCAACTGTTATACGATCGTATGTCTTCGACCATACACACGTATGTTGCGTCGGTTCGGAGGGAGGCGACGAGGTGGAGTGCGCTCACCGAGCGCGGCGAGGATCGCGTCCAGGCGTCGAGTCGCCATCGGCGCGGTCCATCCGGCTGCGCCGGGCGGCTCACCATCGGCGTGGGGAAGATCCGGTTGGCTGTAGCGACCGGAACTTCCCCACGCATTGGTGGGCCCCCGCCGGGCGCACCGACCGTCTCTTGGGTCACGGTCACCGTCTTGAGTACCGGTGGCGCAGCCGCGGCCCCAGGGGACGGCCCAGGGCCCGGCAGAGTGAGCCTGACCGGCCGAAGCCACACCGAGGCTCGTTGCGCTCCTTGATACCTCGCGCCGGAATCAGCCGGCGTCGGGCCGAGCCTCGCCTCCAGCGGCTTGGGCGTCGAACTCCGCGAACATCCGGACCAGGCCCTGGGGTGAGTCGGGGCTGAACAGCATGTTCAGGCTGCCGGCGGAGTCCGCGGCGGCGTCGGCGGCGCGCGGGAACAGGTCCGCCTCGTAGGCGGTGAGTCCGGCCTCGACGTCGCCGGGGTGGTCGGCGATCGCGAGGGCCAGCAGGGCGCCGTCGTACATGGCGAGGTTGGCGCCTTCGCCGGCAAAGGGCGACATGACGTGGGCGGCGTCGCCGAG
Organism: uncultured Actinomycetes bacterium; assembly: GCA_964497705.1. GTDB lineage: Bacteria > Actinomycetota > Actinomycetes > Mycobacteriales > Nakamurellaceae > Nakamurella. The sequence continues at coordinate 155,651 of CAZCEH010000005.1, read as the reverse complement.
GAGCGTCACGCCGGGCACCCGAGACCAGCTGTGGCCCACCGGAAGCGCGTTGATGCGCCGCGGGGTCAGCGGTGTGTCGGCGTTGGCGACGAAGCCGCGGAGCGCGTCGTGCCAACCGGCGAGCCGGTCCAAGATCGCCGTCTTGGCCGCCGGAGTGTCGGTGAAATCGATCGTGTCGAGCCAGTTTTCGGGCACCCGGAAGCCTAGGTAGACGTGCAGGGTGCCGTCGGTTTCCAGGTGCCCGAGGATTCCCGTGTCGCCCTTGAAGGCGAAGAGCATGCCGTCACCCATCGCTGCCGCCTCGGCGGGGTGGCGTTCGGCACCGTTCAGGAGGTCGGCCTCGATGAAGGAGATGCCGGCGTACGTCGGCCAGGCGTCGGAGACGAGCGGGCGGACCGTGGACCAGGCGCCGTCCGCGCCGATGAGCAGGTCGGTGGTGATGGTCTGGCCGTTGGTGAACTCGATCTCGTGGCGGCCGGGCACTGCGTCGACGGGCCGGACGGCGGTCGCCTTGTGACCCCAATGGATGGTTTCGTCGGGCAGCGAGTCGATCAGCAGGTCACGTAGCTGGCCGCGGTCGACCTCGGGGCGGGTGAGCTCGCCCCGGTCGCCTTCGTCGCGCAGGACCGTTCCGGTGTGGTCGAGGATGCGCATCGCCTCCCCGCCCGGGTGGATGATGGCGGCAAACTGTTCCCAGAGCTCGGCGGCGTGAATTGCCTTCTGGCCGTTGTAGTCGTGGATGTCGAGCATGCCGCCCTGGACGCGGGCGTTCCGGTCCGGTTCCAGTTCGAAGACGGCAGACCGGACGCCCTTGGTGTGCAGGATGCGCGCCGTCGTCAGGCCGCCGAGGCCGCCGCCGATGATGGCGATCGGGTGGTGCGTGGTCACGATGATGCTCCTTTGATGCGGGATCTCGAGTTCGGTGTCCGGTGGCGTTCGGTCACCGGGTGGCGGTTGCCGCGATCCCGGCCACGATGACGCGGATCGCCCAGGTGGTGCGTTGCGCGGGGGTGCCGGAGAAGAGCGCGTCGACATGCTCGGCGACGTACGGCACGGCCTTCGGGTCGCCGGTCCGGAAGGAGTGCTCCATGGCACTCATCTCGGTGCGACCCTCGTCCCGGGCGTCGATGTCGTCCGGGGAGGAAGCGCTGTGCTCGGCCGCGCCGGCGGTCACGTGCTGCAGGAGCAGGTTGACCCCCCAGGCGGCGCGGTCGACCGGAATGCGTGCCTCGAGCAGCAGTCCGAGCAGTGCGTCGTAGAGGCGGACCGTGTTCGGCCCCGTCGGGCGGAGCACGAGCGCGGACCGCGCCAGGCCAGGATGGGCATGCAGCAACGCCGCGTAGCGATCGAGCAGGTCTTCCAGACGGGCCTGCCAATGTCCGTCCTCGGCGTACGTCAGGGACCCGATCAATTCATCGAGCACGGCGGCGTGCAACTCGGCGGTGTTCGCGACGTAGACGTACAGCGATGCGGCACCGGTATCCAGGGCCTCGGCGACCCGACGCATGGTCGCCTTCGCCAGGCCCTCGCTCTTCATGATCTTGATCGTCTCGGCGATGATCCACTCCCGGGACAATGGCGCTTTCGCCGGTCGGTGACGCCGGCTCTGCGGCTGCGTGACCGCGTTCATCCGTGCCTCCTACCGCGCGCTCATCGACGAGGCGACTTCGGTCTCCCGCAGGTGATGACCGCGCCACCCCTCGACGGCGTCGAGCAACTCGGTCAGCTGACCGTCGAACTGGGCGAGGGGAGCGCCGGTCGCCTCGTCGAAGTCGCGGGGAACGGACAGCTTCACCGGGGGGCCGGCGTCGGCCATCCGCAACTCGTGCACGAGCACCGTCAATTGCGCGAGAGCCCTTGCGCCGCTGTAGATCCCATAGCCGACCAAGCCGACCGGTTTGCCGTTCCACTCCGCGTACAGGTGGTCGAGCGCGTTCTTGAGCACGCCGGGGATGCCGCCGTTGTACTCGGGAGTGATGATCACGAAACCGTCGAAGCCGTTGATGAAGGCGCTCCAGCTCTTCGTCGACTCCTGGGTGTAGTGGCCGGCTTTCGGCGGAACGGGCTCGGACAGATACGGCAGCTCGTGCTCCGCCAGGTCGATCAGCTCGTAGGACGCCGCCCGGCCCTGTCCGCTGCGCACCACCCAGTCGGCCACGGCCGCACCCTTCCGGTGCTGTCGCACGGAACCCAGAATGACGCCGACTCTCACAGCCGTCCCCTCCCATGATAGCGAACATGTTCGTCGCGAACATGTTCGTCCTACGATAACGAACATGTTCGTCATTGTCGAGGGGTGCCGGCCTGCGGCCCGGTTGGGCGGGCTGCTGCGGCGGGTCCGGTTCGTCGGGCCGCTGCGGCGGGCTCGGTTGGGCGGGTCCGGTTCGTCGGGTCCGGTTCGTCCGGCCGTTGCGTCGGGCTCGGTTGGGCGGGCCACTGCACTGAGCTGCGTCGGGCCGCTGCGCTGAGCTGCTGTGCCGGGCCGCTGCGCTGATTTCAGTCGAACCTCCTGGTGACCGAAATGCCCGAATCGCCCGTACTGGTTGGCCTGTATCTCGTCCCGCGCTGATCCAACACTCACTTTCGGTGCCGTTTTGTCCGGTTTGCTGAACGTTGGATCAGCGCGGCTCCCCAAGGTGGCCCGGCGGCGACGAAACCCGTCACGCGGCCAGGTTCACCCTCACGGGACGGCCCCACCGGGCCGGCCCGCCGTTCAACGCACGAAATCCGCGCCCGAAATGTCCGGCTCGGTCGTGCGATGATCAGCGGAGCGGTCGTCCCTGCCGAGGGCAGCGACAGCGCGGTCCGAGGAGGACACATGCACGTGGTCGTGAATCACCTCTACTTCGCTCGTCCGGTGCCGGCGGAGGCACTCGACGCGCTGGAGACCGAAGCCCTGCCCGCTTGCCGGCAAATCGCCGGCTTCGTCTCGGCGCAACTCGTCCGCGTCGATGACGAGCACCACATCATGGTCGTCTTCGGCGAGACACCGGAGACCCTTGCCGCGGTCAGCTCGGGACCCGGGGGCGCATGGGTGGGCCAGTATCTGCGCCCGCTGCTGACGAAGCCACCCGAGCGATACGTGGGCGAGGTGCTGCGCGCTCCGGCCGGCTGATTCTCCGGTCAGGGCAGTAGTGCCGCCGTCATCGCGTCCCCTGGACTATGCCCAGGCGCTGGGTCCGGTGTGAGTTCGGCGCCGTGCGGGTTCAGCCGCCAGGCTTGGGCGTCTCGTCGATGCCGCGGAGCGCGGCCACCTCGTCGAGGTGGTTCTCGACCCAGTCGCGCAGGGCACGAAGCGGCTGCGCCACGCTCAGCCCGACCGGGGTGAGCTCGTAGTCGACGCGTGCCGGCACCGCGGGGTAGACGGTACGGGTGAGCAGCGCGGAGGTCTCCAGGCGTCGCAGGGTCTGCGTGAGCACCTTCGGGCTGACGCCGGCCAACTGCTGTTTGAGCTCGCCGAACCGCATCGGCCCCGACTCCAGCGCACCGATGGCCAGCGCGGTCCACTTGTTCGCCAACAGGTCGAGCAACGCCCGGCACGGGCACTGCTCTTCGTAGACGCTGTGGATCGTGTGCTGGCCGGTGGCGCACTGCGCGGTCACGTGGTTCCTTTCGGATACTGATCGCCCTTGCGGGTAACTAGTACCTCCAGGCTACCGTCGCGCGGGTCGTGAAGGCCTTACCAAGGAGACAGCAACGTGAGTGGGCAGAGCATGCGCGCCGTCCGGCAGGAGCACTTCGGCGGGCCGGACGTGTTGACCATCGAATCGGTGCCGATTCCTGAGCCGCTGCCCACCGAGGTGCTGGTGCGGGTGGCGGGTGCGGGCGTGAACCCGGTCGACTGGAAGACCCGCGCCGGAGCCGGCATGGCGGGCGTGCTGGGCGCGCCGCCGTTCGTGCTGGGCTGGGACGTCGCCGGCGTGGTCGAGCGGGTCGGTTTCGGTGTGACCACGCTGCGGCCGGGCGACGCGGTGTACGGCATGCCGTGGTTCCCGCGACAGGCGGGCGCGTACGCCGAGTACGTGACCGCCCCCTCGCGGCAGTTCGCGCCGGCCCCGACCGCGGTGGACGCGCTCACGGCGGCCGCGGTGCCGCTGGCCGGGCTGACCGCCTGGCAGGCGTTGGTCGACACCGCCGGGGTGACCGCCGGTCAGCGGGTGCTGGTCCATGCCGGCGCCGGCGGGGTCGGCCACCTGGCCGTGCAGATCGCGGTTGCGCGTGGGGCGACGGTCATCGCCACGGCCGGCGCGGCTCGCGAGGAGTTCCTTCGGGGCCTCGGCGCTACGGAGGTGATCGACTACCGGACCGCTCGATTCGATGAGGACCTGGACGAGGTCGACGTCGTCCTGGATCTGATCGGTGGCGACGACTACGGCCTGCGATCGGTCTCGGTCACCCGGTCGGGCGGCCTGTACATCGGGGTGCCCGGTGGCGTCAGCGCGGCGGTGGCCGCGGCCGCGGCCGCGCGCGAGGTGCGCAGCACCGGCATTCTCGTGGAGCCCGACGGTGCGGCCCTGGCCGAGATCGCGACGCTGATCGACCAGAAGGCGATCCGCGTGGAGATCGCCGAAACCTACCCGTTGGACAAGGTCGCCGAGGCTCACCGGGCCGGCGAAGACGGCCATGTGCAGGGCAAACTCGTGCTGGCGGTGAACCCGTGACGCACGCGGTCTTCGCATGATCGACGACGCTGGGTCGTCGATGCTCTGATCGACTCAGGACGTGCTTGCCCCGGGAGGACGGAGGCTGATCGTTGACTTCATTCTGGGTCAACGTGAGGCGTCGCTACCGGTGGATCGTGCTTGGCATCGCGCTGGTTTGCTGGGCGCTGTACCTGAGCGGCCTCTTGTCTCTCGGCGAGGGCATGTGGATCGCGCTCCTGTTTGAGGGCGGCTTCGCGCTGCTCGTTCTGATCGGCGGTATCATTTTTTCCGCCGATGCGCGGAAGGTCCTCGACTTCGGAAGTGTCGAACATAGCCAGGCTGTGCTGGTGTCCTTCCTGCCGAGGCGAGTCGCTCGACTGGTCGCGACCGAGTGGGCGATCCTCACTGCTCCGTGGTTGTGGATCTTCCGGCGTCGTCGGTACTTTGCCCGTCCGGGGCGGCTTTCCTACAACGGGCAGTTTCGCTGGATGATGCTGACGGCGGCCCTTCTCGGCGTGTTCGAATGCTGGGTTCTGTATGTCGTCGTCGATTCCGAAGTTTTTCGTTGGATTCATCTGATTGTCAGTCTGTACGGCGTTCTCTGGCTCGTCGGGCTTTCCGCGGCCGCCAGCATCTACGCGCACAGTGTCCGGCCGTCCGGTTTGAGACTGCGCTTTTCGGTGTTCCATGATATTTCGATCGACGTCCCGTCGGCGGGTTTCGTGGCGCACCGGCGCACGACTTCGGGACGACGGAAGACCGTGGAGTTCGACGCCGCGTCGCGGGCATTGTCGGTGTCGGTGCTCGGTGGGACGAATGTTCGTATCGAGTTCGACGAGGACCAGGAGGTGCTTTTGACAAGTGGGCAGACGGTGTCGGTTCGAACGATTGACCTGCATGTCGATGATCCGTCGCTCGTCGTTTCGGGTCGTGTCGACCGCCGCGACGATTAGCCCGGCGCCCCGCCAGGTCAGCTGAGCCGCGGGCGCGGCCCACGCAGCGCGGCTGAACGCTGACCCCGCCTACGGCAGCTGGTGGATGGCCAGCGGCAGCACCGCCGTCGCGCCGGCCTCGACCAGCAGCGCCGAGGCGACGGTCACCGTCCAGCGCGTCCGGATCACGTCGTCGACCAGCAGCACCGGCCCGTCCAGGTGGACGCCGTCCCGTAACGAGGTGCGGGCCAGCAGCTCCCGGACCCGCACGGCCGACGCCACCTCGCCCGACGGCGGCGGTCCGCCGACCTCCAGGGCGTCGCGCAGCGGGAGCCGACCGATCCGGGCGATATGCGCCGCCACGGAACCGACCAGCTCGGGAAACCGGCGCGACGGCATCGCAACCACGGCGACCGGCCGTTCCCACGAGCCCGCCCACCTCTTGAGCACCTCGACCAGCCCGTCCAGCACCTCGGCCGGCGCGGGCCGGTCGTGCTGCCACAGCTCGGCCAGCGCCTCGGCCCAGGCCGGGTCGTCCGCAAACGCCAGCGCCCGCCCGGGCCGCAGGCCGGCGATCCTGCCCTTCCGGCCGGGCAGGCCACCGGGCCAGAGCTTGCGCGGCTCGACGATGACGTCCTGCCCGCGGAAGAACCGCCGGGCGGCCGCCACGGTGTCCGGGTCCGGCCGGGCGCCCGGCGCGGGCACGATCCCGGTGCACACCGAGCACCGGCCGCACGGGCGCGGATCGGGGTCGTCCAAGGCCTGCTGGAGGAACTGCATCAGGCAGCCTTCGCCGTGCGCGTAGCGGCGCATCAAGTCGGCCTCCGCCGACCGAACCCGCCGCAGCGCAGCCCATTTCGCCTCGTCGTGCTGCCAGGTCCGATCACCCACGCGCCACCCGGCCGGGTCCCGGGCCACCACGTCGTCGACGGCCAGGATCTTCAGCAGCGTCTCCAGGCGGCCCCGCCGGATCCCGGTGCCGGCCTCGACCGCGGGCAGGCTCTGCGGGCCGCGGTCCAGCACGTCAAGGATGCGCCGGACCTGGTCCGCGGTCGGAATGCCGGCGGTGGCGAAGTAGTCCCAGATCCGCTCGTCCGACGTCCCGGGCACCAACGTCGCGACCGCGTCGTCCAGGGCCCGGCCCGCGCGTCCGACCTGCTGGTAGTAGGCGACCGGCGACGCCGGCGAACCCAGATGCACGCAGAAGGCCAGATCCGGTTTGTCGTAACCCATACCGAGCGCGGAGGTGGCGACCAGCGCCTTGATGTCGTTGCGGCGCAGCCGGTCCTCGAGCTCCTCACGGTTCTCGGTCTGGCCCGAATACGCCGCCGCGTCGATGCCCCGGTCCCGCAGGAACGCCGCGAGCCGCTCGGTTTCCGCGACGGTCAGCACGTACACGATCCCGGAGCCCGGCATCGCGGCCAGCGCATCGGCGACCCAGGCATAACCGTCCAGCGTGCTCAGGCCCGGCACCACCGACAGCCGCAACGACGCCCGGGCCAGCGAGCCGCGCAACGTCACGGTGTCCGAGCCCAGCTGGGCGGCGACGTCGGCGGTCACCCGCTCGTTCGCGGTCGCCGTGGTGGCCAGCACCGGCGTCTGCGCCGACAGCCGCAGCAGCACCCGGGTGAGACGCTGATAGTCCGGCCGGAAGTCGAAGCCCCAGTCCGAGACGCAATGCGCCTCGTCGATGACCAGCAGTCCGCACCGGGCGAGCAGGCCGGGCAGCTCGTCGGCGAACCGCGGATTGGCCAGCCGCTCCGGAGACACCAGCAGCAGATCGAGCCGGTCCCCGCGCAGCTCGTCCAGCACCCGGGACCAGTCGTCCACGTTGGTCGAGTTGATGGTGGCCGCCCGCAGTCCGGCGCGCTCGGCCGCCGCGATCTGATCACGCATCAGGGCCAGCAGCGGCGAGACGACCAGGGTGGGGCCGGCGCCCCGCTCGCGGAGCGCGGCCGTGGCCGCCCAGTAGACCGCGGACTTGCCCCACCCGGTCGCCTGCACCACCAGCACCCGGCGGTGCCGCTCGACGAGCTCCTCGACGGCGCGGACCTGGTCGAGCCGTGGCCGGGCATCGGGGCCGGCGGCGGAGGCGATCACTCGGGCAAGGACCTCGGCGGCCGGGGCGACGACGGAAGGACGGGTCATCCCACCATCATGGCCGGCTCCTCCGACAGTGCCGATTCAGTCCGCCGGTTCAGTCCGCCGGTTCAGTCGGCCGGTTCGGCTCGTCCGATTCAGTCGGCCGATCCGGTCGGCCGGTTCGGCTCGTCCGATCCGGTCGCGGGTCGCGGCGGGCGGGTCAGGCCGCTTGGACGCTGCGTCGCCGGTTGCCGTAGACGCCACCCGAGCTGTAGCTCACGATGTCGGCGAGAACCGCCAGACCCAGCCACAGCCAGTCCAGCCCGTTCACCCCACCCGGCGCGACCAGCACATACATCAGGGTCGTCCACGGCGCCAACAGGAACCCCAGGAACGGAAGCCAGAAGCTGGAGAACGTCGCGTCCCAGCGGAGCGGCTCGAACAGCCACCACAGGGCGATGGCGGTGCGCGGCCCGAAGAACAACAGGATGACGAACAGGCACATGACGCGTCCTCTCCAGCGGCGACGACGGCCGGAAGGTCCCGGCCCTGCCAGCATCCCGCGCCCGTACCCACCCGGCATCCCTCGCCAAGGGTGAAGAGCCCATGCGAACCCACCCGGCGGGCCGCCGAAAATCCCGGGTGGGCCGGTCGATCGGACGCGTCCGGCCTACCGTGCCGACGAGTCGTACTGCATTGCGCCCACCGTGTTGCCGCCCGGGTCGCGGAAGAAGATCAACGTGCCGACTCCCTCGATCGTGAAGGGCGCCAGCACGATCGTGCCGCCGGCGTCGCGCACGGCTTGCATGGTGGCGTGCACGTCGTCGACCGCGAAGGTGCCCTCGATGCCGCTGATGTCCCGGTCACCCAGCTGCCGTCGCTGGTGCAGCGCACCCTGGATGCCGCCGGGACCCGTGGTGATCTGATAAAAGCCCGGCGGTCCCCACGGGTGGAACGTCCACCCGAACACGGATTCGTAGAACGCCCGGCTCGCCGGGACGTCGTCGGCGTTGATCGCGAAGTGGCTCAGGTTGGCGGTCATGGTTGCGAGCATGCCGTGCCCACGACGGCCGCGCTTTCTAGACTCCGACGGAAAATGTCGAATACCCGTCAGGCCGCCGCGGAGCCGGTGCTGCGTGGATACGCCGTCACGCACCCACCCGGGTCCGCTCAGGTGCGGATCGAGCCCGGCTGGGATCAGTTGCTGTACACCGCGTCCGGCGTGCTGACACTGCTGTCCGGGCACGATTCGATCGGGCCGGACTCGATCGGGCAGGGCCCGGGCGGTCGGGTGTGGACCGTCCCACCGCACCGGGCGGTCTGGATCCCGGCCGGCGACCCGGTGATCATGACCAACCGGCGGCCGGTCGCCGTCCGCGCGTTGTTCCTACCGACCGGCAGCTACCCGGCGCCACCGGGGGCGACCGCGTTCACCCTGCCGAGATTCGGTTGGGAACTGCTGCTGCACGTCGTCGGCAGTTGCCCGTTGTTCGAGGACCGGCCGGTGGACGCCGCGCTGCGCACCGTCCTGCTCGACCAGCTCACCGGTGGTCGGCCGCGCCGCTGGGCCTGCCGATACCGCGGGGACCACCGGGGGCGGGCCTTCGCCGACGCGGCCGTCCACGACGCGCCGGCCGGAACCGAGGCACTGGCCCGACGGGTCGGCGCCTCGACCCGCACCCTCGAACGGATCTTCCGCGCCCAGACCGGAACCGGCCTGGGCGCATGGCGTCGGCGCGCGGCGATCCTCGGCTCGCTGGACACCCTGCTCGGCACCGGATCGGTCACCGAGGCGGCGCTGGCCGCGGGGTACGGCACGCCGTCCGCCTACATCACCGCGTTCCGGCGCGAACTGGACGCCACGCCGGGCCAGTACCTACGAGCGGTGCCCGGATGACCCGGTCTGTAGGCGTGAACGGGTGCTGCGCTGATCAGCACACGATCAAGCCGGACATTTCGGGCGCAGATTTCGTGCGTTGAACGGCGGGCCGGCCCCTCAGGGTGAACCTGGCCGCGCGGCGATGCTTCGTCGCTGCCGGGCCACCTTGGGGAGCCGCGCTGATCCAACGTTCAGCAAACCGGACAAAACGGCACCGAAAGTGGGTGTTGGATCAGCGCGGGACGAGATTCAGGCCAACCAGCACGGGCGATTCGGGCATTTCGATCACCAGAAGGTTTGACTGCCATCAGCGCGGCGGCGCCCGGCGTGGCCTCGCCCGATCCAGCCGCCGGCGGGCCGGCTCGGCATCACCCGGGCAAAGGACCCGCTCGCCGAGCCGGGCCAGCAGCCAGGGCCCCGCAGGGCGGCATCGTCGCGGCCGGCCGACTCGGTCCGCTCGCCGCCCGTGCGGCTCGTCGGTGGCCGCCGAATCGATCCTCGCGAGTTATTACAAGGATCGCTTATATAAACTCAAGGTCATGACGGACGCGATCACCCAGGATCCCGCTGGAGGTCACAGCACATCGGGCGACCGGTGGCGCGACGGGCGGTCGCCAGTCGCGGCGGTGCGGCCGGATCGGAGGCGTCGGTGAGCGTCGGCACCGCGGTCGGCGTGGCGGTGACCTTCGTGTGGCTCGGCATGGTGCTGGCGATCTCCTTCCTGGAGGCGCCGCTGAAGTTCCGCGCGCCGGGCGTGACCCTGCCGATCGGCCTGGGCATCGGCCGCCTGGTCTTCCGTGCCTTGAATGCCGTCGAGACGCTGTTCGCCGTGGCCGTGCTGGCCGTCCTGGTCGTCATGCCACCCGCGCTCGCCGCCACGGTGTCGCTGGCGGTGGCCATCGTCGTCCTCGCCGGGCAGCTGCTGGCCGTCCGCCCGCGATTGACCCGCCGCTCCGATGCGGTGCTGGCCGGCCGCGGCGACGGCTCGCGCTCGCACGCCCACTACGTGTACGTGGCCCTCGAAGGGACCAAGGTTCTCGCGCTGTTGACCGGCGGAATCCTGTTGCTCGCCGGTGGTTGACGGGCCGGCCCGTCACGCCGACCGCGGACCCGGCCGAGTGGCCGGTGGTCGCGCTCAGCCGTCGTGGCGCCACAACTCCCGGCCGGACCCGTCGCGGATCGCCACGGTCGGACGGTCGCCGATCTCCAGTTCGACGACCAGCTGGTCCGGTCCGCGGACCGCGCGGTAGACGTACCGGGTGTTGGTCACCTCCAGGGCCTGCGTGGTCGCTCCGGCCAGCCACGGGTGCGCCCGCCGCAGCGCGACGAGTTCGGCGTGCATGCGCCAGGTCTGGCGGCCTTCGGTCAGCTCGGCGGGATCGTCCGGAAAGGCCGGCCGGACCTCGTCGTCGCCGCCCGCGCGGTCCTGTTTGACGCCGGTGAACCCGCGCTCGTCGCCGTAGTAGATCGACGGAATCCCCCCGACCGTCAGCAGGATCGCCACCGCGACCGGCACCAGCGGCTCGCCCACCCGGCTGGCGATCCGGGTGACGTCATGGTTGCCGATGAACGTGTTCGGCCGGAAGTGCTGCAGGAACCCGTTGTGCCGCTGCAGAGACCAGTCCAGTTCGAAGAAGTTCCGGTCGACCAGGCTCGACCAGATCGCCTTCCACAGCTCGTACTGGGTGACCGAGTCGACGCCGGAACGGGCGACGAAGTCCGGATAGTCGCCGTGGATCACCTCGCCGAGGAACCAGGCGTCCGGGCGCTTCTCGCGAGCCGGCGGCAGGACCCGGGCCCAGAACTCCGGTGCCACCGAGTAGGCCGCGTCCAACCGCCACCCGTCCGCGCCCCGGTCCAACCAGTGCTCCAGCACCCGCGTCACGTAGTCGACCGTCGCCTGCGTGCGGTGGTCGAACCGCACCAGGGACTCGTGGCCCTCGAAGACCCGCGGCCGGGGGTCGTCGGGATCGGACCAGTCGATGTCGAACAGGGCGGCCGCCGTGGTGTCGGGCCCACCGGCCAGTGCCTGGGCCACCAGCGGATGGCCCCGGCCGACATGGCTGAACACGCCGTCCAGCAGCACCCGCAACCCCCGGCCGTGGCACGCGGCGACTAACTCGTCGAAGTCGTCCTCGTCGCCCAGCCGCGGGTCGATGCGAAACAGGTCGATGCTGTCGTAACCGTGCGTCTCGGCGGCGAAGATCGGGCCCAGCAGCAGGCCCGTGGCGCCGAGGTCCACCACATCGTCGAGCCAGTGCAGCAGGCGGCGCAGCCGGTGGCCGGGGGCCGGCCGCGGTTCGCGGATCGGCGCGCCGCCGAAGCCCAGCGGATAGACCTGCCACCAGATGGCCTGGTCCAGCGGAACGGCGTTGTCCACGACTGCCTCCTGTGCTCGAACCTCACACCTCGCCCGGTCGCCCGCCGCGGGGAAGATCCGGTCGCCTCGGACGACCGGATCTTCCCCGGGCACCTCGGGCGCAGGAGCACCTGAGGCGCGACCTCACCGGGCCATTGTGGGCGAAACGGCGCCCGGCATCACGGCGCCGAGCGTGAAACGGCGGCCGGCATCACGGCGCCGGGCATTCGGTTCGTAACGTTTCTGGACATTCGGGCACGTCCTGCCGGGTTCTGCCGGTCCGCCCTGGTAGATCTCGAAGATCGGGCGGCCTGGGCAAACAGGAGAGTGACCAATGGGCGGGTATCGCTACGCGAACCGTTACCAGGCGATGGACGTGATCGGGCATGACGAGATCTCGGTGATCCGCCGTGGTCGCGACCTGCTGATGGACCGGGACGTCGCGATCAAGGTACTGCGGCCCGACCTGACCGGCGAGCCCGAGGTGCAGACCAGCTTCCGCCGGGTGGCCCACCACGCGGCCGTGCTGAACCATCCGACATTCGTCGCGGTGTACGACACGGGGGACACCCCGACGGATGCCGGCAGCGTGCCGTTCGTGGTGATGGAGTTCGTCGAGGGTGACACCCTGCGCGGGATCCTCGACCGGCACGGTGCTCTGCCCTGGCGGCGTGCCCTGCGGATCGCCGCCCAACTCTGCGACGCCCTCGATCACGCGCATCGGCGCAACCTGGTGCCCTGCCACATCACGCCGGCCAACGTGCTGGTCGACCCGCACGCCGCGGCCGGCGTGCTGGATCGGGTGAAGGTGGTCGACATCGGCCATCAGTCATCCGGCACCGCGGGAACCGTTGCCACGCAGTATCTCTCTCCCGAGCAGGGCCGTCCGGGGCTGCCCGACAAGCGCAGCGACCTCTACACGATCGGCTGCCTGCTGTTCGAGATGCTCTGTGCCCGAACGCCTTTCATCGGCATGACGGCGGGCGACCTGGCCGAGGCGCACCTGCGGGAGGCGCCGCGGGCGCCCAGCGAGTTCAACCGGACCGTCCCGCGAGACGTCGACGCGATCGTGCTGAAGGCGCTGAGCAAGAGCCCGGCCAACCGGTACCCGAACGCCGAGCAGATGCGTGCGGACATCGAACGCGCGCTGTCCGGCCGGCCGGTGCAGGCCCGGCAGCAGTTCGGCGGACCCGGGCCGGCTGCTCGCCGCGGTGCGGGTGGGACCGTCGCAGGGAAGCCGCGTCCGGCGGCCAGGCCTCGGTCGGCGACCGGCACCGGCGCCCGGTCGGAGCCGGCGCGCAGTGCCCCGCTACTCGCTCCTGGCCTCACCCTGCCGGTGCTGGACGAGGTCGAGTTCGTCGACCCGGAACAGGCGGCCACCCGCCGGCGCCGGTGGACCTACATCGGGCTCGGCGGGCTCGCCCTCGCCCTGGTCGTCGCCCTGTGGCTGACGCTGGTGGTGATCACCGCGCCACCTCCACCGGCCAAGGTCACCGTGCCCAACGTGATCGGCATGACGATTCCCCAGGCCGGGGCCGCCCTGAAGGACAAGAGCCTGGTTCTTGGCCCGGTGACCACGGTCGACACGGACCGCGGTCCGACCGGCACCATCGTCAACCAGCGGCCCTCCGAGCGGACCGAGGTCGCGGCCGGCACCGACGTCGCCGTCGAGATCGAGGGTTGACCTGCTCGCGTCCGGGCAGGGTGCGGGTGTGCCCGATGTGACCGGCGGGGCGGCTGGGACAATCGCCACGCCGTCGAATCCGCAGGTCCCGGGCACTGTCAGAGCTCCCTCGTAGGGTCGGCCGCATCCACCGAGGGAAGGATGGCGGCGCATGACGGCCAGTCCGGCGATCGACCACCGCGGCGAACCCGGCGTCGTTCCCGACGCCTATCGGCACCTGGTCCAGCGGCTGATGTCGGGCACGCCCGTCACGCCGGAGCGGGTGCGGTTGGTCGACCTCGCCGCGGCGGTGTGGAGTCGGCCAGGGTTCGACACCTTGATCTCGGGTACCGGGCTGGCCTTCGAGCCGTTCGACTACCAGCTGCAGACGGTGATGACCGTGCTGGGCCGCATGCGGGGGCGGGCGATCCTGGCCGACGAGGTGGGCCTGGGCAAGACCATCGAGGCGGCCCTCGTGCTCAGCGAGCTTCGGGCCCGCGGGCTGGCCGGGCGAGCGCTGGTGGTCACCCCGGCCGGGTTGGTCGAGCAATGGCGTGAGGAACTGGAGCGCAAGTTCCTGCTGCCGACGGTCGCGCTGGACGGTGGGCGTTGGGAGTGCTCGGCCGATTCACCGGTGGTCGTTGCCTCCCTGGCCGCCGCACGTCGCGATCCGGCCAGGAGCGCGTTGGTCGGCGCTTCGTGGGACCTGATCGTGATGGACGAGGCGCACCGGCTGCGCAACCCGCGCTCGGCCTCCGGCCGGCTGGTCCGCGAGCTGACGTCCAGGTACCTGCTGCTGCTCACCGCGACCCCGGTGGAGAACCGGCTCTCCGACCTGTACCAGCTGATCAGTCTGGTCGCCCCTGGGTTGTTGGGTTCACCGGCCGATTTCCGGCGTGCCTACGGGTCGGACGCGCCGACGGTGTCCGCAACCAGAGTGCCCGAACTGCGTCGAACGGTGTCGCAGGTGACGGTCCGGCACCGGCGCAGCGAGGTTGCCCTGCGCCTGCCGCACCGGCTCGCACGCACCGTCGCGGTGTCGCCGTCGGCGCCCGAGCAGCACTGGTATGCGCAGATCGCCGCCCGCATCCGGGAACTCGGCCGGCACGCCTCGGCGGCGCGTCGACTGACCCTGCGGTCACTGGCCCGGTCGGCCGGGTCCAGCCCCATGGCCGCCGCGCCCACTCTGCGCACCCTCGGCTGGCACGAGTTGGCCGACCAGGCGCAGTGCATCGACGCTCCGGCGAAATTCGACGCCCTGGTCGCGCACCTGCGGCCGCACCTGGTCGCCGACGAGAAGGTGTTGGTGTTCACCGCGTTCCGGCAGACGCTGGCCGCTTTGTCGACGCACCTGTCCAGAGCCGGTATCGACGCCGCGGTGTATCACGGGAGCCTGAACCGGGCCGGCAAGGAGGCGGCCATCGCAGCCTTCCGGGACGTGGCGCCGGTCCTGTTGAGCACCGAATCGGCCGGCGAGGGCCGCAACATGCAGTTCTGCCACGTCATGATCAACATGGACCTGCCCTGGAACCCCATGCAGATCGAGCAGCGGGTGGGCCGGCTGCACCGGGTCGGTCAGCAGCAGGACGTGCAGGTGACCAATCTGGTCGCCACGGGCACGATCGAGGAGCACATCCTGTCGGTGCTCGAATCGAAGATCAACCTCTTCGAGCTGGTGGTGGGTGAGCTGGACATGATCCTGGGGCGGGTCGACGACGATTTCGATTTCGAATCGTCGGTGTTCGATGCCTTCGTCGGCGCCGACGACGACACGGGATTCATCGGTCGGTTGTCCGAACTGGGTGCCCGACTGACCGACGCCCGCGAGGCCTACCTGCAGGGCCGTGGACACATCGACACACTGCTCGGGGAGGAGCAGTCGTGACCGCGACGGCCGACCCAGGGGTCGACTTCTGGCTCGAATACGTGACCGCCGAGGGTGGCCTGCACGAGCGGGTCGGGGGCAGCACGTTGGTCGTCCTGCCGGAGACCCTGCAGGAACGGCACCGGCAAGACGCCGAGATGACCGTGACGACCGATCCCGACGCGGCCCGCGAGGAGCGGGCCATGCTGATGACCGTCGGGCACCCGCTGCTCACCGCGGCCGCCGAAACCGTCTTGGGCGATGGCGATATCGGCTTGGTACGGTTGCCTCGACCCGCCGGCAGGACGGCAGAGCTGGCACAGCTGCAGGAGTGGGCCAGGGACCGGCTGCAGGTGGACCACGGTCGAGTGGACCTGACCGGCGGGCCGCGACCGTCCGTCCGGTACCTGGTGCGGGTCAGCGCGTTGGCCACCTTCACCATGTCCGCGGACGACCAGTTCCACGAGCAGCTCGAATGCTGGATCGACGTGCCGAGCGGCCTGCCGCTCGTCGGCGGCGCCGGGGAACTGGCCGGCCTGATCGCGATCGACCACGGTGAACGCGATCAGCTGACACCAGACCCGCCTGGGCTGGCCCAGGCGCTGGTCGCCGCCGACCTGGAAATCGGGCGGCGCGCCGAGAGCCGCCGGCGCGCCCTCGGCGACGATGTGCGGCCGGCATTCCGGGCCGAGGCCGACCGGGCCCGCGACTACTACGAGCAGATGGCGCAGTCCCTGCGCAAACGGATGGCCACCGCGGCGTCGGACCGGATCGCCGGCTACCAGGAGCGGCTGGACCACTGCCACGCCGAGCGCGACCGGCGGCTCGCCGAGATCGAGGTCAAGTACCAGTCTTCGGTGGCGTGCCTGCCCTTCCGGCTGCACCTGGTCGGCGTGCCGTCGCTGACCGTCGAAGCCGGTATCCGGCGGGGAAACCGTTGGTATTCGCTGGATCTGGAATGGCTCAGCGGGATCCGCCGGTTCGCCCCGGTGGCCTGCCCGGGGTGCGGGAGCGGCGAGCCGCTGGTCGCCGGCAAGGACGGTCTGGGCTGCCGCGGCTGTCGGCCACCGCGGATCCTCGAGCCGGTACCCCAACCCGCGCCGGCCAGGCGATCGAGCCCGCCGAACCCGCCGAGCCGGCCGCAGCCGGCAGGCCCGGCTTCGACGGAGAGATCCGGCGCGCCGAGGGCGTCGGCCGCGGGCAGGACCGCGGGACCCGGACCGAGTGAGGCGAAACCGGCCGACCGGCCCCGGCCCCGCATCGAGATTGACACGTCGAAGGGGGCGTCGCCTGCGGCCGTCACCCGCACCGGCGACAAGCTGACGGTGCGGCTCTGGGAGCGGGTGGAGGCAGGGGAGCGGTCGATCGGTCGGATGTTCACACCCGACGGGCCGGCGGCCGCGCTGGCCCGGATCTACGGCCCGGCCGGCCCGCGGATGGCCCTTGGCCTCGGTGACCAGGTCCGACTGCTGAACGTCACCAACTCACCGAGCGTGCCGGTTCCAGGCACCGACTACTGGCTGACCATAGGCGCGTTGGGCGCTTCCGACCGCTCCGACTACCCGTTCCAGGTGCTGTGGCATCTGACAAACGGGCGACCGCTTGTCGACGAGGTTCTCGGCGTGGCGAACGGCGTGTGGCCCGCGCTGCCCCGGTATCGGCCCCGCTATGGGTTCGGTCCGGGGCTGTGGAGCGTCACGCCCACCCCGCGGGAGGCGGCGGCCACCCGGGACGATCCAGTAGCCGGTCGCATCCTGGAGACGACCGTGGACTGTCAGGGCATCGCGATCGCCGCCCGTTGCCTCGCTGCGTGGTGGCGCCTGGACCCGGACGTCGCGGCCGACCTGGTCGAGGTGGCCGGGCCCGATGTGGTGGCCGCCGGCCTGGACCGGCAGATCACCCGTCGGGCCTGGGCGACCGGCCGGACCGACGCGGGAGCAGCCGCCGACTACGAGGTGGACCCCGCGGCGGTCAAGTCCATGGCCGCTCGGCTGCAGCGGCGGCTCTCGCTCGGTCCGACCCAGCCGTGGTGATCTGTTCCGGCGACAACCTCGAGGGCTACAGGCTAGTCCCGGTTCCGGCGGAACAGCTTGCTGCCCAACCACACCAGCGGGTCGTACTTGCGGTCGACGACCCGCTCCTTCATCGGGATGATGCCGTTGTCGGTGATCCGGATGTGCTCCGGGCACACCTCCGTGCAGCATTTGGTGATGTTGCACAGCCCGATGCCCTGATGCTCCTGGGCGAACTCCCGGCGGTCGGTGCGCGCGTCCAGCGGATGCATGTCCAGTTCGGCCGCCCGGATCAGGAACCGTGGTCCGGCGAATGCCTTCTTGTTCTCCTCGTGGTCGCGCACCACGTGGCACACGTTCTGGCACAGGAAGCACTCGATGCACTTGCGGAATTCCTGCGACCGCTCGACGTCCACCTGCTGCATGCGGTACTCGCCGGGCGCCAGCCCCTCCGGCGGTGCGAACGCCGGGATCTGCCGCGCCTTGCGGTAGTTGAACGACACGTCGGTGACCAGGTCGCGGATCACCGGGAACGCCCGCATCGGTGTCACGGTGATCGTCTCGTCCTCGGCGAACGTCGACATCCGGGTCATGCACATCAGCCTCGGCCGGCCGTTGATCTCGGCGCTGCACGACCCGCACTTGCCGGCCTTGCAGTTCCAGCGCACCGCCAGGTCGCCGGCCTGGGTGGCCTGCAGCCGGTGGATGATGTCCAGCACCACCTCGCCCTCGTTGACCTCGACCGTGTAGTCCCGCAGGTCTCCGCCGGAGGCGTCGCCCCGCCAGACCCGGAAGTGCGCGTCACGACCCATGTCCGGCCTCCTGGCTGTCAGCGGCGGGCAGCTCCGCTGTGGTTAATTCCTCCGCGGTCAGGTATTTCTCCAGCTCGGATCGCTCGAACAGGGCGAGCAGGTCCGGCCGCATCGGGGTGATCGGCTCCTGCTCGACCTCGATCGCGCCGTCCGGGCGCAGGGCGCAGATCAACAGCCGGCGCCGCCACTGCGCGCTCATCTCCGGATAGTCGTCCCGGGTGTGCCCGCCGCGACTCTCCTGCCGGATCAGGGCCGCCTTGGCGACGCACTCGCTGACCTGCAGCATGTTCACCAGGTCCAGCGCCAGGTGCCAGCCGGGATTGAACTGCCGGTGCCCTTCCACGCTGACCGCGGCCACCCGCGGCTTCATGGCTTCGAGGGCCTCGATCGCCCGCTCGATCTCGGATTCGCGCCGGATGATGCCGACCAGGTCGTTCATGGTCTGCTGCAGTTCCCGGTGCAGCGTGTACGGGTTCTCCCCGTCCTCCCGTTCGAACGGGGCCAGTGCCGCCCTCGCCGCGGCCTCGACCGACCCGGCCCTGGGAACCGGCCGATCGGTGCCGAGGCCGGTGACGTAGGAGGCGGCGCCCAGGCCGGCGCGGCGGCCGAACACCAGCAGGTCGGACAGCGAGTTGCCGCCGAGCCGGTTGGAACCGTGCATACCGCCGGCGACCTCGCCGCAGGCAAACAGGCCCGGCACCCGGGCGGCGGCCGCGGTGTCCGGGTCCACCTGGATGCCGCCCATCACGTAGTGGCAGGTCGGGCCGACCTCCATCGGCTCCTTGGTGATGTCCACGTCGGCCAGTTCGGAGAACTGGTGGTGCATCGACGGCAGCCGGCGTTTGATCTCCTCGGCCGGCAGCCGGGTGGACACGTCCAGGAACACTCCGCCGTGCGGGGTGTCGCGGCCGGCCTTCACCTCGGAGTTGATCGCCCGGGCCACCTCGTCACGGGGGAGCAGCTCGGGCGGCCGGCGGTTGTTCTCGGGGTCTTTGTACCAGCCGTCCGCCTCCTGCTCGGTCTCGGCGTACTTGGACCGGAAGACGTCGGGCACGTAGTCGAACATGAACCGCTTGCCCTCGGAATTGCGCAGCACACCGCCGTCGCCGCGGACCGATTCGGTGACCAGAATGCCCTTCACCGACGGCGGCCACACCATGCCGGTGGGATGGAACTGGATGAATTCCATGTTCACCAGCGTCGATCCGGCCCGCAGCGCCAGCGCGTCGCCGTCGCCGGTGTACTCCCACGAATTGCTGGTGACCTTGAACGACTTTCCGATGCCGCCGGTGGCCAGGATGACGGCCGGGGCGTGGAACACGACGAACCGGCCGGATTCCCGCCGGTAGCCGAACGCGCCGGCCACCGTGCCGTTCCCGTCCAGCAGCAACTGGGTGATGGTGACCTCGGCGAACACCCGCAGGCCGGCGTCCTCGTCGGTCGGCGGCTCCATGCCGGACGCGACGGCCGCGTTGTCCTCGTCCTGGCGGAGCGAGACGATCTTCTGCTGCAGGGTCCGGATGAGCTCCAGCCCGGTGCGGTCGCCGACGTGGGCCAGCCGCGGGTACTCGTGGCCGCCGAAGTTGCGCTGGCTGATCCGGCCGTCGGGCGTGCGGTCGAACAGGGCGCCGTAGGTCTCCAGTTCCCAGACCCGGTCCGGCGCCTCCTTGGCATGCAACTCGGCCATCCGCGGGTGGTTGAGGAACTTCCCGCCGCGCATGGTGTCCCGGAAATGCACCTGCCAGTTGTCGTTGGAGTTGACGTTGCCCATGGACGCGGCGATGCCGCCCTCGGCCATCACCGTGTGCGCCTTGCCGAACAGGGACTTGCAGATGATCGCGGTGCGCATCCCGGCCTCGCGGGCGGCGATGGCGGCCCGCAGACCCGCGCCGCCGGCCCCGACGATGACCACGTCGTAGTGGTGTTCCTCCTGGTCGGTCACGAAAGACTGCCTCCTGGGCGGTGTTCGGGGTTCATGGCGCAGGCTCAGAAGAATCGCAGATCGCTGATCACGCCCGCGGCCAGCAACACGATGTAGAAGTCGGCCAGGGCCAGCCAGATCAGCGACGCCCAGGCCAACTGCATGTGCTTGGCGTTCATCTTCGAGATCTGCTGCCAGGCCTTGTACCGGAGCGGATGCCGGGAGAAGTGTTTGAGCTTGCCGCCCATGATGTGCCGGCAGGAATGGCAGGACAGCGTGTAGAGCCAGATCAGGGCGGCGTTGACGAGCAGGATGATCGTGCCCAGCCCCATGTGCCCCCACTGGCCCTGGGGATTGCGGAAGCCCAGCACGGCGTCGTAGGTCAAGATCACGCCGAAGATCAGTGCCACGTACCAGAAGTAGCGGTGCACGTTCTGCATGATCAGCGGGAACTGGGTCTCGCCGGAGTACCGCTTGTGCGGCTCGGCGACCGCGCAGGCCGGCGGCGAGAACCAGAACGACCGGTAGTACGCCTTGCGGTAGTAGTAGCAGGTGAGCCGGAATCCGAGCGGGAAGACCAGGATCACCAGGGCGGGCGACAACGGCCACCAGGCGATCGGCTGCCCGAAGTCACTGGCCTCGGGCACGCACTTGGTCGTGATGCACGGCGAGTAGAACGGCGACAGGTAGGGCGCCGAATAGTAGTAGTCCGCCTGGAAGGCGCGGACCGTGCCGTAGACGACGAACAGGAACAGGCCGATGCCGGTGATGGTCGGCGAACGCCACCACGGGTCCTTGCGCAGCGTTCGGCCCGCGACCCGGGCGCGGCCGGGGGTGTTGACCCCGCTCAACGGTTCTTCCCGTGATATCCGCCCACGCCTTCCTGGTCGGCGTCGTCACCCCACATCGACTGGTCGTACGGTTCGTCGCTGACGGTGAACATGGTCGGTGCCGGAGAGCTCGGGCCGACCGGACCGGGCTGCTTGAGGGTGTGCGCGTCCGCGGCATCCAGCTTCAGCCGCTCCAGGTCGTTGCTCAGCCGGGCGACGATCGGGACCTTGCCGTGGGTGTGCGTCAGCACCGTGACCGCGGACGCCAATTCGTCGATCGAGCGTTGCAGCGATTGGAGCGCAGAGTCGGTCATCGGTCCTCCCGGTCGGCGATCAGAGCGGCGAGCTCTGCGAGAG
Organism: uncultured Actinomycetes bacterium; assembly: GCA_964497705.1. Taxonomy (GTDB): domain Bacteria; phylum Actinomycetota; class Actinomycetes; order Mycobacteriales; family Nakamurellaceae; genus Nakamurella. The sequence goes on along the minus strand of CAZCEH010000005.1, from coordinate 134,297 downwards.
CGATGTCGTGACCATAACCCCGTGGGCTGCCGCTGTCTCCTCGTGTGGTAGGCGTGGCAGATGATCAACCCGTCGCGCTCGGTGGGCGCGCTGCTGCTCACCCCCGGGGCCGGCGCCGACCGGAACCAGCGCACGCTGCTGGCGATCGAGCGGGCGGTCGCCCCGTTGCCGTGCGAGCGGGTCGACTTCCCGTACCGCCGGCGGGGGTCCCGGGCGCCGGACCGGCCCGAGGTGGCGGTCGCCGATCTGGTGCGGCAGGCCGGCGACGTGGTGACGCGCACCGGGATCGAGCCGGCGGCGCTGGCGCTGGGCGGCCGCTCGTACGGCGGTCGGATGTGCTCGATGGCGGTCGCGCAGGGACTCCCGGCGGCCGCGTTGGTCCTGCTCAGCTACCCGTTGCATCCGCCGGGCAAACCCGACCGATTGCGGACCGAGCACTTCCCGGGGATCGACGTGCCGGTGCTGATCGTGTCCGGGCGCGGGGACCCGTTCGGGTCACCGGAGGAGTTCGATCGGGAGTCGGCAGCGATTCCGGGACCGGTGACGACCGTGTGGCTGCCCGGCGGCCACGACCCCCGCCGCTACGACGAGGTGGCCGGCATCGTCGCCGACTGGCTCGGCGACCTCACCGGGCCGGCCTGAGCCGAGCTGACGCGAACCCGGCCGGTCAGCCCGAGAGGTTGGCCAGCGAGACGAACCCGGCCGCGGCCAGGACCGGCAGGATCAGGTACATCAGGACCGCCAGCACCGGCTTCTTGTAGCTGTCGGTACCGACCATCGCCAGCGCCGACAGCACGATGATGCACCCGGCCAAGACCAGGGTCGTGGTCCACACGATGCTCTCCTCCTTCGCCGGCGGGTTCTCCGGCGAGGGTCATTGTGCCCGACGAGCGGCCACGCCGACGGGCGGATCGGGCGAGTCGTGCCGCCGGCCCCATCGGAGAATCCGACCCGACCGCGCCGTCGGCGTTACTGTGCGTCCGTGTGGCCGGTGTGTGCGCGGCCCGCGTCCGTGCGGTCGGACACTCCGCGCGGTGCTCGTCCGGCCGCGCGGGTCCGGCGGTGCCGACCGAAGGGGGAGCCGGATGACCGGGCCGGATCGCGACCGCGGGCCGCGCGGCGCTCCCACCCTGGAGGACGTGGCGGCGGCCGCCGGGGTGTCCCGGTCGACCGCGTCCCGGGCGATCAACGGTGAGGCCAAGGTCAGCCCGCGGGCTCGGGCCGCGGTCGAGTCGGCCGTGCTGCGGCTGGGCTTCACCCCCAACCCGGCCGCCCGGACGCTGGTCACCCACCGGACGAACGCGGTGGCGCTGGTGGCTCCGGAGCCGGACGAGCGCATCGTCGCCGACCCGTTCTTCGCCGCGGCCATCCATGGCCTGTCCCAGGCCCTGTCCGACACCGACCTGCAACTGGTGTTGTTGATCGCCCGGATGGGCGGCTCGGCCGAACGAACGGTCCACTACCTGCGGCACCGTCACGTGGACGGCGCGGTGGTGGTCTCCCACCACCAGGCGGACGACATCGAACAGGCCCTGGTGGACTCGAAACTGCCCAGCGTGTTCGTCGGCCGGCCGTGGAACCTGCCGGATCGGCTCAGCTACGTGGACACCGACAACCGCGGCGGCGGGGTGCTGGCCACCGAGCACCTGATCGCCCGCGGGTGCCGGCGCATCGGCACGGTCGCCGGGCCCGCCGACATGACGGCCGCGCAGGACCGGCTCGCCGGCTGGCGGGCGGCGCTGCGGCGGGCCGGGCTGCCCGCGGACGCGGTCGAACACGGGGACTTCACCACGCCCGGCGGCGCCGCCGCGACCCGCCGGCTGCTCGCCGCACATCCCGACCTGGACGCGGTGTTCGTCGCGTCCGACCTGATGGCCGCCGGTGCGCTGGCCGTGCTGCGGGCCGGTGACCGGTCGGTGCCCGCGGACATCGCGGTGGTCGGCTACGACGACTCTGCGGTCGCGGCGGTGACCGACCCCCCGCTCACCACGGTGGTCAACCCGGTTGCGGCGATGGCGCGGACCGCCGGCACGATCCTGCTGGATCGGCTCGATGCCGACCGCCCGGTGGGCGAGCCGGTGATCTTCCCGCCGGAGCTGATCGTCCGAACCTCCGCCTGACCCCGCCGGCGCCCGGCCGGGCGAGTTGGATGACGGTGAGCGTGATGGTGATCCTGATCGGACTCTGATCGTGATCGTGATCGGGAGCGGAGGGGGAGAGCGAGGTGGCCTCAGCGGCGTCGGCGGCCTCGGCGCGGACGCGGGCGACGGCTCGGGCCCGTCGGCGGGCCGGCCTCGCGCTGATCGCCCGGCAGCTCGGCCAGGCCCGGTCGGCACCGGTCACCCTGCTGCTGGCGGCGGCGCTGTGGCTGGTCGCCGTGGTCACCGGCAGCCTGCCCGGCGGGCCGTCCGACGAGCTGCGCGAACAGGTCGCGGTGGGCGTGCCCACGCTGGCCGACGGCCTGTGGTGGACCCCGGTCACCTCCGGATTCTTCGCCGACGACCTGGCCACCTACCTGGTCGTCACGGTGGCGTTGCTGATCGTGGGCAGCCTGTGCGAGCGACGCTGGGGCAGCCTGCGGATGGCGTGGATGTCCGCCCTGGTGCAGGTCGTCGGCGTCGCGGTGGGAGTAGGGGCGGTCGCCCTGGCCGCCGCCGGCGGCGACGCCGGATGGGACTGGCAGTGGGCGGACTATCTGGCCGACAGCCTGGCCGTCGGCCCGACGCCGCTGATCGTCGGCCTGCTGATGGCCTTCAGTGCCGGGTCGTCGGTGTTGTGGCGACGCCGGATCCGGGCCGGCGTCCTCACCGTCTGCCTGGTGGCCCTGCTCTACGGCGGCCAGCTGCAGGACCTGTTGCGGATGAGCACGGCCCTGGTCGGCCTGCTCGCCGGCAGCGTGTTCGTGCACCGCGGCGACCGGCGCATCCGGTTGCACGCGAGCCGGCACGAGACCCGGGTGCTGGTGGCCGTGGTGGTCGCCGCCACCGCGCTCGGACCGATGCTCATCGCGGTGACCGGCGAGATCGAGGGGCCGCTGTCGGCCCTGGCCGACCTGTACGTCGGACCGAGCGCCTACGGCGACACGGGCACCGACCGTGACCTGGCGCAGGTGCTGCTGGCGGTGGTGCCCGCGCTGATCGTGCTGGTGCTCGCCGCCGGGCTGCGCCGCGGCCGCCGGTTCGCCTGGTGGGCGACCCTGCTGTTCCACACCCTGCTGCTGACCGTCGGTTCCTTCTACGCGGTGGACTACTACGCCTGGGCGATGGACAACGCCCTGCTCGACGAGGGCGCCAGCTGGGTCGCCTGGCTGGTCCCGATAGTCCTGTTGCCGGTGCTGGTGATCGTCCTGCTGCTGGTGACCCGCCGCGCGTTCACCGTGCAGGCGCCGCCCGGGGTGTACCGGCGGCTGGGCCTGACGGTCGCCGGACTGGTGCTCGGCCTGTGGGTGGCCTTCGTGGTCCTCGGATCGCTGGTCGCGACCGATTTCCAGCCGCCGGTGACGGTGGTCGACCTGATCGTCGATTTCCCGGCCAGGTTGCTGCCGAACGGGTACCTGTCGATCATCGAACCGGCCTTCGAGCCCACCGAAGGACTCGGCCGGCTACTGATCGACTGGATCCCGATCGCGGTCTGGGCCGTGGTGCTGACCGGGCTGCTGCGCAGCTTCGTCTCGGCCCGGGTGGAATCGGGTGGTGCCGATCGAGCCTTCGCCCGGCGCATCCTCGAACGCGACGGGACGGCATCCCTGTCCTACCTGACCATGTGGGACGGCAACAGCTACTGGTTCGCGCCGGACGGCCGCTGCTACGTCGCCTACCGGGTGCACGGCGGCGTGGCCGTCACGACCGGGGACCCGGTCGGGCCGCCGGAGCGGCTGGCCCAGGCGCTCGAGGGGTTCGTGTCCTTCTGCCGTTCGCATCACTGGACCGTGTGCCTGTACTCGGTCTCCGGCGCGGTCAAGTCGGTGACCGACGGCTACGGATGGCCCAGCCTGCAGGTCGCCGAGGAGACCGTCCTTCCGTTGGGCCGGCTCGCCTTCACCGGCAAGAAGTTCCAGGACGTCCGGACGTCGATCAGCCGGGCCGGGCGCGGCGGGATCCGCGCCGAGTGGATCGGCTACCGGACCGCCCCGCTGGCCATCCGCGACCAGATCCAGGCCATCTCCGAGGAGTGGGTGTCGGACAAGGCGCTGCCCGAGATGGGGTTCACGCTCGGCGGGTTGGACGAGCTCGACGACCCGGCGGTCCGCTGCCTGATCGCGGTGGACGGCGAGCGCACCGTGCACGGGGTCACCAGCTGGATGCCCTGCTACTCCGGCGGCGTCCCGGTCGGCTGGACGCTGGACTTCATGCGCCGCCGGTCCGAGGGCTTCAAGGGGGTGATGGAGTTCCTGATCGGCACCGCGGCGCTGGACCTGCAGGAGCAGGGCGCGCAGTTCGTCAGCCTGTCCGGCGCGCCGCTCGCGCAGGCCGACCCCGACCGGGACCAGGCCGGGGTGCAGCGGCTGCTGGAGGTGATCGGCGCGACCATGGAGCCGGTCTACGGGTTCCGGTCGTTGCTGAAGTTCAAGGCCAAGTTCGCGCCGGAGTACCGGCCGATGTACCTGTGCTACCCGGAGGCGGCCGTGCTGCCGCGGATCGGCCTGGCCATCTCGCGGGCCTACCTGCCGAACATGACCGTCCGCCAGGTCGTCCGGATGATGGGCCGGTTGACCTGAGCGGCCCGACGGCCGTGCGCTAGCCTGGCCAGTCCCGGCGTGGAACGAGCCGCGTCGCGGACGAACGGCTCCGCCCGCATCGCAGGGGCGGGCCCCGAGCATTCGGGAGCGAACATGGCTTCTCGCGTCGCAAGCACGCAATGGAGCGGCGGCCTGCAGGACGGTTCGGGTCAGGTCACCCTGGTCAGCTCCGGGACCGGCACCTTCGACGTCTCCTTCCCGCGCCGCGCGGCGGACGAGGCCGAGGGCGTCACCAGTCCCGAAGAGCTCATCGCCGCCGCCCACTCCTCCTGCTACTCGATGGCGTTGTCCAACGAGCTCACCCAGGCCGGTGGCACCGTGCAGAGCCTGGTCACCGAGGCCGACGTCCGGCTCGGACCGGACCCGGCCGGCGGCCTGCGGATCACCGGGATCAAGATCACCGTGCGGGGTCAGATCGCCGGCCTGGACAACGACGCGTTCGTCAAGGCGGCCGAGGCGGCGAAGGTCGGCTGCCCGGTGTCCAAGGCGCTGACTGGGACAACTATCACCCTGGATGCCGCCCTGGCCTGAGCAACCACCCCTGTTGACCTGCGCCGACGCACCCGCCGACGGTCCGGTGGGGGCGTCCGGTTGGCGCGTGCGGATCGACCGTGCTGCCCTACGATTCGCCCATGACTGGTAACGGACTGGAGTTGTCCCGCCGCCTGATGTCGCAGGGGGGCGTGCACCCGCGCGCGATCGCGGTCTTTGCTCATTCCTATGGCGTTCTGGCGTCCGGCGAGACCGGGCTGCTGCCCGAGACCGACCTGGAGCCGGTGGCCGAACTGCCCCGGCTCGCGGATCTGGAGACCGATCCGGAGGCGGCCCGCGTGGCGATGGCCGCCACCGCGGTGGTCAAGCTCAACGGCGGACTGGGCACGTCCATGGGCATGGACAGGGCGAAGTCGCTGCTGCAGGTGCGGCCTGGCAAGAGCTTCCTGGACATCATCGCGGAGCAGATCCTGGCCCTGCGCGCGCAGTACGGGGTCGGCCTGCCCGTGGTCTTCATGGACAGCTTCCGCACCTCCGACGACACGCTCGAGGCGCTGGCCGCCCATCCGGACCTGGCCACCGACGGCCTGCCGCTTGACTTCCTGCAGAACCGGGAGCCGAAACTGCGCTCCGACGACCTGACCCCGGTCAGTTGGCCGGCCGACCCGACCCTGGAATGGTGCCCGCCCGGGCACGGCGACATCTACACCGCGCTGGACGCCAGCGGCCTGCTGCAGGCGCTGCTGGACAAGGGCTACCGCTACCTGTTCGTGTCCAACGCGGACAATCTGGGCGCCCGCCCGGATCCGGCGCTGGCCGCCTGGTTCGCCCGGTCGGGCGCGCCGTTCGCCGCCGAGTTCTGCCGGCGCACCGCGGCCGACCGCAAGGGCGGCCATCTGGCCCGCCGGGCCGCGGACGGTCAGCTGGTGCTGCGCGAGTCGGCGCAGACCCGGCCCGAGGACGAGGACGCGTTCGGCGACATCGACCGGCACCGGTTCTTCAACACCAACAACCTGTGGCTGGATCTGGCCGCGCTCGACGCCGTGCTGCAGGCCAACGACGGGGTGCTGGGCCTGCCGATCATCCGCAACGTCAAGACCGTCGACCCGTCCGATCCGTCGTCGCCGGAGGTGATCCAGATCGAGACGGCGATGGGCGCGGCGATCGGCGTGTTCGAGGGTGCGGCCGCCATCGAGGTGGACCGGTCGCGCTTCCTGCCGGTCAAGGCGACCAGCGACCTGCTGGTGCTGCGGTCGGACGCCTACGAACTCGTCGACGGGTCGCAGGTGCGGCTGGTGCCGTCCCGCGCCGCCGCCCCGCTGGTCGACCTGGACAAGCCGTACAAGCTGGTCGGCGACTTCGACGCGCGCTTCCCGTACGGTGCTCCGTCGCTGATCGACTGCGAGAAGCTGACCGTCAAGGGCGACTGGACCTTCGGCCGGGACGTGAAGGTGCTGGGTGCGGCCACGGTGTCGGCGCAGGGGTCGCCCGGCACCATTCCCGACGGTTCGGTGCTGGGCGGATAACGCTCGCCGTTCGTTCCGCGGGTGGCGCTGGTGGGGCTGGTGGGGCGCTCGGCCGTTGGCGGGCTCGGCTGTTGGCGCGCTCGGGATTTCTGCGGAGCTTCGGCTTGCGTCAGGGCGGCGGTTGTTCCGCGGCCGCGCTGACCGGGCCCGGCTTTGGCGCGCTCGGGGCTTCTGCGGAGCTTCGGCTCGGGTCGCGCGCGGCTCCCGCCCGCCAGCCGGTTGTTCCGCCGAAGCCGACGCGGGCCGGTGCTGGGTGACCGATGAGTTCCGCTCGGCGTCGGGGTCGACATTCGCGAACGATGGTGATCCGTACCGGAGGTGCCCGCAATGCCCCAGCTCGACCTGATGCCCGCGGCGACCACGCTCGCGCACCTGGTGCGGCAGGTCCAGGACGACCGGCTCGGCGACCCGACGCCCTGCCCCGAGTACACCGTCGGTGATCTGGTCGAGCACATCGGCGGACTGGCGCTGGCCTTCACCGCGGCCGCACGCAAACAGGACGGACCGCTGACCGCGAGCGCACCGAACCCCGACGCGGCCCGGCTCGCCCCGGACTGGCGCTCCCGGATCCCCGCGGACCTGGACGGGCTGGCCGCGTCCTGGCGCGACCCGGACGCCTGGGCCGGGATGTCCAGGGCCGGCGGTGTCACCATGCCCGGCGAGATCACCGGCCTGGTCGCGCTGGACGAGATCGTGCTGCACGGGTGGGATCTGGCCGTCGCCACCGGCAGCGCCTATGACGTGGAGCCGGACCTGCTCGCCGCGGTGCACGGCTTCGTCGCGTCCTTCGGGGCCGAGCCGGACAGCCGCGCCGGCCTGTTCGGGCCGGTCATCGACGTGCCGGCGGGCGCTCCGTTGCTGGATCGGGTGCTCGGCCTGGCCGGTCGTGATCCGGCGTGGACCCGGCCGGCCGGGTGAGCCCGATCAGCCGCGACGCCTTGAGCTCGGTCTCGTCCCATTCCGCCGCGGCGTCGGAGGAGTAGGTGATGCCGGCGCCCGTGCCGAAGTGGATCAGCCCGTGGGCGCCGAAGAACGTGCGGATGGCCACCGCCAGGCGGGCCCGGCCGCGGTCGCCGTCGACGAACCCGAACGTTCCGCAGTAGACCTGCCGAGGGACCGGCTCCAGCTCGCCGATCACCTCCAGCGCGCGGATCTTCGGCGCCCCGGTGACCGACCCCGGTGGAAACGTCGCGTCCATGATTTGCGCCCACCCCACCGCGTCGGCGAGCCGTGCGGTGACTGTCGACACCAGGTGGGCCAGGCCGGGATGCTCCTGCCGGGCGAGCAGTTCGGTCACCACCACCGACCCGGACCGCGCGATCCGTCCGAGGTCGTTGCGAACCAGGTCGGTGATCATGATGTTTTCGGGATAGTCCTTGTCCGCGAACGGTTCCCCGGGCCGCGTCGTGCCCTTGATCGGCGAGGAGGCCAGCCGATTGCCTTCCCGGGACAAGAACAGCTCCGGGGAGGCGCTCACGATCCACGAATCGCCCAGGTGCAGCATCCCCTGCAGCGGTGCCGGGTTGCCGGCCGCCAGCCGGCGGGCCAGCACCAGCGGGTCGACCGGCGCACCCAGCGGGGCGGTGAGCATCCGGCACAGGTTCACCTGATAGACGTCACCGGCCGCGATATGGCCACGGATCCGCTCCACTCCCGCCAGGTACGAGGTCCGATTCAGGCTCGACTGCCACGACACCTCCGCGTCCAACCAGGGTCCGGTCGCCGCCGGCAGGTCAGCGGGTTCGACGCGGCCGAACCGGTACCCGGTGAGCTCACCCTCGAACGTGCCGACCACCACCCACCAGCCCTGGTCCAAGGCCGTCGGGTCGGCGCGCAGGTCCGCGACTTGGACCAGCTCGGTGGCCAACAGGCCGCCGAGATGGGCGTAGGGCGGGTCGATCGTCATCGCGGCTCAGCGTAGGGCCGGTGCGCCGGTTCCGGCCTGCGCCCACGAGATACTGCAGGCATGTCTTCCGAATCGATCCAGCCGCCCGTCCGACTCGGCACTCGCACCGCCTACCGCAACCCGTGGCTGTCCGTTCGGGAGGACACCCTGGTGCTCGCCGACGGGTCGACGGGGATCTTCGGCGTCGTCGAGAAGGACGACTATGCCTTGGTCATCCCCTGGCAGGACGGCGGATTCCATCTGGTCGAGCAGTTTCGGCACGCGGTCGGCCGCCGGTCGTGGGAGTTCCCGATGGGTGGATGGGCGCCTGGCAAGTCCGGCAGTCCTGAGCAGTTGGCGCGCCAGGAGCTGCTCGAGGAGACCGGGTTCAGCGCGGCGAACTGGCGACGCCTGGCGCCCCGCCTGCACGGGTCCACCGGGTTCTGTTCGCAGGGCTTCTCGGTCTGGCTCGCCACCGACCTGACCCCCGGTGACCACGACCGGGAGGTCACCGAGGCGGACATGGTGCAGGAGTTCGTCGCCGAGGACGAGTTCCGCCGGATGATCGCGGACGGCCGGATCTTCGACGCGCCGACCATCGCCGCCTACGCGCTGCTGCGGTTGATGGGCTGACCGCGACGCCGACCGCCGTAGACTGCGGGCGCGCGGCGCGTCGAGCAATCCGCACCGCAGCCCGGGTGCGGCGCAACCGAGCCGACCACGACGAAACCGCAGGGAGGTACGGGTGACCGACAGCGCCGCCTCCGACGTCGGGGACCCGGCCCGCAACACCCATCGGATCTGGACCGTCCCGAACCTGCTGTCGTTCCTGCGGCTGCTCGGCATTCCGCTGTTCCTCTACCTGCTGCTGGTCGTGCAGAGCGACGGCTGGGCGTTGGTGGTGCTCGCGGTCAGCGCGATCACGGACTGGGCGGACGGCAAGCTGGCCCGGCTGCTGAACCAGTACAGCCGGCTCGGCGAGCTGCTCGACCCGGTTGCCGACCGGCTCTACATCCTGGCCACGCTGGTCGGTTTCGTCGTGCGCGAGTTCATCCCATGGTGGCTGGCCGCGCTGATCATCGGCCGGGACGTGGTGCTGGCGGCCACTTTGCCGGTGCTCAAACGGTACGGATACACCGGGCTGCCGGTGCACTACCTGGGCAAGGCCGCCACCTTCTGCCTGCTGTACGGGCTGCCGTTCCTGCTGCTGGGTCAGAGCACCGGCGGGTCGGTGGTCAGCCAGGCGGCCCTGGCGATCGCCTACGCGTTCATCGCCTGGGGCACGGTGATGTACCTGTGGGCGGGTGCGATCTACCTGCGGCAGGTCGGTTGGATCGTGCGGAACTGCCCGCTCGCGCCGAAGTACCGGCCGGGGTGAGGCTTGCCGAGCGAACAAGTCAGCACTCTGAGGTCGGGGCCCGTGTCGGAGCGACCGAGCTCGCGAGGTGCTCCGGAAGGGACGCGGCATGACAAGCCCTGACGGACGGCAGCCGTCGCACAACCCGATCGCACCGTTGCTGGAGACGCTGGGACGCGACCACCTCGACCCCGGATACGCGGAGGCGGCCGCGCGCAAGCGCGCGACCGGCACCGGGGCGTTGCCGCCGACCCGACGGTCCACCCGGCCCGTCGCCATGGTCGTCGCCGGCTGTCTGGTGGCCGGCGTCGTCCTGGGCGTGGCCGCCTGGCGGACGGAGAGCAACGCGCCCAGGGCGGAGAACACCCGATCGGCCCTGCTGGAGGACATCGACCGGGCGCAGGAGCGGCAGTCGCTGCTGGCCACGTCGGCCGCCGGGCTGGCCGAGCAGCTGCGGGCCAGCCAGTCCGCGGCCGGCGCCGCCGGGCCGGTGGCACAGGTGACCGAGCTGGAGAACCAGGGTCAGCTGACTCCCGTCGTCGGGCCGGGGCTGCGCATCGTGCTCGCCCAGCCCTCCTCCGCCGAGCCGGGGCAGGACCGCACGGTCATCCTCGACCGGGATCTGCAGCTGCTCGTCAACGACCTGTGGGCGGCCGGCGCCGAGGCGATCGCGATCGGCGGGGTACGGCTGAACACCCGCAGCGCGATCCGGCAGGCGGGCGGGGCGATCCTGGTGGACAACCGCCCGGTTTTCTGGCCGCTGGCCGTGGAGGCCGTCGGCGACCCATCCGCGATGCAGGTGAAGCTGATCAGCGGCCCGTCGTACGGCCGGTTCTCCTCGTTCGCGCAGCTGTACGGCATAGAGTTCGACCTGTCCGCGCAGCAGGACCTGAACCTGCCGGGGGGTACCGCAGCGGACCTGCTGCACGCGCAACCGGTGACGACCGCGAGCGCGGCCCAGCCCACCCGATGAGGCGGCCGGGCCCGGACGGTGGCTGGATCCAGAGGAGTGAACGGTGTACGCGGTCATAGCGCTGATCGTCGGGGTGGTCGTCGGGTTGCTGGTGCACCCGACCGTCCCCGAGTGGCTGGCCCCCTACCTGCCGATCGCGGTCGTGGCCGCGCTCGACGCGGTGTTCGGTGGGCTGCGGGCGAAGCTGGACGACATCTTCGACGCCAAGGTGTTCGTCGTCTCGTTCGTCGCGAACGTGCTCGTCGCGGCGTTCATCGTGTTCCTTGGTGACCAGCTCGGCGTCGGTACGCAGCTGTCCACCGCCGTGGTGGTCGTGCTCGGCATCCGGATCTTCGGCAACGCGGCCGCCATCCGCCGACATATCTTCAAGGCATGACCGGTCCGGACAGTCTTCCGGATTCGCCGGACCCCACCGCGCCGGACCCGGACGATCAGGTGGTCCCGGCGGACTCCGCGCGGCCGGTCACCCGCCGGCGGTGGAGCGGTGCCGGCGCGCACGTGCTGATTGCCGTGCTGTGCGCGCTGCTGGGCTTCGCGGTGGTGCTGCAGGTGCGGCGGACGGCGGCCGGTGACACTCTCGCCGCTGCCCGGCCGGACGACCTGGTCCAGATCCTGGACCAGCTGCAACGCCGTGAGGACGACTTGAACGCCGAGATCGCCGGCCTGCAGGAGAGCCTGTCCAGATTGCAGCGCAGCGGCGAGTCCAGCGAGGAGGCGCTGGCCGAGGCGCAGCGGCAGTCGCAGGCCCTTGGCATCCTGACCGGCACGGTGCCGGCGACCGGTCCCGGTGTCGGTATCACCATCGCCGACCCTGATCGCCGGGTGCCGCCCGAGGTGCTGCTGGACGCGATCCAGGAGCTGCGCAATGCCGGCGCGGAGGCGTTCCAGGTGGGACCGGTGCGAATCGGCGTGGACTCGGCGTTCACCGGCTCCGGCGGCGCGATCACCCTCGACGGGCAGTTGCTGGCCGCTCCGTACACGATCACCGCGATCGGTGATCCGCCCACCCTGGCGGCCGCGTTGGCCATCCCGGGCGGTGTGCTGGACACCGTCCGCCGGGCCGGCGGCTCGATGGAGGTCACGCAGTCCGATCAGGTGGTGGTGGACGCCTTGCGACAGTCCCGTGAGCCGCTCTACGCTCGCCCCGCCCAATGACCGTCCGCGCCGCCGACCGCGTGATCCAGCAGAAAGGCCGTCGAACGTGATCCCTGAGGACCTGCGGTACAGCGCGGAACACGAATGGGTCCGCACCCGGGACGGCGGTGAGGCGACCGACGGGGTCACCGTGGCCCGGGTCGGCATCACCGACTACGCCCAGAACTCGCTCGGGGACATCGTTTTCGTGCAGATGCCGGAGCCCGGCAGCACGGTCGAGCCGGGCGACGCGATCGGTGAGGTGGAGTCGACCAAGTCGGTGTCGGAGATTTTCGCGCCGCTGGGCGGGACGGTGGTCGCCCGCAACGACGTCCTGGACTCGTCGCCGGAGCTGGTCAACAGTGATCCGTACGGCGACGGCTGGATGATCGAGATCGAGCTGACCGATCCGGGGCAGCTGGAGGACCTGTTGGACGCCAACGGTTACGCGGAGGTCATCGGGGAGGACTGAGCGAGGCTTGCCGAGCGAACAGTCGTTGCTGAGTGAGGCTTGCCGAGTGAACAGTCGACACCGGGTGAGGCTTGCCGAGCGAATGGCCGAGGCGGAGCGATCGGCCGAGGCGGATCGGTCCCTCCCACGATGCGACACGCCGGAGCGGCACGGTACGGTCGTCGGAACAGGAACGTCGTGATCGGCAGGCAAACCACGGCGATACGAAGGAGTGTCTGGTGACTGAGAGTGAGCGCGGGCCGGGGTCGTCGCCCGCGTCGTCGTCGGGGCCGTCCTCCGCGGCGTCGGACTCCACGTCGATCTTCGCCGGCGGCCTGTTCGGCGCGGCCGAGGCCGAGACCTCGTCCGAGGAAGTCATCGGCGGCGTCGACGGGCTGTCCTCCGGAACGGCGCTCCTGGTGGTCAAGCGAGGGCCGAACGCGGGCTCCCGATTCCTGCTGGATCGGGACAAGGTGACCGCGGGCCGCCACCCGGAGAGCGACATCTTCCTCGACGACGTCACGGTCTCCCGCCGACACGCCGAATTCCGCCGGACCCCCGAGGGATACCAGGTGGCCGATATAGGTTCGTTGAACGGCACCTATGTCAACCGCGAGCCCATCGAGGTATCCCCGCTGACGAACGGCGACGAAGTGCAGATCGGCAAGTTCCGGCTGGTGTTCCTGTCGGGCGACCAGGCCCAGGGTGGCACCAGGTCATGAGCGAGGCCGGTCTGCGAAGCGGACCGACGGCGTTGTCGGAGTGGGGGATTGCTCGTCCGGTGTTTCCGGTTGCCCGGGTCCGGTCAGCCGATCGCGAACGAGTCCGGGTGAGTTCACGATGACCACGTCACTAGCCGAATCCGACATGCCGCCGAACTCCACCTTGTCCATCGGCGCGGTGATGACCCGGCTCAAGCCGGAGTTCCCCGACGTCTCGATCTCGAAGATCCGCTACCTGGAGACCGAGGGTCTGGTCACCCCGCATCGAACGCCGGCCGGGTACCGGCAGTTCAGTCCGGCAGACGTCAAGCGGTTGCGGTACGTGCTGGCCGCGCAGCGGGATCAGTACCTCCCGCTGAAGGTGATCAAGGATCACCTGGACGCGATCGACCGGGGTCTGGAGCCGGCGAAGCCGGAGGCGCGGCTGCCCGCCGGCTTGCCGGGCCCGCCGGCGCCCTCTCCCCGGGAGTTCGCCGCCGGTGCCGAGGTGCGGATGACCCGCAACGAGTTGTTGGCGCACTCCGGGCTGTCCGCGACATCGCTGGCCGAGCTGGAACAGTTCGGGTTGCTGTCCGCGGGTCCCGGCGGTTACTTCGACGCCGACGCCGCGTACGTCGCGTCGACGGCGGCCGAACTGCTGGCCGTCGGCCTGGAGGCCCGGCACCTGCGGTCGTTCCGCACGGCGGCCGACCGGGAGGCGACTCTGATCACTCAGTTGGTGTCCGCGCAGGCTCGGCAGCGCGACCCGGACGCGCGGGAACGGGCAGGTGCGGAGGCGGCTCAACTGGCCGCCACCGTGCTGCGTTTGCACGCCCAATTGGTGAAAGCGGGGCTGCGCCGCGACCTCGGTCGCTGACTCGCGGGCACGGTATCGGTGGACGAACGACCACCCCCGACCGAGCCCCGCCGCCAGCCTTGCCGGGCGTGTAGCGTTTCGAGGTGACGGAGAAAGGCACACCGAGATGATCGAGATGCGGGTCGTCGGCGTCCGGGTCGAGATGCCGACCCAGCAGCCGATTCTGATGCTGACCGAGGTCAACGGTCCGCGCAGCCTGCCGATCCTGATCGGCTCCGCCGAGGCCACCGCGATCGCCATGCACCAGCAGGGTGTCCGCCCCCCGCGACCGCTGACGCACGACCTGCTGGGCAACGTCATCGCGGCGCTGGGTCGATCGGTCACCCAGGTCCGGGTGGTCGACTTCCGCGAGGGCACCTTCTTCGGCGAGCTTGCCTTCGACAACGGCACCACGGTGTCGGCCCGGCCGTCCGACGCAATCGCTCTGGCGGTCCGTGTGGAGATCCCGGTGTTCGTCGAGGAAGCGGTGCTCGCGGAGGCCGGCATCGTCATCCCGGACGCGGACGGCGAAGGTGGCGAGGGCGGTGACGCCGCCGAGGTGGGGGAGGACGCCGAGGACGAGGTGGAACGCTTCCGCGAGTTCCTCGACACGGTGTCGCCGGACGACTTCGGCGGCGAACAGAAGCCCTGACCCGAGCCGGCGCCCGGGTTTCGGTCACGAGACGGTAACCCTGAAGCTCAGGTTGAGGACACGCCCACCCCAGACGTTGACCCCCGGCGGGGTCGGGCCTACCGTCAACGAGTCACGCGGGTGTGATTCGTCGGCGCTGACATTGGTTCCGTCTGTGGTTCGGCACGGTAGTGGTCTTTGCTTTGTCGAGACAGGTTCTTCGCGAGTGTGACCCTTCAGAGAGGTGGCGGGATGGCCGAGCAGGATCAAGCCGCGCTGTTCCCGAACACCTCGGTGCCGGACGAGCACATCGGCTACCGCGGACCGACGGCTTGCACCGCGGCCGGGATCACCTACCGTCAGCTGGACTACTGGGCGCGGACCGGACTGGTGGTGCCCACGGTGCGCGGCGCGCACGGCTCGGGCAGCCAGCGCTTGTATTCCTTCAAGGACATCCTGGTGTTGCGGGTGGTCAAGCGGCTGCTGGACACGGGGGTGTCGCTGCAGAACATCAGGGTCGCCGTCGAGCACCTGCGGGCGCGGGGCGTCGACGACCTGGCCGGGGTGACGCTGTTCTCCGACGGCACGACGGTGTATGAGTGCACCTCGCCGGAGGAGATCGTCGACCTGCTGCAGGGCGGGCAGGGTGTGTTCGGCATCGCGGTCGGCGGCACGATGAAGGAGATCACCGGTTCGCTCGCGGAGTTCCCGCAGGAGCGCGTGGAAGGTGATCGGGTCGTTCCGGCCGAGCGTGACGAGCTCGCCGAACGTCGTCGCGCACGCACGGCTGGCTGAGGGTCTCGGGCCTGCCTGCCCGACTTCACGATCAGCCGCCGGTTCGCCGCACGTGTGCGCTGGTCAGCGGCTCCGTGACGGTCTGCTGCGCTGATCATCGCACGACCAAGCCGGACATTTCGGGCGCGGATTTCGTGCGTTGAACGGCGGGCCGGCCCTGGTGGGGCCCGTCCTCATGGGGTGAACCTGGCCGCGTGACGGGTTTCGTCGCCGCCGGGCCATCTCGGGGAGCCGCGCTGATCCAACGTTCAGCAAACCGGACAAAACGGCGCCGAAGGTGGGTGTTGGATCAGCGCGGGGCGGGATCCAGGCCGACCAGCATGGCTGATTCGGGCATTTCGGCCATCAGGAGGTTCGACTGATCGGCGCAGCGACGCCCGGCCCGGGTTGGCAACGACGAAGCCGGCCCTCGCGGCGCGTTCCACCCTTGCCCGCCGTGCTTCGCGGACGAAACCCGCGCGTCCGCGCCCGGTTTGTCCGCTTCCGCACGGGTTGGATCAGCGAAGTCGTCGCGCGTGCCACAGTTCGCTGATCATCTCCGCGTTTGTGCGCCTGATTCGTCCGGTTCGGTGCGGGTTTGATCAGCGAAGTCACCCGCGGCGCCACGCAGCCACACCGGCGCCCGCATAGACCGCGCCCCGCACAGCCACCCCCGCCACACCCGCACAGCCACACCGGCGGCGCTCACGTAGACCAACCCCGGCGCCCCACAGACTGCGCGCCCGCCTTTCGTTCGTTCAGCTAATGAGGTAAACTAACGAGATGACCGACGACCGGGACCTCGAAGCCGTGGCCGCGCTGCGCGGCGCCGTGCTGCGCCTTGGTCGTCGACTGCGGTACCAGACGTTGGGCGACGCCGACCTGTCCGCGACCGAACTCGCCGTGCTCGGCCGGATCGGCCGGTGCGGGCCGATGGCGCCGAGCGCTCTTGCCCGCGCCGAGCACGTCAAGCCCCCGTCGATGACCAAGGTGATCGAGAGCCTGACCGAGCGCGGCCTGGTGCGCCGTGATCCACATCCGACGGACGGACGGCAGTGCCTGATCTCCCGTACCCCGGAGGGCGAAGCGTTCGTCACGGAGACCCGCAAGCGCCGGACGGCGTGGCTGGCCGAGCAGTTGGCGCAGCTCAGCGAGTCCGAGCGGCGCGCGTTGCTGGCCGCGGCCCCGGCGCTGGACCGGCTGGCGGACCTGCCGTGAGCGTGTGTCAACGAGCGAACCGTCGGCGGCTGACGGCATGACGACCACCGCCCGCGACTCGCGGATCGACGTGGGAGGCCGCACGGCACGCGCGAGAGAGCGCGATCCGGCAGACAAGTCGCCGGCACCCGAATCGCCGCCTGCGATCACGGCTCCGCCGGCACACGAATTGTCGGCACACGAATCGCCGCCTGCGATCACCGCTCCGCCGGCAGTGGACAAGCCCACCGACGAACAGGTTCGACCGGCCGCCCCGCCGCGACCGAGCACGTTCGCGGCCCTGCGGGTGCGGAACTACCGGCTGTTCTTCGCGGGTCAGATCGTGTCGAACACCGGCACCTGGATGCAGCGGATCGCCCAGGACTGGCTGGTGCTGCAACTGACCAACTCGCCGCTTGCCGTCGGCATCACCACCGCCCTGCAGTTCCTGCCGATGCTGCTGTTCGGGCTCTGGGGCGGCCTGATCGCCGACCGGTACCCCAAGCGCCGGCTGCTGCTGATCACCCAGTCGGCGATGGGCGCACTGGCCGTGCTGCTGGCGGCGCTGACCCTGGCCGGCGTGGTGCAGGTCTGGGAGGTGTACCTGATCGCGTTCGGGCTGGGCCTGGCCACCGTGGTGGACAACCCGACCCGGCAGACGTTCGTCAACGAGATGGTGCCCAAGGATCTGGTACGCAATGCGGTCGGGCTCAACTCGGGGAACTTCCAGCTGGCCCGGATGCTCGGGCCGGCGGTGGCCGGGGTGTTGATCGCGGCGGTCGGGATCGGCTGGGCGTTCGCGTTCAACGCCGCCAGCTTCGCCGCCGTGCTGACCGCGCTGCTGCTGATGCGGCCGGCGGAGCTGCAGCGATTGCCGCACGCGGTGCGGGCGCGCGGCCAGCTCCGGGAGGGTCTGCGGTACGTCCGGCACAACCCGATCCTGCTGTGGCCCATCGTGCTGGTCTTCTTTATCGGGACCTTCGGCTACAACTTCGCGATCATCCTGTCCGCCTACACCCAGAACGTCTTCCAGTCCGGCGCGGATCTGTACGGCCTGCTGAACACCGCGATGGCGGCGGGTTCGGTCAGCGGCGCGCTGGTGGCGGCCCGGCGCACTTCGGCGAGCCTGCGTGTGCTGTTCCTGGCCGCCGCCGGTTTCGGTCTGGGACTGGTCGTGCTCGGCCTGACCCCGTGGTTCTGGCCGTTCCTGGTCCTGCTGGTGGTCGTCGGATTCGTGTCGGTCACGTTCAACACCTTGGGCAACGCGACCGTGCAGCTGTCCAGCTCGCCGGAGCTGCGCGGCCGGGTGATGAGCCTGTACATGCTGGTCTTCATGGGCGGCACGCCGATCGGGTCGCCGATCGTCGGGGCCATCACCCAACAGTGGGGAGCGCCCGCCGGGCTGATCGTCTCGGGAACGATCTGCCTGCTGGCCGCGGGCGGCGCTGCCGCACTGGCCGCCCGGTCGGCCGGCACGTCGTTGCGGGTCGATCTGTCGGCCCGGGTGCGGCGGCTGGTCGCCCATCCGCGTGGGGCCTGACCGGCCGTCGCGGGGACGGTCGGCGGCCCGCCCGCTGGTAGTCTCGATGCCGTCACCGACCCCCCGCGGGAGAGTGTCCGGCCGCACCGATCAGGTCACCAGGTTGGCCGGGCCGCCGAAGGAGCAAGCCTCCCCGCCAATCTCTCAGGCCACCGAACCGCCAGGGCGAGACACCTCTGAAACACGAGCCGCGGTGAAATCCGGCGCCGGGTGACAGAGGGGGAGGCGGACTCTCGGCGCAACGGGAAGGTGACCTGAGAACGATGACGACCCCGCCTGCCACGACGACCATGAACGGCATCAGCGCGACCTTCGCGGACCGGCACGTCGGACCCGACGACGCGGGCCTGCGCCGGATTCTCGAGCTGCTGGACCAGAAGGATCTGGACGCGCTGGAGGCCGCCGCCGTCCCGGCGATCATCCGCGGGGGCCGTCCGCTGGAGCTGCCGGCCCCGGCCTCCGAGGCGCAGGCGCTCGTCGAGTTGCGCGCGTTGGCCGCGAAGAACCGGCCGATGGTGCAGATGATCGGGCTCGGTTACCACGACACCGTCACGCCGGGTGTGATCAAGCGGAACGTGCTGGAGAACCCCGCGTGGTACACCGCCTACACCCCGTACCAGCCGGAGATCTCCCAGGGTCGGTTGGAGGCCCTGCTGAACTTCCAGACCGCGGTGGCCGACCTGACCGGCCTGGATATCGCCAACGCGTCGATGCTCGACGAGGCCACCGCGGCCGCCGAGGCGATGACGCTGATCCGGCGCACCGCCCGGGCCAAGTCGAACCGGTTCGTGGTGGACGCGGACACCCTGCCGCAGACCCTCGCGGTGATCCGGACCCGAGCCGAGCCGATCGGCGTCGACGTGGTGGTCGCCGCCCTGTCCGGCGGCGTCGCGGACCTGCCGGTGGGCGACTTCTTCGGGCTGCTGCTGTCCTACCCCGGCGCGTCCGGCGCGGTCCGTGACCATCGTGAGCTGATCGAGGCGGCACACCAGCGGGACGCCAAGGTCGTCGTCGCCACCGACCCGCTCGCGCTGACGCTGCTCACCCCGCCCGGCGAGATCGGCGCGGACGTGGCGGTCGGTTCCGCGCAACGGTTCGGCGTCCCGTTGGGCTTCGGCGGTCCGCACGCCGGCTTCATCGCGGTCCGCGCCGAGCTGCAGCGCCAGCTGCCCGGACGGCTGGTCGGGGTGTCCCACGACTCCGGTGGGACGACCGCGTTCCGGCTCGCCCTGCAGACCCGTGAGCAGCACATCCGCCGGGAGAAGGCGACCAGCAACATCTGCACCGCCCAGGTGCTGCTCGCGGTGATGGCCTCGATGTACGCGGTGTACCACGGCCCGGACGGGCTGCGACGGATCGCCGAACGCATCCACGCGGACGCCGCGCTGCTGGCCGACGGCCTGCGGGCCGGTGGCGTGGAGGTCGATCACGACCATTTCTTCGACACGGTTCGGGCGCGGGTGCCCGGACATGCCGGACACGTTGTCGCGGCGGCCCGGGAGCGCGGCATCAACCTGTGGGCCGACGGTGACGACGCGGTACAGATCAGCGTGGGCGAGTCGACCACCCTGGAGCACCTGGCGGCGGTGCTCGACGCCTTCGGCATCGAGGCACTGCCCGCCGCCGCCAACGCTGACACCACCGACGGTGACACTGCCGACGCCGCCGACATCGCGGTTGCCGCAGCTGTCGACGTCGACCAGGCGCTCCCGGCCTGGGCACGTCGGAATTCGGAGTATCTGACCCATCCGGTCTTCCACGCGCACCGCAGCGAGACCGCGATGCTGCGCTACCTGCGCCGGCTGTCCGACATGGACCTGGCGCTGGATCGGTCGATGATCCCGCTCGGTTCCTGCACGATGAAGCTGAACGCCACCACCGAGATGGAGGCGATCACCTGGCCGGAGTTCGCCGGCCTGCATCCCCTCGCGCCGGTCGAGGACGCGGCGGGCTACCTGGACCTGATCGACCAGCTCGCGGCCTGGCTGTGCGAGATCACCGGCTACGCCGCGGTGTCGCTGCAACCCAACGCGGGATCCCAGGGCGAGCTGGCCGGCCTGCTGGCGATCCGCGCCTACCACCGGTCCCGCGGCGACGACCGGCGCACCGTCTGCCTGATCCCGGCCAGCGCGCACGGCACCAACGCGGCCAGTGCCGTGATGGCCGGCATGAAGGTCGTCGTGGTTGGCACGGACACCGGCGGCAACATCGACATGTCCGACCTGCGGACCAAGATCGACAAGTTCGCGGCCGAGCTGGCCGCGATCATGGTCACCTACCCGTCGACGCACGGGGTGTACGAGGACACCATCAGCGAGCTGGCCGACCTGGTGCATCGCGCGGGCGGGCAGGTGTACGTGGACGGGGCCAACCTGAACGCCCTGGTGGGCGTCGCCCGGCCGGGCGCGTTCGGCGGCGACGTGTCGCACCTGAACCTGCACAAGACGTTCTGCATCCCGCACGGCGGCGGCGGGCCGGGCGCCGGACCGGTCGCGGTCGCCGCGCACCTGGCGCCGTTCCTGCCCAACCATCCGCTGGCCCCGACGGCCGGACCGGAGACCGGGATCGGCGCCGTCGCGGCCGCCCCCTGGGGGTCGGCCTCCATTCTGCCGATCAGCTGGGCGTACATCCGGATGATGGGTGCCGACGGCCTGCGCCGGGCCACCCTGACCGCGATCGCCGCCGCCAACTACATCGCCCGCCGGCTGGACGAGCATTACCCGGTGCTCTACACCGGGGCCGGCTCCTTCGTCGCCCACGAGTGCATCCTGGACCTGCGACCGATCACCGCGGCCACCGGCGTGACCGTCGATGACGTGGCAAAGCGGTTGGCCGACTACGGTTTCCACGCTCCGACCATGTCGTTCCCGGTGGCCGGCACGCTGATGGTGGAGCCGACCGAGAGCGAGGATCTGGCCGAGATCGACCGGTTCTGCGACGCCATGATCGCCATCAGGTCGGAGATCGGCCGGGTCGGCGCCGGCGAATGGGCGGTCACCGACAATCCGTTGCGCGGCGCCCCGCACACCGCGGCGGCACTGGCCGGCGCATGGGACCGTCCGTACTCGCGGCAGGAGGCCGTGTTCCCGCCCGGGGTATCGCCGGCGCACAAGTACTTCCCGCCGGTGGGGCGGATCGACGGTGCGTTCGGCGACCGCAACCTGGTCTGCTCCTGCCCGGCGCCGGAGGCGTACGCCTGA
Organism: uncultured Actinomycetes bacterium; assembly: GCA_964497705.1. Taxonomy (GTDB): domain Bacteria; phylum Actinomycetota; class Actinomycetes; order Mycobacteriales; family Nakamurellaceae; genus Nakamurella. The sequence goes on along the minus strand of CAZCEH010000005.1, from coordinate 112,842 downwards.
CGGTTGCTGTGCGATCGGGCCGCGGACCGGACGCCGGGGGTTACCGTGGTCGGGTGGACCGGCGCGCGGTCGGTGTGACGCTTGTCGTCCTGGCCCTCGCGGCGGTCATGATCCTGCCCGCGCTGTCGGGTGCCCGGTCGATCGGCACCGCCGTGCCGGTCGTCCTGCCCACGCCGCCGTCGGTGGGTGATTGCGTCACCTCGCTGGCGGACGACATCCAGGACGGTTCCGTGCCGCCGCAGTTGTCCGTGTCGGCCGTCCGGTTCGGCTCGTGCCGGGGTGCCGTCGCCGCCGAGGTGGTCGCCTTCTGGGCCGACCAGCGGGAGCGGGCACAGACCCCTCGCTTCGGCCGCGCCGGCCCGTGTTTCGAACCGCTGGCCCAGTACACCGGCCTGCGGGTGCCGGGCATGCCGACCGGTCCCTCCGCCGCGTCCGACGCCGAACCGGTGTCGTGGCGCCCGACGATCGCCTTCCGCGCCTTCCTGGTGACGCCGTCCGGCCTCGAGCGGCGGGCCGGGCGGGACTGGTCGGTCTGCGTGGTCGGACCGGGAACCGGCCAGTCCTACCGGGGCAGCCTGCGGGGCGCCTACCTGAACGAGACCCTGCCGCCGGCGTTCGGCTCCTGCTGGACACTCGACGAATCCGGGCTGCTGACCGGCCCGGGCGACTGCCTGCGCGCGCACACGGCACAACTGGTCGCGACGGGTTGGCGCGACGACCTGGACCCGGTTCCCGCCGCGGAGGTCAGCGCGTCGTGCTCGCGGATCGCGGGCCGGCTGATGGACACCGACGACCCGACTCGGGACGGCCAGCTGGCGATCACGGCCGATCGGATGACCCGGTTGAGCCGAACCTGGACCGGCAACCAGTCCGTCCTGGGGTGCTTCGTGGCGGCCTCCGGATCTCGGCAGCTGGTCGGCCTGGTCAATGGCCTGGCGGACCGGCCGGTCCCGTTCGCGCCGTGACCTGGTCGCCGGCTTCGTCGGCCGCTTCGTTGTCGGCACCGCCGTCGGTCCCTCGCCGGTTGCTCGGCGTGGTGCTGGTGCTGCTGGTCGTGCTCGGCACGTTGGTGGTCGCCCGGTGGGACGGCCGGCGGATTCCGGGGACGGCGGCCATCGGCCGGCCGGCGGGTCCGCCGACGGTCGGGGATTGCGTGGCCGCCCTGGTCGGTCCGACGCCGCCGCTGTTCCCGCTGGTCTTCGGCCTCAGCGCGGCGGCGATGGGCGAACGTTCGGTGGTGTTCTCCGATTGCGCCGGCGAGCACGTCGGCGAGGTGGCGGCGTTCCGCCGGATCGGCGCCTCGGCGACCGGAATCGCGGGTGCGACATCGGACGGTCAGTGGTGCACCCAGGTTGCCGTGGGGTATCGCGAGCATCTGCGCTGGCAGGTCCGGGCGGTCACCGGCAGCCTATGGACGCCGGTGGTCGCGCACCGGTTCGTGGCCATCCTCGGCGAACCGGTCGGCGGGACGGATGCCGGCAGGTGGGCGGCCTGCGCCGTGCTGGCACCGGGGCTGGAGCACTACCGGGGTTCGTACCTGCGGTCGATGGCGGATACCGCGGCGCCGGCGCCGTTCGGGTTCTGCCGGTCCGGTGCGATCCCGGACCGTCGGGTGTCCTGCCAGTCACCGCACGGTGAACAGGTCTTCGGTACGGCGGCGTCGGGAGCGGCGCCGGCCCTGGACACCTGCCGGGACCTGGTGGGCCGGGTCACCGGGATGGCGGACGTCACCGGCGGTGGCCGGTTGCGGGTGAGCGTCGCCGGCGACGGGACGACGGTCACCTGCCGCGTCCGGGTCGTCGGGCCGATCGAGCTGACCGCAACGCTGACCGGCATCGGTGACGGGCCGCTTCCGCTGCAAGGGTGAGCCGGGCAGTGCGTCGGCTGACCGCGGCCGGAATCGGCCCGGGGTCAGCCGGATCGGGTCGAGCTTGCGGTCGGGCCGACGGCGCCGCTCGCGGTGGGACCCTCGTTCGCGGTCTGGCCGCCGGGCGCGGTTGGGGTGGCCCCGGTTCCGGGTGCTGCCGTGGGCTCGGGTGCTGCCGTGGGCTCGGGTGCGGCCGTCGGCCCGGGTGCGGCAGCGCTGCCGGGCGCGACACCGATCGCGGCGGCCAGCGCGGCGGCCACGGCCGGGCCGCCGTCGGCGACCCGCACGCCGGTGTCGGCGCCGACCTTGAGCCCCTGGTCCGTGAAGGCCTGCTGCCCGGCCGGTCCGCGCAGGTAGGCCAGGAAGGTGCTCGCCGCTTCGTCCAGGGTCGGGTTCACCCAGCTCGCGGTCAGCGGCACCCCGTAGACCTGGTCGCCCGCGGTGTCACCGCCGAGGGTGACGGTGGTCAGGCCCGGACTCTGCGCCGCCAACCGGGTGAATTCGGCGGCGACCACGGGGACGGCGGTGAATCCGGTGGGTCCGGCGGCCAGGTCGCCGAGCGCGTCGAGGGTGGTGGCCGGCGGGCCGGCCGGACCGCCGTCGTCCAACCCGGCCAGCGAGCCGGCGTTCGCGGCGACCACCGCCGGGTCGATCGGGCCGGCCGTGAGGCCGGCCAGGACGGACTGCAGCGCATAGCTGGTCGCCCGGTTGGCGGTGGGGTCGGGCAGCGCCAGGATCAGCTTGCGGTTTGCCGGAAGGGTGACCGATCCGTTCGGGCCGGTCGCCGTCGGCAGGTCGCGCCACTGCAGGTTCGCTGCCCGCACCGCGTCCGCGTCCTCGGCGCGGACCGCCAACACCACCGGTGAGCCGGCCATCGGGGCGGGGTTGCGTCCGGCCGTCATCGCCGAATCGGCGGTCTCGAGCGCGGCCAGATCACCGGCGCTGTCCGGAAACCAGAGGGCCGGACCCGGACCGGACTGCCCGACCCAACCACCGGCCAGTGCGGACGCCGTGTCCGCGCCCGGCTGGGCGGTCACCGCGGTGCTGACGCAGGCGGAGCGGGCGACCGGCTCCGTCGCGTCGAAGGCCGCCGCGGCGGCTTCGACGGCCGCGTCCGCGCCCGGCGCCGTGACGACCGGCAGCACCACCTGACTCGAACATGTGGCGGCATCCTTGTCGTCCCGGGTGACCAGGACGTACGCGGTGACTCCGACGACGAGCAGAACCGCGACCACGAGCGTCACGATGATCCAAGGAGCGATCCGGCGGCCGCCGGAGCCGGACCCGTGGCGTGACGTCATGAAATTTCTCCAGCTTTCGTGCGGGCTGTCGATCGACACATTCGCGTGCCGTATCCGGCCGGGTGCCGCGGCCGTGGTCGCGCGGTGCCCGGAGTCGAGACGGCCGAGACGGGTGATCGGCGGGACCACCGATCACGGACCGCCACTGTAGCCAAGGGCGACCGGCTCGGATGCTCCGAACGTGTCGACCGTGCCGGGGAAAGCGCCTCGATCGGGGGCGGCCCGGCCGGGGTCCGGGTCCGGGAGAACCCCGACCGGGCCCGCGCCGGGATCGGGGCGGCGCCGGAATTCGTCCCCCGGTTGTCCGAGCCGGGTGGAACCTGGCTCGCCGACCTGGAACGATGAGATCACCGCGAGAACGTGCGGGGGCGCGGCCGCGTGCAACTGGGCGAGAGGACATCATCATGGCGAATCCGTTCACCAAGGCGTGGAAGTACCTGATGGCGCTTTTCTCGTCCAAGGTCGACGAATATGCCGATCCGAAGGTGCAGATCCAGCAGGCAATCGAAGACGCGCAGCGTCAACACGCCGCGTTGAGCCAGCAGGCGGCCGCGGTGATCGGCAACCAGCGCCAGTTGGAGATGAAGCTCACCCGGCAGATGGGCGACGTGGAGCGGCTCTCCTCGTCCGCGCGGCAGGCCCTGGTGCTGGCCGACGAGCAGCGGGCGAAGGGCAATGCGGCCGAGGCGGACAAGTACGAGCAAACCGCGCAGGCGTTCGCCACCCAGCTGGTCGCCGCCGAGCAGCAGATGGAAGACCTGAAGAAGATGCACGACCAGGCCCTCCAGGCGGCCCAGCAGGCCAAGAAGGCCGTCGAGAACAACGCGATGCAGCTGCAGTCCAAGCTGGCCGAACGTACCAAGCTGCTGTCCCAGCTGGAGCAGGCCAAGATGCAGGAGCAGGTGTCGGCGTCGCTGCAGTCGATGTCCCAGCTGCAGGCACCGGGTAACACGCCGTCGCTGGACGAGGTGCGGGAGAAGATCGAGCGGCGGTACGCCAACGCCCTGGGCGCCGCCGAACTGCATGCGGATTCGGTCGAGGGCCGCATGTTGGAGGTGCAGAAGTCGACGCTGGACATGGCCGGCGCGGCCCGGCTCGACCAGTTGCGGGCACAACTGCACCCTGAGCTGTCCACCCAGCAGCCGCGGTCCATCGACGCCGCCACCGCGACGCCGACCACGCCGACCTCCCAACCGGCCTCGCTGCCCAACCAGCAGACCTGATGCGCAAGGCCGCCGTGGCGCGCTGGACCTCCGGTGCCGCCGTCGAGCAGGGGCTCGACCTGGCGGCGCAGGTCAGTGCTACCGCGACGGAGGCGTTGCGGACGCGTCGGGAGCCCGCCGCGGTGGCCCGGCGACGGCAGCGGGCGGCGCGTCGCCGGGTCAAGTCGTGGTCGGCGGCGTCCGCGGCGACGGTTCTCGGCGGTGCCGGCGTGGTGGCGATCGCCGGCGGGTTCTCGACCGGTGTGATCGTGGCCCTGGTGATCCTGGCCGGCGTGCTGGCCTTGTGCCTGGCCCGTACCGCGCGGGCGGCCGCCGATCTGAGGGCCCGGAGCCGGCTGGTCGCGGCACTCCCGCCGCCGTCGCCCCGGCGAAGCGCGGTCGTCGGCGAGCTGCGCCCGATCATGGCTCGGTTGGACGGCTACTCGGACGGTCTGCGCCGGCTGGTCGGCATGATCGGGCTGGTCGAGGCGGACAGCACCGTCCGGGCGCTGCGTGATGAGGTGATCAGGTCCGCCGATGCGACGGAGGGGCGGCTGCGGAATCGGGCCGCCGACCTGTCGGAGGTGATCCGGGCCCGGCGGCGTGCCGCCGCGGACGTCGGCGGCGACCTCGACACCACGATCACCGCGATGCGGCGGGAGATCGAGGACGGCGTAGGGGACTATGGCCGGCTGGTCACCGCGGCCAACGAGGCGGTGCACGCCACCCGGGCGCTGGCCGAGGGTGCCCGACCCGGGCCGCCCGGGATCCCACCGTCCGATGGTGCGGTTTCGGGTGGTGCGGGTTCGGGTGGTACGGGTTCGGGTGGTGCCGGCTCGGCGGGGACGGCGCCCCCGACAGTCGGCGCGCCCGAGTTGTCCGAACCGATCGATCAGTTGCGGGCGTTGGCCGCCGGAATGCGTGAGCTCACCGATCGTTGACCGGTCGATCGTGCGGGTCGGTGTCCGGCCGGCGGCGGCTTCAGCCGGTCGGCTCTTCGGCCGTCGGTGTCCAATCCGGCGCCGCCAGGCCGGGCCAGAGCACATCGAACACTCGCCGGGCCAGGTCCTCGCCTCGCGGGTTCAGGCCCCGCCCCGGAGTGGGCAGCATCATCGGCCCGACCATCGCCAGCGCGGCTACTTCCACGTCCAGATCGGGCCGCAGCTCCCCGCAAGCCACCCCGTCCCGCAGGATCTCGTGCAGCCAGCGACGGCGCGGCACGATCACCCGCTGGAAGTACTCGGCGTACAGGTCGGGCTGGCTCACGCTGTAGACCAGCATCCGCGGGGTGATCCGGCCGATGAGGCTGTCGGTGTCGCGGGTGGCCAGATGGCGCAGGATGACGCGGATCCGATCGTCCGACCGTTCGGGAAGGTGGCTCCGGGCCACCAACAGATCGTCGTTGAGAGTCGCGAGGGCATCGATGACCAGTTCCTTCTTGCCCGGCCAGCGACGATAGATGGTCGCCTTGCCGACGCCGGCCCGAGCGGCTACCGCCTCCATCGACAGGGCGTGGTAGCCCTCGTCCGCGAAGATCTGCAGGGTGGCGGTGATGATCGCCTGGTCGGCGCGCCGTTCCCGGGGGCGACCCGGACGCCGGGCGCAGTCCGCGGGCCCGGCGCCGGTTGTCGCATCCGCGTGGGGGGCGGCCGAGGTCGTCATAGCCGTCGCCCCTCCGAATCCTCGGGGGGAGAGTTGGGGACGGCGTGTCGGCCCAGCCGATGCGCACCCGCCGGTGCGGTCGGCCCCTCCTCGTCCGGTGCCGCGTGCCGGCCGCCGTTGGCCGTGCGCGGTATGGCCACCTCGACGAGCGCTTCGTCCGCCTGCGGGTGGGCCGAACCGTCTTCGCTGCCGCTGCCGCTGCCGCTGCCGCTGCCGCTGCCGCTGCCGGTCGCGGTCCGGGCCGGGCCGTTGGCGCTCGACCATGCGGCGGCCTGGGCGTTCGTCGGCAACCAAGTCACCACGATCAGCAGGGCCAGCACGAGCAGCCCCACCGAGAACAGTGTGGCCGTGTGCAACGCGGGCATGAACGAATCGGTGGCCGCCTGCCGCAGCTGATCGATCGCCGGGGCAGGGGCAAGGCCGCCGGCGGCGAGCCGATCGGCGACCTCGTTCGTGCCGCCGATCGATTCGGTGGCGGCCGAGAACGCCTCAGGTGGCAGGCCCTTGCCCTCCAGCAGCGGCGTGATGTTGTTGCTGTAGACGGTGCTGACGACCGACGACAGGATCGCGACGCCGAAGACAGCGCCGACCTGCCGGACGGTGTTCTGCACGGCGGAGCCGGATCCGGACCGTTCCGGTGGGGTGGCCAGGGTCATCCGGGTGGTCGACGGTGCGATGGTGCAGCCAAGACCGAAGCCGAAGACCACGCCGAGCACGATCAGCATCCACAGCGGAGTGTCCGGCGTGACGAACGTGAAGAAGAGCATGCCGGCGGCGGCGAAGGCGAGGCCGACCGGGATCACCACGCGGGCGCCGAAGCGTTTGACCATCCCCGCGCTGCGCGGCGCGCCGAGCAACTGACCGACGGCGAACGGCAGCACCAACAGCCCCGCCTGCAGGGGGTTCCACCCGCGGACGATCTGGTAATAGAAGGTCAGGAACAGCAGCGTGCCCTGCATCGCCGCGAAGGCCAGGGTGACGCCGGTCAGCGGCACCGAGAACGACCGGATCCGGAACAGGGACAGATCGATCGACGGATGCGTGCTGCGGTGCTCGTAGAAGCCGAAACCGAGCAGCACGGCCAGGCCGAGCAGGGTGAAGCCCCAGGTCGACGGGGCCGCCCAGCCCACCTCGGCGGCGTTCTGGATGCCGTAGACGATGATGAACAGGCCGACCACCGAGAGCAGCAGCCCGATCGGATCCAACCGTCCCGGCCGGGGGTTCTTGGTCTCCGGGACCAGCATGATGATGCCGACGATGCCGATCAGCACGATCGGCACATTGATGAAGAAGACCGAGCCCCAGTCGTTGCCGGTCAGCCAGCTGAACCAGTTCGGATGCTCGAGCAGCAGGCCGCCGAGCACCGGGCCGATCGCGACCGCGCCGCCGACCGCGGCAGACCACACGCCGATCGCCCGGCCGCGCTCCTGCGGCGGGAAGATCACCGTGATGATCGACAACGAGATCGGCATCACCGACGCTCCGCCGACGCCCATCAGGGCGCGGAAGGCGATCAGTTCGCCGGGGCTGTCGGCGAAGGCGCACAACGCCGAGGCGGCGCCGAACAGCACCAGACCGATGAGCAGGATCCGTTTGCGCCCGAACCGGTCGCCGAGCACACCCCAGGTAAACAGCAGCGCGGCGAACGCCAAGGAGTAGGCGTTGATCGCCCACACGAGCTCGTTCTGGGTGGCGTTCAGGTCGATCTGGATGGTCTTGAGGGCGACGTTGAGGATGGTGTTGTCCAGGATGACCACCAGCAGGCCGACGACCAGAACGGACAGCGCCTTCCATCGCTTCGGGTAGACGCCGTCGAGGGCGCCGGCGGGGTTCCCGGGCGGTGCGGCCAGAGCCGCCGCCGGTTCGGGCGGCGTGGCGACAGGGGTGTCGGACATGGCGATGTCCTTTCGTGCTCAAAGAAAAGTAAGGCTCGAGACCAGGGCTGCGTGGTGGCGGCCGTGCCGGCAGGAATGGTTGTGGGGGCGGAGCGGTTGTGGTGAAACGGTGGGGCCCGGCCGGCGCCGGTCGCGTCTGATTCTGCGCCGTCGGATAGCGAAACGCAACCGTTCCGTATCGTTATTTGGGGACGGCGCGGTGATCACGATCATCACTTCCGGCGCCTGAGCGCCAGGACGGCGACCAGGATGGCGGCGACCAGGCCGGCCGCGATCACCAGTTGGCCGAGTGGGCTCGACATCCCCGTGGGATCCATGCTCGGCAGTGTGCCCGCCGGGTCTGACACTGGCCGGTTGGCTCCGCGAGCGGTGGGGGCGCCGCGGGCTTCGCGGACGAATCCGCGTTGTGCCGCCCGTTCGCCGGTTTCGGCGCGGATCGGGTTGATAGGCCCCGTCGGTATGCGGGTGGGCCGACGTGGTGGGCCGGGCCACGAGGTGGTCGGATGCCGGGCCACGCCCGAACTCGGAGGCGTCGTCGGCTGCCGGCGGAGTCGAGACGCGGTGGGCGTCGATTCCGGCTTCAGTAGGGTGGGCCGTGTGCGGCTGACCGAGTTCCGTGACCTGATGGAGACCGGCTTCGGCCCCATGCGGGCCGCATCCGTGGCCGCCGACCATGTCTTCTCGGCACTCGGCGGCCGGACCGCCGACGAAGCGCTGGACGCCGGTGAGGATCCCAAGCGGGTCTGGTACGCCGTGTGCGACGACTTCGACCTGCCCCAGGGCCTGCGACACGGACTGCCCGACCGATCGGGCTGATCGGTCGAACGCCTGGCGAGCGGAGTGCCCGAAGTCCGTCGTGGTCGAGCCGGATCCGACCCGGCGCTGAGTGGCCGCCGACATCCCACACGAAAGCTTGAGAGGGCTGTTGCGTGGTCGTGTGAACCCGGACCGACCGCAGGTCGGCCGGGCCGCACCGATGTGACCATCGCGGTGACGCGAGCCACCGTCGGCGCGCCCCTCGCGCCGGCTCCACCGGGCCATCCGGGTCCGCGAGGGCCAGACGGGTTCGTGCCCGGCCACGAGTGTGGGCATCGTCGCCGGGGTCGCCGCCGCGGCCGACGCCACACCGCTCCACGAGTGGGAACGCCACTGCACCGACTCCGCCACCGCTCCTCGGGTGGCAACAGCGCTCCAATCCTTGCCGGGAGCGCCGTTCACCTTCGAGGAGCCGCGTCCCCATCCTGGGGGGCCCGTCCGCCGGCCGACCTGCCGGCAGGCCGCGTCGAGAAGAAAAGTGGCCGCGCAGCGACACTTCTTCTTCCGAACGCCGGCCGCATCCTCGCAGGCCCACCATCCATGCCGGCGAATGAACGCTTCAGCGGAAGATCAGCACGACCAGCCGTGCGGATCTTCCGTCCTTGCGCCGGAACGCCGATCACCCGCGCCACGCCACCTTTCCTCAAGGTCGATCGATGAGCCGATCCGTGACGCGGGCCCGTGCTGCCAGGTCAGCAGGAACCGACCGGCGACACGCGCCCGGCTTTGCTTCCCCTCGAACAGGTGTACGTCTAAAGTTGTCCCCATCCCCGAATCCATCCACAATCCGGCGCGGTTCGGGGTGACTGTCGGTGCCGGCCTCTAGCGTCGGTCCCGACGGAGAACACGCAGCATCCAACCAGCGAGGAAAGGCACGGGGTGGATTATGTCGGCACCGGATCGTGAGAAGGCGCTCGGCATCGCGCTGGCGCAGATCGAGAAGCAGTACGGCAAGGGTTCGATCATGCGGCTCGGCGATGAGGGTCGGGCACCGGTCGAGGTGATTCCCACCGGGTCCATCGCGCTGGACGTGGCGCTGGGCATCGGCGGACTGCCCCGGGGCCGGGTCATCGAGATCTACGGCCCGGAGTCCTCCGGCAAGACGACCCTGACCCTGCACGCGGTGGCCAGCGTCCAGGCCGAGGGCGGCATCGCCGCGTTCATCGACGCCGAACATGCCCTGGACCCGGAGTATGCCCGGGCACTGGGGGTGGACACCGACGCATTGCTGGTGTCCCAGCCGGACACCGGCGAGCAGGCGCTGGAGATCGCCGACATGCTCATCCGCTCGGGCGCGATCGACCTGGTGGTGGTGGACTCGGTGGCCGCGCTGGTGCCGCGGGCCGAGATCGAGGGCGAGATGGGCGACAGCCACGTCGGCCTGCAGGCCAGGTTGATGTCGCAGGCGCTCCGCAAGATCGCCGGGGCGCTGAACAGCACCAACACCACAATGATCTTCATCAACCAGCTCCGGGAGAAGATCGGCGTCATGTTCGGGTCACCGGAGACCACCACCGGTGGCAAGGCGCTGAAGTTCTACGCCTCCGTCCGCATGGACATCCGCCGGATCGAAGCGCTCAAGGACGGTGCCGACGTGGTCGGCAACCGCACCAGGGTCAAGGTGGTCAAGAACAAGATGGCTCCGCCGTTCAAGCAGGCCGAGTTCGACATCATCTACGGCCGGGGCATCTCCCGGGAGGGCTCGCTCATCGACGTCGGTGTCGAGCAGGGGCTCGTCCGCAAAGCCGGAGCCTGGTACACCTACGACGGCGAGCAACTGGGCCAGGGCAAGGAGAACGTGCGGAACTTCCTGCGGGACAACCCGGACATCGCCGACGAGATCGAGAAGCGGATCAAGGAGAAGCTCGGCGTCGGGGCCCGCATCGACCAGGATGAGCCGCTGCCCGCCCCGGTCGACTTCTGATCGTGGCCGCGGACGCCGACGAGCCCGTCGGATCGGCAACGGATCGGGCCGACGTGTTGGCCCGCCTGTCCAAGCAGATGGCGCAGATCACCGTTCGGCGGCCGGTCGCCCAGGATCCGTCGAAACAACACTCGGAGTCGAAACAACCCTCGGACAAGCACTCGGAGCGGTCGACGGGTCGGTCCGCGGACCGGTCGGCGGCTCCCGGTGGGGAGCGGATCGGCCCGCCGGGGCACCCCGAGGACGACCTGGGCGACCCGGAAGCGGTGGCCAAGGCCATCTGCCTGCGGTTGCTCACCGGGGCCGCCCGGCCGCGTGCGGCGTTGGCGGCGGCGTTGGCCCGCAAGGGCATCCCCGAGGACGTCGCCCGGCGGGTCCTGGACCGGCTGACCGAGGTGGGTCTGATCGACGACGAGGCATATGCACAGTCCTTCGTCGCCAGTCGTCACCGACAAGGCGGCCTCGGTGCCGGAGCGCTTCGCGAGGAACTCAAGCGCAAGGGCGTGGATTCGCGCATCGCGGCATCCGCGGTGACCGTCGTCGATCGCGATGCCGAATACCAGCGAGCCCGTGCCCTGCTGGAGCGGCGTGTCGATTCCGCCATGGCTCACGGCGTCGACACCGCGCGACGCCGGATGCTCGGCCTGTTGGCTCGGCGTGGCTACTCGGCCGACGTGGCCCAGCGGGTCGTCCAGGAGGTGATCAGCGACTACGACGCCGAGACCGGTCCGAGTTGGTCGTGACCGTCGGAAGTTCCCCGGTCACGAGCCGTCGAGGGCCTCGGACAGGAGGCGGCGACGCGGGTCGGCTTGACCCTCGGGACGGTGCTACCTAACCTCGGAGGTAACAGGAGAGTCACCAGCACGCGCATCCCTGGATCGCGCGATCGATAGCGGTTCTTTTGCATCACCCCGCACCGGCCTCGCCGGGTCGTTCGCGTACCCGGCGGGTCTATGTGTCGAAATGACCGCTCGTCGCACCGACGAGCCGTTTCGTCGGCGACCCTCCTGCCGTCCATCGTGACGGTCGCTCATCCGAGCGTCCGGTCCGCGGCGGCGCTGACGAGGGGAGGCCGTGACGTGTCCGATGCGCTCGTCATCGTGCTGATTCTCGTGCTGCTCGTCGCGATCGGCGCGGTGGTCGTACTGGTCAGGCGCAAGCCGGCCGCCGCCCCGCAGATGGACGAGGCGGCGTTGCGGCGGCTGTTGGACGAGGCCGTCAGTCGAAGCGCCGCAGAGGCCAAGCCCGCCGCCGAACCGGACCTCGGCCGGTTCGCGTTGCTCAGTCACGAGGCTCAGGCCGCCGCCGACGCGGCCGATGCGGTTCGCCGCACCGCGGCCGAGGCCGCGGAGGAGTTGTCGAACCGGACCCGCCGGGATGCCGAGCAGGTGCGGGCGGACGCCCAGGCCGAGGCCGAGCGGATGATCGCCGCCGCCCGGGGGCAGGCGGCCGAGATCCGGGCCGGACTGGAGAACGAGCGCAGCCGGATCACCACCGAGGCCACCGCGGCGCTCGCCCAGGACCGCAAAGAGCTCCAGGAGGCCGAGCAGCGGCTACGCGCCGCGACCCAGGCACTCGCCGACGAACAGCAGGCGCTGGTGGCCGACCGTCGCCGGATCGGCAGCGAGCAGGGTGAGTTGTCGGCCACCAAGCGGGCGCTGCAGAGCAGGTCCGAGAGCATCGCCGAACGTGAGGCCGAGCTCAGTGACCGGACCGCGGCACTCGCCGAGCGCCAGCGGGAGTTGGCCGCCGCGGAGGCGGCCCACCAGGCGGAGCTGGTCCGGATCTCCGGCCTCACCGTCGAGGCGGCCCGCGCCGAACTGCTGGCCAGCCAGGAGGAAGCGGTCCGCCGGGACGCCGCCATGATGATCCGGCGGATCGAATCGGAGGCGCAGAGTTCGGCCAAGCAACGAGCCAGGCAGATCGTGGCCGAGGCGATTCAGCGGGTGGCCTCGGACCAGACCGCGCAGACCGTGGTCGCGGTCGTGCACCTGCCCGCCGACGACGTCAAGGGCCGCATCATCGGGCGCGAGGGGCGCAACATCCGCGCCTTCGAGACCGTCACCGGCGTCAACGTCATCATCGACGACACCCCCGAGGCCGTGCTGCTGTCGTGCTTCGACCCGGTCCGCCGGGAGATCGGCCGGATCACCCTGGAGATGCTGATCGACGACGGCCGCATCCACCCGCACCGCATCGAGGAGGCCTACGAACGGGCCCGCGATGAGGTTGAGGTGCTGTGCCAGCGGGCCGCCGAGGACGCCCTGCTGGAGGTGCGGATCACCGACCTGCATCCGGAGCTGGTGTCGTTGGTCGGACGGCTCAAGTACCGCACGTCCTACGGTCAGAACGTGCTCGGCCATCTGGTGGAAACCGCCCACATCGCCAGGGCCATGGCCGCCGAACTGGGCATCGACCCGACGGTGGTGACCCGCGGGGCGTTCCTGCACGACATCGGCAAGGCGCTGACCCACGAGGTGCCCGGCTCCCATGCGCTCATCGGCGCCGAACTGGCCCGCAAGTACGGGGAATCGGACGAGGTCGTGCACTGCATCGAGGCCCATCACGACGAGGTACCGCCCAGCACCGTGGAGGCCGTGCTCACCCAGGCCGCGGACGCCTGTTCCGGCGGCCGGCCCGGCGCCCGCCGGGAATCCCTGGAGTCCTACGTCCAGCGGCTGGAGCGGATCGAGGCGATCGCCGGCGCCAAAAAGGGCGTGGAGAAGGTGTTCGCCATGCAGGCCGGCCGCGAACTCCGGGTGATGGTCAAGCCGGACGTCGTCGACGACGTCGAGGCGCACATCCTGGCCCGCGAGGTGGCCAAGCAGATCGAGGAGGAGCTCACCTACCCCGGCCAGGTCAGGGTCACCGTGATCCGCGAGTCCCGCGCCACCGAGATCGCCCGCTAGTCCCGCGGCAGCGGCATCGCTCGCTGAGTCCGCGAGTCCCGCGGCAGCGGCATCGCCTGCCGGTCCCGAACCGGATCCCGAGAACTACCGGCCGGGTGGAAACCGCCAAAGAGGTCAGGGCTTGTTGAACTCGTCGATCCCCGGCTCGTCCAAGATCATGACCTCCTGCCGGCCCAGCAGATCGGTCTGCCCGCCGACGTCCTGGACCACCACCTGGGCACCGCGCCCACCGCGCCGGGTGCGGAGCTTGCGCTCCAGCCAGTGCGACAGCCAGCCCAGCGCCAAGTTGATCAGGATATAGATGACCGCGACCACCACATAGGTGGGCAGCAGGTTGCCGTAGTTGCTGGCGGAAGTGTTCGCCGCCCGCCGCAGCTCCACATACCCGACCAGGATGCCGCCCAGCGCGGTGTCCTTGACGATGACCACTAGCTGGCTGACCACCGCCGGCAGCATCGAGGTGATTGCCTGCGGAAGCAGGATCAGGGTCATCAGCTGCGTCTTGCGCAGGCCGATGGCCATCGCCGCCTCGGTCTGCCCCTTGGGCACCGCCAGGATGCCGGCCCGGAACACCTCGGCCAGCACTGAACCGTTGTAGAGCACCAGGCCGATGACCACCGCCGCGAACGGGCTGGACGTGCCGAGCACGGCGAACCAGAGCTGGAACGCGAACAGCATCAGGATGATCACCGGGATCGCCCGGAAGAACTCCACGATCACCCCGGCCGGCCAACGGATCCAGGCGTGATCGGACAGTCGGGCGATGCCGAACACGGCGCCGACCGGCAACGCAATGACCACGCTGAGCGCCGCCGCCTCCAGGGTGGCCCACAGCCCGGGCAACAGGTAAGTGGTCCAGTTCTGGCCCTCGAGGAACGGCGACCACTTCGCGGCGGTCAGCTGGTTCTTGTCGGCCAGTACTGAGATGACCCACCAGGCGATGGCCACCAACACCACCGCGAAGATCACGCTCAGCACGAGGTTGAACCGGCGGGCCCGCGGGCCCGGGATGTCGTAGAGAACGGTGGCGCGCTCGGCACTCATCGCATCGCCCTCCCGGGACGCCTCGCGGGCTCGGCCGTGCCGGCTCGGGCGCTGCGACGACGGTGTCGATCGTTCGCTCGGCAAGCCTCGCTCACCCGCACCGCCCTCCCGGGACGCCTCGCGGGCTCGGCCGTGCCGGCTCGGGCGCTGCGACGACGGTGTCGATCATTCGCTCGGCAAGCCTCGCTTCTCATCGCTTCACCTGGTACTTCTTCGCCAGGGCGCCGAACACCAGACCGGTCGGCAGGGTCAGCACGATGAACCCGACGGCGATCACCAGGAAGACCGCGGTGAACTTGTCCGCCTCGTTCTCGATGAGCGTGTTCATCAACAGGGCCGCCTCGGCCACCCCGATCGCGGACGCCACCGTGGTGTTCTTGGTCAGCGCGATCAGCACCGACCCCAGCGGCGCGATGACCGCGCGAATCGCCTGCGGGAGCACCACGATGGCCAGCACCTGGGTGAACTTCAGACCGATCGCCCGGGCCGCCTCGGCCTGGCCGGGCGGCACCGTGTTGATCCCGGAGCGGATGGCTTCGCAGACGAACGTCGACGTGTAGATGATGAAGCCGAGCACCGCGAGCCGGAAGTTCTGCGAGTTCAGGAACGCCTGCGGATTCACCCCGGCCTCCCGCACGGCCAGCCGCAGGCCCAGTTGGTTCGCGATGACCTGGGACATCATGATGATGATCAGGGTCAGCGGGATGTTGCGGATGATGTTGACGAACCCGCTGCCGAAGGCCCGCATCAGCGGAACCGGGCTCACTCGCATGGCGGCCAGAACGACGCCGAGGACGAACGCGCCGATGGCCGACCAGAAGGTCAGCTGCACCGTCATCCAGAACGCGCCGAGGATGTCGTACCTCGGGTCGGTCACGAAGCTGAAGTCCACGTTTCACTCCTCACCGGGTTCGAGGTCGGCGGATCGTGCCGCCGAAGGCGAACGGCCCCCGGGAAGTCCCGGGGGCCGTTCGCGTCGCGTCAGCTGCTCGGGGTCGGCGGTGCCGGAATGGTGAACCCGGACGGGCCGACGGTGTCCTCCAACGCCTGCTTCCACGAGCCGTCGGCGATCATCGATGCGATCGCCGCGTTGATGGCCGCGGTGCCGGCGACGTCACCCTTCTTCAGGCCGATGCCGTAGTTCTCCACCGAGAAGCCCTTGCCGACGACCTTGAGCTCGCCGGGGTACTGCGCCGCGTACCCGGCCAGGATGACGTTGTCCGTGGTCACCGCGTCGACCGCGCCGGAGCGCAGGGCCTCGACGCACTCGGTGTAGGTGCCGTACTCCTGCAACGCCACGTCGGCGGCGTACTGGTCCTTCACCTTCTGCGCCGAGGTCGAACCGGTCACCGAGCACAGGATCTTGCCGGCCATCGACTCGGGACCGGTGATGTCGGTGTTGTCCGACTTGACCAGCAGGTCCTGGGCCGCGATGAAGTACGGGCCGGCGAAGTTGACCTTCTCCTTGCGGGCGTCGGTGATCGAGTAGGTCGCCACGATGTAATCGACCTCACCGCGCTCGATCAGGCCTTCCCGCTCGGCCGACTTGGACTCCTTGAACTCGATGTTCTCCGGCTGCACGCCCAGCTTGTCGGCGACGTACTTGGCGACCTCCACGTCGAAGCCGGAGAAGGTGCCGTCCGGGTTCTTCAGGCCCAGTCCGGGCTGGTCGAACTTGATCCCGACGACCAGCTTGCCGTTGCCCGCGTTGGTGAGCACCTGCGAGTCACCGACGGCACCGGCGACCGCGCTGCTGACCGCACCGGCGACCGAGCTCTTCGCACTGTCGACCGCCGAGCTGACGGCGCTGCCGGCAGCACTGGCCACACTCTGGCCGGCGCTGGCCACGCTGGACGCTGCGCTGGCGATCGAGCTCGCGGTCGATTGGTCGCTCGAACTACTGCAGCCGGTGACGACGAGGGCCAGCGCGGCCGCGCCGGCGATCGCCGATCCGATTCTGCGGAGTTTCATCGGTGCTTCCTTCCGGTGATTCATCGGCCCGGGTCGGTCCCGCGCCGCTGTGGGGGCTTCGAGTCAGTGCGTCAGGATCTTGCTGAGGAAGTCCTTGGCCCGGGTGGAGCGCGGGTTGGTGAAGAACTCTTCCGGGGTGGCGTCCTCGACGATCTCCCCGTCGGCCATGAACAGCACCCGGTCGCCGGCCTTACGGGCGAAACCCATCTCGTGGGTGACCACGACCATCGTCATGCCCTCCCTGGCCAGGGACGTCATCACGTCCAGCACCTCGTTGACCATCTCCGGGTCCAGGGCGCTGGTCGGTTCGTCGAACAGCATCACCTTCGGCTGCATGGCCAGCGCGCGGGCGATGGCCACCCGCTGCTGCTGCCCGCCCGACAGCTGCGCCGGCAGCTTGTCCTTCTGCGACTCGACGCCCACCCGCCGCAGCAGGGACAGGGCCAGCTCCTCGGCCTTGGCCTTGTTCATCTTCCGGACCTTGATCGGTCCGAGGGTGACGTTCTGCAGGATCGTCTTGTGCGCGAACAAGTTGAACGACTGGAACACCATGCCCACGTCGGAGCGCAACTGCGCCAGCGCCTTGCCCTCCGCCGGCAGCGGCACGCCGTCGATCTCGATCTGACCGGAGTCGATCGACTCCAGCCGGTTGATCGTCCGGCACAGCGTGGACTTCCCGGACCCGGACGGGCCGATGACGATGACCACCTGACCGGCGGTCACCTCCAACTGGATGTTCTTCAGGACGTGCAGCGACCCGAAGTGCTTCTCGACGTCCCGCATGAGGATCATCGGACGATCCGACGTCTGCGGTGCGGGGTCGGCGCTCACGCGGCCGCCTCGACGCCGCGACAGCGTCGATGATTCGCTCGGCAAGCCTCGCTCAACGTTTCCTCCCCGGGGATCGGCTGCAGGTCGGTCTCACAGGTTGGTCGAGCTTGTCACACATGGCCCTCACATGGATGCGCAGCGGCCGAGCAGTAATCGAACCTTTACGCAATCGGTGAGGATTTGCCTGGGCAGGGGACGGTGGCCTCGACAATCGACGGTCACGGGGCCCGTCGCCGGCCAACTACCCTGGTCGGGTGAGCAGTGGGGTGCAGGTCGGCGCGGGACGGACCTACCAGGTCCGCACGTTCGGCTGTCAGATGAACGTGCACGATTCCGAGCGGCTGTGCGGACTGCTCGAGCAGGCCGGCTACCGGGTCGCGGGGCAGGGCGACCTGGCCGATGTGGTGGTCTTCAACACCTGCGCGGTGCGGGAGAACGCGGACAACAAGTTGTATGGGAACCTCGGTCACCTGGCGTCGGTGAAGGCCGAGCACCCCGGCATGCAGATCGCCGTCGGCGGCTGCCTGGCACAGAAGGACCGCGGGGAGATCGTCCGGCGGGCGCCGTGGGTGGACGTGGTGTTCGGCACGCACAACGTCGGGTCGCTGCCCACCCTGCTGGCGCGGGCCCGGCACAACCGGCGCGCCGAGATCGAGATCCTCGACGCGCTCGAGGTGTTTCCGTCGTCGCTGCCGGCCAAGCGCGAGTCGCACTACGCGGGCTGGGTGTCCATCTCGGTCGGCTGCAACAACACCTGCACCTTCTGCATCGTCCCGTCGTTGCGCGGCCGGGAGGCCGACCGCCGGCCCGGTGACGTGCTCGCCGAGGTGCAGATGCTCGTCGACGACGGGGTCCTGGAGGTGACCCTGCTCGGCCAGAACGTCAACTCCTACGGCGTGCAGTTCGGTGATCGCGGGGCGTTCGCGAAGCTGTTGCGGTCCTGCGGCGGCGTCGACGGGCTGGAGCGGGTCCGCTTCACCTCACCGCATCCGAAGGACTTCACCCCGGACGTGATCGAGGCGATGGCGCAGACCCCGAACGTGTGCCACCAGCTGCACATGCCGCTGCAGTCCGGCTCGGACCGGGTGCTGAAGGCGATGCGCCGCTCCTACCGGTCCGCCCGCTACCTGTCGATCCTGGCCGAGGTCAGGCAGGCCATGCCGGACGCCGCGATCACCACCGACATCATCGTCGGCTTCCCGGGGGAGACCGACGACGACTTCGAGCAGACCCTCGAGGTGGTCCGGCAGTCCCGGTTCGCCGGCGCGTTCACCTTCCAGTACTCGCCGCGCCCGGGCACGCCGGCGGCGCAGCTGCCCGACCAGGTCCCGCCGGAGGTGGTCGCCGAACGCTTCGGCCGGCTCACCGAGGTGGTGACCGCGTCCACGCTGGCCGAGAACCGGACGCTGACGGGTCGCACGGTCGAGGTGCTGGTCTCGGCGGGGGAGGGTCGCAAGGACCAGCGCTCCGGCCGGCTGACCGGGCGCGCCCGGGACGGCCGGCTGGTGCACTTCGCACCGCTGCCGGCCGTCGGCGGCAGGGTGGATCGGGCGATCCGGCCCGGCGATGTGATCACCGCCGTGGTGACCCACGCGGCGCCGCATCACCTGGTCGCCGACGGCGGCGTGCTCACCCACCGCCGGACGCGGGCCGGGGACCGCTCCGAGGAGGGCACACCCCTGCTGACTCCGGGGGTCGGGCTCGGCATGCCGTCGGTCGGTCGGGCGCACCGGCCGGAGCCGGTCGCCTGCCGCTGACCTGCCGCCGGCAGCCTGGCCGTCGACCGACCCGGATCGTCGCCGATCGAGCGAACCGTCGCTGATCGACGCGGACCGGCCGTGGCGGCCGGCCCGACGGTCACCTCTCGACGGCGCTCTGCGCGGTCTTGAGCCATTCCTCCCACTGCCGGGCCTGCGCTTCCGCTTCCCGGGCCTTGCGTTCGTCGCCGGCGGCCCGGGCCTTGGCGGCCTGCGTCCGGTAGGTGTCCACCCGGGCCCGGAACTGCGCGACCCGCGCCTCGGTCTCCGGATCGGTTCGCCGCCAGTGCCGGTCCTCGGCCGCCTTGATCCGGTCCTCGATCACCTTCAGCCGTGAGTCCAACTCCCGGATCCGCTCCCGCGGGACCTTGCCGGCCGCCTCCCACCGCTCATGGACCGACCGCATCTTGGCCTTGGCCTGCTCCAGACCTGCCGTCGGGTCGATCTTCTCCGCCTCGGCGAGCAGTTTCTCCTTGACGGCGGCGTTGGCGGCGAACTCGGCGTCCCGATCGGAGAAGACCTTGTTCCGGCGGGAGAAGAACTTCTCCTGGGCGGCGCGGAACCGCGCCCACAGGGCGTCCTCGACGTCCCGCGGCGCCCGGCCGGTGGCCTTCCACTCCTCCATCAGCGCGCGGTATTTGGCCGCGGTCTCGCCCCAGTCGGTCGCGTCCGACAGCGCCTCCGCGCGCTTGATCAGGTCTTCCTTGGCCTCCTTCGCGGCGCCGCGCTGCTTGTCCAGCTCGGCGAAGTGGGAGCCGCGCCGCCTGGTGAAGGTGTCCCGGGCCTTGGCGAATCGCTTCCACAGCGCGTCGTCGGTCTTGCGGTCGACGCCGCGGATGGTCCGCCACTGTTCGACGATCGCCTTCAACCGATCACCGGTGGCCTTCCACTGCGTCGACTCGGCCAGCGTCTCCGCCTCCGCGCACAGGTCCTCCTTGGCCTTGATCGCGGCGGCGCGCGCCGCGATCCGGGCGGTCGAGGCACCGGCGATCGCGGCGTCCGCGACCCCGATGACGATCTCCAACCGGACCGCCGCGTTGTCCAGGTCGCCGATCGCCGCGAGCGACTCGACCTGATCGCGCAGGGCGATCGCCTGCGCCTTGGTCGCCTTGGGATCGCCCGTGCCGGACGCCAGCCGCGCCTCCAGCAACGCGATCTCGGTGTTGAAGTCGTCGAACTTGCGGCCGAAGTGGGCCAGCCCGGCCTCCGCGTCACCGGCCTGCCAGTTGCCGATCGTCCGCTCACCGGCGGCGGTGCGCACGTAAACGACGCCGTCCTCGTCGATCCGGCCCCATTCGTGCGGGTCGACGCTGTCCACCACCGGTTCGACCACGGCCGCATGGACGGGGGCGTGGGCGGCCGCGGCCGGCACCGGGCTGGGCCGGCCGCCGGGACGACCGCCTGGAGTGCCGGGCCGACCCGGCGCGCCGGGCCGGCCGCGTCCGCGCGGACCGCGCCGGTCCGCTGCCTTGTCCGCCGCTGTCTTGTCCGGAGCTGTCTTGTCGGGCGGCCGGGGGCTGCCGGCCCCCGCCGGCGCCGGGTCCGGCGGCGGCGGTTCGGATGCGGCGGTGGCGTCCGGGGCCGTCGGGGCGTCGGACGCCGGGGCGTCGGACGCCGGGGCATCGGGCACCGGGGCATCGGGCACCGCGGTGTCAGCCGTATCAGGCGCCGGGACGGTCGGCGCATCCGCGACGGCCTCGACGGGTGCGGGGTCCGGCTCCGTCGGGCGCACCGTCGGCATCGGGGCCGGCCGCGTCGGGGGCGCGACGCCGGGCATCGGCACCGGTGGGGTGGTCGGCGACACCGTCGGCATCGAGCCGGGGACGGCCGGCGGGGTGGACGTGTCCGGTTCGTCCGGCCGGTCCGGTAGTTCCGGCAGGTCTGGCACCTCGGGTGCCGGGGTGGGCGCCCCCGGGTGCGGCACCGGGATGTCGGGGGATTCGGGTGGCGGCGGCACGGTCAGCACGTCGTCGACCTCGGCGTCGGCCGGGCGGTCGGAGCCCTGGGCCGGTGCGGCCGGTTCGCCGGGAGAGTTGCTGTCGGGGCTGGTCGTGATGTCGTCGGGCATCGGTCGGGCCCTCCTACTGCTCGAGGGAACCGGGAACGGTTCCCGGGCACCCTACGGGCACCCCTTCATATGCATCGTCGGCGTGGCCGACATCACGTCCAGTGTGCCCGCTGCCCCTGTCCCGAGCGATAGCGGGTCCGGCTCGCGCAGCGCATCGCTAGCCTGCTGGGGTGAGCGAGTCGTGATCGTCGGTGCCGCCGTGTGCCCCGGCGCGCCGTTCCTGGTGCCGGGGGTCGCCGACCGGTTGGCGCGCGAGTCGGCCGACCTCGTCGCGGCCTGCGTGGCGGCGGTCCGGTCGTTGGTCGGGGCGGACCGGATCGTGGTGCTCGCCGCCGGGCGGAGGTCGACCGCGGTTCTCTACCCGCCGGGCACCGAGGTCTCCGCGTCGTCGCTGCGCCGCAGCGACCTGGCCCCCCGCCGATGCGGACCCGCTCTCGCGGTGGGCACCGTCGTCGGGCGGGCCCTGCTGGACCGGGCATGTCCGGACGGCGTCCCGGCGCCGGTGGCCATGGTGCAGACCGGCGACGATCCGGTGACGACCTGTGCCGCGGTCCGCCACGACGGTCCGAGCCGGGACGCGCTGCTGGTCATCGCGGACGGCGCCGCCGCGCACGGCGATCACGCGCCCGCCCCCCGGGACGACCGGAGCGAGGCGTTCGAGGATGCCCTCGCCCGGGCGCTGGGCCGGGGCGACCCGGACGGCCTGCGGCTGGCCTGCGCCGACCGTGACCTGGCCGACCGGCTGCTGGCGGTGACCGAGCCGCTGACCGTGCTCGCCGAACTCACCACCCCGAATCCACCCGCGCACGCGGACCTGCTGTACCGGGGGACGCCCTACGGCGTCGGCTACCTGGTTGCCCGCTGGCAGTGGAGCCGGCCGTGACAGGTCGGCTGGTGGTGATCGCGGGCCCGACCGGGACCGGCAAGTCCGAGTTGGCCCTGGATCTGGCGCAACGACTGGACGGCGAGGTCGTCAACGCCGACTCGATGCAGTTGTACCGCGGAATGGACATCGGAACCGCCAAGGTCCCGCCCGATCAGCGGCGCGGGGTCGAACACCACCTGCTGGACGTGCTGGACGTGACGCAGACCGCCACCGTCGCCGCCTACCAGCGGGAAGCGCGCGCCGTCATCGAGCAGATCCTGGCCCGCGGCCGGACGCCGCTGCTGGTCGGCGGGTCGGGCCTGTACATCCGGGCGGTCGTCGACAACATCGAGTTCCCCGCCACCGACCCGGTGGTCCGGGCCGGGTTGGAGGCCGAGCTCGGTCGGCTCGGACCGCCGACCCTGGCCGACCGGCTGGCGGCGCTGGACCCCGTGGCGGCGGCGATGATCGGCCCCAGGAACGGCCGCAAGATCGTCCGTGCGCTGGAGGTGATCGAGCTGACCGGTCGGCCGTTCAGCGCGACCATGCCCCGTTACGGCGTCCCGGAGTACGGCGCGGTGCAGTTGTTGCTCGACCGGGAGACCGCCGGCCTGGACCTGCGGCTCGAACAGCGGGTTCGCCGGATGGTCGACCACGGGCTGGTCGACGAGGTCCGACGGCTGGCGGGGATGGGCCTGCGCCGGGGCGTCACGGCCTCCCGGGCGCTGGGCTACGCACAGTTCCTGTCGGTGGTCGACGGGTTCGACACCGTCGAGGACGCGGTCGTTGCCACCGCGGCGGCCACCCGCCGGTTCGTCCGCCGGCAACGATCCTGGTTCCGGCGCGACCACCGGATGATCGAGTTGGACGCCGCCTGCCCGGACCTGGTCGACCGGGCGCTGGAGGCGGTGGACCACGCGTCCGTAGGCTAGCCGCGTGTCAGCAGCGTCGCCCGGACCCGTCTTCCTCAAGGGCCACGGCACCGAGAACGACTTCGTTCTGCTGCCCGACGCCCAGGGCACCATCGACCTGACCCCGGGACGGGTCCGCGCCCTGTGCGACCGGCACGCCGGCCTGGGCGCGGACGGGGTGATCCGGGTGGTCCCGCTGCGCGGCGGCGGGGCCGAGCGGTTCGACATGGACTACCGCAACGCCGACGGCTCCCTGGCCGAGATGTGCGGTAACGGTGCGCGGCTGTTCGCCCGCTTCCTGGTGGACGCCGGCTGGGCCGAGCCCGGCCGGATCGCGTTCCGCACCCGCGCTGGTACCCGGGTGGCGCACGTCCCGGCCCGAGGCGAGGTGACCATCGAGATGGGACCGGCCACGCTCGGCGTGCCGTCCCGCGCGGTGCTCGGGGAGCTCGAGTTCAAGGGCGTCGCCGTCGACGTCGGCAACCCCCACCTGGTCTGCCTGGACGTTCCGGACGCCACGGCGTTGGCGGCCCTGGACCTGAGCCGGCAGCCGGGTTTCGACACCCAGGTTTTCTCGGACGGGGTGAACATCGAATTCGTCACCGTGCTCGGCCCTGACGCGGTCGCGATGCGGGTCCATGAGCGGGGCGTCGGCGAGACCCGGTCGTGCGGCACCGGAACGGTGGCGGTGGCCGCCGCCTTCCTGGCCGCCGCGGGCCGGCCGGGCGGGCGGGTGGACGTGCTGGTGCCCGGTGGCCGGGTGGTCGTGGACATCGCCTCCGGGACATCGGCGCTCACCGGGCCGGCGGTGATCGTCGCCGAGGGCCGAATCGACGCGGATTTCTGGGACGCGCACCGCTGACACCGGTTCGGATCGGGAAAAGGAACAGAAATTACCGGTCCGGTCGTGGCACGCTGGACCGGACAACGACGTAGACCGGACATCGACCGGTATCGGCATCGACCAACTGGATCGACACGGACGCCGACCGACACAGAAGTCAATGGAAAAAGAGGACTCACCATCGTGCGACTACAGCCCACTCACCACGGCGGTGACGGCGCTGCTCCGGTCCCGATCGCGGACCGATGGTTCGACCCGGAACTGGAACCGGACACGCAGGGCGTGCGTGACCTGGCCGACCGGGCCGCGTTGCGCCGGGTCGTCGGCCTGTCCACCGAACTCACCGACATCACCGAGGTCGAGTACCGCAAGCTGCAACTCGAGCGGGTCGTGCTGGTCGGAGTGTGGGCGGGCGCCAGCTCCACCGCGGTGGCCGCCGAGGAGTCGATGGCCGAGCTGGCCAGGCTCGCCGAGACCGCCGGCTCGGTCGTTCTCGAGGCGGTCATGCAGCGCCGCAGCCATCCGGACAGCGCCACCTACGTCGGATCCGGCAAGGTCGCCGAACTGGTCGAGATCGTCGAGGCGACCGGGGCGGACACGGTGATCTGCGACGGCGAACTCACCCCGAGCCAGCTGCGCAATCTGGAGGACAAGCTGCGGGTGAAGGTCGTCGACCGGACCGCGCTGATTCTGGACATCTTCGCGCAGCACGCCCGATCCCGGGAGGGCAAGGCCCAGGTCGAGCTGGCCCAGCTGAACTACCTGGTGCCCCGCCTGCGGGGTTGGGGTGGCGCACTGTCCCGGCAGCGGGGCGGCCGGGTGGCGGCCGGCGCCGGCATCGGCTCCCGCGGCCCGGGTGAGACCAAGCTCGAGATCGATCGCCGCCGCATCCATCGCCGGATCGCGCAGCTGCGGGCCGAGTTGAAGGACATGCGTAGGGTGCGGGACACCAAACGCTCGCAGCGGCGGGCCAACGCGGTGCCCGCGGTGTCGATCGCCGGATATACCAACGCCGGCAAATCGTCGCTGCTCAACCGGCTGACCGACGCCGGTGTGCTGGTGGAGGACGCGCTGTTCGCCACCCTCGACCCGACGACCCGCCGGACCCGCACCCCGGACGGTCGGATCTACACGCTCACCGACACCGTCGGGTTCGTCCGGCACCTGCCGCACCAACTGGTCGAGTCGTTCCGGTCCACCCTCGAGGAGATCGCCGACGCAGACCTGTTGCTTCATGTGGTCGACGGGTCGGACGAGAACCCGGAGGCCCAGGTCACCGCCGTGCGCGAGGTGCTCGGCGAGATCGACGCGCTGGCCGTGCCGGAGATCATCGTGGTGAACAAGATCGACGCCGCGGACGAGATGACGCTGACCCGGTTGCGGCACGCGTTGCCGGGGGCCGTCTTCGTGTCCGCGCGCACCGGCGCCGGCATCGACGCGCTGCGCGAGCGGATCGCGCAGGCGCTGCCCGACCCGGCGGTGGCGGTCACCGTGCTGATGCCGTTCAGCGAGGGCGCGCTGGTCTCCCGGGTGCACGCCGAGGGCACCGTGCTGGACGAGACGCACACGCCGGACGGCACTCGATTGCGAGCTCGGGTGTACCCGGACCTGGCGGGTGCGTTGGCGCCGTTCGCCGCCGCGGTCTGACGCTCGCCCGGTTCGATGTGCGCCGCGGCCGGCGGCGGACCGACGGTGCGCACGAGCCGGCCGGGTAACCTGATGCTGGCGCAACACGTAGTCGACAGCGCACAGTTGACAGTGAACGAATGACGCTGAACGAATGACACCGAACGAACTCATGGTTCGGGGTCGGTGACCGCGGCCGAGAATCACACGACCCACCGTCGTGAGAACGAGGAGGCACAGACATGGGCGGCCTGTCCTGGTGGCACTGGTTGATCATCATTGCCGCCTTCATCCTGCTGTTCGGCGCCAAGCGACTGCCGGAGGCGGCGCGCAGTGTGGGCCGTTCGCTGCGGATCCTCAAGTCCGAGGTCGGCGCCATGCACGACGACGAACAGGCGCGGCGCACCACCGCGGAGGCCGATGCCGGTCCCGCTCAGGCCACGCCGACCGCGCAGATCACCACTCAGCCGCCGCTGGCCGCCGCGCCACCACCGGCGACCGCCAACGGCGTCCCGGTGGAGGAACGGCGGCCCTGACCGCCCCGGTCAGACCTTCCGCAGCACGGTGACGACTCGGCCGAGCACCACCGCGTCGTCACCGGGGATCGGCTCGTAGGCCGCGTTGTGCGGCATCAGCCACACGTGGCCGTCCTTGCGTTTGAACGTCTTGACGGTTGCCTCACCGTCGATCATGGCGGCGACGATGTCGCCGTTCTCGGCAACCGGCTGCTGGCGCACCACCACCCAGTCGCCGTCGGTGATGGCCGCCTCGATCATCGAGTCGCCGACCACCTTCAGCAGGAACAGGGTGCCCTCGCCGACGATCTCCTTGGGCAGCGGGAAGACGTCTTCGATGGCCTGCTCGGCCAGAATCGGGCCGCCGGCGGCGATGCGTCCGACCACCGGAACGTAGCTCGGGCTGGGCAGCGGGTTGGTCGCCTCCGTCTCCGGAGTGGCCTCCTCCAGCGGCCGGATGTCCACCGCGCGCGGCCGGTTCGGGTCGCGCCGCAGCAGCCCGCGCTTCTCGAGCACCTTGAGCTGGTGTGCCACCGATGACGGCGACTTGAGACCGGCCGCGTCGCCGATCTCCCGGACGCTGGGTGGGTAGCCGCGGCGTTCGACCGAATCGCGGATCACCTGCAGGATCTTGTGCTGGCGCATGGTCAGCACGCGTCCGGGCTTGCGCGGGGCGTCCGGGAAGTCGACGACCTTGCCGTCGGTCGTGGCATCGCTACCGGTGACTGTGTCGGTGTCGTCCCCGGTCTCGGTCGCCTTCGGATCGTCGGTCATCGTGTCGCCCTCCTGAGCCGCGCTGGTCATCCGCTTCGGCACCAGCCTAGGCATCCGCGCATCACAATTCAAACACGCGTTCGATCGACACGCCGATCGATCTTCCCACTGTCGGACCCCCGGTGTACAACTCGTGCAGACGTTCGATAGAACGTCCGTTCGAGTGGCCGGAGGGATGGCAGGCGTGCTCGGACGCCCGGACAGTGAGCGACCGGACCGGCAGGTTCGGTAGATCGGTCAGGTGCCAGATGAGAACGCAGATCATTCGTGCCGCCACCGTCGACGACGGCTCGTGGCGGCTGCCGCGGGTCGATCCGACCGGTTGGCTGGCCGAGGGCCCGGCGGTCGGTGGATCGCCGAGCCCGGCGCGCCGGCGGCGCCCGCGCCGGACGCAAGAGGCCCGAGCCGCGCGGGAGCGCACGCTGGCCCGCCGCCGGCGTCGCCGGCACGGTCGGACGTTCGTCGCGGAGCATCAGACCGGCGGTCAGGTCCCCGTCGACCGGACCGCGCGAGCGACCTCGGTCCGCCGGGTGACGGAGCCCCCCGCCCCGGTCGCTCGCGTCGATCGGGCCGCGCCCGACGGTGGATACCGGATCGGCCGGTGGGGGCGGCTGGCGCTGACGACCCTCACGGCGGCCGCCGTCGCGCTGATCGTCGGGCAACTGGTGATCGGTGCGATCGGCGGCTCGCGCGGGCCCGAGCCGGTCGACGTGACCGTGCGCCCGGGCGACACCCTCTGGTCGATCGCCTCGACCGCGGCGCCCGATCGGGACCCGCGCACGGTCATCGAGGACATCCGCGGACTCAACGATCTGCCCGGCGACACGGTGCGGGTCGGCGAGGTGCTGAGAGTGCCCGCATCCGCCGGATCGGGGGCGCACGGATGACGCCGAGTGCTGACACGCGTGTCGACACGCCGGGGGTGGCTTGCGTATCGGTCGGGACGGATCTACCGTCAACCCCTACATCTGGTACTTACACGGATGTAAGATATCAACAGGTTGTGCCACCACCGTCGAGTAGTTGTCCACACGAACGGCCGGTTGCCCACCGCTCATGCACAGCGCAGTCCACAGGAACGGTCCATCCACAGGCGCGGTCCACAGCCGGGATCGCCGTTGTGGACAGCAGAAGGACAGCAGAAGGGAGGGTCACCGCGGTGCGTTGCCCCTTCTGCCGTCACCCGGATTCGCGGGTGATCGACTCCCGCGAGGTGGACGACGGTCAGGCCATCCGGCGTCGCCGGTCCTGTCCGGAATGCGGCCGCCGGTTCAGCACGTTGGAAGGTGCGTTGCTGTCGGTGGTCAAACGCAGCGGGGTGACCGAGCCGTTCAGCCGGGGCAAGGTGATCGCCGGGGTGACCCGGGCCTGCCAGGGGCGGCCGGTCGACCCGGACGCGATCGCGCAACTCGCCCAGCGGGTGGAGGAGACCGTGCGCGGCTCGGGTCAGGCGGAGGTCGCCAGCCAGGACGTGGGGCTGGCCATCCTGGGTCCGCTGCGCGACCTGGACGAGGTCGCCTACCTGCGCTTCGCGTCGGTCTACCGGTCGTTCACCTCGGCGGACGACTTCGCGGCCGAGATCGCGAGCATGCATCGGCGGAACGCGCACAACGCCAGCGGCGATGAAGCACCCGATCGGTCACCACCGGTCGTCGTCAACTGAACCCACGACATCCAGCGAGTGCCTGACGTCGGCTCAGGTGCCTATCTCACACACGCTCATGCACGGTGACAATGCTTCAAGGGGAAGGAAGCACATGACCGAGACCATCGGGGTCCCCGGGTCCGCCAACGGCTCGAACGGATCGGCCAAGGCCCGCAAGGCCAAGGCCGGCGCCGCATCCGCCGCCGGTGGGCGGGGTCTGACCATGCAACGGCTGTACACCACGGCCGGTGTGCACCCCTACGACGAGGTGACCTGGCAGCGCCGCGACGTGGTGATGACCAACTGGCGGGACGGCACCGTCAACTTCGAGCAGCGCGGCGTGGAGTTCCCGGAGTTCTGGTCGGTGAACGCGACGAACATCGTGACCAGCAAGTACTTCCGTGGTGCGGTCGGTACGCCGGCGCGTGAGACGAGCCTGCGCCAGATCATCGACCGGGTGGTCCGTACCTACACCGGGGCGGGCGTCGAGCACGGCTACTTCGCCACCGAACAGGACGCTCAGATCTTCGAGCACGAGCTGACCTGGATGCTGCTGCACCAGGTGTTCGCCTTCAACTCGCCGGTGTGGTTCAACGTGGGCACCAAGTCGCCGCAGCAGGTGTCGGCGTGCCAGCCCTTCGACGCGCTGGTCAGCACCCCGGCCGGTCTGGTTCCGATCGGTGCACTGGTGCGCGACGACGCGGTGGGCACCAAGGTCTACGACGCGCACGGCATCACCACGATTCTGGCCACCAAGCACAACGGCACCAAGGAGGTGCTCCGGATCCACACCAAGGCCGGGCACGCTCTTGACGTGACCGCCGACCACCTGGTGTGGCGGAGCACCGGCGAGGGCACGGGTAGGTTCGTGCCGGCTGGCGGGCTGCGTGTCGGGGACACGCTCGAATGGCACCGCCGGTCGTCCTTCGGAGAGGCGGAGATCCGCTCCCGCGACATCGCGGAGGCAGCGCTCGCAGGTTGGCTGCAGACCGACGGATTCGTCGGGCAGTACGAAGGGACGAACCGGTCACTGACCATCGAGGCGATGACGGTGACCGATGCCGAACTCGCCTGGGTGACCGCGTCGCTCGATGCGGTCTTCCCGGACGTCCATCGCCATGAGAGGCGTGTGACGACCCTGCGGGACGACCTGGATTGCCGGCGCACCCGGTTGTACGGAAACGTCCTGGAGGACTTCGTGTCCCGTTGGGACCTGCGAACTCGTGGCGTCGATCAGGTGGTCCCCGAGCACCTGTTCACCGCGCCGCTGCCGGTGGTCGCGGCGTACCTGCGGAGCCTGTTCCAGGCCGAGGGATACGTCTCGGCGCGAGAGCGGTCGACGCTGGTCGGCCTGGACATGATCAGTGAACAGCTCGTTCGCGGAGTGCAGGCCCTGCTCAGCCGCTTCGGCATCTTCGCCCGGGTCGGACGCAAGGCCGAGAAGCGGGAGAACGGCCACGATCTATGGGCCATTCGTATCCAGAACGATGGTGACCGGCGGATCTTCGCCGACGAGATCGGCTTCATCGACCCATTGAAGGCGGCCAAGCTCGACGCATCGTTCGACCTCGCCGGACGGGGTGCCGGAACGGTGAAGCGACTGCAGATCGCCGGCATCTCCTCCCGCGGCCTGATGGACGTCTACGACATCCAGACCGAGAGCGGCGAGTATCTCTCCGCCGGTGGTCTGCGGGTGCACAACTGCTTCATCCTGTCCGTCGACGACACCATGGACTCGATCCTGAACTGGTATCGGGAGGAGGGACTGATCTTCAAAGGCGGCTCCGGTGCCGGGCTGAACCTGTCCCGGATCCGCTCGTCCAAGGAGCTGCTCTCCTCCGGCGGCACCGCCTCCGGCCCGGTGTCCTTCATGCGCGGCGCCGACGCCTCGGCGGGCACCATCAAGTCCGGTGGGGCGACCCGGCGGGCCGCGAAGATGGTGGTCCTGGATGTCGACCACCCGGACATCGCCGAGTTCGTGGAGACCAAGGCGAAGGAGGAGCACAAGATCCGGGTGCTCCGCGACGCCGGGTTCGACATGGACCTCGGCGGAGACGACATCATCTCCGTGCAGTACCAGAACGCGAACAACTCGGTGCGGGTCTCCGACGAGTTCATGCGGGCCGTGGAGGCGACGTCGGACGAGGACGCGACGTTCGGGCTGCGCGCGCGGCAGACCGGCGAGGTGATCGAGACCGTCGACGCCCGCGAGCTTTTCGGCAAGATCACGCAGGCGGCCTGGGAATGCGCGGATCCGGGCATCCAGTACGACGACACCATCAACGATTGGCACACCAGCCCGGAATCCGGCCGGATCACCGCGTCTAATCCCTGCTCCGAGTACCTTCATCTCGACAACTCCTCGTGCAACCTGGCGTCACTGAATCTGCTGAAATTCCTGTCCGACGACGGGGAATTCGACGCGCAGACCTTCGCCCGGGCGGTGGAATTCGTCATCACCGCGATGGACATTTCCATCTGCTTCGCCGATTTCCCGACCCAGCCGATCGCCGAAACCACCCGTGCTTTCCGACAACTCGGCGTCGGCTACGCGAACTTGGGTGCGTTGTTGATGGCCACCGGGCACGCCTACGACTCCGAGGGTGGACGGTCCCTGGCCGCGGCCATCACGTCGCTGATGACGGGCGTGGCCTACCGGCGTTCGGCCGAATTGGCCGGAGTGGTCGGTCCGTACGACGGCTACGCCCGCAATGCCGACGCGCACAAGCGCGTCATCCGCAAGCACGCGGCCGCCAACGATTACATCCGGTCGGTCGGCACGAATGATGCCGCCGTGCTGAAATTGGCTACCACGGTCTGGCAGGACACCGTGGCCACCGGTGAGCGAAATGGCTATCGGAATGCGCAGGCCAGTGTCTTGGCACCGACCGGCACCATCGGCTTGATGATGGATTGCGATACCACCGGCGTCGAGCCGGATCTCGCATTGGTGAAGTTCAAGAAATTGGTCGGCGGCGGCTCCATGCAGATCGTCAATCAGACGGTGCCGCGTGCTCTCAAAGCTCTTGGCTACCAGCAGGAGTCGATCGAGGCGATCGTCGAGCACATCGCCGAGCACGGGCATGTGGTGGATGCGCCCGGCCTGCGTCGCGAGCACTATGTCGTGTTCGACTGCGCGATGGGGGAGCGGTCCATCGCGCCGATGGGTCACGTGCGGATGATGGCCGCGGTGCAGCCGTTCATCTCCGGCGCGATCTCCAAGACGGTGAACATGCCCGAGCACGCCGCGGTCGAGGACGTCGCCGAGATCTACCAGCAGGGCTGGAAGATGGGCCTCAAGGCGCTGGCGATCTACCGGGACAACTGCAAGGTCGGGCAGCCACTGTCGGCGGCGAAGAAGAACACCGACAAGTCCGACGAGAAGGCGCAGGCGGTCGCGGTGACACCCGCGGCACCGGTGGTGACCGGGCCGGTGCGCCGCCGGCTGCCGAAGAAGCGTCCGTCGCAGACGGTGTCGTTCACCGTGGGCGGCGCCGAGGGCTACCTGACCACCGGTTCCTACCCGGACGACGGCCTGGGCGAGGTGTTCATCAAGCTGGGCAAGCAGGGCTCCACCCTGGCCGGTGTGATGGACGCGTTCTCCATCGCGGTCTCGGTCGGCCTGCAGTACGGCATTCCGCTGGAGTCGTACGTCGCCAAGTTCACCAACCTGCGGTTCGAGCCGGCCGGCATGACCGACGACCCGGACGTGCGGATCGCCACCTCGGTGATGGACTACCTGTTCCGCCGGATCGCGCTGGACTACCTGCCGCTGGAGGCCCGCGCCGAACTGGGCATCTTCTCCGCGGAGGAGCGCCGGGCGCAGGTGTCGGCCAGCTACGGCTCGGATGCGGGTGCGAGCGACCCGGTCACCGCGCCGAGTGACGCCGACGAGGGTCTGGTGGAGAACCTGCGCACCACCGTCGACGCCACCCCGGTGGTGCGGCCGGCGGTGGAGAGCGGTTCGCCCGCCACGGCTTCGGCTGGTGTGCGGGACTCTGCCGGGGCGCGGGACGCGGGCCGGGCGGGTTCGTCCACCGAGCTGCTGGAGCTGGTGATCGGCAAGTCGGCGGACGCACCGCTGTGCTTCACCTGCGGCACGAAGATGCGGCCCTCCGGGGCCTGCTACCTGTGCGAGGGCTGCGGCTCCACATCGGGCTGCAGCTGACCGTTGCCGACGCAGTGGCCCGTGACGTGCGGAAGCATCACGGGCCACCGGCGTTGGCCGCAGGCGATCCGGCGGACTTCGCTGCTCGGTCGGAAAAGTATGCCGATCTATATGCCTTCAAGAGGATTGTTCGGCCCGTTTTCACGCTGAGGGGACGGCTCCGGGGGGCCGACCTTCCGATCAGGCGTACCAACGCGAGTATCAGCGGGCGTATCGCCACGAGGGGACGGGCCCGCGGGCCGACCTTCCGTTCAATCGAGACATCCGGCGACCGATCACATCCGAGAACGCCTTCACGGCGGGTCATGGGTGGCCACCGACATCCACAGTGACAGCTGTAGAAGACTGCTCTAGCGGATCTCACCCGAACAGGCTCGGTCGGTCGAAGCCGCACCGGTTCTAGCCCAGCAGGCCGGCCCCTTCGGGCCGGTCCCGCCGTTCAACTCCGCGTCTCAACTCCGTGTCTCCGCGTCCGGTATGTCCGGTTCGGCGCGGGAAAGATCAGCGAATCCCGGGCCTGCCCGAGGTTCGCGGACGAAACCCGAGTTTCCGTACGCAGTTTGTCCGGTTCGGCGCGGGAAAGATCAGCGAACCGAGGGCGGCTGATGTCCCGGCGCGACCGGGGCCCGGCCCCAGAACCTGGCCCGCTTGTCGAACCCGGTCCCGGGCCCGGCTGCGCGCCCCGGGCTGCCCGGCCTGCCGGCCGCGCCGTGCTCGTCCCGCCGGCCGCGCCGTGCCCGGCCTGCCACCGCGCCGTGCTCGTCCCGCCGGCCGCCCTCGGCTGAGCGCCCGTCGACGCGGGCCCCGGCGTCCGGCCCGCCGGCTACTCCGTCGCCACTGCGGCCCGCAGCGCTCTGTCCAGATCCGCCCACAGGTCCTCGACGTGCTCCACGCCGACGCTCATCCGGATCAGCCCCGGCGGGATGTGCTCCTGCCCGGCCAGTTTGGCGCGTCGCTCGACGGTGGTCTCGACCCCGCCGAGCGAGGTCGCGGAGACCGCCACCCGCACCGCCGCGCAGACGGCGTCGGCCCCCGCCGCACCGCCGGCCACCTCGAACGACAGCATGGCGCCGAAGCCGGCCATCTGCGCCGCCGCTCGCGCATGGCCGGGATCGGACGGCAGGCCCGGATACCGCACCCGGTCGACCGCCGGATGGCCGGCCAGTCGCCGGGCGAGTTCGCCGGCGGACTGCTGCGCCCGCTCGAGCCGCACCGGCATGGTGCGCAGGCCGCGCAGCGCCAGGTACGACTCGAGCGCGCCCGGTGTCCCGCCGGACAGCTGCCGACGGCGCCCGATCCTGGCGGCGTCCGAGGGATCACCGGCGACCACCAGCCCGGTCAGCAGGTCGGAATGGCCGCCGATGAACTTGGTCGCGCTGTGCAGCACCAGGTCGGCACCCATGGCCAGCGGCCGCTGCAGCAGGGGGGTGGCGAAGGTGTTGTCCACCACCACCTTGGCTCCGCGCTCCCGGCCGAAGGCGCACAACCTGGGCACGTCGGCGATGTCGATCAGCGGGTTCGTCGGCGACTCCAACCACAACAGGTCCGCCGCCCACGCGGCCTGCTCGGTGGCGGCGGTGTCGGTGATGTCTACGGCGGTGACCGTCCAGCGCCCATGGCTCGCGCCGTCGTTCAGCAGTGTGCGGACGCCGGCGTAGCAGTCCGCGGGCACCACGACCGCCGCCCCGGTCGGCAGCGAGTCCAGGATCGCCGCGGCCGCCGCCATGCCCGAGGCGAAGGCCACCGCCGTCCCACCCTCCAGGGCGCCGACCGCCGTTTCGAGGGCCCGCCAGGTGTCGGTCCCGCCGTCCCGCGAGTACTCGACCGCACCGTCGGCCCGGAAGTTCGAGGCCAGCACGATCGGCGTGCTCAGCGGATTCCCGGGACCGGCCGGTGGCCGGCCGGCGGTGATCGCGATCGTCTCGGGCCGCAGCGGATGGTCGTCGGTCGTCATGACGACCAGTCAAGCCGGTGCGCCGCGACGAGCGCACACCGGGGCGACCCGGGCCGATTCTCCGGACATGCGTTCGAATCGGGCGTATCCTTGCCAGGTGACAGCGCTGCACCAGCCGTCGATGTTCGACGTGCTTCCCGACGACGCCGGCGCACCCGACCTGGGTCCGCTGGCCGGTCGGATCGTCCGTACCGAGCTGTCCGGCGGCGCCTGGGTGGACCACCTGCCCGGCTGGCTGACCGGGTCGGACCAGGTGCTGGACGGGCTGCTGGCCGACGTGCCCTGGCGGGCCGAGGAGCGGCAGATGTACGACCGCCGGGTCGCCGTCCCTCGCCTGTTGTGCTGGTACAACGGTGCGAGCCCGTTCCCGCATCCGGTGCTGGAGGCGGCGCGGGCCGCCCTGAACGCCCACTACCGACCCGAACCGGTGGACAGGTTCGTGACCGCGGGTCTGTGCCTGTATCGGGACGGCGCCGACAGCGTCGCCTGGCACGGCGACCGGATCGGTCGCGGAGCCCACGCCGACACCATGGTGGCCATCCTGTCGGTGGGCTCGGCCCGGACCCTGACGCTGCGCCCGCGAGGCGGCGGCTCCGGCCCCAAGTTCCACCTCGGCCACGGGGATCTCGCGGTGATGGGCGGCAGTTGCCAGCGCACCTGGGAGCATGCCGTGCCCAAGACGACCAGGCCGGTCGGGCCGCGGATCAGCATCCAGTTCCGGCCGGTGGGCGTCGCCTGAGACCTGACGAGGGGGCGTCGCATGGGACCGGAAGGGCACCCGGGCGAGGACGATGGGTACAGGCGCACGAGCAATCGAGGAACGGAAACGCACGAGCAGACGAGCAACGGAAGGGAGCACCAGATGAAGACCGTGATGGGCTGGATCGACAAGATCGTCTCCGCGTTGGCCCGGCGCAAGGTCGACAAGGACGAGCGGCACCGCTAGCGCGGCACCCCTGGGTGCGGAAACACGGCGGCGACCGGCTGCTCGGGCGCGCTCGATCGACCCAGCGCAGCGGGCACAATGGGTGACCGGCCGGCCTTGCCTTGACCGGTGCCACGTGTCCGGCCCAGGGAGGGTGATCGGTGAGCTATCCGCCGGGTCAAGGGCCGCGCCGCCGGCGCGGCAACGTCCTACCGATCGCCGCCGCGATCCTCGCCGGGGTGTTGTTGATCGTCGGGATCCGCTGGTTCACCACCCGCGACGACACGCCGTCCGCCGACTCCGGCACCGGCACCCAGGCCGCGTCCACCGCCGTGACCCACCGGGACGGCTGCACCGCGGTCAGCGTCGCCGCATCCAGCGAGAAGGCGGCCCTGCTGCAGCAACTCGCCGCCGACTACGGCAACTCCGGCCGCACGGTCGACGGCGCCTGCTACGACATCCAGGTCGACTCCGTCGCGTCCGGCACCGCCGAGGCCAACCTGGCCGCAGGCTGGGACGAGTCCCTGGACGGCCCCGCCCCGGACGTGTGGACACCAGCCGCCTCCACCTGGGTGAGCCTGCTGGCCAGCGACCTGACCGCCAAGGACCGCCCGACGATCCTGCCCGCCGACTCCAAGTCGGTGACCTCGACGCCGCTGGTGCTGGCCATGCCCGAGCCGATGGCCAAGGCCCTGGGCTGGCCGGATGCGCAGATCGGCTGGTCGGACGTGCTGACGCTGGCCAAGGATCCGCAGGGTTGGGCCGCCAAGGGTCACCCCGAATGGGGCAAGTTCACCCTCGGCAAGACGAACCCGACGGTCTCCACGTCGGGCCTGGCCGCGACCATCGGCACGCTGGTGGCCGCCACCGGAACCTCCTCGGACCTGACCCAGGCCGCGCTGCAGCGCCCGGAGGTGCAGCAGTACCTCAAGGACGTCGAGAGCTCGGTCATCCACTACGGCGACACCACGCTGACCTACCTGACCAACCTGCAGCGCGCCGACGACGCCGGCGCCGCCCTCGGCTACGTCTCCGCCGTCGCGGTCGAGGAGAAGAGCGTCCTGGACTACAACGCCGGCAACCCCAGCGGCGACCCGGCCACGCTCGGCGACCACGCCCCGCCGAAGGTCCCGCTGGTCGCGGTGTACCCGAAGGAGGGCACGCTCTACAGCGACAGCCCGTTCGTCGTCCTCGATGCTCCCTGGTCGACCGCCGACAAGAAGGCCGGCGCCCAGGACTTCCTGGACTTCCTGCTGCAGCCCGAGCAGCAGAAGGTGTTCACCGACGCCAACTTCCGCACCGCCGACCGGCAACCGGGGGCCCCGATCACGTCCAGCTCGGAGGTGATCGCCGATGGCGTGAAGATCACCCTGAACCCGCCGGGCCCGCAAGTGCTCACCCAGGTGCGGGATTTGTGGTCGCAGGTGCGCAAGCCGGCCCGGGTGCTGATCCTGATGGACGTGTCCGGGTCGATGGCCGATCCGTCCGGCTACGGCAGCCAGTCCAAGCTCGAGCTGGCCAAAGCCGCCGCCACCAACGCGCTCGGGCAGTTGGTGGACACCGACCAGGTCGGTCTCTGGGCGTTCACCACCGACCTGCCCACCGCCGACACCATCACCGCTCACCTGGTCGACGTCGCTCCGCTCGGCCAGACCCGGCAGCCCATCACCGACGCCATCGCCGACCTGACCCCGCTGAACGGCACCCCGCTGTACGCGGCGATCGGCAACGCCGACCAGGCGATGAACGCCACCATCGATCCGTCGTCGATCAACGCGGTCGTCGTGCTGACCGACGGGCGCAACGAGTACACCGACAACGACCTCGACGGCCTCGTCCGGACGTTGACGTCATCGGCGCAGGAGCACGGGGTACGGGTCTTCAGCATCGCCTACGGTCCGGACGCCGACCTGGACACCCTGCAGGAGATCTCCGAGGCGTCCCGCGCCGCCGCCTACGATGCGCGGAATCCGACGAGCATCGACAAGGTGTTCTCCGACGTGCTGTCCAACTTCTGAACGGTCTCGACCATGGCTTCCTTCGGCTCGCGCGCGCTGCGGTCGCTGCGCGACCCGTGGAGCCTGGTCGCCGCCGGGATCGGCGCGGGTTCGGCGTGGGCGGTCGGCCTGCCGGTCGGCGCGGCCGGTCTGGTCGGCGCCGGGATGCTCGGCGTGGCGGCGGTGGTCGGCGGAGCGGTCCGCAAGGACGGGCAGGACGAACCGGAGCAGCGCGAGTTGCGGCGCGGCACGGTGCAGGCCGACATGCTGCACACGCTGCAGGGCTATCGTGCCGACCTGGAGAAGCTGGCATCAGGCCCGCAGGCCCCGGCGGTGGGGGTCACCGCGCGGGAGGCCGTTGACGCGGCGGCCGAGGCCGAGCGGATCGCTCGCACCGTCGCGCTGGCCGTCGACGCGGTCGACGACGCCCTGTCCCGCGCGCAGCAGGTCGCGCGGCAGATGCCGCGGTCGGACGAGGTACGGGCCTCGGTGCAGCGGATGGCCGACCGCCGCGGCCAGCTGCTGGCCGAGTTGAACGGCGCGGTCGACGAGGTCGGCGAGCTGTACGCGAAGCTGCTCGAGCTGTCCACCACGGCCGGCCTGGTCGGCATGGAGGTCGACGCGGCGAGCCGGGCGGCCGGCGTCAACGACTCGCTGGACGCGATCCGTGCGGTGTTCGCCGAGTTGGAGGTCCAGGCCTCGCGGACCCGGGCGATGCTCTGAACCGGTCACCCGAGGAACCGGTCACCCGAGGAACCGGTCACCCGAGGAACCGGTCACCCGAGGAACCGGTCACCCGAGCCGACCCGAACGCGGGTCGGGCCCGGATCGCCGGCCACGCGCTCACCGGGTGCCCGACCGCCGGTCACGGCTCGGATGAGGGCGAGCTGGCGCGGCTGGACCCGCCGGGTCAGTTCGCCGATCCGGGCCGCATGGCCGCGGTCGGTGCACCACAGCATCGAGCCGACGGCGTATCGGCCCCGCGTGCCGGACACGACCAGGTCGTCCGTCGGCCATTGCCACGCCGCGCGCAGGGAGCGGATGCTCTCCGCGACGGGGTCGCCGTGCCAGCCGGCCGGGCGCACGAAGGTCGGCTCGGCGGCGATCCGGCTCATCCACTCCCGGGTGTCGGCCAGGCAAGCCGCCCGCAGGTCGTCGTGGTATGCGGTGTCCCGGAGGGTGTCCCGGGCGGCGGCTGCCTGCGCGGCACCGGTGAACTCCGCCAGCACAAGGATGTGCCGTCGTGCGGTCCGATGCCGCCGGGTGGTCGGGTCGACGGTCAGCGTCACGGTCGGCTCGGCCACGGTGCGGAAGCCGATTCCGGAATCGGCGATGCGCAGCCACAGGTCCCAGTCCTCCAGCCCGGCGCCGTCCCGCCACCGGCCGGCCCGCTCGGCGACACCTCGGCGATGCGCGACGCGGGACGGTTCGAACAGCGGCGCCATCAGCTGGAGTTCCGGATGCCACATGACGTCGGCGGCGGTGGCCGAGCCGACCGGCGTCCCGGTTGCCGTGCACCGCTGCGCACCGGTGGCCACGAGCACCGCGCCACCGTCGATCTGGTCCAGTACGGCGGACAGATGCGTTGGCAGCCAACGGTCGTCGTGATCGAGATAGGCGATGACGGGTCCGCGGGCGGCGGCCAGACCGACGTTGCGGGGACCGGCCGGATGGCCGTGACGGGAGGTGCGCAGCAGGGTCACCCGGGCGTCCCCGGCGGCGGCCCGCCGTACGTGGTCGTCGGTGTCGTCGGTGCAGCCGTCGGACACGACCAGCAGCTCCCAGTCGGAGACGCTCTGCGCCTGGACCGATTCGATGGTGTCCAGGATGGCCCGCGATCGGTTGAACGTCGGGCAGATCACGGTGACCGAGGGCCGGCCGTGACGGGTCATCGTGGCCCCGTCCCGATCAGCGGGAGGCCGACCGGCCGGCCGCCGAGCGCGGACTCGACGGCGAGCAGAGCGCCGGCGGTCCCGGATCCGAGGTCGGCGGACAGCCGCAGGTTGTGGTCGCCGCAGAAGGACACCGATCCGTCGACGGCGGCGGCGTGCCAACCGAGCCGGCGCACGTGGTGCCGCATGGCCACCTCGGCCGCGGCGCCGTGGGCGATCCGCGGCAGCGCGAGCATCGCACCGGCCCGGCCGCGGAACAGGCCGGCGTGCGGGAAGAACGGCGCCTGGCAGGCCCGACCGGCATCCCGAACCGCGCGGCGCAGCAGCGGATCGTCGACGTATCGCAGGATGTCGTTCGCGACGAGCGCGATGCCGGCGCTCCCGCCAGCCAACGTGGGGGCGTGCCACGGTGAGCCCGGCTCCGGTTCGGCCTGCGCCGACCAGCCCAGGGCGGCGAGGTCGGCCCGGATGTCCGCCACCGCCCGGGTGAGCAGGTCCGTCTCCCCGGTCCTTTGGTGCAGCCGCAGCCGGAACAGGGCGAGCCCGGTCCGGCCGCGGAACAGCCCGGCGCGCCCGCCGGGGTCGGCCCCGCCCAGCTCCGCGGCGATTCCGGCGGCCCGGTCCACCAGGGCCTCGTCGGGGCGGTGACGGTC
Organism: uncultured Actinomycetes bacterium; assembly: GCA_964497705.1. Classification (GTDB taxonomy): domain Bacteria; phylum Actinomycetota; class Actinomycetes; order Mycobacteriales; family Nakamurellaceae; genus Nakamurella. The sequence continues at coordinate 72,826 of CAZCEH010000005.1, read as the reverse complement.
GAACTCGAGCATGGCCAGCCCGATACCGGCCCGGCCGGAGTACAGGTCGACCTCACCGGTGCCGGTCCGCAGTGCGCGGTCGAGGAGCTCGCGGGCCCGGTCCGGATGGCCGACACGCAGCATGGCCAGCGCGATCCCGGCGAGACCGTCATATCCGCCGGGGGGCAGGTCGTCGGCCCGGTCGTCGGCTCTGTCGACAGCCAGGTCGACAGCCCGGTCGAGCCAGCAGACGAAGCTCTCCGGGATCGCCTCGCCGAGTTCGGCCAGCGTCCACAGCACGCCGGCCGCGCCGCTGGCCAGGTCGAGCCCGCCCGCCGGGGACAGGAACTGCTGGACGTCACCGGGGAACAGCCGGTCCGCCCGCTGCGGGGTGGCGACGTTCAACAGGGAATCGACCAGGTGCCGGCGCCGCGCCGGCCAGTCCGCCGGATCGGTTGGCGTCCGGCCGGTGTCGTTCGGTCGCGGCTCGGGACGGATGGTCCTGGACCCGCGCCGACCGGTCAGGTCGTGCCGGACGCGGTCGGCGAAGTCCGGGCCGACCGGGAACTCGCGGACGATCTCGTCGAGCAGTTCGTCGACCTTCCCCGGCCCCCAGCTCAGCAGGACGGTCAACGGCAGGAACATCGCCAGCCGCAGGCAGCCGAGCGCGTAGTGGTCGACCTCGGTGCCGCGCAGGCCGGCGGGCGCCCGGAAGCCGGGAGCGCCGATCGCCTGGGCCCGCCGGGCCGTCACCTCGCTGCTGGTCTCCAGGTCGATGAACGCGACGGAGCCGTCGGCGCGTACCAGCACGTTGTTCGGGTGCAGATCGCCGAACACGACCCCGCGTTCGTGCATCTGTGCCAGGGCGTCCTCGACCCTGCCCAATACAGCGAGGGCCAGCCGGGCATACCGTTCCCGCGCGGCCGGGCCGCCCCGCTGCCGACCCAGCAGCGGGTTCCGTCGATGGACCAGGCCCTGGAGCGGTTCCCCGTCGACGAATTCGCGTGCCAGGAAATGGTGTTCATGGCCGATCCGGTGATCCACCAGACGCGGGATGCAGGCCAGCCCGGCCAGTTGTCGTAGGGCCCAATGCTCCTGGTGGAGCCGGGCGACGGCGTCGCGACCCTGCTCGTCCAGTCCCGCCCACGGGCGCGCCTCCTTGAGCAGGACCGTCGAACCCGTGCGCCGGTCGGTCGCCCGGTAGACACCGCCGCCGTTGGAGAAGTGCAACGCCGCGGTCGCCCGGAACGGGAACTCGTCGAGCACACCGGCCGCCCGGTCGGCCACCGCGTCGGCCAGGCAGGAGGGCAGGGCGATCCACGGGGGTGGGCGGAACCCCGGTCCCCGCACGTCGGGGACCGGCCGGCCGGAGTCGTCGACGATGCAGGGCACCATCGCACCGGTCTCGTCCGGGCCGTACCGGGTGACGAAACCGCCGTACCGGACGTACAGGGGGCCGCGCCGCCAGCGCAGGTCGCTGAGGATGTAGGGGCCCGGTTGACCGTCGAGCCGCTCGCCCAACTCCCGCAGGATCCGTTCGAGCTGCACCTCATCGGCCGGGTAGATGGTCACGAACTTGCCGCTGCTGCCCCGATCCCCGTACTTGCTGTTGCGGCGCAGCACCACCGACGGCCCTCGCAGGAACTTGAACATGATTCCCCGCACCGTGCAGTAGTCGTGCGTGACACCCACGACATGCGAGGCGTTCTCGGGCGTCGCGGAGACGTGGATCTTCCAGCCCTGGTCGGGCAGGGACGGCTGCGGCGGCGCGTAGTAGGTCCAGTCGGCGTCGCGGTGCAACGACCAGCCGGGCGGCAGCGGATGGTCGTCGATCGGGAAGTCGTCGGTGCCGGCGGCGGCGACGTCGTAGAACGGTGTCGCCGGCAGGCAGTAGTTCAGGTAGGCCAGTTCCATGGCGGGTCTCCGTGGGGGATCGCGGGGCCGGGTCAGCCCCGCAGCGGCGCGGTTGCGGCGGCCAGCGCCCAGTGCAGGGCGCTGACGTCGCCGATCTCGATCTGTGCGGTGCCGATGCCGTCGGCGACCGGCGCGATGGTGGTGATGTCGGCGGCCTGCACGCTCACGTCGAGCACGTCGTCGGTGATCGGCACGAGGGTGGACAGCGGTGCCTCGGTGTGCTGCCAGGCAGCGTCGACGGTGCCCTCGGCAACGTGGGTGCGGGTGACCAGCCCGGAGTGGTACAGCGTCACCGGTGAGCCGGCCGGGATGGCGGAGGTGTCGGTGCCGGCCGGGACGATCAGTCGGACCGTGCCGTGCTCGGCGACGAAGCCGCCGTTGACCCGCTGCGGCACCGGCACCGTCAGCAGCGCGGTCAGCACGAGTGCGGCGGCGGTGGCCAGGACGGCGACGATGCGCGCGGGACGGGCGCCGGACCGGCGGGCCGTGCGGATCAACCGGACCAACCCGCGCACCAGGTAGTAGCCGATGGCGGCGAACACGGCCGACAGCAGCAGCGCGCCGACGATGCCGGTGCGGGCCAGCAGGTCGGACCAGGCGAGCAGGCCGTTGCCGACGATCAGCACCGGGAACGCCAGGCAGGCCAGCCCGAACGGGACCGCCCACGGCTGCGGCAGCGACCGCTGCACCCGGCCACCGAACAGGATCCGTGAGATGACCTGGCGGGCGTCGCCGATCGCCCGGTCCCGCAGGTGCGGGATGTCCAGGTGGCACATCAGCGCGATGTACCCGTCGAGCTTGATGAACGGGATCGCGTTGGCCAGCCCGGCGATCAGCGTCATGGCGGCGAACAGCAGCATGGCCCGGTGGATCTGCGGATCGGGCACCAGGGCGGCACCGACGGCGACGACGCCGGCGATGACCCACTGGGTGGCGATGCCGGCCAGCGCGACGACGACCCGTTGCCGGCTGCGCGGCAGCCGCCACCCGTCGGACACGTCGCAGAAGAACGCCGGCGAGAGGTAGAACAGCATGACCCCCATCCGGTTCGGCCGTCCGCCGAACGCGGCGAGGGTCACGCCGTGGCCGAGTTCGTGGATCGCCGTGGTGGCCAGGATGCCGGCCAGCAGCGCGCCGTAGGTGGTCAACGGCAGTGGCTGGCTCAGCGCGGCGATCAGCTCGTCCGCCTGTGCGGCCAGCGCGAGCAGGCCGGCCGCGATCACCGCGACCACGGCCCACCCGGCGGCCGGCGTGGTGAGCGCCCGGGCCCGGCCGGCGAGGCGGCCGAGCAGCCGCTGGGGGTCGACCAGTCGCAGTTGCAGCGTGAACGGCGGGACGAAGCGGAACCGGCTGGGCCGCTTGCGGCGCCGCCCGTCGTCCAGGACCTGGGAGGACTGCAGTTGGCGCAGCGCCCCGCGGACGTCGGTCGGTCGCCAGGGCGACCCCAGCCGGTCGGCCAGCGCCTCGGGGTCGCGGTGGCCGTCCAGCGTGGCCGCGAGCCGGGCGAGGTCCGCGGTCACCCGGAAGTACTGGTGCTCGCCGCGCTGCAGGAACCAGGAGCCGTCCGGGTCGACCGGCTCGTGCAGGCGGACGTCGGCGGCGAGCCGGGGACGCTCGAGCACGGCCGCCGGGGACATGCCGGAGGGCGTCTGTCGGTGCTTGGCCATCGTCTCAGCCCAGGTCCTGCTTGAGGAACAACCGACGGGACAGCCAGCTGAGCACGCCCAGCCACGCCAGCACGACGAGCAGGGCGAGCGGCACGGCGAGCAGGTCGGGGCGGGTGTCGCGGTAGATCGAGCTCAACGCGATGGTGAACAGGTACCCGGAGCCGGTGGGTAGCAGCCGCTGCAGGCCCGGGTCGATCAGCAGGGTGATGGTGAGAACGGTTCCGACGGCGGCGATCTGGTTGCGGATGAGCCAGCCGAGGGCGCTGCCCCACAGGGCCGCCGCGACGTTGCAGGCCAGCACGCCGACCACGATCGCGGTGGTGTCCGGCGTCCAGGTGACCGGGACCGGGGTCCCCGCCAGCAGAGCCCACGGCGCGATCGTGGCGACCACCGCGGTGACGACGCCGAACCCGAGGCCGACCGTGCCGGCGACGAGGACCTTGGCCCGGAAGACTCGCCGGCGGTCGTGTTCCAGGACGGCCCGCGCGAGCGCGCCGGTCGCCGTGTCGCGGGTGACGAGGGCGGCGCCGGCGAGCGCCGCGAACAGGAACGTCACCATGTAGGCGCGGACGACGTCGTCGGTGACCGTGGCCGGGCTCGACTGCCCGGCGGCGACGAGTTGGTCGCCGATGCGGGCGAAGCCGAGGGCACTGACCGTGCCCAGCAGCAGGCCGCCGGCCAGCAGCAACGGCAGCAGGCTCCCGGTTCGCGCCTTGAGCGATTCGGCGCGCAGCAGCTCAGGCATGACGGCTCCCGACCTGTTGTGCGTTCACGACGTCGAAGAACCGGTCCTCCAGGCTCTGCGCCCCGCCGCCGGTGAGCTCGGCGAGGGTTCCGCTGTACAGGACGGTCCGATCCAGGATCACCACGTCGTCCACCGTCCGCTCCAGGTCGGCGAGCAGGTGGCTGCTCAGCAGCACGGTCTGCCCGTCGGCGGCCCGGCGGCGGAGCAGGTCGCGCAGCCACCGGATGCCGTCCGGATCCAGGCCGTTGGCCGGCTCGTCCAGGATGAGCAGGTCGGGATCGGCCAGCAGGGCGGTGCCCAGGGCCAGCCGCTGCCGCATGCCCGTCGAGTAGCGGCGGACCCGGCGGTTCGCGGCGTCGGCCAGTCCCACCGTGTCGAGCACCTCGTCGACCCGGCGGGCCGGCAGACCCAGGGAACGGCAGGTGATCTCCAGGGCGCGACGGCCGGTGGCGGCCCGGGGTGCGCCGAGACCCTCGATGCTCACCCCGACGCGGTGGGCCGCGCGGGGCAGCCGGGGGTAGGGATGCCCGAACACGGTCCCCTCGCCGGCGTCCGGGTGGATCAGGCCGAGCAGGGCGCGCAGCGAGGTCGACTTGCCGGCGCCGTTGCGGCCCAACAGCCCGACCACGCGCCCGCTGCCGACGTCGAAGGTGAGCTCCCGCACCGCGGTGACGGTGCCGAAGTGCTTGGTGAGCCCGCGGAATCGGACGGCGAGGTCACTCATGGCGGCCGCGCAGGGCGACTGCGATCATCCCGCCGACGGCGGCCGCCAGGACGGCGGAACCGATCAGCAGCACGATGCGCGTGGCTCCGCCGGTCGCCATGCCGAGCACCGCGGTCGCGATCAGCAGGGTGGCCAGGGTGAGCAGAACAGTGGTGGTGGTGGAATTCCTGCGCATGGTGCGCCCTTCCGGTGTCGGTGAGTGTCGGGGGCCCGGGTGGGTGCCGATCGTGGTCGGGACGATCGACACCCACCGGGTGCTGCTCGGGTGCGTGGCCGCACCCCCCGCGGGTGTCAGGTGGCCACGACGGCGCTGATCGCGGTGTAGACGGCGGCGCCGGAGACGGCGACTCCGACGACGGCCACGCCGGCGGCGAAGCCGGTCCAGAAGCCGGGCGCCTCCATCGGTTCCAGCTCCTGCAGGGCTAGTTCCAGCCCCGAGGCGGGTTCCAGGTCCAGCATGATGTTTCACCTCCTCTCGATGCGACGGGTCCGGACGGATCCGGCGGTTCGGATCAGGTCGCCACCAGGGCGGCCGTCGCCAGGTAGCTGCCGACGGCGGCGGCGGCGGAGACCGCGACGCCGGCGGCGACGCCCGCGGCGGTCCACCAGCCGGGGGCCTCCATCGGTTCCAGCTCCTGCATGCCCAGCTCCAGCACCGGGTCGAGCACGTTGATCGACTCCATGACTTCCTCCTTTCGATGTGCGTCGGGTCAGTGACCGGCCGCGCCGGCGCCCACCGGCGCCGGCGCGGACGTCTTGGCGGTCCCGGCCGGGGCCGGGAGGAGTGCGGCGGCAACCACGTCCGCCACGTCCGCGGTGGTCAGCCCGGCGAGCATCGGCAGCCCGGCGCCCCAGGCGCGGCTGATCCGGCGGGCCAGCGCGGGCACGTCGGCCGGCGGCAGGGCGATGTTCCGGGCGATGCCCCAACGGGCGATCAGCAGCTCGATGCCGGCCGCCGGATCGGCCGGCAGCGGGATCGGCGCGTCCGCGGTGAGCGTTCGCCAGAGCCGGTGCAGCCGGGAACGCGAACCGAATCGGTCGTCACCCGAGTCGATCCGGGACCAGATCTGCGGCAGCAGCGCGGCGACGGCCGTCATCTTCCGGGTTCCGGTGAACGCCGACAGCTCGTTGGCGATGACCCAGGACTTCGCGGCGAACGGCTCGTCGAACCGGCCCAGCCACCGGCTCTGCGAGAAGCCGCTGAGGGCGGCCAGTTCGGACCGGATCGGAGCCGGGATCGGCCGTCCCTGCCGGCGCAGCTCGTCGACGCGGTAGCCGAGCCGGAGCAGGTGGCCGGCCGCGGCCTCGATCAGCCGGTCCTGCCCGGTAGCCTCCCGCTGCCCGCAGATGTACGGATACGTCAAGCGGCACAGCACTTCGAGCGCCGCCTCGGCGACCATTCCGGGCGGCAGGTCCTGCGTGGCGACCTGGTCGACGACGGCCGCCTCGGGCACCAGTGCCAGCCCCGCGACCAGGCGCTTGACGGTCGGGTAGCGCACGGCGGCCACCGCGCTGACCTCGGAGCCGGTGCCCAGGGTGGTGGGCACGGCGATCAACGGCGCCGGCCGGACGGCGCCGACGGGCGCGGTGATCAGTCCGCTGCGGGTCGGGGCGGCCAGCCGGGTGCGCAGGGTGTCGTCGCCGGCGACCAACGAGGCGATCTTGACCAGGTCGAGCACCGTGCCGCCGCCGATCGCGACGACCAGATCGGCGTGCGCGAGGCCGGCCGCAAGTGTCGGCAGGGCGGCGACATCGTCGGGACCGCCGACGATGTCGACCGTCGTCGACCAGCTCCTGGCCGTCAGCAGGTCGGTGGTCCGGCGGTGGATCGACGAGCCCGACACGGCCGGATCGACGACCAGCGCCGCCCGCGGCGAACGGCGGCGGGTCCGGCGGCGTTCGGCGCCGGCGATCACGCGCACCGCGGGCGTCCACTCCAGCCCGATCATCGCACGCCCGCCGCACGTCGTTCGGGCAGCCGGGTCTCGGACAGCCGGGTCTCGGGCAACCGGGTTTGGGGCAGCGCGACGCGCAGGCCCTCCGCCACGCAGTCGACCAACTCGTCGACCTCGTCGGGCCGGTAGATCAGCGCTGGGACCAGCTGGATGCCGTGCGGCCCCGGGTGCACGATCGCGCCGGCGTCCCGGATGGCCGCGACAACCCTGGGCACCAGCCGCTGGTCCAGCGGACCGCCGTCGTCGCCGCCGAGCCGGATCGACCGGAAGCAGCCCACCCCGGCCACCCCTTGCACTCGCGGCTCGACGGCCCGCAGCCGGTCCAGGCCCGCGCCGAGCAGGCCGGCGACCCGGCGCCCCGAGCCGAGTGCGTCCAGCCGCCGCATCTCGGCGATGGTGGCAAGGATGGCCGCGCAGCTGATCGGTGTGCCCGCCTGGGTCTCGCCGTGCACGAGCACGGCGCCCGCCCGGGTGAACACGTCCGCGACCGGCGTGGACACCAGCACCGCCGACGCGGCGCACGTTCCGTTGGTCAGACCCTTCGAGGTCACCAGCAGATCGGGTGCGCCCGGCCACTCCTGCGACGCGAAGAACGGTCCGGTGCGGCCGAATCCGGTGGCCACCTCGTCCGCCACCAGCAGGAATCCGTGCTCGTCACGCAACCGCAGCAGCTCGGCCACGAAGTCGTCGCGCAACGGGACCGTGCCGGAGCCCAGCACGGGTTCGACGACGACGGCCGCCGTCTGCCGACCGAGCCGGTGCACGAGCGCGCGCAGTTCGGTGAGGTCGTTGGGCCCGACATGCCGCACGAGGCGGCGATCCACTCCGTACAGGTCCTGGCCGAGCGTCTCGCCGGTCAGCGCGAAGGCGCCGTAGGTGAGCCCGTGGTAGCTGCCGCGCAGGCCGACGACCAGCTTGCGGTGGTCCTCGCCGCGCAGCACCTGGTAGTGCCGGGCCAGCTTCATCACCAGGTCGTTGGCCGCCCCGCCCGCCGTCGAGAACACCACCCGGGCATAGGATGTCGGGTCGGCGACGGCAAGAAGGGCGGACGCCGCGCGGCGCGCGTAACCGTTCTCGTACCGGAAGACGGACAGGTAGGAGGCGTCCCGGGCGGCCCGGCCGATCGCCTCGGCGATGACCGGGTTGCCGTAGCCGAGGTTGGCGTTCCACAGTCCGCTGGTCCCGCACAACACGGTCCGGCCGTCGGCGAACCTGATCCGGACGCCGTCGGCGGCCTCGGCGCACAGCCGTTCGTCGTCGTGGTCGGCCGGCGGCAGCAGCGCGGGCCACAGCGCGCGGGTCATCGGTCCGCCGCCAGTTCGATCAGGGTGCCGCGCAGCCGACCCGGACCGCTGCCGACCGGCCGACGCCGGCGGAGACGGAATCCCTGGGCCGCGAGTTCGGCGATCAGCTCGTCGGCCGGCAGCAGGGCGATGGTGGAGGTGCAGACGACCGTGTCGGAACGACCCGGGTCGGGGCGATCGGGGTCCGGCCGCGGCGGCAGCACGGTGATGCGGCGGTGCGCCCGGTCGGGATCGACCGATTCGAACATCCGGTACACCGCTCCGGAGACGCCTCGTACGTCGAGCGCCAGCTCGCCCAGCTCGTCGGCGTTCTGATCGAGCTCCACCGTGGTCAGCACGAAGGCGCCGCCGGGAGCCAGGTGCCGCCGGACCCGGCCGGCCAGTTCGGCCCGACCGGCCCGGTCCAGGAGCGAGATCGAGGTGGTGCCCAGCACGATCGACCCGAACCGCCGGTCCAGCCGGAAGCTGCGCATGTCGCCGCGCCGCACGGTGCACCGCTCGCGCCACGACGCGGGGGCGGCCGCCAGCCGCGCGGTCAGCAGGCCGAGCATGCTCACCGACAGGTCCACGGCGGTGACCGTCCGACCGGACGCCAGCAGCGGCATCGTGAGCCTCCCGCTGCCCGCGGCGAGGTCCAGCACCTCGCCGGGCGAGGCCGTGACCGCGGCCAGGATCTCCCGCACCTCATGCGTGTCGTGGCCCGCGATGTCGTGGTAGATCGGCGCGCCCCGCACTCCGTACAGGTCGCACACGGTGACCCGGTCGCCCAGGTCGGCGATCGCGGCGGCCGCCGACGGACCGGTTGCCGGCGAGACGTCGGCCGTCGTCGGCGTCATCGCAGCACCGCCAAGGGGGCGGCGGGAAGGGTGAATCCCAGGTCGCGAGCGCGACCGATGACCCGGTCGAGGTCCTGGTCGGCCGCGACCTCGGCGGCCGCGTCGACCGAACCGAGTGCGCCGGCCAGCTCGACCAGACCGGCCACCCGGTGGGACACCGCGAACATCCGGCCGGTGGGCGGGTCCACGAGATACCCGGTGTCGGCGGTCCAGGCGACCATCGCGGTGTCGGTGTCGGTGTCGGTGTCGCTGTCGGTGTCGGTGTCGCTGTTGTACCCGGTGTTGATCCCGGTGTCGGCCGCGACCGCGCCGCCGGCCCGAGCGTGCAGGCGGGCTCCGAAACCGGACACGGTGACATCACCGACACCCTCGCCGAGCAGCCGGCGGATCACCCCGCTCGCGACGAGATACCTTGCCAGCCAGGGACGTTCGGCCAGACCGGCAGCCCGTCGCCGGTCCGTCACACGGGATCCGACGCTCACCGCGCAGGGCTGCGCGGCGGCGCCGTTGATCCGGCTCCAAGCCGCACGCAGCATCTGCGGCGAGTCCCCGACGGTTCCCAATGGGAGGCCCGCCGGCGACGTCGACACCGTCCCGTCGGCGGCGACGAACAGGCGGTGGTCGGGCCCGCCGGCATCGATCGCCAGGCCGAAGGCGGGCCGATCGGCGATCACCACGGCCGGATTGACCATGAACTCGGCGAAGGTGCCGGTGGACCGCGCGGTGTCGGCGTCGGCGAGGAACGCGTCCAGATCGTCGTCGTCGTCGACCCGGATCGCCGTCGGCCCGAGGACGGTGAGGAACTGGCTGATCGCGTATCCCTGCACCTGGACGACGAAATCGTCGCCCACGGCGAGCTCGTCGCCGCTGAACCGGACGTGGCCGTCGTAGCCGACGAACCGGGCGTCGACGCCGGCCGGTGCGGACGGCGCGAACACCGTCGTCCGGGCGTCGATCACGCCGGATCCGCGCAGCGGATCCAGGTGGGCGCCGTCCTCGACGACCACCACGCGCCCGCGTTCCGGGCCGGGAGACCGCCGTCCCGCGAACCAGGCCATGAGGGCCGATTTCTCGCCGGTCATCAGGAATCTCCTCCGATTGTCGTTGCGGTGGTTGTCGTTGCGGTGGTTGTCTTTGCGGCCCGCACGGTGGTCGGGGCGGTCGCCGTGATCAGCTGCTTCAGGTCGGCCAGGGCCGCGTTCGGTCCCAGCACCGCGCAGACACCCGCGGTGTTGAGCACGACCTCGTCGACGCCGGCTCGCCGGTACGCGTCGAGCTGGTCGACCACCGAATCGACGTCGCCCTCGACGAACGCCGACCCGGCGATCACCGCCCTGGCCCGGTCGACCGGGTCCAGCCGGCGGACGTCGATGCCGGAGCGGGCCAGCATGTCCGTGTAGTGCGGCAGCGACAGGTGGGCCGAGTTGCCGGCCGCGCAGAATTCGGCGGGATCCCGGTCGGCCCGGCGCAGCGCCACCGGCACCATCGCCACCAGGCGCGGCATCGGACGGCCGGCGTCCGCGGCGCCCGCACGCAGGGCGGGAACGATGACCTCGGCCAGGTAGCCGGGCGGCGTCAGCCAGGTGATCGCGGCGTCGGCGACCTGCCCGGCCAGCCGGGCCATGCCCGGTCGGAGCACCCCGAGTCCGACGTCCACTCGAGGGCCCGGGTAGCCGGGCAGCGCACCGTGACAACGGAAGTAGCTGCCGTCCATGTCCAGCGAGTCACCGTCCAGCAGGCCGCGGACGGCGGTGACGTATTCGCGGGCCGCCTGCAGCGGGCTGCGATAGGGCCGGCCGAGGATGCTCCGCTGGAACGACGCGGCCCCCGGTCCGTATCCGGCGATGACCGGCCGGCCCGTCGCGATCGCCACCGAGCGCGCCTGCAGCGCCGCCTCGAACGGGTGCCGCAACGGCATCAGGGTGACGCCGAGCCCGGCGGCCACCCGGAACCCGGCCCCGGCGGCATGGGTGAACTGCTGGTGGGACTCCATCAGGACGGACTGGCCCTGCCACAGCCGCCGGGCGTGCGTCCACTGCACGAGCCCGGCGAACGGCAGCACCTGCTCTGGGCGCCGCGGCACCAGCGGCACCATGACCGAGTACTCCATGTCGTACTCCAGGTCGCGGTACTCCGTGTCGCGCGCCGTGGTCGTCATGGACCGAAAGCTATGGCCGGCCCGCGCTCACCTCCCAGACCACTCGACGCTCACTTTCCGCTCACTCCGCTCGCGCCACCCGAGGCCAACGGCGTCGCGTGACACGGGCGGGACACCCGCACTGGGTAGGGTGGTCACCTCAGACCCCAGCGCATTCGGGAGATTCGTGCGTTCGTCCGGCCCGACCCGCACCGGCGACATCGCGGCGCGTCAGGGGGCGTCGACATGACCGAGGCGGGCGCCTTCGCCCTGGCGCCGCTGATGCTGGCCGCCTATCTGGCGCTGGCCTTGCTCGCGCCGACCCTGTGCCGGCGCCTGGGCCGCGGCGCCTTGACGTTGCTGGCCCTGTTGCCCGCGGCCACCACGGTGTGGGCGGCGGCCATGATCCCGTCCGTGCTCAACGGCGGCGCGCTGACCTCGTCGACCCAATGGGTGCCGTCCATCGACCTGGCCATCGACCTGCGGATGGACGCGCTGGCGATGGCGTTGACGTTGATCATCGCGTTCATCGGGATGCTGGTGCTGCTCTACTCGGCCCGCTACTTTCCGCCCGACGACGACGGCCTGACCAAGTACAGCGGGTCGCTGGTGGCCTTCGCCGGCGCCATGCTCGGCCTGGTCTGGGCGGACAACCTGATCTTGCTGGTGGTCTTCTGGGAGCTCACCGGAATCCTGTCGTACCTGCTCATCGCGCACCGCGCGGGCAAGCGCTCGTCCCGGACGGCGGCATCCCAGGCGCTGATGGTGACCACCGCCGGCGGCCTGGTCATGCTGATCGGTGCCGTCATGCTGGGCACGCTGGCCGGCACGTTCACCATCTCCGCGATCCTGGCGAATCCACCGGACGGCCCGCTGGTCACCACCGCCGTCGTGCTGCTGATCGTCGGCGGGATCAGCAAGTCGGCGATCGTCCCGTTCCAGTTCTGGCTGCCCGGCGCGATGGCCGCGCCCACCCCGGCCAGCGCGTACCTGCACGCCGCCACCATGGTCAAGGCCGGCATCTACCTGTTCCTGCGGCTGGCGCCGGCGTTCGCCGCGCTGACCCTGTGGCAGCCGCTGCTGATCGGGCTCGGCGGCGCCACCATGCTGTTCGGTGCCGTGCTGGCGCTGCGGCAGCGGGACCTCAAGCTGCTGCTGGCCTACGGCACCGTCTCCCAACTGGGGTTGATGACGCTGGTCATCGGCGCCGGCAACCCTGACGCGCTGCTCGGCGGGCTGGCCATGCTGATCGCGCACGCGACGTTCAAGGCGCCGCTGTTCTTCGCCGTCGGCGTCATCGACACCGCCACCGGCACCCGTGACCTGACCAAGTTGTCCGGGCTCGGCCGGCAGATGCCGCTGCTCGCCACTCTGGCCGTGCTCAGCGCGATCAGCATGGCCGGCATCCCGCCCATGCTCGGCTTCGCCGCCAAGGAGGCCGACTACGCCGGGCTGCTGGAGGGCGGCACCGGCGGCCTGGTCGCGGTCACCGTGATGGCTCTGGGCTCGGCGATCACCACCGCGTACAGCGCGCGGTTCCTCTGGGGCGCGTTCGCCACCAAGTCCGGCGTGCCGGCCACCGAACCCGGTCCGACCAGCGCCTACATGGTCGGTCCCACGGTCGTCATGGTCGCCATCGGGCTGATCCTGGGCGTGGCCCCTGGCCTGCTCGAACCGCTGCTGCAGTCCTATGCGCAGACCGCCGGGCCCACTCACCCGGGCGCGATGGCGCTCTGGCACGGCTGGTCGATCCCGCTCGCCCTGTCCGTGGCCGGGTGGCTGATCGGCGCCGCCGTGTTCGCCGGGCAGCGTGCCGTCGAACGCCGCCGGGACACCATCGCCCGGCCCGGGGCCGACCCCGGCATCGCCTACCGGCTCGGCATCCGGGGAGTCGACGAGCTCGCCGACGGGATCACGAACGCCACCCAGCGCGGGTCGCTGCCGGTGTCGCTGGGCGCCATCTTGATGGTGCTGGTGCTGTTCCCCGGCACCATGCTGCTCACCTCCGGCGTGGGCCCCGCGGACGTGGAGGTGATCGGCCAGCCGGGCACGCTGGTGATCTGCGTGGTCATCCTCGCGGTGGCGGCGGCCACCCTGCGCGCCCGCCGGGCGCTGCCCGCGGTGATGATCGTCAGCGGGGTCGGCTACTCGGTGGCGGTGCTGTTCATCCTGCGGGGCGCCCCCGACCTGGCGCTGACCCAGATCCTGGTGGAGACGATCACCCTGGTGGCCGCGCTGCTGGTGCTCACCCGCCTGCCGGACGACGTGCTGTTCGCCAAGCACCGGGGCAACGGCTTCCGCGCGGTGATCGCGGTGGCCGCCGGCGCGCTGATGACCATGCTGGCCCTGATCATCCCGGGAACCCGGGTGGCCACCCCGGTCTCGGACGGTCTGGCCGGGCCGGCGGTGGAGTTCGGCGGCGGCCACAACATCGTCAACGTGATCCTGGTCGACGTCCGGGCCTGGGACACCTTCGGTGAGATCACCGTGCTGATCGCCGCCGCCACCGGGGTGGCGTCGATGATCTTCCTGGTCCGCCGCACCGGCCGGGCGCCCCGGCGGCCGGCGGTGCCCGCCAGCAAGCCGCGCGAGCCGTCCCCGTGGCTGGCCACCACCTGGATGCCCCGGCGGTCGCTGCTGCTCGAGGTCGTCACCCGGATGATCTTCCACATCATCGTGGTGTTCTCGGTGTACGTGCTGTTCGTCGGCCACGACGCCCCGGGCGGCGGGTTCGCCGCGGGCCTGATCGTCGGCCTGGCGCTGGTCCTGCGGTACATCGCCGGCGGCGCCTACGAGTTGGGCGAGGCCGCGCCCTGGGATCCGGGCATCCTGATGGGCACCGGGCTGTTCATCTCCGCGGCCACCGCGGTCTACGGGGTGCTCGCCGGCGGGGCCGCCCTGCAGTCCACCATCCTGAAGGCGACCGTGCCGCTGCTGGGCGAGCTGAAGTTCGTCACCTCCTCGATCTTCGACATCGGCGTCTATCTGATCGTCATCGGTCTGGTGCTGGACGTGCTGCGGGCGATGGGTGCCGAACTCGACCGGCAGGGCATGCTCGAGCGCGACCAGGACGCCGGCCGCGGCCGCCGCTCGGCGGATCGGCAGGGGGCCCGGTGACCACGAACCTGGCGCTCTCGCTCACCATCGGCGCGCTGTTCGCCGTCGGCGTCTACCTGATGCTGTCCCGGAACCTGATCCGGGTGATCCTGGGCTTCCTGCTGGCCGGGCACAGCATCAACCTGCTGCTGCTGATCACCGGGGTCGGCGGGGTGCCGCCGATCGTGGGGCTGGCGCGGGGCGACGAGCAGCTGGCCGATCCCATCCCGCAGGCGCTGATCCTCACCTCGATCGTGATCAGCCTGGCCGTGTCCACCTTCCTGTTCGCGATGGCCTACCGCAATTACCGCAACACCAGGGATCCGGAGATCGAGGACGAACTCGAGCCCGACGAGTTCGCCGACGCCGAGGCCGGGGCGGGTGAGGAATGACCTGGACCTGGCTGCTGCCGATGAGCATCATCCTGCCGATCTCCGGCGCCGCGCTGACCCTGGTGGCCAGCCGGCGGCCGCGGGTACAGCGGACGATCTCGGTCACCTTCATCTCGGTCCAGCTCGTCGTGGAGCTGACCATGATCGTCCAGGTGGTCCGGTCCGGGCCGATGGTCATGCACGTCGGCGGCTGGACCGCGCCGCTGGGCATCACGCTGGTCGCCGACGAACTCGCCGCGTTCATGATGGTGGTCTCCACCGTGGTGTCCCTTGCCGTGCTGGTGTACGGCATCTCGCAGGGCATCGCCGACCGGGAATCCGGCCCAGACGTGCCGATCTCGATCTTCCACCCGACGTTCCTGATCCTGGTCACCGGCGTCTCCAACGCCTTCGTCGCGGGCGACCTGTTCAACCTGTTCGTCAGCTTCGAGATCCTGCTGACCGCCAGCTTCGTGCTGCTCACCTCCGGGGGTACCCGGGAGCGGCTGCGCGCCGGCGTTCCGTACATCGTGGTGTCGCTGCTGTCCTCGCTGATCTTCCTGGCCGGCATCGCGATGGTGTACGCGGCGACCGGCACGGTGAACCTGGCCGACCTGTCGCAGAAGCTGCCGGGCCTGCCGGCCGGCGTCGTGGCCACCCTGCAGGCGATGCTGCTGGTCGCGTTCGGCATCAAGGCCGCGGTGTTCCCGATGTCGGCGTGGCTGCCCGACTCCTATCCGAGCGCGCCGGCTCCGGTCACCGCGGTGTTCGCCGGCCTGCTCACCAAAGTCGGCATCTACGCGATCATCCGGGTGCAGACCCTGCTGTTCCCGACCGGGTCGTTCGGCACGTTGCTGATGATCGCCGCGCTGGCCACCATGATCGTCGGCATCCTCGGCGCGATCTCCCAGTCCGGCATCAAACGGATGCTCTCGTTCACCCTGGTCTCGCACATCGGGTACATGCTCTTCGGCGTCGCCCTGGGCTCGCAGACCGGGCTGGCCGCGGCGATCTACTACGTCGCGCACCACATCCTGGTGCAGACCGCGCTGTTCCTGGCGGTCGGGTTGATCGAACGGGTGGCCGGCACCACCGTGTTGGCCCGGCTGGGCGGGCTGGCCGCGGCCGCGCCGATGCTGGCCGTGCTGTTCTTCATCCCGGCGATGAACCTGGCCGGCGTGCCGCCGTTGTCCGGGTTCCTGGGCAAGGTCGGGCTGTTCGAGGCCGGCGTGCAGGACGGCCGGGTGCTGGCGTACATCCTGGTCGCCGGCGGCGCGCTGACCAGCCTGCTCACCCTGTACGCGATCATCCGGGTGTGGGGCCGGGCGTTCTGGCGGCCGGTCCCCGAGCCGGCCCCGGTGGGCGGGGACGCGCTGGAGACCGAGTCCGGCCGGTCGCTGCTGACCCGCCGCCGGGTGCAGCGGGAGGCGCAGCTGCGGATGGCCCGGCAGGAGACCGCCCGGCTGCCGATCGGCATGCTCGGCGCCACCGCGGCGATCGTCGCGGTCGGGCTGCTGCTGACCGTCGCCGGCGGGCCGATCTACCAGGTCGCGGAGCAGGCGGCGGCCGGGCTGAGCGACCGCAGCGTCTACGTCTCCGCGGTGCTCGCCTCCGGGGCGCCGGCGCCGCCCGGTGCATCCGACGACGGGAGCGGGGGATGAGCGCGGCCGGCCGGGTGGGCGGCCTGCGCGGGCTGCGCCGCCGGGCCGTCGAGGTTCGCCGAGCCCCGATCCCCGGCAGCGGCGGCTGGGCGCCGTACCTGATGACGCTCATCGTGCTGGTGCTGGTGTGGATGGCGTTGTGGGGGTCGGCGTCGCTGATCGTCATCCTGCTCGGTGCGCTGGTCAGCGCGGCGATCCTGCTGCTGTTCCCGTTGCCCACCATGTACTTCCGGTTCGGGCTGCACCCGTGGCGCACGCTGGTGCTGATCGGCCGGTTCCTGTGGGACGTGGTGGTGGCCAGCCTGCACGTGGGGTGGCTGGCCGTGCGGCCGCGGCTGCCGGCCTCCACGGTCACCCGGGTGCGGTTGGCGTCCGACTCCGACCTGCTGGAGGCGTTGACCGGGATGGCCGTCTCCCTCGTCCCGGGCAGCCTGATCGTCGACGCGGACTCGGACACCCGCACGCTGACCATCCACGTGTTGGACGCCGAACAGCAGTCCGTCGAGGAGTTCGCCGACCAGGTGCTGGCCCAGGAGGACCGGATCCGCCGGGCGCTCGGCGACGATGCGGACGTATCGATGACCTCGCGGGCCGGTCGGGGATCGGGTCCTGGCTCGGGTCGGGGCGGTCGGGCCTCGGGTCGGGCTTCCGGTCGGGCCTCGGGTCGGGGTGGTGACGGCCGGTGACGCTGACCGCGATCGTCGCCGGCACGATGTTCGGCGTCGGCGCGCTGCTGGCCGCCATCCGGCTGCTCAAGGGGCCCACCCAGATCGACCGGGCGGTGGCGCTGGACGTGTTGCTGGCCATCCTGGTCGGGATCATCGTGCTGACCGCGGCGGTCTCCGACAGTTCGATCACCCTGGTCATCGCCGTCGTGGTGTCGCTGCTGGGCTTCCTCGGCTCGGCCAGCCTGGCCAAGCTGCTGCCGCGGGACCGCCGGTGACGGACGTGTTCGACCTGGCCGCGATGAGCGTGACCGACTGGGTCGCGTCGGCGGCGATCGTCGTCGGCGCGCTGATGTCGCTGCTCGCCGGCATCGCCGTGCTGCGCTTCCCGGACACCATGAGCCGCATTCACGCCGCCACCAAACCGCAGGTGCTGGGCATCATGCTGCTGATGCTCGGGGTCGGCCTGCGGTTGCAGTCCCCGGCCGTCATCGGCGTGCTGGTGCTGATCGTGGTGTTGCAGTTCGTGACCGCCCCGGTGTCCGCGCATTTGACGGTCCGCGCCGCGTACCGCAACAGCGTGGACGATTCGGCGGCCGGTGGTTCGGCGGCCGGTGGTTCTGTGGCCGGTGGTTCTGCGGCCGGTGAGCCGACGCTCGGTAGGCCGGCGGACGGCGGCGGTGGTGAGTCGGCGGACGGCGGTGCGGCTGCGCAGGGGGTGGGTGAGCCGGCGCTGGGGGCCAGCGGGTCGGCGCTCGACGCCGGTGAGCGGACGCCCACCCCGGAGTCCGGCGAGGCGTCCTCGGGCTCGGCGGGGCAGTGACGGCTGCTGCTCGCCGTGTGGTCTGCTCGCGGTCTGGTCGACCCGGCGGCTGCTGCGGGTTTCGCTGATCAACTCCGCGTGTTGGGGGTGGGTTTGTCCGGTTCGGCGCGGAAACGATCAGCGAACCTCGGTCGGCCCGCGGGCTGCTGCGGGCTTCGCTGATCAACTCCGCGTGTTGGGGGTGGGTTTGTCCGGTTCGGCGCGGGAATGATCAGCGAACCTCGGTAGGCCCGGCGGGTCCAAGGGGTAGCGTCCGGCGGGTGCCGAACACCAACTCAGCGATCACCGAGCTGTCGAACGCCTACGTCGCCGAGTTCGCTCGACGCCGACCGATCATCGCTACTTTCATCGGCCTGCCGGCCGGGCAGGACCGGCTGGACGACCTGTCGCCCGCCGGCCTGAGCGACGTGCACGAGCTCAACGTTTCCACCGCCCGCCGGCTGGCCGAGCTGCCCTCCACCGGTCCGGATGACGACATCGCCCGCGAGGTCCTGGCCGAACGGCTCGAGGTCGGCCAGGAGCGCTACCTGTCCTGCTGGGCGCACGCCGACCTGAACGTGCTGGCATCCCCGCTGCAGAGTGTCCGCGAGGTGTTCGACCTGATGCCGACCGGCACCGTCGCCGACGTCGAGGTGATCGCCCGGCGGATGGCTGCCGTCCCGGCCGCGCTGGCCGGCTACCGGCAGAGCCTGTGGCAGGCGGCGCAGGACGGCAAGGTCGCCGCGGTCCGCCAGGTCGACCGTTGCGCCGATCAGTGCGATGTCTATTCCGGCCGGACCGCCGACACCGGCTTCTTCACCGACCTCGGGCACCAGCTGGGCCGAGCGCACGACGGTCTGCCGGCCGCCCTGGCCACCGACCTGGGCGCGGCGGCGACGGCGGCCGACAGCGCGTACGGGGAACTCGCCGACTTCCTGCGGACCGAGCTGCGCCCGGCGGCGCCGGAAAAGGACGCCGTGGGCCGGGAGCGTTACGAGGTCGCCTCGCAGGACTTCCTTGGGGCCCGGATCGACCTCGAGGAGACCTATCGGTGGGGTTGGTCGGAGTTCCTGACGATCGAGGCCGAGCTGCGGGCGGTCGCCGACCGGATCGCGCCCGGCGAGGGTCCGGCCGGCGCGTCCGCGGCGCTGGACCGGGACCCGGGCCAGCAGCTGACCGGCCTGGACGCGTTGCGCGCCTGGATGCAGGGGCTGTCCGACCGGGCAGTTCAGGAGCTGGGCCGCACGCACTTCGACATTCCCGGTCCCATCCGCCGGCTGGAGTGCCTGATCGCCCCGCCGGGCGGGATCGTGGGCGCCTATTACACCGGCCCGAGCGACGACTTCAGCCGGCCCGGCCGGATGTGGTGGGGCGTCGAGCCGGGTCGGGAAGTGTTCAACACCTGGCGGGAGACCAGCACCGTCTACCACGAGGGGGTGCCCGGCCATCACCTGCAGATCGCCACGTCGGTGTACCGCAAGGACACCCTCAACGACTTCCAGCGGCTGCTGGCCGACTTCTCCGCGCACGCCGAGGGATGGGCGCTGTATGCCGAGCGGCTGGTCCGCGAGCTGGGTTATCTGGCCGACGACGGCCAGCTGCTCGGGCTGCTGGACTCCCAGTTGTTCCGCAGCGCGCGGGTGATCCTGGACATCGGCATGCACCTGGAACTGGAGATTCCGCCCGGCACCGGATTCCACGAGGGGCAGCGCTGGACGCCGGAGCTGGGCTTGGAGTTCCTGCTCACCCGCACCGTGACCGACCCCGCCCATTGCCGGTACGAGATCGACCGGTATCTGGGCTGGCCAGGCCAGGCGCCCGGCTACAAGGTCGGCGAGCGGGTGTGGCTGGCCGGGCGGGACGCCGCGCGCCGCCGGCACGGCGATGCCTTCGACCTCAAGGCGTTCCACACGGCCGCGCTGAACATGGGGGCCATGGGGCTGGACCTGCTGGCCCGGCGCTTGGCGTTGCTGTGACGGCGGACCCGGTCGGCCGCGCTGATCAACTCCGGGTCAAACCGGATATTCGCCAAGGGTTTCACGGGACTGGGGGAACGCCCCCTTTGCAGGGCGTCTCGCTCAGAATGATCCGACCTCGGCGTCCGGGCGGGCAGCGCTGCCCCGACCAGTCGAACCTGCTGGTGACCGAAATGCCCGAATCACCCGTGCTGGTCAGTCTGGATCTCGTCCCGCGCTGATCCAATACCCGTTGTCGGCGCCGTTTTGTCCGGTTTGCTGAACGTTGGATCAGCGCGGCTTGTCGGGGGTGGCCCGACGGCGCTCAATGACGGGCTGACGGCAATGCGGGTTCATTGGCCGGCCAGGGTGGTGAGCAGCAGCCGGCAGGGGATGGCAACGGATGTCCAGCAGGAAAAGGAAAAGTGTCGCTGCGCGAGCACTTTCCTTCCCAACGCGGGCCCCCCAGGGCAACCGGCAAACCGGTGAACCAACGTCAGTCGGTCGGCGGTGCCAATGGCAGTTCCCGGGCCAGTACGCCGAACGGCCGCGGGTCGCCGGTGAACCGGTAGTTGCGCAGCACGTCGGTGAACCCGAGCCGCCGGTACAACCGCCACGCCCGGTTCTCGCCCTCGGGTGTGGACAGCAGCATGCGCCTCTCGGGTCGGCCGTCGGCCAGCCGGCGCAGCAGAATCTCGCCCAGCCGCCGCCCCTGCCAGGCCGGCTGCACGTGCAGCTCGGTGAGCTCGAAGAAGTCGGTCAGTTGGTCCCGCGCCGACGCCGGGGTGCCGCGTCGGACCTCCGAGTACCACCACTGTCCGGGCGCTCCGCGATAGCCGTAGGCCAGCCCGCGGATGCTCTCGTCGCTGCCCACCGCGACCACGCAGTCGAATCCTGCCCGGCGGCTGTGCTCCTCCCAGAGCATGGAGCGCGCACCGGCCAGCTCGGCCGGGTACTCCATCGCGGTCAGGTAGATGCCGATCAGCTCGCGCAGCCGTGTCCGGAAGGTCGCCGGATCCAGCCGGCGGACCTCGATCCGGTCCGTCCGGCCGCCGGGCCGGCCCTGCACCGTGGGAATCGACATGGCCCCATCACACCACGCCGACCGACCGGCGACATCGGCACGTGAGCCGGCGGTGACCCGGGACTGCGAGCGGCGACTGGTCAGCTCTGGACCCGCCAAGCGAACAAGCGTACGATAGAACACGAGTTCGAAGAGACGGGAGGGCTGCGATGCCGACGATCACCGACCGACGCATTGACGGGCGTGTTGGCGGGCGTGTTGACCGGCGCATCGATAGGGCGCCCACGGCGGCCGTGACCGGACCGGCCAGGCGTCGAGCCGCGTCGCCGGCGATCCCGCGTGCCGTCGCCGACAACAGCGCCGTCAACGACACGAGCGCCGTCAACGACACGAGCGCCGTCAACGACACGAGCGCCGTCAACGACACGAGCGTCGTCAACGACAACAGTGACCGCGAACGCGACCGATCGGGCCGGCCGGCATCGTTCGACGTGCCCACGGCAGGATGCGACGCGCCCACGGCACTGTTCGACCCGCCCGCGACGCGATCGCCGAAGGTCCGCTCGGCGCCGGTTCCGGCCGCCGCCCGGGACCTGTTGGCCGATGCCTCGCTCGGGCTCGGCCGGGCGTGCGCGACGAGTGATCCCGCGGACCGGTACGCCATCGCCCACCTCGCGGCCCTGCGCGCGGCCGCGGCAGTGCTGGCCGCTCGAGCCCGACCCACCCGAGGCCGGCGGGGCAGCGCCTGGACCCTGATGACCCGGGTGGCGCCGGAGTTCGCCGAGTGGGCGGCGTTCTTCGCCGCGGGCTCGGCCAAGCGACAGGCCGTGCAAGCCGGGCTGCCGGCCCGGGTGACCGCCCGGGAGGCCGACGACCTGGTGCGACAGGTCGCAGTGTTCATCGCGCTGGTCGGCGACAGCATCGAGGCCACGCCGGGCCCCGGTCGATAGGCGGCGGGCGCCCTACCTGCGGATGCGTGGCCGACCCGAACGCAGCAGCCGGTCCAGCAGCTTGTCGAAGCTCTGCGCGATCTCGCGGGCCCCGGCGGTCGGCCAGTGATGGATCGGCACCGCGGCCCCCTGTGCCTGCTGGACCGCGGATCGGTCCGGCAACACCGGGCTCAGCACGAGTGGGCCGAACATGTCCCGCAGCTCGGTCAGCCGGTACTCCTGCTCGGTCACCCGGGGGCGGAACCGGTTGATCACCACGCCCAGCGGTTGCAGCGCGGGACGGTGCGCGGTCCGCTCCGTTTGCACCGCCTCCAGCGCCCGCTGCACGCCGGTCACCGCGAACAGCGAGGGTTCGGTCACCAGCACCGCGCGATCGGCCGCGATCAACGCGCTGCGGGTCAGCTGGCCCAGGGACGGCGGGCAATCGATGAGGACGAGTTCCGGCTGCGGCTTCACCTTCTCCAGGGCGGTCGAGAGTCGGTACAGCTTCTTCGAACCGGGGTCCGGGTGATTGTGGTTCTCGGTCCGCTCGCTGCCGGGCAGCACGCGGAGCTGCGCACCCCACGCCGATTCCCGCACGGCCTTGCCGACGGCCTTCGCCGTCGGGTCGTCGAGCACCTCGGCGACCGACCACCGCGGATGGCCGCCGGCCGCGCCGTCGAGATCCGGCGCGACCGTCGCGGTCGCGTTGATCTGTGGATCCAGGTCGACCAACAACGTGTCCAGGCCGCGATGGGCGGCCGCGGAGGCCAGCCCCAGGGTGACAGTGGTCTTGCCGACTCCGCCTTTGAGGCTCAACACACTGGCAACCAGCACCGGCCAACCGTACCGGCCGTGGGCGGTCATCCCGGGGATCCCGGGCGCGCGCCGATACGCTTCGAGTCGAAGCCGAGCCCGCACGAATCCGGTCGTCACCGACCGGTCCGATCGATGACGCCCCAGAAGGGAGACGCATGCAGGAGCAGCCCGGTGCCACCACGAGCGACGCGGTCGACCGGGCCCTGGCCGGGCTCGCCACCGCAGCCGCCCGCGACCGGCCCACCGAGGCTGCGCCGGTCGCGGTGCTGGACGTGGGCGGCGGCAGTGGCACCCGGGCGGTCCCGTTGGCGTCGGCGGGCTGCTCGGTCACCGTGGTGGACTCGTCCGCCAACGCCCTGGCCATCCTGCACCGGCGCGCCGAAGAGGCCGGCGTCGCCGATCGGGTCGTCGGGGTGCAGGCCGACGCCGACCGGCTGGATGCGGTGGCCGGCCCCGGCAGCGCCGACCTGGTGGTCTGCCACCACCTGTTGGAGCAGGTGGACGACCCGACGGCGGTGCTGCGCGGCCTGGTCCGCGTGGTCCGGCCGGGCGGCTTCGTGTCCGTCCTGGTCGCCGGGCGGCTCGGCGCGGTGCTGGGCCAGGCCCTGGTCGGCCGGTTCGAGCAGGCTCGGGCGATGCTGACCGGGGCCGACGGCCGGTACGGGGGCGCCGATCCGCTGCGCCGCCGGCTGGACGTGCGGCAGCTGTGCGCCCTGCTGGAGGCGGTCGGCCTGGTCGTCGAGTCGGTGACCGGTGTCGGGGTGCTCACCGGCCTCGTCGCGGGAGCGGCGCGGCCCGCCGCGGCCGGTGGGGAGGCCGAGCTGGCCGCCCTGGAGGCGGCCGCCGCCGCCGATCCCGATCTGCTGTCGGTGGCCGCCGATCTGCACGTCATCGCCCGCCGGCCGCACTCCTCGAACGGGCCGGCCGACCCCGAAGATCGTGCGAGAGGGTGACTCTCCTCACATCAGGGTGAATGGCGTGGCAGATTGCACAGCCCGCTAGTGGTCTGCCCGGAGTGCTCGTATCCTGGTCCTAGGTCGTCCGTTGGCGGCCGTAGGATGTGACCACTCAACAAGGTGGCCAGGTGCCGGAGGAGGGACCTATGCCGCTCTCCGAGCACGAACAGCGGATGCTAGACGAGATCGAGCGCGCGCTCTACGAGGACGACCCCAAGTTCGCGACCAGCGTCAATGTGAGTCGTATTCGGCGCCGCCGGCCCATCGTCGCCGGATGCCTGTTCGTTGCCGGTCTCGTCGCGTTGGTCGTCGGCGTGATCGCAACCCAGAGCTTCCTCGCCGTCGGCGTCGTCGTCAGCGTAGTCGGCTTCCTCACCATGGTCGCCGCGGTCGGCCTCTTCGTGTTCGGCCAACCGGGCGCGCGGGCCGCCAAAGGCATGGACAAAGGCGCCGGCAAGCCCAGTCCGTCCCTGGGCAACCGGATGGAGGAGCGGTTCCGCCGTCGGTTCGACGACCCGAATCAGTAGAAGAGCTCAGTAGGAGTCCGAAAGCGCCGCGGCCCGGTGGGGGTCGCGGCGTTTGCCGTCCTCGGGCCCGTCGTCGGACCGGGTGACGAACCCCCGGGACCCGGGTGACGAGCCCACCGCATCGACAGCTCGAACGGCGAACCGGCCCCCGCAGCCGCCGGTGGGGCCGGTCGGACTGTCGGGGCTCCGGGTGCGGAGCATCTGCCTGCCTCAGGCCGTCCGATGTTCCGCGGTTTCGCGAGTCTCAGGCATCTTCGGGTGACAGCGTCGCCGGCTTGGGATCAGCCCCTGCCGTCCGCGGTGTGGATCAGCCCCGCCACCAGGCCGGTCGCACCGACCGCGGCAGCAACCGGTCGAGCACCGACAGTGGCGCGGCGTGGGCCAGCTCGACCGCCAGTGTCCGCGGCGCGTCGCCCAGTCGTCTGACGGTCGTCGGTCCGACGGTGGTGGTCCCGCCCGGGGCCCCACCGTCGCCGGACGTCGCCGCACCGGACGTCGCCGCACCGGACGTCGCCGCACCGGACGTCGGGTCCGCGTACCAGCCGTGTTCGGCGGCCGACACCAGCTCCCGCAGTTGCTCGCGCCCGGCCTCGGTCAGCTGGGCAACCTTGGTCAGCCGGTTCGCGCAGGCCCGGACCGACTGGGCCGGATCGAAAGTAATGCCGTGATCGGTCGCCAGGGCCTCGATCTCCTGCCAGGCGGCGGCGGCCGCGCCGGGCCCACCCGCGTCCGCCAGGGCCAGCCAGTGGGTTCGACGGCGGCGCCGGACGACGGTCGGCCCGGCGAGCGCGGCAGCCAGCACCGCGAGCACACCCAGCGTCCACCAGACTCCGGACGGGATGGCGGGGCCCTGGTCGGCGGCGGCCGCGGCCGCGCCGTCCGGCTGGCTGGTCGCCGCGGCGGCCGTGGGAATCAGGCCCTGGCCCGGTTCCTCCTCGGTCTGGCTGGGGACGCCGGTGGCGCTCGCCGTCGCCGTGGTGGTGGTCGAGCCGCTGCCGTCGGTGAATCCCTGCTGGCCCCCCTGGCCGCCGCCCAGCGGCGTCGGGTCGAACTCGACCCAGCCGGCGTTGTCGAACAGCACCTCGACCCAGGCGTGCGCGTCGTGGCTGGTGATCAGGTAGTCCCCGTTCGTGTCGCGGACGCCCTGGGTGAAGCCGACGGCGACCCGGGCGGGCACACCGATCGCCCGCAGCATGACCGCCATCGCCGAGGCGTACTGCTCGCAGTACCCCTGCTTGAGGTTCAGGAAGTCGACGAGCGGGTCCCCGCTGTCCCCGGTCGGCACGTCCAGCGAGTAGGTGAAGCCGTTCGCCGGGTCGGTGAAGTAGTTGCGGAGCCGGTCCGCCTTGTCGAAGGCCGTGGTCGCCCCGGCGGTGACCTCGGTCGCCCGGGCGATCACCTCCGGCCGCAGATTTCCGGTGTCCAGGAGTTCGCCGCCGGTGGTGGCGGTGTCGGCGCGCAGGTCGTCGACCGACGGCTGGGTGAAGGTCGCGGTCACCTGGTAGGGCGCCGGTTTGATCGGGTCCGCGCGGTGCACCGTCTCCAGCGCCGAATCGAACGACCAACCGGGATCCAGCCGGCGGACCGACTCGGTCCCGTTGTAAATCGGCAAGAACTTGTCACGGTACTGCAGCGGCGTCACCGTGACCTGGGTCTGATCGACGCCGAGCGGCTGCTCCGGCAACGCGCCGTCCGCGAGCTGATCGATCGACCAGCCCTCGTTCGGCGTCCATTTCTGCAGGCCGGCCCAGCGCAGATAGGCCGGCCCGGGCAGGCCGCTGACCCGGAGCAGGTCAACCGGATCGCTCTGTTGCAGGCTGCCCTGCAGCGACGTGAACGGCGACAGCCCGACGCCGGCATTCTGCCCGGTGTCGGTCCGCGGCAGGCGCCCGGCGGTGCCGATGCCGGTGACGGCGTCGGCCACCAGCAGCGCCACCACGGTGGCCACCCCGGCCATCACCAGGCCCGAGCTGACCTGGCCGATCGCCGCGCCGGCGTTCACCCGGCGGCCGGCCAACCCGTCGGCCACCAGCAGCAGGGCGTACAGCACCGCGGGCGCGGCGAAGGCCGGCCAGGGCAGCATCGAGATGTCGATCGACGCCGGCACCGCGTACAGGCACAGCAGCGGCAGCGCGACCAGTGCCGGAGCCCGGCACCAGGCGATCAGCATGTCGACGATCAGCGCGGTCGCCGAGACCGACACGCAGATCAGGAACGACAGTTCGGTCGACGACGGGGCCGGCGACACCGTGGTGCGGATCTGTGTCCAGGCGCCGTCCAGCAGATCGCCCGCCTCGGTCAGCACGGCGGCGTTCGGGATGACGCCGCCGTAGCCCCGGACGGTGAACAGCGCGGTCAGTGCGATCGACGCGGCGGCCAGCTGCAGCAGCACCACCACGAAGGCCGGTGCGCGGGTCAGCCGGGCGCCCACCCCGACCAGCCAAATCACCAGGACGACCTCGGCGGTCGGCCAGAACCAGTCGCTGCCGCTGATCATCGGCGGAATCGCCAGCGTGCCGCCGAGCACGGCCGACGCGCCCAGCAGGGCCGGGATCGCGTATGTCGGGGTGACCGCGGATGCCGGTCGCGGGGACGCGCCGGGCGTCCGAGCCGGCGCCGGCAGCTGCGCCGGACCGGACCGTCCCGGCCCGCGGGGCGGCGACACCGTCGTCATCGGCTGCTCTTCACGCGATCACCGGGATCGGCGCGAGACGGTGCGGCGCTCCGGGTTGCCCGGTACCGCCGAGGCAGCCCCTGCTCCAGCACTGGGCCAGGTTGTCGCCCCGGCGGACCGGCACGACCCGCCACCCCGCGGACTGCAGCAGCGAGGCCGCGGTGGGGTCGCCGACCGGACCGAGCCGGGTCGGTCCGCGGCCGCCCGCCCCGCGCCCGGCCGGCCAGCTGGTGGTGTCGAGCAGGAAGGCGATGCCGGTGGTGCCGCGCCGCCGGGCGGCCATCAGCAGTCGCGCCGACGGCGTGTCGAGGGCGCCGAGGATCGCGATGATCAGGCCGGTGCCGGCAATCGACGACGCGTTGAGCGATCGGTTGTCGGGTTCGACGACGGCCAGCGCGGCCAGCACGTCGTCCTCGATGTCCCGGCCGGCCGCCAGCACCGAACCGGAGTGGGTGGTCAGCCGGATCTGGTGCTCGGCGGCCAGCAGGTGCACGCAGACGGACGCGGCCAGGCTGACCGCGGTCTCCAGGCTGGCGGTGGCGCCCTCGCCGGTGTGGGCCTGCGCCCGATGGTCCAGCATCACCACCGCGCCGCCGTGCGAGACCGGTTCCTGGAGCCGGACCATCAGCTCCTCGTGCCGGGCGGAGGCCCGCCAGTGGATGGTGCGGATGTCGTCACCGCTGCGGTACGGCCGGATGCCCACGTCCGGGTCGCCGCCCGATGCCCCGGTGACCGCCCGGTCCGCGGCCGCGGACCGGTTGCCCGTGCTGGGCGGCATCCCGGACAGGCCGACCAGGGTCGGGACCACCAGCACGGTGGTCCGGGCGTCGAGGGTGCGGGTGTCCTCCCACAGCCCGAACGGATCGCCGACCCGGACCGAGGGCGGCCCGAGGGTGAAGCGGCCGCGGCGGGCCGGGCGCAGCGGGTACTCGGTCCGGGCGCGGTGCCCGGCCCGCAGCGGCGGCATCAGGCAGCGCAACCCGTCGGCCAGGTCGGGTGTCGGCGCTTCGACGATCTCCATCGCCGCGGTCCGGGTGGAACCGGTGTTGGTGATGGTCAGCTGCACCTGACCCTGGCTGCCCGGCACCAGCCGCGGCGGGCTGACCAGGTGATCCCCGGACAGCCGCACGCTGCGGACCGACCCGGCCAGGATCGCCAGGATCGGCAGGATCGAGGCGAAGATGCCGACGCGCAGCAGGTCCCGCTCGTCCAGCAGCAAGGCGCAGATCGCCGCGGCGACGCCGCCGGCCAGCAGGCACCGGCCACGCGTGGTGAGCCCACGCATGCCGGCCGGTCGGCCGTTCCGGCTCCGGGTCGACCGGCCGGCCGGGGCGGAGCCGGAACGGTCAGCCACCGCGCGGGACCCGCAACCGGGACAGCAGGACGCGAACGATCTCTTCCGCCGACCGCCGGGCCGCGTGCGCCTCGACCGTGAGCAGCAGCCGGTGCGCCAGCACCGGGATCGCCAGCCGTTGCACGTCGTCCGGCACCACGTAGGCGCGGCCGTCCAGCGCGGCCGCCACCTTGGCCGCCCTGGCCAGGTGCAGCACCGCCCGCGGTGACGCGCCGAGCCGCACCTCGGGCACCGCCCGGGTCGCGGCCACGATCTCCACCACGTACTGCCGCAGCGGCGGGGCCAGATGCACGGTCGCGACGGCGTCGATCAGCGAGGACACCGTCGCCGCGTCCACCACCGGCCGCAGCGCGTCCAGCGGATCCACCCGGTCCCGGTCGGCGAGCATGCCCACCTCGGCCGCCCGGTCCGGATAGCCGATGGACAGCCGGGCCAGGAACCGGTCCCGCTGCGCTTCTGGGAGGGGATAGGTGCCCTCCATCTCGACCGGGTTCTGGGTGGCCAGCACCAGGAATGGCCGGGCCAGTCGATAGCTGGTGCCGTCGACCGTGACCTGCCGCTCCTCCATGCACTCCAGCAGCGCCGACTGTGTCTTCGGGGAGGCGCGATTGATCTCGTCGGCGACCACGATGTTGGCGAACACCGGACCCGGCCGGAACTCGAACCTGGAGGTCTGCCGGTCGTAGACGCTGACGCCGGTGACGTCGCTGGGCATCAGGTCGGGGGTGAACTGGACCCGGCTCACCGTCGCGTCCACGCTGCGGGCCAGCGACTTGGCCAGCACCGTCTTGCCGGTGCCGGGCACGTCCTCGATGAGCAGGTGGCCCTCGGCCAGCAGGGCGACCATCGCCAGCCGGATCACCTCGGGTTTGCCCAGCACCACCTGGGCGATCGCGGCCGAGATCTGTCCGCCGATCCGGCGAACGGTCTCCACGTCGGGAAGTTCCGCGCGCGGTGCCATCGATCCGCCCATGCTCTGCATCGGCTCCACGTCGACGCGCTGTGCCACGGCTGATTCCTCCTGACGGGCACACGGCCCGAGGCAAGCTCTCCTGGACAGTCTGCCAGCCTGCCGCATCCGCGACGGCCGGCCGCGCGTCGGCGAGGCGGCCGGATCGGCACGGGTGCCCCGGTAGACTGGCGGCGATGTCCACCACCGCCGATCCGCCGGCTCGCGCCGGCGGCCGCTTGCGTGCGGCCGCCGCGGCGCTGCTCGCCCAGTTGGCCAAGTTCGGTGTGGTGGGGGCGATCGCCTACGTGGTCGACGTGGGCCTGTTCAATCTGCTCAGCTATGTCGGCCCATCGCCGTTGCTGGCCGGCCAGCCGCTGCTGGCGAAGATCGTCAGCACCGTGGTGGCCACGGTCGTCGCCTGGCTGGGCAACCGTTACTGGACGTTCCGGCACAACCGCCGCCCCGACGCCACCCGCGAGTTCGTGCTGTACCTGATCATGTGCACCATCGGGTTGCTGATCGCGTTGACCTGCCTGTGGGTGTCGCACTACGTCCTGGGTTTCACGTCGGCGCTGGCCGACAACATCGCCGCGAACGTCGTCGGGCTGGCCGCCGGAACCACCTTCCGGTTCTGGGCGTACAAGCGCTTCGTGTTCACACATCGGGCCGAGCCCGGCCTGACCTGACGCCGGCCTGACCTGACGCCGGCCTGACCTGAGCTCGGCGCCCTCTCGCCGCCCCACATCGCCCCACTCTCCGGCCGCTTCGCGCCGCGTTCAGCCGTTCGCGCCGCGATCTGGCCTCCCGCGCACCGCAAACCCGCACGTCGTGCCCGTCGATGACGGCGTGACGGGTACCTCCCGGCGGGAAGCGAGCGCCCTCGCCGGCTGACGGGTTGCACCGCCCAGGCCACCGCCCCACCATCACCCACCGCGATGACGTGCGCCTTTCCGGCGACACCCGCCCCGGATGGGGGACTTTGAGACCAGATGTGGCAGGAAGTGGGTTAGAGTGGAGGAGCCTGGGGGACCGAGCCTGAAGCGTGGGGATCGGACTCCGGGCCCGGCGCCGGAACCCCGAGCAACCGCCGTCGCGAGGAGGTGTTCGTCAGATGCCGAAGGGCTTCTACGGCACCTACACGCCGCGGATGGACGACAAGGGACGGGTCACGTTGCCGGCGAAGTACCGGGAGTCGTTCAAGAACGGGGTGATGCTGGTGCGGGGGCAGGACCACTGCATCTATCTGTTCACCCCCGAGGGGTTCGAGGAGTTCGCCGAGGCGGCGATCAACGCTCCGATCACCGACGAACGCGCCCGCGGCTACCAGCGCTACATGCTCGCCAACACCGACGAGCAGCGCCCGGATGCGCAGGGCCGGATCACGGTCACCCCGCGCATGCGCGAGTACGCGCGGCTGACCAAGGACCTGGTCATCACCGGCATCGGACTGCGGATGGAGCTGTGGGACGCCGACGAGTGGGCGGCCTACGAGGCGCGGCAAGAGGCGGCCTACGCGGCGCCGGAACGGGGGCTCCTGGACAGCTGACCCCGAACCCGATCGACCACCGACCACCGACTCGATCGCCCGGCCGACGTCCGGCGCATCGGATCCTGACGCCCGGCCCACATCCGCTTCGGCCCTGACACGACTTCCCCCGTGCCAGGACCACCCGGCCCTGACACGACTTCCCCCGTGCCAGGACCCACGCGGATGGGGACCAGGAATCAGGGCACGAGCGCCGCGAGCCGCATCGGCGAACACCAGCCCGCCTCCCGTCACCGTCCGTCCACCACCCGCCGCGGCCCGATCCGGAGCAGCCGGCCAGAAGGGAAGCCGCCGATGCCGGGCAGCGCGGGAGCCGGCGGGGAGCAACCCCCGGGCGCCGACCAGCACGCGGACCGGCACATCCCGGTACTGGTCAACCGCGTCGACGAGTTGCTCGCCCCGGCGATCGAGGCGGCCACGGCGGGCGGGGCCACCGACGTCGTCCTGGTCGACGCGACCCTGGGCATGGGCGGGCACACGCTCGCCCTGTTGACCGCTCATCCACGGCTCCGGGTGGTCGGCATCGACCGCGATCCGCAGGCCCTGGCCATCGCGCGGGAACGGATCGCGGCGGCCGGGCTGGCCGACCGGGTCGAACTGGTGCACGCGGTCTACGACCGCATCGGCGAGGTCATCGCGTCCACCGTGCGATCCGGCCGGGTGCAGGCGGTCCTGTTCGACCTGGGGGTGTCCTCGGTGCAGTTGGACGAACGGGACCGGGGATTCTCCTATGCCCAGGACGTGCCGCTGGACATGCGGATGGACCCGACGTCCGGCCTCACCGCCGCCGAGGTGATCAACACCTATCCGGGCGCCGAGATCACCCGGATCCTGCGGGAATACGGCGAGGAACGGTTCGCCCAGCGGATCGCCCGCGCGGTGGTCACCGAGCGGGCCAAGCGCCCCTTCACCACCAGCGCGCGGCTGGTCGAGCTGGTACGGGCCAACATCCCGGCCGCTGCCCGGCGCACCGGCGGCAACCCGGCCAAGCGCACCTTCCAGGCGCTCCGGATCGAGGTCAACGACGAGCTCGGCGCCCTGCAACGGGCGATTCCGTCCGCGTTGCAACACCTTTCGGTAGCCGGCCGGATCGTGGTGATGTCTTACCAGTCGCTGGAGGACCGGATCGTCAAGCGTGCGATCGCGCCGCTGACCGTCTCCAGCACACCGGTCGACCTGCCGACCGAACTGCCCGGCCACGAGCCGGAGTTCCGCTGGCTGACCCGGGGCTCACAGGCCCCGACGGACGACGAGATCCAGGCGAATCCCCGGGCCGCATCCGCGCGGCTTCGGGCGGCCGAGCGCATCAGGGAGGCGGCACGGTGATCGTGCGAGCGAACCATCGGCAGCAGGGGCCGGCCGACCGGCACGCGGGGTCGGCCGGCGCCCCGGGGGAGGCCGGACGGTGAGCGGGACGAGCACGCGGACCAGGGAGCGGTCGGCCGACACCCGGCGGACCGCCAACAGGACCACCGACCGGGCCGCCAACAGGACCGCCGACCGGGCCGCCAACAGGACCGCCGACCGAGCCGCCAACAGGACCGCCGACCGGACCGCCACCGGCACGGCGGCGCAGGCCACGGAGGCGCTCGGCTCCGAGACCCGGCGCTGGTCGTCGGCGACCACCGCATCCTCGCGCCGGGCGTACGAGCGGCGGATCCGGCGCCGCCAGAAGATGTCCGCCGACCGGCTGGTCCGGCCCGGCCGGCCGGTGTCGACCACGGCGCTCAACCGCGCGCCGTTCGTGGTCGCCCTCATCGCGCTGCTCGCTCTCGGTGTGACGGCGGTGCTGTGGCTGAACACGCTCACCGACGAGGCGGGCATGCGCACCTCCACCGCGAAGGGCAACACCACCGACCTGCGGCTGTCCATCGAGGAGCTGCGGCACGACGTCGCCATGCTGGACGCCACCCCGCGCATCGCCGACCAGGCCAAGGCACTTGGCATGGTCCAGGCGGGGGACTCGGCGATGCTGGTCGTGGACGGGACCGGCGCCGGCACGGTGGTGGGCGAACCGTCGGAGGTGGTGGCGCCGGCGCCGCCCACCACCGCCGCGCCGGCCGCCGCGGCCACGTCGCCGGCACCCACCTCGCCCCCGGCCACGTCGCCGGCCGATCCGGCCGCGGCCGGTCAGGCCCCGGCGACCACCGCGCCGGCCGGTCAGGCCCCTGCGACCACGCCGGCCGACGCAGCTCCGGCCGGGCAACAGCAGGCACAGCAGGCTCCGGCCGAGCAGCAGCCGACCCCGACCCCCGCCGCGCCGGCCGGAGAGCCCCAGGGCGCCGGGCAGTGATCGTCGGGCGGGTGGGAAGGCCGGCCGACCGGGCGAACCACCGACACGGTCGTCGGCACGGACTGACCGGCCTGACCCCGGCCGCCGAACATCTCGGCCGGACCGGCGTGTCGAGCGGGCTCGGACCGACCTCATGCGCGAGCCTTCGCCCATGAACCATCGGCACCGGCACCACCCGTGGCTGACCGGGCCGTGGACACCTTTCGGCGAGGCGGCCCGGTGACCGATCAACAAGACCGCCGGTCGGCCCAGCAGCCGTCCGCCGACCGTCGTCGGTCCGGCGTCCGGGCCTCGGCGACCCCGGGCTCGCGCCCGGCGTCCGGCGCCGCGCGGTTCGCCCGCCCGCCCCGTGGCGCTCGGCCGGCGGCTCCGGCCGACGGTCGCCGGGACCCGCACGCGGGCGCCCCCCGGCCGCAGCCGCCGCGCCAGCCCAGGTCGGTCCGCGGACGGCGCACCCGCCGCAACCGCAGCGCGGTCGGCAACCCGCGCCAGCGCAGCCGGATCGCCCTGGTCGTGTTGCTGGGCATGCTGGCGGTGGCCACCCTCAAGCTGGTCACCGTCCAGGTGATCGACCTGAACGACTACGCCGCCAAGAGCGAGGCGCAGCGGACGCGGACCATCACGCTGACGGCTCAGCGCGGCACTATCACCGACCGCAACGGCGTGCAGCTGGCGCTGACCGTCGAAGGCCGGGCGGTGGCCGCGCGCCCGGCGTTGTTCACCGACGACAGTCAGCGCAAGGCCGTCGCGGATATCCTGGTCGGCGACGTCGGCAATGGGCTCACCACGAACGACATCATGGCCAAGCTGACTTCCGGCAAGACCTACGTCTATTTGGCCAGGGACCTGATGCCCGCGCAGGCCGACGCGGTCATGGAGAAGATCAGCCCGCTGTTCGACGACGACCACCAGGACGCCGTGGTGGCCGAGCGCCAGGACGTGCGGCAATATCCCGACAACTCGGCGTCGTCGGCGCTCGTCGGCAACACGGACTACGACGGCAACGGGCTGTCCGGGTTCGAGGCCAAGTACGACACCAAGCTGGCCGGCAAGGACGGCGAGCGGGTGGTGGACGTCGACGCCCGGCACCTGATCATCCCGGGCAGCGCCCGGGACGAGACGCCGGCCGTCGACGGCATGGACGTCGCCCTGACCATCGACTCGGACCTGCAGTACACGACCATGCAGATGCTGTCGGCCTGGGTGGACAAGTCGGCGGCCCAGTCCGGCTGTGTGGTGATCATGCAGGTCGCCGACGCGCAGGTGCCGGCGATGGCCTGCTACGCGCCCGGCCAGACTCCTCGGGAGACCGGCAACAAGGCGGTCACCGACGCCATCGAGCCGGGGTCGGTGAACAAGGTGGTCACCATGTCGGCCGCCCTGGAGAAGGGCCTGATCACGCCGACCACCGTGTTCAACGTCAACGGCCAGATCGACATCGGTGACGCCACCATCCACGACGCGTGGGCGCACGGGCCGCAGAACATGACGGCCACCGGCATCCTGGGCAAGTCGTCCAACGTGGGCACCCTGATGGTCGCCCAGCAGCTCGGCCCGGACGCCTTCATGGACATGGCCCGCAAGCTCGGCCAGGGCGTCCGGACCGGCATCCAGCTGCCGGCGGAGACCTCCGGCCGGCTGCCCGCCCAGTCCACCTGGTCGTCCAGCACCTTCGGCAACCTGCCGATCGGCCAGGGCGTCTCGGAGTCGCTGCTGCAGCTGGCCGGCATGTACCAGGCGATCGCGAACAACGGGGTGCGGATCACCCCGACGATGATCGCGTCCACGACCGTCGACGGGGTGACCACCCCCACCCCGCCGGGCCAGCAGACCGTGGCCATGAGCCCGCAGACCGCGCACACCCTGATCGACATGCTGCACGGGCCGATCCAGGGCGGCGACAACTACCACCGCGGCACCGCCCCGCAGGCGGCGATCACCGGGTACCAGGTGGCCGGCAAGACCGGCACCGCGCAGCAGGTGGACGAGAGCACCGGCGAGTACTCCAAGACGGCGATCACCTCGACGTTCGCCGGCATCGTGCCCGCCGACAACCCCAAGTACGTCATCGCGATCATGCTGGACAACCCGAAGGGTGATTCCCCGGCCGGGACCACCAGCTGCGCCCCGCTGTTCCACGACATCGCCGCCTACGCCATGCGGGCGGCCGACGTGCCACCGTCCGCCACGGAGGCGCCGGTCTACGACTTGTATGTGGACTGACCGCGGCGGCCCGCGCGCGAAGCACACCGGTGGCTGCGGGCGGTGACGGTAACCTTGCCGCCCGTGGGCCCCTCCGCCGCGCCGTCCGCGCCCCGACCGAAGGACCCGGTCGGCGCCACCGTCGACGAGATCGCCGGGCTGACCGGCGCCCTCCGTACCGGGCCGGCCGACCCGGACCGGCGGCTCACCGGGGTCACCCTGCGAGCGCAGGACGCCCGGCCCGGCGACCTGTTCGCCGCCCTGCCCGGCAGCCGCGCGCACGGCGCCCAGTACGTGGCCGACGCGGTGCGCGCGGGGGCGGTCGCGGTGCTTACCGATGCGGCCGGGTCGGGGCTGCTGCCGGCCGGTTTGGACCTTCC
This sequence comes from uncultured Actinomycetes bacterium, assembly GCA_964497705.1. Classification (GTDB taxonomy): domain Bacteria; phylum Actinomycetota; class Actinomycetes; order Mycobacteriales; family Nakamurellaceae; genus Nakamurella. The sequence goes on along the minus strand of CAZCEH010000005.1, from coordinate 37,359 downwards.
GGTGCTGGTGGTGGATAGGCCAAGGGACCACCTGGGCGCCGTCGCCCGGCGCATCTACGGGGACCCCAGCGGCAAGCTCGCCGTCGTCGGGATCACCGGCACCTCCGGCAAGACCACCACCTGCTACCTGCTGGAGGCCGCGCTGGCCGCCGACGGGTCCCGCAGCGGGGTCATCGGGACGGTGCAGACCCGGATCGCCGGGGTGGTCACGCCCAGTGCGCTGACCACCCCGGAGGCGCCGGATCTGCAGGCGCTGCTCGCGGTGATGGTCGAACGCGGGGTGAGCGCGGTGGCCATGGAGGTCTCCTCGCACGCCCTGGCATTGGGCCGGGTCAGCGGCACCGGGTTCGCCGTCGGCGCCTTCACCAACCTCTCGCAGGACCACCTGGACTTCCACCACGACATGGAGGAGTACTTCCGGGCCAAGCGCATGCTGTTCGACGGCCGGGCCCGCCGGCACGTCATCGACGTCGACACCGACTACGGTGCCCGGCTGGCCGCCGACCACCCCGAGGCGCTGACGGTCAGCGACCGCGCCGGGGCGGCCGACTGGTCGGTCCGCTCCGTGGACGTCGCCGCGAACGGCGTGCAGCACGTCGTGCTGGACGGGCCGGGGGCGCGCCGGATCGCCTTCCAACTGGCCATTCCGGGCGCGTTCAACGTCGGTAACGCCGCGGTCGCGCTGGCCTGCATCGACGCCCTCGGCCGGGACGTCCAGCAGGCCGCCGACGCACTCGCCCATGTCGTGGTGCCCGGTCGGATGGAGCGGGTGGACGCCGGGCAGGACTTTCTCGCCGTGGTCGACTACGCGCACAAGCCGGGCGCGCTGGCCGCCGTGCTGGACGCCGTCGCGGACGGGCTGACCGGGCGGCTGATCGTGGTGCTGGGCGCCGGCGGCGACCGGGACACCGGCAAGCGGCCGGTGATGGGAGCCGAGGCCGCCGCCCGGGCCGACGTGCTGATCGTCACCGACGACAACCCCCGGTCCGAGGTGCCCGCGGAGATCCGCGCCCAGGTGCTGGCCGGTGCCCGGCCGGTCGCGGCCGGCCGCGGGGTCCAGGTGCTGGAGATCGGTGACCGAGGCGCCGCGATCAGGCAGGCCGTGCGGGCCGCGGGCAGCGGGGATGCGCTGGTCGTCGCGGGCAAGGGCCACGAACAGGGGCAGGAGATCGCCGGGGTGGTGCATCCCTTCTCCGACCGCGAGGAGCTGCGGGCCGCGTTGGGCGACCTCACCGGTCGAACGGTGTCGGAGGGGCCGACTAGCCTGCTCCGAGTGAGCGATGCACCCCCAGACGAGCCGGCGGCGGGTCGGAACCCGTCATGATCGCGATGACCCTCGCGCAGATCGCGGACGTCGTCGGGGCGCTGGTACCGGCGGGCGCCGACCGGGTGCTGGTGCGGTCCGTGGAGTTCGACACGCGACGCCTGCGGCCCGGCGCGTTGTTCGTGGCGCTGCGCGGCGAGCGGGTCGACGGGCACGACTTCGCCGGTGCCGCCGCGGCGGCCGGCGCGGTCGCGGTGCTCGGCTCCGCACCGATCACCGCGGATCTTCCGCTGCTGCGGGTCGACGACCGGCCGGACAACGCCGGCGTGCTGGACGCGCTGGCCGCGTTGGCCCGGGCCTCGGTCACCGCCCTGGTCCGTGACCACGGCCTGCAGGTCGTCGGGGTGACCGGCTCGTCCGGCAAGACGTCCACCAAGGACCTGATCGCCGCGGTGCTGCGGGCCGCGGTCGACGACCCGGAGCAGGTGATCGCCCCGCCAGAGTCCTTCAACAACGAGCTCGGCCACCCGTACACGGCGCTGCGGGCGGACGAGACGACCCGGTTCCTGGTGCTGGAGCTGTCGGCCCGCGGGACCGGGCACATCGCCGCGCTCGCCCGGGTCGCGCCGCCCCGGATCGGCGCGGTGCTCAACGTCGGCTCCGCGCACCTGGGCGAGTTCGGGTCGGTGGAGGCGATCGCCGAGGCCAAGTCCGAACTGGTGCGGGCGCTGCCGCCCGCCTCGGACATCGGGGGGACGGGCGGTGTCGCCGTGCTGAACGCCGACGACCCGCTGGTCGCGGCGATGGCCGAGCTCACCGATGCGGCCGTGGTGACCGTCGGCCGGGCCTCCGACGCGGTGGTCCGGGCGCAGGACATCGGCCAGGACGACGCCGACCGGGCCCGGTTCACCCTGGTCACCCCCGAGGGCTCGGCGCCGGTCGCGTTGCGGGTGGTGGGGGCGCACCAGGTCGGCAACGCGCTGGCCGCGGCGGCGGTGGGCCGGGCGGTGGGCATGACGGTCCACGCGCTGGCTGCTGCCCTATCAGCATCAGGGCCCGCGTCCCGCTGGCGGATGGAGGTCACCGAGCTGGCCAACGGGGTCACCCTGATCAACGACGCCTACAACGCGAACCCGCACTCGATGCGAGCCGCGTTGCACTCGCTGTCCACCATCGGGCGCGGCCGCCGCACCTGGGCGGTGCTCGGCGAGATGGCCGAGCTCGGCGACGAATCGACCGCCGCGCACGACGAGCTCGGCCGCCTGGTGGTGCGGCTGGGCATCGACCGGCTGCTCGTGGTGGCCGGGCCGGGCGCGGCGACCGGCGCCGCGGTCGGCGGGCGCACGGCCCCCCGCGCCCTGCACCTGGGCGCGCATCTGGAGGGCTCCTGGGGTGGCGAGTCCGAGCTGGTGGCCGACACCGACGCGGCCGCGGCCGTCCTCGAGCAGGAGATGGAGCCCGGCGACGTGGTGCTGGTGAAGGCCTCCCGGTCGGCCGGCCTGGAACGGGTGGCGCTGCGGCTGATCGACACCGTGGGCACGGGCACCCTGGGCACGGACACCGTGGGCGAAGCAGCCGGAACCGAGAACGTCACCAACAAGGCCACCGAGAAGGCCACCGAGAAGGTCACTGAGAAGGTCACTGAGAAGGTCACTGAGAAGGTCACTGAGAAGGCAGAGCCTGCGTGAAGTCGATCCTGGTCGCGGCGCTCGTCGCGCTCACCGTTTCCATCCTGTTCACCCCCTACCTGATCAAGCTCTTCTCCCGGCAGGGCTTCGGCCAGGAGATCCGGGAGGACGGCCCGCAGCACCACAAGTCCAAGCGCGGCACGCCCACCATGGGCGGCACCGCGATCCTCATCGCGATGTGGTGCGGTTACCTGGCGGCCAAGCTGGTGGACCTGATCACCGGCGGCGGCGACGGGTTCACCGCGTCCGGGCTGCTGTTGCTGTACCTGACCACCGGGATGGGCCTGGTCGGCTTCCTCGATGACTTCATCAAGCTGCGCAAGCAACGCAATCTCGGCCTGAACAAGCGGATGAAGTTCCTCGGGCAGACGTTCTTCGCGATCACGTTCGGGATCGGCGCGCTGTTCTTCCCGGGCGCCGGCGGGCTGACCCCGGCCTCCACGTCGATCTCCTACACCCGGGACCTGGCGTTCTTCTCGATCGGCGCGATCGGCTTCGTCATCCTGAGCTGGTTGCTGGTGTCGGCCTGGTCGAACGCGGTGAACTTCACCGATGGCCTGGACGGGCTGGCCGCCGGCTCGTCGGTGATGGTGCTGGGCACGTACGTGGCGATCGGCTTCTTCCAGTTCCGCAACGCCTGCTGGATGTCGCTGTCGGAAGCCGCGCAGGCCGGCTGTTACGAGGTCCGTGACCCGCTGGACCTGGCCGTGATCGCCGCGGCCGCGCTGGCCGGCTGCATCGGGTTCCTGTGGTGGAACGCGCACCCGGCCCGGATCATGATGGGCGACACCGGGTCGCTGGCCCTGGGCGGGCTGATCGCCGGGCTGTCGATCCTGACCAGGACCGAACTGCTGCTGGTGGTCATCGCCGGGCTGTTCGTGGTGGAGATGCTGTCCGTGGTCATCCAGATCGCGGTGTTCCGGACCCGGCACGTTCGGGTGTTCAAGATGGCGCCGTTTCACCACCACTTCGAGCTGTCCGGGTGGACCGAGACCACGGTGATGATCAGGTTCTGGCTGCTCGCCGCGATGTCCGCGGCGCTGGGCCTGGGCCTGTTCTACGCCGAGTGGCTCTCGTTGACCGGCGGGTGAGCATGCGGACGACCGCGGTGCCGGGCCCGGCGGAGCTGGTGCCGGGCCCCGGCGATCTGGTGCTGGCCGCGGGGGCCGGGGTCACCGGACTGCCCGTGGTGCGCTGGCTGGCCGCGCGCGGCGCCCGGGTGGTGGTCAGCGCGGACCGCGGCGCCCCGCCCGAGCTGGCCGCGATCCCCGGCGACGTGACGTTCGCCGGCAACCTGGCCGCACCCCCGGCGGGCACGGACCTGGTCATCACCTCGGCCGGCATCCCGCCGACCAATCCGTTGCTGACGGCGGCCGCGGCCGCCGGCATCGAGGTGATCGGCGAGGTGGAGCTGGCCTGGCGGCTCGACCAGGCCTGCGGATCACCGCGGCCGTGGCTGGTGGTCACCGGCACCAACGGCAAGACCACCACCACCGGCATGCTCGAGTCGATCCTGCGGGCGGCCGGCCGCCGCGTGCGGGCCTGCGGCAACATCGGCTGGCCGGTGCTCGAGGCGGTGTTGGCCGGCGGACCGGACGCGCTGGTGCCCACCGGGTCCGGCGCCGTCGGTGATCCACCTGGCCGGCAGGACGTGATCGCCGTCGAGCTGTCCAGCTTCCAGTTGCACTGGGCGCCGAGCCTGCGCCCGGCCGCCGGCGTGGTACTGAACCTGGCCGAGGACCACCTGGACTGGCACGGGTCGATGCGGGCCTACGGGGCCGACAAGGCGCGGGCCCTGGCCGGCGACATCGCGCTCGCGGTGACCGACGATCCCGGCGCGGCCGAGCTGCTGGACGGCGCTCGCGCGGCCAGGCGGATCCCGATCGTGTCGGGGGATCCGGCGGCGGGCTCGCTCGGGGTCCGCGACGGCGTGCTGACCGACCGGGCGTTCGCCGTCGAACCGCGCGCGCTGGCCCCGGTCGACCAGGTGCGCCCACCCGGCCGGCACAACGTGACCAACGCGCTGGCCGCGGCCGGGCTCGCGCTCGCGGCGGGCGTCGCCCCGGCGGCCGTGCGCGACGGGCTGGCCGCGTTCCGGCCAGGCGGGCACCGGAACGTGCTGGTCGTCGAACGGGCCGGGGTCCGCTACGTCGACGATTCCAAGGCCACCAACCCGCACGCCGCGCTGGCCTCCCTGCTGGCCTATCCGCGGGTGGTGTGGATCGCCGGCGGGCAGCTCAAGGGCGCCGCCGTGGACGACCTGGTGGTTGCGGTGGCCGACCGGCTGGCCGGCGTGGTGCTGCTCGGGGTCGACGCCCCGCTGATCCACGCCGCTGTTTCCCGACACGCCCCCGATGTGCCGGTTCTGCCGGTGCCCGGGACGGACGATGACGTGATGCGCTCAGTGGTCAGCGCGGCCGCCCGGATGGCCGCACCCGGTGACGTGGTGCTGCTCGCCCCGGCCGCCGCGTCGCTGGACATGTTCAGCTCGTACGCGGCCCGCGGCCAGGCGTTCGCGGCCGCCGCGCGCGGGCTGCCCGACGGCCCGCCGGCAGGCGCGTGATCGTGGCGTCATCGATGACTTCCTCGACGAGCACCCGCCCGACGTCCTCGACCAGGTCATCGACAAAGACCGGGACGGGGACGCGGACCGGCAGGTCCACCGATCGTGCCGCGCACCTGTCCGGACGGGTCCGGGCCACCGCCGCCGCGCTGCGCCGGGCCACCGTTGACTGGCTGGACCGGCCGATGACGTCGCTGCACCTGATCCTGGCGATCTTCGCGCTGATGCTCGGCATCGGGCTGCTGATGGTGCTCTCCTCGTCGGCGGTGACCTCCTTCCGCACCGGCGGATCGTCGTTCTCGGTGTTCATCAACCAGGCCACCTACGCCGCGGTCGGCCTGATCGGCTTCTTCGGCGCCCAGTACGTGCCGGTCAAGGTGCTCAAGTCGGTCTCGCTGATCGCCGTGATCGTCTCGCTCGGCCTGCTGGTCGCGGTGCTGGTGCCGGGCGTCGGCGTGCTGGTCAACGGGGCGCGCAGCTGGATCCGGATCGGCGGCTTCCAGTTCCAGCCCAGCGAGATCGCCAAGTTGGCCCTGCTGCTGTGGATGGCGCAGGTGCTGTCCGCCCGCCGGTCCACCCTTGGCTCGCCCAAGGCCCTGCTCATCCCGGTGCTGCCGGTGTTCGGCCTGATGGCCGTGCTGATCATGATGCAGCCCGACCTGGGCACCACCGTCGCGCTGGCCATCGTGTTCATGGCCGTGCTGTTCTTCGCCGGGGCGCCCTGGTGGATGTTCGCCACCCTCGCCGGGGCAGGCCTTGCCGGCATCTTCTACCTGGCGGTGTCGGCCAACTACCGGCTGGCCCGGCTGCTGTCCTTCATCAACCCGGAGGCCCACCCGGACACCTCCTACCAGCTGCTGCAGAGCCTGTACGGGATGGGCAACGGCGGCTGGTTCGGGGTGGGCCTGGGTCAGTCCAGGGCGAAGTGGAGCTATCTGCCCAACGCCGACTCCGACTTCATCTTCGCGATCATCGGCGAGGAGCTCGGCTTCATCGGTACCGCCCTGGTCGTGCTGCTGTTCGCGCTGCTCGCCTACACCGGCCTGCGGATCGCCCGGCGCAACTCCGACCCGTTCATCAAGATCGTCGCCTCCGCCGCCACGGTGTGGCTGGTCGGCCAGGCCTGCATCAACATCGGGTACGTCGTCGGCCTGCTGCCGGTGACCGGCATCCCGCTGCCGATGATCTCGGCGGGCGGCACCTCCCTGCTGATCACCATGGTGGTGTTCGGGCTGCTGGCCAACTTCGCCCGCCGGGAACGGGAGGCCGAGATCGCGCTGGCCGCCGCCGGCGGCAGCCGCCTGGCCCGATTCCTGGGTCTGCGGCCGGCCGGTCCCGGCGGACGCAAGGTGCTGCGCCGGCGTCGGCCCGCTCGCCCGGCCCCGGCTCCGGCCTCGACGAGCCGCCGGTCCGCCGCGTCCGCCGCCCAGCCACCGCGGCGTTCGTCACGAGCCGCCGGCCGGATCGCGGAGCCGCCGGCTCGCCGTCCGGCGCCGCCGCGCGGCACGGCGCCGCCGACGTCCGATCCGCGGGGTCGCCGGCGTGGGCATTAGCGTGTTGCTGGCCGGCGGCGGGACCGCCGGGCATATCGAACCGGCGCTCGCCGTGGCCGATGCATTGGTCGCCGCCGACCCGTCCGTCACCATCACCGCGTTGGGTACCGAGCGCGGACTGGAGACCACGCTGGTGCCGGACCGCGGGTACGAGTTGCGGCTCATCCCGGCCGTCCCGCTGCCCCGGCGGCCCTCCAGGGACCTGCTCACCCTGCCGATCCGGATGCGTCGCGCCGTCAAGGCGACCCGGGACGTCATCGCCGAGCGGAACGTCGACGTCGTGGTGGGGTTCGGCGGGTACGTCGCGCTGCCCGCGTACCTGGCCGCCCGCAAGCGGGTGCCGGTCGTCGTCCACGAGGCGAACGCGACCGCCGGGCTGGCGAACAAGATCGGCGCCCGGTGGGCGGTCGCGGTGGCCGCCGCCGTGGACGGCACCGGTCTGAAGGGCGCCGCCGTGGTCGGCAACCCGGTGCGGCGCAGCCTGTCCGAGCTCGACCGCGCCGCGCTGCGGGGTCGGGCCCGGGAGTTCTTCGGCCTGGACCCGGACGCGCCGACCCTGCTGGTGTTCGGCGGATCGCAGGGCGCGCAGCGGATCAACACCGCGGTCAGCGAGGCGGCCGCCGACCTGGTCGGCGCGGGCGTCGGCGTCCTGCACGCGCACGGCCGCAAGAACAGCGTCACGCTGCCGGAGCTGCCGGCCGGCCCGGCCTACGTGACCGTGCCGTACCTGGACCGGATGGACCTGGCGTACTCCGCGGCGGACCTGGTGCTGGCCCGATCCGGGGCGATGACCGTCGCCGAGATCGCGGCCGTCGGGCTGCCCGCGGTGTACGTGCCGCTGCCGCACGGCAACGGCGAGCAGCGGTTGAACGCGTCGGCGCAGATCGCGGCCGGGTCCGCGATCGTCATCGAAGACGCCGACCTGGACCGGCGAGCGGTCGTCGATCGGGTCGTCCCGCTGGTCGTCGAGGGCGCCGCGCGGGACCGGATGACGAGTGCCGCAGCCACCCTGGCCACCCGGCGCGCCGACGAGCGGGTCGCCGGCATGGTCCTCGAGGCCGTCCGGGCCGGGCGGTCGCGGTGATCGCGGAGCCCGCGCCGGTCACCGACCGCGGCGTGTCGCTGGAGCGCACGCACCTGGTGGGTGTCGGCGGCGCCGGGATGAGCGGGATCGCCCGCATCCTGGCCGACCGCGGGTTCAGGGTGTCCGGATCGGACGCCCGGGACTCACCGGTGCTGGCCGGCCTGGCCGACCGGGGGGTCCGCACGGCCGTCGGTCACACCGTGGCGAACCTGTCGCTGCTCCCCGGTGGCCCGACCGCGGTCGTGGTGTCCACCGCCGTGCGCCCGGACAATCCCGAGGTGCTGGCGGCCCGCGAGGCCGGTATTCCGGTGGTGCGCCGGGCGGACGCGCTGGCCGCGCTGATGGCCGGGCGGCGCTCGGTGTGCGTGGCCGGCACCCATGGCAAGACGTCCACCACCTCCATGCTGACCGTCGCGTTGCAGCACGCCGGCCTCGATCCGTCGTTCGCCATCGGCGGCGAGCTGACCGGCTCCGGGCTGGGCGCCCACCACGGCGCCGGTGACGTGTTCGTCGCCGAGGCCGACGAGTCCGACGGCTCGTTCCTGTCGCTGCGCCCGCACGGCGCGGTGATCACCAACATCGAACCGGACCATCTGGACCACCACGGCACCGCGGAGGCCTACACCGCGGTGTTCGACCAGTTCGTCGACCGGATCGAACCCGGCGGGTTCCTGGTGATCTGCGCGGACGACCCCGGCGCCGCCGCCCTCGCGCAGCGGTCCCGACTGCGCCGGCTGATCGGCTACGGCCGCTCCGCCTCGGCCACGGTCCGGCTGGTGTACGACCCGATGACGCCCGATCGCACCGCGGTGGTCCTGGCGGACGGCTCCCGGGTGCCGTTGCGCCTGACGATGCCGGGGGAGCACATGCTGCTCAACGCCGTCGCGGCGCTGGCCGCGGGGGTGGAGCTCGGGGTGGATCCGGCCGTGCTGGCGGCCGGCCTGGCCGGCTTCGGCGGGGTCCGGCGCCGGTTCGAACTCAAGGGCGCGACCGCCGGCGTCACGGTGTACGACGACTACGCGCACCACCCGACCGAGGTCGCCGCGCAGCTGGTGGCGGCCCGGGGCACGGTGCCGGCCGGCGGCCGGCTGGTGGTGGTGTTCCAGCCGCACCTGTACTCGCGGACCCGCACCTTCGCCGCCGAGTTCGGCACGGCGCTGGCCGCCGCCGATCTGGTGGTGGTGCTGGACGTGTACGGGGCGCGGGAGGATCCGCAACCCGGCGTGTCCGGCGCGCTGGTCGCGGGTGCCGTGCCGCGCGGTGGCCCTGCGACCGTGCTGTACCACCCGGACCGGCCGTCGGCGGCCAGATTCGTCGCCGACGCGGTGCGCGCCGGCGACGTGGTGATCACCATGGGGGCCGGCGACGTCACCGCGGTCGGGCCGGAACTGCTGGCGCTGCTGGGTGCGTCGAGCCCGCAGCGGACCGAGGGAGGGTGATCGGGTGAGCACGGCGACCAGTCGTCGGACCGCCGAGGACGTCGCGCGCGACGCGAGCCGCGACGAAGGGCGCCGTCGGCGGTGGTTCCGGTTCGGGCGGTCCGCCCGGCGGGACGGTGAGCAGGCCGCGACGGGTGCCACGTCGAGGGCCAAGGCGACATCGAGGGCCAGGGCCACCCGTCGCCGAGGCCGCGGGCGGCGGTCGACCGGTTCCGATTCCGAGACCTTTCCCGCGCGGCGTCGCCGACGCTGGCCGTGGATCGTCGCGCTGCTCACCGTGCTGGCATTGCTGGGTGGCGCGGTCTACGCGGTCTTCTTCAGCCCCTGGCTGGCCGTGACATCGGTGTCGATCACCGGGGCCGATGACACGCTGACCGCCCAGGTCCGTTCCAGGGTGACGGTGCCGACCGGTGTTCCGCTGGCCCGGGTCGACCTGGACGCGGTGGCGGCCACGGCCGAGTCCGTCCCCGAGGTCGCCGACGTCGAGGTGGCCCGGCAGTGGCCGGACACCCTGGCGATCACCGTCACCCCGCGCGTGCCGGTCGCGGTGACCTCCGCGAACGGTCAGCTGTGGCTCCTGGACACCACCGGTGAGCCCTACCTGACGGTCGCCTCGCCGCCGCCGGGGATGGTCACCGTGCAACTGGCCGCACCCGGGCACAACGATTCCGCGACCCTGGCCGCGCTGACCGTGGTCGCCGCGCTCACCCCGGACTTCAAGTCCCAGGTTGCGGTCCTGTCCGCGCGCACCGAGTTCGACGTCGAGCTGACCCTGATCGACCGGAAGAAGGTGATCTGGGGTGAGCCGACGGAGTCGGCGCAGAAGATGCAAATCCTGCCCGCGCTGCTGGCGGCCCGCGACGGCACCGAGTACGACATCTCCGATCCGACGCTGGTGACGGTGCGCTGATCCGTCAGGCGGCCCGGCTCGCGCTCGGTGGTCCGACCCTGCCGCCGACCGCGGCAGGGCCGAGCCGGCGCAGCAGGTACCGGGCGTCCCGGTCCATCCCCTGGATCGTTCCGGACGCCAGCGAGAACTGGAACTCCAGGCCGAGGAAGCCCAGGCCCGGCAGGTCCGTGGACACCCCACGCCGGTGCCGTGGCCGGCCCGCGGCGTCCAGCACGGGCAGCTGCAGCCAGTCGAGCTCCGGCCGGGATCCGGTGCACCAGACCACGGTGCCGACGTCCAGCGGCGGGCCGTCCTCGGTGACCGGCCGCCCGTCGACCGTCCCGGTGATCCGGCCCACCCGGACGATCCCGGCGGCATCCAGGTGCCGCAGCTTGTTGCGCACCAGCGGTGCGCCGTGCCCGACGTCGGCGGCGGCCTTGCGACCCACCGGGGTGCGCAGGGTGAGCAGGTGCTTGAACACGAACATCGCGACCGGCGTGCCGATGCGCCCGGCCGGTGAGTCGATCTCGGCCGGGACCTGCCCCGGGTGCCGTCCGGCCAGCCACGTGCGATGACCGGAACGGGCGGCCTCCAGGGCGATGTCGGTGCCCGAGTTGCCGGCGCCGACGACCAGCACGCCGCCCGGGGCGAGCTGGTCCGGGCGCCGGTATTCCAGCGAGTGCAGCTGCCGGACCCCGGGGCCGATGCCGGCGGCCACGTCGGGAACGATCGGACGCCGGTGCGAGCCGGCGGCCACCACCACCCGGCGGCACCGGTAGCGCCGGTCGCCGGCCCGGACCTCCAGCCCGTCGCCGCCCTTCGACAGTCCGGTGACGGCCACGCCGGTGCGGACCGGCAGCTCGAAGTGGGCGGCGTAACGCTCGAGATAGTCGGCCATCTCGAAGGCGGTCGGGCAGTCCGTGGTGCCGATGCGCAACCCGGGCAGGCTCGCGTACCGGGGCCGGCTGAACAGCCGCAGGGAGTCCCAGTGCCGCCGCCAGGTGTCGCCGACCCGGTGATCGCGCTCCAGGACGACGAACGGCAGCCCCGCCCGGCGCAGGTAGTAGCCCATGAGGAGCCCGGCGGCTCCGGCGCCCACCACCACGGTGTCGATCGTTGGGTCGATCCGGTTGGATTCCGCTGCTTCGGATGTCGGTCCCATGAGCCCTCCCTCGTCCGGGCGTCCGGGGCCGACGGTAGGTCAACCGGGTCCGGCGGCGCATCGAGGCAATCGACCATTCCGCCGCGGCGGGTTGGGCAGAATTGTGTAGCTGTCGATCCGGTCGGTTGCCTTCAGCGGAGCTCGTGGTCGGCCGGTTGAGCGATCGAGGTCGGCCGGTCGCGGGTTCGTCGTCGGCCGGCCGACGGTTTCGCGGTCGGCCGGCCGACGGTTTCGCGGTCAGCCGGGCGCGTGGCCGGCCGGCCCGGCGAGGTGGTGCTCGTAGGCATATGCGGTGGCGGCGGCGCGACTGTTGATGCCGAGCTTGCCGTAGATGTTGCTGATGTGCCGGGCCACCGTCTTCTCGCTGAGCGTCAGCTCCCGTGCGATCGACCGGTTCGTGGCGCCGGTCGCCAGCAGGCACAACACCTGGGTCTCGCGGCGGGTCAAGCCGGTTCCGCGGGGCGCCTGGATCGCGGCGGCATCGACGGCCGCCCCCAACCGGTCGAGCGTGTCCAGTGCGGCCTGCCGTTCCATCGCCGCGGCGTCGGCGTCGCCGAGCGCACGATAGGCGTCGGCGAGCAGCATCCGGGTACGCGCGCACTCGTAGGGCGCTTCCAGGTCGACCCACGCGGTCGCCGCGCGGCGCAACCGCATCGCCGCCCGACCCGGCTCGCCCTGGGCCAGCAGCAGTGAGCCGGCGGCGTGGTCGGCGAGCGCCCGCAGGTACGGCGCCGCGCCGTCGGCCGTGTCCTCGAGCGCCTGAAGGGCGCGCCGGGCGGTGTCCAGATCGCCGGACAACAGGGCGATCTCGACCCGCGCCGCGTGCAACGCGGGGGTCGGGGACGGACCGGCGTCCTGCGCGTCTTCGGCGCCGACGCGATCGAGGGCCGACCGGGCGGCGGCCAGCCGACCCTGCGCGGCCCGCAGCCTGGCCAGGCCGGGTTGCACGTCGAATCCGAACCGGGCCGCCGCCCGATACTCCTGTTCGGCGGCGGCCAGCCGGCCGCGCAGCCGGAGGATCTCCGCGAGCCGGTAGTGCGCCGGCCCGGCGACCGCCGCGTCCGCCGGCGGCCGGCCGGCCTCCGCCGCGACCGCCTCCGCGCGTTCCCACGAACCCTGGACCTGCAGCAGTTCGGCGCGATGGACCACGCAGGCGCCGCGATAGGGCACGAGCCCCGATTGGTCGTCGCACCAGTGCGTCAACGCCTGGGTCCACTCGCGGGCCCGGCCGATGTCCAGGTACCTCATGCACATCGCGATCACCGAGCAGTAGGCCAGGCCGACCAGCTGCGGCGCGACCGGCTGGGCGACCACATCCACCATCACCTCGTCGAACAGGGCGATCGCGGCCTGCGGCCGGCCCAGCAGCTCGGTGCAGCGGGCGCTGCCGACGCCGCCGAGGATCGCGGCATCGAGGTCGCCCCGCCGCCGCGCGTGCTGCCGACCCGATTCGAACAGCGGCAGCGCGTCCGCGAACCGGCCCCCGAACATGAGGTGTCCGGCCCGGCCCAGATCCAGCAGGTCGCGCAACGCCTCGAACGCCGCGGGGTGCTCGTCGGTCAACCGTTCGAGCTTGGCCAGCCAGCCGGCCGCCTGGGCATGCTGACCCGAGTTGTCCAGGTGAAACCCCAGCCAGAACGCGCAGCGCCCGGCCCTGGCCGGCTCATCGTCGGCCAGATAGCGGTCGAAGGCCCGTCGGCGCAGCTCGGTGACCTCGCCGTCGCGGCCGGTGAGGAAAGCGGCCTCGGCGAGCCGCTCGAGCTCCTCGCACGACAGGTCGGCGGTCCGGGCCCGATCGGTCAGCGCCTCGTACTCCGCGACCCAGTCGCGTGCACGGTGTCGCGCACCGTTCGGCGCGGCGGAACCGCTGGACACCGCTCGAGCCTACTGTGGGGCGCGTCCGGCCCGGGCCGGATCGGGCGACGTCGAGCCGGATCAGGCCAGGTCGGGGTGGATCTGGCCGGGTTGGGCCGGATCCGGCCGGATCAGGCGGCGAGGTCGGGCCGGATCAGGCGGCGAGGAAGAGTGCGAGGACCGCCGTGTCGGCGTCGTCGTATGGGTTAATGCCGGCTCGGCTGACCATGCTGGTGATATTGCCGCGATGATCGGCCTCCACCCAGGCGGCCCGGTGGTCCAGGCCGAGATGGGGGATGCCCGGCAACAGGACGCAGCCGGAGGCGACCTCGTCCTGCTCGGGAAGGGAAGGGCGGATCTCGTTCGGCGGGTGCAGGACGATCAGTCCCGGCGGCTGGTGGTCGGCGAACTGCCCCGGCAGGACGGCGTGCTCGCCGACCACGGGCCCTTCGGCGAGCACCAGGCCGACGGTGCCCGGCGCGGGCTCGTCGGGCAGTTCCTCGCGGACCCGGAACACAGTGCTGGTGTGCAGCATGCCCGGGACGCTGGCCACTCGGACCGCGAGCAGCAGGAAACGCGCCCATTCGACGGTGCTCGCCGGCCATCGCCCGGACACCAGGAATCCGCTGAGCAGCCCGTCGGCATGGAAGGGCGCCACCTCGACCGAAACGTCCTCGCGTTCGCGCATGCCGACCCCCTGTCCACTGCCTGTCGACCGGATGATCCATCGTGAATGACATGGCTGTTAGCACACAAGACCCTGTGAGTGCTAGGGACTTTCGAGATGACGCGCAGGTCACGGGGTTGTGAAGCAGGAGGTCGGCGGGGCCGGATTGATACCCGATCGTTGTGGCGTGGTGAGGCATCGGGTGTCGCGCGAGCCCGATTCCGCGGGCCACGCTCGGAAGGAAAATGCTCGCGCAGCGGCACTTCTCCTTCTGAGCGTCCTGCCGGGTGCCGGCCGTCGCGATTCACCGGCCGATGGTCGGGCCGGCTCGCCTCGGCCTACGCTGGCCGGCATGGCGCAGCAGTTCACCGAGCCGAATCAACCGAGTCGGGCGCTGTCCGGCCGCACCGCTCTGGTCACCGGTGCGGCGAGCGGGATCGGCCGGGCCATCACCGAACGCTTCGTCGGCGACGGCGCCCGGGTGATCGCCGTCGACCGCGACGCCGACCGGCTGGGCAAGACTTGCGCGGACACCGGGGCGACCCCGTTGGTCGTCGACCTGTCCGATATCGCCGGCCTGCCCGCCGCGATCGCGGACGTCGCGCCCGGCGTCGACATCCTGGTCAACGACGCCGGTATCCAGCATGTGCAGCGGCTGGAAGACTTCCCGATCGAGACGTTCGAGACGATCCTGCGGATCATGCTGACCGCGCCGTTCGTGCTGGTCAGGGCCGTGCTGCCGGGCATGTACGAACGTGGCTGGGGCCGGATCATCCACGTGTCCTCCGCGCACGGGCGGCGGGCCAGCCCGTTCAAGGCGGCCTACGTCACGGCCAAGCACGGCCTGGAGGGCCTGAGCAAGGTGATCGCCCTCGAAGGCGCCGGCAAGGGTGTGACCAGCAACTGCATCAACCCCGGCTACGTGCGTACGCCGCTGGTGGAGAAGCAGATCGCCGACCAGGCCGCCGTGCACGGGCTACCCGAGGACGAGGTGCTGGCGAAGGTCATCCTCACCTCCTCGCCGATCAAGCGGCTGATCGAACCCGCGGAGGTGGCTGCCGCGGCCGCCTTCCTGTGCTCTCCGGCCGGGAACTCGATGACCGGCTCGGACCTGGTCCTCGACGGAGGGTGGGGCGCCCGCTGACTCCGGCGCGGTCACGCGGTGCGCGGAACTTCCACCGGCTTCGTGCCGGCTCAAGTTCCGTGGCCCGCCTGGACGCGGGTGCGGTTATGCGGTGCGCGGAGCTTTCGCCGGCTCTGGACCGGCTGAGGTTCCGCGGCCCGCCTGAGCCCGGCCGATTCTCCGCACCTCGCGCCGGGTCCTGGCGCGGTCGCGCGGTTCGCGGAACTTCTGCTGGCGTCGTGCCGGCTCAAGTTCCGCGGCCCGCGTCGGAGCCGGCGCGGTCACGCGGTTCGCGGAGCTTTCGCCGGCTCTGGACCGGCTGAGGTTCCGCGGCCTGCCTGGGTCCGGCCGATTCTCCGCGCTCTCTGCCGGGTCCTGGCGCGGTCGCGCGGTGCGCGGGGCTTCTGCCGTCGTTGGACCGGCTCAAGTTCCGCGGCCCGCTCGAGCTCGGCCGATTCTCCGCGCTCTCTGCCGGGTCCTGGCGCGGTCGCGCGGTGCGCGGAGCTTTCGCCGGTTCTGGACCGGCTGAGGTTCCGCGGCCTGCCTGGGTTCGGCCGATTCTCCGCGCTCTCTGCCGGATCCTGGCGCGGTCGCGCGGTGCGCGGAGCTCTCGCCGGCTCTGGACCGGCTGAGGTTCCGCGGCTCGCTCGAGTCCGGCCGATTCTCCGCGCTCTGCTGGATCCTGGCGCGGTCGCGCGGTGCGCGGAAGTTCCGCCGGCTCCGCACCGGCTCAAGTTCCGCGGCCCGCCTGGAGGCGGGCGCGGTCACGCGATGCGCGGAGCTTTCGCCGGCGTCGGACCGGCTGAGGTTCCGCGGCCTGCCTGGGTTCGGCCGATTCTCCGCGCTCTCTGCCGGATCCTGGCGCGGTCGCGCGGTGCGCGGAGCTTTCGCCGGCGTCGGACCGGCTGAGGTTCCGCGGCCTGCCTGGGTTCGGCCGATTCTCCGCGCCCTCCGCCGAACTCTGGCGCGGTCGCGCGGTGCGCGGGATCTCCGCCGGCGTCGGACCGGCTGAGGTTCCGCGGCCTGCCTGGGTCCGGCCGATTCTCCGCACCCTCCGCCGAACTCTGGCGCGGTCGCGCGGTGCGCGGAACTTCCGCCGGCTCCGCACCGGCTCAAGTTCCGCGGCCCGCTCGAGCCCAGCCCGCTCGAGCCCAGCCCGCTCGAGCCCAGCCCGCTCGAGCCCAGCCTGTCCGAGCCCAGCCCGTCCGGCCGCGGCCGGCCCGGCGGCGCGGTCCGCGCTGCGGCCCATTGTTGGTTGGGCGCTCGGCGAAGTGTCCGGTCTACCGTGGCCAGAACCGCGTCGGTAGGGAAAGGTGTCGGTAGGGAGTCTGCCCGTCGGCGACGGTCGGCAACGCCCGCGACCAGCCGGCAGCGGTCGGGAACAGCCGGAACACGGCAGGAACACGGCAAGGCGCGTCCGAGTGGAGGTGAGGTCCCGAATTGACCGTCTTCGCGCGCACCGCGGTGCATCAGGGCCGGCCCGACAGGGTCGACGCAGTCATCGCGTACCTGCGGGACACCGCGGTACCGGCAATCCTGGGCATGCCGACGTGCGTGGGCATGTCCGTGCTGGCCAGCCGGCAGACCGGGCTGGCCGTGATCAGCACCGCCTGGGAGACCAAGGCCGACATGCACGCCAGTGTCGTCAAGATCCGGCCGATCCGGGAGAAGACCGCCGAGGCCATCGGCGGCGGCACCGCCGAACTCGAGGAGTGGCAGATCGCGGTCATGCATCGCCGGCACCATGCCGGTCACCCGGTTTGCGCTCGGGTGATCTGGCTGCGGGTGGAGTCGGCCGGCATCGACGCGCTGGTGTCGGAGTTCAACACGGCCACCCTGCCCGCGCTGGACGCCACCCGAGGGTTCTGCTCCACCAGCGTGATGGTCAATCCCGACTGGGGCCGGGTCGCCATCTCCATCGCCTACGAGAACCCGGACGCCATGGATCGACGGATCTCCGGAGCCGACGGTCGGCGCCTGCTGGAGAACAACGTCATCCAGGTTCGCGAGTTCGACGAAGTGATGCCGCACCTGCGAGTTCCCGACCTGGCGTCCTACTGAGTCCCGGCTGAGCCGCCGCGCGAGCCCGCCCGCGCCCGGGTGGCATCGGCACTGTCGTACCCGTCCGCCAGACTACGGATGTGCGAGTGCGACGGTCGGGGGTGTGGGCGTGAGTGGTCTGCACGTGCACCGCGCCGAGCGGGCCGACACCTTGGCGCACGCGCTGGCCGATCTGCTCGCGGTGCCGCCACCCGACCCGTTCGCGACGGACGTGGTCGCCGTGCCGACCCGCGGAGTGGAACGGTGGTTGACCCAGCGGCTCTCGCATCGCCTTGGTGCCCGCACCGGGCATGACGACGGGATCTGCGCCGCCGTCCGGTTCCCCAGCCCGGCCGGTCTGGTCGCCGAGGTGGCCGGTGGCCGTGCCGACGACGACCCGTGGGCGGCCGACGCGGCGGTGTGGCCACTGCTCGCCGTGATCGAGGCCGCCGCGGGCGAGGACTGGTGCCGGCTGCCGGCCGAGCATCTGGGGTACCTGGCGGACGACCCGGAGGCGCCGCACCGCCGTGGTCGCCGCTACGCGGTCGCCCGGCGGGTCACGGGTCTGTTCCTGGGTTACGCCGAGCACCGGCCGGAGATGCTGGAGGCATGGTCGGCCGGTCTGGACACCGACGGTTGGGGTGACCCGGTGCCCTCCGACCTGGCCTGGCAGCCTGAGCTCTGGCGGCGGCTGCGGGCGCGGATCGACGCGCCCGATCCGGTGGACGACCTGGCGGCCCTGGTGGTCCGACTCGGCAGTGATCCCGGGTCGGTGGACCTGCCGGACCGGATCGGCCTGTTCGGGCCCACCGCGCTGCCGGCGGCGCAGGTGCGGCTGCTGACCGCCCTGGCCGAACACCGCGACGTGCACCTGTGGCTGCCGCACCCGTCACCCGCGCTCTGGGATCGAGTCGGCAACATCCTGGCCACCCGACCCGGCCCGGTCCGGCGGCGCGGTGATCCGACCGCCGCGGCTGCCGTCCACCCGCTGCTGGCCTCGCTGGGCCGGGACGTGCGGGAGATGCAGTCGGTGCTGGCCGGGCGGATCGACCGGGACAACCACCACCCCGCCCCGCGACCGACCGGCACCCTGCTGCAGCTGCTGCACCGCGGGCTCGTCGACAACGTCCGCCCGACCACGCCGGTCGTCTCACCCGGCGGCGACGACAGCATCCGGGTGCACGCCTGCCACGGGCCCGGCCGGCAGGTGGACGTGCTCCGCGACGTCGTCGTCGGCCTGCTCGCCGACGACCCCACCCTGCAGCCGGCCGACATCCTGATCATGTGCCCGGACATCGAGGCGTTCGCGCCGCTGCTGCAGGGCGCGTTCGGGTTGGCCGAGTCGGTGCCCGGCGGCCACCCGGCCCACCGGTTGCGCGTGCGGCTGGCCGACCGGGCGCTGCGCCAGACGAATCCGCTGTTGGCCGCGCTGGAGCGGCTGTTGGAGCTGGCCGGGGGCCGGATGACCGCATCCGAGGTGCTCGACCTGGCCGCCTTCGCGCCGGTGCGGCACCGATTCGGCTTCACCGACGACGAGCTGACCACCCTGGCCGACTGGGTCGCCGCGGCCGGCGCGCGGTGGGGCCTGGACGCCGCGCACCGCGACCTGTTCGACCTGGCCGAGTTCGGCCAGAACACCTGGCGGGCGGCCCTGGACCGGATCCTGCTCGGAGTGTGCATGTCCGACGAGCCCGGCAACCGGCTGGGCACCGCTCTGCCCCTGGACGAGGTGGGCAGCGCGGACGTCGATCTCGCGGGTCGCCTCGCCGAACTGATCGGCCGGCTCGGTTCGGCGATCGACGCGCTACGCGGGCCGCACACCGTCGAGCACTGGTGCTCGACCCTGCTGACCTGCGTGCAAAGCCTGACCTCGACGCCGCCGCGGGCATCCTGGCAGCTGGCGGAGCTGCGGGCGGAGCTCGCCGCGATCGAGCGGCACGCGGCGGCGGCCGGTTCCACCCGGGTCGACCTGACCGTCGGCGACATCCGGGCCCTGCTGTCCGGTGCCTTCGCCGGGCGGCCCACCCGGGCCAACTTCCGGACCGGGGTGCTGACCGTGTGCACCATGATGCCGATGCGGTCCGTTCCGCACCGGGTGGTGTGCCTGCTCGGCCTGGACGACGGGGTGTTCCCGCGCGCCGTGCGGGAGGACGGTGACGACCTGCGCAACCGTGAGCCCGCCTGTGGGGAGCGGGATCCGCGCTCCGAGGACCGCCAGCTGATGCTCGACGCGATCGTCGCCGCCACCGAAAAGCTGGTCGTCATTTACTCCGGAGCGGACGAGCGAACCGGCGCCGAACGACCGCCGGCGGTACCGCTCGGTGAGCTGTTGGATGCGCTGGACGACCTCGCCGACGCGGCCGCCGGCGGCTCGATCCGGGACGCGGTCCTGATCCGGCACCCGTTGCAGCCCTTCGACTCTCGGACGGTGACCGCCGGCGCACTGGGGCGCCGGGGACCGTTCAGCTTCGACCCGGTCGCCTTGGCCGGCGCGCGGTCGGCCGGACGGCCGCGCCGGCCGGCGACGGTCCTGGTGCCCGATCCGCTGCCGGTGTCGCACCGGGATCCGGACGTCGAGCTGGCGGCGCTCGTGGACGTGCTGACGCACCCGGCCAAGGGATTCCTGCGTCGACGGCTCGATGTCGCGGTGCCGTTCGAGCAGGACGACCCACCCGACAATCTGCCGGTGCACCTGGACGCGCTCGAGGTGTGGGGGGTCGGCGAGCGCATTCTGCGCGATCGGCTGGCCGGCGTGCCGGAGGAGGAATGCCGGCAGGCCGAGTGGCGGCGCGGCGTGCTGCCGCCGGCCGCCCTGGGTGGGCGCACGTTGACCCGAGTGCTGCACGACGTGCGGCCGCTGGTGGACCGAACGGCGTCGCTGCGGGCGGCGCCGCGTCGCACGGTCGAGGTGTCCGCAGCCCTGCCCGGCGGCCGCCGGCTGCGCGGAACGGTCGGCGGCGTGCATGCGCAAGTGCTGGTCACGGTGTCCTACAGCCGGCTGTCGGCGAAGGCTCGGTTGCAGTCCTGGCTGGCGTTCCTGGCGCTGACCGCCAGCGACCCGGACGGCGGATGGTCCGCGGAAACCGTGGGCCGCGGGGAGCACGGCCGGCCGCAGCGCGCGACCCTGCCCCCACTGCCCGGGGACCGGGCCCGGCAGCTGCTGGCCGACCTGGTGGACCTGTACGAGTCGGGCCTGTGCGCGCCGCTGCCGCTGCCGCTCAAGGCCGGCGAGCGGTACGCGGACGCCCGGCACCGTGGGCTGGACGGCGAGAAGGCGCTGGAACTGGCCGCCACCACCTGGGCCGGAGCGAAGTTCGCCGGGGAGAACCAGGACGCGGCGAACCTGCGGGTGTGGGGCCGGGACTGCGCCTTCGACGCGTTGCTGGCGGCCGGCGCGGGGATCGACGCGGGCGCCGGCACAGACGTCGGCACAGAAGTCGGCACAGGAACCGAGACGCCCGCCGGGGCTGGCGTCGCCACGCTCGCCGATGCGCCCGCCGGCGAGCCGAACCGGTTCGCCGAGCTGGCGGTCAGGCTGTGGTTTCCGCTGCTGCGGCACGAGCGACGAGGCCCGGCGTGAGTGAGGCTTGCCGAGCGAACCATCAACACCGGCGCTGGCGCCGGGTCCGGGTGGCCGGGTTCGCGAGGCGACCCGGGGAGGTGACGGCGCACCGATGAACGCGTCGCACGAGGAACCGCCGGAGATCGAGCCGTTCGACGTGTGCGGGCCGTTGCCCACCGGCACCACCCTGCTGGAGGCCAGCGCCGGCACCGGGAAGACGCACGCCATCGGCGATCTGGTCACCCGGTACGTCGCCGAGGGCGTGGCCCGGCCGGACCAGTTGCTGGTGATCACCTTCGGCCGGGCCGCCAGTCAGGAGCTGCGTGAACGGGTCCGCGGTCACCTGGTGCGCGCCGAGCGGGCGCTGGCCCGCCCCGACCAGGCCGCCGCTGGCGACGACGCGGTGCACCGGCTGCTGTCGGATGGCAGTGCCGAACAGGTGCGGCTGCGCCGGGAGCGGCTGCGCGCCGCGCTGGCCGGTTACGACGCGTCGACCATCCTGACCACCCACCAGTTCTGCCAGTACGTGCTGACCGGGTTGGGGGTGGCCGGCGACGCCGACCCCGACGTCGAACTGGTGGACACCCTGGACGACCTGGTCGTGCAGGTCGTCGACGACCTGTACGTGGGTGCGTTCGCCCGGCGCGAGCTGCCGCCGGTGTTCGACCGGGACACCGCGCTGATGCTGGCCCGCACGGTGATCGACGACCCGCAGGCGCAGTTGCAGCCGCTGGACGCCGATCGGGCGAGCCCGGCGAACTGGCGGGTCATGTTCGGCCGCCGGGTCCGCCGCGAGGTCGAGGCGCGCAAGCGGCACCGCCGCATCCTCGGCTACGACGACCTGCTGGTCCGGCTGGCCGACGCGCTGGCCGCGGCCGACGCGCCGGCCCGCGAGCGGATGCGGCGACGCTGGTCGTTCGTGCTGGTCGACGAGTTCCAGGACACCGATCCGGTGCAGTGGCAGATCCTGGACCGGGCCTTCGCCGGGCACGCCACCCTGGTCCTGATCGGCGACCCGAAGCAGTCGATCTACGCGTTCCGCGGCGGCGACGTGCAGACCTATCTGGCTGCCGCCCGCACCGCCGGCCCGGCCCGGGCCACCCTGGCCCGGAACTGGCGCACCGATCCGCCGCTGGTGGCCGCGTTGCAGGCGCTGTTGCACGACCTGGCCCTGGGTAGCCCGGAGATCCGGATCCGTCCGGTGGCCTCCGCGTTGCCCGGTCCCCGGCTGCGGGGTGCGCCGTCTGCCGCCCCGCTGCGGCTGCGCATGGTCGGCCGGGCCGACCTGGGCCTCGGCGCGGGTGAGCTGATCCCGATCGCCCGGGCCCGGGAGCTGATCGCCCGCGACCTGGCCGCGGACCTGGTGGAGCTGCTCGACGCCGGCGCGACGTTCGCCGGCGATCCGGTGCGCGCGGGCCAGGTCGCCGTCATCGTGGGGACCCACAAGCAGGCTCGGATGGTGCAGTCCGCGCTCGTGCAGGTCGGTGTTCCGGCGGTGGTGGCGGGCAGCTCCAGCGTGTTCCGGACCGAGGCGGCCGACCACTGGGTGACCCTGATCGAGGCTCTCGAGCAGCCGCATCGCGCGGCTCGGGTGCGTGCGGCCGCGCTGACCGCCTTCCTCGGGTGGACCGCCGCGGGCCTGGCGGCCGGCGGCGACGACGCCACCGATGAGCTCAGCGAGTCGATCAGCCGGTGGGCGGGTGTGCTCGCCACCCGCGGGGTGGCCGCGCTGCTGGAGGTGATCGGCGTGGAGACCGCCCTGCCGGCCAGGGTTCTCGGGCGGGTCGGCGGTGAGCGGCTGCTGACCGACCTGCGGCACATCGGGCAGCTCCTGCAGACCGCGGCCGTCGCCGACCGGCTCGGCGTGGCCGCGCTGGCCGAATGGTTGCGCCGGCGCCGGGCCGACGACGGTGCGGACATCACCACCGACCGGGTGCGGCGGCTGGAGACGGACGCGGCGGCCACCCAGGTGGTGACCCTGCACGCCAGCAAGGGCCTGCAATACCCGGTGGTGTACCTGCCGTTCGCCTTCGACCGGCACGTTCCCGACCCGGACGTGCTGCTGCTGCACCAGGACGGTCGGCGGGTGCTGGACATCGGGGGTCCGGGGACGCCCGGCCGGTCGCGACGCCGTCAGCAGGCCCTTGCCGAGGAGGCGGGGGAGGCCCTGCGGCATCTGTACGTCGGGCTGACCCGTGCGCAGTCCCAGGTCGTCACCTGGTGGGCGCCGACCGCGAACACCCGGGCGTCCGGCCTGCACCGCGTGCTGTTCGGCGATCGCGACTTCGACGGCGGGGTGGCCGACGACGTTCCGGTGCCCGGCGACGACGTCGCGACGGCCCGGCTGGAGGGCTGGTCGCGGCGCGGGGCTCTGGTGGTGGAGCGGGTGGGCATCGGCGCCACGCGGATCCGCGCGGTGCCGCCCGCCCACGACGCCGAACTGGCCGTCGGGGTGCTGGACCGCGACCTGGACCAGCGATGGCGACGCGCGTCCTACAGCTCGCTGGCCGCCGCCGGCGCATCGGGGATGCTGCTGGGTGGGCCGTCGGCCGGCCCGGACGGGTCCGCCCCGACCGGCGGTCCGCTGGCCGGCGACGACGGAGTCGGCAGCGAACCCGAGTTCACCCAGCGCGACGACGAGGTCCTGGACGCCGTGCCGCGGCCGGCCGAGCCCACGGGCGGCGACCTGCGATCGGCGCCGTCGCCGATGGCCCACCTGCCGGTCGGGGCGAGCTTCGGCACGCTCGTGCACGCGGTGCTGGAGACCACCGACACCCGGGCCGCCGACCTGGCCGGCCAGGTACGCGCCCGGTGCGCGGAACAGGTTGCCCGGGTGGGCTTCCCGGTCGACCCGCAGGTGCTGGCGGACGCGCTGGTGCCGGTCTTGCGGACGCCGCTCGGCCCGCTGGCCGGCGGGATCACCCTGGCGGACATCGACACCGCGGACCGGCTGACCGAGCTGGAGTTCGAGTTGCCCGTGGCCGGTGGCGATTCGGCCGATTCCGCCGTGGCCGGTGCCGTCATGGCCGATTTCGCCGTGGCCGGTGCCGGTGCGGCCGATCCCGCCGACCTGACCCTGGGCCGGCTCGCGCCGGTCGTCCGGCGATGCCTGCCGCGCACCGACCCGCTCGCCGGCTATGCCGAACGCCTTGCCTCACCGGCCTTTTCCGCATTGCCGGTGCGCGGGTACCTGACCGGCAGCCTGGACGCGGTGCTGCGGCTGGACGGTCCCCGCTACCTGGTGGTCGACTACAAGACGAACTGGCTGGGCGACTTCGACGCCGACCGGCCGCTATCGTTGTGGGACTACCGCCCGCCGGCCCTGGACGAGGTGATGGCCGAGTCGGACTATCCGCTGCAGGCGATGCTGTACACCGTTGCGCTGCACCGGTTCCTGCGCTGGCGCCAGCCCTCGTACGACCCGGCCAGGCACATCGCCGGGGTGCTCTACCTCTTCGTTCGAGGAATGGCCGGGCCCGACACGCCGACCGTCGACGGACGACCGTGTGGGGTGTTCGGGTGGGCGCCGCCGGTCGACCTGATCACCGGACTGTCCGATCTGCTCGACGGACAGCCGTCGTGATCGAGAGCTTCGCGCCCGCCCAGGACCCGTTCGACAGCCGGCTCGCGCTGACCGCGGGCGGGCTGCTGCTGGCGGCCAACGCGGCGGACGTGCTCACCGCCGCCGATGTGCATGTGGCAGTCCGGCTGGCGCAGCTGGCGGGGGAGTCGGACGACACGGTTCGGCTGGCCGTGGCGATGGCGGTGCGTGCCGTGCGCAACGGATCCGTGTGCATCGACCTCGGGCAGGCCCGGTCCACCCTGCTGCTCGCCGATCCCGAGGGACCGTGGCCGCAGCTGGCAGGCTGGCGTGACGCGATCCTGGCCAGCCCGTTGGTCGGCGAGCGCCGGCCGCTGCGGTGGGAGTTCGACCTGCTGTACCTGGACCGCTATCGCCAGCAGGAACAGCAGGTCCGGGACGATCTGTCGGCCCGGCAGCGGCAGCCGCCACCGCCGATCGACCGGCCGGCGCTGGCCGCGGGGCTGGACCGGCTGTTCGCCGCCGGCGACCCGGCCCAGCGCCGGGCGGCCGAACTGGCCGCCACCGGCTGGACGACGGTGATCGGCGGCGGCCCCGGTACCGGCAAGACCACCACGGTGGCCAGGATCCTGGCGCTGCTGATGGGCCAGCCGGGGATCGCTCCGCGGGTCGCGATGGCCGCGCCGACCGGCAAGGCCGCCGCCCGGCTGCAGGCCGCGGTACAGGCGCAGGCCCTGGCGCTGGGTGCCGGCGACCGGCACGACCTGCCCACGCTGAGCGCCTCCACCCTGCACCGGTTGCTGGGGTGGTTGCCCGGCCGGACGCAGCGCTTCCGTCACGACCGGGACAACCGGTTGCCCTTCGACGTGGTGGTGGTCGACGAGACCTCGATGGTCTCGCTGACGATGATGGCCAGGCTGCTGGAGGCCGTCCGGCCCGATGCCCGCCTGATCCTGGTCGGCGACCCCGACCAGCTGGCCTCGGTGGAGGCCGGCGCGGTGCTGGCGGACCTGGTGGCCGGCCTCACCGGGGGCTCGTTCGGCGCCGCCGGTACCGGGGTGGTGCTGCTGGACCGGACCTGGCGGTTCGGCGGAGCCATCGCGGATCTCGCCGCCGCGGTGCGGGCCGGGGACGGAGACCGGGCGATGGCCGTGCTCGGCAGGGCCGTCGGCGAGGTCACCCTGGTCGATCCCGAGGACGCGGCGAGCGATCCGGTCGAGGGCGCGGTCCGGCCGGACGTGGTGGGGGTGGCGGCCGCGGTCCGGGCGGCGGCGGACACCGGGGACGCCGACCAGGCGTTGCGCCGGCTCGACGACCACCGGCTGCTGTGCGGGCATCGGTCCGGCCCGCGCGGCGTGCGGGAATGGACCAGGCGTATCGAGAACTGGCTGGCCGTCGACGATCTGCTGCCGATCCACGGACAGTGGTATCCGGGCCGTCCGGTGCTGGTGACCGCGAACGACTACTCGCTGCAGCTGTTCAACGGCGACATCGGCGTCGCGGTGCGGATCGGGGAGCAGCTGCGGGTGGCGTTCAGCCGGCACGGCCGCATCGTGGACTTCGCCCCTGGCCGACTCGCCGAGGTGCAGACCGTGCACGCCATGACCGTGCACCGCAGCCAGGGCAGCCAGTTCGACCGGGTGTCGGTGGTGCTGCCGGAGGCGGATTCGCCGTTGTGCACCCGGGAACTGCTGTACACCGCGCTGACCCGGGCGCGGACCCAGGTGCGGCTGATCGGCACCGAGGCCGAGCTGCGGGCGGCCATCAGCCGCCCGGCCGCCCGAGCCAGCGGGCTGCGGCTGCGGATGGCGGCCGATGCGTGACCGTGTGGGACCTTGGACCCTGGCCCGGCCGCCGCCGTCCCTGGATGGTGAGGGTGGCGTAAGGAGCTGACATGACCGACATCGACGTGCACCACCCCTGCGACAATCTCGTCGTGGTGGGCCTCGACGAATCCGAGGGCGCCCGCGCGGCCGTCGCGTGGGCGGCGGACGAGGCGGTGCGCCGGCATGCCGGGCTGCACCTGGTGTCCGCCTATCCGACGACCCGGCCGGGTCACGTCACCGGTGTCGCCGACATCCTGCCGGGGCTCACCCACCAGGACGAGCTCACCGAGCTCCAGCGGGACGTCCGGACCGAGGTGCTGCGTGCGCATCCCGATCTCGCGGTGACCGGTGTGGTGGCCCGCGACGAGCCGGTTCCGTTGCTGCTGCGCGAGTCCCGGCACGCCCTGCTGCTCGTGGTGGCGACCAGGGGAGCGGGCCGGCTCAGCCACGTGACGCTCGGCTCGGTCGCGTTCGGCGTCGCCGCGCAGGCGCACGTGCCGGCGGTGGTGGTGCGCCCGGGCACCGATCATGCCGACCAGGCCGGCCCGGTGGTTGTCGGCGTCGACGGCTCCCCGGTCAGTGAGCGGGCGCTGGCCTTCGCCTTCGACGCGGCCTCGGTCGCCGGTGCCCCGTTGCTCGCCGTGCATGCGTGGGACTCGGACCAGGCGTTCGACGGTCCGGTCATCGGCCTGGCCGATCTGAAGCAGATCGAACGGGCGGTGCTGTCGGAACGGCTGGCCGGCTGGCGGGACCGCTACCCCGATGTCGTGGTGGACACCACCGTGATCGGGGAGCGCCCCGCCGACGTCCTGGAACGGCTGAGCAAGAAGGCCCGGCTCATGGTTGTCGGCAGTCGTGGCCGGAACCGGTTGACCGGGGCGCTGCTCGGGTCGACCAGCCAGCACCTGATCGTGCACAGCGCCTGCCCGGTGGCCGTGGTCCGGGCCGACAACGGTCACTGACCCGGGCCGGATCGACTGAACCACAAACATGCACTGCCGGCCGATGTGCGTGTTTGTGGTTCAGTCGATCGGCGCGCCGGGCCATCCGCCCGCTCAGAGCCGGCTCAGAGCCGGCTCAGAGCCGGCTCGGTCCGCTCCGCCGAGCCCGGCGCCAGCACGCGGTGTGCCAGTGCCGGCGGTCGTCCAACGCGGCTCGGTCCCCGAGCATGTGATCGGCGGGCCAGACCACGACGTGCGCGGTGCCGGGCGCGAGAAGTTGTGAGCACCCAGGGCAGCGGTAGGCCTTGTCGCTGCCGGCCACTTGGCGCACCGTCCACTGGCTGCCGTCGGCGGCGCCTTCCGTCCGCGCCCAGCCGCGAGTGACGGCCTCGACGTCGAGCGGAACGTGCCGGGAGCCGTGGTCGCGCTTGCGAGATCGGCGGGCCACCCCTGGAGTCCGACCGAGGTTCGGCCCGGTCAGTCCTTGATCTGGTCCCGCGCCCGCTTCACCAGCCTCGGATCGGCCGGATAGACCACCGACGGGTCCTTGTCCTCGTAGTCGAACTGGTTGAGGAAAAAGCGCATCGCGTTGATCCGGGCCCGTTTCTTGTCGTTGCTCTTGATCGACGTCCAGGGCGCGTCGTCGGTGTCGGTGGCCAGCACCATGGCCTCCTTCGCGTCCGTGTAGGTGTCCCACCGGTCCAGCGATTCGATGTCCATCGGGGACAGCTTCCACCGGCGCACCGGGTCGATCTGGCGGATGGCGAACCGCGTGCGCTGCTCGGACTGGGTCACCGAGAACCACAGCTTGGTCAGCGAGAATCCGCTCTCCACCAGCATCTCCTCGAACAGCGGGGCCTGCCGCAGGAAGATCCGGTACTCCTCGTCGGTGCAAAAACCCATCACCCGCTCGACCCCGGCCCGGTTGTACCAGGACCGGTCGAACAGCACGATCTCGCCGGCGGTCGGCAGGTGGGTGATGTACCGGTGGAAGTACCACTGGCCCAGTTCGGTCTCGGTCGGCTTGGTCAGCGCCACCACCCGCGCGGCGCGGGGGTTCAGGTGCTCCATGAACCGCTTGATGGTGCCGCCCTTGCCGGCGGCGTCCCGGCCCTCGAACAGGATCACGTGCTTGCCGCCGGTGTCCTGCGCCCAGTACTGGAACTTCAGCAACTCGATCTGCAGCTGGTACTTCTCCAGCTCGTAGATCTCGCGGTCGAGCCGCTCGTCGTACGGGTACTCCTCGCGCCAGGTGACGATCGGGTTCCCGCCCGGGTCGATCAGATCGGGGTCGGACCCGTGCTCGTCGTGTCTGACCGTGTAGCCGTCGTTCAGCAGATGGTCGAGGTACTCGCGGAAGTTCTCCCGGATCAGCACCCGTTCAGTATCGACCCCTCGGCCGGCCGCGGCCGCAGCCGGGCCGAGCAACCATGCGCCGAACACCGCCTGTTTCCGTGGCCGTCATCGCTCGTTCATCCGCCGCCCCCGGCCGGGCTTCGCGGCGCGTTGTGCACCCTCCGCCCGAGAGCGCCGTCCTGGTGACGCCGGGCCACCCCGACGAGCCGCGCTGATCCAACACTCGCCAAACCGGACAAAGCGGCACCGACAACGGGCATTGGATCAGCGTGGGACGAGATCCCAGCCCTGCCGACTCGGACGACTAAGGCATGCCGGTCATCAGAAGGTTCGACCGTTCAGCGCAGCGGCCCCGGCCGGAGACGAGATCCCGCCGCCGAGGCCAGATTCACCCCGAAGGACCGACCCGGCCGGAACCGGTGCGCCGCTCCGGGGAATCTTTTCCCGGGTTGTCGATTCGGCGTGACCCTCCGCGTCGGGACGGTGAAAGATCCGACCGGGATCTGGAGAGAAGAGGAGCCGATCATGGCGAACTATCTGATTCTGATCTACCGCGACGAGCAGGCGGCCACCCAGGCCGGTGGGACGGATGTGAGCGCGCCGTACCGGGCGTTCATGGAGCGTCGGGCCGGTTCCCTTCGGGGCGGGGCCGCGCTGGAGCCGGGCGAGACGGCGACGTCGGTCCGGGCCGACGGCCGCGGGGACTTCGCGGTCACGGACGGGCCGTTCGCGGAGTCGAAGGAGGTGCTCGGCGGCTACTACGTCGTCGAGGCGGCCGATCTGGACGAGGCGCTGGCGATCGCGAAGGAAGTCCCGGCACCGTTCGGCGGTGTCGAGGTGCGTCCGATCCGGGTGCTGAGCTGATGAGCGCCGCCAGCGCGGAGGTCGCCGCGGCCGTCGCGGATGCGCATCGCCGGGAGTGGGCCTTCGTGCTGGCGGCCACCCGCCGGGTGGCGATGGACCTCGACATGGCCGAGGAGGCGGTCCAGGACGCGTACGGATCGGCGCTGACCACCTGGGACGAGCGGGGCATCCCGGGCAATCCGGCGGCCTGGCTGACCACCGCCGCCCGGCGACGGGTGCTCGACCTGCGCAGGAAGGCCGACGTGGCGCGACGGGCGCTGCCGGAGTTGCTCCCCGTCCCCGACGACGAGCCGCCCGGCGCGACGGGGCAGATCCCCGACGACCGTCTGCGGCTGGTCTTCACCTGCTGTCACCCCGCGCTGCCGGAATCGGCCCGGGTCGCGCTGACGCTGAAGTTGATCTGCGGGCTGTCCGTGTCCGAGGTCGCGCGGGCGTTCCTCGTCCCGGAGACGACGATGGCGGCGCGGATCACCAGGGCCAAGAAGAAGATCGCCGCCGCGCGCATCCCCTACCGGGTGCCCGAGGCTGCGGAGCTGCCCACTCGGCTCGATTCCGTGCTCGCCGTCGTCCATCTCGTCTACACGACCGGCCACACCGCGCCCTCCGGCGGCGACCTGACCCGCGAGAGCCTCAGCGAGCGGGGGCTCGAACTGGCCCTCATGCTCCGCACGCTGCTGCCGCAGAATCCCGATGTCGCCGGTCTGCTCGCGTTGTTGCTGCTGACCGATGCCCGCCGCCGGGCGCGGGTCGGCCCCGCCGGCGGCGCGGTGATGCTCGACGAGCAGGACCGCGAGCTATGGGATCGGGCGGCCATCGAGGCCGGCCTGAACCTGCTGGACGCCGCGCTCGAACGGCGACCGCCCGGCCGGTTCACGGTGATGGCGGCCATCGCGGCGGTGCACGACCAGGCCGAGACGTTCAGCCGGACCGACTGGTCGCAGATCCTCGGCCTCTACGACGTGCTCACCGACATCTGGCCGTCCCCGGTGGTGAGCCTGAACCGAGCCATCGCACTCGGCTTCGCCGTCGGCCCCGACGCCGGGCTCGCCGAACTCGACCGGCTCTCGACGGAGCCGCAACTGGCCGGCTACGGCTATCTCGCCGCCGCCCGCGCCGACTTCCTGACCCGCCTCGGCCGGTTCGAGGACGCCCGCACCGCCTACGAGGAGGCGCTGCACCTGACCGCCAACGAGGCCGAACGCGCCCACCTGGAGGCCCGGCTCGCTCACCTCGGCACCCGCTGACCAGGCGCCGGCTAGTCTGGCCGGCAAGCGGCCATGCGGCCGGCGGCAACGCGCGGGGGTGTTGCGAATGAACGGACGAGGGTCCGGTTCGGTGGTCGCCGCGATGGTGGCGGCACTGATGCTGGTGGGGTGCGCATCGCCCGGCCCTGCCGGGTCGGCGGGTTCAGGGTCGGTGGCCTCGTCCGCCTCGGTCCCGTCCACCACGACCCCGCCGGAGTCCTCGCCGTCGCCGCCGAACTCGTCGCCGCCGAACTCGTCGCCGCCGAACTCGTCGCCGCCGAACTCGTCGCCGCC
>CAZCEH010000005.1:0-6305 GCA_964497705.1 uncultured Actinomycetes bacterium | reverse complement strand
CTCGTCGCCGCCGAACTCGTCGCCGCCGAACTCGTCGCCGCCGAACTCGTCGCCGTCGCTGCCGAGTTCCGCCACCGACGACTGGGCCGCCCTGCAGGCCGCCCTCGCGGCGGCCGACGCCGAATTGCCCACCGCCACCGCTCAAGGCTGGTGGGCGGGCCCGGTCTGCAGTCCCGACATCCAGCTGCACCGGGAGAACGCCGGCCAGCCCCCGCTGCCGGACGAGCAGCTGCGCGCCGACTGCGCCGCGAACATCGCCCAGTTCTGGGCATCCGGGCAGGACTACCAGCAGTTCCAGGGCCTCGATGAGGCGGCCCGGGCGGCCGAGTCGGCGCGGGTGGCGGCCCTGCTCGGGTTGCCGGCCGGTCAGCAGCCCGCGGTCGGCCAGATCGTGGTCGCGCACGGCTGCGAGCAGGGCTGGATCTCGGACCCGGCGGACTGCGCGGGAATCCCCGCAGGCTGACCGGCGACGACGTCCCCAGCCGCACTGGGCTTTAGGTTAGGCTCACCAACCATGTCCGTGACGTCCGGTGCCGAAGCATGATCCCCATCGTGGTCCTCGCCGCCGTCGACCCGGTGTTGCGTGAGGCGGCCCTGTTCTCGTTGCTGACCGATCTGCCCGGGACCGGGGTCGCGCGGCAGGATCTGGATCCCGCGGCCGGCACGCTGCGCCGGGTCGTCAGCGATGAGCACGGCGTGCTGGAGGACGTGACCCGTCCCGCCGAGCGCGGGTGTCCCGGATGTGTCCTGCGGGAGGACGCGCTGCCCGCCGTCGAGGCGATGGTCGCCGCCGAGCGGTGGCAGCGCATCGTGCTCGCCCTGCCGGTGTCCGCGGCGACCATGCCGGCGGCGCGCCCGCTCACCGATCCCGCCATCCGGCGTCGGCTCGGCGTCGATCTAGCGGCCGTCGTCAGCGTCGTCGACGCCGACCGGGTCGAGGCCGATCTGATGGGCCCGGATCTGGTCGGGGACCGGGGCATGGACCTGGCGATCGGCGATCGGCGGTCGGTCGGTGAGGCGTTGGCCGCTCAACTGACTCACGCCGACCTGGTGCTCAGCACCGGATCGGATCGGGCCGGCGACACCCTGATCGACCACCTGCGCGGACCGCGCGGCGCCCGATCGGACCTGTTCGAGACGCGCGTGCGGGAGCTGTTCGTGCCGCGGCATTCGGCGCGGCTGGCCGCCGACCGACTGGACCCGCGACGGCTGATGCCGCCGACCGTGCCCGACGCGCACGGCGTCTGGACGCTGGATCTGTGCAGCGGCCGGCCGGTGCATCCGCAGCGATTCCTGCGCCGGTTGCCCGAACTGGCCGGCGGGCGGGTCCGCGCCCGGGGCAGGTTCCACCTGCCGACCCGCCCGGGTCGCCTCGGGGTCGTGGACGGCACCGGCGGACACCTGTCGATCGGGGACGCCGGCTGGCACGGCCCGTCGGCCTCCACCCGGCTGGTGGTGACCGGCGTCGGCGGCGGGCGGCAGCGGCGCGCGCAGGCGTTCGCCGAGATGCTGCTGACCGACGCCGAACTCGCCGGCGCGGGGGACTGGTCGACGATGGACGATGGGCTGGACGACTGGCTGGGCGTGCGATGACCGCGCTCGCGGCGGAGCGGACCCGGCCGGCGTGACCGACCCGATCAATCCCGAGATCCTGCGGACCCGGGTGGGTATCGTCGGCGGCGGCCCGGCCGGGCTGATGCTCGCGCACCTGCTCCACACCGCGGGCATCGACTCGATCGTGGTGGAGAAGCGGGACCACGAGACGATCCGGACCACCCATCGGGCCGGCATTCTCGAGCACGGCAGCGTGTCCATGCTGGTCGGCTCCGGTGCATCGGAGCGCGTGCTGACCGCCGGCCACCGGCACGAGGGCATCGATCTGCGGTTCGGCGGCGAGAGCCACCGGATCGACTTCACCGAGCTGGTCGGGGAGGCGGTGTGGCTGTACCCGCAGAACGAGGTGTTCGTCGATCTGGCCGCGGCGCGGGCCCGGGCCGGCGGCCAGGTGTACTACTCGGTGACCGGCACCGAGGTGACCGACCTGACCACGGACACCCCGACGATCTCCTTCACCGACGCGCGGGGCCGGGCGACGCGGATCCGCTGCGAGATCCTCGTCGGCGCCGACGGGTCCCACGGCATCTGCAAAGGGGCGATCCCCCAGGGTGAACGGGCGGACAACTTCACCGAGTACCCGTTCGCCTGGTTCGGCATCCTGTGCCAGGCGCCGCCCAGCAGCGCGGAGCTGATCTACTGCCACTCCGAGCACGGCTTCGCGCTGATCAGCCAGCGGAACGAGCACATCCAGCGGATGTACTTCCAGTGCCCGACCAGCGAGGACGTCGACGCCTGGACCGACGAGATGATCTGGGACGAGCTGCAGAAACGGGTCGACGGGCCGGACGGCTTCCGGCTCCGGCAGGGACCGGTCGTCGACAGGACCGTGCTGCGGTTCCGCAGCTACGTGTGCGAGCCGCTGCGGTACGGCAACCTGTTCCTGGCCGGCGACGCCGGACACACCGTCCCGCCGACCGGCGCGAAGGGCCTGAACCTGGCCCTCGCCGACGTGCGGGTGCTGTTCGAAGGCATCGACTCGTATTACTCGACGGGGTCCAGAGATCTGCTGGACGCCTACAGCGACCGCGCCCTGCAACGGATCTGGAAGGCGCAGCACTTCTCCTACTGGATGACCCGCATGCTGCACAACCGCGACGGCGGCCCGTTCGAGCACAAGCGGCAACTGGGTGAACTGACGGCGGTGGTCGATTCCCGGCACGGCTCGGCGTACCTGGCCGAGGCCTACACCGGCTGGCCGACCACCTGACGCGCCGGAGGTTGCGACCGGACCGCGGCCGGACGCGTCAACCGCCCGGCCGGCCGCCCGGTGGGGCGCCGCCGGGACCGCCGCCCGTGCCGCCGCCGGACGGTGCGGCGCCGCCGGTCGGGGCGGTCGCGGTGTCCACCCCGACGGTCAGGGCCACGTGAAGGCCGTTGGTGACGTCGCCGGTGACGGTGCCCAGCTGCCGGACGCCGCCGTCGTCGCCGAAGACGTTGTCGGTGGCCAGGCTCATCCCGGACATGTTGGTCACGGACTGCTCGTACCCGGGTTGCGCGTACACCGCGGCACAGACGTCCGCGGGCAGCGCCACCTGCGAGGTCGCGATCGCGCTGGCGGCGTCGGTGATGCTGGCCTGGTCCGGGTAGACCTCGAAGTGGATGTGTGGCCACCGGCCCGAATAGCAGGCGGGGAAGATGCTGGTGTAGCGGACGGCGCCGGCGGCATCGGCGATCTGCACCCCGCGCAGGTAGTTCTGGTCGGTGACGCCCTGCGTGTACATCGAGTAGGCGCCGGCCCGATCGCAATGCCACACGTACACGGCCACGCCGGGGAACGCGCCGCCGCCGTTCGCCAGATCCTTGATCGTCAGTTCCAGCGTCATCGGCACACCCTCGGCGGTCCCCGACGACCCGCCGAAGCTGGACCTGATGTCGCTGCGCACGATGCCGGTCTGTTGCAGTACGTCCGGCCCGTTGGAGCCGTCGCCGGGATAGGGGCCGGCGGTCTCGTCCGGGATCTCGTCGAGTCCGGCGGCCGCAGCGGAGCCGGCGGCCGTCCCGCTGCCGCCGGTCACGCCGCTGCCCGGCGCGGAGGTCGTCGACGACCCGGCGGTGCCGGCCACGGTCCCGGCGGTGTCGGCCACGGTCGCGGCGGTGCCAGTGGTCGTCGAGCCGGTCGATCCGGTGGTCGAGCCGGCGTCGCACGCGGCCAGCCCGATCGCCAGCGCGCCGAGTCCGACCGCGCGGAGCATCTGCCGGCGGTCGAGCAGGGTCCGCAGGTCGAAGCCCAGTCCCTGGTCCGCCACCTCCTCGTCCGGCCGGGGCAGCGGCCGGCCTTCGAACGTCGGCGATCCGTCGGAAGCGCGGCGCATGTCTGGTCCTCCTGCCGTCGGCGGTGGCTGTCGGGCCATCGTGCCCGGCCCCGACTGATCGGCGGCCAGGCGGAACCTGTGCACCCCCTGTGAGCGACCGACATACGGGCGTCCGGATGGTTCACGCATGGATGACCGTTGTCCTGCAAGGATTGTCGGTCGATCCCTTGGAAAGCTCGGATCGTCGTCACGCAGGTCAAGGCATGCCGGGACGCTGCCCGCCACCGGCCCGTCGGACCGTGCGCGGCCGGGTTCGGCGGCCGGTGTCAAGGGCGCCGGCGTGTGAAGGGCATGGGAATGCCCCCGTGATTTCCCTCACCTTGCCGTGATGGTGCATGATAGGAGGCCGTCGGATCCGTGGATCGCGAGCGGTTGGGGTCCGTGGGGATCGCCCGGTTTCGCGCACTGAAGACGAAAGACGACATGATGAAGCTGTTCCAGGCGTGCCCGCGGTGCGGGTCGGCGTCGGCGCCCTCTGCTCCGTACCTGACCGGCGCGCCCAAGGGCGGCGCCGAGAGTGGCGACGGCCCCTGGTGTCGCAACTGTGACATCCGGTTCGGCGACCGTCTGGGCCGGGCGTCTCGGCGCGGCGACCACAACATCCCAGCGGGCCTGTACCTGCGCTGACCGGCGGTCGGCGGCAACCCGGCCGAGCCCTGCGCCAGCCGACCGTCCGGCCTCGCTCACCCGTACTCACCTGTCGCTGTCGCGGGTCCGGCGCCGCGGACCAGGGTCGCCGTGCCGACGGCGGCCACGGTCACCGTCACCGCGGCCGCCAGGCCAAGGCCGAGCCCCGGATGCCAGCGCAGCGTCAACGCGCCGACCAGGGCACCGAGACTGATCAGGGCCAGCGCGGACACCCGGCGGGGCCAGGGCTGCTGGGTCCCGGTGACCGCCGCGTCGGCGGCCAGCCCGGTGATCAGGGAGGTGACCACGACGGTGGTGATGTCCTTGACGGCCAGGTGCCGGGCCGCGGCCGCCTGCGCGCCCATCGCCACCGACAGCAGCAGCACGATGACCAGCAGCGGCGGCACGGGTGGCACCCGGCCGACGACGAACAGGGTCGCGGCCAGGCCGGCCAGGATCAGGCCGACCGTGGCGAACATCAGCCCGACCCGGTTCGACCACCGGCCCCGCGCCACCGGTCGCAGCACCCGGCCGCCGGCCAGCGCGCCGCACAGGAAGCCGGCCAGGGCGACGGCCGGGCCGGCCAGCGGCAGGTCGTCGGCCTGGGCCGCGGCCATGCCGAGCACCACCACGTTGCCGGTCATGTTCCCCGCGAAGACCTTGTCCAGCCCCAGGTAGCCGACGGCGTCGACGATTCCGGTGGAGAAGGTGAGCGCCAGCATCAGCACCAGGTGGACCCGTTCGTGCGGAAGCTGGCGAAGGCTGGCTGCTGTGCTCGGCATCGGGTGACCTCCGGTCGTCGGCGCCCGGGCGGGCGTCATCATCATGATCGACGTCCGGTATTCCGGACACTTCGGTTGCCCGGCCGCTGTCCGGCGACGCGGCGGTGCAGTGCAATGGGGGTGTCCCAGGTGTCCCACCGTCCGAACCCAGGAGTCCCGATGCACGGTGCCCGTCCCGTCCGCGCCCCCCGTGGCAGCACGCTGACCGCCCGGTCCTGGGCGACCGAGGCGCCGTTGCGGATGCTGATGAACAACTTGGATCCGGAGAACGCCGAGCGCCCGGACGATCTGGTGGTCTACGGCGGGACCGGCCGGGCGGCGCGGGACTGGGCCTCGTTCGACGCGATGGTCCGCACGCTGACCTCGCTGGAGGCCGACGAGACGATGCTGGTCCAGTCCGGCCGGCCGGTGGGGGTGATGCGGACCCATGAGTGGGCGCCGCGGGTGATCCTGGCCAACTCGAACCTGGTGCCGGACTGGGCGACCTGGCCGGAGTTCCGCCGGCTGGAGAAGCTCGGGTTGACCATGTACGGGCAGATGACCGCCGGGTCCTGGATCTACATCGGATCCCAGGGCATCGTCCAGGGCACCTACGAGACCTTCGCCGCGATCGCCGAGAAACGGTTCGGCGGCAGCCTGGCCGGCACCCTGACGTTGACCGGTGGCGCCGGTGGGATGGGCGGGGCGCAGCCGCTCGCGGTCACCCTCAACGGCGGCGCCTGCCTGATCGTCGACGTCGACCCGTCCAGGCTGCAGCGCCGGGTCGATCATCGCTACCTGGACGAGATCGCCACCGATCTGGACGACGCGATCGCCAGGGCACTGCGGGCCAAGGACGAGCGTCGGGCCTGGTCGGTGGGCCTGGTCGGGAACTGCGCCGAGGTCTTCCCGGAGCTGCTGCGCCGTGGCGTGGCCATCGACATCGTCACCGACCAGACCAGCGCCCACGACCCGCTGTCCTACCTGC
>CAZCEH010000004.1:166176-285277 GCA_964497705.1 uncultured Actinomycetes bacterium | reverse complement strand
AACGCCTCCTCAACCAAGATCAACAAGGGGCGGCTTGACACAGGGCTTCTCACGCGGTGCATCCCATCACTGCGGTGCAGTTGGAGTGGTCGCTGATGTGGCGGGAGCCCGAACGTGACGTCGTCCCCGCCGCCCGCGCACTCGGCGTCGGCATCGTCCCCTACAGCCCTCTCGGCCGGGGTCTGCTCGGCGGTCGGCTGAGTGACACCGATATCGCCGCCAGCCCGTTCCGGGCATCCGATCCGCGTTTCGGCGGAGGCCCGCTACGAGCCAACCTCGGCCAGGTCGACGTTCTCACCCGGTTCGCGCGCGAATGGGACCTCACGCCGGCCCAGGTGGCGTTGGCCTGGCTGTTGGGTCAAGGCACCGACGTGATCCCGATCCCCGGCAGCCGCACCCCCGACCGGGCACGCGAGAACGCCGGGGCGATGGCTGGACCGCTGAGCAACGACCAGCTCGACCAACTCGCTCGGGCCGTTCCCGTCGACGGCTGGGCCGGTGACCGGCGCTCGTTCGCCGTCCCGGTCACCGCCAGATCACCTCGATTCGAACGCCCCCGATGACCCACCCGATCGTCGGTGCCCGGACCGTCGCGCAGCTCGCGGACAACCTCGCCGCGGCCGATGTTCAGCACGAAAAGTGTCGCTGCGCGGGCTCTTTCCTTCCGAACGTGGACCGAACCTGGACCGAACGTGGACCGAACCTGGACCGAACACGGGCCGGCTCGTCGGATCGCCGGCCGTGGCCCGGCCTCGGCGCACCGGCCCCGCGCGCCGACCGCCGGTCACCGGCTATCGTGCCGGGTGCCATGAAGCCGTTCCTGATGCTGGCGATCCGGGCCGAGGATGTCGCCGCCGACGACGAGTATGCGGCGATGCTCCGGCGCACCGGGCTGACCGAGTCGCAGCTGACCCGGGTCCGGATGGAGCAGCGGCCGCTGGGCCCGGTGGACCTGGACGACTACTCCGGCATCATCCTGGGCGGCGGACCGTTTCAGGCCAGTGATCCGGACGAGGCCAAATCGGTCGTCCAGCGCCGGGTCGAGTCCGAACTGGCCGCCCTGCTGGACCTGGTCGTCCGGCGCGACTTCCCTTTCCTGGGCTGCTGTTACGGGATCGGCACGCTGGGCCGGCACCAGGGCGCCATGGTCGACCGGGTCTTCGGTGAGCCGATCGGCGGCATCCAGGTCAGCGTCACCGAGGCAGGTGGACGCGATCCGCTGCTCCGGGGAACCGGGCCGACTTTCGGCGCCTACGTGGGACACAAGGAGGCCATCCGGACGTTGCCCGCCCACGCGATCGCGCTGGCGTCGTCCCCGGCCTGCCCGGTGCAGGCATTCCGGGTCGGCACCAGGGTGTACGCCACCCAGTTCCACCCCGAACTGGACCTGGCGGGACTGGCCACCCGGATCGAGGCGTACCGGTTCGCCGGCTACTTCCCACCCGAGGAGGCGGACGCCGTGCTCGCCGCCGCGCGAGCCAGCGGTGTGACCGAGACGCCGAATCTGCTGGGACGTTTCGTCGAGCTTTTCGCTCGGGACTGAGCCGAGCCGCCCGGATCGCTCGCTCACGGCCGCCGGATCATTCGGCCGTGCCCCGGTTCATCGCCAGGAAACACCGTCGTCATCGTCCGAGACCG
Source organism: uncultured Actinomycetes bacterium (assembly GCA_964497705.1). Lineage (GTDB taxonomy): Bacteria > Actinomycetota > Actinomycetes > Mycobacteriales > Nakamurellaceae > Nakamurella. Next base: position 283,639 of record CAZCEH010000004.1, on the reverse strand, counting down.
CTCGTCTCGCACTCTGTTGTGGAAAGCGGCGTTATGGAAAGCGGCGCTGTGAAGCCGGCGTGGTGAGAAAGCGAATCGAAAGGGGCGACCTGTGACGGTCAACGAAGGCACTCGCGTCGACGAACAAGTACCGGGCCGCGCCGCACCGAACGGCGGCATCGGGCACAGCGGCACCGGGCACGGCGGCCAGCCGGCCTTCGTGCGGGCCACGCCCGGTTCGGTCCGCCGACCCGGGACGGTCGAGACGGCCGCCGATCAGCGGCCGGACGCCCGCGGCCGGGAACTGCGGATCGGTGACAAGGTCCGGTCGCTGGTCGACGACGTCTGCGTCAGCGTGGGCCTGACCGGCCTGGTGGTGAACGTCGTCCCGGCGCGTTACGGAGCGCCCGCCCGGGCGCGCATTCTGTGGGACAACGAAACCGTGTCGCTGGCCGACGCGCCGACCTTCGAAGTCCACGACGATTCGGCGTCGACGGCCGCGGACGACGTCTCGAAGGTCGCCTGACCCGGCGCCGATTCCCGACGGCCCGGTCGCCGATTCCCGACGCCCGGCCCGGTTGCGCCTGACCGGACGTCCCGGGTAGCGCGCCAGCGGGTGCCGATCCCGGCGACGACCGCGATGATGCGGTGGACAAAGGGTCGGCGTCGGGTCCGGGATCGGAGTGTCATGAACGTCGGGCGGTGGCTGACCGACCTGGCCGGTCCCGGAGATCAGATCGGCCTGCTGGTGGCGGCCGCCGCGGCGCCCGGCACGTTCGAGCCGTCCCTGGTTCCACGGAGCCTGACCGACCAAGCCGTCGTCACGGGCATCGGCAGCACCGCGTCCTACCTGCTCAGCGTGGCCGTTCAGGACGTTCTCGAGGCGCTGGCCTCGACCTTCGCCGGCCGCCTGCCGGGCGCCGACGAGCGGATCCGGCAGCGCCGGGCCTGCTTGGCGCTCGATCTGGCCGTCATCCCGCTGGGCCTGGCCGCCCACCGGGCGATGGGCAGGCGTCCCGATGAGTCGCTGCGCCGCGGGATGACGCGTCAGTTCGTCTGGCGCACCACCGTGACCGGCATCGGGGCCGGCCTGTTCACCATCATCGAGATCGGTGCCGAGGCGCTGGACCGGGCGGTCGGCGGACGAGGCCGGATCGCCCGGATTCCGCTGGGCGCACCGGCCGGCCTGGCCCTTGGCCTGGTCATGGAGAACATGCGCCGGCGCGGCCTGCCCGAGGAGCCGGTGATCACCGACGCACCGGCCGTCGATCCGCTGCGCGCCGCGGCGGCGAGCACCGTCGTCGCCGCCGCGATCTCCGCCGCCGGGCTGCTCGAGCGACTGCTCGCGGACGGCACGGCCACGCTGTTGGCTGCCCGCCTGCCCGGTGGGCGGCTGCTGTGGCGTCCGGTCGGACACGGCCTCACCCTGGCCGCGCTGCTCGGGTCCGGCAGCCTGGTCTGGCATCGGGCGATCCGCGCGATCGAGGCGGGCACCAACGTCATCGAGCCGATCATCGACGACACCGGCGGCCGGCGGTGGATCGGGGCCACGGCGAGCGGCTCACCGCACAGCCTGGTGCCGTGGGCGACCCTCGGGCGGGAGGGTCGGCGACACGTGCTGCTGTACCCGCGGCCCAAGCCCGTGCCGAACCTTCCGGTCGGTCTGCCGGACCTGGCGATCAGCTCGGTCATGGGTCGGCCGGCCGTCGCCGCGCCGGCCCTGGTCTACATCGGCCTGGACAGCGCGCCGACCATCCGCGCCCGGGTCGACCTCGCTCTGGCCGAGATGGACCGGGTCGGCGCCTGGGACCGCTCGATGATCGTGCTGTGCTCACCGACCGGGTCGGGATACGTGAACTACTGCGCGACGGCGGCCGCGTCCTACCTGACGCTGGGCGATGTGGCGATCGTGACCATGCAGTACTCGAAGCGGCCGTCGCCGCTGTCGTTGTTCAAGGTCAAGGACGCTCGGGAGCAGAACCGGCTGCTCTGGCTGGCGATCAGTGCCCGGCTGCGTGACCGGCCCGGCCGCCGGCCGAGGGTGGTCCTGTTCGGGGAGAGCCTGGGTGCGCACACCAGCCAGGACGTGCTGCTGCACTGGGGAACCCTGGGCCCGCAGGCATTGGGCATCGACCGGGCCCTGTGGATCGGCACCCCGCACGCCAGCGGCTGGATGCATCAGGTGACGGGGACGCCGCGGCCGGACGTCGACCCGAACCTGGTCACCATGGTCAACGACTTCGATCAGCTGACCGACCTCACGCCCGAGCATCGGTCGGCCCTGCGGTACGTAATGGTCAGCCACGACAACGACGGCGTCACCAAGTTCGGCATCGACCTGCTGGCCTCCCGCCCGGCCTGGCTGTCCGACGCTCGGCCGAAGGTCCAGCTCGTGCCCGGGGCGAGCCCACGCGGCATTCCGGCCCGGCTGCGGTGGCGGCCGATCACCAGCTTCCTGCACGGCCTGATCGACATGAAGAACGCCCAGAAGATGCAGGGATACCGGGCCTGGGCGCACGACTACCGGCCGGACATCGCCCGGTTCGTCTCGGCGGTCTACGACCTGCCGGCCTCGCCGGAGCAGCTGGCGCGGATCGAGACGGCGCTGCGGGCCCGGGAGGAACTGCGGGCCCGAGTGCTCTCCCGGCACCTGGACGCGCTGAACCAGCCCGACGGCAGCTGAACTCCAGGTGGTGTGGCGGACCGGCCCGGATGGGCCGTCCCCTCGGGTATCAGCGCACCGCTGGGGGCGTGTGGCCGGTGTTCAGCAGGAAAAGTGTCGCTGCGCGGGCACATTCCTTCTCAGCTTCCGCCGACCGCGCGTACGTGCCCGGTGACGGCGACGTCGGTCTACCCGGTTCGACCCGACCCGAACCGTGGCCCTGGTCACACTCCCGGGAGACTCCCTCGGCGTGCGGATCCCTCCGCACCGGCCCGCACCGGCCCACTCCGGACGAAGCGGGCCGCCCACGGGTGCCGCCTGCCGACCGCCCGGCACGGGCGTTGGCCGTGGTCACCGTGGTCGAGCCGGTGTCCGCCGGCCGGCGGGCCGGCGGTGCGGGGCCGCCGGCGCGCCGGCCGCGGCGACCGGTCGGACCGGACGGTCCACCCGACCCGCGCCGCCGACCGCTTCCGGGCCGGCACATGCGGCACATTCTTGTCCCGCATGCGTCACAAACGGTGACTACTATCCGCGCTCGTGACGAAACCGAGTCGACCTGCGATCGTGAAGCCCGATCTGGACAACGTCGAGCGCTTCACGCAGGAGTTCCTCAAGCGGCTGCAATTCGGGCAGGGCGTCGTGCTGGCCCGCGCCACCAAGAACGACCTGTACTTCGCCCTGGCCCGCACGGTGCGCCAGCAACTGATGGCCCGCTGGCTGGAGACCGTGCAGCGGCAGATGCAGGCCAAGGCCAGGGTCGTCGTCTACCTGTCGGCGGAATACCTGCTGGGCCGCCAACTGGACAACGCGCTGCTCGCGTCCGGGCTGACCGACACCGCCGAGGAAGCCATCAAGGGCCTGGGCCTGGACATGGAGGTGTTGCGGGACAGCGAGGTGGAGCCCGGGCTGGGCAACGGCGGCCTCGGCCGGCTCGCCGCCTGCTTCATCGACTCGCTGGCCACCCTGCGCATCCCGGCCATCGGCTACGGCATCCGCTACGAGTACGGCATCTTCCGGCAGACCTTCGAGAACGGCCACCAGGTCGAACAACCCGACTCCTGGCTCACCCTCGGGTCCCCGTGGGAGTTCCCGCACCCCGACATGGGGGTGAAGGTCCGCTTCGCCGGTCACACCGAGAAGTACCTGGCCGAGGACGGTCAGGAACGCACCCGGTGGAACAACGACTGGGAGGTCATCGGCGTCCCGTACAACTACATGGTTCCCGGCTACCGCGCCGGCAACGTGAACACCCTGCGGCTGTGGAGTGCCCGCGCCACCCAGGCCTTCGACCTGCAGGTGTTCAACAACGGCGACTACCTGCAGGCCGTCCGGGCCCAGGCCTTCGCCGAGAACATCAGCAAGGTGCTCTACCCGGAGGACTCCACCCCGCAGGGCAAGGAGCTGCGGCTGCAGCAGCAGTACTTCTTCGTGGCCTGTTCGCTGCGGGACTTCCTGGACAACGTCATGCCGCCCGGGTTCGACCCGCGCAAGCTGCCCGAACGGGTGATCTTCCAGCTGAACGACACCCACCCGGTGATCGCCATCCCGGAGCTGATGCGGATCCTGGTCGACGAGAAAAACATCCCCTGGGACGAGGCCCTGGACATCTGCCGCCAGTGCTTCGCCTACACCTGCCACACGCTGCTGCCGGAGGCGCTGGAGGTGTGGCCGGTGGATCTGCTGGGCCGGCTGCTGCCGCGACACCTGGAGATCATCTTCCGGATCAACGACGACTTCCTGGCCGAGCTGCGCGCCGCGTACCCCGACGACGAGCTGCGGGTGCGCAGCATGTCGATCATCCAGGAGCATCCGCAGCGCGCGGTCCGCATGGCCTACCTGGCCACGGTGGTCGGCAGCAAGGTCAACGGGGTCGCGGAGCTGCACAGCCAGTTGCTGCGCGACAAGGTGCTCTCGGACTTCTCGGCGCACTGGCCGGAGAAGTTCACCAACGTCACCAACGGGGTGACGCCCCGCCGGTTCATCGGGCTGGCCAACCCCGGTCTGACCGAGCTGATCACCGACACCATCGGTGACGGCTGGCTGCGCGACCTGGGCCGGCTGCAGGAACTGGAACCGCACGCCGACGACCCGGCCTTCCTGGACGCCTTCGCCGCGGTCAAGGCCGGCAACCGCAAGCGGCTCGCCGGACTGCTGGAGCGTCGGGACGGCATCGTCCTGCCCCAGGACGCCATGTACGACGTCATGGTCAAGCGGCTGCACGAGTACAAGCGGCAGACCCTCAAGTTGCTGCACGTCGTCACGCTGTACCAGCGGCTGCAGCAGAACCCCGACCTGGACATCGTGCCGCGGGTGTTCCTGTTCGGGGCCAAGGCCGCCCCGGGGTACTGGATCGCCAAGCAGACCATCGCGTTGATCAACGCGGTCGGCCGGGTGATCGACAACGACCCGCTGGTGGCCGGCCGGCTCAAGGTCGCGTTCCCGGCGAATTACAACGTCACCCTCGCCGAGACGCTGATCCCGGCCGCCGACCTGTCCGAGCAGATCTCGCTGGCCGGCAAGGAGGCATCCGGCACCGGCAACATGAAGCTGGCGCTGAACGGGGCGCTGACCATCGGCACCCTCGACGGCGCGAACGTCGAGATCCTGCAGGCCGTCGGCGAGCGGAACTTCTTCCTGTTCGGGCTGACCGAGCCCGAGGTACAGGACATCTACGAGGCCGGGTACCAGCCACGTACCTACTTCCAGACCAACCCCGAGCTGCGCAAGGCACTGGGCGCCATCGCCTCCGGTGTCTTCTCGGACGGCAGCCGGGAGACGTTCGCACCGATCGTCGACTCGCTGCTGCACGAGGACCGGTTCCTGGCGCTGGCCGACTACCAGAGCTACATCGAGGCTCAGGACCGCGTCGACCTGGCCTACCAGGACCAGCGGGCGTGGAACCGCAGCGCGGTGCTGAACGTGGCCAGGTGCGGGTTCTTCTCCAGCGATCGTTCGATCCAGGACTACCTGGACCGGATCTGGAACGCCGCGCCGGTGGCCGCCGGCTGATCCTCGCATCCAGGGGCCGGTCTCCGTCCTTCCGGCGCGCTTCGAGCGACGCAAACCGGCCCCTCGATCGGGGGACCATGGCAGCCTGAAGCCCATGCGCGCCAGACACACACTCAGCACCATCGCCGCCCTGGCCGGGGTGGTCGTCCTCGGAACGCTCGCCGGCTGCGGCTCGGGCACCTCGACGGACGGCTCCGCGACCTCGTCCAGCCAGGCCCCGGTAACGGTGGCCGGCAGCGTGGTCAGCACCGCCGGCTCCGCCAACGAGGCCCAGGTCGCCGTGCCCGACGCGGTGGCCACCGAATGGGCGGCGCTGGGCGACGACCGCGGGGCCGAGTGGGTGGCCGTCGCCGGTGACGGCACGACCACCAGCGAACCGGTGGCCGTCGCCGGCGGCGAGGCCACGTCGGCGTTCACCGAACGGCTCAACGCCTTCCAGGCGCAGGCGCCGGGACGGGACGCGCTGGCCGGGCTGGCGGCGCTCGCGTCGCCGCCGGGATCCCCGGTCTGGGTGTTCTCGCCGCTGCTGGACACCAGGGGTCCGCTGGACATGAACCAGCTCGCGTTCGACCAGTCCCCGCCGGACGTGGTGGCCGCCGTCCAAGCCGCCGGCGCGCTGCCGGACCTGACCGGCCGCGAGGTGAGCTTCGTCGTGACGCCGGTCGCCGGAGCGCAGAACGCCCTCTCGGACGTGCAGGTCGGCTACCAGCACGCCGTGTGGGAAGGGGTGGCCACCGCGGCCGGAGCAACCAAGGTGACGTTCTACGACGGCACCGGGACCGGTGCGGGCACCGGCACGATCCCGGTGGTGGCCACTCCGGACCCGACCGACAAGATCAGCTCCCAGGGCTCCGGGCCGACGCGGACCTGCACGTTGCCCACCCCGGCGCTGTTCCTGCCCGACCAGGCGACCCTGATCGACAAGGCGGCGACGCTGACGTCCCTGGGCGAATGCGTCGGCACGGTCGACCCGACCACCAAGATCACCGTCGAGGGGCACACCGCGGCGGCCAGCGGCGGCGATCCACAGGTCGCGGTCGACCTGTCCACCCGGCGGGCCACCGAGGTGGCCGCGCTGCTGCAGGAGATCGGCGTGCCGGCGGAGAACGTCACGTCGGTGGTCGGCCTGGGCGATTCGGCGCCGCTGGTCCAACCAGCCTCGGATCCGGCAAATCGAGCGGTCGTCGTCACGTTCACCTCGTCCGGCTGAGTCAGAGATTTCGAGCAGTTTCCGGAGTAATGCCGCGGAATGGCCGCCGGCAACGCGGTGCATTCCTTCCTCAAGGGCCGTGTATTCCACGGAATCGAGGACCGAGGAGTGTCGGACGGGTGATCAACGACCCGTGCGGGTGATCACTTCGACCCTCGATCGCTGGTGATGGCCACCTTAGGTGACGATGTCGGCCGTCCTTGACCGCCGAAAGGCGGAAAAGGACGACTCCTCGGCCCGGACGGGCGACTCCGCCGGTTTGTCCTGCATATCATCGGCGCCGGCCCTCGGGGCCGTCGCTGCAAACAGGTGCACCACGGTCCCAATGGAGGGAAGGAACGTGCCGGTCTTTTCGGCGTCGCTGCGGCGCTTCGTGAATTGCACGGTCGGGCGCTGCCCGAACCCGGCGGTCGTCGCCGGTCGACCGGACCGAACGACCTGATGGGGTATCCGCCGGTCCGGTCGGACAGTCGCGCCGGGCAGGAGGCCGGCAGCCTTCCCCCGGCCGGCACGGCCCGCCCGCGTGTGTCCGTTCCCGGTTCCTCGTCGGCCTCGGACACGGCTGCTCGTGCCGGTTCGACGCCGTATCCGAGGGGGCCCAGGGCCGGCGCGACTCGTGCCGATTCGGGGGCCCGCCCCGCGATGGCCCGTCCCGGTTCGGCGGGGCGCCCGGTGCCGCCGCCCCGTTCCACCGGGACCGCGCCGCCGCGGTCCACCGGGACGCCGCCGCGGTCCGGCCGGACGCCGCCGGCCGGCCGGACTCGCACCGAGCCGGTCACCGAACGGGGACCGTCGGGCCGGCAGTCGAACCGCCGGGTCCCGTTGCGCCTGACCATCGCCCTGCTGCTGACGGTCGGCGCGGTCGTGCTGCTGGGGGCGACCGACGGCGGGCCCGACTCGGCCGATCAGGCCGGCACCGATTGCGGGGCGGCCGGCCAGGTCGCCGATCTCAGCGCGGTGCAGAGCCGCAACGCCCGGATCATCACCAGCGTGGCGATCGAGCGCGGCCTGGACAAGCAGGCCGCCGAGATCGCGGTGGCGACGGCGCTGGCGGAAACCGGCCTGATCAACTTCGCCAACGACGGGACGTCCGAGCTGTACGCCTCCGAGATCGACCGCCCGCTCAGCGACGTCGAGCGCGCGGTGGCCCGCCGGTCGCTGGACTATCCGCACGACGAGGTCGGCAACAACCTTGATTCGATCGGCCTGTTCCAGCAGCGGCCGACCACCGGCTGGGGGGCTCCGGAGAAGCTGATCGACCCCGCCTCCGCCACCGGCCTGTTCTACGACCGGCTGCTGAAGATCCCCGACTGGCAGTCGGGCGTGCCGTGGCAGATGGCGCAGAAGGTGCAGAGTTCACCGTCGGCCAACGGAGGGATCTACCAGAGCTCGTACGACCGGGCGGTCGTGGTGGTCGACGACCTGTGGACGCAGCCCCCGTGCACGTAGCCGTGACCTGACCTGACCGCCGGAGCCGAGTCCCGCGGTCACCCGGTGCCGGCACCGGCGGTCACGGCCGGCTCGGCTCGAAGCTCGTTCTTGCGGATCTTGCCGGTGGCGGTCCGCGGGAGCGCATCGACGAAGATCACCTCGTCCGGCACCTTGTACCGGGCGATCTGCCCCCGGACGTGCTCGAGAACCTCTCCGGAGGTCACCCGGGCGCCGGGCCGCACGACGACGAAGGCGCGCGGCCGCTCGCCCCATTTGACGCTGGGCACGCCGATCACCGCGGCCTCCGCCACCGCCGGATGCGAGAGCACGGCGTTCTCCACCTCGATGGTGGAGATGTTCTCCCCGCCGGAGATGATGATGTCCTTGGCCCGATCCTTCAGCTCGATGTACCCGTCCAGGTGCATGACGCCCAGGTCGCCGGTGTGGAACCAGCCGCCGCGGAACGCCTGCTCGGTGGCCGCCGGATCGTTGAAGTAGCCCGCCATCACATTGTTGCCGCGCAGCACGATCTCCCCGACCGCCCGGCCGTCGGCGGGCACGTCGACCATGTCCTGGTCGACGACCCTGGCCGATTCGGCCTGCAGCATGCCCACTCCCTGCCTGGCGAGCTTGCGGGCTCGGTCGGCCGGCGGCAGATCGTCCCATTCGCGCTTGTACTCGCAGATGGTGAACGGTCCGTAGACCTCGGTCAGTCCATACACGTGCACGACGGTGACGCCCAGCCGGTCCAACTGCTCGATGACGGTCGGCGACGGCGGCGCCCCTGCGGTGGTGATCCGCAGCGGCCGATCGAGCGGGTGTGCCCGCGGGGCGTCCGCGATGATGCTGCAGACGGTGGGCGCGCCGCACAGGTTGGTGACGCCGAGGCCGTCGATCGCCGACCAGACGGCGTCGGCACGGACGGCGCGCAGGCACACGTGGGTGGCGCCGGCCGCGGTGACCGCCCACGGGGTGCACCAGCCGTTGCAGTGGAACATCGGCAGGGTCCACAGGTAGACCGAGTCGCTGGTGAGGTGGTTGTGGAACACCTCGCCGAACGAGTTCAGGTAGGCGCCGCGGTGGGTGTACATGACGCCCTTCGGCTTGCCGGTGGTGCCCGACGTGTAGTTGATGGTGATCACGGCGCGCTCGTCGGCGACGGTCCACGGCAGGACAGGCGCGTTCGGGTCCGCCTCGGCCAGGAACGACTCGAAAGACTGCTGGCCCACATCGACGGCACCGGCACCGATGCCGGGAGTAGCCGGCCCGAACTCGGTGTCGGCGATCTCGATGACGCCGGCCAGCGTCGGTGACCCGGCGACGACGTCGCCGACGATGCCGATCAGCTCGGTGTCGACGAACAGCAACCGGGCGCCGGAATGGTTCAGGATGTAGTCGATCTCGGCAGCGGCGAGCCGGGAGTTCAGGGCCACCAAGATGCCTCCGGCCAGCGGCACCGCGAAGTGCGCGATCAGCATCTCGGGCACGTTCGGCGACAGGAAGGCCACTCGATCGCCCGGCTCGATGCGCGCTTGCAAGGCCCGGGCGAGACGTTGTGCGGTGGCGGCGAACTCGGCGTAGGTGTAGCGGCGCCGGCCGTAGACGATCGCCACCGAGTCCGGATAGACCTCGGCGGAGCGTTGCAGGAAACGCAAAGGGGTGAGCGGGGACTCGTTCGCGGCGGGGCTGATCACGGGGCTGGTCGCGGGGCTGGTCGCGGGGCTGGTCATGGTCTGTCCGGACTCCTTCGTTCGGGATGATCGGGGTGACAACGGTGGCGGATCAGGCGAACGCGCCGACGCCGGTGAGGTCGCGTCCGATGAGCAGGGCCTGGATGCTCTCGGTGCCCTCGTAGGTGTGCAGGGACTCGATGTCGGCCATGTGCCGGATCACGTGGTTCTCCAGCAGGATGCCGTTGCCCCCGAGCAGGTCTCGTGCCGTGGCGGCCATCTCCCGGGCGCCGCGGGTGTTGTTGTACTTGGCCAGGGCCGCCTGGGTCGGGGTCAGCGTGCCCGCCTGGTCCAGGGCGGCCAGGTGCCGGCAGGTCAACTGCATGGTGGTCAGCTCCGCCAGCATCCGGGTCAGCCGTTCCTGCACCAGCTGGAAGGACGACAGCGACCGGCCGAACTGGATCCGTTGCCGGGCGTAGGTCAGGGCCGCCTCGAACACCGCGGTGGCGTGTCCGAGCGCCGCCCAGGCCACGCCGAGCCGGGTGGCCAGCAGCACCCGGGACGCGTCCTTGAAGCCGTGCGTGCCCGGCAACACCGCGTCCAGCGGGACCCGGACGTCGGTCAGCGTGATGTGCGCCTGGTGGATGGCCCGCAGCGACGCCTTGCCGCGAATCGTCCGGCCGTCGTACCCGGGCGTGTCCTGCTCGACCAGGAAGCCGCGAACGTGATCCTGCTCGTCGCGGGCCCAGACCACGGTGACGTCGCCGACGGAGCCGTTGCCGATCCACTTCTTCTCGCCGTTGATCACCCACGAGTCGCCGTCCCGCACCGCGGTCGTCTCCAGCGAGACCGAGTCCGAGCCGTGCAGCGGTTCGGTCAGGGCGAACGCTCCCAGTTCGGTGCCACGGGCCAGCGGCACCAGCCACCGCTGCTGCTGCGCCGGGCTGCCGAAGTACGCGATGGACCGCAGTGCCAGACCGCCCTGCACGGCGATCACGGTGCCCATCGAGCCGTCGCCCCGGGAGATCTCCATGTTGACCAGGCCGGCCGCCAGCGGCGACATCGGGGTCAGCCCGGGGCCGGCCACGCCGTCGGTGAGCAGGTCCAGCTCGCCCAGCCTGCGGGCCAGGTGGACGGGGTACTCGGCCTTGTCCCAGGCCTCGTTCACCTCGTCCAGCGTCTGCTCGGCGAAGCCGCGGGCGCGTTTCCAGAACACCCGGTCGACCTCGGGGATGTCGGCGAAGACTGCGTAGTAGTCGGTGTCGAGGGCAGCGCTGACGTCGATCTCGGGCATGGGGGTCCTCGTCGTTGAGTGATCGTCATGAGGTGATCGGGGAAGGCGATGCGACAATCCTGGCTGACACTCAGTACCAGTGCAATGGAATTGAGTGTCATGTGAGTGAAGCCATACCCCGCACCCGGCGGCTACGGTCGAAGAAGCCAGTGACCGGAAGTCGGGGGATTCAGACGGTGCGACGCTCCATGCTCGGCGCCGCGGCGGTCATCGTCCTCGCGACGGTGGCCGGCTCGGGATGTTCCGCCGACACCGAGGTGCTGGCCGCGCGGAGTCCGACCGCCAGCGGGTCGGCCGCGGGCCTGCCGGCGGCGTCCCCGGCCGGCGGCGCCACGGAATCGGCGCCTGCGGTGGCTGCGCCGGCGTCGACCCCGCCATCGACCCAACCTGCGCCTACCCAGCCCACCCGGCCCACCCCGACATCACCGACCGACGTCGCCACGAACGGACCGACCGCCCGATCGACGGATCAGGGCACGCCGGATCAACCAGGTGAGCCGGACGTGGACCTTCCGCCGGCGGCGGCTGGTCCGCCCGACGGCTGGCCGGCCGACGTCGGGTTGCCGCCCGGGGCGGAGATCTTCACCGACCCGACGGCCGACGACGCCGGCACTCTGGCGTTCCGCGCGTCCGGCAGTCCCACGGACCTGGCCGACTTCTTCCGGGCGGAGCTCACCGCCGCGGGATTCACCCGGGCCGACGCCGCCACCGCGGGCGATGCCGCCACGGCCACCTACACCCGGGGCGGGTCGACGGTCCAGGTGACGCTGGTCGCGGGTGAGGGTGTCACCGTGGGCACGGTGACCACGACGCCCTGACGGCGTCAGGGACCGGCCGGTTCCATGGCAACGACCCGCAGCACGCGGCTCGGCCCGCGCAGCGACACCAGCCCCTCGATCCAGTGCCCGGTCACCGCCACCCGATCACCGAGCCGAGCCCGGGTGGTCCCGGCATCATCGAGGATCATGGTCGGGCCGAGTCGCCAGCCGTCGGGCAGGACCAGGCTCGCCGGCCGGCCGGCGGCGGGACGGATGTGTAGTCGGCTGCCCTCGACGACATCCGCCGACAGCGTCCCGATCAGCACGACCGGATCCGATGACGTAGACATGACTCCCCTCCGTAATCGAAGGATGACCCAGGGTGGCACGCCGGATGGACGCAGACTAGCGTTCAGCCATCTTCGCTCCGCCGGATCGGACCGCCGGGGCGGCCTGCGGCGAGGGTGGACGGCATGCGGCGTCGTGCGCTTCGGTGGTTGGCACTCGGCTCGGCGATGGTGTTGATGGCCGCGACGGGTGTCATTCCGGCGACCGCCGCCGCGGTGCCCGACCCTGGCCGCTTCACGGGCACCCCGCTGACGCCCAGCGGGGATCCGATCACCACCGCCAAGTCCGGCAGCGGCCAGCTGGCGCGCAGCGACCCGGACCTGGTGACCAGCACCGACACCTCGACGACCACCGTGATGGTCAAGCTCGACTACGACGCGGCCGCCTCCTACGCCGGTGGGGTCGACGGCCTGGCCCCGACCAGCCCCACCGTCACCGGCAAGAAACTGGATGAGCACGATCCGGCGGTGGCGCACTACCTGGGCTACGCCGAGCAGACCAACGATCAGGCGGCCTCGGCGATCGCCGCGACGGTCCCCGGCGCGAGCGTGACCGGGAACTACCCGATCGCCTACGGCGGCCTGTCCGTCAAGCTCCCAGCCAACCAGGCGAAGGCCCTGTTGAGCGTGCCGGGGGTGGTGGCGGTCCAGCGGAACACGCTCCGGCAGCCGGACGAGGCCGCCGCGGCGCAGTTCGCGGCCGGCCCGGCCAACGACACCGCCTCGTTCATCGGTGCGAACAAGGTCTGGCCGTCGTTGGGCGGGCAGGACAAGGCCGGGTCGGGTGTCGTCGTCGGCGTCATCGACACCGGCATCTGGCCCGAACACCCGATGCTGCGGGACACCGGCCTGCCGGCGCCCGCCCACCGCCCGGCCACCTGCGACTTCGGCGACGGTACCGACCCGGCCCTCGGGCCCGCCTTCACCTGCAACAACAAGCTCATCGGCGCCCACACGTTCCTGACTTCCTACCTCGCCAACGACGCCAACGTAAGCACCGCCGACTACTGCAATCTGCAGACCGCGACCTGCACCGCCCGTGACTCCGAGGGCCACGGAACCCACACGGCGACGACGGCCGCGGGCGACCGGGTGGACAGCGCGCCGCTGCTCGGCACCGACCGAGGGCCGATCAGCGGAATTGCCCCCGGAGCGGCGGTGATCGCCTATCGGGTGTGCCTGACCGACGGGTGCTACGACGAGGACTCGGTGGCGGCCGTCCAGCAGGCCATCCTCGACGGCGTCAACGTCATCAACTACTCCATCGGCGGCGGCGCGGATCCCTACGCCGACCCGGTCGAGCTGGCCTTCCTCGATGCCTACCAGGCCGGCATCGCGGTGAGCGCCTCGGCCGGCAACTCCGGGCCGGGCGCCGGCACGGCCGAGCACGCCGCTCCGTGGGTGCTGACGGTCGGGGCCTCGACGGCGAACCGGGCCTTCACGTCGACGCTGACGCTGACCTCGTCGGACGGGGCGACCTATTCGAAGGCCGGCGCCACCATCACCGCCGGTGCGAGCGGCCCGGTCGTCAGGGCCGAGGAGGTCCCCGGCTACCTGGGCGGTTCGTTGTGCACCGACCCCTTCCCGGCCGGTTCGGTGTCCGGCAAGGTCGTCGCGTGCCGGCGGGGCGGCAATGCCCGGGTGGACAAGGGCTACAACGCGCTCCAGGGCGGCGCGATCGGCATGATCCTGTACAACCCGACCACGACCGACACCGAGACCGACAACCACTGGCTCCCGGCCATCCATCTGGAGGGCCCCAACGACGACCTGCTCGCCTTCCTGGACGGCCACCCGACGGTGACCGCCGACTGGGCGCCCGGCACGGTGCAGCCGACGCAGGGCGACGTGATGGCCGGCTTCAGCTCACGCGGTCCGGTCGGTGACTTCCTCAAGCCGGACATCACCGCGCCCGGCGTCCAGGTGCTGGCCGGCAACACCCCGACGCCGACCGGGATCTCCACCGGTCCGGCCGGCCAGCTGTACCAGGCGATCGCCGGCACGTCGATGTCGTCCCCGCACACCGCGGGCGCGTCGGCGCTGATCAAGGCCGCGCATCCGGACTGGACCCCGGGCCAGATCAAGTCGGCGCAGATGACCTCGTCCGTGCAGGACGTGGTGAACGCCGACGGCAGCCCGGCCGGCGTGTTTGACCGGGGCGCCGGGTCGCTGCGGGTCGATCGCGCGGTCAACCCGACCGCGACGTTCGACGAGACCGCGGCGGCCTACGTCGATTCGGCCGGTGACCCGCTGCACCGGGTCGACCTGAACCTGCCCAGCATCGACGTCGACCCGCTGCCCGGCGCGATCACGGTGAAGCGCACCCTGAAGAACGTCACCGACCAGGCGCAGACGTTCACCGCCAGCACGACGACCGATGCCGGCCTGCGGATCACCGTCAGCCCGTCGAGCTTTACCGTGCTGGCCGGCGGCACCAGAACGATCGGCATCACCCTCGATTCGCTCGGCGCGGCCAAGGACACCCGGCTCACCGGTCAGATCACCTTCCGCCCGCGCTCGGCGGCCACCCCGGTGGTGATCCCGGTGGCCGCGTACGCCGGCGACGCCGCGATCACCCTGACCCAGGGCTGCGACCGGGCCACGGTGCGGGTGGGCCGGACCGCCACCTGCTCGGTGACCGCCACCAACACGCTGCCGGTGCCGACCCAAGTCACCCTGCAGACCCTCTCGCCGATGCTCGCCCAATCGGCGACCCAACCGGCGCGCAAGAGCGTGTTCGGAGCCGCCTGGTCGGGCACGTTGGCCGCGGCGAGCCCGGCGACCGTCACCGGGATCTCCGCGATCGACCAGGACAAGAGCCCGAGTCGCGGGTACCTGCCGGTCGACGCCTTCTTCGACCCGATCCCCGGCATGGGGGACGAGACGCTGGTCAACGTCGACACACCGGCCTTCCGATGGGGCGGCGAGGTCTACGACAGGATCGGCGTCGACTCGAACGGCTACCTGGTGATCGGCGGCGGGACCGCCGAGGACAACCAGTGCTGCGGGGACTCCGTCGCGTGGGGAACGTCCCGGACCAACAACGTCATCGCCCCCTACTGGACCGACCTGAACCCGGGTGGGGGCGGCGCGGTCCGCATCGGCGTGCTCACCGACGGGACCACCGACTGGATCGTCGCCGACTACGCGCAGGTGCCGGCGTTCGGCACCGGCGACCCGAACTCGTTCCAGGTCTGGATCCAGGTCGGCAACATCGAGGGCGCCTGGATGGCCTACGGCCCGCTCAGCCGGGTGACCGGCCGGCCACTGCTGGCCGGCGCCGAGAATCGCGACGGCACCAGCGGCGTCAAGCTGGCCGCGGTGACCGCGGGTGACGTGTTCGCCATTCACACCGCGGCGCCGGCCGCCGGTGGCAGCGTCACCTACTCCGTCACCTACCGGGCGCTGTGGCCCGGACGGACGACGGTGGCCACGACCCTGCGGGCCCCCGGCGTCCTGCGGACGACGCCGATCGAGACGGACACCATCACGGTCACCCCTTGACTCGACCCGCTGGGGCAACAGTTGCGTTCGTGCTACCTTTGCGTCCGTGACAACAAGTAGCGCCGAGGAGCTGCTGGAGGTCCTGGAGTCGTTCGTCGGGCACCTGCACTGTGGCGCGCAGAACGCGGGCATCGACGCCCTGCTCGCCGCCGATCTGACGTTCTCGCAGATGCGAACGTTGTTGGTGCTGACCCAGAGCCACGATCCGCTGCCGATCCACGAGATCGCCGGCCGGCTCGAGCTCTCGGTCGCGGCGGCCGGTCGCAACGTCGACCAGCTGGTCCGGGTCGGACTGGTCGACCGGGTCGAGGACGAACTCGACCGGCGGATCAAAAGGATCTCGCTGAGTGCGGCGGGAATCCGGCTGATCGCCACCTTCAAGGAGGGCCAACGACGGTACGCCCTCGACCTGCTCGCCGACGTGGACGAGCAGGACGCCCGGCGGCTGATCGCTGCCCTGCGGCCGATCGTGGCGAAACTCGGTTGCCCCGGCCGCTCGCCTGAAGAAATCTCTCAGGTACACGTGAAAGCTCACCACTCGCATCGTCAGGAGATCCCTGCATGAGTCCCAAGCACGCCGCGTCCGAACCCGGCGCGGACACGGGAAGCCCACCGCCACTGACCGCCCCGCCATCGCTGACCGCCCCGCCGTCCGGGCCGGCGATCCACGACGACGACAAGCTGGACGGCACCGTCTGGCGGATCGCCGGAGTCGTGGTGCTCGGCGCGATCATGTCCATCCTGGACGTGACCGTCGTCAGCGTCGCCCTGCCGACCTTCCAAACGGTTTTCGACGCCAGCTACGCCACCGTCGCCTGGACCATGACCGGGTACACCCTGGCCCTGGCCACCGTCATCCCGCTGACCGGGTGGGCGGCCGACCGGTTCGGCACCAAGCGCCTGTACATGCTGGCGCTGACCCTGTTCGTGCTCGGCTCGATCGCCTGTGGCCTGGCCTGGAGCATCGGTTCGCTGATCACCTTCCGGGTGCTGCAGGGCCTCGGCGGCGGCATGCTGATGCCGCTGGGCATGACGATCATGACGCACGCCGCCGGGCCGCACCGGATCGGCCGGGTGATGGCCGTGCTGGGCGTGCCGATGCTGCTCGGCCCGATCTTCGGCCCGATCCTGGGCGGCTGGCTGATCGAGTCCGCCAGCTGGCACTGGATCTTCTTCATCAACGTGCCGATCGGCGCCGTCGCCCTCTTCGCCGCGTGGCGGGTGCTGGCCAAGGACGAGCCGACACCGTCGGAGTCGTTCGACTTCGTCGGCATGCTGCTGCTCTCGCCCGGGCTGGCGCTGTTCCTCTACGGCGTGTCCACGATTCCCGGGGAGGGCACGTTCGCGTCGGCCAAGGTGCTCATCCCGATGGTCGCCGGCCTGCTGCTGATGGTCGGGTTCGTGTTCCACGCGCTGCGCCGCAAGGACCACCCGCTGATCGACCTGCACCTGTTCAAGCGCCGGCAGCTGTCCGTCTCGGTGATCACCATGTCGCTGTTCGCCATCGCGTTCTTCGGCGCGATGCTGCTGCTGCCCACCTACTTCATCCAGGTGCGCGACGAGAGCACGCTGGCCGCCGGCCTGCTGCTGGCGCCCCAGGGCATCGGCGCGATGATCTCCATGCCGGTCGCCGGCCGGCTCACCGACAGGATGGGCCCGGGCAAGTTCGTCATCAGCGGCCTGCTGCTGATCCTGGTCGGCATGAGCGTGTTCACCCAGATCAGCTCCACCACACCGATCCCGCTGCTGCTCGGCGCGCTGTTCGTGAACGGCCTGGGCATGGGCATGACCATGATGCCGATCATGACCGCGGCCCTGGCCACCCTCCGGCACGCCGAGGTGGCCCGCGGATCGACGCTGATGAACATCGTGCAGCAGTCGGCGGCCTCCATCGGCACCGCGACGATGTCGGTCATCCTGACCAACCAGCTGCTGAACAAGCCGGCCATCCAGGCGGCGAACGCCGCGCAGGCCGACCCGCAGGCGATGGCCAACGTGCCGCCGGACGTGCTGGCCCAGGCCATCGCCGAGGTGAAGGCGCAGATGGCCGAGGCCTTCGGGACGACTTTCTGGGTGGCGCTGGTGCTGCTGGCGGTCACGTTGATCCCGGCGTTCCTGCTGCCCCGCAAGGCACCCCAGGACGTCGAGGCGACCAGCACGCCGGTTGCCATGCACTGATCGTCCGGCTATCCGCGGCGGGCCCGTCCCTTCGGGGGCGGGCCCGATCGCGTCGGCAGGCGGTCAGCGCTTGATCTCCACCAGCAGCACCCAGGCGTTGGTCATGCAGGCGAAGGTGCCGGTGACGAAGGCGGCGGCCAGCCAGTACAGGCCGCCGCCGGCCTCGGCGACCAGGCTGATGCCGCTGCCGATCAGCGCCAGGCAGGGCACGAGCATGATCAGCAGCGGCTGGGTCCGGTACTTGAACCGGTTGAGCTGCGGGTCGTCGTCCTCACGGGGCCGCATCGCGATCGCGATGAACATGGTGACCAGCAGGCCCAGCACGGCGAGTTCCACGCCGATCAACGAGGTCGGCTGGCCCGGGATCAGCCCGATCACGCCGGCCAGCAGCAGGATGACCAGCATCGCCACGGTTGCCGCGGCGCGCCCGGGCAGGCGGCGCAGGCGCACGATCTCGTCGATGTTGATGGACAGGGCGACGAAGAACAGGCCGGCCAGCGCGGCCATCGCGCCGACCACGGCCACCATCAACTCGCTCCAGGGATCGATGTCATAGGCCGCGGACATGGATGTCATTGTCGATCATGGCGGCGCGTCGGGCAGCGCCGGTCCTCAGCCGACCGCACCCAGCGCCGGCCGGGGCGTGCCGGCCATCGTGGACAGCTTGAGCCAGCGTGGGAACGCGCGTCGGGCGGTGGCGTCACCGGTCAGCGCCAACTGGCCCGACCGCAGGGCGTGCGCGAGGGGGATGTCGCCCCGCCAGACGTGCGACATGGTGCGCAGCGACGTGCTGACGGTGATCCGCACGTCGTAACCGGGATCGACGTCGCACACGTCGGCGTCGTCCTCGGTGATCACCAACCACCAGCGGCGGACCGTCGCCGGCGCGTCGTCGAAGACGAACTCGACCGTGGTGCGCCCGGCCGGCACAGCCTCATGATCGATGCCCCTGTGCATGTCCCACATCAGCAGATGCGGATCCAGGTCCTCGTCGCCGAGCTCGGGGATCCAGCGGATGCCCCACCGGCCGATGGACTCGACGATCGGCACCAGCTCCCGCCCGGCCGGGGTGAGCCGGTAGGTGACCTGCGAGCCGTCGGCGTGCCGCTCCACCACACCGGCCCGCACCAACGTGGACAACCGCTTGGACAGCAGCGCGGGCGACATCCGCGGGACTCCGCGCCGGATCGCGTTGAACTGGGTACTGCCCAGCATCAGCTCGCGAATGATCAACATCGTCCAGCGTTCGTCCAGCAGCTCCATCGCCTTGGCAACCGGGCAGAACTGGCCGTAGCTGGCGGACACCCATTCAGGGTAGGCCGGGCGGTCCGGCCGGTACAGATGTTGTACCGGCCGAGTACAGATCCAGAACTGGAGCGTGGTGGCGCCACCGGCAGAGCATCGATACGTCCGAATCCGAGAGGAGCATCATGACCCTGACCGCCGAACCGCTGACCACCACGCCGACCGTGCCCACCCAGGCATCGACGTTGCTGGGGCACATCGCCGGCTACGTCGCGCACCGGACGATCGCGATGGGCATCCGGCAGGGCCTGATCGACCGGTTCGCCCAGGCGCCGGGCAGCTCGAGTGCCGAGGTGGCCACCGTGCTGGGTCTCGACGAGTTCTACGTGTCGGTCTGGTGCCGGTCGGCCCTGGCCGCCGGCGTGCTGGGCCGGGACGGCGACGGCTACCGGCTCGAACCCCACGTGGCGACGCTGCTGCTGGACGGCGACTCGCCGGCCTTCGTCGGTGGCGTCTTCCAGGTCACCGAGGCGCGCGAGATGTTTACTCGGTTCGAGGCGAATCTGCGCACCGGCCGCCGGATGTGGTGGGACGAGACGAGCCACGACTGGATCGCCGAGGTGGCCGGGACCGGCACGCCGTTCTACACGCGGCTGGTGGCCGCCGGCCTGGCCCAGGTTCCGGGCCTGACCGCCGAACTGGAGCGCGGCTGCCGGATGGTGGACACCGCCTGCGGCACCGGCGTCGGGGTGGTCAAGCTGGCCCGTGCCTACCCGAGATGCACGGTGGTGGGCGTGGACGGCGATCCGCACTCGGTCGACCTGGCCCGGCAGCGGGTGGCGGCGGCCGGCCTGGCCGACCGGGTCGAGCTGATCTGCAGTCCGCTGGAGGAGCTGTCGTTGACCTCCCCGGCCCGGTTGGTGATCAACAACATCTCCATGCACGAATGCCGGGATATCGACCGGGTGGCCGGCAACGTCCATCGGACCCTGGAACCCGGTGGCTGGTTCGTCATCTCGGACTTCCCGTTCCCGGACACCGACGAGGCGCTGCGCACCCCGGCGGGCCGGATCATGTGCGGCATCCAGTTCTTCGAAGCGCAGATCGATGATCAGCTGCTGCCCCGGTCCGTCTACGACCGGCTGCTGGCGCGCCACGGTTTCACCGACCTGGGCTCGGCGTCGATCACCCCGATGCACGCGCTGACCTGGGGCCGCGCCTGATCGGACGGCCGCGGCACCGGGTGTCCGAGCACCGCGTCGGTCCGCCGGCCGGACCACCGGTTGTGCTGGGCTGGCCTGGTGAACCGGGTCGTCGTGGTCGTCGCCTCCGCTGCCCTGCTCGTGCTGGCCATCGCGGTGGTGATCGCCGCGGCCGCCGCCGGCTGGTCCGCGGTCGGCGGCTGGTTCGACGAGTTCGTGAAGTCTCCCGGATTCGCGGCGATCGGCGCGGTGTTCGCCGCGGCACTGGCCTATGCGGCCGCGTCGCGACGGATCGAGCACGACCGGCAGACCGGCCGGGCGGAACGGCAGGCCGCCCGGCGGGCCGCCGAGGCGCAACACTGGTGGGAGGTGCTGCTGTGGGTCTACGACAACATCGACACCAAGGATCCGGCCACGATGCTGCGGATCTGCCGGGCGCTGGCCGGGCAGGCGCGTACCGACGGTGAACGGGCCATGTTGGGCGCGATCGTGGAACAACGGCTGCATCGGGACGGCGCGCGGGTGGCCGAGCTGCCGGCCGGTCCGCGGACGGCGTATCCGGACGAGGCCGACGAATCCGCGACCCCACCGATGTCGGCCGGGACCAGATCGGGGTTCGAGGCCCTGCTGTCCGAGCTGTCCGAGCTGACCGGCGACCGGAGCCCGGCAGGGCCCCGCCCGTCACCGGATGCCGCTGCCGGATAATCGAGCGATGCCTGCCCCGCCCGGTGATCGCCACGTCGCCGGCCGGTGCCGCCGGGGCGGACTCCGGTGAGACCGGATGCGGCGACGGGGGAGCCGCCCGGCGCACCGGGACCGGTGAGCGCCGCGGCCCGCGCGGAGTCGGTGGTCGCCGCCGCCCGGGACGATCCGGCCGGACGACTGCGGCTGGCCGCCGACTTCTACCGGCTGCGGGTCGCCGGGCGCAGCATCCGCTCGTACCGGCGGGCCGAGGTCGCCTTCATGCGGTGGCAGATCAAGCGGGGGGTGCTGGCGGCACCGCACGGGGAGCGGCCCGGCAGCCCCTGGTGGCGGGCCGTCAACGAGTCGTTGCTGCGGGACACCACCGAGGCGGCCCTGTTGTACGACGGGGCACCGGGATCACCGAGCGCGGCCGCTGTCCGGCACTGGGTCTCCTTCCTGCGCCGGCCTTCTCCGGTGGGCTGGTACCGCGCCCACAACAGCAGCGTCGTTTCCGGCTACCTGGCCAATCGTGGCCTGGTCGCCGGCGAGGGCATGCTCGAGCGATTCTTCATGGATGTCGCGCTGCTGCGGGTGCTCTACGCGCACGCGCTGCTTGCCCGGCCCCGGCTCGCCCTCGGCCGCCTCGCCGTGCTCGGTCCCGTCCTGGGTGATCCGCGGCACCGGGCGGCCGACCTGTTCCTGTCGCTGCAGAACGTGCTGCCCGACGCCTACCCGCTCCGCTCGATCGCGATCGACGAGCTGCTGAAGCAGGAGAACCACCTGGCCCGGATCTTCGACTACGGGGTGATCGCCCCGCGCGTCGAGCCGCTGTACCGCTGCGCCGCGGAGGATCTCGGCGAACCCAGGCTGATCGAGCTGCAGGACGACGGTTCACCGGTGTATGCCTGGCCGGCCCGCTGCCGACACGTCTGGCAGCTCGACCGGCCTGCGCGCAGCATCGGCGTCGCCCGCGCGGTCGTCGGCGCGCCGCCGGGCACCGGCCCCGCGCCACCCCGTCCCGGACCGGACACCGATCGACCGGATCGGGCCGGCGGCTGACCGGTCCGCGACGGGCCGACCGTGCCGACGGGCCCGTGTGGGGTCCAGCGTCAGGGAGTCGCCCACAGCGGCCGGATGGCCGTGCGGAGCAGGTCGCCGACATCCCCCAGGCGGTGCCGGCCCTCGGCGACCACGGTGCGTCCGTCCACCACCACGGTGGCTACGTCGGCCGCCGTGGCGGCCAGCAGCACCTGCGCCGGGTCGGCCCCTGCGGTGCGTGGGCTGTCCAGGCGCACGGCGACCAGGTCCGCCCGGGCGCCGACGGTCAGAGTTCCGGCGTCCGCCCAGCCGAGGGAGTCGTGCCGGGTGGCGGCGGCCAGCAGCTGGGCCGGGGTGAACCGGCCGCGGCGCAGGGAGGCCAGCCGCTCGTGCATCTCCAGCGCGCGGGCCTCCTCGATCAGGTCGACGATCGCGTGCTGGTCCGAGCCCAGGCTCAGCGGCGAACCGGCCGTCCGTAGCGCCATGGCCGGCCCGATGCCGTCGGCGAGGTCCCGTTCGGTGGTGGGGCAGAAGCAGGACGTGGTGCCCGTCCGGCCGAGGGTCGCGATGTCCTGGTCGGTCAGGTGGGTGGCATGCACCGCGCTGGTCAGCGGGCCGAGCACACCCTGCTCGGCGAGCAGCTGGGTGGGTGTGCGGCCGTAATGGGCCAGCGCGGCCTCGTTCTCCGCCGGCTGCTCGGACAGGTGCACGTGCAGCGGCCGGCCTTGCGCCGCCGCCGCGACCACGGGCAGGGCGGCGCGAGGCACGGCCCGCACCGAGTGCACGGCGGCCCCGATCCGGACGGTGCCGGTGTCCGCCAGCCGGCCGGCCCGCTCGGCCCACCCGTCCGCGTCCCCGTCACCGAACCGCAACTGCTCCGGCCCCAGCTCCAGGTGCCCGTCGGGTCCGAGACCGCCGGCGAGATAGCAGGTGTCGAGCAGGGTCAGCCGAATGCCGGCGTCCGCCGCGGCCTGGATCAACGCGTGCCCCATCGCGTTCGGATCGGCATACCGCACGCCGCCGGGACCGTGGTGCAGATAGTGGAACTCGCCGACGCCGGTGATGCCGGCCAGGGCCATCTCCGCGTACGTGGCCCGGGCGAGGTCCAGGTAGGAGTCGGGGTCCAGCCGGGCGGCGACCCGGTACATGCCCTCGCGCCAGGTCCAGAACGTCCCGCCGGCGTCGTGGGTGCGTCCGCGCAGGGCCCGGTGGAACGCGTGGCTGTGGCAGTTGGCCAGGCCGGGCAGCACCACCCCGGGCAGGATGGTGGCGCCGGCGGGTGGGCGGGTGTCGGGGGTGACTCCGGTGAACCGGCCGCCGGTCACCTCGAAGGTGACGTCGCGGGCCGGACCGGTGGGCAGCAGGGCATGCTCGGCGTACCAGGCGGTCATGGGCGGTCAGCTTTCCTATCACGTCGGTCGGCGCGTCGGACACTACGTCGGACAGCGCGTCTGTGCTGGTGGGCCCCTGCCGCCGGTCCCTGCCGAGGTCGGCGTGGGCAGGTGCCGGGCGTCGGCCGCTGCCTGGGGAAGCTTCGGTCGCTTGGGGCGACTGGATGTTCCCCGCGCTGGGGGAGCTGGGCCGAGGCATGCGCTTCTCACAGGTCGGCTTTTCGGATCAGGCTCGGCGGGCGGCGCGGTAGCCGGCCGGGCTGATCCCCACACTCTGCTTGAAGGTCGCCCGGAATCCGGCGACCGACAGGCCCACCCGCTCGGCCACGGAGTCCACCGGCAGGTCCGACTCGGCGAGCAGCACGCGGCTCGCCTCGATGCGCTGCCGGGAGATCCACCGACCTGGCGTGGTCCGCAGCGCCTCCTGGAACCGCCGCTCGAACTGCCGGGTCGACAGGTGGGCGACCCGGGCCAGCACCGGCACCCCGAGATCGCCGGCGAGGTTGTCCCTGGCGTAGCCGACCGCGGCCGCGATCGGGTCGTCGGCCAGGTCGGGCTCGACGGGCTGCTCCACGAACTGCGCCTGCCCACCCTCCCGGTGGGCGGCTACCACCATCCGGTTGGCGACCCGCCCGGCGACCTGCGCGCCGTGATCCCGGCGGACGACATGCAGACACAGGTCGATGCCGGCCGCCGTCCCGGCCGAGGTCAGGATCTGGCCGTTGTCGACGTACAGCACGCCGGGCCGGACCGTCACCGCCGGGAAGCGCTCCTGCAGCCGGCGGGCGTGCCGCCAGTGCGTGGTTGCCGGCAGCCCGTCCAGGATCCCGGCGGAGGCCAGGGCGAACGCGCCGGTGCAGATCGACATCAGGCGTGCCCCCCGATCCCGCGCGACGCGCAGGCTTTCGGCTACCGGCGCCGGCAGGTCCGCCTCGACGTCGGGGACGTGCGGGACGACGATGGTGTCCGCCCGGCGCAGCGCGTCGAGTCCGGCCCCGACCTGGACGTCGAAACCGCCGATCGCCCGGAGCCGGCCGGGTGCCGGCGTGCAGAGGGTGAACGAGTACCACCACGGCACCTCCAGTTCCGGCCGGGATACGCCGAAGACCTCTGCCACCGTGCCCATTTCGAACGGCGCCAGGCCATCGAAGACCAGGCAGACCACCTGGTGGGACCGATCGCGTCGACGACCTGCTCGGCTCATGACGTAATTCTGGCGCTGATCGTCGGATCCGTCACTACCCCGCGACGATGCTCCGGCGCACAGTTGGCCTGTCCAACAACCGATCGAAAGGGATCGACATGCCAACGTTCATCGACATTCACGAGGGCTTCCACGGTGTCACCCAGGATCAGTTCGACCAGGCACACCAGGCCGACCTCGACATCCAGGCGCAGGAGGGCGTGCGCTTCGAGCGGGCCTGGCTCGACCCGGTCAGCGGCAAGGTGTTCTGCCTGGCCACCGGGCCTTCGGCCGACGCGGTGCGGCGGGTGCACGAGCGGGCCGGCCACCCGGCCGACGAGACCTACGAGGTGTCGATGGAGGTCGGCTGATGGCCCTGGAGCTGCGCCCCAACTGCGAGGGCTGCGACGACGACCTGCCGCCGACCGCCACCGACGCCATGGTCTGCAGCTTCGAGTGCACCTGGTGCGCGGCGTGTGTCGACCGGCTGCGCAACGTCTGCCCCAACTGCGGGGGCGGCTTCACCCCGCGCCCGATCAGGCCGGCCCGGGAATGGCGGCCGGGCCTGTCGGTGGGGCGGCGCCCGGCCTCGACCCACCGGGTGCACATGTCCTGCAGCTGGGACGAGGCCGGCGAACTGTCGGCCGCCGTCGCCGGCATCGCGCCCGAGGATCGGTGATCTGCCCTCGCGCGGACCGGTGTGATCGGCGCGCCCCGGCCTGAGCCTTGTCGGATCGGCGGCCCGGGGAATCCTCGGTCGCTCCAGACGACCGGGGGTTCCCCACGCTCGAGGTGCGCCGGCGCGTGTGGCCGGCGGACCGGGATGGTCCCTCTGGCGACGGGCCGAGCCGACGAGACAGCGGCGTCCGACTGTCCGTCCTGCGGACAGCGTCGTAGAGTGCAGGCGGTCAACGAGCCGATGAGGGGGTGCGTCGTGGCCCGCGAAGGCACCGGCCCGGACTTCATCGAGGCCCTCGCCCGTGGCTTGGAGGTGATCGCCGCGTTCGAGCCCGGGCGGCCGGTGATGTCCCTGGTCGAGGTGGCGAACGCGACCGGGTTGGCCCGGCCGACCGCCAGGCGGATCCTGCTGACCCTGGCCGAGTTGGGCTACGTCCGGCCGGCCAACGGCGGCTTCGCGCTGACGCCGCGGGTGCTCGAGTTGGGCATCGCGTACGTCCGGTCGATGGGTCTGTGGGAGGTCGCGCGGCCGCACATGGAACGACTGGTGGCGCGGACCCACGAGTCCTCCTCGATCGCCCAGCTGGACGGCTCGGACATCGTCTACGTGGCCCGGGTGTCGGTGCCCAAGATCGTCACGCTGGCGGTCGAGATCGGCACCAGGTTCCCGGCCCTTGCCACGTCGCTGGGTAAGGTGCTGCTCGCCGCGCTGTCCGCCGACGAGGTGGAGCGGGTGCTGGCCGAGTCGTCCCGGTCCGGCGTGCGGGCGCGGTGGCAGCCGGACGTGGCCGAGCGGGACGCGGAACTGCGGGAGGTGCGGGCCCGGGGCTGGGCGTTGACCGACGAGCAGCTCGCCGCCGGCATCCGGTCGATCGCCGCGCCGCTGCGCGACGGCTCCGGCCGGGTCGTCGCCGCGCTCAACGTCAACACCCATGCCGCCGAGACCGGCATGGACCGGCTGATCGAGGTGTACCTGCCGCTGCTGCTGACCACCGCCGGTGCGATCAGCGAGGATTTCGCCCGCCGGGACGGCGTGCCGCACGCCAACCGCCCCGCCGGCTGAGCAACGCATCGAACACTGCCTGAACGATCGAACACTGCCTGAACGATCGACGGACCGGTGTCCGTTGTGCTGTCGACATAGCGACAACGACCCCGCAGGCCGGTTCTTGAACCCCTTGACAGTCCGCTGTGCGGGGAGCAGATTCCAATTACGGACAGACGTCCGCTGTACGGTCAACGGAAAGAGTGGCACGGTGGATTCGCCTCGGGACGATGCCGGCGGGCCGCTGTCCGGACTGCTCGTCGCCGACTTCTCCAGGGTGCTGGCCGGGCCCTACGCGACCATGCTGCTGGCCGACCTCGGCGCCGACGTGATCAAGGTGGAGAGCCCGGCCGGTGACGACACCCGTGGCTGGGTGCCGCCGAGCCGGGGGGATGCCGGCACCTACTACCTGGCCGTCAACCGGAACAAGCGGTCGGTCGTGCTCGACCTGGCCGGTGCCGACGACCGCGCGCTGGCCCAGGAACTGTCCGCCCGGGCGGACGTGTTCATCCAGAACTTCAAACCCGGTGGGCTGGCCCGGTTCGGGCTGGACCACGATGCGGTCCGCGCCCGCAACGACACCGTGATCTACTGCTCCATCAGCGGTTTCGGTGACGGCAAGGGTGCCCGGCTGCCCGGCTACGACCTGCTGGTGCAGGGCATGTCGGGCCTGATGAGCCTGACCGGCGCGCCGGACGGGCCGCCGTTCCGGTCGGGCATCTCGGTGTTCGACGTGATGACCGGAATGCACGCGGTGATCGGGATTCTCGCGGCCCTGCACTATCGGGACCGGACCGGCCGAGGTCAGCAGGTGCAGGTCAACCTGCTGTCCAGCGCGCTGTCCGGGCTGGTCAACCAGACGTCGGCGTACGTCGCGGGAGGGGTGGTGCCGGCCCGGATGGGCAACGCGCACCTGAGCCTGTTCCCGTACGAGCCGTTGCCGACCGGCAGCGGCGAGCTGATCGTGGTGGCCGGCAACGACGGGCAGTTCCGCCGGCTGGCCGCCGCGATCGGGCGCCCGGAGCTGGCCGACGACGAGCGGTTCGGCACCGTGGCCGCGCGCAACGACAACCGGGAGCTGTTACGCCCACTGCTGGAGCAGGCACTGTCGGCAAGGAGCGCCCAGGACTGGTTCGGCATCCTGACCGAGGCGGGGCTGCCGTGCGGACCGATCAACACCGTGCAGGGTGGCGTCGACCTGGCCGAATCCCTCGGCCTGGAGCCGGTGGTCGAGGTCGGCGCGGATCGCGTGCCGACCGTACGCAACCCGATCCGGATGTCGGCCACCCCACCCGGGTATCGGTACCCGCCGCCACGGCTGGACGAGCACGGCGCCGACATCCGCCGTTGGCTGCGGACCCCACGGGTAGGCGGCGATGGCTGAGCCCGGCCCGCCTCCGGAGTGGACCGAGCGCCCGGCCTATCCGACCGCGCTGGGTGCCGCCGGCCGGCACCACATCACCCTGCTCGGACGCGATCTGGCCGACGACATCATGGGCAACGTCGGTTTCGGCGAGCTGGCGTTCTGGCTGGCCACGCAGCGACGCCCCACCCCGGGTGAGACCAGGGTGTTCGAGGCCGTGCTGGCCGCGCTCGCCGACCACGGATTCACGCCGACCGCGATCGCCGCCCGGCTGACCTACCTGTCCGCGCCCGACTCGATCCAGGGAGCTTTGGCCGCAGGCATTCTCGGCGGCGGATCGCGGTTCCTCGGAGTCACCGAGGACTGCGGGCGCTTCCTGCACGAGGTGCTCACCGGGGTCGACGGTCCGCTGCCGGTGGACGACCTCGGCTGGGACGAGTTGGCCCTGTCCACCGTCGCTCGGCAGCAGCAACGGGGGGCATTCGTGCCCGGCCTCGGCCACCACGTGCACAAGCAGGGCGACCCGCGGACACCGCGGCTGTTCGCGATCGCCGCCGAGGAGAATCTTGTCGGCCCGCACCTGTCGCTGTTCGCCGCGATCGGCCGTACGCACCCGCAGGTTCTCGGAAAGACGTTGCCGCTCAATGGTGCCGGCGCATGCGGCGCTGCCCTGGCCGACCTGGACCTACCGCTGGAACTGCTCCGCGGGTTCGCCCTGCTGGCCCGCACCGCCGGACTGATCGGCCAGCTGGCCGAGGAGCTGCGACACCCGGTGGCCAACGAGATCTTCCTGTCCGTCGACCTGAACAACCGGCCGGTGCCGCCAGATCCGTACCGGCCGCCGACCCGGCCCGGCGAATCCGACCCCACCGGAGGTGCTCATGGCTGAGATCGCCGCCGTCATCGCGTCCACCCACCACCCGTTCTACTACCGGGCCAGCACGTCCACCGGCTCGGACCGGCCGCCGTTCGCGGACGAATGGGTGGCCAAGATCGAGCGGTTCCGCCGGACCCTGACCGTGGCCGAACCGGACGTGCTGGTGATGGTGGGAAGCGATCACTTCCACCAGCTGTGGCTGGACAACATGCCACAGTTCCTGGTCGGCAAGGCGCCCTGGTTCGACGCCAACTGGTACAACGAGGAGCGCGAGTTCGGCCTGCCCCGGATGAAGCTGCGCGGTGAGGAAGACCTCGCCGCACACATCCTGCGCGACGGACTGGACCGGGACTTCGATCTGGCCTTCAGCAACGAGCTGCGCATCGACCACAGCGTCACTTGCCCGATCATCACCCTGCGACCCGAGGCCGACCTGCCGATCGTGCCGGTCTATACCAACATCTTCGCTCCGCCGCTGCCGCAACCCAGGCGGTTCGTCGCACTGGGCAAGGCGCTTCGCGAGATGGTCGAATCCTGGGACAGCGACCGGCGGGTGGCCATCATCGGCACCGGTCACCTGTCCCTGGAACTGGGCGGACCGCGGCAGTTCGGCGAGCACGGCCCGGACCCCGAGTTCGATCGCAAGGCCGTGGACTGGATCGCCTCCGGCGACATCGACGGCTGCCTCGCCGAGGTCACCCTGGACAGCCTGCACCGGCCCGGCAACGCCACCCACGGATTCATGGACTTCATGCTGATGATGGGCGTCGCCGGCGAAGGCCAGAAAGCCGACTACGTCGACTCTCTCGATCTGTTCCACACGATGGAGGCGTACTTCACCTGGTACCCCGGCGGGGTGCCCGCACAGTCGGTGGCCTGATGAGCAAGTACCTGCTGAACAAGTTCCTGTTCACCGTCGACCGTGACCCGGAGCTGGTCGAGCGGTACCGCGACGACCCGGTCGGCACGGTCGACTGGTGGGAGACCGAGCGGGCCAACGTCATCCTCAACTGTGTCGACGCCGAGCGATCGTCCTGGCTGGCCTTCACCGAGGAGGAACGCCGCGCGCTGCGCGAGCACGACCACGTTGCACTGTTCCGGCTGGGCGCGCATCCGTTCCTCACGCTGACGCTGTTCATCGCCATGTTCGAGCGCGATCACGGCCCGCTGGAGTATCAGCGGGCCTACGGGCAGGCGATGAAGCACATCACCCTGCCCTACCCAGACATCGCGACCTGAGCCCACTTTCCGGAAGGAGCATTCAATGACGAATCCCACGGCCGATCGGAGCGCCGGACGACCGCTCGTGCTGCGCGGCGGCACGGTGCTGACCATGGACAAGACCCGCGCCATCCTCGAGTGCGCCGACCTGCTGGTGGTCGGCGACTCGATCGCGGGTGTCGGGGTCGGCCTGGACGTTCCGGATGGCACCGTCGAGATCGACGCGGGCGGCGGCATCGTCATGCCGGGCATGATCGACACCCACCGGCACATGTGGCAGACCGCGATGCGCGGCTACGGCGCCGACTGGACGCTGACCCAGTACTTCGTCTGGTACTACCTGGAACACGGTCGGACGTTCCGGCCGCAGGACGTGGCCGCCGGCAACCGGCTGGCCGCCCTCGAATCGCTCGAGTCGGGGGTGACGACGGTCGTGGACTGGTCGCACGGCCTGCAGACGGTGGACCACGCGCAGGCCGCGGCCGACGCGCTGCAGTCGGTGCCCGGCCGATACGTGCTGGCGTACGGCAACATCCAGGCCGGGCCATGGGAATGGTCGGCCGACCCGGCGGTGCGCGCCTTCCTGGAGCGCTACCGGGACGGCGCCGGCTCGTTGAATGGCGTGCAGATGGCCTTCGACGTCACCGGCGATCCCGCCTTCCCCGAGAAGGCGGCCTTCGAGGTTGCCAGGGACCTGGGCCTGCCGGTCACCACGCACGCCGGCGTGTGGGGCGCGACCAGCGACGACGGCATCCGGCAGATGTACGACGGGGGCTTCATGCGGCCCGAAACCGTCTACGTGCACGCGGCCTCACTCTCCACCGACTCCTACCACCGCATCGCCGCCACCGGCGGGTCGATCTCGGTGGCCACCGAGTCGGAACAAAGTGCGGGACAAGGTTACCCGCCCACCTGGCAGGTGCGCCGGCACGGCATCCCGGTCTCGCTGTCCATGGACACCAGCGTGTGGTGGAGCGGCGACCTGTTCTCCGCCATGCGCAGCACGCTGGGGGCGGACCGTTCTCGGGAGCATTTCGAGGCCCATCTGAAGGGCGAGACCATCACCCATGCCGGGCTCCGGGCCGAGCACGTCGTGGAGTGGGCCACGCTGGGTGGCGCGCACGCGCTGGGTCGCGACGATCTGGGCAGCCTCGAGGTGGGCAAGAAGGCGGACGTCGTCCTGCTCAAGAACGACGACTCGACCGTGTCGTTCCCCCTGCTGAATCCGTACGGCCACGTCGCGTTCCAGGCCCAGCGGGCGGACGTGCACACGGTCGTGGTGAACGGCCGCCTGGTCAAGAGCGACGGAAGGCTGGTCGGTGTGGATCTGGCGGCCGTACGGCACGAGATCGAGGACACCGTCGAGTATCTGCGCGGCGAACTGGGTGAGCAGGCCTGGGCGGCGGGCATGTATCCGGACCAGGCCGCCACCGAACGCTTGGAAAATCCTTATCAATACACGGATTTCAGGTCGACAACGACGACGGTCGCGCGTGAGGCGGCCTTCGAGGAACAGTTGGAGGCGGGTGGGTGAGCGGCCGGGGCGGACGATGACCACGGTGCCGGCCGCCCTGGTCCTGGAGGCAGGTGCGGTGCCACGGTTCGGCGAACGCGATTTTCCCGCGGCCGCCGCCGACCAGGTGCAGGTTCGGGTGTCGGCCGCCCCGATCACCCCGCTGGACCGGCTGTGCTGGACCGGTACCTCCTACTTCGGGGTCCCCGTCACGCCGTATGTGCCCGGCGTCCAGGGCGTCGGCACCGCCGTGGGCGGACCCGTCGCGCCGGGCACCCCGGTCTGGTTCGCCACCTCGGCCGGCATGCGGCCCGGTGACGGCAGCATGCGCGGGTGGGCGGCGGTGCCCGAGCAGGACGTGGTCGTGCTGCCGAGCGGCGCCGATCCGGTGCTGGTCGCGGCGCTGGGCCTGTCCGCGGTCGCCGCCTGGATGGCCATGACCGGGCCGGGCGAGCTCTCGGCCGGTGAGACGGTGATGGTACTCGGGGCCGGCGGCGTGGTCGGCCAGGCGGCGATCCAACTCGCCCGCGATGCCGGCGCCGGTGCGGTGATCGCGGTGGCCCGGTCCGCCTCGGCGAGGGAGCGCGCGCTGCGGTTGGGCGCCGACGCGGTGGTGGCCATCCAGCCCGCCGACGACCTGGACGCGCTGGCCGCCCGGATGGCGGCGAACTGCGACGGTCCGGTCGATCTGGTGCTGGACCCGTTGTTCGGGGTGCCGGCCGCGGCGGCGCTGCGCAACCTGCGCGGTGGCGGCCGGCTGGTCAACCTGGGCGCGTCGGCCGCGGAGATCTCCCCGATCGACTCGTCGACGGTGCGCAGCCGTCAGCTGCGTGTGCTCGGCTACACCAACAACGCACTGACCGTGCAGCAGCGGCAGGCGGCGCTGAATCACATCGTGAACCGGACGCTGGCCGGCCGGCTCACCGTCGAGCACCAGCGGGCGCCGCTGGCCGAGGTGTCCGACGCCTGGAACCGGCCGGGTGGGCGGGTGGTGCTCGTTCCGTAACCGGCCATCGACCGACCTCCTGCCGCCGCGTCGCAACCGTGCCGGCGACGTCCGTCGGCCTGTCGGACCGGCAAATGCCGGACCGGTGTCGGACCCTGCTTCTACAGTCCGCAGCAAGCGACCGGGACGACGGTCGACGACGACGGCGGGGTGTTGAGCATGGCGGGTGAATCGGCGGGGCAGCCGGCGCGCGGTCCGTGGCCCGGCCGGCCGACCGGACGCCCCGAACCGGACCACGGGCTGGCCTGGCACGTCGGGGATGCCGTGGTCGGCCGGGCCCGATCGGTGCTGGCCCGGGATTGCGTGCTGACCTGCGGGCAGGTCGCGCCGGGTGAGCTGCGGGCCACGGTCAGCGGCACCCGGCCGTGGCCGTACGAGGTACGCGTGAGCTTCGTGATGGCGGGCGGCCGGGTCGGTGTCTTCGAGGGCGAATGCGACTGCCCGGTGGAACTCGACTGCAAGCACGCGGTGGCCGCGTTGCTGCACCACCTCGCCGGCGCCGGGACAACCGGCCCGATCGCCGGGCGGACGGCGTCGGCGGTGGCCGACACGCCGGGCTGGGAGGCCTCGCTCGGCCGGCTGCTCGGTGCGTCGCTGCGGCCGTCGGCCGAGCGCGATCGCGCGCACACGCCGTTGGCCCTCCAGCTCGCCGTCGTCCCGGGCCAGGCCACCGGCGCCTTCGGCACCGCCGGGCTGCGGATCCGGCCGATCCAGTACAACGCCCGCAACCGCTGGGTCAGCAGCGGCGTCTCGTGGCGGGATCTGCGGTACGGCTACTACACTGCGCACTTCCAGCCACAGCAGCTCGAATCCCTCCGCGGCATTGCCGATCTCGAGGTCCGGCGGAACGCCAACCAGGCGCTGGCCGGGTGGATCTCGATCGACGGCCCGGGCGGACACCAGTTGTGGGACGCGCTCGCCGACGCCCGTCAGGCCGGGGTGGAGCTTCGGCTCGAAGGCTCACTCGCGTCGGCCGAGCTGTCCGCCGAACCGGCCGAGCCGGCACTGGACCTCGGACGCGGCGAAAGCCTGCGGATGAACCCGGTCGTCCGGCTGGCCGGTCGGATCCTGGAACCGCGGTCGACCATGCTGGTCGGCCGGCCGGCGCACGCAGTGGTCGTCGGAGCGTCCGTGGACGGATCGTCGGCTCCCGCAGTCACGCTGGCCCGGCTGCGCCGGCCGCTGACCGCTGAGCTGGCCGGGGTGATCGAGGCCGGTGCCATCCCGATCCCGCCGGCGGACGAAGCTCGGTTCTTCGCCGAATACCTGCCGGTGCTCCGGCGCCGGATCGCCGTGCTGTGCAGCGACGGGACAGTCGACGTGCCGGCACCGGTGCCGCCGCGACCCGTGCTCACCGTCACCCGCGAGCCCGGTCATCTCGTCCGACTGCACTGGCAATGGCAGGAGGAGTCGGGTCGCCGACGCGACTTCACCGACCGGCGGGACCTGCCGACGTCCGACCAGAGCGCGATGCGCGCGGCCATCGAGGGCCTGCTGGCGTTGGAGGTGCTGCCCGCGGCCCTGCTCGGCGCCGGCCCGGACGGCCCCGAACCGCTGCCGCGGTGCCTGCTGGAGGGTGCGCCGACCGTCACATTCATGACCCGGGCGTGGCCCGTGCTGTCGGCCCTGCCGGAGCTGATCACCGAGCTCGCCGGGGCGGCCGCGAACCTGCACTACCGCCCGGCCGCCGCGGAGCCGATCCTGCACCTGGACGGCGCCGCCGGTGGTGATGTGCACGGCGTCACCGAGACACCGTCCGACACCGACGAGCCGGCCGATACCGACGAGCCGGCCGATACCGACGAGCCGTCCGATACCGACGAGCCGTCCGATACCGGCGGGCCGACCGTCGAGACCGCGGACGGGCGGGATCCGGTCCGGGACTGGCTGGGTCTGGCCGTCCGGGTCACCGTCGGCGACGAGGACGTGCCGTTCGAGCTGATCTTCCGCGCCCTGGCGGGCGACGATCCGTTGATCATCCTGCCCAGCGGCACCTACCTGACCCTGGACGACCTGGACGGGCGATGGCAGCGGCTGCGGGAGTTGATCGAGGAGTCGCGCGCGATGGACGACGCCGGGTCGACCGGCCTGCGCATCGACCGGTACACCGCCTCCCGCTGGTCGGACCTGGAGCGGACCGGCCTGCTGGACGACCGGGCGACCCGGTGGCGTGACCGGATCAGCGAGCTGGCCGGCGCCGACCAGGATCGGCCGCCGGCGGCTCCGGCGCCGACCGGTCTGCGGGCCGACCTGCGCCACTACCAGCGGGAGGGCCTGGAGTGGCTGCGCGAACGGTTCGACCGGGGGCTGGGCGGCATCCTGGCCGACGACATGGGCCTGGGCAAGACGGTGCAGATGCTCGGCCTGGCCGCGCACGCGCGGCAGCGGGATCCCGCCGGGCCGCCGTTGCTGGTGGTCGCGCCGACCAGCGTGATCGGCAACTGGGTGAGCGAGGCCGCCACGTTCACGCCCTCGTTGCGGGTGATCCCGGTGACCGTGGGCGCCGGCCGGCGCGGATGCTCGCTCGCCGAGGCGACCGCCGGTGCGGACCTGGTCGTCACCTCCTACCAGCTGTTCCGGCTGGGTGCGCAGGAATACCGCGACCTGCCGTGGTCGGCCCTCATCCTGGACGAGGCCCAGTTCGTCAAGAACGCGCAGTCCAAGGGCTTCCGCTGCGCGCGCGACTTCCCGGCGCCGGTCACCTTCGCGGTCACCGGGACCCCGCTGGAGAACAACCTGATGGAGTTGTGGGCGCTGCTGGCGATCTGCGCGCCGGGCCTGTTCCCCGACTCCCGCCGGTTCACCGAGTACTACCGGATCCCGATCGAGCGGGGCGCCTCAGGGGACCGAAGCGCCGCGGCGGACCGCGGTGCGGCAGCGGACCGGCTCGCGCAGCTACGGCGGCGGGCGGCGCCCTTCCTGCTGCGCCGGACCAAGGAGCAGGTGGCCCCGGAGCTGCCGGCCAAGCTGGAACAGGTCGTCGAGCTGGAGCTGAGCCCGCGGCACCGGCAGGTGTACCAGCGGCACCTGCAGCGGGAGCGGCAGAAGATCCTCGGGTTGCTGAAGGACGAACGCTCGCTGGAGGACAACCGCTTCCAGATCCTGCGGTCGCTGACCCTGCTTCGACAGCTGAGCCTGGACCCGGCGCTGGTGGACGAGTCCTGCCGGGACATACCGTCCAGCAAGATGGAGGTGGTGATCGACCGGATCGGCGAGATCGTCGCTTCCGGCCATCGGGTGCTGGTGTTCAGCCAGTTCACCCGCTTCCTGGCCCGGGCGCGAGAGC
The DNA here is from genome assembly GCA_964497705.1 of uncultured Actinomycetes bacterium. Taxonomy (GTDB): domain Bacteria; phylum Actinomycetota; class Actinomycetes; order Mycobacteriales; family Nakamurellaceae; genus Nakamurella. The sequence continues at coordinate 247,865 of CAZCEH010000004.1, read as the reverse complement.
AGCTTGACGCGCTGGGCATTGCGCACTGCCTGCTCGACGGCCGCACCAAGGACCGCGCGGCGGCGGTCGACGCCTTCCGGTCGGGTGCCGCACCGGTCTTCCTGATCAGTCTCAAGGCCGGCGGCTTCGGGCTGAACCTGACCGAGGCCGACTACTGCATCCTGCTGGATCCGTGGTGGAACCCGGCCGCCGAGGCGCAGGCGATCGACCGCGCGCACCGCATCGGGCAGACCAAGACGGTGATCGTGTACCGGTACGTGGCCAGGGCGACCATCGAGGAGAAGGTGATGGCCCTCAAGGCCGGCAAGGCCCGGTTGTTCGACGACGTCCTCGGGGCGGGCGGGGACGGGCCGTCCGGCCGGGTCCCGCTGAATGCGGCGGTGATCAGGGACCTGCTGGCCTGAACGCGGCCGGCGCCCGACCGGTCCGGGCCCGGCGCGGGCCGGGACGGTCGGGCGCCCAGGTCAGGCGTCACTCGCCGCGCCGAAATTCCTGGTCACCGTAAGATCTAGCTCGCTCGGATCCTCGGCCGACCACACCGTCGCCGAGTGGTCGAACGAGAACAGATTCGAGGTTCTGCCATGACTTTGCCAACCCAGCGTCGCCTCGCCGTCATGACCAGCGGCGGCGACGCGCAGGGAATGAACCCGGCCGTCCGGGCGGTGGTCCGCACGGCCCTGCACTACAACGCCGAGATCTTCGCGATCTACGAGGGCTACCGCGGCCTGATCGAAGGCGGCGACCGGATCCGGGCCGTCACCTTCGATGATGTCAGCGGCATCCTGAACCGTGGCGGCACGGAGATCGGCACGGCCCGGTCGCTGGAGTTCCGGGAACGGTCCGGGCGCCTCAAAGCCGTTCGCAACCTGATCGAGAAGGGCATCGACCGGCTGGTCGTGATCGGCGGCGACGGCAGCCTGTCCGGCGCCGACCTGTTGCGCCGCGAATGGTCGTCGCTGGTCGCGGAGCTGGTCGAGACCGGAGCCATCGACCAGCAGACGGCGGACCACTACCCGGCGCTGATGATCGCCGGCCTGGTCGGGTCGATCGACAACGACATGATCGGCACCGACATGACGATCGGCGCGGACTCGGCGCTGCACCGGATCGTCGAGGCGATCGACTCGATCTCCAGCACGGCGGCCAGCCACCAGCGCAGCTTCATCGTCGAGGTGATGGGCCGGCACTGCGGCTACCTGGCGTTGATGAGCGCGATCGCCGGCGGGGCGGACTACGTGTTCATTCCGGAGAACCCCCCCGAGCCGGGCTGGGAGACGGATCTGTGCGAGCAGATCAGCAATGTCCGCGCGTCCGGCCGCCGCAACAGCATCGTGGTGGTCGCCGAGGGCGCGCAGGACACCGAGCACACGCCGATCAACAGCGACTACATCCGGCAGGTGCTGGAGGACCGGCTCGGCGAGGACACCAGGGTCACCATCCTCGGTCACGTCCAGCGGGGCGGGGCGCCCAGCGCCTTCGACCGGTCGATGAGCTCACAACAGGGTGTCGCCGCCGTCGAGGAGGTGCTGTCGGCCACCGCGGACACCGTGCCGTCGATCATCGGCATGCGCGACAACTGGGTGTCGAAGGCGCCGCTGATGGAGTCCGTGGCCAAGACGCACGAGCTGGCCAGCCTGATCGCCGCGAAGGACTACGACACCGCGCTGACCCTGCGCGGTGACAGTTACATGGAGCTGGCACACGTGTTCCACTCCATCTCGCACGCGCTGCCCGGGGTGCGGCTGAAGACGAAGTCCAGCCGGATCGCCGTGCTCAACGTCGGCGGCCTGGCACCGGGCATGAACGCCGCGGCACGCGTCGCCATCCGGCTCGGCCTGCACCGCGGGCACACCGTGCTGGGCGTACACGGCAGCTTCGCCGGCCTGGTGAGCGGCGACGTCCAGGAGATGCAATGGGGCGACGTCGAGGGCTGGAGCAGCCGCGGCGGCGCCGAACTGGGCATCAGCCGCAAGGTGCCCAACGTCAAGGACCTCTATGCGATCAGCCGCGGGCTGGAGACCTACGGCATCGACGGCCTGGTGATCATCGGCGGCTGGGACGCGTTCGAGTCCGTGCACACCATGTGGCGGGAGCGGGATCGCTACGAGGCGTTCAAGATCCCGACGATCTGCCTGCCCGCCAGCATCGACAACAACCTGCCCTTCTCCGAGCAGTCGATCGGGGCGGACAGTGCGCTGAACCTCATCGTCGACTCCATCGACCGGGTCCGGCAGGCCGGTGCCGCACAGCGCCGGGCCTTCGTCGTGGAGACCATGGGCGGCAACTGCGGCTACCTCGCACTGCTCGCCGGATTGTCCGGCGGCGCGGTCCGGGTGTACCTGCACGAGGAGGGCATCACGCTCAAGGATCTCTCCCGGGACGTCGAACGGATGGTGGAGAGCTTCCGGTCCGGCCAGCGCCTGTTCATGGTGGTCGCCAACGAGAACGCCAGCTCCATGTACACCAGTGACTTCCTGTGCCGGCTGTTCGAGCAGGAGAGCCAGGGCCTGTTCGACGCCCGGAAGGTGGTCCTCGGCCAGACCCAGCAGGGCGGTACCCCCTCACCCGCCGACCGGATCCTGGGCACCCGGCTGGCGGCCCACTCGATGGACTGGATCAGCAACGAGATCGACCGCAAGCGGGCGGACTGCGCGGTCATCGGCTACGTCAAGGGCGCGGTCAAGGTGATGTCCATGCGGCAGGCCGAGGACCTCGCCGACTGGGACAACCGGCGGCCGCTGAAACAGTGGTGGATGCGTCTTCAGCCGCTCGTGGACGTGCTCTCCCAGCGACTCCCGGCCGAGTCCGCGGAGTCGGCCGGCTGATCCGCGGGCATGGGACGGCATTGCTTACAGTCCTTACTGTAAATAAAGTAAAAGCATGCAGCTCTCCGGTCGACCGCTCCTGGACACGGCGGCGGACCAGCGGCTGTTCGTCGGGCGGACCGGCGAACTCGAGCGGATCGAACGTTCGCTCGGCACCGGGCTGAACTGCCTGGTCATCGGTGCGCCCGGCAGCGGGAAGACCTCCCTGGTCCGGGCCGTGATGTACCGGTCGCACGGAGCCGGCCGGCCCGGACCCATGTACTACGTGCGGGCCGGCCAGGCGCGGACCGCCGCGGAACTGCTGACCGCCGTGCTGGCCGCGGTGGGCGGACGTCCGGTGGCGGTGGCTGCGGCCGGGGGACCCGACCCGGCCGCCCTGCTCGACGAGCTCGCCGACGCCCTCGCCGGGGCCGACGGCGACTCGGCGCGCATGGTCGGCCCACGGGTTCCGGTCCTGGTGGTGGACGACGTGTCCGGGGCGGCCGGGTCCCAGCTGTTCGGGGCCCTGCGGGACGAGGTCTGGCAGCTGGGCTGGAGCTGGCTGGTCACCACGTCGCCGGCACAGGCGACGGACCTGGTGCGGCCCCCTGCCGATGTCTTCTTCGAGACCCGGATCGAGCTCGGTCCGATGGAACCGCCGGAGGTGGCCGATCTGCTCGGGCGCCGGCTGCAGGGCTCCGCGGGGGATGCCGCGGGCGGTCCGGAGGGTGACCGGAGTGACCGGCCCGGGCACCCGGCCGACCGGACGGCCGGCGACCGGGTGGCCGATGATCTGGTGGCCGCCGTCCTGGCGGCCCGGCCGGACACCCCCCGCCGGGCGCTGGAGGCGGCGCGCGAGCTGGTGACCGCGCCGACTGTCGGACCCGCCGGGTTGACTAGGGCGCAGGAGCACCTGGCCCGAGCGGCGGCGCTGGAGCGGTCGAGCCGGCCGGCCCGCATGCTGGCCGAGGAGCTCGAGGCCATCGGCTGGGCCGGCGCCTCCGACGAGCGACTGCTCGATCGGTTGGGGTGGACCAGGACGAGGGTCATCCAGGTGATCGGTGAACTGCGGGACAGGGGACTGGTGCAGGTGCGGGAGGAACGGACGGGCCGGGGGCGGCCCCGCAAGCTGTTCCGGGTGGTGCCGGCGGCGGAGTTCGGTCTGCCGCCGGGCCAGGAGCCGGCGTGACCAGGGCCGATCTGGAGCTGTTGCATGAGCTCGGCGCGTTCAACCCGTCTCCGCGGCACCAGGCCCTGTACGCGACGCACGTGCCGTTCGACACGATGACGGGCAGCCGCGGGTGCGAGCGGGCGTTGGTGGCCGCGTTGCGTCGACGCGAGCGGGTGGCCCTGCTGGGCACCAGCGGGGCCGGCAAGTCCAGCGTGATCGCCGCGACGTTGCATCCGCTGGTCGAGGATCTGGTTCCGCTGCCGGTCCCGGTGGCGGTGGAGCGTCCGGAGGTGGCCGGCGACCCGGTCGCCTTCGTCCGGCATCTGGTGGCGGTGGTCAGCCGGCTGGTGCAGACGGCCGCCCCGGACCGGGCCGGCCAGGCCCGCCGCATCGAGAAGGAGACCAGGCCGAGATTCAAGCGGGGCAAGGCGATCAGCGTGGCGCCTGGGTTGGTCGGCATCTCGGTTCGGCTGGCCTACGAACTCGACGCCGCCGTGCAGGAGCCGAGCACGACCAGCGATCAGGTGATGGATCAGGGCCGGCAGATCCTTGATCTGTTCCGCGGCCGCGGACTCGTTCCGGTGCTGGTGCTCGACGACACGGACCGCTGGCTCAGCGCCCCTTGGTTGCCGGACAACCGGTCGATCCGGTCGGCGTTCTTCAGTACCGTGCCCCGGCTGCTGGCCGAGGAGCTGGACACCGCCGCGGTCGTCGCCGTGCACCCGACGTACGCCGCCGACGACGCCTACCGGGCGGCTCGCGGTTTCCTGTCCCGGACCATCGGTGTGCCGCCGGTGCCGTCCCCGGGTGCCGTCGCGGCGATCCTGCAACGACGCATCGCCGTCGCGACGGACCTGGACGACCGGGTCGAGCCGGGCCGGGACGGCATCGAGTTGCGGGAACTGCTGGCCGACGCCGCGTTGGTGACCCTGTTCGACTACTACGCCGCCCGGCCGTCGGACGTGCGGCGCAACCTGCTGCTGGTGGCGCAGGCCGCACTGACCCTGGCCGTCGACGATCCGGAGGCGGCCCGGGTCGATCGCCGGCACGTCGAGTTGGCGATCGCCGAGGCGACCGGCTGATCGCCGGCCCTGGCCACCCGGGCGCCCGGGTGCTGTCGGCGGGCCGGGCTACCCTCGCCGCATGGTGATGCTGGGTGTGCATGTCGGTGCTCGCGAGGACGACGGTGATCCGGTCGCCGAGGCGGCCCAGTCGGGAGCGGACGGGGTACAGGTCTTTCTGGCCGATCCCCAGGGTTGGAAGACGCCGAAGGTGCACCCGCAGGCGGACCGGATGCGGGGCGCCGGGCTCACCGTGTTCGTGCACGCGCCGTACATCGTCAACGTGGCCACCTCCAACAACCGGATCCGGATTCCGAGCCGCAAGCTGCTGACCGCCCATGCGAAGGCGGCCGCCGAGACCGGGGCGAGCGGGCTGATCGTGCACGGCGGGCACGTGCTGGCCAAGGACGATCCGCAGGTCGGATTCGACAACTGGCGCAAGGTGTTCGAGCGGCAGGCCGAGGAGGGCGGGTTCCCGTTGCCGGTGTTGATCGAGAACACCGCCGGCGGTGACAAGGCGATGTCGCGCAGCCTGGACGAGATCGCCCGGCTGTGGGACGCGGTCGGCGAGTTCGGCGCCGGTTTCGTGCTCGACACCTGCCATGCCTGGGCCGCCGGTCTGGACCTGGGCTCCGTCATCGATGACGTCAAGGCCATCACCGGTCGGATCGACCTGGTGCACTGCAACAATTCTCGCGACGAGGCCGGCTCGGCGCGGGACCGGCACGCCTCGGTCGTGGACGGTCAGATCCCTCGCGACGTGCTCGCCGGCGTCGTGGCGGCGGCCGGCGCGCCGGCCATCCTGGAGACCCCGGGAGGGCCGGACCAGCGGGCACCGGAGATCGACTTCCTGCGCGGCCGGGTGGGTTGACCGGCGGGGCCGGCGCCGTGCGCAGGTGACGCACCGGCGATGGCGCAGACCGGAGGCGACCTACCCCGGAAATGACATCGTCCCGACGCCGGAGGGGGCGGCGTCGGGACGATCGGCAGGACCCCGGGATCGGGGTCGGACGGTGTTCGGACGGACTATGGGGGCACCTGACGGCCGTTGGCCGCGTCGGTGAGTGCACAGGCAATGGCAGGACCACCCCGGTCGCCCGTCGCAATCGAGCGTAGGCAACCGGCCCGAGAACCGGAGAGTGGATCTGCGCGGATGGATCGACTTGTCACTGGAACGAGACGATGTCGTGACGAGTCGCGGTGAGTCGGCCCGGGTCGGTCACAACCGGTCGGCCCGGACGAAGGTCGATCAGAAGAACTCGTCCTCCATTTCGTAGGTGCGACGGATCGGGTGATTGCCGACGAACACGCCGTCCGGGTCGATGGCCGACTTGAGCGTGACCAGTCGGCCGTAGCTGACCGGGTCGAACCCGGTCGCCGGATCGGTCGGGTTCTCCTGGAAGTTCAGGTAGTTGCGGCCGGAGCCGAACGGGGCCAGCGCCGACGCGAAGGCCCGAGCGTCGCGCCGCCCGGCCCGCGCCATCTCCGGTGTCGCGGCGATCGCGCAGCCGAAGGCCAGGAACGCGCCCGGTAGCGCCGGCATGGCACCCGCGCCCTCCTGGGGTCGGGCCAGAGCCCCGCCGAGTTGGCGGATCTCGTTGGACAGCAGGCTGGAGGTGGAGTCCGGGCCGGCGATTTCGAGGAAGGCGTCGACGGCGGCGCCCGGCATGTCGTCCAGGACGGTGGTGTCGGACACGCTCGGCGTCGGGCCTTCCGGGTCCATGTGCAGGTGTACCAGGTCGGCGACCGGTACGCGACCGAAGGTGTCCACCTCGGGCCGCAGATCCCGCAGTGGAGCGAGGATCTCGGCGCTCCGCTGATCCGAGGCCAGCACCGCGCCGTCGATCGCCACCAGGCTGCGGCCGCGGAACGGTTCGGGGATGTCCGGCAGCGGCGGCAGGTTCAGCACGCGCAGCGAGGTGGTCACCTCGTCGGGTGCCGTACCGGCCCAGTCGACCCACCGGCGCAGCACCCGCTCGGCCTGCGAGCGATCCCAGACGAGCATGCCGCCGACGGCGGTGCGGAACGGGAAGATCTTGAATTCCAGCGCGGTGACGAGACCGAAGCTGCCGCCCCCGCCGCGCAGCGCCCAGAACAGTTCGGGGTTCCGCTCGGCGTCCGCCCACACCACGCTGCCGTCGGCGGTCACCACCTCCAGGCCGGTGACGCTGTTCGTCTGCAGGCCCAGAGCCCTTGCGTACCAGCCGATCCCACCGCCCAGTGAGTAGCCGGCAATGCCCACGTCGGGCGACGAGCCGTGCAGGGTGGCGAAGCCGTGCCGGGCGGCCGCCTGGACCGCGGGCAGCCAGACGGCGCCGCCGCCGACCCTGACCCGGTGCCGCGCCACATCCACCTGCACCGAGTTCATCGCGGTGGTGCGCACGATCACCACGTCGTCCAGATGCCCGAGCGGTCCGGCGTTGTGGCCGGTGCTCTGCGGCGCGATCCGCAGCCCGGCGTGCGCCGCGGCGCGCACGACCTGGGCGGCCTGGCGGGCATCGGCCGGCTCGGCCACCGCGGCCGGGCGCTGGTCGACGTGCACGTTCCAGGCCATCCGGGCGGCGTCGAAGCCCGGGTCGCCGGGCAGGTGGACGGCGCCGTCGCAGAGCCCGCGGAGTTCCTGCGCCGGCGAGCGATGCGGTGCCCCGGCCCGGGCGAGGTCGTGGATGGTCATTTGGCTGCTTCCTCCTGTGCACGTGTGCGTCGAACACGTTCACTGTGGATTCGGTGCCTTAAGGACCACTGATCGTCGACTTAAGCCGCCCGGGCGGGTGGTCGCAAGTCCGACTCAAGTGAGCCGGCCGAGATTCGATCCAGTCGGGCGACCAGGCTCAGCAGGCCGGCGCTGATCATCATGTCGACCTCGTCGTCCGGAACATCGAAATGGGCGGCCACCCGGCCCCTGCTGAAGGTGAGTGCCGCCGGATGCAGCCCGCAGAAGGCGGCCCCGGCGATCCGTTCGGCGGCCAGGTGAACCGCGTCCCTACTCGTTTCGCGCCCACCGAGTGCGGTGTCGGCGGTTCGAGGGCCAGGGGTGTTCGGGGGCCGGGCGTCGCCGGCGTCCAGGTTTGCGGTCATCGTTGGTACCTCGGTTCGATTGTGGTGGCGTGCGTGGTCGACCGGCTGGCCGCCTCAGACGAACAGCAGGGTCAGGACTCCCATGACCAGGGCGACGCCGAGCAGCGCGCCGACGGTGCCGACGAGTCCGGGCGCGGCCTTGTACATCTCACGGATGTCGTTCATGACTTGGTTCTCCTCACAGGCGGGGTTGATCGGCCGGCGTGAGATCTGACCCGGTTGGTGACCGGGCCTGGGAAAGGGCTGAGCGTCCGCGTTGTCGCCGCCGCGCCGACCAGTCGAGTGGAATCGTGAATCGATCGGATCGAGTGGTCGCGAAGGCCGCTTCGTCTTCGCGCGATGGGCAATGACACCGAACCAATCGACTGGATCGATTCAGTAACCTCACTCTACCGCGGGGAACCGTCGCGTACCACCCATCGAGGCCCGTTGTGACGGCACTCATGCAGCGGCCGCCGGGCGAGCTGCCGACGGTCAGGAGGTCGCCAACCGGGACGTCAGCCGGCCGAGGAAGACGACCTGACCCTTGACCAGCTTGCCGGCCGCCGTCGGCAGATCGAACCATTCGGCGCGGTCGACCTCGGGAAAGTCCTGGAACCGTCCCGAGCGCGGCGGCCATTCGAGGCTGAACGTGTTGCTCACCGCGGCGGCGGCGTCGAAGTCGCCCTCACGGGCGAACACGGTGACGGTCTTGCCGCTCTGCCGGGCCGTACCGAGTTCGATCGTCGGACCGTCCGGTGGCGGCGTGCCGAGCTCCTCGGTGAACTCCCGCACCGCCACCTGCGCCGGGTCCTCGTCGTCGCCGTACTCGCCTTTTGGAATCGACCAGGCGTGCTCGTCCTTGCGCGCCCAGAACGGACCGCCCATGTGCACCAGCAGCACCTGGGCACCGTCGGCTCCGATGCGGTAGAGCAGCAATCCCGCACTCAGCTTCATCGGCTCGCAGCCTGCCAGGTGATCCGGTGGCGTACCGGCCCGGGGTAGTTTCACCGCATCATCGGTTCTCCCGGGACGGAGGCGCAGGCGGATGCCAACGGAGGGCCCGGCCGGACTGGACACCGGCGATCCCGCCCGGACACCCATCGTCGCCCTCGGTGACGCGGTCACCGGCGAGAAGTCCGAGAGCACCCTGACCGTGCTCATCGCGTTCACCGCGAACCTGCTGGTGGCGGTCGCGAAGACCTGGGCGGCGGCGCTCACCGGGTCGGCCTCGTTGGTCGCCGAGGCCGCCCACTCCTGGGCCGACACCGGCAACGAGATCTTCCTGATGTTCGCCAACCGGTTCGCTCGCCGGCGGCCGGATGAGCTGCACCCGTTGGGTTTCGGGCGCGAGGCGTACGTGTGGTCGCTGTTCGCCGCGCTCGGCCTGTTCGTGGCCGGGTCCGCGGTGTCGATCACCCACGGCATCCATGAGCTGGTCGATCCCGAACCGGCCACCGACTTCGTCATCGGCTATCTGGTGCTCGGCCTGTCGTTCCTGTTGGAGGGCACCTCGTTCCTGCAGTCGGTTCGGCAGGCCCGCCGAGAGGCGGCCAGGGTGGACCGCGACGTCATCTCGCACGTGCTGGTCACCTCGGACCCGACGTTGCGCGCGGTGTTCGCCGAGGACGCCGCCGCGCTGACCGGCCTGGTGATCGCCGGTCTGGGCCTGGGTCTGCACGAGCTCACCGGGTCGGCGACGCCGGACGCCATCGGCTCGATCCTGGTCGGAGTCCTGCTCGGTGTGGTGGCGATCGTGCTGATCGACCGGAATCGACGCTTCCTGGTCGGCATGCAGGTCGGGCCGCCGATCCGCGCGGCCATCATCCAGGCCCTGCGCGACCTGCCCGAGGTGTCCCGGGTGACCGCCCTGCGGGTGGACTTCGTCGGCCCGCGGCAGCTCTACGTGGTCGCCGATGTCGATCTCAGCGGGGACGACCCGGAGCCGCGCCTGGCCGTGCGGCTGCGGGCGCTGGAGGCGAAGATCCGGGAATCACCGGCGGTCGTCGATTGCACGCTGAGCCTGTCCACGCCTGACGAACCGGACCTGTAACGGGCTCAGGCGCCGGACGCCTGCTGGGCGGTGCCCGCCGAGCAGGTGGGGCACACCCCGAACAGCTCCAGCTCGTGATTGATGTCGGTGTAGCCGAACTCGGCGGCCACGCTGCGGGCCCACCGCTCCACGCTCGGTGCCTCGACCTCCTGGGTGCGGCCACAGACGCGACACACCAGATGATGATGGTGGCGCGGCTGCTCGCACTGCCGGTAGAGGACCTCACCGGACCGGGTCCGCACCGTGTCCAGCTCGCCGCCGCCGGCCATGTCCTGCAACGCCCGGTACACCGTGGCCAGGCCGATGGAGGAACCCGCCGACCGCATCGTGGTGTGCAGCTCCTGCGCGGACAGGAACTCGTCGGTGCCCTCCAGCACCTGCAGGATCGCCGCGCGTTGGGCGGTGTTGCGGCGTTGGGCCACGGCCGTGGCTACCTTCCTGACGGGTCCGATCCGATCCGGTGTGCCGGAGTGCGGCAGGTCCACGGTACCCGGGCAAGCCGGACGGGCCGGGATCCTTCGCGCCCGGCGCAAAGGTGCGGGGATGATGCGGTGATGAAGGGTGCGGTGACGAGGCGTCGAGAACCGGCCTACGCCGGGCGATGGTGGCGGATGCCCGGTGTCGGCCTGCTGGTCCTGCTGCTGGCCGGTTGTTCCGGCGGCGGATCCCCGACCACCGCCACTCTCTCGGTGGGTCCGACGGTCACCATCACCGAGGGCACCATCACCTCGACGCAGTCCGTCACGGTCACCGGCGTGCCTCTCGGCCCGGCCGCCGGGCAGCCGCCGTCGACGACCCCGGAACCGGAGCCGGTCGCCGGCGACTGCCCCTACCTGCCCGACGACACGGTCGCCGACATCAACGGCCAGCGCACCGGGGTCACCACGATCGTCGCCGTGTCACCGCAGCCGATCTGCACCTTCACCCGCACCGACGGGCAGTGGCTGGCCACCGTGCGGATCGTGCAGGCGGACACTCCGGCGGCCGCGGCGGCCGCGGTCGACCAGCACGTTCCGGTGGATCGGTCGAACCCCGCCGACGACCCGGCCGGCTGGTCCGGCGGTTCCATGCCCACCGCGGACGGCTCGGTCTACGCGGTGTCCAAGGGCGCCGTCGCGGTCATCGCCGAGGCGAATCAGCCACAGTCGATCAAGGGCCGCCAACTGGCCGTCGCGGCCATCGGCAACCTGGGACTCTGACGTCGGCCGCGCGCGGGGACGCGCACTCGAATGCGCCCGTCGGCCGGACCGGCCGGCGAGCGTCCCATGGCAGGATGGTGCACCGTGAGCGACCTCTACGCGACCCTGCACACCAACCGCGGCGACATCCGGATCGAGCTGTTCCGGTTCCAGGCGCCCAAGACCGTCAGCAACTTCGTCAAGTTGGCCAAGGGCACTGCGAAGTACACGACCAAGAACGCCTCGGGCGGGACCGCCGGGCCCTTCTACGACGGCGCCATCTTCCACCGCGTGATCTCCGGATTCATGATCCAGGGCGGCGACCCGACCGGCACCGGCTCCGGCGGCCCCGGCTACCAGTTCGCCGACGAGTTCCACCCCGAACTGGCCTTCACCAAGCCGTACCTGCTGGCCATGGCCAACGCCGGGCCGGGCACCAACGGCTCCCAGTTCTTCATCACCGTCGGCCCGCAGCCGCACCTGAACCGCCGGCACACCATCTTCGGCGAGGTGGCCGATCAGGCGTCCAGGGACGTGGTGGACGCGATCGCCGGCACCCGGACCGACCGGTTCGACCGGCCCGCGGACGACGTGGTGATCAACTCGATCACCATCGACGATCCGGAGGAGCCGGCGAGCACCGGCTGACCCCGCGCCGACCCGCATCCGCGCGCTTCACGTGAGCACCCCGCCGCCGGCGCCGGGCCCGCCGTCGCCCGCCGCCGGCCCGCCGGTCGCCCCGTGCAGCTGGCACCCGGACCGGGCCACCCCGCTCTCGTGCTCGCGATGCGGCCGGCCGGCCTGCCCGGAATGCCTGACGCCGGCGTCGGTCGGCTTCCACTGCCGCGAGTGTGTCGCCCAGGGCCGGGCGGCGACCCGGGCCCCGCGCACCGTCGCCGGCGCGCGGACGGGCGAACGGCCCGTCGTCAGCTACGCCCTGATCGCGATCAATCTGGCGTTCTTCCTGGTCACCGCCCTGCAGGCGCGGTCGGCGATGAACCTGGCCGGGTCGCAGCTGTACCTGCGGGGCGGTCTGATCCCGGCCGAGGTCGCCTCTGGCGAGTACTGGCGGCTGGTGACCGCCGGGTTCCTGCACGGGAACCTCATCCACCTGGCGACCAACATGCTCTCGCTGTATTGGCTGGGCGTCCCGCTGGAACGGATCCTCGGCCGCTGGCGCATGCTGGCCATCTACCTGCTGAGCCTGCTCGGCGCGTCCGTGAGCGTGCTGCTGTTCAGTCCGGCGGACAGCCTGACCATCGGTGCGTCCGGAGCGGTGTACGGGCTGATGGGCGCGCTGTTCGCGACGTTCCACCGGCTGCGGTTGGACCTGCGCCCCCTCGTGGTGATCCTGGCGCTGAACATCTTCATCACCTTCACCTATCCAGGGCTGTCCTGGCAGGGACATCTCGGTGGGCTGGTCGTCGGCGCGATCCTCGGTGCCGCGATGGTCCTGCCGCCACGGGAGAGCCGGCGCGCCTGGCAATGGGGGGTCGGCGTCGGGCTCGGCGTCGTGCTGGTCGCGCTGCTGGCGCTCGGGGTCGGTGAACTCGGGAGCTGGTACTGCGTCTACCCGGCCGGCGGCGGGTACGGCTGCCTCCCGGTGCGCTGAGTCCGGTCAGCGGGCGGCGGCGTCGAACCAGCGGTGCAGCGTCGTCGCGACGTCGCCCGGCTCGGCACCGAGCTCGATCCGACCGAAGAGGAACAGCTCCTCGTCGGTCAGGTCGATCTCCAGGGTTGCCGAGCCCATGCGCTTCGTCCGCCCGCATTCGACCCGCCGGACCAGCGACCAGGGCACGATCCGGGTGCCGGTCAGGCCACCGATCAGCAGTCCGCGCGGTCCGCCAACCAGTCGGCGTCGCCATCCGGCCACGGCGACCACCAGCAGCGTCACACCGACGAGGGCGGTGACGATTCGGTCGAGTGGTTCGCGGAGCAGGGCCGCGCCGGTGATCGCCGCACCGGCGAGCACCAGCAGGGCGACCAGCCACGGCACCGGTGTTCGCCAGCTGCGCGAACCCGCTCCGGGAAAGTCGGTGCCCGTGGTCACCTCAGCGCCGGACGGAACTTGTCCACAGGACCTGTCCACAGTGGGGATGAATCACACGTGTGTGGTTCGGTCGGACCCGCGGGCTTACGCGGTCAGCGCCACCGCATGGTCATCAGCAGGCCGGCGATCATTAGGGTGAAGCCGATCGCGAAGTTCCAGTTCCCCAGGTCGGCGATGAACGGGATGCTCGAACCCCACAGGTAGTACACGACCAGCCACACCAGCCCGAGCACCATCAGGGCCAGCATGATGCCGATGTACACGGGCGAGGAGGGCGCCGCGATGTGTGCGCGCGTGGCGGCCGCCGCCGACTCGTTGGCGTGCGTCGCCGCACTGGCGGTGTTGCTCGCAACCTTCTTGCGAACCTTGGACTTGGGCACCTGAACCTCCTGCATCCGTCACCGCCGGTCGTCCGGCCGTCCGGACATTCACCGGGGCTGTATGCCACCGCTTCTAGCCTACGGTGTGCGGGACGGGATGCCTGTCGACCGGCGACGATCGCCGGTCGCGGCGCGGACCGCCACGGATGACGCCGGGCGACCGGAACCGGAGAAGGAGCGACGGACCAGCGTGAGCGGACGACCCTTGCGGTGGCGGGTGGGCGCGGTCGCCATCTGCCTGGTCGCCGGCCTGCTGATCGGCATCACGCGGGCGTACTCCAAGGGCGAGGACGTCGGCACCCGGTCGGTGGATCTGTCCGTCGTCGTCGACGACGCCCAGAACCGGGTGTTGGCCGCCGACGCCAGGGCCGCCGACCTGCAGGCCCAGGTGGACCGCGCCGCCGCCGGCGACGTGTCGCCCCAGGTCGAGGCGGCCCGGGCGCGGGTCTCCGAACTCGAGATGGGGGCCGGCCTGGTCCCCGTCACCGGGCCGGGCCTCCGGGTGTCCATGTCCGACGCACCGCGCGATTCCGACGGCAACTACCCGGCCGGCGTCGATCCGGACGACCTGGTCATCCACCAGCAGGACGTGCAGGCGGCGGTCAACGCCCTCTGGGCCGGCGGCGCGGAAGCGATGATGATCATGGATCAGCGGGTGTTGACCACGTCGGCGGTGCGGTGCATCGGCAACACCCTGCTGTTGCAGGGCCGCACGTATTCACCGCCGTTCGTGATCACCGCGATCGGTGACGCGACCGCGATGTCCAAGGCGCTCGACGCCGAACCGGGGGTCCGGCTGCTCCTGCAGTACGTCGACAAGTACCACCTCGGCTACGAGGTCACCCCGGTGGACGAGGTCGAGTTGCCCGCCTACGGCGGACCGATCCGGATGAAGTCGGCCAGCGAGGCGGGCGGGTGAGCGTGCCACCGCCACCGCCACCGCCACCGCCACCGCCACCGGCATCGGCATCGGCATCGGCACCATCGTCGAAGCCATCGTCGACACCGCCGCGGCGTGCGCTGGGCCGTCGGCTGGTGCGCGGATTCGGCGAGGTGTTGATCACCCTGGGCGTGGTGGTGCTGCTGTTCGTCGTGTACGAGGTGTACGTCACGGACCTGTTCGGCGAACGCAAGCAGGCGGCGGCCACCACCGCGGTGGACCGGGTGTGGGCACGGGCGGAGACGACCGCCACGACGGTCGCGACGGCGCCCGACCAGCTGGCGACCGATCCCCGGCAGCGGGTGCCCAGGTACGACACCACCGCCGGCCAGGGCTTCGCCAAGCTGCGCATCCCGGCGCTGGGGGCCGACTACGTGTTCACCGTCGTCGAGGGCACCGATGCCGACGACCTGTACATCGGGCCCGGGCACTACACGCAGACCCAGTTGCCCGGCGAACAGGGCAACTTCGCGGTGGCCGGGCATCGGGTGTCCAAGGGGTCGCCGTTCAACGACCTCGGCCTGTTGCGGTCCTGCGACGCGGTGGTGGTGGAGACCCAGGACGACTGGTTCGTCTACCGGGTGTTGCCGATGCCCGAGGAGGAGCCGACCTGGGCGTCAACCCCCCGGCGACACTGTGCCGGCGTCCAGGTGCAGACCGGCGCCTACGCCGGCGTCTACGGACGGGAGATCACCGTGCCCGCCGACTATGCCCAGGTGCTGCCGATCCCGACCGTGCTGTCCACCGCGGTTCCGCCCGACGCCCAGCGGCTGATCACGCTGACCACCTGCCATCCGCAGTTCTCCGACGCCGAGCGGATGATCATCCACGGGGTGCTGGTCAGCAGCTACGCCAAGGCGCCCGGCTTCCTGCCGCCGGAACTGACCGAGACCTGACCGAGAACTCCGGGAGCGGACGTGTACGCATGGATCTGGCGGCAACTGCCGGGGCCGACCGCTGCCCGGATCGCGCTCTCGGTGGTGCTGTTCCTGGCCGTGGTGGCGTTGCTGTTCTTCGTGGTCTTCCCGTGGCTGGAGCCCTACCTGCCGTTCGACCGGGTGACCACCGGCTGAAACAGGTCCGACGGCCCGATGTGCGACGCTGGACGACGTGAGCAAGCATGTGAGCCGGCCGTGACCCGCATCCTCGTCGTCGACAACTACGACTCCTTCGTGTTCAACCTGGTGCAGTACCTCGAACAGCTCGGGGCCGACTGCGTCGTGCGCCGCAACGACGCCGTCGCCGCCGAGGACGTCCCCGAACTGGGGGTGGACGGCATCCTGCTGTCCCCGGGGCCGGGGACGCCCGCGGACGCCGGGGTCACCGAGGAGATGGTCCGCTGGGCGGCCGGCCGGCTGCCGGTGTTCGGGGTGTGTCTGGGTCATCAGGCGATCGCCGAGGTGTACGGCGCGACGGTCGATCGGGCCGAGGAACTGCTGCATGGCCGCACCTCACTGGTCGAGCACGACGGGGTCGGCGTGCTGGCCGGGCTGCCCAGCCCGTTCACCGCCACCCGTTACCACTCGTTGGCGGTGCTGGACGGCACGGTGCCGGCCGAGCTGGAGGTGACCGCGCGTACCCGGGGCGGGGTCATCATGGGGCTGCGGCACCGGGAGCATGCCGTCGAGGGCGTGCAGTTCCATCCGGAGTCGGTGCTCACCCAGTGTGGGCATCGGATGCTGGCCAACTGGTTGGCCGAGTGCGGAGACCGCGGCGCGGCGGATTTGGTGGCCCCGTTGGAGCAGGACGTGGAGCGGCTGCGACTGTCAGCCGTCTGAGACCCGGCGCGCCGGGCCGCCGAGGGCCGGCGTGAACGGCGGAAAGCCCGCGATCGTCGGGGTCGATCGCGGGCTTTCCGGTCTGCTGGGCCAGGGTCCGGGACGAGTCAGTTGGCGGTGGCGGAGCCGAGCGTCACGTCCGCGGTCTGCGACTTGCCGCCCCGGTTGAACGTGATGGTGGTGGTTCCGTTCGGGGTCTGCGCGCGTACCGCCGCGATCAGCGCGTCGGCGCTCTCCACCTTCACGGTGCCGATCGCGGTGACCACGTCGCCGGCCTGCAGCCCGGCGGCCTCGGCCCCGCTGCCGGGCGTGACGCTGGCGATCTTGGCCCCGGTGGTGATCTGGCTGTTGCCGTCGGTGGCGTCACCGACCGAGGCGCCGAGCACCGCGTGGGTGGCCTTGCCGGTGTCGATGATCTCCTGGGCGATCCGCTTCGCCTGGTCGATCGGGATCGCGAAACCAACGCCGATCGAGCCGGACTGCCCGCTGGACGAATCGGACAGCGACGCGATGGCCGAGTTGATGCCGATGACGTTGCCGTTCATGTCCACCAGTGCGCCGCCCGAGTTGCCCGGGTTGATCGCCGCGTCGGTCTGCACCGCGTTGATCACGGTGTCCTGGTTGGAGCGGCTGGACTGGTCCTCGGACGACGTGCGCACCGGCCGGTTCAGCGCCGACACGATGCCGGTGGTGACGGTCGCGGACAGCCCGAGCGGTGAGCCGATGGCCACCACCTGCTGACCCACCTGCAGGTCGCCGCTGCTGCCCAAGCTGGCCGGGGTGAGCCCGGAGACGCCGTCCGCCTTGATCACCGCCAGGTCGTCGGTGGCGGTCTTGCCGACCACCGTGGCGGAAGCGGTGGTGCCGTCGTTGAACCGCACCTCCAGGTCGGTGGCCCCTTCGACCACGTGGTTGTTGGTCAGGATGAGCCCGTCGGCGGTCAGGATGACGCCGGAGCCCTCCCCGCCACCCTGGCTCGAGCTGGCCAGCACCGAGACGACGGACGGCAGGACCTTGGCGGCCACCTCCTGCACCGAGCCGGCCGGGGCGGGGGCGAGCGAGACCGGCGCGCTGGTGTTGAGCCGGGAGAGCGAGCTGTCCGAGGCCGCGGAGTTGTTGCTCTGCCAGGCGGATCCGGCGTAGCCGCCGGCGAAGCCGGCGATCAGGGCGAGCGCGGTGGTGGCGGCCACCACCAGGGTGGTCTTGCGGCCGCGCGGCTTGGCCTGATTCGGTGTGGCTCCCGGCCCGGGGGCCGGCAGGCCGGGGTAGCTCGGGTAGCCCGACCCCTGCCCGGCCGGCGGAAGGGTCTGTGTGTAGCGCCCGGTCGCCGCTGCGGGTCCGGGCGTGCCCTGGCCGCCGGTGCCGCCGCTCCAGGATTGGCTCGACCAGGCGCCGCTGGGCCGGGCCTGCCACCAGGACTGCTCACCGGCCGTCGACGGCGCGGATCCGGGCACCTGACTCCAGGCCCGCGTCGGCGACGACGCGGCATAGCCCGGTGCACCGGCGGCCGGCGATGCCGCCGAGCTGTCGGACGGGGACGGGGTCGGACGACGGGGGGTCGATGCGGGGTGCCCGGCACCGGCGGCGTCAGGGGCACCGACCGGCGTTTCACCGGCGCGCGGAGGCATGTCCTGGCTCATGACCGCCACAGTGCCGCAACAAATTGTGGAATTCTTGAGCGACGCCGTGGCTGCACCGGTGAGTCCTTACTGATCCGTTGTGAATCGACCGTATATCGGACGAGCGCCACGGATCAGCCGCCCGGCGCCGGTGGCGCCGGGGATGCCGGCGGCGCCGGGGATGCCGGCGGCGCCGGTTGCTCGGTGGTGGTGGCCGGTGGCGGGGTGGTGGTCTCCGGCGGCGTCGACGGCTGGGTTGGTTGCGTCGGCTGGGTCGGCGGTGGCGGTGCCGCCACGCCCACGACCACCCGGACGGCCGCCGACTTGGAGACCGTCGACCCGGACGACGGGTTCTGGCTGATGATCGCGCCGACCAGACCCGGGTTGGAGACTTCCTGGGTGGACTGGCGCAGCGTGTCGCCGCTGCCCTGCCAGCCCCTGGCCTGCAGCGCTGCGACCGCCTCGGCGGGGGTGCTGTTGACCAGGTTCGGCATGTACATCAGGCTGCCGTTGGACACCGTGAGGGTGACCGGGGTGCCCTCCTGGACCCGGGTGCCGACGGCCGGGTCGGCGTCGATGACCTCGTTCTCGGGTTCCGCCGAGTCCGCGGTCTGCGACACCACCTGCAGCTTCGCGTCCGTCAGGATCTGGGTGGCCTCGTCCAGCGACCGGCCGACGAGTCCGTCGGGCACCTGGACCGTCTGCAGCCCGGTGCCGACCGTGACCTTGACCGTTGTTCCGGGCTGCACCTGGGCCTGCGCGGCCGGGTCCTGCGCCAGCGCCTTGCCCTTGTCGGCGTCGGAGGAGGACTGCGGAACCTCCTCGTACTGCAGGTTCGCCTCGTTGAGCGCCTTCTTCGCTTCCTCCGGCGTGTAGGACACCACGTTGGGCACGGTGATCAGGCTGACCCCCTTGCCGATCTCCACGTTCACCGCGGAGTCCTGCGCGACCTGGGTCTGGCTGGACGGCCGCTGGTTGACGACCTTGTCCTTGTCCGCGTCGGTGGATTCGGTGGGGGTGACCGTGCCCAGGGTGAGCCGGCTGTCCCGGAGCTTGGCCGTGGCCTCCTCCAACGTCATCCCGGACAGGTCGGGCACCGCCACCAGGGCGGCCGGCGGCGGCGCGCTGATCACCCGGAGGGTCAGCCAGATGGCGCCGGCGATCAGCGCCGCGCAGAGCACGGCGATCCCGATGAAGCCCCAGACCCGCTTGGACCGGTCGGCCTCCTCGGGCTCCCAGTCGTCGTCGGACACGGCGCGGGTCGGTGGTGCCAGCAGCGGCGGCGAACCCGCCCCCACTCGGGTGGGGGTGGCCCGCATCAGCTCGGTGCGCTCGTCGTCGCTCATCAACGGGGTCGCCTGCACCGCCTGCCCGGACAGCGCCCGGACCAGGTCCGAGCGCATGTCGGCGGCCGTCTGGTACCGGTTGAGCGGGTTCTTGTTCAGGGCCTTGAGCACGATCGCGTCCAGCTCTTTGGGCAGGCCGGGCCGGACGGTGCTGGGCGCCCGCGGCGCCTCCCGAACGTGCTGGTAGGCGATGGCGACGGGCGAGTCCCCGGTGAACGGCGGCTCGCCGGTCAGCAACTCGTACAGCACGCAGCCGGTGGCGTAGACGTCCGAGCGGGCGTCCACCGCCTCACCACGCGCCTGTTCCGGCGACAGGTACTGGGCCGTGCCGATGACGGCCGCGGTGGCGGTCATCGTGGACTGGCCGTCGGAGACGGCACGGGCGATGCCGAAGTCCATCACCTTCACCGCGCCGGCCCGGTTCAGCATGATGTTCGCCGGCTTGACGTCCCGGTGCACGATGCCGTGCCGGTGTGAGAAGTCCAGCGCCGCGCACACGTCGGCGACGATCTCCATGGCGCGCCGCGGCGCCAGCGGACCGTCCTTCTTCAACTCGTCGCGCAGCGTGTCGCCGTCGACGAACTCCATCACGATGTACGGGATGGTGCCGGCCTCGGTCTTGGTCTCGCCGGTGTCGAACACGGCGACGATCGCCGGATGGTTGAGCGAGGCGGCATTCTGCGCCTCCCGGCTGAACCGGGCCTGGAACGACGGGTCGCGGGCGAGGTCCGCGCGCAGCACCTTGATCGCCACGTCACGGCCGAGCCGCAGGTCGCGGCCGCGGTGCACCTCGGACATGCCGCCGAAGCCGAGGGTGTCCCCGACCTGGTAGCGATCTCCGAAGAGGTATCCCGTCATCGATGTCGTTCCTTGCTGCATATCCGTCGCGTCCGACCTGTCGGTGAGAGGGGCGGCAGGGCCCCGCCGTGGATGTGTGCGGCCCGTCCCTGGTTGCCCCAGGTGGTCGTCGGACGGCCGATGGTGCACGTCATTGTGCTCACACCGCCAGCGATCCGAAGGCGGCGTTGAGGATCACCAACACCAGCCCGGCCAGGACCAGGACCAGCACGGCCAGCAGCACCGAGAGCCCGGTCCGGCGTCCCGACGCGGCGGACGGCTGTCCGGGCGGCACGGGGTAGGACGGCCGGGGCCGGCTCGGCGGCGGCGGCTGGCCCTGGGTGGGGCCGACAGGCATCGCCGCGCGTGTCGGGCGGGCCGGAACCGGCCGCGGCGGGGGTGCCACGCGGGCCGGTGACGCGATCGGGGCGACCGCCGTGGGGCGGGCGGCGACCGTCGTCGGTCGCGGGCCGGCGGATGCCAGGTCCGGTCCGCCGGTCCGCAGCCGGGCGGCCGCCACGGCGAGCGCCTCCCCGTTCGGGAACCGCGCACCGGGGTCCTTGGCCAGCATCGTCATCACCAGCCGGGCGACCGGTGGCGGCACGTCCTCCGGCAGCGGCGGCGGGGTCTCTCGCACGTGCGCCAGCGCGATGGCGACGGTGTTGTCGCTGTGGAAGGGAAGCCGTCCGGCCAGGCACTCGTAGGCGACGACACCCAGCGAATAGATGTCCGATGCCGGTGAGGCGTCCTTGCCGGCTGCCTGCTCCGGGGAGATGTACTGGGCCGTACCCATCACCATGCCGGACCGGGTGACAGGCGCTTCGTGGGCGACCTTGGCGATGCCGAAGTCGGTGATCTTGACCTGGCCGCCCGGGGTGATCAGCAGGTTGCCCGGTTTGATGTCGCGATGCACCAGGGATCGGGCGTGCGCCTGTTGCAGCGCGTGCCCGGTCTGCTCCAGTACGTCCAGGGTGCGGCCGACCGACAACCGGCCCAGCCGGTTCAGCACGCTGGACAGCGACTCACCGGTGATCAGCTCCATCACCAGGTAGGCGGTACCGGTGAGGTAGTGGTTGGTGCCGGACACCTCGCCGTAGTCGTAGATCGCGCAGATCCCCGGGTGGTTCAGCGACGCGGTGATGCGCGCCTCGGTGCGGAAGCGGCCGAGGAACTCCGGGTCGCCGGTGAGCTCGGGACGCAGGATCTTGCAGGCCACCACCCGGGCCAGCCGGATGTCGTCGGCCGCCCACACCTCACCCATGCCGCCGACCGCGATCCGCCGGGTCAGCCGGTACCGGTGGGACAGCATGACGCCGGGCGCGGTCATGCCGACGACCTTCCGAGGACACCCGTGCTCATGTCAGGAACCCCCGGCCAGCGCAGCGGCGATCACCGACCGGCCGACCGGACCGGCCACCTTGGCCCCGGTGGCCGCGGTGCCGAGGTCGCCGCCGTTCTCCACCATCACCGCGACCGCCACCTTGGGGTTGTCGGCCGGCGCGAACGCGACGTACCAGGCGTGCGGCGGAGTGTTCTTCGGATCGTTGCCGTGCTCGGCGGTCCCGGTCTTGGAGGCGATGACCAAGTCGGAGATGCTGCCCGAGCCGGGCGTCTGCTTCTCCGACTCGATCATCATGTCCCGCAGCTGGTCGGCCACCGGGATCGGGATGGCCTGTCCCAGCGACTGCGGCTGGGTCTGCGAGATGACGGTCAGGTCGGGCTTGGTGGTTTGCGCGATCAGGTGCGGGGCCATCCGGTCGCCGCGGTTGGCGATGGTCGCGGTCACCCAGGCCATCTCGAACGGGGTGACCGCCACGTCCCGTTGGCCGATGCCGGTCTGCGCCAGCGCCGCGGTGTCGGGCACGTCGCCCAGCCGGGACCCGACGACGTCCATGCCGATGTCCACGCCCTGGCCGTCGACGCCCAGCGCCTCCGCCTGCTTGCGCACCACCGGCGCTCCCAGGCTCATCGCGACCTGGGCGAACGCGGTGTTGCACGAAAACGCCAGCGCCTGGGTGAGGGTGACGTCCTCGCCGCCGCCGCCCGCGCAGGTCTCACCGCCGAAGTTGGACAGGGTGGCCCCGCCGGTGCCGGGCAGCGTGATGGTGGACTCGCCGGTCACCGGCGACTCCGGGGTGTACCCGTTCTGCAGCGCCGCCGCCGCGATGACCAGCTTGAACGTGGACCCGGGCGGGTAGACGGCGGAGATCGCCCGGTTCAGCAACGGGCTGGGATCGGCGTTGACCAGGTCGTTGTAGGCCTGGCGCTGCTCGGAGTCGGAATGGCTGGCCAGCGGATTGGGGTCGAACGACGGGGTGGACACCATCGCCAGCAGGTTGCCGGTGGACGGCTCGATCGCCACCACCGCGCCGACGTAGCCCTTGTCGTTCATGGCCGAGTAGGCGGCCTGCTGCACGGCCGGCACCAGGGTCAGCTGGACGTTGCCGCCCCGCGGGTCCCGGCCGGTGATCAGGTCGGACAGCTGACCGGCGATCAGGTCCGGGGCCTCGCCGGAGAGGATCTCGTTCTGGTTCCGCTCGATGCCCGTGGGCCCGTAGCGCATCGAGTAGTACCCGACCGGATGCGCGTAGACCGCACCCTCCGGATAGACCCGCTGGTAGGAGTACTGGTCGTCGACCGGGTCGGAGCGGGCGAGCACCACCCCGCCCGCCGCGGTGATCTGCCCGCGCTGCCGGCTGTACTCGGCGACCAGGGTGCGCTTGTTGTTGGGGTCGGCCCGGTAGTCGTCCGCCTTGATCACCTGGGTGTAGGCGACGTTGCCCAGCAGCAGCACCACCATCACGATGACCGCGATGCCCACCCGGCGTAGCGGCCGGTTCATGCCCGACCCCCGGGCGGGGTGCTGGGCATCGCCGGCACCATCTGCGTGTTGGCCTCGGCCAGCGGCACGGCGGGGACCGGCGGTTGGCGGACCGGTTCGGGCGGCCGGCGGGAGGAGTCGGAGATCCGCACCAGCAGGGCCAGGATCACGTAGTTCGACAGCAGCGACGATCCGCCGTAGGACAGGAAGGGCGTGGTCAGCCCGGTCAGCGGGATCAGCCGGGTGACGCCGCCGACCACGATGAACATCTGCAGGGCCAGCGAGAAGGCGAGGCCGCCGGCGAGCAACGTGCCGAACGAGTCCTTGGCGGCCAGGCCGGTGCGGATGCCCCGGGCGGCCAGGATCAGGTAGCACAACAGGATCGCGGTGACGCCCACCAGGCCCAGCTCCTCGCCGAGCGCGGCCATGATGAAGTCGGTGGAGGCGAACGGCACGATGTCCGGCCGCCCGGCGCCCAGCCCGGTGCCGAAGATGCCTCCGGTGCCCAGCCCGAACAGCGACTGGACCAGCTGGTAGCCGTTGCCCAGCGGGTCGCCGAACGGATCGAGCCAGATGTCCACCCGGACCCGCACGTGGCTGAACAGCTGGTACGCCAGGTAGGCCCCGCCGGCGAACCCGAGCACGCCGATGATCAGCCAGGACACCCGGCCGGTGGCCACGTAGATCATCGCCAGCAGGGTGCCGAACAGCAGCAGCGCGGTGCCCAGGTCCTTGCCGCGGATCAGCACCAGCAGCGCCAGCACCAGCGCGACGATCAGCGGCCCCAGATCCCGGGCCCTGGGCAGCACCAGGCCGAAGATCTTCTTTCCGGCGGTGGACAGCACCGTGCGCTTGGACACCAGGAACGCCGCCGTGAAGATGATCAGCGCGATCTTGGCGAACTCGGCGGGCTGGATCGAGAACAGTCCGGGGACCCGGATCCAGATCTGCGCACCGTTGACCTCCGAGAGGCTGGCCGGCAGCACGGCCGGGATGGCCAGGAACACCACGCCGACCAGGGCCAGGGTGTAGGCGTAGGACTGCAGCACGGTGTGGTCTCGCACGACCAGCAGGACGATCAGGAAGAACACCAGGGCGACGCCTGTCCACACCAGCTGCAGGGAGGCCTGCGGGGTGGGCACCTCCTCGCCGCGGTTGACCGCGCTGATCTCCCTGGCCAGGTCAAGCCGGTAGATCATGACCAGGCCGATGCCGTTGAGCAGCGCGACGATCGGCAACAGCAGCGGGTCCGCGTAGGGGGCGTAACGCCGGACCAGCAGGTGGGCGACGGCCAACGCGAGCAGGTAGCCGCCGCCGTAGTAGGCCAGGCTCCAGCTCAGCGCGCGACTCTGGTTCAGCTCGACGATCACCAGGGCCGCGGTCACCACGACCGCGGCGAAGACCAGCATCCAGAACTCGGCCATGCGTCCCGTTCGGACGGGTCGCCCGGCCTTCGCCTCGTCCCGGGTGCGCCGGCTCACTTGACCACCCGGCAGGTGACGCCGGGCTCGGGCGCGCGCGTCGACAGCGGTGTCCCGGTCGTGGTCGGTGTCGTTGCGGTGGTCGGTGTCGTTGCGGCGGTCGGGGAGAGCGGGAACGTGGAACCCGTCGGTGCCGGCTCCGACGCGGGCGGTGCGGAGCCGGGGACCAGGCCGGAGCCGGGGACCAGGCCGGAGCCGGGGGCGGCGGCCGTGCCGGAGGTCGGCGACGCGGACGTGCCCACGATCGTCGGCGGCGTGGCGATGACGGTCGGTTCGGTCGTGGGGCAGGGCGGCAGCATCTGGCCGGCCAGCCTGGCGATCACCGCCCGGGCATCGTCCAGGTTGCCGGCCCGGATGCCGGCCACCACCTGATCCCGCGCGGCCGGCACCAGGTCCTCGACCATCAGCGGCGAGCACCCGTTCAACCCGGGCTGGCAGGAGCCCTCCTGCACGCTGGAGAGCCGGAAGCCCAGGACCGACCCGTCCACCCCGCGGTAGACGACGACCTGGCCGGCGTCCTCGCCGACGAAGTACTGGCTGCGCACCCACAGGATCGAGCCGACCAGTCCGACGATGCCCAGCACGACCACCACGACCACCACGACGGTGGTGGTGCGACGCCGCCGGCGGCGGACCGGCGGACTGTCCGGGCCGGGTTCGGTGGTGGCGATCGGCGCGGTGATGTCGTCGTCCGGTGCCATGTAGTCGGGAGCCGCCGGGGCCTCCTCGGGGATCCCGGGCAGCGGGATCCTGGGCATCTCGGCCGTCATCCGGATGGACGAGAGCTGTCCGATCGGCCCGGTCGCGTCGGGGTCGCTCGGCGGCGCCGCGACGGCGGTGGGCCCCTCGCCGACCCCGGTGTCCACCACGTCGGCGACGATCACGGTGACGTTGTCCGGACCGCCGCCGACCAGGGCCAACTGCACCAGGTTGTCCGCGGCGGCCGCCGGGTCGGGGTCGGCCAACGTCTCGGCGATGACCTCGGCGGACACCACCCCGGACAGGCCGTCCGAGCAGATCAGGTACCGGTCACCGACGCTCACCTCGCGGATGGTCAGCGCCGGGTCGACGTCGGTGCCGTTCAGCGCCCGCAACAACAGCGACCGTTGCGGGTGGTGGCTGGCCTCCTCCTGGGTGATCCGGCCGTCGTCGATCAGCGACTGGACGAAGGTGTCGTCATGGGTCAGTTGATGCAGCACGCCGTCCCGGTACAGATAGGCGCGCGAATCGCCGACGTGCGCCATGCCCAGCCGGCCGCCGTCGAACAGCAGCGCGGTCACCGTGGTGCCCATGCCGTCGAGTTCCGGGTTGTCGTGCACCACCTGGGAGATCGACTGGTTGCCGTCGCGGGTGGCCTTGGCCAGGGCGCGCAGCAGGTCGCCGCCGGCGTCGCGGGCGTCCAACGGGACGAAGGCGTTCACCACCAGCCGGGAGGCCATGTCGCCGGCGGCGTGTCCGCCCATGCCGTCGGCCACCACGAGCAGGGTGTTACCCGCGAACACCGCGTCCTGGTTGCTGGAGCGGATCAGGCCCCGGTCACTGCGCGCCGCGTAGACGAGCTGATGGGTCATCGCGCCGCCCAGCGGGCCGGCGCCGGGTGGCCCGGCCGTGTGCCGGGCCGGGTCGCCGGCCGTGTCCCCGGTCTGGTAGCTGGTCGGGTCATGGGCGCAGCTCGATCACGGTGCGACCGATCCGGATCGGCACGCCGACCGGCACCGGGGTCGGCGTGGTCACCCGGGCCCGGTCCAGGTAGGTGCCGTTGGTGGAGCCCAGGTCCTCCAGGAAGTACTCGTGCCCCTGCTGGGTGAGCCGGGCGTGCCGGGAGGACGCGTAGTCGTCGTCCAGGACCAGGGTGGAATCCTCCGCCCGTCCGATCAGGATCGGGCCGGGGCCCAGTCGTAGCCGGGTGCCGGCCAGCGACCCGGCCGTGACCACCAGCGTCGACGGGTGCATGAGCACCTGGGGGCCCGGTCCGGCCGCCATCCGCGGGGTACCGCGCCGCCCCCCGGTGTCGGGTCGCGGCTCGCCCGCGTACCGCAGGTCCGCCCGGATCACCCGGATCGCGGCGAGCACGAACAGGCAGAGCAGGACCAGGAAACCGATCCTGGTCAGCTGGAGGATGAGTGCGGGCACCGTCGGGTCCTGGTTCGCTCTTGCGGAGTCGGGACCGTCAGTACCGACTCGAGAAGACGACCGTGGAATGACCGATGTGGATCACGTCGCCGTCGGCCAGCTGCCAGGTCTGTACCGACGAGCCGTTGACCGTCGTGCCGTTGGTCGACCCGAGGTCGTGCAGGACCGCGGACTGCCCGTCGAAATAGATGTCGACGTGCCGCCGGGACACCGAGGTGTCCGCCAGCCGGAACGAGGCGTCCTGGCCGCGGCCGATCACGTTCGAGCCACGCTGCAGCTGGTAGCTGCGACCCGAGCCGTCGTCCACGGACAGGGTGGCGACGATCTCCTGCGGGCCGGCCGACGGCGCGCCGTAGTTCTGGCCCCAGTTCGGCGGGTACTGCTGACCCTGCTGCGGGTAGTTCTGGTAACCGGGCTGGACATAACCCCCCGGCCCGCCCTGGCCCTGCTGGTAGTCCGGGGGCGGGTAGCCCTGGGGGTAGCCGCCCTGTTCCCAGCCGCCGGGCCCCTGCGGGTAACCCTGCTGCGGCTGCTGGGGACCCTGCGGGGGGTAGCCGGGGGGAGGCTGCTGGCCGTACTGCTGCTCCCACTGCTGGTTCTGCTGGTCCCAGCCCCGCTGACCGTAGCCGGGGGCGTCGTAGGGCTGCGGCGGATAGCCGGGGTTCCCGCGCTGGTCCTGGTCGGCGCCGTAGTTGCCGTGGTTAGGTGGGCCGTACTGCTGGGGGTAGCCGGGGTACTGCCCGCCGTCGGGTTCGCGTCGCTCGCCCTGGTTCTGGGGGCGGCCCTGCTGGGCGTCGCGCCCGTAGTCGCCTGGCTGACTCATGCGTCCCACTCCTGCCCTTACCTGCATTGTGCGTCGACCGACATCGGGATCGACGAACGAGCTAATGCGGAACTGCCCGGTGTGCAGGGCGTCGGACTGTTCGAGCGTCACCGCGATGTCGCCGAACGTCTGCCATCCCTGCTGGTTGAGATACTCCCGGATCATGTCCGTCAGCGCTGTGGCGACACTCTCTTCTGCCGAACTCAGGCCTTGCTGATCCGTCGGGCCCAGCGAGACCCGGAAGTGGTTCGGGGCGATCGAGACGGTGCCCTGCTGCTGGATGTGGTCGGCGGCCTCTCGCTGCAGCGCGTCCGCCACCTCGGCCGGCTGGACCTTCCCGCCGAAGAGCCGCGCGAAGGTGTTGCCGACGGCGCCCTGGAGCTTGCGCTCGAATGTCTGGATGACGCCCACGGTCACCTCCTCCTGGCTCGTGTCCTGGCTCGCCCGTGAGCCGAGTCCGGTCGTCCGATCCGCGGGCATACGAACAACCGACCACGGCCCAGCCCTGATCGTAGTGGTGACGCTCTCCGGCGGTCGGGGTTGCTCCTGGTCACCGTCCGTTGCAGGTCGACATCGCCGGATCGGCGGGGATCTCGTCGGGTTCAGGTGCCCGCGTTCGGCACCGCTCGCAGGTGGTCCGGGCCGCGGTCGACGTCGGCGGCGCCGGCGGTGAGCCGGCTGACCCAGGAACCGAACGCCTCGACCCGCGCGGTGGGCACCAGCAGCCGAAAGGTCACCTGCGCGGCATAGGTGCTGTCGACGATCAGGTGACCGGCCGCGCGCAGTTCGTGCTCCAGTCGACCGGCCCCGGCATGGTCGGCGGTCACCGTGATCTCGGTGTGCGGGACGAGCTCGAGCGTGCCGATCGCGTCCAGGGCCTCGCCGACGCAGCGCCCGTAGGCGCGGACCAGGCCGCCGGCACCCAGCTTGACGCCGCCGAAGTAGCGGGTGACGACGGCGACCGTGTCGGTCACGTCCCTGCCGGCCAGCATCTGCAGCATCGGCACCCCGGCGGTGCCCGCCGGCTCACCGTCGTCGCTGGATCGCTGCTGCTCGCCGTGCGGCCCTACCCGGTAGGCGCTGCAGTTGTGGGTGGCCGACCAGTGCTGCTTGCGCACGGTCTCGATGAGGGTCGCCGCCTCGTCGGCGGTGCCGGCCGGGCCGAGGGTGCAGATGAAACGCGAACGCTGGACCGTCAACTCGTGGGTGCCCACCCGGCGGACGGTCCGCATGGCTCCTGACCGTAGGCCCGATCTCCGGTCCCGGCCGGCCGGGACTTCTGCCGACGGTGAGCCGGGCCTGGCCGGGCCCGGACCTCCGCCGCCGACTTGCCAGGTTCGGCCCTTCCCCGCGTCCAATCGGGGCGGAACCTGGCAAATCGATGCGTTGGGGCCGGTGTCGATGCGTGGGGCCGGCGTCGAGACGTCGATGCCCGGGGGCCCGGTGTCAGACGGTGCGCTCGAGGATCTCCTGGACCAGCCACATGGGGGTGTGTGGGTGCAGGAAGGCGAACCGGCCGACGGTTTGTCCCTCCCACCTGGTCGGTGGCACGAATGCGACGCCCTCGCGATGCAGTGTCCCGGCCCAGGCGTCGTAGTCGGCGGCGGACCAGCCGACCCGGCGGAACAGCACCACTCCCAGGTCCGGCTCCCGGATCAGCTCCAGGTGCGGGCTGGCTTCGATCAGGTCGGCGGTCTGCCGGGCCAGGTCGACCGCGACCTCGATCGCCTCCCGGTAGGCGTCGACGCCATGCACGGCCAGTGAGAACCACAGCGGCAGGCCGCGGGCCCGGCGGGTCAGGTGGTAGGCGTAGTCGGTCGGGTTCCACTCGCCGGCGATCCCGTGGCCGGCCGCGTCGTCACCGTGGATGACGTCGAGATAGGAGGCGTCCTGGGTGTGCGTGGCCTTGGCCAGCGCCGGCTCCCGATACAGCAGGGCACAGCAGTCGAACGGCGCGAACAGCCACTTGTGCGGATCGAGGATGAAGGAGTCGGCCAGCTCCAGGCCGGCGTACCTGGGTTTGAGCGAGTGGGCGAAGATCCCGGAACCGCCGTAGGCCCCGTCCACGTGGAACCACCAGCCGCGCTCGGTCGCCAGCGCACCCACCCCGGCCAGGTCGTCGATGATCCCGGCGTTGGTGGTCCCCGACGTGCCGACCACCGCGACCACGTCGGAGGGGTCGGCGTCGGCGTCGGCCCCGGCCCGCACCGCATCGGCCGTCAGCCGGTGGTCGGGGGTGCGCACCACCAGCGCGTCCATCTCCAGCAGGCGCAGGGTGTTGACGATCGAGGAGTGGGCGTCCTCGCCGACCACCACCCGCGGCCGGCGACCGGCGAGAGTGTCGGCCAGCCGGCGCTTGCCGGTTTCCCGGGCCACCGCCAACGCGGACAGGTTGCCGGCGGAACCACCGGAGACGAAGCAGCCGCCGGCGGTCGAGGGCAGGCCGGCCTCGTCGGCGATGAGCCGCAGCACCGTGTTCTCGGCGGCGATCGCCCCGGAGGCCTCCAGCCACGAGATGCCCTGGATGGAGGCGCAGGAGACGACCATGTCGAACAGCAGGCTGGCCTTGGTCGGCGCGGCGGGGATGAAGCCGAGGAACCGGGGGCTGTCCGCGGAGATGATGCTCGGGGCGATCACCGACGAATACATGCCCAACACCTCGTCGGGCTGGCGGGCCTTGTCCCGGATCAGCCCGTCGAGCTCCCAGTACAACTCCTTCGGCGACCGGGTGCCGCGGTCCAGTGGCACCGGGCTCATCCGGAGCCGGTTCTCCGCGTAGGCCAGCACGCTGCGGACCATGGCGTCGGTGGTCTGGTTGACCGAATGCATGTCGGTTCAGTCCTTGTCGTCGTTGGTGGTGGGTTCCTCGAGCAGGCCAACGTTCTCGTGCCGTCCGAGGTGAGAATGTTTGATGCCGTAGGTGAAATACCAGATCAGCGCGACCGCCACCCAGATCACGAAGATCAGCAGGGTCACCGGGCGCAGGTCCTTGATGATCCACAGGCAGCCGAGCACCGACAGGATCGGTGTGATCGGGTAGAGCGGCACCCGGAACGGCCGCGGCAGGTCCGGCTCGCGGCGGCGCAGCACGATCACCGCGATGGACACCACGAGGAAGGCGACCAGGGTTCCGACGCTGGTCATCTCGGCCAGGAAATTGATCGGGATCAGTCCGGCGAGCAGCGCGATGACGGTCGCCACGATGATCGTGTTCCTGATCGGTGTGCGGGTACGCGGATTCACCCGATGGAACAGCTCGGGGATCATGCCGTCCCGCGCCATGGTGAACAGGATGCGGGTCTGGCCGTAGATGACCACCAGGGTGACGCTGAAGATCGAGATCACCGCGCCGGCGGCGACCACCGTGCCCGGCCAGGTCGCGCCGACGATGTTCTCCAGGATCTGCGACAGCCCGGCCTCCTGCCCCTCGAACTGGTCGTAGGGCTGGGCGGCCACCGCGACCATGGTGGTCAGGATGTACAGGCCGGTGACGGTCACCAGGGCGATGATGATCGCAAGCGGCAGCGTGCGGTGCGGGTTCTTCACCTCGTCACCCGCGGTGGAGACCGCGTCCAGGCCGATGTAGGAGAAGAAGATGACACCGGCCGCCGCGGTGATGCCGGTGAAGCCGAAAGGCGAGAAATCGGCGAGGTTGTCGGTATTCCATCCGGTGATGCCGACCGCGATGAACAGCACCAGCACGGCGATCTTGGTCATCACCATGACCGCGTTGACGGTCGCCGATTCGCTGGCGCCGCGGATCAACAGCAGCGCACAGAGTGCGATCAGGATGACCGCGGGCAGGTTGATCAGCCCGCCCTCCTCCGGCGCGTTCGACAACGCCTCGGGGATCTGGAAACCGAACAGGTTGTGCAGCAACTCGTTCAGGTATTGGGACCAGCCGACGGCGACCGCTGCCCCGGACACCCCGTACTCCAGCAGGAGACAGGCCGCGACCACCATGGCGGCCAGCTCGCCGAGGGTCGCGTAGGCGTAGGAGTAGGACGATCCGGAAACGGGCACCGCGCCGGCCAGTTCGGCGTAGCAGACGGCGGTCAGCCCGGCGACCACGCCGGCGATGACGAAGGACCAGATCACCGCCGGCCCGGCGAGCGGCACCGCCTCGGACAGCACGAAGAAGATGCCGGTGCCGATGGTGGCGCCGATGCCGAAGGCGGACAGCTGGAACAGCCCGATGCTGCGGGACAACTCGCTCTTGCCCGTCTCCGAACCGGTCTCGGCCTCCATCACGGTGACCGGCTTCCGGCGGAGGAGCTTCTGACTCAGGGTCGCGCCGTTCGGGGTGGGCTTGGCGGATCGGTCGGCGGACCGGTTCGTCGGCCGGTTGGAGGACGGGTTCGAGGAAGGCAAGGCCGCTCCCGTTGGGTAGCCGGCCGCTGCTTGCAGCCGGAGCGTTTGGGGTGGGTGGGCGTCAGCGGTGGGTTCTGACGCGCTGTGGTGACCGGACAGCTGTGATGACGGCACATTCGCCGGTTCGGCGGCCGGCGGCTGTCAGACGGCGCGGCGTGACCGCGCTGAGCCGGTGGGAGCGCCGGAGGGAATCACCAGATGGCGACGGCCTGGCTGCCGAACAGAGCGAACCGCTCCGGACGGGCCGGCAAGGTCAACGCACCCCGGAACTTGGCGACGACGGCCGGACGCAACGGCGCGAAAGTGTTCTTCGCGGCGGCGTTCGTCGCTCGGGGGGTGGCTGGCATGGTGCGCAAATCCTGGCAGAAGAAGTGGCGTCCGACCACCCCTACGCGCGAAATATATTGGTGATTTGTGGCAAACGTGCGTGAATCGGCTGGCTCGCGGGGTCGGGTTCGCGGGTCCGTGAGGGGCGGGTTGCGGAGGTCCGGTGAGGGGCCGAGCCGGCCCTCCTCGTCTCGGCGGTGGTCCGTGCCACCGTCGGTCACGTGCTAGCCTGTTCGGCGTCGCTAGGGCAAGTGGCGAAATGGCAGACGCGCACGGTTCAGGTCCGTGTGTCCGAAAGGACGTGGGGGTTCAACTCCCCCCTTGCCCACTCTGGTTGCCCCGGGGCCCGGCTCGGTGCCCCAAAGGCTCGTTTCTGCGCCGCGTCAGCGGTTCGGCCGTGCGCGGCGGCGTGGCTCGTCGAGGTGGCTGGTCGGCCAGGATCCCGTCCCGCGCTGATCCAATACCCATCTTCGGCGCCGTTTTGTCCGGTTTGCTGAACGTTGGATCAGCGCGGCTCGTCGAGGGTGGCCCCATCGAACCCATTGCGCGAGCGCCGGGTGGCTCAGGCGCCCGCAGCCTCCAGGAAACGCCGGCCCAGCCGGTCGGCGGCAGCCCGCAACTCCGGCGGCCCGACGATTCGCACCGGCACCTCCCACCACGACACCCACGCGGCCAGCCGCTCCCACGACCAGGACCCGGCCAGCACCCGGCACCGGTCGGGCCCCAACGCCTCGACCACCGACTGCCGCCCGGCCCACGGTTGGACCTCGGTGGCCGGTGCGTCGATGACGAACTCGCCGCGGCACGGCCAGTCGGTGCCCCGGAAGGAGTTCTGCAGGTAGGTCGCGACGTCCCCGCCGGGCAACTCGCGCGGGCTGAACCGGGGCCCGGTCGGCGTTCTCGGGTTCATCCGATCCACCCGGAACGTGCGCCAATCCGCGCGCTCCAGATCCCAGGCGACCAGATACCAGCGGCCGCTCCAGGTGGCCAGATGGTGCGGCTCCACCCGCCGCGGCGGGTCGGCCGGCCGTTCCTCGTTGGTCCAGTTGGGCCGTTCGTAGTCGAACCGGAGCACCTCGTGCGCCCGCAGCGCCGCGCCGACCGCGATGAGAATGTCCGAGTCCACCTTCGGTCGGCCGCCGTCGGCCGGTACCGCGGTGACCCGCAACGCGTCGACCCGTCCCCGGAGCCGGGCCGGCATCACTTGGCGGACGGTCGCAAGTGCCCGTAGTGCACCCTCCTCGATGCCGGACACGCTGGCAGACGCGGTCTGCAGAGCAACCGCGACGGCGACTGCCTGTTCGTCGTCGAACAACAGGGGCGGCAACTCGCTGCCGGCGTCCAGCCGGTACCCGCCGTCCGGGCCCTTGCTGGCGCGCACCGGATACCCCAGGTCACGGAGCCGGTCGACGTCGCGGCGCACCGTGCGGGCACTGACCTCCAGCCGCTGGGCAAGTACCTCGCCTGGCCAGTCGCGGCGGGCCTGCAACAACGACAGCAGTCGAAGTAGTCGGCCGGATGTTCCGGAGACGTCGCTCATGACGTCAAGAATGGACCGGGTAGCGGTCAGAAACTGGCCGCCACGAACGGCATCGTGGTGGTTGGCCGATCTCGACGACGAACCGGTCCCCCGGCGAATCCCCATCACCGGGCGGCCCGACCCACCGACACAGGGAGCGAACGTGATCCGGACACGAGACCTGACCAAGGACTTCGTGGTCAGCAAGACCAACACCGTGCACGCCGTGCGCGGCATCACGCTGGACATCGAGGCCGGTGAATTGGTCGCCGTGCTCGGCCCGAACGGTGCCGGCAAGACGACGACGATGCGCATGCTGACCACCCTGCTCGAGCCGACTTCCGGCTCGGCCACGGTCGCCGGGCACGACGTCGTCGCCGAATCCGCGACCGTCCGCGGTCTGATCGGGTACGTGGGGCAGGGCAACGGGGCCGGCCACATGCAGCGGGCGGCCGACGAGTTGTACAGCCAGGGCCTGATCTACGGCCTGGACCGTCGAGCGGCGAGACGACGGGCCGGTGATCTGCTGGAGGCGCTCGACCTGGGCGCCCTGGCAGCGCGGAAGGTGTCCAGCCTGTCCGGCGGTCAGCGTCGCCGGCTGGACGTGGCCATGGGTCTGGTGCACTCGCCGTCCCTGCTGTTCCTGGACGAGCCGTCAACCGGGCTTGACCCGCACAACCGGGCCAATCTCTGGGACCACATCCTGCAGATGCGGGCGTCCGCGACCATCCCGATGACGATCATGCTGACCACCCACTACCTGGACGAGGCGGATTCGATGGCCGGCCGGGTGGTCGTCGTCGACCACGGCGAGGTGATCGCCGACGACACTGCCGAGGCGCTCAAGACCGAACTGGCCGGGGATCGGGTGGAGATCGGTCTCGATGGGAGTGCGCGGGTCGGCGAGCTGGCCGCGCTGATCGAACGGGCGCCCGGCGGGCGGGACGTCGTCGTCGACGGCGCGACGGCCACCGGCCGGGTGGCGGACGGGCCGCGGACCCTGCCCGACCTGCTGCGGGCGGCCGACCGGGCCGGCCTGACCGTGACCAGCGCCCAGGTGCATCGACCGACGCTGGACGACGTGTTCCTGTCGCTGACCGGACGGAGTCTTCGCGAATCCGAAAACACCGACCACACCGATGATTCGACAAGCGATTCAAAGGGCGATTCGAAGGGCGATTCGAAGGGTAAGGCAGCATGAGCACACCGACGATGACGCCGACCGCGACCGCCGCGACAGCCCCGCGCGGCGGTGCCCGCAAGCTGGTGCGGGATACCCACCTGGTGATGACCAGGGAGTTGCGGCCCGTGCTGCGCGACCCCTTCTCGGTGGTCTTCGGGATGATCCAGCCGCTGGTCTTCCTCGGCCTGTTCGGCCCCCTGCTGGTCGGTTCGCTCGGCGGGCAGGCCGAAGGCACGGTGGGTGCGAGCGTCTGGCAGTGGTTCGTGCCGTCGATCCTGGTGATGACCGCGCTGTTCGGCACCACCACCGTCGGCGCGAACCTGCTATTCGAGTTCCAGACCGGCGCGCACGAGCGGATGCTGGTCACGCCGCTGTCCCGGCCGTCGCTGTTGATCGGCCGAGCGTTGAAGGAGATGGCGCCGCTGGCCGTCCAGGCGGTGATCATCGTGCTGGTGATGATTCCGTTCGGGTTCGACCTGTACCCGCTGGGCGCGGTGGTCGGGCTCCTGCTGCTGGCCGTGTTCGGGGTCGGCATCGGTTCGTTGAGTTACGCGCTGGCCATCGCGGTGCGCAAGCAGGAGTGGATGTTCTGGGCGGTACAGCAGACGGTGATCTTCCCGCTGATGATCCTGTCCGGCATGCTGCTGCCGCTGGAGACCGGCCCCGGCTGGATGCAGGTGGCATCCCGGTTCAACCCGTTGACCTATCTGGTGGACGCGGAGCGGGTGCTGTTCGCCGGTGATGTCGGATCGTCCGAAGCGGCGTGGGGATGGGTGGCCGCGCTCGTGACCGTGGCCGTTGGGTTGACCGTGGGGATCCGGTCGATGCGCCACAGTGCCGGGTGACGGGTGCCCGGTGGACGTTCCGCGGTGTACCGGCCCGCCGAACCCCACCCTAGGCTGCTTGCCCGGCTCCCGGCCGCCCCGGCTCGCCGGGCCCCGAGTCCGTCGAACGCCTGATCGGGGCACTGTCGGTGGCTGCTGGCATGCTGTCGCCAGCCTGGATCCGGACCGGAACCGAGACCGATCGGGGGATGAGGAACACGTGAGTGACAAGGACCTGACGAGGATCGCCGCGCTGCTGCGCAAGGCAGAGGGCACCGACAACGAACACGAGGCCGACGCCTATCTGCAGGCGGCGCAACGACTGGCCACGTTGGCATCGGTCGATCTGGCCGTCGCGCGGACGCACACGCAGCGGCAGGAACGACGACCGGTGCCCACCCAGCGGGCCGTCGTCATCGGCGAGTCCGGCAAGCGTGGGCTACGCACCTACGTCGAACTGTTCCTGGCGATCGGCCGCGCGAACAACCTGACCTGCGACATCGCCCGGGATTCCACCAGGGTCTTCGCGTTCGGCTTCGATACCGACATCGACATGACCGAAACGCTGTACGCCTCGCTGGTGGTGCAGATGGTCCGGGCGTCGGACACCTACATCAAGTCGGGCGACTATGCGCTGGAGAAGGTGATCAGGAAGGTGGCCACGACGGCGCCGGGTCGCCGCGGCGGTTGGCGACCGGAGCATGAGTACGTGGAGCGGCCGGTGCACGCGACGACCGCGCGAATCAACTTCCAGCAGGCCTTCGCACACCGCATCGGAACGCGGTTGGCCCAGGCGCGCAAGGAGACCGAGGAACGGATCATCGCGGAGCAGCCCGTGCAGGAGGGTCGTGGCGTGGCACTGGTCCTGCGCGACCGAGAGGTCGAGCTGGCCGACCACTACAAGGCCAATTCGACGGCTCGCGGGACGTGGTCGGGAAGCCGTGCGGCGGCAGGTTTTTCGGAGCGGTCCCGGCAGGCAGGTGACCGCGCGGGCCGGCGGGCGAGGTTGTCCCCGGAGAAGGCGATCGGTGGTCGGCGCGGTGCGATCGACGGCGGCTGACGCGCGCGCCGCCGCCGGTGGGGGAGAACCGGCCTCGGCGCGAGACGACCAGCGCGGCAAGGTGTATGAGGCCGAGCACGTGGTCCACCGGATCTTCGATCGGTCCGCCGAGTACCCGGTGATCGAGATCGCCGGGTCGCGGCTGACCCTGCCGCCGGAACGTCGTTTCGGGTCGATCGGCGCGGTGCAGTCGTACGCGGACCGAGTGCTCGCGTTGAACTGGGTCCGCGGCGGCTGGTCGAGGGCGGCGGTTC
The DNA here is from genome assembly GCA_964497705.1 of uncultured Actinomycetes bacterium. Lineage (GTDB taxonomy): Bacteria > Actinomycetota > Actinomycetes > Mycobacteriales > Nakamurellaceae > Nakamurella. The sequence continues at coordinate 210,795 of CAZCEH010000004.1, read as the reverse complement.
CGGTCCGGGTTCGGGAGCGCGCCGGGTCGACCCAGGCGCACTACGAGCGGGCCGCCGCCGTCATCGCGGTCCCCGGGTACCGGACAGGGTCGGGATGGGCGCTGCGGGAGTTGGTGGTGCTGCACGAGCTCGCGCACCACCTCGGCGGCAGCGGTGAGGCCGCGCATGGCCCGGCCTTCGTCGACCGGCTGCTCGGATTGGTGGACGGGGTCATCGGATCCGAGGCCGCGCTGCTGCTCCGGATCACCATGCTGGATGTCGGCGTGCGGATCGGCTGACCCGGACGGCCGAATGATCCGTCGATAGCCGGAGGCAGCCGCCCGCATCGCCCCGAAACCCGAACCACCGGGCGGATGTGCCATCGACGGCAAGCACCGCCAGGAGAGCAGGAAGCCCGACCCGTAGGCCAACGCATTGCCCCTCGGTTCGCGGATCCGTCCGGCCGACGGTCGGTGCCTCGACGACGGCGAGCGCCGGCACCCGCTCGGGAGCCGCGACCGGACTACGCTGATCGAGGTGACGAATGTCGAGGTCGACCCCGCCGAACTGGTCTGCCGGAGCGGCGCTTCCGGGCCAGGAACCGAGCCAGGAACAGCGAAACCCGTCGAGATCCTCGAGCCGCGGGACGTTCCTCTCGGCGGCATCCGGGCGATGACGGTGCGGCGCACCCTGCCGCTCAAGCAGCGGTCGCTCATCGGTGCGTGGTGCTTCGCCGACCACTACGGACCGGACCGGGTCGCCGACAGCGGCGGCATGGACGTCGCGCCCCACCCGCACACGGGGCTGCAAACGGTGAGCTGGCTCTTCGAGGGCGAGATCGAGCACCGGGACAGCGTCGGTTCGCACGCAATGGTTCGGCCCGGTGAACTCAACCTGATGACCGCCGGCCGCGGCATCTCGCATTCGGAGGTGTCGACGCCGGCCACGACCATGCTGCACGGCGTGCAACTGTGGGTGGCGCTGCCCGAGTCGGCCCGCGACCTGGCGCCCGGGTTCGAGCACGTCGTGCCCGACGAGGCACGTGACGGCGACGTTCGGTGCCGGGTGTTCATCGGCTCCTGGCTGGGGCTGTCGTCGCCGGCGACCGTGCACTCAGCGTTGCTGGGCGCCGAGCTGGTACTCGAGGCGGCCGCGTCCGTGGCCCTGCCGCTGAATGCGGGATTCGAGCACGGCATCCTGGTCGATTCCGGCGCGGTCACCGTCAACGGCGCGCCGGTCGCCCGCGCCGGGATGGCCTATCTGCCGCCCGGCGCCGGAATGCTGGCCCTGACCACCGGGGAGTCGCCGGCCCGTGTGGTGGTCCTCGGCGGGGAGCCGCTGAACGAGCAGATCATCATGTGGTGGAACTTCATCGGCCGCACCCACGACGAGGTCGTCGCGTTCCGCGAACAGTGGCAGGCCGAGGTCGCCGCCTCCGCGAACGACGAGCCACCGGGCACGCGTTTCGGCCGGGTCCGCGGCTATCCCGGGCGGCCCCTGCCGGCGCCGGAGATGCCGGGGGTTCGCCTTCGTCCGCGGCCGCTGCCCGGCCGCTGATCCCATATCGACGCCGACGTCGGTTGGCGTCGGCTGCGCGATGATGGACCGCTCGACCCTCATTTGTCCTGGTCGGGTGGGATGTGTTCGGACGCAGACCGGTTCCCGGAGGTGACTGGCACGCGTCGGCGGCCGGCCAGAACTTTTCCCTCCCCATAAGAAGTTCGAAACACCGACGTGACGGGCGGGTGGGAGCGTCGGCTCCGCGCGTCGGGCTCCGATCAGGCGCGCCCGGCGACCTGCGCACGGCGGGTCGGGGCGACTCTCGGGAGACACAGCATGAGCGGTAGTCAGTCACGTCGTCAGGCGATCAACGCGGTCACCAGCTACCAGGTGCCGGCCAAGGGTTTCACCGAGCCACTCGGAGAACTGTTCGGGCGCAACACGTTCAGTTCCGCCGTGATGAAGGCTCGACTGCCCAAGGCGGTCTACAAGTCGGTGATGTCCACCATCGAGAAGGGCGTCCCGCTGGACCCCGCCATTGCCGATGTGGTGGCCTCGGCCATGAAGGACTGGGCCGTCGAGAACGGCGCCTCGCACTACGCGCACGTGTTCTATCCGCTGACGGGCCTCACCGCCGAGAAGCACGACTCGTTCCTGTCCCCCGAGGACAGCGGCGCGTCGCTGGCCGAGTTCGCCGGCAAGACGCTGATCCAGGGTGAGCCGGACGCCTCCAGCTTTCCCAACGGCGGCATCCGCAACACCTTCGAGGCCCGCGGTTACACCGGCTGGGACGTGACCAGCCCCGCCTACATCCTGGAGAACCCGAACGGGAACACCCTGTGCATTCCCACCGTGTTCATCTCCTGGACCGGGGAGGCGCTGGACAAGAAGACGCCGCTGCTGCGATCGCAGCAGGCGATGAGCAAGCAAGCCGCCCGCGTACTGAAGCTGTTCGGGCACAACGACATCGACACCGTGGTGTCCTATGCCGGGGCCGAGCAGGAGTATTTCCTGATCGACCGGCACTTCTACTTCTCCCGCCCGGACATCATGGCCAGCGGTCGCACGCTGTTCGGCGCCAAGCCGTCCAAGGGCCAGCAGTTCGACGACCACTACTTCGGTGCGATTCCCGAGCGCGTGCTGGCGTTCATGATCGAGGTCGACCGCGAGCTGTTCAAGCAGGGCATCCTGGCCAAGACCCGGCACAACGAGGTCGCCCCCGGCCAGTTCGAGATCGCCCCGCTGTTCGAGAAGGCCAACCTGGCCCATGATCATCAGCAGTTGATGATGACCACCCTGCAGCGGGTCGCCCAGCGGTACGGCATGGAATGCCTGCTGCACGAGAAGCCGTTCGCCGGCGTCAACGGCTCGGGCAAGCACGTCAACTTCTCCATCGGCAACAACAACCAGGGCAACCTGCTGAACCCGGGGGACACGCCGCACGAGAACGCCCAGTTCCTGGTGTTCTGCGCGGCCGTCATCCGCGGCGTGCACAAGTTCGGTGGGGTGCTGCGCGCGGCCGTCGCCTCCGCCCGCAACGACCACCGGCTGGGTGCGAACGAGGCACCGCCGGCGATCATCTCGATCTTCCTGGGTGAGCAGCTGGCCGATGTGTTCGAGCAGATCGCGGCCGGCGGTGTGACCGGGTCGAAGGCGCCCGGCACGCTGACCGTCGGCGTGGACACCCTGCCGCCGTTCAAGGCAGACCCGGGCGATCGCAACCGCACCAGTCCCTTCGCGTTCACCGGCAACCGCTTCGAGTTCCGGGCGCCGGGCTCGTCCCAGTCCATCTCCGGGCCGATGGTCGCGATCAACACCATCATGGCCGACTCGCTGGACTACATCGCCACCGAGTTGGAGACGCTGGCCGCCGGCGGCCTCGACTTCGACACGGCGGTGCAGCAGGTGCTGCACGAGATCATCACCGAGCACGGTGCGGTCGTGTTCAACGGTGACGGCTACGCCGAGGCATGGCAGGTGGAGGCGGCCGAGCGGGGCCTGCCGAACCTGAGGACCACCGTCGACGCCCTGCCGCAGTACGACCTGCCCGAGGTCAAGGACCTGTTCGCCAAGTACGGCGTGCTGTCCAACCGGGAGCTGGCCAGCCGGCTCGAGGTCTACCTGGAGCAGTACGTGCTGTCCGTTCAGGTGGAGGCCCAGGAGACGCTGGAGATCGCCAAGACCAAGATCCTGCCCGCGGCCATCCGCTACCAGGGTGAACTGGCCGGTGCCGCGACGAACCTGAAGGCCATCGGCGTTGCGTACGACTCGCCGACGCTGGACGCGACCACCGCCAGGATCAGCGCGCTGACCAGCGGGATCAGCGGGCTGGAGACCGCATTGGGCATCCACGCCGGTGACTCCACCATGGAGGAGGCGGTCTACGCGGTGGAGAAGCTGGTGCCGGCCATGGCCACGGTCCGAGCCGCCGCCGACGAGTTGGAAGGTCTGGTGGCCGACGACATGTGGCCGCTGCCGACCTATCAGGAGATGCTGCACATCCTCTGACCTGCCGTGCGGGAGGTGCCTCCTCGAACTCCGGCTCGGCTCGGGCTTGGCTTGGCGTTTCGTGCGGAGGATCGGCCACCTGTGGAATATCGGCTGGTGTGGGGCCGGTGGATGTTCCGCGGGGACCCGGCCCCGCCCCGCCCCGCCCAGTCCGGCTCGGGTCAGGCGGCGGGCTCCCGCAGCCGCCCCAGCACCGCCGGGAGTTCGCCGGTGTGCAGGACGGTCAGCCGCTGGGTGGTCCGGGTCAGCGCCACGTACAGGTCCGACATGCCGCGCCCGGACTCGGCGATGATGCCGGCCGGATCGGCGACGATCACGCTGTCGAATTCCAGACCCTTGGCCTGCATCACCGTCAGCACGACGACGTGCCGGCGCAGTTCGGCCACCTCGTGCTGCAGCTCGAACAGGGTCGGCTGATCGGTCCGGACCGGCGCCGTCGCCGCGCCCGAGGAACCCGCGGATCTGGCCCGCTGCACCGCCTCGGACACCGCACGGTAGCGGGATCGGGGCACGATGACGCCGATCGTGCCCGGTTCGTCGTCCTCGTCCCGCACCGCCTCCACGACCTGCGCCGCCAGTTCGGCCGACCCCACCCGGCGGTGCGCCGGCCGGACACCGGCGTCCCGTACCGACCGGGGCGCCCGCAGCGCGGGGTCGATCGCGGACAACACCGGCTCGGCCACGGTCATGATCTCGGCGGGCGTGCGGTAGTTGACGGTCAGCTCCTCCACCCGGAATCGGGTGCGCACGTACGGCCGCAGCATCCGGGACCAGGACAGCGCGCCGGCCGGATCCGAGGTCTGGGCAAGGTCGCCGACCAGCGTCATCGACCGCATCGGGCAGCGCCGCATGACCATCCGCCAGGCCATCGCGGACAGTTCCTGCGCCTCGTCCACGATCACGTGGCCGTAGGTCCATTCCCGGTCGGCGGCCGCCCGTTCCGCGGTGGAGGCCCAGTCGGTCACCTCCTCGTGCAGCCCCGCGAGGGTCGCCGCGCTGACCATGCCCACCAGGCTGTGCAGCCCGACGTCCTCGGGGTCCAGATCCTCGTTGGCGCCGAGCAGGTCGAGCACCTCGGCCGCGTAACCGTTCTCACCGCCGGCCGCCGACGCGGCCCCGGCCACCGTCGCCGGGGACAGGGTGCCCAGCAACTCGGCGGCCTCGTCCAGCAGCGGCACGTCCGCATCCGTCCAACCGGCCGGATCGTCCGGCCGGGCCAGCAGCTCGCGGTCGGCCGGGCGCAGGCCGTCGGCGGCGAACTCGATCCGCTCCGGCGACCCGAGCAGGTCGGCCAGCAGGCGCGGCGGAGTCAGCGCCGGCCACACCCCGCGCAACGCCTCACGCAGGCCGTCGTGCTCCACCAGGTCCTGCCGGATCGCCGCGAGATCGTCGGCGGTGGCGAGGCTCTCGCCGTCCGGGCCGGTGCCCAGCCGGGACGCGACCTGCCGCACCAGCCCGTCGATCACCCGCCGGAGGAACAGCGGTCGGGCTTGGTTGTGCGGCCGCCGGGACGCCCACGCCCGGTCCCGTGCGGCGGACAACAGGGTGCGGTCCAGCACGAGCCGGCCGCCGGGCGCACCGTCGAACGCCACGGTGACCGGCGTGCGGGGCAAGGCCTGCCGGTGCAGCACGGCGTTGGCGATGACGGTGGTCATCACGGTCCGGCCCTTCACCCGGGCGACCGCGGGATCCTCGGTGGCTCGCGCGGTCACGCCGGGGAAGAGGTCCGCGACGGTGGACAGCACGACCGCGTTCTCGCCGAGCGAGGGCAGCACCTGACCGATGTAGGTCAGGAAGGTCGGATTGGGTCCGATGATCAACACGCCCCGCTGCTGCAGCTGGTCACGGTGGTTGTACAGCAGGTACGCCGCCCGGTGCAGGGCGACCGCGGTCTTGCCGGTGCCCGGGCCGCCCTGGACCACCAGGATGCCGGCGAGGTCGGAGCGGATGATCCGGTCCTGCTCGGCCTGGATGGTGGCGACGATGTCCGACATGCGGCCGGTGCGGGGCGCCCGCAGCGCGGCCAGCAACGCCGCCTCCCCGGCCGGTCCGCCGCTGGCCGACTGCGCCGCGGCCAGGGTCTGCGGATCCGACAGGTCCAGGTACTCGTCGTTCGCCGACGTCACCTGGCGCCGTTTGGTGGTGATGTACCGGCGCCGCCGCAGGCCCAGCGGATTGGCCGCGGTCGCCACGTAGAACGGTCGCGCCGATGGTGCCCGCCAGTCCATCAGCAACTGGCGGCGGTCGCCGGCGTCGTCGAAGATTCCCATCCGGCCGATGTGCATCGACTCGTCGTCCATGCGGTCGATCCGGCCGAAACACAACCGGTCCTCGGCCGCGTTCAGGGCCACCACCGCCGCGGCATGGTTGGCGTAGGCCACGTCCCGTTCGACCCGTCCGCCGGGGGTGTTGTCGCTGCGGCTGATGTAGCGGTCCCGCAGTTCGATCCGTTCGGTGCGCAGGTCGTCCAGGCGCCGGTACAGCACGTCGATGACGGCCTGTTCCTCGGCGACCAGGTCCGCCGGGGAGTCGCTGTCGGAGTCTGACACGCGTGCCCTTCCGTTCACCGGTGCTTGCGCTCGCGCAAGCCGGACAGGACAGCGTACTCCCGGCCGTGTCGCGTCGCCGGTGAACCGCACCGGCGAACCCGGCGGGTGACCGGGTCAGACGACCAGCAGCAGCCGCCCGTCCACGTCACCTGACTCCATCAGCCGGTGCGCGCGGGCCGCGTCGGCGAGCGGCAGCCGGTCGGCGATCCTGGTGGTCAGCCGACCGGCCGCGAGCATCGAGTTGATCAGTCCGGCGGCCTCGGCGAGTTCGGCGGCGGTCGCCCGGCTGATCACGAAGCCGTCGATGGTGATGTCGCGGGTGTACAGCGGAGCGAACGTCACGCTGATCGGTGACCGGGACGCGGTGACGAGTATCCGCCCGCCGGGCTTGAGTACGGCGCCGGCCACGTCGGTGTCGTTGCGGCCGGAGGTGTCCCAGTACACGTCGACGCCGTCCTGGGCGGCGGCCCGGATCCGGTCGGCCAGATCGGGCGCGCGGTAGTCGACCACGGCGTCCGCCCCGGCGGCCAGGCAGCGGTCCGCGTGGGCGTCCCGCGCCGAGGCCACCACCCGGACGCCGGCGGCGCGAGCCAGTTGCACGGCCGCGGTGCCGACGTTCCCGGCCCCGCCGCCGACGAACACCGTCCAGCCCGGCCGGATGCCGGCGCGCCGGAACCAGCCCAGGTAGGCGGTGACCGCCGGGTGCGCGACCGCGACCGCGACCTGTGGGTCAACGCCGGCGGGCAGCCGGTACAGCCGGTCGCGGGCCACCACGGCCAGGTCGGTGGCGGCGCCCTGCCGTCCGGCGTGGCCGAGGCTGTTGCACCAGACCGGGTCGCCGTCGCTCAGGTCGGTGACCGCGGAGCCGGTCCCGGCGACGGTGCCGACCAGGTCGCGGCCGACGATGAACGGGAAGGGGATCGGGGTGTCGTACCGGCCGCTGCGCACGTAGGTGTCGACCGGGTTGACGGACACCGCGGACACCGCCACCAGGACGTCATCCGGCCCCGGATCGGGGACCGGCAGCGGTCCGACGCGGATCGACTCCGCCGGTCCGCGCTGCTCGACGTAGGCCGCGGTGCGGGTGGTGGTGCTCAGCGGGAATCGCCTCCAGCCGGTCGTCGGCGCGCTGCTCCTCGGGCGACGGTCGAACGGGGCCCTGCGGAACGTGCCCGTCGATTATGCCGGTCCGACCGGATCGAACCTCTCGCCAAGCCATCGCCGGGCCCGGGAACTCGCCGGATGGTCCGTCGGCGGGACCGTGCCGCGGCTACCGTGACGCCATGCCCGCCACCGAGACCATCCGCAGCGCAGCCGACCTGTCCGGCGCATCGGACACCTACGACGTGGTGGTGATCGGCGGCGGCCCGCCCGGCGAGATCGTCGCCCAGTACGCGATCCAGGGCAGCGACAGGACCGCGGCGATCGTGGAGCATCAACTGGTCGGCGGCGAGTGCTCGTACTGGGCGTGCATGCCCAGCAAGGCGCTGCTGCGTCCGATCGAGGTGCTGGACGCGGCGCGGCACATGCCCGGCGTCGCGTCCCTGGTCGCCGGCCGCACCCTGGACGTGCCGGCGGTGCTGGAGCGGCGCGACGGCTTCACCAGTCATCACGACGACCGCTGGCAGGTGCAGTGGGCCAACGACACCGGCATCGCGGTCGTCCGCGGCCACGGCCGGCTCGCGGGCGAGCGCCGGGTCGAGGTCACCGCCGACGACGGCAGTACCCGGATGCTGACCGCGCGGCACGCCGTCGTGCTGGCCACCGGCACGACGGCGGCCGTGCCCGACATCCCGGGGCTGCGGGCCGCGCTGCCGTGGACCTCACGGGACGCGACCAACGTGCGCGAGGTGCCGCGACGGGTCGCCGTGTTCGGCGGGGGCGTGGTCGCCTGCGAGTCGGCCTGCTGGCTGCGCGGCCTGGGCGTGGACGAGGTGACCGTGATCGTCCGCGGCCCCGCGCTGCTGGCCCGCAACGAACCGTTCGCCGGTGACCTGGTGGCCCGAGCCTTCCGGAACGCCGGCGTCCGGGTGCTGCTGGACACCGCCGTCGACGAGGTGCATCGCATCGACCCGGCGGACACCGGCGAGGGCCGGGTGCACGGCGGCGAGGTCACCCTGCGGCTCGGCCAGCGGACGCTGGTGGTGGACGAGCTGGTGGTGGCGGCCGGTCGCACGCCGGCCAGTTCCGGCATCGGGCTGGACGCGGTGGGCGTGGACACCGGCCACTCGCACGGGTTCGTCACCACCGACGATCGCCTCGCGGTCGTCGGCGTGCCAGGCGAATGGTTGTACGCGGTCGGGGACATCACCGGCCGGGCGCTGCTCACCCACATGGGCAAGTACCAGGCGCGCATCTGCGGTGCGGTGATCGCGGCCCGCGCCGAGGGTCGACCGGCCGTCGGGTCCCGGTTCACCGACCTGGCCGACGCCGGGCGGGTGCCACAGGTGACGTTCACCGATCCCCAGGTCGCCTCCGTCGGGATCACCGAGGCACAGGCTCGCAAGGCCGGCGTCGACGTCGAGGTCGTCGAGCACGACATGGCCGGGTACGCCGGCAGCTCACTGCTCCGCGACGGCTACGTCGGGCGGGCCAAGCTGGTGGTCGACCGGGCCCGGGACACCCTGGTGGGTGCGACGTTCGTCGGTGCGGACGTCGCCGAACTGGTGCACGCCGCCACGGTCGCGGTGGTCGGCGGGGTGACCCTGGAGCAGCTGTGGCACGTGGTGCCGTCCTACCCGACCATGAGCGAGATCTGGTCGAAGCTCCTGGAGGCACGCACGGGGTGAGCCCCCCGCGGCCGGCACCGGTGACGTGCGTCGGCACTGTCGCCGTCAGCCGGCCGGGTGGGATAGTGGAGCGGTCCGTGCAGGCCCGGCGAGATGAGTGCAGATGACCGGATTCATCGGCAAGTGGCTCAAGATGCCGACCCTGGCCGACCGGCTCCGGTCCCAGGGGGTGCGCGAGGACCTGGTGCGGGCGGCCGAGCGCACGGCCTTCGGCCGGCAGACCGACCGCGAGCTGCCCAGGCTCGCCGAGATCGTCACCGCCGACGAGGTCGTCATCCAACTGGTCGAGGGCTGCTGGAACAAGAAGATGGGCCTGTTCACGCTGACCTCGCGACGGCTGCTGTTCGTGCCGGCCGGGGGCAGCCCGCTCGGCGCCGAGATCCCGTTGCCGGACATCCTGACCGTCGAGCCGGGCAAGTCACGGGGCATGGGCACCGTCGAGGTGACCACGCCGTCGGCGCGGCTACACATCGACCAGATCCTGGGCACCCAGGCGCAGACCTTCGCCGACAACACCCGCGAGGCGATGCGGCCGGTCGGCGACGGTCCCGCCGGGTACCGGGACCCTCTCGAGGAACTCGCCGAGTTGCGCGCGCTGCATGCGGCCGGCGCGATTAGCGACGAGGAGTTCGCGCAGCGCAAGCTGCGGTTGATGGACCAGATCTGATCAGAGTGTGCCGATCATCCCGCCGTCGATCACCACGTCGGCGCCGGTGATGTTGCCGGCGGTCTCCGAGGCAAGGAGCAGCACGACCTGGGCGACTTCTGACGTGTGCGTGAAACGCGCCGTCGGGGTGCCGACGACCGCGGCCGCCTTGACCGCGGCAGGGTCGACTCCCTGTGCCTGCGCGAGTGTCTCGGCCACTCCGCCGGGGCCGAGCCACAGTGCGGTTTCGACCGGCCCCGGACTGACGGTGTTGACTCTGACCCCCGAAGGGCCCAGCTCCTTCGACAGCGACTTGCACAGGCTGCGCAGCGCCGCCTTCGCGGCGCTGTAGTCGATCACGCCGGGATCCGGCAGCGTGGCGTTGACCGAGCAGATCGTGACGATGGCCGACGGGGCGGATCGGACGAGATGGGGCACGGCCGCCCGGGTCATGCGGACGGCGGACAGCAGGTTCACCTCCAGCGCCCATTGCCAGTCGGCGTCGCCGACCTGGAGGAAGCCGCCGGTGCGCGGCCGGACGCCGCCGACGTTGTTGACCAGGACGTCGATGCCGCCGAATCGAGCCACCGCTTGGTCGACGAGCGTCTGGCATCCGGCCGCCGTCGTCAGATCGTCGAGAACGACGGTCATCTCGCTCTCCTCGGCCAGCGCGCTGAGCTCCGCCGAGCCGTTGCGGGCGCCCGCGGCCACCTGCGCGCCCTCGCGGATCAGTGCCCGGGTGATCTCGAGGCCGATGCCGCGGCCGGCTCCGGTGACGACCGCCGTCTTTCCGGCCAGGTCGAGCTTCACAGTTCCTTCGCCTTCAGCCAGGTCAGGCAGGTGTCGGCGATCTCGGGCCAGCCGGAGTCGATGACCAGGGAATGACCTCGGTCCGGGAAGGTCGTGATATCGGTGACGGCGGTGGAGTGGCGGTACTGCTTGAGCGTCGCGCGGGTGACGGATTCGGGGACGGTGTTGTCCTTCCCGCTGGCGATCAACAGCAGCGGCCCGCGGTTCTGGTTGTCGGTGTCGACCTTGGCCGGTGAGTGCGGGTTGAAGTTGGCGGCCGCGGCCTCGAACAGGGGGCGGCCCGGCGCCGGTATCGTCCAGCGTTCGAAGAGCTGGTCCGACTCGTTCTCCGAGACGGCATTCGCGAAAGCGAACCGGAATTGCTCGGCGGTCAGCGAGACGGCGCGATGCTTGTTCGCCGGGTTCTTGAACACCGGCAGAGTCGCCCGCAACGCCGACAACGGCACCGGGAGCACACCCTTGATCTGGGCGGCGTCGATGGCCACGGCGGCCAGGGCGCGGTCCTGCCCGAGGAGCTTCTGGGCGATCATGCCGCCGAAAGAGTGGCCGACCAGGATCGGCGCGGAGGGCAGCGTGTCGATGATCCCGGCGAAGTGGGTCACCACGTCGTCGATGCCGTGGTCCCCGATCGCGTCGGGATTCTGCCGGCAGGCCTCGACGGTGTCGCCGTCGCCGGGCCAGCCAGGCGCTTGGGGTTCGTAGCCGGCGGCGCGGAACCGTTCGGCCCACGGATCCCACGACGAGGCGTGCAACCAGAGGCCGTGGATGAAGAGCACTGGCGTTGGCATTGGCGTCTTCCTTCTCTCGAGCGGTGCGTGCGCAGGCGTTCGTGCCCGGCCGAGCGTCCGACGCACCACGGGCTTGGCAACGAACCTAGGGAATCGGCCGTCGAGCCGGCTTCGGTCACGGTCATGTGCCGCCGGCCCGTTCCGCATGGGTGCCGGGACGTCGCTAGCGTCACACGACTGAATTCCGCCGAGATCCCGTGGTCCGGTGGGCGGGTGCTATGCGCCGCCGGTGAGGGCCCCGGCCAGTTGGTTGCGCCTGGTGATCCCGAGCTTGGGAAAGATCCGGTACAGGTGCGAGCTGACCGTCCGGTGGGACAGGAACAGCCGCTCGCCGATCTCCCGGTTCGACATCCCTTGCGCGGCCAACTCCGCGATCTGCGTCTCCTGCGGCGACAGCCGCTCGCGTGGGCTCGGCGACGGGCGCCATCCCCGCTCGCCGGTTGCGCGGAGTTCGCGGTCCGCCCGCTGCGCCCAGCCGTGGGCGCCCAGGGCATCGAAGGTGCCGCGGGCGGCCCGCAGCGGTCCCCGCGACTGCGCGATCCGCCGTTGCCGGCGCAGCCATGAGCCGTAGGACAGCTCGATTCTCGCCAGATGCCAAGGATGCGGCCGACCGGCGCCGTCGAGGGCGGCCCGGAAGAGTGCCTCGGCGGAGGTGTCATCGGCCAACACGGCCCGCGAATACTCCAGCGCGATCAGCGGTCCCACCGCGGGAGAATCACCGGCCAGCCGTTCCATGGCGCGGAGCAGGACGCCCGCCTCGTCCCGGCGGCCGGTCCGCACGGCGGCATCCGCCAGGTATCCGACGGTCCAGAGCTGCTGCACCCGTTGGCAGGCGGGATCGGTGGGGACGAAGACGCGGTGCAGCTCATCAAATGCCGGTTCGGGATTGTCGGCCCCGAGCGCCGCGATCCCGCGGGCCAACTGCGCGGCGGCCAGCAGCGACGAACTGGCGTTGGGCGTGCGCAGCGCCGTGTGCTCGGCATGGGTGAGCAGGGCATGAGAGGTCGACCAGCCGCCGCCAACGGCGTCGATCAGGGCCACCGCGATGCGCGCGGTCGCGGCCCACACCGTCTGCCCGGTCTCGTCCGCGAGCCGCAGGGCCTCGTCGGCCGATCGCGACGCGTCGAAGACGCCCAGGTTGATCTCGGCCCAGGCGCGGATCGCGAGCGCCTCGGCCAGCAGGCTCAGGCGGCCCTGCGCCCGCAGCTCCTGGATGGGCGCGGAGAGAAACGTGTTGGCGCGACCGAAGTCTGCGACGCAGAACGCGGCGATACCGAGCAACCCGGCGAGGTCCGGGCGGTGGCCGGCGTCGGCGGGCCAACTCGCCAGGTGGCCGGTGATCACGGGCGCCAACTCGATGGATTCGCAGAGCCCGAGCACGGCCAACAGCCGCGGGTCACGGTCCGGCAGTCCGACCTCGTACGCCGCCTGAACGATCCCGCGCCGCACGCCCGCTCCGGGATCGCGCCACCACACTCTTCGTGCCGCTCCGACCAGCAGCTGCATGGCCAGGCCGGCGTCGTCGTCGTGGGTGGCGCCCCGGGCCAGGTCGACCAGGTGACGGATCTCGGCCGGCTCGCTCGTCGAGCCGTCGTGGAAGACTCCTTCGAGCCAGGTCAGCCGCGATCGATCCCTGGGCCGCAGCGGAACGTCCGTGAGCGTGGCCTTGATCTGTTCCACCTGGTCGAACCGGCCGAGTTCGTAGCCGAGTTCGGCGGCGCTGAGCAGCCGGGCGGCGCAGGACTGCGGTTCGGGGCTGAGCGCGGCCGCCCGTTCGAACCACCCGAGCGCCGTGGCTACCGCGCCCCGGCGACGTGCCTCGATGGCCGCGTGTTCGAGTTCCGCGGCGATCTGCTCGTCCGGGCCGGACGCGGACAGGGCGCGGTGCCAGATCGCACGGTCGGGCCGATCCGACAGGACGTGTCCCAGTGCCGCATGGGCCTGCTGGCGCTTCCCCGAGGACATCGCCTGCCGTAGGGCAGAGCCCACGAGCGGATGGCTGATCCGGACCGTCTCGTCGTCGACGGTCAACAGCCCGACCTCGACGGCGGCCCGCGCCGCGGCGAGGTCGATCGGCGAGGCGTGCAGGAGCTGCGCGGCTGCCAGCACGGTGCCGATGGTGTCGCCGTCGTCCAGCGCGGCCACATCCAGCACCGCGCGCGCAGCCGGGCCGAGCTCGTCGGCCCGCGCCAGGAAGGTCCGTTCCAGCCGTGCGGTCATCGGCAGGTCGTCGTCCGGCTCGGGCCCTCCCTGCGCGCCGGACGCCAAGGCGGTGGCGAATTCCAGGATCGCGAGGGGATTCCCGCCCGCCTGCCGGACGACGCGATCGCGCAGCGCCGGATCGAGGTGGGGCGCCCGCCACTGGAGCAATTCGGCCGATCGGGCGTCGTCGAGGCCGGCGATCTCGATCCAGGTGACCGTCCAGTCGTCGACGAGGGACTGCGTCCCGGGTCGGGCGGTGCACAAGATGGCGACCCGGTCACCGGCGATGCGGCGCGCGACGAAGCCCACCGCGTCGATCGACGGCCGGTCCAACCAATGGATGTCGTCCAGACACACCAGCAACGGCGCCTGGGCCGCCGAGTCGACCAGCAGCTCCAGCACGGCCAGGTAGATGAAGAACGGGTTCACCTCGGTCGCGTCGCTCATGGCGAAACACGCCAGCAGGGCCTCTCGTTGCCTCGCCGGCAACCCGTCGACACGAGGCAGCAACGGTTGGAGCAGCTGGTGCAGGCCGGCGAACGGTAACTGGACCTCCGGTTGGCTGCCCCGCGCCCTGAGCACGCCGAACCCGGCGGCGCGCGCGTACTCCACGACTCGTCCCTGCAGCGCGCTCTTGCCCACCCCGGGCTCACCCAGCAGGCCGATCACGGATCCGCCGGCGTGCACCCCGTCCAACTGATCGATCAGGTGCTGCAACTCGTCGCCACGACCGACCAGCCGCGAACCCGGAGTGCTGCTCATGGCACCGAGCATGCGGCCAACCGCACCCGGCGTCCAGGTCGCATGGGGTCATCGCACCGTCGAGTCGGCGAACGGGTCAACCGGCCAAGGCGTACCCGGCCTCGTCGATGGCGTCCCGGACGGCCTCGATCAGCAGCGGCGCCTCGCTCACGACGGTGACCAGCGAGACGTCGCCCGGCCGGAGTTCGATGTCGACGGATCGGACGCCCTCGATCCGGCGGACCTCCTCGGTGACCGCGACCACGCACTGATCGCAGGTCATCCCGGTCACTCGATATCGTGCGGTGTTGCCGCCCATGGGGCTCCTCCTGAGGTGTGCCTGGGTCTTCACGTGGTGCCAACTCCAGATACCCCTGGCGGTATTCCGCCCGCTCACCCGACGGTCGGCCGCTCCTCGGCGCCGGCGGACCCGTCGTCCGCCCCCTCGTCGTCCGGGAAGAACGAGATCTGACCGTTCGCCTCGAGCACGGCCAGCCGGACGTCGGCCAGCGATCGGAAACCCTTCTGCCGGGCGGCGGCCTTCAGATCGTCCAGGGACAGGCGCTCCCGCCGGATGACGGTCCACACCGGTTCACCCCGGTCGATGACGACGATCGCGACACCGTGGGTGATCGCGCGCAGCCGCGGCCACCGGGCATTGGCCCAGGACAGCGCGAGAGTCAGCAGGGTGAACACCGAGACGGCCAGCACGCCGCCGGTGAACGAGTAGTCCTGCGCGGTGACGGCCTGCTGAACCATGTCGCCCATGGTGATGAACAGGATCAGCTGGAAGGTGCTCAGCTCGCCCAGGGTGGAACGCCCGACGATCCGGGTGACCAGCCACAGGAACAGGAACATCACGGCAGCACGGACGACGATCTCCACGGCCGCTCCTCAGGGGAACAGCAGCGTGCTGATCGGCACGGCTGCCACCTGCTCGTCGTCGATGTCGACGGTGACGGTGGCGTCGGCGCCGATCTGCGCGCTGGGTTGGATGTACGCGTCGTAGTCGACGGTGAACTCGTCACCCTGATCGGGCGGCGCGTCGAACTCCCACTCGACGGTGTCCGGATCGCCGGACTCGTCCGTGGGATCGGGCCACAGGCCCTGCGTCTCGAACATGCTCAGGTAGTCCCGGTCCACTCCGATCGTGATCGTCCTGCCCGCCAACGGCTCCGGTCCGTTCACCTGGATCCGGAACGGGACGTCCCAGCCGGCCCGGGCGATGCGGGCGTAGGTCACGGTCGCCGTGTAGCCGTCGCCCGTCGAGGAGGCCGTGCTGCTGTGCACCCCGAGCAGGCCCGCCGCCGCCGCGCCGACCACGAGCGCCAGCACCACGACCACCGCGCTGCGCAGCCAGCGGGCCCGTCGACCGATCGACGTCCGGACGTCGTCCAGCGTGGAACGCTCGGTCATGGTGTCGTTCCGATCGCTCGGCTGGTGTGCACCGACGGATCCCGTGGTCAGTGGTGGCGCCGGGCGTCGATGAGGTGGTCCCGGTCGTTCACGCTCGGTGCCGGATCCTTCCGCGGCATGGCGGGTCCTCCTTCGACTCGATCGGTCCGTGCGGCCTGCCCTCCTGTTACCCGAACCCGGATCGCGGTAACCGGCGAATCCGCCGGGGCGGTGTTCGGGGGGCCGGACGCACACGGGTCCAGCGCCGCGGTGGGGCACGCGTAGCGTGGTCACGGCGCCGACCGGACCAGCAGGAGGAGCGATCCGATGACCGTTGCAGCACCAACCACGTCGGTGGCCGGCGGCACCGTTCCGCGGCCGCAGGACGACCTGTTCCGGCACGTGAACGGCGACTGGTTGGCGACCGCCGAGATACCGGCGGACCGGTCCGCGGACGGCGCGTTCTACCAACTGCGGGACAAGGCGGAGGCCGACAGCCGGGCGATCATCGAGGACGCGGCCGCGGCAGCCGGCACGGAGCCGGACGGTACGGTCCGGCTGATCGGCGACCTGTACCGCAGCTTCATGGACACCGGCACGGTCGAGCGGCTCGGCCTGGCGCCGATCGCCGAACGGCTGCGGGTGGTGGACGGCATCGAGGACCCGGCGGCGTTGATGCACGCCCTCGGCCGGCTCCGGCGGATCGGCATCGGCGGCGCCTTCTCGATCGACGTGGACACCGACCCCGGCGACCCCGACCGCTACGTGCTGAACCTGTACCAGGGCGGCCTCGGCCTGCCGGACGAGTCGTACTACTCGGACCCGGCGCACGCCGACACCCTGGTCGCGTACGCCCGGCATCTGCCCGGGATGCTCGAGCTGGCGGCCGTCCCGGACGCCTCGGACAAGGCGTCGGCCATCACCGAGTTGGAGACCGCGCTGGCCGCCGGGCACTGGGATCGCGTGCGGTCCCGGGACAGCACGCAGACCTACAACCCGATGGACCGCGCCGGCCTGGACGCGCTGCTGCCGGGCCACTTGTGGGATGCCTGGCTGGCCGGCCTGGGCGCCGATCCGTCGGTGCTGGACCGGGTGATCGTCCGGCAGCCCGACTACTTCAGCACACTGGCCGGACTGCTCACCGCGGACCGGATGCCGGCCTGGCGGGCCTGGCTGGGCTGGCAGATCGTCCGCTCACTGGCCCCGTTCGGCCCGGCCGCGCTGGTCGACAAGAACTTCGACTTCTACGGCCGCACCCTGACCGGCACGCCCGAGCTGCGGGAGCGTTGGAAGCGCGGCGTGGCGTTCGTCGAGACGGCCGCCGACGAGGCGCTGGGCCTGCTCTATGTCCGGCGGCACTTCCCGCCGGAGGCCAAGTCCCGGATGGACGAGCTGGTCGGCAACCTGCTGGCGGCGTATCGCCGGGAGATCCGGCAGCTGCCCTGGATGGGGGAGCAGACCCGGGCCCGCGCCCTGGACAAACTGGATGCGTTCACGCCCAAGATCGGGTACCCGGTCCGCTGGCGCGACTACGGCACGCTCACGGTCGATCCCGACGACCTGGTCGGCAACGCGGCAGCGGCCGCCGAGTTCGAGCTGAACCGCCAGCTGGGCAAGCTGGGTGGCCCGGTCGACCGGGACGAGTGGTTCATGTCCCCGCAGACGGTCAACGCCTACTACAACCCGGGCATGAACGAGATCGTCTTCCCGGCCGCCATCTTGCAGCCGCCCTTCTTCGATCCGGCCGCCGACGACGCGGTGAACTACGGCGCGATCGGAGCGGTGATCGGCCACGAGATCGGGCACGGCTTCGACGACCAGGGTTCCAAGTACGACGGCCGCGGCGCGCTGCTGGACTGGTGGACGTCCCAGGATCGGTCGGCCTTCGAGGCGCTCACCGGCCGGTTGATCGACCAGTACTCGGCGCTGGAACCCGCGCTCACGCCCGGCCACAAGGTCAACGGCGCGCTCACCATCGGCGAGAACATCGGCGACGTCGGCGGCCTGGGCATCGCCTACCAGGCCTGGCGGATCGCCCTGAACGGTCGCGAACCCGAGGTGATCGACGGGCGCACCGGCGCCCAGCGGTTCTTCATCTCCTGGGCCACCGTCTGGCGGCTGAAGATGCGCGAGGCGGAGCAGATCCGGATGCTCGCCATCGATCCGCACGCGCCCGCCGAGTTCCGCTGCAACCAAGTGGTGCGCAACATCGCCGAGTTCCACGAGTCGTTCGGCACGGTCCCGGCGGACGCGCTGTGGCTGGATCCGGCGGACCGGGTGCGGATCTGGTGACCCGCGCGGCTGCCCGCGCCCGGTCAGCCCAGCTTGCGCCGCGGCTCATCCGCGTCGGGCCGAAGCGACCGGTGCCGATCACGTAACTGTCCCCAGGTCGGGAACACGCCGTGCTCGGACTCGACGGCCGCTCCTGCGATCCGGACGGTGTTGCGACCCTCCAACTTGGCCCGGTACAGCGCCTGGTCGGCGCGCGCGAGGACGACGGCCAGCTCCATGGGCGTGTTGCCGGCCTCGACCACCGCGACGCCGATGCTGACGGTCACCGGCTCGGGCAGCGTCGTGGACTCCGAGCTCACCGCGACGCGCAGCCGCTGCGCCACCTGCTCCGCATCCGCGGCCAGCGTGTCCGGCATCAGCACGCAGAACTCCTCACCGCCGAACCGGGCGGTGAGGTCCTTCGGCCGGACGTTCGAGGTGATGATCTGCGCGACGTGCTCCAGGGCATGGTCGCCGCCCAGATGGCCGTACCGCTGGTTGTAGAAGCGGAAGTTGTCGATGTCGGCGAAGATCACCGCCCAGGACCGGCGGGCGGCGCTCATCCGGCGGATCTCCTCGACGGCCAGCCGCTGCCAGGCGTTGAACACCAGCAGCCCGGTCTTCGGGTCCCGGGTCGCGCGTTCCTGCAGCGGGCGATGCAGCACCGACTGCTGCAGGAACCCGTAGACCGGGATCAGCATGAGCACGAACCACGGCGCGTTCGCGCCCAGCAGACCGGTCAGCGCCCCGATGGTCAGCACGCCGGCCTCGGTGATGTAGAAGGACGGATCGACCAACGTCCGGCGCAACCACACCTCGTCCTGCGGCGTGTTCAGCAGCGCGGTCATGCCGAGCATCGCCACCTCCACCGCCAGGAAGGTCGCCACCGCGCCGGCCATGATCAGCAGTCCGGGCAGGCCCGAGCTGAGCGTCGGCGGTGACCCGTCCCCGCCGGCCGCGACCACCACCCCGGCGATCGCCCCCGCACACACCAGGAAGCTGGCCGAGGCGCACCATTTCCACAGGGTGACCCGCATGCCGCGCCATCGGGCGTGCGCGTAGATCAGCACGACGATCGGTACCAGGTAGAACGACGGCAGCAGCACGGTGGCCGCGATCGGCCACGCGGACAACGCCTTGTGCGGCCGCTGCTGGGCAACCGTGCCGCCCTCGAACAGCCGGCCGAGCTCCACGTTCACCACGCTGCCGGCCACCAGCGCCACGGCCGCGAACAGGTCG
Organism: uncultured Actinomycetes bacterium; assembly: GCA_964497705.1. Taxonomy (GTDB): domain Bacteria; phylum Actinomycetota; class Actinomycetes; order Mycobacteriales; family Nakamurellaceae; genus Nakamurella. Next base: position 191,378 of record CAZCEH010000004.1, on the reverse strand, counting down.
GCCGGTCGTAGGGTCGGATCCGGCCAGGTCGACAGCAGCAGGGACAGTCCGACGGCCAATACCACGGCCAGAGCGACCCACACCCGAACCCGCCACGGAGCGGCGGCGAACTCGCGGAGAGCCGTCACACCCACCCCACACTCAGCCTCACGTCCCCGGAACGCCTGCCGCGGGCCTCGGGACAGCGCCGGACGCGCTGTTATTGTCCCACTCCGCGTGTTGGTTTACATACAGTCAGTCAATCGGAGCGGAACGGTACCGAGCGTGGCGCCAGCGCATCGCAGGTGTCACTCGTTCGTTTGATCCCACCAACCGTTCGCAGCAGTGGCGTCGTTCGGATCAACCCGCTCCCCGGGCCGGGGGGTGGCGATGCGCAGACCGTCGCCGGCCGCCAGCAGCCGCTGCATCGGCTCGGCCCACGAGTGCAGGGCGAGATCGAAGGTCGCCCAGTGGATCGGGATCAGCAGACCGCCGTCCAGGTCGCGGTGGGCGGCGACCGCCTCCTCGGGGTTCAGGTGGATGTCCGGCCACTGGTCGCCGTAGGCACCGATCGGCAGGATCGTGACGTCGAACGGTCCCCACCGGTCTGCGATCCCGGTGAACGCCGATGTGTAGCCGGTGTCGCCGCCGAAGAAGACCCGGTGCGCCGGGCCCAGCAGCGACCACGAGCTCCACAAGGTGGTGTTGCGGCGCAGCCCGCGTCCGGAGAAGTGCCGGCCCGGGGTGCAGACGATCTCGATCCCGTCCACGGCCTTGGCCTGCTCCCAGTCGAGCTCCACGATCCTGCCCTCGGGTACTCCCCACCGGCGCAGGTGGGCGCCGACGCCGAGCGGAACGACGAACGGTGCGGACTGGGTGGCCACCAGTTCCCGGATCGTGGCCACGTCCAGGTGGTCGTAGTGGTCGTGGGACACCACCACCGCGGACAGCGGCGGCAGTTGACCGATCGAGATGGGCATCGGGTGCAGCCGCGCCGGACCCAGCGTGGCCGACGGCGAGACCCGCTGTGACCAGACCGGATCGGTCAGCACGAAGCGGCCGTCGACTTCCACCAGGGTCGTCGCGTGTCCGAGCCAGGTGACCGCCAGGTCGCCGGCTGTCACCGCCGGCGGGGCGGTGACCAGCGGGATCGTCCGCGGCGGCCGTCCGTGGCCACGATGCCGGACCAGCTGCGGGATGAGCCCGAGCCCCTGCCGAAGGGACAGCACGTGGGCCGGCTCGGGGTTGCTGAACGAGTGGCCGTCGAACCGGGCGGATCCGGCGGCGACCGGGCGGATCTCGTCGGCGGACGCGCCGATGGCGGTCGGCAGCCCCCGGGCGGCCCGGCCCACGGTCCTGGTGAAGGCGCTCATCGAGATCACCGCCAGGGCCGCCGCGGACCAGGCCAGCCGGCGCGCGGGACGACGGAGCCGACGAGGTCTGGCCGGACGTTGATGTGTCACCCGACCAGTGTGATCCCGGATTCTGTGGGCCGCGCGTGCGCCGGTTCTCGGACGATCGACCGGACGCATCGGCCCGGCCTCCATCGTCACGATCAGGTCACCGTCGACGACGGACGGTCGTGATGACCACCGGCTCGTCGCCGCTGTTGACCAGGCGGAGCAGGGGCAGGCCGGACAACCACAGGATGTCCCCGCCGACGCAGGTGAGCCGGCCGCCGCCGGCCGCCTCCAGGTCGAGTTCGCCGGACCGGACGATGACCAGGCTGTCGTGCCATTCCGACTCGTCGAACGGTCGGGCGTCGCCCGGTTCGATCCGTATCGTCCGACTGCGGAACCGCGGGTGAGCCGAACCGGGAAGCACCGGCCCGTCGTCGTCGGTCATCCGCGCTCAGTCCTGCCCTGCCGTCGGGTCGGCTCGTCGTGCTCGCCGGGTATCGCCGCTGTGATCCCAGGTTTCGGACTGGTTTCGGTATCCGGACTCATCGGCGCGTCGCGCCGATGAGTCCACGTGTCGACTTACCGTCCGGCGATCGGTGGGCGCACAGTGATCATGATCTGCCCGCCGAAGTACTCACCACGTTACTTTTGTGAGGTGTGAAATGTCCGGATCGCCGGAGCTACACAAGGGCCTGAGCCAGCGGCACCTGACCATGATCGCGATGGGCGGGGTGATCGGTGCCGGCCTGTTCGTCGGATCCGGGGCGGTCATCAACGACGCCGGTCCGGCCGCGTTCCTGAGCTACGCGCTGTGCGGTCTGCTGATCGTGCTGGTCATGCGAATGCTCGGCGAGATGGCCGTGGCCAACCCGTCGACCGGCTCGTTCGCCGACTACGCCCGCCGGGCCATGGGCGGTTGGGCGGGGTTCTCCGTCGGCTGGCTCTACTGGTACTTCTGGGTCATCGTCGTCGGCTTCGAGGCGGTCGCCGGCGCGAAGATCCTGCAGTACTGGATCGACGCCCCGCTGTGGTTGATGTCGCTGATCCTGATGGTGTTGATGACGGCGACCAACCTGTTCTCCGTGCGGTCCTTCGGCGAGTTCGAGTTCTGGTTCGCCGGGATCAAGGTGGCCGCGATCATCGTGTTCATCGCGCTCGGCACCCTGTACGTGCTCGGCATCTGGCCGAACAAGAGCATGGACTTCTCCAACCTGTGGGCGCACGGCGGGTTCTTCCCGAACGGGGCCGGGGCGGTGTTCTCCGGGATCGTGGTGGTGATCTTCTCCATGGTCGGCGCCGAGATCGCCACCATCGCCGCCGCCGAGTCGCAGGACCCGGCCCGCGCCATCGCCCGGGCCACCAACGCGGTGATCGCCCGGATCTCGGTCTTCTTCGTCGGTTCGGTGTTCCTGCTCGCCGTCATCCTGCCGTGGAACTCCACCGAACTGGGCGAGTCGCCGTACGTCAGCGCCTTCACGGTGATGGGCCTGCCGTACGTCGATCACCTGATGAACGCGGTCGTGCTCACCGCCGTGCTGTCCTGCCTGAACTCCGGCCTGTACACGGCGTCCCGGATGCTGTTCGTGCTGGCGGCGCGGCGCGAGGCGCCCGTCGCGCTGATCACGGTGAACCGCCGCGGCGTGCCGATGTGGGCGATCCTGTCCTCGACCGTGGTCGGGTTCCTGTGCGTGATCGCCGCCGCGGTGGCACCGGACACGGTCTTCCTGTTCCTGCTGAACTCCTCCGGCGCGATCATCCTGTTCGTCTACCTGTTGATCGCGGTGTCCCAGCTGATCCTGCGGCGCCGCACGTCGCCGGACAAGCTGCAGGTCAAGATGTGGTTGTACCCGGCGCTGACGATCCTGACGATCGTTGCGATGCTCGCCGTGCTTGGCCTGATGTGGTTCAACGAGGAAGCCCGCTCCCAGCTGGTGCTGAGCCTGCTGGCCTGGGCCGTGGTGCTGGTCCTGTACGCCGTGACGAAGTGGCGCGGCGGGTCGGTGGACCGCGACTTCGACGCGGCGCCGAAGGCCGGCGGCACCCGCGTCCTGGTGCTGGCCAACGAGACCGTGGGCGCGTCCGAACTGCTCGACGAACTGCACGCGATCGACCTGGAGGGCAGCGCCGAGTACTTCGTGTGCGTGCCGGCGAACCCGGTGGACACCGGTCAGGCCGAACACACCGGGGCGGTGTGGGTCTGGGAGGAGACCGTCAAGGCGGCCCAGGCCCGGTTGGACGGCACGTTGTCGACGCTGCGCGAGCACGGGCTGCACGCCGCCGGCGAACTGGGCGACCACCGGCCGATGGTCGCGCTCAGCCAGGCCGTGACGGAATTCCAACCCGACCGCATCGTCATCTCCACCCACCCCGAGGCGCATTCCGCGTGGCTGCGGCAGGACCTCGTCGAGCGGGCCCGCAAGGCCTACCCGTCCACTCCGGTGCGGCACATCGTCATGGAGGCGACCGAGCCGGCCGGCAGCTGAGCCGGGTCCGTCGCTGCTCACCTACCGTGGAGGCATGCTGAGGTTCGACGGCGCCATCGCCGGTCTGGGGACGGAGTCGGGGACCCGGATCGTCGTCGGCATGTGGCCGTTGTCGCCGTTCGGGCCGGTCACCGACGTGATGCTGGAACGGTCCGACGGGCATCGCATCCTGCTCGCCCCGTCCGCGGAGTTGGCCGACTTCATCACCACCAACTACCGCGTCGACGAGGTCCGGGTGTCCCCGGTGCTGCGGATGCGCGACGGCGCGACGTGGATGATCAGCACGGACCACCTGGCGCTGACCTTCCGGGTCGGTCGACGGTCGCCGCTCGGCCTGCTGCTGTTGGCGGTGCCGCGCACGCTGGCCCGGTCACGGTGGTGGGCCGGCCTGGTCAATCCGGTCGTCAGGACGACCCAGCGCGGCGTGCGCACCCGCGGACGCACCGGCGGCGGGCGCCGTGAGTGGTACTGCGTCCAGGACATGCAGCGCATCATCTCGGCCGACGCCCGGTTCGACGGCCGTGACCTGGGCGCGTTGCGGCGGGTCGACCCGCCGGTCGGGTTCGGGTTCTCCTCGGTGCCGGACAAGCCGAGCCTGGTGCGAGTGCTGACGCAGCTCACCGACCGACCGGCTCGATGACGGCCGCCCAACTGGCGGTGAGCATCTCGTCCACCGGTGGGGTCGGCGGCGGCGTGCCGTCGCCGAACGGCCGGCCGCCCAGTTGTTCGCGGCCGTGCGGCGCGAACCAGCCGGACAGATCAGGCCCGTCGGGCACGATCCCGCTGGGGTTGATGCCGGTGTGCACCTTGTAGTAATGCTCCTTGATCTGGACGAAGTCGGTGGTGTCGCCGAAGCCCGGCGTCTGGAACAGGTCGCGCGCGTACGCCCAGAGAACCGGCATCTCGGTCAGCTTGGTGCGGTTGCACTTGAAGTGGCCGTGGTAGACCGCGTCGAAGCGGGCGAGCGTGGTGAACAGCCGCACGTCCGCCTCGGTGATCGTGTCGCCCACCAGGTACCGGTGCTCGCGCAGCCGCCCGGTCAGCCAGTCCAGCCGTTCGAACAGCGCGGTGAACGAGCGGTGGTAGGCCTCCTGCGAGCCGGCGAAGCCGCACCGGTACACGCCGTTGTTGACGTCGCGGTAGACCACCTCGTTGACCTCGTCGATCTCCGCCCGCAGGTGCTCCGGGTACAGGTCGGGGGCACCGGGCCGGTGGAACCGCGTCCACTCGGTCGACAGATCCAGCGTGATGGTGGGGAAGTCGTTGGTGACCACCGCCCCGGTGCGGACGTCGACGACGGCGGGCACGGTGATGCCGCGCGGGTAGTCGGGGTCGCGGGCGAAGTAGGCCTGTTGCAGCCGCTCGACGCCAAGGACCGGGTCGACGCCGCCAGGGTCGAGGTCGAAGCGCCAGCTCCGCCGGTCGTGCGTCGGCCCGCAGACCCCCAGGGAGATCGCCCCCTCCAGGCCGAGCAGGCGCCGGACGATGGTCGCCCGGGTGGCCCACGGGCAGGCCCTGGCCACGACCAGGCGGTACCGGCCGGGTTCCGCCGGGAAGCCGTCGCGGCCGTCCCTGGTGATCCTGGTCGTGATGTAGCGGCTGTCCCGGACGAATTCGCCGGCCTTGCCGTTGGCCGATTCGTCTCGACCGGTCACTGGCGTCCCTCCTTGGCTGTCCGGGCGGTACCGGCACGGACATCTCCGCCGCGCATTCTCCGCCGCGCCCGTCACCCTTTTCCCGATTCGGCCGTCGTCGAACCCGCGCCGACGGTGCGCCCATGATGCGGGAGACTGATCCGCGTGGCGACTCGCACCGTCGGGGTGGAAGAAGAGTTGATGCTGGTCGACCCGCGACGCGGCACCCCGGCGTCGGCCGCCGACGCGGTGCAGGAGGCGGCCGCGCACTGGTTCGGTGCCGAGGGGGACCAGTTGGTGGAGCACGAGTTCAAGATGGAACAGACGGAGATCGCCTCGGCGCCGACCACCGACATCGCCGCGCTCCGCGAGGAGCTGATGACCATCCGCCGCAGGGTCGCCGCGGCGGCCGGCAGCACCGGGGTCCGGGTGGTGGCCATGGCCACCACCCCTTTCCAGGTCAATCCGACCCTGACCGAGAACGAGCGGTACGCCCGGATGGCCGACACGTTCGGCATCATCGCGGCCCAGCAACTGACCTGTGGCCAGCACATCCACGTGTCGATCGACTCAGCGCAGGAGGGCGTGGCGGTGCTCGACCGAATCCGGGTCTGGTTGCCGTTGCTGGTGGCGCTGTCCGCCAACTCCCCCTACTGGCAGGGCGAGGACACCGGGTACGCGAGCTACCGGTCGATCGCCTGGGGTCAGTGGCCGACGGCGGGGCCGACCGAGACCTTCGGCAGCGTCGAGGGCTACCACCGCGCGGTGGACGATCTGCTGGCCACCGGTGCCGCCCTGGACGTCGGGATGATCTACTTCGACGCCCGGCTCTCGGTGACGTACCCCACCGTGGAGATCCGGGTACCGGACGTGTGCACCGACGTCGCGGATTCGGCGTTGATGGCGGCGCTGGCCCGGGCACTGGTGGACACCGCCGCGCAGGAGTGGCGGCACGGCCGTCCCGCCGATCCGGTCCGGATCGAGGTGTTGCGTGGCGCCGTCTGGCGGGCCGCCCGGTTCGGTGTCGGCGGCGACCTGTTGGACCATCGGTCGCGCCGTCTGGTGCCGGCCTGGGCGATGATCGACGCGCTGGTGCAGCACGTCCTGGCGGCGCTCCGGGCCAACGGCGACGTCGACGTCGTGCTCGCCGGGATCGACCGGTTGCGCCGCTGCGGCACGGGTGCCGACCGGCAGCGTGCGGCGTTCGGCCGGCGGGGCCGGCTGGTGGACGTCGTGCAGGACGCCGCCCGGCGCACCCTCGAATGACTCGCCGGGCGCCCTGCGGCCGGGCGGTCGGCGCAGGCGCGGGTGGCGCTGGTGGCGTAGGCGGCGCGGGCCGGCGGCTCAGCCGGTTTTCGCCCGGGTGGAGCGGCGGCGGGTGGTGGTGGGCTCGGCGTCGTCGTCCTTCTTGGTCCGGCTCGTGCTGCGGCCGGCGGAACCGCGTGCCCGTGATGGCGGCTTGTCCGCCTCGGCGGCCTTGTCGCCGGTGGATCTGTCGCCGGTGGACTTGTCGGATTCGCCGGCCTGCTTGTGCCGTTCGACGCTGCGCTGCAGGGCGGCGAGAAGGTCCACCACCTCTGCGTCCTCGCCCTCTTCGGCCTTACCGGGCGTCTCGAACGCGTCTCCGCCTTCGAGTTTCGCGTCGATGAGCTGTTGCAGCTCCACGCGGTAGTCGTCGGTGTAGTCCTCCGGGTGGAAGTCGTCGGCGAAGCTGTCCACCAGCATCGAGGCCATCTTCAGCTCGGCGGGCTTGATCGACACCGACGCGTCCAGCGACGCGAACTCCGCGGCCCGCACCTCGTCGGGCCACAGCAGCGTCTGGACCACCAGCACGTCGTCCCGCACCCGGAGGGCGGCGAGCCGGGTCTTCTGTCGCAGGGCGAAGTTCACGATGGCGATCCGGTCGGTCTGCTCGAGTGTCTGACGCAGCAGCACGTACGCCTTGGTGGAGGTGGACGCGGGCTCCAGGTAGTAGGTCTTGTCGAACAGCACAGGGTCGACCTGGTCGGCCGGTACGAAGCTGACCACCTCGATCTCCCGGCTGGCGCTGGCCGGCAACTGCGCGAAGTCCTCGTCGTTCAGGATCACCGTGCGACCGTCGTCGCTCTCGTAGGCCTTGGCGATGTCGGCGTACGGCACCTCCTCGCCGTCCAGGTCGCAGACCCGCTTGTACCGGATCCGCCCGCCGTCCTGGGCGTGGACCTGGTGGAACCGGATGTCCTTCTCCTCGGTGGCGGAGTACAACTTGACGGGCACGTTCACCAGCCCGAACGCCACGGAACCTTTCCAGATCGATCGCATGTGCCCATGATGAACCCTTCGATGATGGGCAGCCAGGCCGGACACGGGGTGACCAGATGGCAGCGGCGGACAGCGCGACGGTCCAGGTGGACGGGCACCGGATCGCACTGACCCACCTGCGGAAGGTGCTCTATCCGGCCACCGGAACCACGAAGTCGGACGTCATCACCTATTTCGCCGAGATCGCCCATGTGATGGTCCCGCACCTCGCCGACCGCCCGGTGACTCGGAAGCGGTGGCCCGACGGCGTCACCACGGCGCCGTTCTTCCACAAGGACCTGCCCAAGGGCACCCCGAGTTGGGTCACCCGGCGGACCATCCGGCATTCCGACGGGCCCAAGGCGTATCCGATCGTCGACTCGCCGGCCACCCTGGTCTGGCTCGGCCAGATCGCCGCGCTGGAACTGCATGTGCCGCAATGGACATTCGGCTCAGATGGCGACGCCACCGGCGAGATCACCGAGGAAGCCTTCGATGTGGCCCGGCCGAACCGGCTGGTGTTCGACCTGGATCCGGGGCCCGGAGTGGAGTTGGCGCAGTGCGCCGAGGTCGCCCGGGCCGTGCGCGACCGGATGGCCGGCACCGCGCTGGTCCCGGTCACCAGCGGCTCCAAGGGCATTCACCTGTATTCCTGGCTGGACGGGTCGCTGACCTCGGACGAGGCGTCCGACTATGCCAGGCAGATCGCCGAGGCGATCGAGCACGACATGCCGGCGCTGGTGGTGTCCCGGATGGCGAAGTCGCTGCGCCGCGGCAAGGTGTTCATCGACTGGTCGCAGAACAACGGCTCGAAGACGACCATCGCCCCCTACTCGTTGCGCGGCCGCAGCCATCCGACGGTGGCGGCGCCCCGCAGCTGGGAGGAGCTCGCCGATCCCGAGCTGCGGCACCTGGAGTACACCGAGGTGCTGGAGTTGCTGGACCGGGCGCCCGATCCGATGCGCGGGCTGGAGACCGGACGCAGCGACGGAGCCGAAACCCGAGGCGTCCGGCGCCGGGCCGGCCGGCGCGACACGAAACTGGACACCTACCGGTCCATGCGGTTGGCCGACAAGACGCCGGAGCCGGTCCCGGACCCGGGTCTGCTGCCGCACGGCGACGACGACACGTTCGTCATCCAGGAACACCACGCCCGTCGGTTGCACTACGACTTCCGGCTGGAACGTGACGGCGTGCTGGTGTCCTGGGCGGTGCCCAAGGGGGTGCCGGAAACGTCCGGCCGCAACCACCTTGCCGTGCACACCGAGGACCACCCGATGGACTACGCCGACTTCGCCGGCGAGATCCCGAAGGGCGAGTACGGCGGCGGCACCGTCAGCATCTGGGACCGCGGCACGTACGACACCGAGAAGTGGCGCGACGACGAGGTGATCGTGGTGCTGCACGGCGGCAAGGCCCGCGGCCGGTACGCGCTGATCCGCACCGGCGGCAAGAACTGGCTGATGCACCGGATGAAGGACCAGAGCGCGGCGCCCAAGCACTATGACGGGTCGCCTCGGTCCGTCCCACCGGTGCCGGCGAAACCGCCTTCACCGCCAACCGACCTCCGCCCGATGCTGGCGACAGCCGGTGCCGTAGGAGATGTTTCGGATGGCGCGGGGTGGCGTTTCGAAGGCAAGTGGGACGGTATCCGGGCGATCGCCACGGTCGGACCGGACGGCCTGACGCTGCACAGCCGGACCGGCAACGACGTCACCACCACCTATCCCGAGTTGGCCGTGCTGGCCGACCTGCTCGAGGGGCATACCGCCGTGCTGGACGGTGAGATCGTCGCGCTGGAGGCCGGCCGCACCAGCTTCCACGAGCTGCAGCAGCGCATGAATCTGGTGCGTGGGCGCGACGTGGCCAGGCTGATGCGCACCGTTCCGGTGCAGTACTGGCTGTTCGACGTGCTGTACCTGGACGGCATCTCGTTGCTGGACAAGCGGTACGAGGACCGCCGGCGCATCCTGGAGGCGCTTCCGCTGCACGGCCGGGTGTGCCAGGTGCCGCCACAGCTGACCGGTACGGTCCGAGAAGCGCTGCGGGACAGCGCCGACCGGCGATGGGAGGGCATCGTCGCCAAGCGGACGGACTCCACCTACCAACCGGGCCGGCGTTCCCGGCACTGGATCAAGATCAAGAACTTCCGGGACCTGGAGGTCGTCGTGGTCGGCTGGTCGCCCGGTGCCGGCCGTCGCGAGGGCACCATCGGTTCGCTGTTGCTGGCCGTGCCGGACGCCACCGGCGCGCTGCGGTACGCCGGCAAGGTGGGCACCGGTTTCACCGACGCGGTGCTGGACCAACTGATGGACACCCTCGCTCCGCTGCGGACCGAACGCTCCTCGGTCGCGGACACGGTGCCCCGGGCGGAGGCGGCCGAGGCGGTCTGGGTGCGCCCGGAGCTGGTGGGGGAGGTCAAGTACGGCCAATGGACCCCCGACCGCCGATTGCGGGCGACCAGCTGGCGTGGGCTACGCCCGGACAAGACAGTGGCCGACCTCACCCAGACCGCCGACGATGGTGCCGGCTGATCGACCACCGGGACAGCCGGTACGGGTGTGTGATGAGTGGTCGGCGTCGAGGCACACGTAGATCAAGCGCCGAGTGTCCCCCGCGCTGATTGGCGCTCAGGCCGTTCGGCACGGAGTGGATCAGCGGAAAGCCAGGTGGTCACCGAGATCGACCGCGACCAGCGCTGAGAGCGCCCGCTCTCCTCAGCCATGACGGCTTCCTTCGGCAGGCGCACCGACAAGGCGGACGAGTTCCTCGGCGAGTCGGCCGGCGTCGCTGCCCCTTCGCGCAGAGAGCGCCGAGAGATCGGACACGAGGCGTTCGGGTGCGACGAGCTTTCCGATCAGCACCGCGTCGCGCAGCACGCCGATGACCAGGGACGTGTCGGTGCCGATCTCGACGAGGTCGACGATGGTCCGCTCGACCGTCAGTGTGGGTAGGCCGTCGACGGGGACCACATCGTCGGGGACCAGCTGACGGATGCGCAGCCGTACGTCCGGCAAACGGGTGCCCTTGCGGGAAGGGACGATGAAGTCGAACCCGTCGAGCAGGAAGTCCCCGATCTCGTGCACCACGGCGGCAGTGCTTCCGCCGACAACCAGCGGGGAGACCCCTGATGTGGTCCGTACAGCGGTCGCGCCGCCGAGCGCGAGCCAGGTGGCATGGATGGCCTGGTGCGGCTGCGGGGGAGCGCCGGCCATGCGGTAGACCCCGCGAGCGACCCGCTCGATCGCGCCGGCGGCAGCCATCCGTACGAGGTGCTTGCGCGCAACCCCGGACGCCTCGGCCTGGGCGGTCGTGAACAGGCCCCACCGCCGTTCCGCGATGGAGCCGAGCCGCACAAAGGTTGAATCGGCTACGACAACGATTGTGCCGGTGCCGCGGCCGACTCGGGGTCGTGACGCACCGCGGCACCATAGGGTGGGCGGGTGCCGGCCGCCCCCGATCGCCCACCCGCCCGGGGCCTGCTGATCGCCGGCACGTCGTCCGACGCGGGGAAGTCGCTGGTCACCGCGGGCATCTGCCGGTTCCTGGCCCGGCGTGGGCTTCGGGTGGCGCCGTTCAAGGCGCAGAACATGTCGAACAACTCGATGGTCTGCCCGGACGGCGCGGAGATCGGCCGCGCCCAGTACCTGCAGGCGCAGGCGGCCGGGGCGGTGCCGGAATCGGCGATGAACCCGGTGCTGCTCAAGCCGGGTTCGGACCGGCGGTCGTTCGTCGTGGTCCGGGGCCGCCCGGCGGGGACTCTGGAGGCCGGGGAGTTCGCGTCCGGACGCCCGCACCTGGCGCGGGCCGCCTTCGCCGCCTATGCCGAGCTCGCGCGGCGCTACGACGTGATCGTCTGCGAGGGCGCCGGGTCGCCCGCCGAGATCAACCTGCGACCCGGTGACTACGTGAACATGGGTTTGGCCCAGGAGTTCTCGCTGCCGGTGCTGGTGGTCGGCGACATCGACCGGGGTGGCGTGTTCGCCGCCCTGTACGGCACCGTCGCCCTGCTCGACGACGCCGACCGGGCGCTGATCCGTGGCCTGGTGATCAACAAGTTCCGCGGTGACCTCGACCTGCTCAGACCCGGGCTCGACCGGATCGTCGAGTTGACCGGCGTGCCCGTGCTGGGCGTGCTGCCCTGGTTGGACGGCGTGTGGCTGGACGGCGAGGACACCCTGCAGGTCGGCCGGTGGGGCGCCGCCGCGCCCGGGACCGGGCCCACGCTGCGCGTCGCGGCGATCCGGTTCCCCCGGCTGTCGAACGTGACCGATCTCGACGCGCTGGCCTGCGAGCCGGGTGTCGACGTGACGGTGACGGCCGATCCGGTGACGGTGCGGTCGGCCGATCTGGTCGTGCTGCCCGGGTCCCGGTCGACGGTCACCGACCTGGACTGGTTGCGGGCGGTCGGCCTGGCCGACGCGGTGACCCGGGCGGCGGAGCGCGGCGCGACGATCCTGGGCATCTGCGGCGGGTACCAGATGCTCGCCGAGACCATCGACGACCGTGTCGAGTCCGGGCGCGGTCCGGTCGCCGGCCTCGGGCTGCTGCCGACCCGGGTGGCCTTCGAGACCGGCAAGGTTCTGGCGACGCCGGCCGGATCCTGGCAGGGGCACGAGGTTCGCGGCTACGAGATCCACCACGGCGTCGCCGCTGTCGACACCGATCGGCTGGATGAGCCGTTCCTGGACGGTGGCCGGGTCGGCCGGGTGTGGGGAACGATGTGGCACGGCACCCTCGAGAACGACGCCTTCCGCCGGGCATGGCTCGCGGCGGTGACCAGCGGAGGATTCCGCGCCGATCCGGATGCCCCGGGATTCGGGGCACGTCGGGAGGCGATGCTCGACCGCCTCGCCGACGCGGTTGCCGAGCATCTGGATACGGAGGAACTGCTGGGGCTGGCGGGCGCTGACGTGACCGCCTGACATCGCACGGCATCGCCGGCGGTGTCCCGTCGCGACATCCGGGGCCCGCCTCGAATGCGAGAATCCGTCTCTGCGGAGAGGGGTATTCATGGCCGCGCACCTCGGTTTTCCGCGGTCGGATCCGCGGATACCGGACTGGACGGGACCGGGTGATCGTGTGGACGATCCTCCGATGGGGCGCCACCGACCCGATGGCCGGACGGTGGCCGTGCTGCAGCTGCCGGGGTGGGGTCGGTGGCTGCTGCTCGGCACGCTGACTCCGGCCGCGACCATGTTGGCCGCGTTGGCGTTCTGGCCGCTGTGGCAGCGAGCCCCGGGCCTGGCCCTGACCATGACGCTGTTGTTCGCCGCGCTGTTCGCGATCGGCATCGTGCTGCTGGCCGAGCCGGGGCAACTGACCGCAGGGCTGGCGATGATCACCAGTTCGGTGCTCCTGGTGATCAGCTGGGCCAATGAGTGGGGCGGCGGGCCGTTTCCGCTGCTGAGCCAGGCGGTCGGAGACGTCTGGGCGTTGCTGGCCTGCTGGGTGCTCTATCGATATCCGGACCGCTCGCTGCGCTCGTGGGAGCGCTTCATGTTCACCGTGATGTTCGCCTGGTTCCTGATCGCGCCCTGGGTCAAGATCCTGCTGTCCAAGCCGGAATGGCATCAATTCCCGGCGGACTCATGGTGGCCGGCCATTGATTTCGACGAGGGCGACTACCACGTCGTGACACGAGTCATCGACCTGGCCACGGTGACCTTCGGTGTCGTCTTCGTCGTCGGGTGGATCCTCCGGTTGCGGCGGGCCAGCCCGGTGGAGCGGCGGATCAAGAAGGCCAATTCGCTGGTGGCCGTGACCGCCGCGATGGTCGGTGCGGTGATCCCGATCGCTCGCGCGCTGGACGTGCCCGAGCCGACGATGGACGTCCTGTACACGATCGCCGGCCTCGCGATCCTGGCGGTGCCGGGGGCGCTGCTGGTGGCGGTCCTACGCCGGCAACTGGCGCGCACCGGGTTGACCACCCGGCTGCCGCAACTCGTTCGTTCGGCGAGCACCGCCGAGATCGTCGGTGTGCTCCGCCAGGCCCTGGCGGATCCGGATCTGGACATGCTGCTCTGGTCCGGCGAGGTCGGCCGGTACGTCGACCGGGAGGGCCGCCAGGTTGCCACGGGTGATCTGACGTCCACGCTGGTCACGCCGGTCACCACCGTCGAGGGCCGGCCGCTTGCGCTGGTGTTGACCGATCCGTTGCTGGGCACCGATCCGGAGCTGATCGAGGCGGCCGCCGCCACGGTGAGCCTCGCCCTGGAGAACACCCTGCTGGTCGAGACCGTGCGCAAGCAGCTGGACGACCTGCAACGGGCCAGCCAGCGGGTCGTCAAGGCCGGCGACGACGAGCGCAGGCGGCTCGAACAGGACCTGCACGACGGCGCCCAGCAGCACTTTCTCGCGCTCGGCCTGATGATCGGGGCCGCCGAGGAGATGACCCACGATCCGGTCGCCCGCGAGATGCTCGGCCGCATGCGGGGCCAACTCGAACACGCGCTGCTGGAGCTGCGTCGGCTGGCGCACGGCCTGCACCCGGCCGCGCTGCGGCTGGGCCTGGCCGTGGCGATCACCAGGGAATCCGAGCGCCTGTCCATTCCGGTGCGGGTCGATCTGCCGACCGAGGCGCTGCCGGAGACCGCCACGGTGACCGCGTACTACGCGATCGGTGAGGCGTTGGCGAATGCCGTCAAGCACGCCCAGGCCACCGAGATCTCGGTCCGTGGTGCCGCGGGGGACGGTGTGCTGACCGTCGAGGTCGCCGACAACGGCCGCGGTGGGGCCCTCGTCGGCGGTGGAAAGGGACTGACCGGCATCATTGACCGAGTTCGTGCACTCGGTGGCAAAACGGTCATCACGAGCCCTTGCGCAGGTGGAACATGTCTGACCCTGACCATCCCGTGCGTGTAGCGATCGCCGAGGACAACGCGATCTACCGGGCCGGGCTGGTCGGCCTGCTGCACGCGTCCGGCGTGGCGGTGACCCACCAGGCCGCCAGCGGGGCGGAACTGCTCGGTCTGCTCGACCAGGACGACCTGCCCGACGTGGCGATCCTGGACATCCGGATGGCGGGGATCGAGGACGACGGCCTGGTCACGGCGCAGCTCATCCGGCGGCGGCATCCACCCGTCGGCGTGCTGCTGCTGTCCGCATATGCCGAACTCACCTATGCCGAGCGTCTTTTCGAGCATGGGTCGGCCGGCCGCGGCTACATGATCAAGGACACGCTCAACTCGGTCGGCCAGCTCAAGGAGGCGCTCGACCGGATCCGGGCGGGCCTGACCTACACGGACCCGACCGTGGTCGATCAGTTGATCGCCAGCGGCAGACCGCCAGTCCGCAGCCCGCTCGACGGACTGTCCGCTCGGGAGGCGGCGGTGTTGAAGATGCTGGCCGCCGGATCGTCCAACAGCGCCATCGGCGCCGAACTCAGGAGCAGCACGGGTGCGATCGAGGCGACCATCCGGAGCATCTACACCAAGCTGTCCATTCCCGACTCCGGCGAGTACAACCGGCGGGTGCTGGCCGCGATCAGGTTCCTGGCGGGGTGACGCGGGCGGGGGCCGGCCCGGGCACAATCGCCGGGTGCGCACCCTGGAGATCATCGGCGTCGGCATGGGCGATCCCGAACAGCTGACCTTGGCGGCGGTGGCCGCGCTCGGGCGGGCGGACGTGGTCCTGCTGGTGGACAAGGGTGAGACGACCCGCGACCTGGTCGATCTGCGCACCGAGATCCTGGACCGGCACGGCCGTCCGGGTCTGCGCCGAATCGAGATCGCCGATCCTCGCCGGGACCGGACCGGACCCGATTATCGGGGCGCGGTGGTCGACTGGCACCAGCGTCGGGTGCTGGCCTACGAGCGGGCGCTGCTCGATCAGGTCGGTCCGGACCGGACCGCCGGGATCCTGGTCTGGGGCGATCCCGCGCTCTACGACAGCACGATCCGGGTCGTCGACGGCATCCGTGCCCGGGGGCTGGTGCCGCTCGATGTGCGGGTCACCCCCGGGATCAGCGCGGTGCAGGCGTTGGCTGCCGCGCACGGCGTGGTGCTGCATGGCATCGGCGAACCGCTTCTGGTCACCACCGGCCGTCGCCTCGCTCGGGACATCGATTCCGGCATCCCCAACCTGGTGGTGATGCTGGACGGGGAGTTCGCGGCCCGCGCGCTCACCGGCCGTGGCCTGGAGATCCTCTGGGGCGCCTACCTGGGCGATCCTCGCCAGACGCTGATCCGCGGCCCGCTGGACGACGTGGCCGACCAGATCGCCGAACTCCGGAACCGGCTGCGTCGCCAGCACGGCTGGATCATGGATACCTACCTGCTGCGGCCGGCACGTGAGCCGATGCGTGGGACAAGCCGGTGACCACCGGTGTCGGTGGACGCTGCGCTGATCAGTCGAACCTTCTGGTGACCGAAATGCCCGAATCGCCCGTGCCGGTAGGGCTGGATCTCGTCCCGCGCTGATCCAAGACCCACTTTCGCCGCCGTTTTGTCCGGTTTGCTGAACGTTGGATCAGCGCGGCTCCCTGCGGGGCCGGCCCGCTGTTCAATGCACGAAAACCGCGCCCGAAATGTCTGGTTCGGTCGTGCGATGATCAGGTCGTGCGATGATCAGCGCGGCGGCCCAACGCTGCCGTCGACCGCGCGGGGGTGCCGGGCTCAGCCGTCCTCCAGGTCGCCCTCTACGTCCAGGTAGACCTGGGCGAGTTCGGCGAGCAGGTCCGGATCCGGCTGCGCCCACAGCCCACGGTCGGCAGCCTCGGTCAGCTTCTCCACGATGCCGCGCAGCGCCCACGGGTTGGCGTGCCGCAGGAACGCCTGGTTCTGCTCGTCCAGCGCGTAGGTGCGGGCCAGCGACTCGTACATCCAGTCGGCGACCACGCCCGCGGTGGCGTCGTAGCCGAACAGGTAGTCGACGGTGGCGGCCAGTTCGAACGCACCCTTGTAGCCGTGCCGGCGCATCGCGGCGATCCACCGCGGATTCACCACTCGGGCCCGGAACACCCGGGCGGTCTCCTCGGTGAGGGAGCGGGTGCGGACCGCGTCCGGATTGGTGGAGTCGCCGACGTAGGCGTGCGGCGCCTGCCCGGTCAGCGCCCGGACGGTGGCGATCATCCCGCCGTGGTACTGGAAGTAGTCGTCGGAGTCGGCGATGTCGTGCTCGCGGGTGTCGGTGTTCTTGGCCGCCACCGCGATCCGCCGGTAGTTGGTCTGCATGTCCTGCTGTGCCGGGGCGCCGTCCAGCCCGCGGCCGTACGCGAAGCCGCCCCACGCCGTGTATACCTGGGCGAGATCGGCGTCGTCGCGCCAGTTCCCGGCCTCCATCAACGGCAGCAGCCCGGCCCCGTACGCGCCGGGCGCGGAGCCGAAGATCCGGGTGGTGGCCCGCCGTTCGTCGCCGTGCTCGGCCAGGTCGGCGCGGGTGTGGGCGCGCACGAAGTTGATCTCGTCCGGCTCGTCCAGGTCCGCCACCAGCCGCATCGCGTCGTCCAGCATGGTCACCACGTGCGGAAAAGCGTCCCGGAAGAATCCCGAGATGCGCACGGTCACGTCGATTCTCGGCCGGCCGAGCTCGGCGGCGGGGATGACCAGCAGGTCGCTGATCCGGCGGGACGCCTCGTCCCACACCGGCGTCACGCCGATCAGGGCGAGGACCTCGGCGACGTCGTCGCCGGCGGTGCGCATCGCCGACGTGCCCCACACCGACAGGCCCACGGACTGCGGGTACTGGCCGGTGTCGGCCCGGTACCGGCCAATCAGCGACTCGGCCATGGCCGCCCCGGTGTCGTAGGCCAGCCGGGACGGCACCGCCTTCGGGTCGACCGTGTAGAAGTTGCGGCCCGTCGGCAGCACGTTGATCAGCCCGCGCAGCGGCGACCCCGAGGGGCCGGCGGGCACGAAACCGCCGTCCAGCGCGTGCAGCACGGACGCGATCTCGTCGGTGGTGGCGGCCAGCCGCGGCACGATCTCCGTCGCGGCGAACTCCAGGATCGCGGCGACCGACGGATCCGCCTGTCCCAGTTGGGCTTCCACCACGTCAGGCACCGCGTCGGCCGGCCAGCCGGCGGCCTCGCAGGCCTCCACCAGGGTGCGGGCCTGTCGCTCGATGGCGTCGACCGCGGCCAGTTCTGCGTCGTCCTTCAGGCCCAGCGCGGACCGCAGCCCGGGCAGCGCGTTCGCCCGGCCGCCCCACACCTGGGCGGCGCGGAGCATGGCCAGCACGAGATCGATGCGCTGCGACCCGACCGGCGCCTGGCCGAGAACGTGGAGACCGTCGCGGATCTGGGCGTCCTTGATTTCGCAGAGCCAGCCGTCGACGTGCAGGATGAAGTCATCGAATTCGGCGTCCTGCGGCCGGTCCGCGCCGGCCAGGCCCAGGTCGTGGTCCATTCGAGCCGCCCGGATCAGCGTCCAGATCTGCGCCCGGATCGCCGGCAGTTTGCCAGGATCCATCGCCGCGATGCTCGCATGCTCGTCGAGAAGCTGCTCCAACCGGGCAATGTCGCCGTAGGACTCGGCTCGTGCCATCGGTGGGATGAGATGATCGACGATCACCGCGTGCGCCCGCCGCTTGGCCTGAGTGCCCTCGCCCGGGTCATTGACCAGGAACGGGTAGATCAGCGGCACCGACCCCAGCGCCGCGTCGGTGCCGCAGGACGCGGACATCCCGACGTTCTTGCCGGGCAGCCATTCCAGGTTGCCGTGCTTGCCCAGGTGCACGACCGCGTGCGCGCCGAATTCCTGCGCCAGCCAGCGGTAGCAGGCCAGGTAGTGGTGCGACGGCGGCAGATCGGGGTCGTGGTAGATGGCGATCGGGTTCTCGCCGAAGCCGCGCGGCGGCTGCACCAGGATCACCACGTTGCCGGAACCCAATGTGGCCAGCACGATCTCGCCGTCGGGATCGTTCGACCGGTCGACGAACAGCTCGCCCGGTGCGGGCCCCCATTTCTCGGTCACCGCCTCCCGCAGGTCGGCCGGGAACCTCGCGAACCACTCGCGATACCGCGCGGCCGGGATACGGACCGGGTTGCCGGACAGCTGCTCCGCGGTCAGCCACTCCTCGTCCTGCCCGCCGGCGGCGATCAGCGCGTGGATCAGCGTGTTGCCGGCGGTGGTGTCCGGATCCTCGCCCTCGACCGGCGTCACCGCGCCGAGGCCCGGGAGATCGGAACCGACGGAGTAGCCGGCGTCGCGCATGGCCCGCAGCAGCCGCACGGCGGACACCGGAGTGTCCAGGCCGACGGCGTTGCCGATCCTGGAGTGCTTGGTCGGGTACGCCGAGAGCACCAGGCCGACGCGCCGGTCGGCCGCCGGGGTGTGCCGGAGCCGGGCGTGCGCCGCGGCGATGGCCGCGACCCGGGCGCACCGTTCCGGGTCGGCGACGTAGCGGGGCAGGCCGGCGTCGTCGGACGGGTCGGTCTGCTTGAACGAGAACGGCACGGTGATGATCCGCCCGTCGAACTCGGGCACCGCGACCTGGGTCGCCACGTCCAGCGGCGACAGGCCCTCGTCCGACCCGGCCCAGGACTCGCGTGACCAGGTCAGGCACAGGCCTTGCAGGATCGGGATGTCCAGCGCGGCCAGCGCGGACACGTCCCAGCCGTCGTCGTCCCCACCCGCCGACGCGGTGGCCGGTGTGCTGCCGCCGGCCGCCAGCACGGTGACCACCAGCGCGTCCAGCCGCCCCAGCGCCTCCAGCAGGTCCTTCGGAGCGGTGCGCAACGATGCGCAGAACATCGGCACGGCGACCGCGTCGCCGGTGGCGTCGACCGCGTCGGCCAGGGCGTGCACGAAGGCGGTGTTGCCGGACGTGTGGTGGGCCCGGTAGATCAGGATGCCGACCCTGGCGCGTCCCTCGGCGCCGGCCGGTCGGTCCAGGTAGCCCCACGGCGGGATGACCACGGGCGGGTCGAAGCCCTCGCCGGTGAGCAGGACGGTGTCACTGCAGAACGCGTGCAACTGCGCCAGATTCCGTGCGCCGCCCTCGGCGAGGTACGCGTGCGCCTGCGCGGCGATGCCGATCGGCACGGTCGACAGCCGCATCAGCTCGGCATCGGGCAGTTGTTCGCCGCCCAGCACCACGGTCGGCAGCCCCCGGGCGGCCAGCACGTCGAGGCCGTCCTGCCAGGTCCGGGCGGTGCCCAGGATCCGCACGATGACCAGGTCGGCGTCGGCCAGCACGGTCGGCAGGTCGTCGTCGACGTCCAGCCGGGCCGGATTGCCCAGCGCGTAATCCGCTCCGGAGGCCCGGGCGGAGAGCAGGTCGGTGTCGGACGTGGACAGCAGCGCGATGCGAGGCATGCGCATCACTCTCGCAGCCGTGTCTGCGCGGGCGGAGTCGGGCCTGGTGGTCGGCGGCGCTTCCCCGGTGCCTTCCGGCGCCCGACTTGCGCCATATGCAGGTTCTGAATCGATCCCGAACCTGCATATGGCGCAAGTCGAGGATGGGGTCACGCTTGCGCAATCCAAATTAGTCGGCCAGACTAGAACTGTGCAGACAACAGCAGGGGCCAGGGCCGCGGTGCTCGGCGCGAGCGGGCCGGAGGCCGTGTTCGGGCCACGAAGCGGCGACCCCGCGGACCGGCGGGCGGCCAGGCGGACGTACCGGCAATGTGTGTTCCTGCTGCACCCCGACCGCGCCGGCGATGCCACGGCGTTCCTGCGGCTGGCGGAGCTCTACCGCCGGTGGCAGGCCGTGGACCGCACCGACAGGGTCACCCTGCACGCCCGGGTGCTGGACTACGAGCTCGGTGACGTGCTCGCACAGGGCAGCGTGGCCACCGTCTACCGATGCTCCGAGCGCGAGGTCGTCAAGATCGCCCGCCGGCCGTCGTCGAACCGGTTCCTGCACGGCGAGGCCGACGCGTACCGGACGCTGCGCCGGTTGACCGACCGCCACCGGTGGCTGCAGCCGTACTACCCACGACTGCTCGACGTCGCGGCGTTCACCGACGACGCCGGCACCCGCCGCCAGTTCAACGTGCTGAGCAACCTCACCGACGGCTTCGTCACCCTTGCCGACGTCCACCGGGCCTATCCGCGCGGCCTGGACGGCCGGGACTGGGCGTGGATGTACCGGCGACTGCTCCGCGCCCTGGCCGGCGCCCACCTGGCCCGGTTGGTGCACGGCGCGGTGCTGGCCGACAACGTGCTGATCCACCCGGAGCGGCACGGCGTGGTGCTGATCGGCTGGTCGTTCGCGACCGAGACCGGCTGCCCGCTGCCCGGTCTGGTGAGGTCGGGCGCCTACCCGCCGGAGGCGCTGGCCGGGCGGCCGGTGACCGGCAAGGCCGACATCCATCAGCTGCACACCCTGATGCTCGACCTGCTCGCTCCGCACGAGCACGAGCAGATCGCCTACGCCCGAGGCTGTCTGCAGGACAACCCGCGCCTGCGGCCCTCCGCGGACCGGCTGCTCGACGAGTACGACGACCTGATCGGCCGGCTCTACGGCCCGCGCCGATTCCGACCCTTCTCCATCTCCTCCGCGACCTGAGGTCGCGAGCACAGAAAGGACACCCGCCATGGGACACGGAGCCTGGAGCGACGACACCTACCACGCCGCGGCGACCTTCCGCCGCGCTGCCGGCGCGGCCGATTTCGCCTACAGCGCGCGGATGCGCGCCCGCCCGCCCGGAATGTGGAAGGCCGACCCCACGCTCGACCCGCACGGCGTCACCGTCCGCGAGTCGCGGGACAGCGCCGAGCACCCGAAGGCGACCCCGATCGTCGTGCTGTTCGACGTCACCGGGTCGATGGGCATCGTCCCGCAGATCCTGCAACGCCGGCTGGCCGAACTGCTGGGACTGTTGCAGCGCAAGGGTTATGTCCAGGATCCGCAGATCCTCTTCGGCGCGATCGGCGACGCCGACTGCGACCGGGTACCCCTGCAGGTCGGCCAGTTCGAGTCGGACAACCGGATGGACGAGCAGCTGCGAACCCTGTTCCTGGAGGCGGGCGGTGGTGGTCAGAAGAGCGAATCATATGAATTGGCAGCATATTTCGTGGATCGGCACACCGCGACCGACAGCTGGGACAACCGCGGTCGCAAGGGCTATCTGTTCATCATCGGCGACGAGATGAACAAGCGATCGCTGCGGGCCAAGCACATCCGCCGAGTCATCGGCGAGCGGGTGCACGACGATCTGGACACCGCCGCCGTCTACCGCGAGGTGCAACGGCGGTGGGAGACGTTCTTCATCCTGCCGCGGCAGACCGCGTACTACGACGACCGGCAGGTCAACGAACACTGGCGGGCGCTGCTGGGCGAGCGATTCCTGCGGCTGGAGGATCCCGAGGCGGTGTGTGAACTGATCGCGCTGACCATCGGGCTGCTGGAGGATTCGATCGACCTGGGCGAAGGGCTGGCGGATCTGGCCGCCATCGGCAGCCCGCACGGCTCGGCCGTCGGCAAGGCGCTGGCCACCGTCGGCGGTCGCGCCCCGGCCGTCTCGCCGGGCGTCCCGCCGGCCGGCCTGGACGTCGCGGACGACCTGCGATGATCCCCGCGGATCGGCCGGTCGTCGTGGTCGGCCTGGGCTTCGGCGACGAGGCCAAGGGCGCCACGGTCGACTTCCTCTGCGCTCAGGGCGATGTCGCGAGCGTCGTGCGGTTCAACGGGGGCGGCCAGGCCGCGCACACCGTGATCGCCGCCGGCCGGCAGCACACCTTCCACCAGTTCGGCTCCGGCACGCTGTCCGGGGTGCCGACGTTTCTGAGCCGGTACAGCCTGGTCGAGCCGACCGGCCTGGCCGCGGAGGCGCAGCAACTGGCGACGCTGGGCGTGCGCGACCCGCTGAGCCTGCTCACCGTCGACCCGGACGCCCTGGTCACCACCGCGGTGCACGTCGCCGCGAACCGGACCCGCGAGGACCGTCGCGGCGCGCTGGCGCACGGCTCGACCGGGCTGGGCGTCGGCGAGACCGTCTGGTACGACCTGGCCTGCCGCCGTCGGGCGCGGTCAGGATCTCTGGTGGAGAACATGGTGGCGCCCGCGACGGCGCGGGGTCGCGCGCTGCGGGTGCGGGACTGCCGGAACCCGTGGGCGCTCCGCCGCCGGCTGGACGAGCTGGTGCGCTTCTACCGGCCGCTGCTGGCCGGCAGCACGCACGGCCACGACGGCGTCGAGGCGATGGCCGGGTTGTTGACGGCCTTCGCCGGCGCGGTGCGGATCGCGCCCGCCGACCACCTGGCCCGGCAGGCGCGGCGGGGCCGGCTGGTGTTCGAGGGCGCCCAGGGCGTGCTGCTGGACGAGTGGCGGGGCTTCCACCCGCACACCACCTGGAGCACCACCACGCCGGCCAACGCGCAGGCCCTGCTGGCCGGCGCCGGCTTGCCGCGGGGCTACGTGCTCGGCGCGACCCGGGCATACACCACCCGGCACGGCGCCGGTCCGCTGCCCACCGAGGACCGCCGGCTGCTGGCGATCGACGAGCCGCACAACGGCGCCGGCCGGTATCAGGGTGGGTGGCGGGCCGGTCAGCTGGACCTGGTGGCGCTGCGGTATGCGGTCGCGGTGAGCGGCGGCGTGGACGGCCTGGCGGTCTCCCATCTGGACGTCCTGGACGATCCGGCCGCGCCGACGGTGCGGGCGGTCGATCGGTACCGGGTGCGTGGGCGAAGCGTGCTCGACCTGCCGGTCGGCAGGCTCGGGGACCTGGTGCACCAGGAGAGGCTGACCCGGGTGCTCACCCATGCGGTCCCGGGAGCCGGCGCCGACGAGCTCGCGGAGCTCACCGACAGCCGGGCGGCGGTGCTCGCGCTGGAGTCGGCGCTCGGCGTGCCGGCGCGGGTGCTGGCCTTCGGGCCTGGCCGGGAGGACCGGAAGTTCGCCTGACCTCTGACCCTCACCCCCGCCCTCACCCCCACCCCCTCACCCTCACCCTCACCCTCACCCCACCCTCACCCCACACCCTCACCCCCCGCCGACTTGGGCCATATGCAGGTTCGGAGGCGGGTTGAACCTGCATATGGCTCAAGTCGGCGGGGAAAGGGGCGGGACGGAGGGTGCGGATGGCGGCGGGGAAAGGGGTGCGGAAGGTGGCGGGGAAAGGGGCGGGGGTGCCCACGCCCAGACCGTGCTCGGCCGGCCGCGGCCGGAGGAGGACTGCCGGTCGGTCCGGGTCAGGCCGGGGATGCCGGCCAGGGTGCGGTTGAGGTTGCCCCGGTCGGGCGCGGTCCCGGCGAGGGCGGCGTGCAGGGCGAGCGCGTCGGTGGCGGTGAATTCGTCGCCGGTGAGCAGCCGGGTGAACTCGGCGTCGCGCCACAACAGCGCGGCCAGCAGCGGCCGGCAGTCGGTGACGATCCGGTTGTGGTCGAAGGCCAATGATGGCATCTCGTCGAACGCGGCCCAGGTCGCCGTACCCGGTGTGGCGGCGACGGCCCAGGTGGCGATGGACAGGGTCGGCCCGCGCGGATCCCGGTTCGGCTCGTCGAAGGTGACCAGTTGGCCGACCCCCCGCGCGGTGGTGTCGACCTTGGCCAGCGCGCGGGCACACGCATCGCGGATCCGCTCGCCGCGCAGCAGCAGCACGCCGGGCAGCGCGAGGGATCCGGCGAACGGATCCTTCGGCCGGACGTGCAGGGCCAGCAGCAGCTTGCGGTTCGAGCGCTCGTACCGCAGCGCCAGCACGTCCACCGAGACGTGGGACGAGGCCGGCGACTGAAGGATCGTGCCCGCCGAGCGGGCAGGATCCTTCACTCGGTCGAGCCTGTCGCCGTGCGGGGGCGTCGGTTGCACCCGGTCAGGGTAGGACGCGGCGCATGCAACGATGAGCCGGTGACGAGCCGCCCCGACACCGACCGGTGTCCGGGCGTGTTGCGTCCGCATCAGGCCGCCGACGGCGCCGTGCTGCGGGTGCGCATTCCCGGCGGCCGGATCGCCGCCACGGCGTTGGGTGCGCTGAGCGAGGCCGCGCAGCGGTACGGCGATGGTGACCTGCAGCTGACCTCGCGGGCGAACCTGCAGGTCCGGGGGGTGCGGACGGACGAGGACGGTTCGGTCGCGGCGGTTCTGCTGGACGCCCTGGCCGCGGCTGGACTGCTACCGCATCCCACCCATGAGCGGGTGCGGAACATCCTCTGTTCGCCGTTGACCGGCCTGGTCGGTGGCCGGGCCGATCTGCGCGGCCTGGTCGATGCTCTGGACCGGGCGCTGTGCGCGGCGCCCGACCTGGTCGGCCTACCCGGCCCGTTCCTGTTCGCGCTGGACGACGGTCGCCGGGACCTGGACCTCCACCGAGCCGATCTCGCGGTGGTCGCCCAGGCCTCCGACCGGGTCCAGATCTGGGCCGGGGGCGTGCCCGGACCCGCGGTGACGCTCGCCGACGCGCCGCGAACCCTGGTCGGCCTGGCCCGGGCGTTCCTCGCGCAGCCGGCCGCCGCCGCGCAGCCGTGCTGGCATGTGCGGGAACTGCCCGGCGGCGGCCGGCACCTACTGAGCACCGCCGGGGTACCCGCGCCGGCCGACCC
>CAZCEH010000004.1:0-166076 GCA_964497705.1 uncultured Actinomycetes bacterium | reverse complement strand
GCGCCGGCCGACCCTGCGCCGGCCGACCCTGGGTGGGGTGGGCAATCGCTACCCCTGGGCATCATGGGGCAGCACGACGGCCGGACGCTGGTGTCCGTGCTGGCACCGCTGGGTCGGCTGACCTCCCCCCAGGTCCACGCCCTGGCCGACGCCGCGGGCCGCGCCGGCGGAGCGCTGATCGTCACGCCATGGCGCGGCGTGCTGATCGCCGACGTGCCGGCGGGGGCGGCGGACCTGACGCAGCTGGCCGCAGCCGGCCTGATCCTCGAGGACGCCTCGCCGTGGCGGGGCGTCACCGCCTGCCCCGGGACCCGCTGCGCTCACGGCGTCGGCGACACCGGCGCGGTCGCCCGCCGGGTGGTGGAGGCATCGAGTCCGGGACGGTCGCTGCCGGTGCATGTGGTCGCCTGCGGGCGGGCGTGTGGCCGCCCCACCGGCCGGCACCTGCTCGTGACGGTGGACCGGCGGCGGGTCGAGATCCGTGGCGGGACCGGCGTGGTGGAGGAGTCTGCGGCCCACGCGCCCGAGCTCGTCGCGGCGATGCGGACGGAGATCGACCGGTGAGGACCCGACCGTTGCGCCGGTACCCCTACTGCTCCGACGGGCCGCAGATCTACCGGGAGTCGTTCGCGATCGTCCGGGCGGAGACCGACCTGTCCGGGGTGCCCGCGGACGCCGAGCACATCGCGGTGCGCATGGTGCACGCCTGCGGGCAGCCTGACCTGATCCGCGACCTGCTGATCCACCCGGACCTGGGGGCGGCCGGCCGGGCGGCGCTGCGGGCCGGCGCGCCGGTGTTCGTGGACTCCACCATGGTCTCCGCGGGGGTCACGAGGTCGCGGTTGCCGGCCGGCAACGACGTGGTCTGCCGGTTGCACGATCATCGGGTCGAGCAACTGGCCGCCTCCTGGGGCACCACCCGGTCCGCCGCCGCCGTGTCGTTGTGGGGCGACGATCTGGCCGGCGCCGTGGTGGCGATCGGCAACGCGCCGACCGCGCTGTTCCACCTGTTGGAGTGGATCAGCGAGGGCGGACCGCGGCCGGCGGCGATCATCGGTGTACCGGTGGGCTTCGTCGGGTCGGCCGAATCCAAGCAGGCGCTGGTGGACCACGAGGCCGGCATCCCGTACCTGGTGGTGTCCGGCCGCCGCGGCGGCGCGGCATTGGCCGCGTCGGCGATCAACGCGCTGGCCGGAGGTCCGACATGAGCACCGGTCCGTCGGCCGGGCCGGTGGGCGAGTCCGCCGACGGGACGGACGGGTCGGCGACGCCGGGCCGGTTGTACGGGGTGGGTCTGGGCCCCGGCGACCCGGAGCTGTTGACCCTCAAGGCCGCCCGGCTGATCGCCGCGGCCGATGTGGTGGCGTACCACTCGGGCACGCACGGCCGGTCGATCGCCCGGTCGATCGTCGCCGACCGGCTGCCGGCGGGCGTCGTCGAGGAGTCGCTGGTGTACCCGGTGACCACGGGAAGGACCCGACACCCCGACGGGTATCGGGGGGCGGTGGACGAGTTCTACGACGAATCGGCGAACCGGTTGGCGGTGCACCTCGCGGCCGGCCGCACCGTGGTCGTGCTGTGCGAGGGCGACCCGATGTTCTACGGCTCCTTCATGTATCTGCACGATCGGCTCAGCGGACGCTTTCCCACCGAGGTGGTGCCCGGCGTGACGTCGGTCGCCGCCGCCACCGCCGCCGCGGCGATGCCGCTGGTCCGGCAGCAGGACGTGCTGACGGTGCTGCCGGGCACGCTGCCGGTGCCGGAACTGGCCAGGCGGCTGGCCGACACCCAGGGCGCGGCGATCATGAAGCTGGGCCGCACGTTCCCGGCGGTCCGGGAGGCGCTCCGGCAGGCCGGACGGCTGGACGAGGCGCTCTACGTCGAGCGGGCGTCCACCAGCGGGCAGGCGCTGATCCCGGTTCGCGAGGTGGATCCGGCGGCGGTGCCGTACTTCTCGATCATCATCGTGCCCGGTGACGGACCCGACCGGGTGCCCGCCGAACGGCCGCCCGCGGCCGGGGCGGCCGAGCTGCTGGTGGTCGGGCTCGGCCCCGGCCCGGCCGACTGGATCTCGCCGGAGGTCACCGACGCGCTCGCGACCGTCGATCACATCGTCGGCTACGCGCCGTACGTCAACCGGGTGCCGCAGCGAGAGGGTCTGCAGCGGCACGCGTCCGGCAACACCGTCGAGGTGGACCGGGCCCGCTTCGCCCTGGATCTGGCGGCGCGGGGGCACCGGGTCGCGGTGGTGTCCGGCGGGGATGCGGGTGTGTTCGGCATGGCCGCGGCGGTGTTCGAGGCCGCGGAGGACCCGCGCTACGAACGGGTCGGCATCCGGGTGCTGCCGGGCATCACCGCGGCGCAGGCGGTCGCCGCCCGGATCGGGGCACCGTTGGGGGCCGACTACGCGGTGCTGTCGCTGTCCGACCGGCTCAAACCCTGGTCGGTGATCGAGCGGCGGCTGCGTCACATCGCCCGGGCGGACCTCGTGCTGGCCATCTACAACCCGGCCTCCCGCGGACGCGTCCGGCAGCTGGTCGACGCGCTCGCCGTGCTGCGCCAGGAACGCGACCCGGACACCGTCGTGGTGGTCGGTCGCGACGTCGGCCGGGAGGCGGAGTCGTTGCGGCGCACCACGTTGGCCGAACTCGACCCGGCCACGGTGGACATGAGGTGCCTGCTGCTGGTCGGCGCGCGAAGCACCCGGACGACCGCGACGGGTCAGGTCTGGACGCCGCGGTGGCTGCCGGCCGGCCCGCAGGCGGCGCCCTGGGCGGCGCCCGACCGGAGCCGAAATGGCGCGTGACCGATTCCCGCGATGGGTCTACCGGCACGGCAGCGAACCCGACCCGCGGTTCAGCCTGGCCAACGAGCGGACCTTCCTGGCCTGGATCCGGACCTCGCTGGCGTTGATCGCCGGCGGTATCGCCGTGCACGCCCTGCATCTGCAGATCCCCGAGGAGATCGGCGATCTCGCCGCGATCGCGCTGGTCGTGATCGGTGTGGTGGCCGCGGTGTCTGGCTGGCTGGGCTGGATGCGAACGGAGCGGGCGCTGCGCGAGGGCACGCCGCTGCGGGGCGCCGCTTTCGCCACCGGGCTGACCGTGGTCTTCCTGGTGATCGTCGTGCTGCTCGCGATCGGGATCTTCGTGCTGTGATCGAGGCGCCGACCGGAAGAACGGTGCGATGAGCTCGACCGAGCTGTTCGACCGCGGCCTGCAACCCGAACGGACCCTGCTGGCCTGGCGGCGGACCTGCCTCGCGTTGGCCACGGCCGACGCGATCGCGGTCAAGTTGTTGGCGCTGGAGTCGGCCGTGGCAACGGTCGCGATCGGGATGGTCGGACTCGTCGTGCCGGCGATCGCCTGGGTGCTGGCCACCGCCCGCTACCGCGCGGTTCATCGGCGGCTGACCCGGACCGACGGCGAGACCGCCCTGCCACCGGGCGGTCCGGTGATCGGCGTGGCCACCCTCGGGGCGGTGCTGTTCGGGGTGTTGGCGCTGCTGGTGGTGATCGGCTGAGCGGCCGGCACGGTGATCGCCGGCGACCGTCTCGTCAACGCGGTAGCTGCTCGTCGACGACGTCATACACCGATTCCTCGAGCTGCCCGCGTCCGCTCTCCAGCAGCCATCGCTCGATGACCCGATCGGGGTCGCCCCGGTAGGTGACCTCGTTCTCGCCGGTCACCTCGACGATGCCGTTCTGTACTCTGACGATCCCGATCCCGGACGCCTTGACGATGAAACCTCGGTATCCCAAGTTGTTCTCGATGTATCTGCGGCCGACGATCGGCGCGCTCCGTAGGAGCTCCAGCAGCTGCCCGGCGTCGTCGCCGGACAGGGTCCAGGACGGATTCGGCCGGCCGGAGAAGATGTCCAGTTCGACCACCGTGCGGCCGGCGGCCGCCTGATCGGGTTCCCCGTCCGATCCCGAACCGGCGGCGCACGCCGCCATGGCGACGGCCATGACGAGCGCGCAGCCGGTGACGGTCAGGATCGAACGGGCCGTTGCCCGGTCGGTGCGGCTACGCCACGAACGCGGTGCTGTTGTTCTGATAGAAGTAGCCGCAGAAATTGGTGTAGTTGCCGCGGCAGCAGTTGTTCGGCGCATATCCCTGCCCGTTGTACTGGTAGATGCTGTGCCCGCAGTCGTCGGTGTACTTGGCCGGCGTGCCGCCGGGTTTGTGGCCCCACCACCAGTATGGGCCGCCGGTGACCAGCCGGTAGAAGTGATAGTCGACGCCGGGCCAGATGACCAGAACGATGGTCAGGCCGTTGGTCTGACAGCCGTCACGCCACCCGTCCGCGTACAGACCCGCGGTGACCCCGGCGCAGGTGATCGACGTCGCCGGATGTCCGCCTCGACGACCGGGCAGCGCGTAGCGGACGCCGGCCAGGTGGTTGCTCGCGAAGCAGTAGCAGTTGTTCCTGGTGACGTTCTGCGGCTGGTTGAAGATCGCGGCGTTCGCGGAGAAGTAGTTGGACGGACAGGCCCACCAGGTTCCGCCGCCGACCGCATCGCCGGCCGCACCGGCCGCGGCCGACCGGCCCTCGCCCGGCACGTCCGCCCCCTCGCCGGCCAGCACCGGGAAGCGATCGATGTCGGGATCGACGCCGTCCTCGACGCCGGTGATCCCGGCAAAGCTGTTGGGGTCCGCCGTTCCGGCCGCGGGCTCGGACAGCACCACGCCCTGGGCGGCCAGCGCGCGCAGCTCGTCGGTCACCCGGCTGCGCTTGCGGGCGGCCCCGGACGTCTGCATCAGCCAC
Organism: uncultured Actinomycetes bacterium; assembly: GCA_964497705.1. Classification (GTDB taxonomy): domain Bacteria; phylum Actinomycetota; class Actinomycetes; order Mycobacteriales; family Nakamurellaceae; genus Nakamurella. The sequence goes on along the minus strand of CAZCEH010000004.1, from coordinate 161,309 downwards.
TCCGCGATGGAGTCCTGCGCCGCCGGGCGGCTGCCGATGCGGAACTCGCCCGGCCACGTGCGGCCGTCCGCGTCCAGGGTGGTGGCGGTGTCCCACGGCCCGCCGTCCGGCTTGATCTGCCGGACGAGCAGCCCGCGGTAGCCCAGGCTGAACTGCTCGTCGTCCGTGGCGGCCGGGGACACCTGATCGACGTCGGCGGCGATCCGCTCGGTCAGCTCCTGCTCCTCGTCGGAGGTCAGCAGCCACCTGGGATTCGGCATTCCGGAGAACACATCCAATTCGATTTCCAACATGATGTGCAGGCCTTCCTATCCGGTCATCGGGATTCGATGGTGATCTTGATGTTCGGCCCGACATCGATGGTGACCGACGACTGCGCCGACGATTGCTCGTGGTCACCAAGGTCTTCCGGGCTCTCACCGACTCCTGGTACGACCGCCGTGTAGGCCTCCCAGGCGTCGTTGGTGATGTACTGGTAGGGAATCGTGCCGTAGCCGGCGCCGTAGGGCGATTGGTACGCCCAATTCGTGCTCCAGCTATTGCGGATGATGAAATACCCGCCGCCCGGGCTGCTCGCCGAATCCTGGTAGCCGACGATGCAGATGGCGTGTCCGCCGACCGACTGCTCGGCGCCGATCCGCATGGTGATCCGCCCCGAACGCCGCGTCTCGGCGGACTGATACCAGCTGTTGTAGACCGGGATCGACAGCGTCACCGGGCGCTGCAGGGCCAGTTGCGCCTTGTACGCGGCCACGCTGCGGGTGCCCACCGCGAGGGTGGCCAGCTTGTTGTTCAGGCCGTCCGGCCGCGCCTGCAGGGGCCGGGCCCCGTGGTTGTTGCAGGGTGGGTTCGGGTTGTACGGCCAGACGCTTTCCCGGCACTGACCGCGGTCGCGCAGGGCCAGCACCGCCTTGGACTGCCAGGTGCCGCAGCCGTTCGGCGCGCCGTCGATCAGCTTCACCTCGTAGTACAGGTGCTGTTCGGACAGGTCACGGACGATCCCGCGGCGCCGCAGCACGTATTCGTTGAGCGCGGTGAGCGTGAAGGCCACGCAGGTGCCCCTGGACGCCTGATTGCGGATCGGCGGCAGGAAGCCGATGAGGTTCACCGAGGCCGGCAACGCAACCGCCGAAGCCGCCGCCACGGCCGCCGACTCCGCCGCCTCGGCGAGCATCTCGGGCGTCGGCTGCCGGACGCCCAGGTGCAGGTCGTCGACCGAGGTCGGCTGCCCGACCAGGGCCGCGCGATCGGCCGGCAACTCGCCGACAGCGACGTCCAGCAGCGCCTGGAACGTTCCGTCGTCGACGTCGAGCGCGTCCTGTAGCTCCTGCGTGATCCCGGGTACCGACGATGCCGCGACGAGCTGGTCGGCGTCGTCGATGCCGAGTGCGGCCAGCCGATTGACGGCCGAGTCACCGTCGGCGGCGGCGCCGACGTACTGGACGGCGGACAGCGGATGCCCGCCGAAGCCGGAGACGGCCGGTCCGGCGACGTCGGCGTCGGAATCCATCGAACCTGTCATGAGATTTCCTTCCTGCACGGATGAACGGGCGTCGACACGGAGCGGGGATCCCCCGAACAGGCCGCATCGGCGACCGAAAACGATGTGGCAGCACGGCATATCGGCTAGGCCGACCCGACGGGTACCGAGCGAAGTCAGTCGCTGTGCGGCTGGTCGGGTGGGAACGCGCCGAGGCCGAGATTGCTCGTGTCGGAGCGACGTGACAGCTCCGACCTTTCGTCGGGGGTCAGTGCGGCGCTCGCGGCATCCAGCAACTCTCGAGCGCGTTCCGGCGAAATACCCAGCTGCCGGCTCAGGGCGGGAATGCCCCCCTCGGTGGCACCCAACGCCACCACTTGCTGGGCGGTGGTGATCCAGACGTCCTGCATCTTCTTGACATGGTCGGCGGACCAGCCGTCGACCGTCGACAACGGGGTCTGTTCGATGTGCACCCCCCTGGCCGAGACAACCGTGACAGTCACGATGACGAATACGGATAGGTGATGCCGGATTCATTTCCGGTGCCGGACAAGGCATCCACCTACCAACCAACGTACGCGAGGTGTCAAGCTCGTTATTTGCACTGTTTCGTTAGGCGACCGAAATGTAGCCGGTCCGCCCTCGGGTGCCGTCCCGTGACGAGAAGTGAAGCTGCCCATCCGGTGCCGGCGTCGAATAACGATCGCCGATTGTGCCGCCGGTGCATATCCTTGGACCTGCGGCTCGTCCGGAAGCCGGCCGGTTCACCGGCTGCGGGGCTTTGTCGACATCACAACAATCACCTGTTCGGCGGCCAGAAAGGCGGCAGACGATGACCGATGAGATCCGCGCGGTCCACGCGGCGACGTCCGGCGGACCGGTGGGGCCGCGCCATCGCGTGCGCCTGCCGCGATTCGTGTTGTCCGAGCCGGTGGGGCTCGGCGAGCTCGCCAAGCGGGGTACCACGGCCGTCGGACTGCGACCGTGCGACCGCTGCCGGCAGCGGGCGGCGCGGATGGATCGCTGGGTCGGCTTCGAACCGACACGCTGACGCCGTTCAGGTCGGGTCGCGACGGCGGTCCGGCGAGTACAGGTGTGACCGGGCGCAGGTGGCATCCGCGTGACCCAGCGCCGGCCCGACCATGATCACCGCAGCCTGCCGCAATGCCGCCTGCTCGACGAGATCCGCTATCCCGGCAAGCGTCCCGGTCAGCACCAGCTCGTCGGCCTGGCTGGCTCGGTGCACCACCGCGGCCGGGCACTGCGCGCCGTAGAACGGAACCAGCCGCTGCACCAGCTCGCGGGTGCGGGCGATCGCCAGGTGCAGGACCAGCGTTGAGCCGGTCGCCGCGAACCGCTCCAGTTCCTCCCCGGCCGGCATCGCCGTGGACCGGGCCTGCACGCGGGTGAGCACCACGCTCTGCGCGACCCGCGGCACGGTCAGCTCGCGGCCGAGCACCGCGGCCGCGGCGGCGTACGCCGGGACACCGGGAGTGACGTCCCACGGCACGCCGGCCGCGTCGAGCCGGCGGGTCTGCTCGTGCAACGCCGAGTAGATCGACGGGTCGCCCGAGCACAGCCGGGCCGCGTCGTGCCCGTCATGGTTCGCCCGAAGCAGGTGCTCGGTGATCTGGTCCAGCGTCAGGTGGGCGGTGTCGATCAGCGTCGCACCGGCCGGGCAGTGGACGAGAACCTCGGCGGTGACATAGGTTCCGGCGTACAGGCAGACCCTGCTGGCGGCCAGCAGCCGGGTCGCGCGCACCGTGAGCAGGTCGGCCGCGCCGGGGCCGGCACCGATGAAGTGAACGGTCACCCGGTCGCTCCGCTGGCCGCCTGCCGGACCACGCTCCATTGGACGATGGGCCGTGCCGGCACCCAGCCGCGGAACGAGCCCAACGGTTCGACCCGCTCAACCGACAGCCGGATCAGCTCCCCGCCGCGGCGCGAATGCCAGTCCGCCAGCAGGGCCTCGGTTTCCACCGTCACTCCATGCGCCACCAGCCTACCGCCCGGAGCCATTGCGTCCCAACAGATGTCGAGCAGGCCGCCGGTCGTGGCGCCGCCGCCGACGAATACCGCGTCCGGCTGATCCAGGCCGGCCAGCGCCGCGGGCGCCGCTCCGGTCACCACCCGCACCCCCGGCACGCCGAGCCGGTGGCTGTTGCGAACGATCCGGTCGGCCCGCGCCGCGTCGCGTTCGACCGCGACCGCCCGGCAGCGCGGGTCGGCCCGCGCCCACTCGATCGCCACCGAGCCGGCCCCGGCGCCCACATCCCACATCAACTGGCCGGGCATCGGCGCCAGCCGGGCCAGGGCCGACGCACGGGCGTCTCGTCTGGTGAGCTGACCGTCGTGCTCGAAGGCGTCGTCCGGCAGGCCGGACACCGTCGACCACGCCGGAACCCCGGGCGCCGCCACACACGACACGCCCACCACGTTCAACCGGCCCACCGCTGCCCGCGACGGGTCGAAAGCCTCGGCGACCGCGTCGAACCGGCGCTGATCCGCCGCGCCGAGATCGGACAGCACGGCCAGCGACGACGGCCCGTAGCCGGCGTCGGTGAGCAACCCGGCGACCCGGGCCGGGGTGTTCTCGTCGGCGGACAGCACCAGCAGCCGCCGACCGGGGGTGACGGCGCGGCGCAGCTCGCTTGGATCCCGGCCGACCAGCGTGACCACGTCATAGGTCTGCGACGGCCAGCGCAGTTGCGCCGCCGCCAGCGAGACCGACGAGACCGCCGGATGGATGCGCACCCGGCCCGGGCCCAGCAGGTCGACGAGCGTGCCGCCGATGCCGAACACGAGTGGGTCGCCGGACGCCAGGACCACCGCCCGCCGATCGCCGAGCGCGTCGATCAACGCGGGCAGCCCCGCCCGGAGCGGGGACGGCAGCGGCAGCCGGTGTTGACCCGGATGCTCGGGCAGCAGCGCGAGGTGTCGTGGGCTGCCCACCACGACCCCGGCCGCCCGAATCAGCGCCCGACCCGGCGTGGACAGCCCTTCCCAGCCGTCCGCTCCGATCCCCAGCACGTCGATCACCCCGGCGCCGCGGTCGGGTCCGGGGGACAGGTCGGTCACGGGCCGATTATCGCGGGCGCCGATCGCCGCCGGGCCACCTCGGCGCCCCGCGCTGATCCAACGTTCAGCAAACCGGACAAAACGGCGGCGAAAGTGGGTATTGGATCAGCGTGGGACGGGATCCAGCCCGACCGACACGACCGAACCCGACATTTCGGTCACCAGGAGGTTTGACTGATCAGCGCAACGGCCGCCACGGGCCGTCCCTCGGGGTGAACCCAATGCCGTCGGCTATGCCATGATCGGAGCCGACGGACGGGATGGAATCCGGTGCGAATCCGGAGCGGTCCCGCCACTGTGACCAGGTCCGACAGGAGGCATCACCCACCGGGCGGACCGGAAGCCAGGGCATTCCCACCGTCCCGCGGGACACGCAGCCGGTGCCCGCGGCCCCGGGCAGTCGCGGGCGTGGACACCCGCACGAGTCGAGAGGCGGCCGCCGCCGCGATGCGGACCTTCCCCTTCACCGCCGTGGTCGGCGCCGACGACATGGCGCTGGCCCTGGTGCTCAGCACCGTGTCCCCGGAGGTCGGCGGGGTGCTGGTGCGCGGCGAGAAGGGCACGGCCAAGTCGACGATGGTGCGCGCGCTGGCCGCCCTGCTGCCGGCGGTCGACGTCGTCGACGGCTGCCGCTTCTCCTGCGACCCCGCCGATCCCGACCCGGGCTGCCCCGACGGACCGCACCCGGGCACCGAGCCCGCGGTCCGGCGCCCGGCCCGGCTGGTGGAGTTGCCGGTGGGGGCCACCGAGGACCGGGTGATCGGCTCGCTGCACCTGGAGAAGGCGCTGACCGCCGGCGTCACCGAGTACGAGCCGGGCCTGCTGGCCGCGGCGCACCGCGGCCTGCTCTACGTCGACGAGGTCAACCTGCTGCACGACCACCTGGTCGACCTGCTGCTCGACGCCGCCGCGATGGGCCGGTCCACGGTCGAACGGGAGGGGGTGTCGGTCGCGCACGCCGCCCGGTTCGTGCTGGTCGGCACGATGAACCCGGAAGAGGGGGAGCTGCGGCCGCAACTGCTGGACCGGTTCGGGCTCACGGTGCAGATCGCCGCGCCCCGCGACCCGGCGGTCCGCGCGGAGGTGGTGCGCCGCCGGCTCGCCTACGACCACGACCCGGACGTCTTCGCCGGCCGCTACGAACCCGCCGAGCAAGCCATGGCCGAGCGCATCCGGGCGGCCCGGACGGGGCTGGACGCGGTCGTGCTGGGCGACGGCGCGCTGACCAAGATCGCCGAGGTCTGCGCGGTGTTCGAGGTGGACGGGATGCGGGCCGACATCGTCACCGCGCGGGCCGCCGTCGCGCACGCGGCCTGGCACGGTCGCCGCCGCGTCACCCGCGAGGACATCCGGGCCGCCGCCAGGCTCGCCCTGCCGCACCGACGCCGGCGCAACCCGTTCGACGCGCCCGGCCTGGACGAGGAACTGCTCGACCGGATTCTCGGCAGTGACGATTTCGACGACGATTTCGACGACGATCCCGACAGCGATCCCGACCGGCCGCCGCCCGGCCCGCCGGCGGATCGGCCGCCCGGCGCCGGCGACCGGCCGACCGCCGAATCCCCTGCGCCGCCGGACGGCCCGGACTCGGCGCCGACCCAGCCGGAGCCGAGCCATGAACCGGTCCCGGCATCCGGGGAGGCGGCCGACCCGCCGGCGCAGACCCCGCCCGTGCCGTCCGGGGCACCCGCGGGCACCGTGGCCGGGGCAGGAAAGCCCTTCCGCCCCAAGCTGTTCACCGTATCCGGCGTCGGTGCGGGGGAACCCGGCCGCCGATCCCGGGCGATCACCAGCAGCGGGCGGACGGTCGGCGCCACCCCGTTCACCGGCCAGTCGGGAGCCGTGCACCTGGTCGCGACGGTCCGGGCCGCCGCTCCCCACCAGCGTCGCCGCGGCCGCCGCGGACCGGGGCTGATGGTCGGCCGGCAGGACCTGCGGCTGGCGGTCAGGCAGGGCCGTGAGTCGAACCTGGTGCTGTTCTGCGTCGACGCGTCCGGGTCGATGGCCGCCCGCACACGGATGGAGGCCGTGAAGACCGCGGTGCTGTCCCTGCTCACCGACGCCTACCAGCGGCGGGACAAGGTCGGCTTGGTCACCTTCCGCGGCGCCGGCGCCGACCTGGTGCTGCCGCCCACGTCATCGGTGGAGGCCGCCGCGCGACGGCTCGAGACCCTGCCGGCCGGCGGCCGCACCCCGCTCGCCGAGGGGTTGCTGTGCGCGGCGCACACCCTGCGGACCGAACGGATCCGCGACCCGCTGCGCCGGCCGCTGCTCGTGGTCGTCACCGACGGCCGGGCGACGGCGGGCGCCGACGCGGTGCCGCGGTCGCACCGGGCCGCCGCCGAACTGGCCGCCGACGGGATCGCCGCGCTCGTGCTGGACTGCGAGACCGGCCGATTCCGCATGGGCCTGGCCGCCCGGTTGGCCGCACACCTGCTGGCCGAACACGTGCCGATCGACGAGGTGGCGGCGAGCGTGCTGACCACCTCGGTGGCCCGGCATCGGGCGCGGGTGGCCTGATGCCGCAGGCACAACCGCTCACCGTCCCCGACGACGGGTTGACCACCCGGCAACGCCGCAACCGGGCTTTGCTGATGGTGCACACCGGCGACGGCAAGGGAAAGTCGACCGCGGCGTTCGGATTGGCCCTGCGGGCCTGGAACCAGGGCTGGTCCGTCGGGGTGTTCCAGTTCGTCAAGTCGGCCAAGTGGCGGATCGGCGAGCAGTCCGCGCTGGAGGCCCTGGCGGCGGTGCACGACGATCGCGGCGTGGGCGGTCCGATCGAATGGCACAAGATGGGCTCCGGCTGGTCGTGGCTTCGACGCGGCGCCGTCGGCGAATCCGATCACGCCGCCGAGGCGGCGCAGGGCTGGGCGGAGATCAAGCGGCGGCTGGCCGCCGGTACCCACCGGCTGTACGTGCTGGACGAGTTCACCTACCCGATCAACTGGGGATGGATCGACATCGACGATGTCATCGCGACGTTCTCCGCCAGGCCGGCCGGTCAGCATGTCGTCGTCACCGGCCGCCGTGCCGACCCGCGGCTGATCCAGGCGGCCGACCTGGTCACCGAGATGACCAAGATCAAGCACCCGATGGACGCGGGCCAGAAGGGTCAGCGTGGCATTGAGTGGTAACAGCAATGGTGACCTCATGACGCTGCCGCGGGTGGTGATCGCCGCGCCCGCATCCGGGCACGGCAAGACCACCGTCGCCACCGGGCTGATGGCCGCGCTGCGCCGGGCCGGGCACGTGGTGTCCGGGCACAAGATCGGTCCCGACTACATCGACCCCGGATACCACGCCCTGGCCACCGGCCGGCCCGGCCGCAACCTGGACCCCCACCTGGTCGGCGAGGACCTGCTGGTGCCGCTGCTGCGGCACGGAGCCGCGGTGCCCCGGCCGGCGGACATCGCCGTCGTGGAGGGCGTGATGGGCCTGTTCGACGGTGCCATCGGCCGGGACGGCTTCGCGTCCACCGCGCACGTCGCGGCCGTGCTCGACGCGCCGGTGATCCTGGTCGTCGACATCTCGGCGTCCGCCCGGACGGTCGGCGCGGTCGTGCAGGGGCTGCGCGGGTTCGACCCGCGGGTGCGGGTCGCCGGGGTGGTCCTGAACAAGGCCGGTTCGGATCGGCACGCCGAGGAGGCCGGTCGCGCGGTGCGGTCGACGGGCCTGCCGGTGCTCGGCGTGCTGTTCCGCGACGACGGGATCAGCGCCCCGTCACGGCATCTCGGCCTGGTGCCGGTGGCAGAGCGGGACGACGCCCGGGCTCCGCTGGATCGGCTGGCCGGTCAGATCGCCGCCCGGATCGACCTGGCCGCGGTGGTCCGGATCGCCCGCTCGGCGCCCGACCTGCCGGGCGAACCGTGGAATCCCGAGCATGCGGTGCGCCGCGCGACGTCCGGGCCCGAACCGGTGATCGCGGTGGCCGGCGGCCGCGCCTTCACCTTCCGGTATGCCGAGACCGAGGAGCTGTTGCGGGCCGCCGGCTGCCGGCCGGTGGTGTTCGACCCGCTCGCCGGTGACGGTCTGCCCAGCGGGACCGCGGCGCTGTATCTGGGTGGCGGGTTCCCGCAGGTGCATGCCGCGGAGCTGGCCGGCAACGAGGCGATGCGCCGGGACATCGCCGCCCGGATCGGCGACGGGCTGCCGACCGTCGCCGAGTGCGCCGGCCTGCTGTACCTGTGCCGGGAGATGGACGGGGCGCCGATGGTCGGTGCGGTGGACGCCAGGGCGGCGATGACGGCCCGGCTCACTCTGGGCTACCGGGACGCCGTCGCGGCGTCGCACAGTGCGCTCGCCCTGGCCGGCACCCGGGTCACCGGGCACGAGTTCCACCGCACCGCGGTCGCCGCGGCGGGCGGGTCACCGGCCTGGCTGGTCGGCGACGTCGGGCACGGGTTCGCCCTCGACCCCGCCGGCACCGGCTCGTCCACCGTGCACGCCTCCTACCTGCACGTGCACTGGGCGGGGCATCCGACGCTGGCGGCCCGGTTCGCCACAGCCGCGCGGACTTTCGCCGCCACGCCGCGGCGGACACCACCCCTGGGCCCGGCGCGGGGACAGGCGGCGGCCGTGCCGTTCCGCGCGAGCACCCCCGCGCCCGGCCCCGATCTGCACCATCACGGCGACGCCGAGATCGGCCCCGGCCTGCTCGACTTCGCGGTGAACGTCCGGTCCGCCGAACCGCCGGCCTGGCTGGCCGCGACGATCGGCGCGACCGTGCCCACCCTCGGTCGTTACCCGCGCGCGGCGGCCGCCGTCGAGGCGCTGGCCCGGCGCCACGGCCGGCCGGCCGATCAGGTCCTGCCCACGGCCGGCGGCGCCGAGGCGTTCACGCTGATCGCCCGCGCGTTGCGGCCGCGGCGCGCGGTGCAGGTGCACCCGCAATTCACCGAACCCGAGGCGGCGTTGCGGGCCGCCGGACACGTGGTCGATCGGCTGATCCTGGACCCCGCCGACGCGTTCGCGTTGCATCCGCGGGACGTCCCCGAGGATGCTGACCTGATCGTCATCGGCAATCCGACCAACCCCACCGGCACCCTGCACCCGGCCGCCGTGCTGCGCGCCCTGTGCCGGCCGGGCCGCACCGTGGTGGTGGACGAGGCGTTCATGGACGCGGTCGCCGGCGAACCGGAATCCTTGGCCGCGCAGCAGCTCCCGGGACTGCTGGTGGTGCGGTCGCTGACCAAGACCTGGGCGCTCGCCGGGCTGCGGGCCGGTTACGTGCTCGGCGACGGCGACCTGGTCGGGCGGCTGGCCGCCCAGCAACCGCCGTGGTCGGTGTCCAGTCCGGCGCTGGCCGCCATCGAGGCGTGCAGCTCGGAGCGGGCGATCGAGGAGGCGGCGGCGACGGTTCCGGCCATCGCGGCCCATCGCGACCTGCTGCGCCGCGGCCTGGCCGAGCTGGGCCTGGACGTGGCCGGCGCACCGGTCACCCCGTTCGTCCTCGTCGACACGGCGCCGGTGCTTCCGCCGGCCGCGCCCCCGGGCATCCTTCGCGACGCCCTGCGGGCAAGGGGGATCGCGGTGCGGCGCGGCGACTCGTTCCCGGGCCTCGGGCCGTCCTGGATCCGGATCGCCGTCCGCGACCCGTCGGCCACCGCGCGGCTGCTCGCGGCGATCGCCGACGTGCTCGCGACGGACCGGTTCGCGGTGGGAGAACCGGTGTGACCGGCCAGCGCTTCCGGGTCGACCTACCCGTCGCCGGCCGGACGGTGCTGATCGCCGGCGGGGGTGAGCGGGTGCTCGGCCGGGTCGCGGCGCTGCGGGAGGCCGGCGCGGACATCCACGTGGTCGCCCCGGTCGCGGCCGCCTCGGTCGCCGACCTGGCCGATCGCGGCCTGATCCGCTGGGACCGCCGACCGGTCAGCGAGGACGACGTCGCCGCGGCCTGGCTGGTGGTCGGCTCCGGCGACGACCCGGCCGCCGACGCCGCGGTGCGTGACCTCGCCGAACGACACCGGGTGTTCTGCCTGGACGTGCCCGCCCCGGACCCGGTCGCGGCGCCGGCGCGGGGCCGGGGCCGGGTCGTCCTGGTCGGCGGCGGCCCCGGCGATCCCGGGCTGATCACCGTCGCCGGCCTGGCCGCCGTCCGGGAGGCCGACGTGGTGGTCACCGATCGGCTGGCCCCGCTCGCCGTGCTCGACGAGGCGCGTCCGGGCACCGAGATCGTCGACGTGGGAAAGATTCCCCGCGGCCGGTTCACCCCGCAGGAGCGGATCAACCAGATCCTGGTCGAGCACGCCGCCGCCGGGCGCACCGTGGTGCGGCTCAAGGGCGGCGACAACTTCGTCTTCGGCCGCGGCGGCGAGGAATGGCAGGCCTGCGTCGAGGCGGGCATCGAGGTGCGGGTCGTCCCGGGGGTGAGCTCGGCGGTCGCCGTGCCGGCACTGGCCGGGATCCCGCTGACCCACCGCACCGCCAACCAGGGCTTCACGGTGATCACCGCGCACGTGCCGCCCGAGGATCCGCGGTCGACTCTGGACTACGCGGCGCTGGCCCGCTCCGGCACCGCCCTGGTGATCATGATGGGGGTGGCCACGCTCCCCGCCGTCACCGCCGAGCTGATCCGGCACGGCCTGGACCCGGCGACCCCGGCGGCCACCGTCGCCGACGGCGGCCTGCCGGACCAACGGGTGGTGCGGGGCACCGCGAGCACGATCGCCGGCCTGATCGCCGCCGCCGGGATCAGGCCGCCGGCGATCACCGTCATCGGGACCGTCGCGGGGTTCGACCCGCACACTCCCGGCGGCTGACGACCGGCCCACCGGCGCCTCCGACCGACCGCGCGATCGCCCCCGCACCGCAACAGGTCAACGAAGTACTGATGGCCACCGTCCAGGTCGCTGGACTCGGTGCCGGCGCGTGGCTCTGGGACGATGCCAGGGTGAGTGAGACGCTCGACGATCCGAGCGGTGTCGCGAGCCGGATCGAGGCCGCTCGGCAGGCCATGGCAGCCGGCGACTGGCCTCTGGCCCGGGACACCTTCACGGCCGTCCTCGCGGCCACCCCGACTCCCGAGGCATTCTTCGGTTTAGCCAACGTCCTGTTCTGGCTGGGTGACATCAACGGCACCATCTCCAACTGCGAGCAGGCGTACGCCGGGTTCCGCCGTCGCGGCGACCTGATGCTCGCGGCCGCCGCCGCGCTATCGCTGGTCGGCTACAACAAGGGTTACCTCGGGAACACCGTCGCGGCCCGCGGCTGGCTCGCCCGGGCCGCTCGGATCGTCGACAGCCATGCACCCGAGCTGCGCGGCGAGCTCCTCGGAGCCACCGCGTATGTCACCGACGACCCGGTGCGCAGCGAGCAAATCGCCCGGCAGGCGGTCGAGATCGGCCGCGAGAACGGCAATGCCGACCTCGAGCTGATGGCGATGCATGCAGTTGGGCAGGCGCTGGTGCAGCAGGGCCGGATTGACGAAGGTATGTCCCTGCTGGACGAGGCCATGGCCGGCGTGATCGGCGGCGAGGGCGGGGATCCGATGACGGTCGCGCAGCTGAGCTGCATGACGATGGTCGTCTGCGGCAGCTGCTTCGATCTGGAAAGAGCGACGCAGTGGGTGCAATCGCTCGAGCGCTTCATGAACCGCTTCGGCTGCCCGTTCCTGTTCGCCGAATGCCGGGCGTACTACGGCCGCGTCCTGTTCGAGAACGGTGACTGGCCGGCCGCGGAATCCTCGCTCACCGAGGCGATCTCGATGTCGAAGCAGCTGTTTCCCGCGCCGCATGCCTTCGCTTCGGGCACCCTGGCCGAACTCAGGCTGGCCCAGGGCCGGCTCGACGAGGCGGCCCGACTGCTGGAGGGAGTCGAGGGCCGCGAGGAGGCTGTCGGGGCGGTCGCCGCCGTCTTCCTTCGCCAGGGTCGGGCCGCCGCGGCCGCGGCGGTCTTGCGCCGGCGGCTCGACGCAACGAGTCCGGACCGGCTCGATTCGGCGGCCGTCATCGAGCTGCTGGGTGAAGCTGAGATCGCGCTGGGCGACAGCGCCCTGGCCATGGAGCGCGGGCATTCCCTGGTCGCGCTCGGCACGACGTGCCATTGCGACCTGATCGTCGCGCACGGTGAACGCCTGATCGGGCGCGCCCTCGCGGCAACGGACGTCACCGCCGCACGCGAACATGTCGAAAGGGCGCTCGGATCGTTCCAGCACGCCGGGATTCCCTACCGGGCGGCCCAGACCCGGTTGCTGCTCGCCCGGCTGATCGGACCGTCCGAGCACGAGGTGGCCGCGGCGGACGCGCGGGCGGCGTTGTCGGTGTTCGAGGATCTGGGTGCACGACGCGATGCGGACGAGGCCGCCGCGCTGACCCGCGAGCTCGGCGGCACCGCGGCCAGGACGGGCCCGAGGAAGGCCGGACGACTCACCCGGCGCGAGGAGGAGGTGCTGGCCCTGCTCGGAAAAGGGCTGTCCAACCCGGAGATCGCGGGCCGCCTGTTCCTCTCGCGCAAGACGGTGGAGCACCATGTCGCCCATATCCTGGCCAAGCTCGACCTGCGTGGCCGCGCCGAAGCAGCGGCGCTGGCCGCGAGAACCGACCCGAGAACCAGCCGCGGATAGGTGAGTTCACCGATGTCCGCCATCCCGGTCGGTGACATCGTCGATCCATGATCCATGGCAGCGAGCGGCGCCGCGGATGACTGGCATCGACGCGCCGTTGCTGGCCCAGGCGTGGAGGACGGCGATGGTGGCGACGGCAGAACAACGGCAGGGCAGGACGGCGCATGCCAACGGGATCGACATCCACTACCTCGATCTGGGCGAGGGTGAGCCGCTGGTGCTGCTCGACAACTCGATGGTGTCCACCAACCCGATCTGGGCGTCGACCCCATTCGCCTTCGCGTCTTTCCTGCCGACCCTCTCGGAGCACTTCAGGGTGATCGTGCCGGACACCCGCGGATCGGGAAAGACCATCCACCCTGGCGGGCCCATCACCTCGACGGTGCTGGCCGACGACGCGCTCGCGTTGATCGACGCGCTCGCCCTTGATCGGCCGCTGATCTGCGGCTTCAGCGACGGCGCGGAAACCGCCACGCTCGTCGGAATCCGTGATCCCGGGTCGGTCCGGGCCATCGTCAATCACAGCGGCTTCGACCTGTTCGACCCCGACCCGAGGGCGCCGGGCATCGCGATCACGCGTGCGATGCTCGGCGGCCGCCCGGATGCGTCCCGAGCAGCGCCGGAGCTGGTGGCGGGCCAATCCCCAGGACTCGGCGCGATGTTCGATCTCATGCGGTCCGATCACGACAGCGCGCAGGGACCCGGCCACTGGAAGAGCGTGGTCGACTTGACCTTCGACAGGATCACCCGGCCACACGGATACACGTTCGACGACATGCGGGCGATCACCGCGCCGACACTCATCCTGACCGGCGACCGGGACCCGTTCTGCACGGCAGAGAACGCCGTCTGCGCGTATCGCGCGCTACCGGCCGGCCAGCTCGCGGTGATGCCGAACACCGACCACTTGATCACGCCCGGATCCGTGCGCACCATCATCGAGTTCTTCGCCGGACTCTGACCCGGGACCAGCGGGCGGGCTCTACCCGAACGGTCGGCGCCAGGCGTGAACGGGTTGCATCGACCGCAGGACCCAGCGTCCGCGGTGCCCGGACAGCGTCGTCGCGGACAGCGGTGCGACGTCGAAGCCGAAGATCAGGGGGAGCGGGGCCCGCAGCAGGTGCACCAGCGCCGCCCGGACCACCGGCGGTGAGGTGACCACGACGGACCGTCCGTCGGGCCAGTCCCGGGCGTCCAGCGCGACTCCCACCCGGGTGACCAGGTCGGCCAGCGACTCCCCGCCGTGCGGGCGGGCCGACGGATCGGTGAGCCAGGCCGCCAGCGCGTCCGGTTCGGTTCCGGCCAGCTCGTCGATCGTCCGGGCCCGCCACCGGCCGGCGTCGAGGTCGGTGAACTCCGGAGCGACCGTGGCGGTCCAGCCCAGCGCGGCGACCGTCCGGCGGCAGCGGAGCTCGGATCCCGTCAAGACCAGGGCAGCCCGCAGCGGCGACGGTTCGATGGCGTCGTCGGTGATGTCCTCGTCCGCGGGGAACGCCGCCCGGCGGGTCGCCGCGGTCGGTGCGTGCGCGACGAGCGTCAGCCGCGATGCCATCGGCCCATCTCCCTCCGGACGGCCACCCCCGTTGACCGCATGATCGCCGGGCCGTTACGGTCAGCGAGTTCCAGCGGTATCGGGAAGCCGGTGCAAATCCGGCGCGGTCGCGCCACTGTAAGGCCCAGCACGGGCCGAGCCAGACCCCGACGCCGTCCGGCTCCGAGGAGTGGGGGCGCATCACCCCCAAGGAGGTTCGCATGTCTCAGGCCGCTGCCGCGGGGTCGGCACCGATCCCGGTCCCCACCGTCGCGATCCCGACGATCCCGGTCCGGCAGATTCTGCCGTGGGCGGTGTTCGTCGGATTGCTGGCGCTCATCGCGATGTACTTCGTGTCGTCCGAGCAGGGCGCGTTGGCGCTGTTCTCCGGCACCGGCATCCACGAATGGGTGCACGACGGCCGGCACCTGCTCGGCTTCCCCTGCCACTGACGCGGCGGCGCACATGTTGACTGCACGGACCTTCCTGGTCCGCGGATTGCTGGCCGGCCTGGTCGCCGGGGTGCTCTGCTTCGGCGTTGCCTACCTCGTCGGTGAGCCCCCGGTGGCCGCGGCGATCTCCTTCGAGGAACAGCACGACGCCGCGGAACCGCACGACGCGACCGTCGATCAGATAACCGCCGACGCGGCCGAGCATTCGCACGGGGACGAGGAGGAGGTGGTGTCGCGGGCCAACCAGTCCACCTGGGGCCTGCTGACCGCCACCGTGGTCTTCGGCACCGCCCTCGGCGGCATCGTCGGGCTGGCCGCCGCCCTCGCCGTCGGCCGGCTGGGCCGGCTCAGCCCCCGGGCCAGCAGCGCCGTGGTGGCCGCGATCGGCTTCGTCGCCGTGTATTTCGTGCCCTACCTGAAGTACCCGCCGAATCCGCCGGCGGTCGGCGATCCGGACACCATCGGGGAGCGCAGCGCCTGGTACTTCTCCATGCTGGCGATCTCGGTGGTGGCGGCGGTGCTGGCCGTGGTCGTCGCCCGGCGGCTCACGCCGCGATGGGGCACCTGGAACGCCTGGCTGGGCGCGGCCGCCGGCTACCTCGTCGTCGTGGTGCTGGTCGCCCGGTTGCTGCCGATCATCGACGAGGTGCCGACCGACTTCTCCGCCGACCTGCTCTGGCGCTTCCGGATCGCCTCGCTGACCGTGCAGGCCACGCTGTGGGCGGTGATCGGGCTGGGATTGGCCACCTGGATCGGCCTGGTGACGCGCGGGTCGGCGGGCCCGGCCCGAGGTGCCGGACAACTCGCCGGCGCGGCAGCATGAGCGAGGCTTGCCGAGCGGGCGAGGCGACCGAAGAGGCGGCCGCGTGACCCCGCTCGCCCCGCCCTCGGCCGAGTTCGCCGAACAGGCCTGCGAGCGGCTCGCCGGGTTGGCGAAGCCGGCCGGGGCGCTCGGCCGGCTCGAGGATCTGGCCGGCTGGCTGGCCGCCTGCCAGCACCGTTGCCCACCGGAGCCGGTCGCGAACGTGCGGGCGGTGGTGTTCGCGGGCGATCACGGCGTCGCCGACTACGGGGTGTCGGCCTACCCGGCCGCGGTGACGCCGGCCATGGTGCGGCTGTTCCACGCCGGTGATGCCGGGGTGGCGGTGCTCGCCCGCCAGCACGGGGTGCGGCTGCGGGTGCTGGACATCGGCGTCGCCGACGACCTGGCCGACCTCCCCGCCGAGGTGCGAGCGTTCAAGGTCCGCCGGTCGTCCGGGCCGATCCACCTGCGGGACGCGCTGACCGCCGGCGAGGTGTCCGCCGCGCTTGCCGCCGGCCGGACGGTGGCCGACCAGGAGGTCGCGGCCGGCGCCGACCTGCTGATCTCCGGGGACATGGGCATCGGCAACACCACCCCGGCCGCCGCACTGATCGCCGCCGTGCTGGGCCTGCCCGCCGACGAGCTGACCGGCCGGGGTACCGGCATCGACGACGCCGCGCTGGCCCACAAGCGGGACCTGATCGACCGTGCGGTGCGCCGTGCGGCCGGCCGCACCGACGACCCGGCCGACCTGCTCGCCGCACTGGGCAGCGCGGACATCGCCGCGTCGGCCGCCTTCATGGCCCGATCCGCCGAACTCGGCGTGCCGGTGCTGCTGGACGGGGTGGTGTCGGTGGCCGCGGCGATGCTCGCCGACCGGCTGGCGCCCGGCGCGGCCGCCTGGTTCGCCGCAGGTCACCGGTCCACGGAGCCAGCGCAGTCCCTGGCGCTGGACAAGCTCGGCCTGGTTCCGCTGCTGGACCTGGGCATGCGCCTGGGCGAGGGCAGCGGCGCGGTCACCGCGGTCCCGCTGGTCCGCTCGGCCGCCCTGCTGCTGCGAGACATGGCGCTGCTGTCGGACGTGCTGGGATGAGCGAGGCTTGCCGGGCGAGTCATCGCTGTCGCGGCGTCGGGTGAGCTCACTGGCCGACGGTTTGCGGTTGGCCGTCGGCACGTTGACCGCTCTGCCGGTGCCGCCGCCGCGCCGGGTCGACCGTTCTTCCGCGCGCGCGGCCATGCTGCTGGCGCCGATCGCGGTGCTCCCGCTGGGGGTGGCGGCGGCGCTCGTGGGCGGCCTGTACCCGTGGTTGGGGCTTTCGCCGCTGGTCACGGCGGGCCTGACGATCGCCGTGCTGGCGCTCGGCAGCCGAGGGCTGCACCTGGACGGGCTCGCGGACACCGCGGACGGCCTGGGCTCGGGCTACGACCGGAACCGGGCGCTGGAGATCATGCGCCGCGGCGACACCGGGCCGATGGGCATCGCCGCGGTGACGCTGGTGCTGCTGATCCAGGTCGCCGGGGTCACCGCGGTGCTGGCCCGGCCCTGGGGGTTCGTCGCGGTCGGCGTGCTGGTCTGCCTGTCCAGGACCGCGCTGCATCTGGCCTGCGCCGACGGGGTCCCCGCCGCCCGGCCGGACGGGCTCGGCGCCACCGTCGCGTCCGTGGTGCCCCGGGCCGCTGCCGTGGCCGGGCTGCTGTTGGCGGCGCTGGCCTGGTCCGCCGTGCTGGCCGTCACCGGCCGGCCGTGGTGGTTGGGCGCGGCGGCCGTCGTGGCCGCCGCGCTGGCCGTGGCCGGTGTGCTGGGTCGTTGCCGGCGGCGGTTCGGCGGCATCACCGGGGACGTGCTGGGTGCGGTCGTCGAGGTCGACCTGCTGGTGCTGCTGGTCGTGGCGAGCGTCGGGTGATGGCCGTTCGAGCCGACCCCCGGCCGAGGCGCCGATCGCTCACCCGGCGAGGTCGGCCAGCAGCGCCGGAATGAGCCGCTCCTCCATGACCGCCTGCCCGGTCGAGGCCATCAGGTCGGCCAGCGTCGGGTCCCACGGCGAGGGTGCCGGAGCGCCGCGCAGCGGCTCGGTCTCCACCTCGGCGGCGTCCAGGCCCCGCCGGTAGTCGTCGACGACCATCCGCCACGGCTCGGCCCCGTACCGGGTGATCGCGTCACCGGTGGTGCGCAGCCCGGTCCAGTCGAAGTCGCCGCGCCAGCCGATCGTGCCGGACGCGCCGGCCAGCAGCCGGTGACAGGCCGCCGACGGCACGCCCTCGGTGCAGACCAGCGGGGGGCGGCCGGGATGCCAATCGGCGACCGCGGCGCGCAGCACGGCCGGGTTCTCGCAGACGAACACCCGCGGAGCGGCCACTGTCACGGGGGCGAGGGTCAACTGGTGCAGGGTGAGCCGGAACGGGATCCCCAGGTCGGCGGCATCCCTGAGCCAGCGCGCCACCGCGTGGTCCTCGGCCGGCCTGACCCCGAGCACCAGCACCTGGCTGGCCAGGTCGTCCATGATCACCCCGGCGGCGTCCCAGCGGGCTCGCCGCTGCGCCGCGGTCAACGGCGCAGTCGTCCCGTCGGCCAGGGCCAGCGCGCCCAGCACCAACCCGGCCAGCGGGGTGCCGGACAGCGCCTTGGTGTTGCCGGTCACCCGCTCGGCCAGCACCGGCAGGGAGATGCCGGCCGCCGGTAACTGCCGCAGGACGTCGACGGCCTGGGCCAGCAGAGTTCCGTCACCGCGCCGGGCCAGCCGAGTCACCGTGCCGTCTGCGGCGAGTTGGTCCAGCCATTCGTCGAACCACGACTGCCGGTCCAGCGGCCCGGCCCGGCCGCGGGCCTCCCGCAGCGCCCCGTCCCGGGCGGCGACGTCCCGGGCACGTTCGGCCGGCCTGTTCCGCAGCGGGCCGCCGACCGCGACCAGCGCGTCGGGCAGGGTCAGCCCGAACTCCCGGGTCAGCGCCGCGTCCAGGGCCGTCAGCGGCAGGCGGACCGAGGCCACGCCGGGCGGCCGGTGCACGCCGGTCAGCCCGATGACGAGCTTCCGCTCGTCCTCGGTCGGGTCCCGGACGGTCAGCGTCCCGGTCAGCGTGCCGCCGCTGCGCTCCAACCGCCGCCGGGCGAGCCGCAGCACCCGCGGCCACGGCGGGCCGTCCAGCGCGCCCGGATCGCCGGTCATGTCGTCAGTCCGGCTCGGTCAGCCCGACCCCGGCGTCGGGTCGGCGCCGGGCGCCGGGCGATCCCAGAGCGACGGCGAGATCGTCACCGGAGCCGGCGATCTGACCGTCGGTGAGGATCTTGGCACCGTCCCAGACCAGCAGCAGCGAACTGACCGTGTGCTCGACGGCCGAGTGCGCGAGGTCGTGGTGGGCGCATCCGGGCACGGTCGGGTAGGTGGCCCACAGGTCGTAGCCCGTCATGAACAGGTCCAGCTCGAACTGCGCGGTCAGACCCAGCAACTCGCTGCGGCCGGGGTCGTCGATGCCGGCGAACGCCTCGTCCAGGGCGAGCAGCCGCGGGCAGTGCGGCGCCGCCGACGACAGCATGACGTGCGCCGCCGCGAACAACGGCAGGTGCAGGGAGACCGACTGCTCACCCCCGGACAGGGTGCTGTGCCGGGCCTGGGTGAGCCGGTCCTCCTGCCCGCCCGGCGCGACCAGGGTGAGCACGAAGCTGCGCCAGCTGCGGTAGTCCAGGGCCTCCGCCAGGATCTCCGGGTAGGGTCGGTCCTCGCGCTGTGCCCGCAGATCCTTGATCCGGCTGGCGAAATGCGCCCGCATGGTGGCCAGGTCGTCGGCCGAGAGCTGGCTGGCCTCGCGGTCCAGCAGCCGGCTCACCGTGCGCTGCTGCGGATCCAGGCCGTCCGCCTGCTCCCAGGAGATGCCGACCGTCGCGCCGGACGACATCCGCCGGCCGCGCATCTCCCGGTTCATCTCGGCGATCAGGTCCCGGGCGTCGGTGGTCCGCTCGTGAATCTGCTGGGCGAGCCGACCCAGCAGCGCGTCCTCCAGGATCCGCTGCTCGGACTCGCTCAGCAGCGCCTCCTGGTCCCGGCGGGCGGCCGCGATGCGCCGGGCGAAGTCGCCGATGGACGCGTAGCCCTGCTCGTCGGACACCTTGACCACGATGACGTCGTCGACCGGCTCCCAGTCCGGCCGGAACTCGTGCCCGGCGGCGGCCAACTGGTCCTGCAGCTGGGTCAGCGACGCGGACACCCGGGTGCGGCTGGACTTGAGCGAGCTCTCGTTCGGCCGCAGTTCGCCGGTGGCCGCCAGGATGCTCCGGTGCAGCGCGGTCACCGCCGCGGGGAGAGCGGCTACCGGGTGGTCGGGGTCGGCGGGCAGGGCCTGGACGGCGGCCGCGGTGAGCGCCGCCGGGTCCGCCCATTGTTCCCCGGCCGTCGGCCAGGCCGGCAGGGACCCGGTCAGCCGCAGCACGTCGGCGACATCGGCGCGGGAGTAGGGCCGCAGCCGCACGCACTCCTGCTGGGCCTCGGTGATCGCGCTGGTCAGCGCCGCGGCGGCGCCGTCGGTGGCACCCCGCCGGACACCGGCGTCCTCGCGGGCTTCGGCCAGTGTCGCCTCGGCGACCCGCTCGGCATGCCTGGTGTCCCGTTGCTCGGCCGAGGCGCGCTCGATCTGCCGATCCAGCTCGTCGACGGCCACCCCGACGGTCTCGCGCAGGGTGCGCAGTTCCTCCTCGCGGGCCCGGTGGTCCTCGCGGGACAGCTCGGCCTGCTCGGCCGCCTCGGTCAGCCGGTCCTGGGCCCTGGCCAGTTCCTCGTCCGCCGCCGCCAGGGCCTCCGCACGCTCCCGCGCGGTGCGCCGCGACGCGCCCAGCTCGGTCGCCACCCGAGCGAACAGGGTGGTGGCGGCGGCGATGCCGTCGACCCGCTCGGTGACGGTGGGCATGGACCGGGCGGCGGCGACGGCGAGCAGGGACTGCTGCCGGTGGTGGTGCGCCGCGATGGCCTGATCGAGGTCGCTGCGGGCATTGTCGAGCTCGCCGTGTACGGCGCGGACGGCCGCGGACTCCCGCTCGACCAGGCGAACCGCCTGGGCCAGTGGCGCGGTCGGCGGCAGGGCGCCGCGGGCGGCGTCGACGGCGGCGAGCAGGCCCTCGATGGTCCGGATGTCCTCGTCGGCGCGGGCGGACTCCCGTTCGGCGTCGGCGATCTGCGCGTCCAGGACGGCCAGCCGTTGTGCCCGGCGGCGGGCCCGTGCCGTGCTGCCGATGTACTCGGCGTGCGCCTTGCGGTGGGCGCCGAGTTGGATGCCCTGCCGGAACCGGCCGTCGGCGTCGACGATCGGCGCCGGACCCGCAGCGGATTCGCCGGGCGAGCCGACCGCGATGGACGCGAGCACCGCCTCGATCGCCGAGACCGGCAGAGCCGCATCGGATTCGGCGGTCAGGTAGCTGCCGAGCAGCGACCGTTCCGGGCGCGCGGCGGCGGGCAGCGCCAGCAGCAGCGCGTCCGACTCGCCGGGGTCCTGGCCTCCGCGTGGCACCCAGGCGTCCAGCAGGTTGGCCGCCTCCAGCGCGGCCTCGACGGAGGCGGCGGTGACGTCGTCGACGCCGGGCGCGAAGTCCACCAACGCCCACAACGGCGCGCCGGCGCGGCCCTCCCGTGACCCGGTCCGGGCTGCGAACGGCGGTGGGGCCTCGTCCTTCTCGTCGGCGATGAGCGCGCGTTCGGCCCGCAGCGCACTCAACCGCTCCCGTAGGGCGCCGAGAGCGGTTTTCCGACGGGCGATCTCGTCCCGCCGGGCCTGGCGGGCGGTATCGATCGCGGCGTCCAGCACCGACGGCAACGGGGGCGCGTCGACGTCGCCGGCGAGCTCGAGGGCGGCGGTCAGGGCCGCGCGCACCGTCTCGGCCAGCCCCGTCCCGGCCAGGTCGGCGTCGGCCGGACCCGCGTCGATCAGGTCGGCCGGCTCAGCCGGCCTCACCGACCCGGCCAGCCGGTCGAGCGTGCCGGCGTGCGCCGATGTCCACTGCGCCACCGCCAGGGCGAGGGTCTCCCGCTCGGCGGCGACCGCGTCCTCGGCGACGGTCAGCGCGCGCTCCGCGGCGTCCAGCCGTTCCTGCGTCCGGTCGAGCCGTCGCTGGGCCAGGTCCCGGAGGCGGGCGGCCTCGGCCACGGCGGCGATCCCGGACCGGACCGCCGCGATGTCGTCCTCGCGGGCGGCGACCCGGGCGGCGACCCGTTCGGCCAGCTGCCCGTCGTCGGCGTTGTCGTCGGCGTCCCAGCCGATGCCGGCGTCCCGGGCGGCGTCGGACAGCTCGGCCGCCCGCCGGGTGACCGCGGCCAGCGCCTCCTGGTGCGCGGTGACGGCGGTGGCCCTGGCCCGTTCGCGGCGCGCCGCATCGGCCTGCGCCTGGTCACGGATCCGGGCGTCGCGGGCGGCCGCCCGGCCCAGATCTTCGGTGAGCTCGGCCTGCCTGGTCAGCTGCTCCCGGTCGCGATAGGCCGACGACGCCTTCAACGAGTCCAGACGGGAAGTGAGCTCCCGCAACCGGTCTCGGACCTGACTGAGTCGGTCCTGGGCGGCGTCGCGGGCGGCCGCCGACCGGGCCCGGGCGGCCAGCGCACCGGCCAAGGCGACGCGGGTCGCCTCGATCGCCTCGAGCCGGGCGGCGAGCCGATCCGACTCGGCGCGGGCGTGCGTGCGCAGGTAGGTCGTGTACCCGGTCAGAAACGCGGAGGCGGCGGCGTCGGCCTGCACCAGCCCGGCCAGGGTCCGCTGCACGTTTTCCATGTCGCTGAACGAGTGCGCCGCCTCGTCGATCAGCCCCTCGTCCAGCGGCCGCAGACCGTCGGCGAGTGCCCGGGACAGGCCCTTGGGATCCAGATTCTTGGCCAGCTGCGGGCGGCGCAGGGTCAGCATGAGGGTGAGCAGCTGCTCGTAGCGGCCGATGCCCAGCCCGAACAGCCGGGCGTCCACCGCGGTCCGGTGCTCCAGCGGCCGCTCGGTCATCGTCGCGGCCAGCGGCTCCAGTTCGGCGGCCAGCTGACGCTTGCTCAGCGGCCGGTCGTCGGCGCCGAGCAGGGAGAAGTCGGTGCCGACCTGGCCGTCGACGACGAAGTACCAGCGGCTGACCCGGTCGTTGTGCCGCTGGGCGCGCAGCCCGGCGCCGATGGTCACCACCTCGCCGGCCGGCGTGGGCACGACCGCCTCGTCGGTCCGGTCCAGGCTGCCGTCGCGGCGGAACTCCATCCACACGTAGCCGTAGGCGGCCTCCTGCCCGCGGTACAGCAGGTTGGACTTCATGGTGCGCTCGTCGCCGGCGAACGGGTTCAGCCGCCGCGGCTCGATCCGTCCGTCCAGCACGAACGGGAACAGCACCTCGAGCGCCTTCGTCTTGCCGGAGCCGTTCGGTCCGCGCAGCACCAGCCGACCGTCCGCGAACACGAACTCCTCGTCGCGGTAGTCCCACAGGTTGATCACGCCGCAGCGGGTCGGCCGGAAGCGGTCGGCGCGCGGCTCCGGGCCGGTCAGTGGGATGTCGGTCGCGCCGGACGACGATGACGATCGGACGGCCACGGTCAGCCGCCCAGGTCGAACAGGCCGGCGGGTTGTGCGCTCGGCCGCACCGACACCACCGCGTTGCGGTACCGCGCCAGCAGTGGCCTGGCAAGCACGCCGCCGGGCACCCGGATCACCATGGCCAATTCCTCTAGCAGGTCCAGCGCGGAATCCAGCAGCCGGTCGGGGTCGGCGACCAGGCCCGCGGACAGCGCCGAGCCGTAGCTGTCGATCAACTCGGTCAGACTGGCGCGCAACCATCCGTTCTCCAGCAGCGGGTACCCGGCCGCGGTGTCCTCGTCGGCCGAGTCGTCCTCGGAGTCCCGGGTCGCCGGGTCGTGGTCCGGGCCGTCCTCAGTCTGGTCGGTGGGATCGTCGCCGTCACCGTCGTCGGGGGAGTCGCCGCCGCCGGTGCTGTCGTCGGCGAGTTGGGTGATCAGGTCGGCCCGCGGCATCGACTCGTCCAGCGCCCGCACCCACCGCCGGTTCCGGGTCGGATCGGGTGTCAGCAGAGTCAGCTCCGGCGCGTCGGGGTCCAGCACCCGGTCGGCGACGCGGTTGGCCAGCAGCAGCGCGACCTGGGCCCGGGTGCCGGGTCCGGGGAACCGGCGGTCCGAGAACATGCCCGAAACATCCAGCAGAGCAACACCTTCGCTGCGCCGCTCGACGACAAGACCGGTCAGTTCGGCCACCTCGCCGGCCGGGCCGGGGGAGCGCAGCATGCCACGGTCAGCGGTGTCGAGGTCGGCGTAGTAGACGACCGGCCGTTCCACCAGCGCGCGGCGCACCCGCTGCGCGGATTCCCGGCGCAAGGTATCCCGGCTGACCCCTTGTGGTCGGTGCAGCAGCGCCCGGGACGTGCCGATGTGCTGCAGAACGGGCGACGGCCGGTACAGCGCGCGCAGCACGTCCCGGTCGATGTCGTAGAGCGCCTCGCCGACCGACGGGTCGTCCACCCAGCGGCGGGCGCTGCCGTCGGCCAGCCGCACCGCTCCCCGCGCCTCCAGCCAGCCGGCGGCGTCGACGAATCCGGCCCGGTCGGGTTGCCGATCCAGCGACAGCTCCAGCCCGTCGACCCGTTCGGTCTCCGCGGCGACCCGCTCGGCCAGCTCCGACAGCGCGATCTGGGTGCCGGCCCGACCCAGCACCGCCAGCGCCAGGCAGAGGTAGGCGTAGCGGCGGCGATCGAACGGCCGATCCAGCGCGGCACCGGCCAGGGCCGGTTGGGTGTGGTCGAACGCGTCCCGCACCCGGGACAACCGCGCCGTGCTCGCGGTCAACTCCAGTCGATAACCGAACAGGTCGGCCAGTTCCGCACGCAGCGGTCCAGCCCACCGCCGGACCAGCGGCAGCGCCTCGACGTTCGGGTAGCTCGTGGTGATCAGCGGCCAGGTCAGCAGCACCCGGGCGGCCCGCTGGTAGGCGCCCCGGTCGAGCGGCGCGACCGCGGCGCCGCTCGCCATCCCGGCCGTCGTGCCGACCCCCGGAACGGTTGCCGTCGTCATCGGGCACCTGCCGCCGTGACGGTCAGCGCCATGCGGTCCAGCCGCAGCACTCCGCGGACCGTCTCCACCGCGGTCGACGCGTCGTGCGGGGTGAGCGTCATCCGCACCCCGAGGGTGGACCCGGTGGCCGGAACCCGTCCCGACACCGGCACTCTCGCACCGAGCGCGACATCCAGCAGGGAGAACAGCAGCGCGGTCTCCTCCTCCGACAGGATGCGGCCCTCGATGGGGCTGGCGGCCAGCGACCGGGCCGCCTCGACACGCGCCCGCCGGTCGGCCAGCTGGGCGTCCCGCATCCGCCGACGGCCGGCCTCGTTGCGGTCGAGCCGGGCCGGCGGACCGGGGCTGCCTTGCTTGCCCGACTCCACCAGGGTGCGGGACAGCTCCACCGGTGGCGCCTCCCACCAGGTCCGCCGGGTGGGGATCAGTTCGGGATCGGGGTGCACGACGCCGACGTGCCGTGGCCGACTCAGGTCGAACGCGGCGGCGAACAGCGCGTGCGCGGTCGGCAGGTCCGGGGTGTTCACGAACCAGGCGGCCAAGTGCCGCAGCTGGCTCTCCCGGTTGACGCCGCCGAGCCGAGCCTCGGTGACCCGGCGCAGCAGCGCCAGCACCCCGGCGACCGCGCTGATGGTCGCGTCCTGCAGCCGGTCGGCCTCGCTGCGAGACGTCTCGCCGGGCACGGCCAGGAACCAGTGCACCAGCCCGGTCCAGCGTTGCTCCCAGTCCTGCAGCCGGTCCACCGGGCTGCGGAAGATCCGCTCGTCGGCCTCCGCGGCCAGCTCGACCAGCCGGTCGACGCCGGTGTCCTGGACCGCTCGGACGGCCGAGGCCAGCCGCGGCGCGTACCGCGCCAACTCGGAGGAGAACTCCCGCAGGTGCGCGATCAGCGCGTCCTTGTGGGTCAGGAACACGTCGGCACTGGTCTCGGTGCTCTTGGACAGATCCGACAGCATCAGGTAGAACCGGGCGGCCCGTTCGGCCATCTCGTTCAGCACCGAATCCAGCCGGCTCAGCTTGCGGTAGACCAGCTCGGCGTCCCCGTCCCGGTTCGCCGCGGCGAGGTCGGCCAGGTCGGCCAACAGTTCGGGCAGCACCAGTCGGGACAAGGTGGCGTCGTCGAGTCGGGCGCCGAGCACGTCTTCGACGGCCCGGTAGGCCCGGTATCCCGCCTGGTTGAACTGGTAGACGTAGTGCCGGTTGCGGTATTCGGCGAGGGTGGCCGCGCGAGCGCCGTCGTAGCTGCGATCCAGAATCTGCCAGGCGTACAGCTGGTCGAGCAGCGGAGTGACCTCGTCCGCCGACAGAGCGGGTACCGCGTCCCGCGAGTGGTCGTGCGCGAGCGCGGTCAGCGACCCGGACACCTCCGCGGCATGTTGCAGCACCACATAGTTGGCCCGGCTGCGTTCCATGGCCCGCAGCACCCACAGGTAGGTGGTGCTCTTCTCGGCCGTGGTGAAGGCGAACAGACGCAGCCGGTCCACGTCGGTGTAGCCGGTGTCGAAGCCGGTCACCCCGCTCGCCGGCTCGTCGATCCGCGATTCGGTCATGCCGTGCACACTACGGACGACCTATGACAGTGCCGCGTCGGCGCCGGCGTCGGCGTCGGCACCGGCGTTGGCGTCGGGCGTGCGGGGTGGGGCGCCGCTGCGCTGATCCGTCGAGCCTTCTGGTGACCGAAATAACCGGATCACCCGTGCCGGCCGGCCTGGATCTCGTCCTGCGCTGATCCAATACCCACTTTCGGTGCCGTTTTGTCCGGTTTGCTGAACGTTGGATCAGCGCGGCTCATCAAGGGTAGGCCGGCAGCGACGAAGCATCGCCGTGCGGCCAGGTTCACCCCGAGCGGGGCAGGGTTCGTCGTTGCCGGGCCGGGCCGGGTCCGGCGGGCTGGGCTGATCAATCCCGCGCCGAACCGGACAAATCGCTGTCGGATTCGCGGGTTTGGTCAGCGAAGATGGGGTGGGCGCCGGGCTTCGCTGACCATCTCCGTGGCAAACCGGACGAATCGGGCGTGCGAACGCGGAGATCATCAGCGGGGCCGGACCGACCGGCGCTGGGCCGACCACCACCGCCGCGCGAAATCACCAGTACGCGAAGCAGCACCGTGCGAAGCCACCGCCCTGTGAAGCCACCGCCCTGTGAAGCCACCGCCCTGCGAAGCCACCACTGTGCGAAGCAATCCCGACGAAACCACCCGCGCTGCGAAGCCACCGCGCGAGACGACTCGGCTCGAGGACCGGGTCAGAGCCGTAACACCCGGCCGGCGACGACCAGCAGCACGTCGTCGCTGGCCGCGGCGATCCGCTGGTTGGCCCGGCCGAGCAGGTCCCGGAAGGTGCGGCCGGAGCGATGCTCGGGCACCACTCCCCAGCCGACCTCGTTGGTCACCGCGACCAGCGGCCCGGCGGCGTCCCGCCAGCCAGCTTCCAGCCGGTCCAGGTGCTCGTCGAAGGCGCCTTCCCATTCGGCGAGCCGGCGGTCCCAGGTCCCTAGCGAATCCACGACCGCGGTCACCCAGGTGCCCAGGCAATCGATCAGCACCGCGCCGGACGCCGACCCGAGCGCGGCCGCGAGGTCGGTGGTCTCGACGGTCCGCCACCGCGCCGGGCGGCGGTTCCGGTGGGCTTCGATGCGGTCCGCCCACTCGGCGTCGACGGACCGGTCCGGAACGGGGCCGGGGGCCAGGTACGTCACCGCGGACTCATCGCGGAGCAGGCCCTCGGCGACGCGGGACTTGCCCGACCGCACGCCGCCGGTGACGAGAGTGCGGGTCACGGGCACGGTCCGACGCTACCGCGGCAGCGGGTTGTCCCGATGCCGATTCCACCGTCTCGCGCCCGCGGGCACCTGGCGCCCGCGCCACCCCGCGCCCGCGCCACCCCGCGCCCGCGCCACCCCCGCCGCCCACCCGAACCGACTCACCGACGGGCGGATCCTCACCCGCTGAAGGCCAGCCGGAACGCCGCCGCGACCTGCTCGGGATCGGCCGATCCGTAGGTGCGCTGCTCGTACCGGCGCACCGCGAGCGTGCCGTCGACGATCACGTCGCCGAGCAACTCGCGCGCCAGCGCCGATCGTTCCAGCGCATCAAGGGCGCCGGCCTGGTCGACGGCCAGCGCCGCGGCGGACCGTTGCGGTTCCGGCAGCTCGGCCGGGTCGACGCGCACCTCATCCGGCAACGGCAGGCCGCGCTCGATGCCGTGCCGGGCCAGCCCGAGCACGGCGGCGGCGGCCAGGTACGGGTTGGCGCTGCCGTCGATGATCTTGACTTCGGCCGAGGCGCCGTGCGGCGAGCCGTGGGTGGCGGCGACCAACCGGATGCCGGCCTCCCGGTTCTCCAGGCCCCAGCAGGCGAACGCACCGGCCCAGTTGCCCGGCTTGAGCCGCCACGACGACACCGCGGAGCCGGCCAGGATCGCCTGCAGTTCCGGCAGCCCGGACACCAGCCCGGCGATCGCGGCACTGCCGGCGCGGGTCAGGCCGTGCGGCCCCGTCCCACCGGACAGCAACGGACCGTCCGGGCCGGCCAGCGACAGGTGCAGGTGTGCCCCGTTGCCCGCGCCGCCGGCGAAGGGAACCGGCGAAAAGGACACGCCCAGGCCATGTCTGGCGGCCGCCCGGGCGATCAGGATGCGGGCAAGCACGATGTGGTCGGCGGTGCCGACCGGGTCGGCCGGCGGCAGCGAGACCTCGAACTGGTCGGTGCCGTACTCGGCGTGCAGTTGCTCGGCCGGCATCCCGGCGTGATCGAAGCTCTCGGTCAGGTCGGCGAGCAGCGGGGCGACGTCCAACACCGGGCGCACACCGTAGCCCTGCCAGGTCGGGCCGCCCCGTGGGCGCCCGTCCGGCTGGGTGAACACGAACTCGAGCTCCGCGCCGGTGCGGGCGGTGAGCCCGGCGCCGGCCAGCGCCGAGACGGTCTGCTGGAGCCGCCACCGCGGGCAGCCGTCGAACCGGGCGCCGTCCTGGTGGCGGAAGTCGGCCGGTGCCCAGGCCACGCCGTGCTCGATGATCGTGGTCGCCGTCGGGTCGATGCGCAGTCGCAGGTCGCCGACGACGCCGAACCGTGGCGTGAACGCGATGCCCATGTCGACGCAGAACACCAGCCAGGACGGCGACGCCCCCATCCCGACGTCGGCGAACGCCGGGAACCGAGCGACCGGAACGCCTTTCGTTCGGATCACGCC
Source organism: uncultured Actinomycetes bacterium (assembly GCA_964497705.1). GTDB lineage: Bacteria > Actinomycetota > Actinomycetes > Mycobacteriales > Nakamurellaceae > Nakamurella. The sequence continues at coordinate 132,196 of CAZCEH010000004.1, read as the reverse complement.
GGCGTAGTCGACTGCGGTGCCGAGCAGGAACCGGACCGAGCGATCGGCCAGGCGGGCGGCGGTCGACTGGACGGGACCGCCGACGAAGCGGGTGCTCGGTTCGATCATGACGGCTCCAGGGCGATCGCCGGCTTTGCCTCGACCGTAGCGCGTGCCGGCTCCGTAGGGCAGCCGTCATATAGTCGCCGGACGGTGCCGGGATCGCGGCGGGAGGCGGGCATGCGGATGCGTCCCGCGGCGGCGCGGTCGATCGGGCTGCTGCTCGGTTACGGCGCCGATCTGCTGCTCGGTGATCCGCGGCGGTGGCATCCGGTGGCCGGATTCGGTCGCGTGGCCGCCGCGATGGAGCGCCGACACTACCGCGACTCCAGGCGCGCCGGCGCCCGGCATGTCGGGGTGTTGGTCGGCGCGGCAGTACTCGTCGGCGCGGCGGCCGGCCGGCTCACCAGGGATCGCCCGGTTGCCCGGGTCGCACTGACCGCTGCGGCCACCTGGGCGGTGCTGGGCGGACGCTCGCTGCGGCGCGAGGCCACGATCGTGGCCGAGCACCTGGAGGCCGGTGACCTGGCGGCGGCCCGCCGGCGGATCATCCACCTGGTCGGGCGCGACCCGGACCGCCTGGACGCGGCCGGAATCGCCCGGGCGTGCGTGGAATCGTTGGCGGAGAACACATCCGACGCCGTGGTGGCACCGCTGATGTGGGGTGCGGTGGCCGGCGTACCCGGCCTGCTCGGCTACCGGGCGGTGAACACGCTGGATGCGATGATCGGTCACCGATCGACCCGTTATCGACGGTTCGGGTGGGCCGCCGCCCGGCTGGACGACGCCGCCAATCTGCTGCCGGCCCGTCTCGCCGCGGTGCTCGCCGCGCTGCTGGCGCCGGTGGTGGGCGGATCCCCGTGGACGTCCTGGCGATCGGTGCGGCGGGACGCCGGCAAGCACCCCAGCCCGAACGCCGGGCCCGTGGAAGCGGCGTTCGCCGGTGCGCTCGGCCGACGACTGGGCGGCGTGAACATCTACGGCAGCACGGTCGAGGATCGCGGCACGCTCGGCGTGGGGCCGCCGCCCCGGATCGCGGACATCGCGCGGGCGACCCGGCTGTCCGCGGCCGTGTGCGCCGGCGCGTGCGCCGTGACCGTGGCGGGTGCGATGGTCGTGGGCCGGGCCAGGGCACGCGGCCCAGTGTCACGACTCTGACGACGGGAACGGTCGAATACGGGTGGGCCGCGGGGACCCGGCGCGGGCCGTCTAGCCGGTGTCCGGCGGCCACTGTTCGGCCGGCAGTCGGTCCGCCGGGGCCGGGTACCGGTGGCCGGTCGGTGTCGTCCAGGTTGCCTGCCCGTCAACCATTGTCGTGCCGAAACCGGCATGGGTCTTGGCCCGATGATCGGACCGGCAGCCCCGCTCCGAGGTTCCACCCGGCGGTCGGCCCCTGCGGCCACGGCACCAGGTGGTCCAGATCGCAGCGCCGCGCGGGAACATGGCAGGCCGGATTGGTGCACGCGGTCGCGGAACCGGACCGCCGCGGTCAACCCACGAGACGGGTACCGACCCAACTCGGTGACGTCCAGCAGATGCCCGGCCGGGTCGGTCAGCAACCGATAGAACAGGGTGTCCGGATGCTCGGCCATCTCCCGGATCGCCTCGGCCGGGACAACCGCCGATCCGTCGGCCAACTCGCCCGGGGTGTCGGTGAACCCGAACAACGACTGGACCGACACCACCACCCCGATCGTCGCCCGCGGTGGTGGCTGCCCCACACAGGCCGTCGCACGCCGACCCGGCTCGTCACCCGGGACGTCGCCCAGGCCCGAATCCTCGACCTCGGCCTGCCCGTCGGACCGCGGATCCGGGCGGAACGCGGCGGCCGGCAGATCCCAGTCGGCTTCCTCGTCCCAGGCCGGGACGCCATCCCGAACCTCACCGTCACCACCCCCGGACGCGTCACCGCCGCCCGCGTCGCCGCCATCAACCGCCGCGTCCCCGCCCGCTGCGACCGCGCACTCCGGCCCGTGCCACCCGTTGCTGATCCGCCCCAACACCACATCCACCAACGCATCCGCCCGCAACTGCGGCCGGTCCGCGAATCACCGGGATCGGCAATCCCCACCAACGCATCCAGCACCAGATCCACCGACGCCGCATCCAACGACGGCAGACACGCACTCAGGAAACTGACCCCGTCCAGATCCGGCCGCACCGACACATACCGATCCACCACCGACCGGCGGATCCGCTCACCCGCCAACTCCGGCTCCACCCGCGCCACGAACCGATTCAACCAACGCCGCAACAACTCCGGCGTCCGTCGCCGCGCCGCCTCGACCACCACCGCATTCAACATCTTCTTCGAATCGTCCCGCACCAACGTCCGCAACGCATGACTGATATGAACGGCCTTGGCCTCGCCGACATCCCCGGCCACACACGCATCCCAGGCGTCCGGCGCCTGCGCCTGCAACCGCCGCGCCTGCGCCTTCGCGACCTCCCGATCGGCATCCCGCAACGCGTCGACCAGCAACCCCAACCGGTCGCCCCCGAGCGCCGAATCATCCGCACCCGCAACATACGACAGGGGTATGACACCGACCCCCGACCAGCACCTTCACCCCCGCGACCGACACCAGGGACGGTCGGATCGTCACGTACGGGGCAGCGATGCCAGACGCTCGCCGACCCACCCGGCGGCGGCCGGAACGTCCTCGACCGAGGGCACGCCGGTCGGCGCGAACGGACGCCGGACCACCACCACGCGCACGCCCAGCGCGGCGGCCGCACTCAACTTCGCCTCGGTCATCGCGCCGCCGGAGTCCTTGGTGACCAGCACCTCGATCCGATGCCCGGCCATCAACGATGTTTCGCCCGGCACCGTGTAGGGGCCGCGGGAGACGACCGTCGCCCAGCCCGGCGGCAGCGGCTCGATCGTCGGCTCGACGAGCCGGACCAGCACGAACGGCGCGACCAGGGCACGAAAGGCGGCCAGGGTGCCGCGGCCCGTGGTGAGCAGCACCCGGGCGCCACGCGCGGCGGCGGCGGCCGACGCGTGGTCGTCGACCCACTGCCACGTCCCGGCGAGCGGATGGTCGGCCCACCCCGGGCGGGCCAACCGCAGCAGCGGCACCCCCGTCGAGTCGCAGGCACGGACCGCGGAGGCTGAGATCGTCACGGCGAACGGATGGGTGGCATCGACCACGGCCACCACGCCGGACTCGCGCAGGTAGCCGGCGAGACCGTCCGGACCGCCGAAACCGCCGACGCGGACCTGGCCCACCGGCCGGGCCGGGTCCCGCACTCGTCCGGCCAGCGAGGAGATCACCGGCACGCCGGCGTCGTCCAGCGCGCGGGCGAGTGCCCGGGCGTCGCCGGTACCGCCGAGGATCAGGACGGCGGGCGGGGGCACCCGGGCAGGCTAGACCCTGACCTGGCCCAGCTTCCAGTACCCGGAGAACATGATCGATCTCCGGTCGGCGAGGTCGTTGCGCACCAGGTACCGGCGCACCCCGGTGGCCAGCGAGGACTCGCCGCACGCCCAGGCGTACCCGACCTTCGACAGCCCCAGGTCGGCCAGCCGGGCCAGCGCCGCCGAGCCTGGCGGGTTCGACCCGCGCAACGCGACCTCCGGCCGGAGCTGCGCGTCCAGCGGGGTGTCGTAGGAGGCGTCGGGCAATTCCAGCAGGGCCGTCACCCCGGCCGTCGAGTCGAGTGATTCGAGCACGGAATACAGTGCGGGCATGGCGGTCTCGTCGGCGACGAACAGCTGTGGTTTGTCGCCCACGGGGGCCCGGTAGCAGGACCCGGAGGCCCGGAAAGCCACCCGATCGCCCGGCGCGGCCCGCAGCGCCCACGCCGAGCCCGGGCCGCTGTCCCCGTGCACCACGATGTCGACGTCGATCTCGCCGGCATCCGGACGCCACGCCCGCACGGTGTACCAGCGCATCTGCGGCCGCTGCGCTTCCGGGATCTGCGCGACCGCGGTCCGCACGTTCACCCGGTCTGCATTCGGCATCACCAGCTGCTGGCCGGGCCGCGCGGGAAAGATCAGCGCGAAGTACTCGTCCGGCCCGCTCGGCGTGAACTGCCCGAACTCCGGCGCCTGGAAGGTGATCCGGCGAACCGGCTCGGTCAGCGTGCGGACGGCGGTGACCGTCATCGGGAATTGCTCGAAGGTGTCGCGGTAGTTCGCGGACGCCATCACCAGCGGCACCGCCGCCTTGAGCACCTTGAGCTGTAGCCGCTCCAGCGCCTCGACCGCCATCGGGCCTCCCGTCGGTTGAGCAGGAATAGCAAGTAAGGGTAGCCTACCTTCGCCGTGGGTAACACATCGACTCGCGCCGACCTACCGAACGGCCCCGGTGATCAACCAACGGTCGCCGCGGTACCGCCAGCCCAGCGTGACCGCCCGGGAACCCATGAACACCACCGAGAACGCCGCCCACAGCCACACCAGGCCGGCGGTCCCACCGGGTGCCCAGGCTGCCACCGCCAGCGCCGCGGGCAGGTAGGCCAGCAGGTTCACCACACCGGCCCAGGCCAGATAGACGCCGTCACCGGCGCCGATCAGCACGCCGTCCAGAACGAACACCCATCCGCATAGCGGCTGCGAGACGGCCACCACGATCAGCGCGAGGCCGACCGCCTCCCGCACCGCCGGGTCCGGTGAGAACGCCGACCCCGCGACGGCATGGATCAGCACCACCACGACGCCGATCCCGACCCCGACCCACACGCCCCAGCGCAGCATGATCCCGGTGAACCGGCGGGCGGCCGGGCCATCGCCCTCGCCGAGCGCCTTGCCGGTGAGCGCCTGCGCGGCGATCGCCAGCGCGTCCAGGCCCAACGCCAGGAAGTTCCAGATGGACATCACCACCTGCTGCGCGGCCAACGCCTCGACGCCCTGCCGGGTGGCCACCACGGTGGTCACCACGATGGCCGTGCGCAGGGTCACGGTGCGCACGAACAGCGGCACGCCGGCCCGGCCCGCGCCTCGGATGTGTCCGGCATGCGGGGTCAACGCGACGCCGAGCCGCCGGGCGCCCACGGCCACGATGGCGGTCAGCACGGTCGCCATCGCGGTCTGGGTCAGCGCCGTGCCGATCGCCGAGCCGGCCACGCCCAGCCCGATCCCGTTGACCAGCAACAGGTTCAGCCCGATGTTCACGGCCGCGCCGGCGGCGGCGACCAGCAGCGGGGTGCGGGTGTCCTGCAGGCCGCGGAGCACCCCGGTGGTGGCCAACACGGCCAGCATCGCCGGCAGGCCCAGCAGTGACCAACGCAGGAAGGTGATCCCGTAGCCGGCCACCTCCGGGGCGCCGCCGAAGGCGTCGATGAGAGCCGGGGCGAGGGGCCAGCCGAGCACCAGCACGGCCACCCCGATGATCACCGCCAGGTACAGCCCGGCGATCCCGAAGGTCAATGCGTCCGCGGTCCGGCCGGCGCCCAGCGCCCGGGCGACCTGGGCCGTGGTGCCGTAGGCCAGGAACACCGACAGGCCCACCACGGTGCCCAGGATCACCGACGCGATGCCGACCCCGGCCAGTTGGGCGACGCCCAGGTGCCCGACGATGGCGGCGTCCACCAGCAGGAAGACCGGCTCGGCCAGCAGGGCGCCGAGCGCCGGCACGGCGAGCCGCAGGATCTGCCGGTTCAGCCCGGGGTCGCCCGTCCTCACCGAGCGTCGGCCAGGCGCAGGATCGCCGCCACCGACCGGTCGACGTCCGCAGCGGTCGTCGACCAGTTCGACACCGAGACCCGCATCAGCCTCCGGCCGCGCCACGTCGTGCCGCCGAGCCAGCAGGTGCCGTCCCGCTGCACCGCCCGGATGACCGCGTCGGTGCGCGTGTCCGATCCGAAGTCGGCGAGCACCTGATTGAGGACCACGTCGTTGGCGATCCGCACGCCGCCGGCGGCCAGCCCGTCGGCGAACCGGCGGGCCAGCCGGCAGCAGCGATCGACCAGGTCGGCGATGCCGGCCGCGCCCAGCTCACGCACCGCCGCCCACACCGCGAAACCCCTCGCCCGGCGGGAGGACTCCAGCACGTAGTCCGACGGTGACGGCACCGAACCACCGGGCCCCGCGCCGACCAGGTACGCGGCCGTGTACGACGCGGCGCGGACGTGCGCGGAGGGGTCGGCGCAGAAGACCAGACCGCTGTCGTACGGCACGTTGAGCCACTTGTGCGCGTCCGTGCACCACGAGTCGGCCAGCTCGACTCCGTCCACCAGATGCCGGGTGGCCGGGCAGGCCGCCGCCCACAGGCCGAAGGCGCCGTCGACGTGTACCCAGCAGTTCTCGGCGGTGCCGCGGGCGATGCCGATCGCCGTGCGCAGGTCGTCGCAGGCCCCGGTGTTGACGTTGCCGGACTGCAGGCACACGATCGTCGGCGCATCCGGTTGCTGGGCCAGAACCCTTGCCAGATCGTCGGTGTCGATCGCACCGTTGGGATCCGCGGCGGCCGGCGCCACGCCCGCGGTGCCCAGCCCGAGCAGCCGCAGCGAACGGTCCACGGTGGCATGCCGCTCGACGGACGCGACGACCCGCACCCGTGGGGCGCCGGACAGGCCGTCCGTCTCCACGTCCCAGCCGGCCTGCTCGAGTACGCGATGGCGGCCGGTCGCCAGACCGACGGTGTTCGCCGACTGGGCGCCGGTGCCGAAGCCGACGGAGGCGGTCGCGGGCAGCCCGAGCAGCTGCTTGAGCCAGCCGCCGGCCACCTCCTCGACCGCCGCGGCCACCGGCGACGACGTCGCGTTGAAGGCCAACTGGTCCCAGCCGACGGCCAGCATGTCGGCCGCGGTGGCCGCGGGCAGGGACCCGCCGACCACGAACCCGAAGAACCGGGGACCCGGCGTCGCGACCAGCGCGGGTTCGGCGGCCGCGACCAGGTCGTCCAGCACCCGGTCGGGGGCGGTGGGTTGCGCGGGGAGCGGTCCGCCGAGCGTGGCCCGAAGCGCGTCCGGATCGACCGGTGGAGCGACGGGCCGGCCGGCCAGACCGGCGCGGTACTCGATCGCCGCCTCGGCCGCGGTGCGGATCAGATCGGCGACCGTCCCGGGCTGGTCGCTCATCGCATTGCCCTTCGGGGACGCCTCGCCGGCTCGGCCGTCGGTTTCACCCCCGGCACGCTACGCCCGGCGGGTCGTGCCGGGCATAGCCGGTCAGCTGGAGCCGACCGCCTGGGGCTGCGCGGCCTGCTCGACAACCTCGCGGCCGCCTCGGGTCTGGATCTGCACCCGGCGCGGCTTGGCCTTGTCGGCTACCGGGATGGTGACCGTCAGCACGCCGTTCTCGTAGCTCGCCGCGATGGCGTCGGTGTCGATGCCGTCGCCCAGGGACAGTTGACGCAGGTAGCTGCCGGTGAAGCGCTCGCCGGCGATCCACTGCACGTCGTCCTCGGAACGTGCGCTGCGCTCGGCCTTGATGGTCAGAGTGTTGTTGTCGATGCCGATGTCGATGGAGCCGGGGTCGACGCCGGGCAGGTCGGCATGCAGGACGTAGTGATCACCGGTCCGGTAGAGATCCATCGGCATGAACGCCGGGGTGCGGCCGGTGGCCACGGGCACATTCGCCAGTCGGGCGGCGAGGCGATCCATATCGCGGAACGGGTCGAAACCAAGCACAGCTACCACCTCCTGGAGTCCTCGGGCGGCCCACCGCCGTGATGGGCGCCATCTCTGCTGTGCAACTCCAGTATTAGCACTCTGCGATGGTGAGTGCCAGAGGCAAGTGCGTGGCGATGGCGAAAACCTTGACCGAGTAGAGGCTCTCGGCAACTGTGGCTGCCTGCACAACCGGGGTTATCGGCGCATCCAAGCGCTGGGGTTGTCGATGACCTGGGCAAGGACCGCGGACGCGGCGCCGGTCATCGCTGCCCCGCCACGGACCACGGCGGGCCGTACCCGCATGTCCGACCACGGCGCGGACAGCACCCGGTCTCGCAGGATCCGTTCGATGCCGGGAACCAACCGATCGGCCAGCAGGGCGTACAGGCCGCCGAGGATCACCGTCTCCACGTCGATCAGGTTGACCGCGTTCGCGATCGCCGTGCCCAGGGCGCGGGCACCCATCTCGAAGGCCGCCAAGGCCGCGGCGTCACCGGCCGCCGCCGCCCGCTGCAGGTGCCTGACCGGCAGATCCTGATCCAGCCCGGCCGCGCGCATCAGCGCGTCCTTGCCCGAGTACTGCTCCAGGCATCCGTAGGCCCCGCACCGGCACCGCGGTCCGTCGGGATCGATGACGCTGTGCCCGATCTCGCCACTCCAGCCGTGCCGCCCGCCGAAGATCGAGCCGTCCAGCACGAGCGCGCCACCGATGCCGACCTCGCCGGACAGGTAGAGGAAGGTGTCCACCCCCGCCGCGCGCAGGGCGTCGGCCTCGGCCCGGGCGGCGAGCGTCGCCTCGTTGTCCAGCAGCATGGACAGGGCGCCGCCGGGCGGGGTGCCCGTCGGGTCGAGGTGCCGGCGGAACAGGTCGGCGACGTCCACGTCCCGCCAGCCGAGGTTGGGCGCCAGTCGCACCGGGCCGCCGGGCCGATCCACCAGGCCCGGGATGGCCAGGGCGGTGCCGGCGATGCGGATGCGGCGGCCGGCCGAGCGGGTGACCTTGCGGTAGAGCTCCACCAGCTCGGGGATGACGTCCGCGGGATCGCCGTGCCGGAAGTCGCCATCCCGGATCTCCTGATCGAGCACCGCGCCGGACAGGTCGATCAGCCGCACCCCGAGGTAGTCGACGCTGACCTCCATGCCCACCGCGGCGAGCGTGCCGGCGGCGGGCACCAGCGGAACGGCCGGCCGGCCGGCGCGCTGGGACATCACCGGCGGGAGTTCGGCGACCAGACCGGCCTCGATCAGGGCGTCCACCAGTGAGCTGACGGTGGCCCTGGTCAGGCCGGTGGTGGCGGCGATGTCGGCCCGCGAGCGGGGGCCGGTCGCGTCGACGATGATCCGCAGGACGAGGCCGAGGTTATGCTCGCGCAGGTTGGCCTGGCGGATCGCGGATGCGCTGCGTGGGGTGGGCGACCGGCCTGGCATGTGTTGACCTTAGCCGGTTTCTCAGATAAGTTCAGTCAAAGAACAAATAGCAGATGACGAGGGAGTCGCATGATGGTTGCCCGGCCAACCCCGGAGGACCGCTTTTCGTTCGGCCTGTGGACGGTGTCCTGGCCGGGGCGTGACCCGTTCGGCGAGGCCACCCGGCCGGCCCTGGATCCGGTGGAGGCGATCGGCAAGCTGGCCGAGCTCGGCGCCTGGGGGGTGACCTTCCACGACGACGACGTGGTGCCGTTCGGGTCCGACGACGCGACCCGCGACCGGTTGCTCGCCGCGTTCCGCCAGGCCTGCGCCGAGCACGGCGTCACGATCGAGATGGTGACCACCAACCTGTTCACCCACCCGGTGTTCAAGGACGGCGGCCTGACCTCCAACGATCGCTCGGTGCGCCGGTTCGCGTTGCGCAAGGTGCTGCGCAACATCGACCTGACCGCCGAACTGGGCGCGAAGACCTTCGTCATGTGGGGCGGCCGGGAGGGCAGCGAGTACGACGGCTCCAAGGACGTGCACGCGGCGCTGGACCGGTACGCCGAGGGCGTGGACACCGTCGCCGGCTACGTCAAGAGCAAGGGCTACGACATCCGGATCGCGTTGGAGCCCAAGCCGAACGAGCCGCGCGGCGACATCCTGTTGCCCACCATCGGGCACGCGCTGGGCTTCATCGCCGGGCTCGAACACGGTGACATCGTCGGCCTGAACCCCGAGGTCGGTCACGAACAGATGGCCGGCCTGAACTACACCCACGGCATCGCCCAGGCGCTGTGGGCCGGCAAGCTGTTCCACATCGACCTGAACGGGCAGCGGTCCATCAAGTACGACCAGGACCTGGTGTTCGGGCACGGGGACCTGCTGTCCGCCTTCTTCACCGTCGACCTGCTCGAGAACGGGTTCCCGAACGGCGGCCCCCGGTACACCGGGCCCCGGCACTTCGACTATAAGCCTTCTCGCACCGAGGGTTTCGACGGGGTGTGGGCGTCCGCCCGGGCGAACATCGCCACCTACCTGCTGCTCAAGGAGCGGGCCCTGGCCTTCCGCGCCGACCCCGAGGTGCAGGCCGCGCTGGATGCCTCGGGTCTGTCCGAGCTGGCCACCCCGACCCTGGCCGACGAGGAGACGGTCCAGGACCTGCTGGCCGACGAGTCGGCGTTCGAGTCCTACGACCCGGACAAGGCCGCCGAGCACTCCTACGCGTTCGTGCACCTGAACCAGCTCGCGGTCGAGCACGCGTTGGGCGCGCGCCTGGGCTGAGTCGCCGACCCGAGGTCAGGCTCCCTGAGGCCGTCGGCGGCCGCGGGGAGCCGGCGGGGGCCTACGCAGCCGCCCGAATCGACGAGGCCGAGAACCGATTCGGACATTCCCGCGTACCCCCTGACAAGCCGGCTCCCAGGGCGCCCGACGGCGCCGACCACCTCACCTCAGTCAAGGGGAAACCATCCGATGGCAACTGCCAGCAACGTCACCCTGTCCATCCTCCGCAACGTGGCCAACGCAAACGCCACGGTCACCTACACGATCAACTGGAGCGCGTTCGACCAGGCGTCCAACCTGCAGTACGCCGAGAGTATCCGGTTCATCGGCGATGACACCGGCCAGGACGGCGACACCGGGCCGGTCGGCGACGACCCGATCAACATCGGCCTGACCTTCATTGCGCTGCTCAGCTCCAACGGTCAGGCGACCAGTGCCCGGACGCGGTCCTTCACCTTCCCGTTCGCCAACCTGAACGAGGACAACGTCGTCGGCAACACCGACGACGAGATCCGTGCCGTGGTCACCCTGACGCCGCGCCTGCCGCTCACGGTGAACGCGGAGAGCAACGTGGTGACCGTCGCCGCGTGATCGGTTGATCGGCTCGGTACCGGTCGCGTCCGCCGTCGGGGGCGACCGGTACCGGTGACGACGGCACGGTGGGAGCGCTTCCACGAATCGGCTCGGTGTCGGTTAGCGTCTGTATGACGCCGTCGGAGCCGCGATTCGATCCGCTGTCCGATTCCACCGCCGCATCGGAAGGAAATCTGATGACCAGCTCGCCGCGCTCTTTCCCCGCCGACTTCCTGTGGGGTTCGGCGACCGCGTCCTACCAGATCGAGGGGGCGATCGACGAGGACGGCCGCGGGCCGTCGATCTGGGACACGTTCAGCCACACCCCCGGCAAGACGCTCAACGGCGACACCGGCGACGTCGCCGACGACCACTACCACCGCTGGCCCGGCGACCTCGACCTGATCAAGGAACTGGGCCTGCAGGCCTACCGGTTCTCGCTGGCCTGGCCTCGCATCCAGCCCACCGGGTCCGGCCCGGTCAACCCCAAGGGCATGGACTTCTACTCGCGCCTGGTCGACGGGCTGCTGGAGCGCGGCGTCAAGCCGGTGGTCACCCTTTATCACTGGGACCTGCCGCAGCCGCTCGAGGACGCCGGCGGTTGGACCAACCGGGACACGGCGCTGCGGCTGGCCGACTACGCCGGGCACGTCGCGGCCCGCCTGGGTGACCGGGTCGAGCTGTGGACGACGCTGAACGAGCCGTGGTGCTCGGCCTTCCTCGGCTACGCCTCGGGCATTCACGCGCCCGGCCGGACCGAACCGGAGTCGGCGCTGCGCGCCGCGCACCACCTCAACCTCGGGCACGGACTGGCCGGCCGGGCAGTGTTGGACGCGCTGGGCGACGAGGCCAAGCTGTCGGTGACCCTGAACCTGCACGTGATCCGGCCGGCCGACGCGGACAACGCGGCAGACCTGGACGCGGTGCGGCAGTTGGACGCCGTCGCCAACCGGGTGTTCCTCGGGCCGATGCTGGCCGGCGCCTACCCGAAAGACCTGGTCGCCGACACCGCGTCGGTCAGCGACTGGTCGTTCGTACGGGACGGCGACGAGGCCGCCTGCGCCGTGCCGCTGCACGTGCTGGGCGTCAACTACTACACGACCTCCACTGCCCGCCGGTTCTCCGGCAAGGGCGAGATGCAGCACGCCGACGGCCACGGCGACACCGGGTTCAGCCCCTGGGTGGGGGCCGACGACGTCGAGTTCATCGCCCAGCCCGGACCGCGGACGGCGATGGGCTGGAACATCCACCCGTCCGGCCTGTTCGACCTGCTCACCGACCTGGGCCGGCAGTACCCGGACCTGCCGCTGATGGTCACCGAGAATGGCGCGGCGTTCTACGACACGGTCGGCGCCGACGGCCAGGTCCACGACGCCGATCGGGTGGCCTACCTGCACGCGCACATCGACGCCGTCGGCCGGGCCATCGACGCCGGCGCCGACGTGCGCGGCTACTTCCTCTGGTCGCTGCTGGACAACTTCGAGTGGTCCTGGGGATATGACCGGCGGTTCGGCATCATCCGGGTCGACTACGACACCCAGCAGCGGACCGTCAAGGACTCCGGCCGGTGGTATTCACGGCTGATCGCGACGAACCAGTTGCCGCCGGTCGCCGCCGGCGGCTGACCCCCGCCAGGGCGACCCGAGCCGGCGGAACCCGAGCCGGCGGAACCCGACCCGCGGAACCCGGGGCTGTCAGTCGGAACCGAGGAACCCGCGGGACGCGACGTCCAGGATCTGGGTCCACGAGCCGAGCACCGCCGAACTCCCGGCGACCGGCCGGACGGTCCACCTCGGCAGGCCGTCGGCAAACGCCTGGACAGCGGCCAGCGTGGTGCCCGTCTCCTGCTCGCCGTGCCAGAGCTCCACCGGGACCCGCACGGCGCCCGGATCCAGCACCCATGCCGGTGCGCCGGCCGACCGGGCCGGCGCCGTCCAGGCCGGGTTGATCTGCGCCGCATCCGCCGCGACCGCGTCCCGGAAGTCCGATTCCATCCAACGGTCGGCCAGCGCCTCGGCGGCCTGCGGGTCGAGCCGGTCCAGCATCCGCCGCCAGGTCGACTCCAGGGTCAGATCCGCGTCCTTACCCGCGGTGTCCACCCAGCAGGCCAGCGGGCCCGCCCAGGTCCGGCCGCGCCGGCCGAGCGGGTGCAGCAGGCTCCGGCGGGTGGATTCCCGGTTCGGCAGCCGGACCGAGACGGCCGACACCGAGGAGACCAGTGCCGGATAGCGGGCCGCGAAGGCGAAGGCGTCGTCGGCGCCGCGGCCGATACCGATGACGGCGACCCGGCCGACGGCGAGGGTCTCCACCAGCCGGCGCAGGTCCTCGGCGGGCTGCTCGGTGCCGCCGAACCCGATCGGGTCGGATGCGCCGATGCCCGGCCGGTCGATCGCCAGCAGCCTGATCGCGGAGGGCAGCGCGCTGTCGTGCAGCAGCCAGCTGGGGGCCAGCCGGGACGACCCGGTGTCCGGAACGAGCACGCAGGGCAGCCCGCGCGGGCTGCCGTACTCGGCCCACGCCATCGCCCGGCCGTCCGGCAGGCGCAGCGCGGCATGCGGGGCATGCTCCAGCAGCGGAAGCAGGATGTCGTCGTCGTCGAAGACGTCCGGCTGCAGGTGGGCCTCGTGCAGTGCCGTCATCGTGTCCTTCTCGATTCCCCACGCCCGCCGACCTCGGTCCGGCGGGCAGCCGTCAACCCCGCGGAACCGCCCGACTGCCCCCGAAACAACATCCCCCAGTGGGTGCGGCTCGGTGGCGCGCACGGCTCACAGAGCCTTTATATGTGGTGCAGAGAGCGGTCGCACCCCTTTCGATACCGATCTGTGACATGACGATTCGGTGAACGCGGTCGCCGGTCACGACTGCCGGTCGGTGTTGCGAACATTGCGCCAGTTGACCCATTTCGGCACTCCGCTCAGGTCGTAGTCCGGCCCCGAGACGCCGATGGTGAACAGCGTGACGCCCAGCTCCAGCAGGGCGTCCGCCGGCCCGGCTCCGCCGCGCGGCAGCTGGGTGGACCGTTCGATCTCCGCCGGGTCCCGGCCGACCGCCGCGCAGTGCTCGGCCAGGATGGCCGCCTTACGGGCCTGGGTGTCCGGGCCGCCGAACGCGTGCCAGATGGTGGCGTACCTGGCGACGAGCCGCAGCGTCTTGCGTTCGCCGCCGCCGCCGATGAGCACCGGGATGGGCCGGCTCGGGGGCGGGTTGAGCCGCGGCCACCGGGCGGTGATCCGCGCCAGGTTCTGCCCCAGCAGGTTCAGCCGGGTGCCCGGGGTGCCGAACTCGTAGCCGTACTCGTCGTAGTCCCGCTCGAACCAGCCGCCGCCGATGCCGAAGATCAGCCGTCCGCCGGACATGTGGTCGACCGTGCGGGCCATGTCGGCCAGCAGGTCGGGGTTGCGGTAGCCACCGCCGCTGACCAGGGCACCGATCTCGACCCGTTCGGTCTGCTCGGCCCAGGCGCCGAGCATCGTCCAGCACTCGAAGTGCCGGCCATCCGGGTCGCCGTTGAGTGGGAAGAAGTGGTCCCAGTTGAAGACGATGTCGACGCCGAGATCCTCCGCCCGCCGGACGGCGTCCCGGATCCGCGGGTAGTCGGCGTGCTGGGGCTGCAGTTGGATGCCGATCCGGATCGGCCGGGTGGTGGGGGTCATGATCGTCATCCTGCGCCTCGGGCCGGACGCGCCGGCGCCGAGGCCGCCCGCTGCGGAGGTCGCCGGCGCCGAGGCCGCCCGCTGCGGAGGTCGCCGGGCGGGAGGGTCAGGCCGTGTGCGCGGCCGACCGGCCGGCGATCCGGCCGGAGAACAGGCAGCCGCCCAGGAACGTCCCTTCCAGTGCTCGGTAACCGTGCATGCCGCCGCCCCCGAACCCGGCCGCCTCACCGGCCGCGAACAGGCCGGGCACGGTCCGGCCGTCGGCCCCGAGCACCCGCGCGGACAGATCCGTCTCCAGACCGCCGAGGGTCTTGCGGGTGATCACGGACAGCCGGACGGCCACCAGCGGCCCGTTCTTCCCGGGTTTGTCTCCGAGCAACTCGTGCGGGGGCGTCACCCGCATCTTCCGATCACCGAAGTAACGGCGGGCGCCGGCCACCGCGATCAGCTGCGGGTCCTTGCCCAGGCCGGTCCGCACCTGGTGATCACGCAGCCGGATCAGCTCGGCGACCGCGCCCGCGTCGATCAGGTCCTCGCCGACCAGCGTGTTCATCTTCCCGACGAGTTCGGGCACGGTCGACGCCGTCAGGAAGTCGACACCCTTGTCCAGGAACGCCCGCACCGGCGGGGTGATCTTGCCGCCGGCCCGGGTGGTGAGCAGTAGCTTGACCGACTTCTGGGCGAAGTCGGGGTTCTGTTCGGAGCCGGACAGGCCGAACTCCGGACCGACGGTCGCCAGGTCCAGCACGAACCAGGAATGCGCACGACCGGTGGACAGGATGTGCCGCAGCGCGCCGAGCGAGTCGAAGCCGGGGAACAACGGCGCCGGCAGCCGCCGGCCGAACGCGTCCAGCCACAGCGGGCTCGGCCCGGACAGGATCCGGATGCCGTGCCCGGTCCACACCGGCGAGTGGTTGTGCACGCCCTCCGGGTAGTGCCACATCCGGTCCCGGTTGATGATCCGGCCCCCGGCACGCTCGGCCACCTCGAGCATCAGGCCGTCGGTGCTGTCGGGCACGCCGGAGAGCATCTCGGCGGGAGCCGCCTCGGGGCCACCGGGCCAGTACCGCCGGACGAGGTCGTGGTTGCCGCCGATGCCGCCGGACGCCACCACGGTTGCGGACGCGGTCAGCGAGAACTCGCCGACCACGGCCCGTGAGGACGGCGCGCCGCGCGCGACGCCGGTCGGTTCGAGCACCTGGCCGGCCGCCCCGGTCACGCGGCCCGCGTCGACCGTCAGTTCGGTGACCCGGTGCCGATGCCGAAGCTGCACCCGACCCTGGCGAACGTGCTCGGCGATCCGCGCCACGAACGGGTCGACCACGCCGGGCCCGGACCCCCAGGTGACGTGGAACCGGGGCACCGAGTTCCCGTGCCCGCCGACCTCGTACCCGCCGCGTTCGGCCCACTGCACCACCGGGAACAGGCCGATGCCCAGCGACTTGAGCCACGACCGCTTCTCTCCGGCGGCGAAGTCCAGGTAGGCCTTCGCCCACTCCCGGGGCCAGTGGTCCTCCGGCCGGTCGAAGCCGGCCGAGCCCATCCAGTCCTCGAGGGCCAACTCGACGGAGTCCTTGATCCGCAGGCGTCGCTGCTCGGGGGAGTCGACCAGGAACAGGCCGCCCAGCGACCACCAGGCCTGCCCGCCGAGGGCGGCCGGACCCTCCTGGTCGAGCACGATCACCGAGCGTCCGGCGTCGGCGGCCTCGCTCGCTGCCACCAGTCCGGCCAGCCCGGCTCCGACGACGATGATGTCCGCGTCCGCCATGTGCCGACCCTGCCACAGCCGGGCCGGACGTGCCCCGGACGCCCCCTGGCGAGATGCCGCCAGCGGTATTGGTGACGTATCAGCGAACTCGTCATCCCACTCCCTCGGGTGGATCTGATCCCGATTGCCGTCATCGTGGCCGACTCGGATTCGCGTTGCGCTGACTGGAGCAGTGATATGTCGGTCAGATTGCCACCTGTTCGGGTGAACCGATCGTGCGAGCCAGCGGGCAGGAGGGATGCGAACAGTGACCGTCAGGCCTGTTGCTCACTCGGCCGAGGCATCGCAGGCCGCGATCGGACGAGTACAATCTGTTGTCGAGCCCAGGGGGAGGGGCAGTGGGGACGTGAGCCGCTCAACACCGGACATCGCCTGGGCGCCGCTACGCGCGACGCCGGTCCGTTTCCGGGTGCTGCTGGCGATCGGCGGGGTCCTGGTGGTGGCCGGTTACGTCGTCCTGCTGTGCCGGCCGACCGACCCGAGCCTGCCCGACCTGCTCCGGTCCCCGGGGTTCCTGATGCTGACCGGCCTGGTGCTGCTGGCCGATCTGTACCCGTTGGTCCCGTCGATGCGGGACGTCCGGGCGAAGGCCGCGTATTCGTGGTCGGCGGCGCTGTCCCTGGCCGCGGTGCTGGCCTTCGGGCCCGCGGCGTCGGTGCTGTTCCTGCTGTCCGGGTTCACCGCGGCGCTGTCCCGGCGCAGCGGCCGCTGGTGGCTGATCGCCCTCAACATGGTCGCCCTCGGGCTGATCGGCCTGACCATGGCCGCGCTGTCCCCCTACGCCAACACCTTCGACCCATTGATGCCGGCCGGCGCCTGGCGCATCGCCTGCTGGGGTCTGCTGATGGGTGCCCTGGTGGTGGCCATGGCGGCGGGGCTGACCGGGTGGGCGCAGATCGAGTTGGGCGTCAACTCGTGGCGGGCGCAGCGCGCCTGGTTCAACAAGAGTGTGCGCATCTGGGGGGTCAGCCTGATCGCGGCGCCGTTGCTCGCCTCGCTCGCGCTCTACGGCTACTGGGCCCTGCCGTCCATGGCGATCGTCATCGTCTCGCTCAACAAGCTGTCCGGCACCATGTACCGGAGCACGGCGGCGTCCCGGACCGACCCGCTCACCGGGCTGGCCAATCGGTCGCGACTGACCCGGGTGCTGTCCGGCCGGATCGCGGACCTCGGCCCGGGGGACGGCGTCGCCCTGCTGCTGATCGACCTCGACCGGTTCAAGCAGGTGAACGACACGCACGGACACCTGGTCGGGGATCAGGTGCTCTGCACGGTCGCCGGCCGGCTGCAGGCGGTGGCCGGCCCGATGGATCTGGTCGCCCGGTACGGCGGCGACGAGTTCGCGGTGGTACTGGCCCCCGGCATGACGGTCGAGCAGGTGAAGGGCGCGGCCGAGCTGTACCGGGCGGCGCTGATCGAGCCGATCGTCGTCGACGAGCTGCGGGTGACCGTGGGTGGTTCGGTGGGCGTGGCGACGACCGGTGACCCGCGGATGGACGTGATGGGCTTGCTGGCGCTGGCCGACCTGGACATGTACCGGCACAAGCGGGACAGCGCCGGACCAGGCGGGCCGGCCGGGTCGGCCGTGGTGTCCCGCCCGGCCGCTGCGTGGGTGCGGCCGCCGGTGTGCACGATCTGCCCGCAGGGCGGATCCTCGGCGCCGCTGTCGGGCTGGCCCGGGGTCAGCTGGTCGGACTCCTGCGGGTCGAACGCCCTGCCCGGCATCGGCCTCGGGTCGGCCGCGAGGGTGCCATGAGCGAGCGAATCATCGGCACTGCGCCGTGAGCGGGGTGGGGGTGACGGCTGTCGACGAGCCGCGCAATCCCATGGCGGTGCCGTTCCGGCTGACCCCGGCGCGGTTCCGGTGGTGGCTCGCCGGTTGCCTGGTCGCGCTGGTCGCCGGCTACGGGCTGTTGGCGGCGTTCGCGCCGGGGCCGAGCCTGCCGGAGATCGTGCGGGAGCCGGGCGCGCTGATGCTGCTGGCGCTGATCCTGCTCGCCGACTTCTACCCGACCCTGCCCTGGATGCGTGGCTCCAACCCGTTCGACGAGTTCGCCTTCTCCACCCCGTTGGCGATCGCCGCGCTGATGGTATTCGGCCCGCACGCCGCGATCGTGTTCGTCATCGCCGGGCTGGCGATGACACTGGCGCTGCGCATGCGCTGGTGGCGGGTGGTGCTCAACACCGCCCTGTGGGGGGTGCAGGGCGCCGCTGCGGCCGGCGTCATGGCCGTGGTGTGGCAGGGGGCGTCCTGGACAGATCGGATGCCGTCCGAGGCCATGCTGCCGATGACGATCGTGCTCACCGTGGTGATCGAGGGGTTGAACGTCGTCCTGGTGTTGACCTCCCAGTACTTGGCCGGCGCCACCACACCGCGGGCGTATCTCGCGGATTGGCGCAGCCAACTGGCGATCGGCACGCTCGATCTCACCGCCCCGATCCCGGCGGTGCTGGCCGCCGCCCAGCCGGCGTTGCTGCCGCTGCTGGCGCTGGCCATGGTGGCCGCGCAGGCCGGGCTCAGCGCGGTGACCTCCCGGACGGCGCAGGCCGGCACCGATCCGCTGACCTCGGTGCCCAACCGGGCCTACCTGTTGTCCCGGCTCAAGTCGCGGCTGGCCGCCACCGAACTCGACCGCCACCCGGTGATGGTGCTGCTGATCGATCTCGACCGGTTCAAGCAGATCAACGACGACCTCGGGCACCTGGTCGGCGACCGGGTCCTGGTCGAGGTGGCCAGGCGCCTGGAGGAGTCGACCCGCTCCAGCGACGTGGTGGCCCGACTCGGCGGCGACGAGTTCGCGGTGCTGCTCACCGGAGGGTCGGGGGAGCGCAACGCGGAGGAGGTGGCGGCCCGGATCCGCACCGCGGTGGCCCGGCCGATCCAGGTGGCTGGCCGGTCCGTGCGGGTGGGCGTCACCATCGGCTGGGCGTTGGCGGATCGCCACGACACCGACCCCATGGTGCTGCTGCAGCGGGCCGACGCCCGGCTGTACGCGGCGAAGTCGGCGCGGCCGGACGCCGAGCCGTCGCCGCGGGGACCCACCGGGGTGCCGGTCCGGGTACCCGGGCGGGACGACGTCGTGGGCTGGACGGGGCCCGTCTCGACCGAGCGGGCGGATGGGCCGGTTCGCAGTCCCGACTGGCAACCGATCTGGAGTGCCACCCGCGGTCAGGGCGTCCGTGCGGGCGCATGATGGGAGCGCGCCGGCCACGACCGGTCGGTGACCCTGGCCGTGCGGAACGGCCCGGATGTGCCACGATGCCTGCGGTTGCGAGAGCGCGCCGCCACACCAGTGCAGAAGGGGTCGGGATGTCCGATCAGAGCGCCCAGGATTTGACCAAACTCGAACCGCTCGGTGCCGGACCGACCCGGACCAAGCAGATCGAGCACCTCAAGTCCCACGGGCGGTTCGCGTTGATGATCGACGGCCGTGAGGTGGCGGTCGCCGACTACCGCCGGCTGCCCGGCAAGTGGAACATCGTGCACACCTATACAGAACCCGCGTCGCGGGGCTACGGCGTCGCCTCCGACCTTGTTCGCGAGGTGTTGGACGCGGCCAGGGCCGAGGGCGTCACGGTGGTGCCGACCTGCCCCTACGTGTCCTGGTGGATCGGCGAGCATCCCGACTACGAAGACCTCGTCGCCACCTGATGTCCCCGGTCGGCTCGGACGATTCGGACGCAGCCGAGCGTCGGCCCGAGGGTGGGCGCGACCCGGGCGACCCGCACTCGGCCCCGGACGCGATGCTGGACGCGGCCATCGACGACGCGCTGGCTGAATTGGCCGACGACCATGACGCGGCACCGCCTCCCGGGGGTCCGGGCGGGGCGCAGACGCAGGACGCGGCCCGGTCCGAACGTCGGCGCCGTACCCGCGCCGGGCTCCGCACCGCGGTGCAGGCGCTGACCACGCGGATGGTGTCGGACCGGGCGATCCGGGCGACCGAGGCCGCTGCCGCCGCCGCGTCGGCCAGCGCGCAGGCGGCGCACACCGCGGCGGAGCGGAGCGACCGGGCCGCGGCCGGCCGGCCGTCACCGTTCCAGTGGGGCTTCTTCGGTGGCCTGGGCGTGCTGCTCGCCTACATCAGCTTCCTGGTGCTGGACACCATCCGGGACACCTTGGTGCTGATCGCCATCGCCACCCTGCTGGCCATCGGCCTGGATCCGCTGGTTTCCCAGGTCACCCGGCGCGGGCTGCGACGCGGGGCGGGGGTGGCCGTCGTCTTCCTCGGGCTGCTGCTGGTGATCGCCGCGGCGGTGTACGCGATCATCCCGCCGATCGTGAACGAGGTGGGGTCCTTCGTCGCGTCGGTGCCCCAGCTGATCGGCGAGCTGCAGAGCAACGAAACGGTGCAGAACCTGGACCAGCGATTCGGGCTGCTCGACGCGTTGCGCAATTCGAACATCGTGCAGAGCGTGGGCAGCGGCGCGGCGGGCGGGATCCTGTCGGCGGGGTTCACCGTGGCAACGGTGTTCGCGGACCTGCTGATCGTGCTGATCCTGACGCTGTACTTCCTCGCCGGATTCGCCCGGATCAAGGCGGCCGCGTATCGCCTGGTGCCGGCGTCCCGGCGGGCCAGGGTCAGCGACCTGGGCGACCGCATCCTCAAGCAGATGGGCGGCTACCTGTCCGGCGCCACCATCATCGCGATCCAGGCGGGGTTGGTCGCCGGCGTCTTCGCCTCCGTCATCGGGTTGCCCTATCCGTGGGCGATCGGCCTGGGCGCCGCCGTCCTGGATTTCATCCCCGTGGTGGGCCCGATCATCGTCGGCGTGTCGATCACGTTGATCGGCTTCACCCAGGGCGTGGCGATCGGCATCATCTCCGGCGTCTTCTACCTGTGCCAGCATCTGTTCGAGGCCTACTGGCTGTATCCGCGGGTGATGCGCCGTACCGTCAACATCTCCACCGGCGGGGTGGTGGTGGCGATCCTGATCGGCGGCGCGCTGCTGGGCGTGACCGGGGCGATCCTGGCCGTGCCGGTGGCCGCGGCGATCATGCTGATCGTCCGCGAGGTCATCATGCCCATGCAGGAGCGCTCGTGAACCGGGAGCGCTCGTGACGACGGCGACCGGCCGGCGATGACGAGCCGGCGATGACGGGGGACGGACGGGGGACCCGGGTGAAGCGGTGGCGCAGCATCGGATTGCCCGATCAGGTGGGCCGGCGGGCGATCGTCACCGGCGCCAACACCGGCCTGGGATTCGCCGCGGCCCGGATCCTCGCCGCGGCCGGGGCCGACGTCGTGCTGGCGGTCCGCGACCTGGACAAGGGTGTGGCGGCCGCGCAGCGGATCCGGGACGACGTCGACGAGGCCACGGTGCGGGTGGTGCACCTGGACTTGGCGAGCCTGGCCTCGGTCGCCGACTTCGTGGCGGGCCAGGCGGCCCGGGGACCGGTCGATCTGCTGGTGAACAACGCCGGGGTGATGCTGGTGCCGCGCCGCGAGTTCACCGTGGACGGGTTCGAGTTGCACATGGGTGTGAACCACCTGGGCCACTTCGCGCTGACCGCCGGGCTGCTGCCGGCGTTGGAACGTGCGCCGGCCGCCCGCATCGTCTGCGTCACCTCGCTGACCGCCCGGCGATCCCGTCACCTGGATCACCGGCTCGGTGTGGAGGGCGACTACACCCCGATGGGCGCCTACAGCCAGTCGAAGCTGGCGGTCGGTCTGTTCGCCGTGGAGCTGGATCGCCGGCTGCGGGCGGCCGGGTCCCGGTCGGCCTGCCTGCTGGCCCACCCGGGTTGGTCGGCCACCGCCGTCACCTCGCCCGACGACCAGCCGGGACGGTTCGTGCGGTTGGCCCGCCGGGCGACGGCGGTGCTCGGTACGCCTCCGGCCGTCGGAGCACGCCCGGAGGTGGCCGCGGCCGCGTCACCGGAGTTCCCGGGCGGCGTGCTGGTCGGGCCGCGCCTGCTGATCCGGGGCGCGCCGACCGCGCACCGGGCGCCGCGGGCGATGACCGATCCGGCGGACGCGGGGTGGCTGTGGTCGAAGTCGGCCGAGCTGACCGGGGTCGAGCCGTTGCCCGGGACCGCCGGCTGACCGTTACCGGCCCGGCGATCGCCGTCGTCGGACGACCACGACCGCCGCACCGGCGACGGCGACGGCCACCACGGCGAGCAGCCAGGGCCAGACGGAGCTTCCGCTCGAGGAGGACTCGGCGGGATCGCTGCCGGTGCTGACGGTCGGCGCCGACGTCGTGTTGATCGGGCTCGTGTTGATCGGGCTCGTGTTGATCGGGCCGGCGGTGGTCGCCGGGGGCGACGCCGAGCCGGTCACGCCGGAGGGCGCCAGTGCGAAGTGGATCTGCCCCTGCACCGGATGGCCGTCGTTGGACACCACCCGGTAAGCGATCGCATAGTCGCCGGCGACCGGCAGCGGGCCGACCGTCGTGCTCAGCTTCGCCCCGTCGACCGTGGCCGCACCGGTCTGGTATTGGTTGCCGTCCGGGCCGGTCACGGTCAGGATCGGCTCGAAGTTCTTCACCGCGTCGTCGAAGGTGAGCGTGACGACCGACGGGGCGACCGGCAGCACCGCGCCGTCGGCCGGATCACTGCCGATCAGCACGGCGTGCGCGGCGGCCGGACCGGCGGCGCCGATCGCGATCAGCAGCGCGACGGCCAGGACGAGCATCGCCCGGGTGGCCGGCCGGCCGGCCGCACGCAGGATCATGTCGGTCCCCGCGATCCGGGCCGGCTCAGGCGGCGGCGCGCGGCCCGACCAGTTCGGACATCAGCTGCGCGTCGATGTCGTCCAGATCGGCCGACACGGCCCGCAGCGCCGCCCGGCGGGTCGGCGCGGGCATGGAGGCGGTGGCGGTGGTGGCCGCGGACAACTCACCCAGCCGGGCATGGGCCCGATCGACGAACCTGACCACGCTCGGGTCGGTGCCGCGGCGTGCCCGCAGGCCGTTCAGCGCCGCGCGCAGGCCGGCGATCCGGGCCTGCACGGTGCCGGCCGGCCCCCGGTAAGCGGCCACGTCCTCGACCGGCACGCCCAGCTGGCGGGCCCGACGCTCGTCCAGGACACCACGCACCCCGGTCGACGTCCGCAGCGCGCCGGCTGCCACCGCCGGACCGATGATCTTGGCCGCGAGCAGCATGCGGCGCAGTGCCTTGGGGTCGCTGAGCACCCCGACCAGGCCGGCGGAACCGCTGCCCGCTCTTTTCTTGTTGTTGCCCTTGGCGGCCGATCCGGCCGACGCCCCGGTGTCGCCCGACGAGGTCGCGGCCTTGCTCGAGGACTTCTTGCGGGTCTTGCGACGCAGCGCCACGCCTGCTCCCTCCTCGCACCGGCCAGCCGGCCGGCCAACCCGACCAGCCTAGTCGGCCGAGCGTGCGAGGCCGCATCAGCCGCTAGTCGGCCGAGCTGATGCCTGGGGAAACCTCGGTCGTCTGGTGCGACCGGATCTTCCCCACGCAGGTGCTGCCGCGGTGTTGACATCACTCCACGCTGTCCATCCCGGCCGATCGGATCGGTCGCCGACATGGCCGCGGCGGCCAGCCGGAGCACGTTGAACGTGCCGACCAGGTTGACCCGGACGACCCGGTCGAACAGGGCCAAGTCGTGCACGCCCGACCGGGACAGGATCCGGCCGGCCGTGCCGATGCCGGCACAGTTCACCGTCACCCGCAGCGGCCCCAGGTCGTCGGCGGCCGCCACGGCCGCCTGCACCTGCTCGGGTGAGGTGACGTCGCCGGCCACTGCGGTCACGCCGGCCGGCGGGGTCCGGATCGCTCCCACGCCGGCGCGAGGTCGTAGCCGACCACCGCCGCGCCCGCCGTGGCCAGCGCGGCGGCCGTCGCCGCACCCAGGCCGGAGGCCGCGCCGGTGACGATCGCGGAGGAGCCGGTCAGTTCCATGGAGTCCGTCCGTTCTGGGCGAGTGTCGCCTGGGTCTGGGCGAGTGTCGGTGCCGCCCCCAAGGCTGTCGGCGCGGCGACCTCACGGCAACCCGGCGGTGCCCCGACACCTGCCCGGGATGCGGCCGTGGCAGCGCTTCCCGGCGCGTGCTGAGATGGTGATCGACAGCTGGTGACTTCGGGTTCGGCGGCGCCGGACCCCGCCGCTGCCCGGGCCGCGGAGGGGTGACGATGTTCCTGTTGCGCAAGCCGATCCTCGCGCTGTCCGGGAACGGCGCGGTGCGCGACGCGCTGGCCAGGACGCCCGTCACGAAGTCGATGGTCGACCGGTTCGTCCCCGGTGAGACGAGCGCGGACGCGGTGCGGGCCGTGACCGAGCTGCGCGGCGCCGGCCTGCAGGTCTCCCTCGACCACCTGGGCGAGGACACCACCGACCGGGCGACCGCCGACGCCACGGTCGAGGCGTACCTGGAGCTGATCCGGGCGTTGACCGCGGCGGGCCAGGTGGCCGGCGCGGAACTGTCGGTCAAGCTGTCGGCGGTCGGCCAGGCCCTGCTGGCCGCCCCGGAGTTGCCGGCCGGCGGGAACGCCTACGCGCTGGCCGGGGCCAAGCGGATCACCGACGCCGCCTACGCGGCCGGCGCCCGGGTGAACCTGGACATCGAGGACCACACCACGGTGGACCAGACCCTGGAGGTGCTGTTCGAGCTCCGCCGCAACCACCCGGATGTGGGCATCGCCGTCCAGGCGATGCTGCTGCGGACCCCGAAGGACCTGGCCGAGCTCACCGGCCCGGGGTCACGGGTGCGGCTGGTCAAGGGCGCCTACGACGAGCCCGCCGACGTCGCCTACACCGACCCGGAACAGATCGACCTGGCCTACGTGCGGGCCATGAAGTACCTCATGCACGGCAAGGGCTACCCGATGATCGCCTCGCACGACCCGCGGCTGGTCGCCATCGCCGACAAGCTGGCCTCCGACGCCGGCCGGACGCCGGACCGCTGGGAGCACCAGATGTTGTACGGGATCCGGCCCGAGGAACAACGGCGGCTGGTCGCCGCCGGCAAGACCGTGCGGGTGTACGTGCCGTACGGGTCCGACTGGTACGGCTACTTCACCCGGCGGCTGGCCGAACGGCCGGCGAACCTGCTGTTCTTCCTGCGCTCGGTGGCGACCAAGGGATGATCGAAAGGACCGTCATGGATGCCGTGACCCATCCTCCGCTCCCGGTGAACGAGCCCGTGCTGGACTACGCCCCCGGTTCGCCGGAACGTGCGGCACTGGTCGAGGCGCTGGCCGCCTTCACCGGACCGGTGGACCTGGGCGCGGTCATCGGCGGCGTCTCCCGCGAGCCCTCCGGAGCCCGCTTCGACGTGGTCGCCCCGTTCGACCACGGCCGGGTGCTGGGCACCTCGGCGCACGCCGTCCAGCAGGACGCGCGGGCGGCCGTCGCGTCCGCGTTGGCCGCCGCGCCTGACTGGCGGGCGATGGACTTCGACTCCCGGGCGGCGGTCCTGTTGCGGGCCGCCGACCTGCTGGCCGGGCCCTGGCGGGCCAGGATCAACGCCGCCACCATGCTCGGCCAGGGCAAGACCGCCTACCAGGCTGAGATCGACTCGGCCTGCGAGCTGGCCGACTTCTGGCGGTTCAACGTGCACTTCGCCCGGCAGATCCTGGCCGAGCAGCCCATCGCCAACTCCCGCGGGGTCTGGAACCGTACCGACCACCGGCCGCTGGAGGGGTTCGTCTACGCGGTCACCCCGTTCAACTTCACCGCGATCGCCGGGAACCTGCCCACCGCGCCCGCGCTGATGGGCAACGTGGTGGTCTGGAAGCCGTCGACGACCCAGCAGCTGGCCGCGTCGCTGACCATGCAGCTGCTGATCGAGGCGGGCCTGCCACCTGGGGTGATCAACATGCTGCCCGGGACCGGCCCGGAGATCTCCGAGGTCGTGCTGGGCCACCCGGCGTTGGCGGGCATCCACTTCACCGGGTCGACCCGGGTGTTCCAGCAGCTCTGGACCGCCGTCGGCGCCAACATCGCCGGCTATCGCAGCTACCCGCGGCTGGTGGGGGAGACCGGCGGCAAGGACTTCGTGGTCGTCCATCCGTCCGCCGACATGGACGTGGTGCGCACGGCGCTGGTCCGCGGCGCCTTCGAGTACTCCGGGCAGAAGTGCTCGGCCGCGTCGCGGGCCTACCTGCCCGCTTCGCTGTGGCCGGCGCTGAAGGACGGCCTGGTGGACGAGACCGAGGCGTTGACGGTCGGGTCCGTCGAGGACCTGACGAACTTCACCAGTGCGGTCATCGACGACCGGTCGTTCGGCCGGCTCAAGGCGGCCATCGACCGGGCCCACGCGACCGACTCGATCACCGTGCTGGCCGGCGGCCGGTATGACGACCAGCAGGGCTACTTCGTCCGGCCCACCCTGCTGGAGGGCACCGATCCCCGCGACGAGATCTTCTGCCACGAGTACTTCGGTCCGATCCTGTCCCTGCACGTCTATCCCGACGACGAGTTCGAAGCCGTGTTGACCGAGGTCGACACGGCCTCGCCGTACGGGTTGACGGGTTCGATCATCGCCCGCGACCGGGCGGCGGTCGCCCGGGCGAGCGAGGCGCTGCGGTACACGGCCGGCAACTTCTACATCAACGACAAACCGACCGGCGCGGTGGTCGGGCAGCAGCCCTTCGGCGGCGCCCGGGCGTCCGGCACCAACGACAAGGCGGGCTCGGCCGCCAACCTGATGCGCTGGACGTCGCCGCGGTCGATCAAGGAGACGTTCGTCGCGCCCACCGCGGTGGGGTATCCGCACCAGCGTTCCTGACGCCGGGCCGGTCTCCGGCGACCGGCGGCCCGGCGCCGAGCCCGCACCGGCCGGCCGCGGCCGGCGTCACGGCGTCGGCGGCCGGAAGCGGCGCGGGGCCAGGTCGCCGGGCATGGCCAGCCCGTCGTAGCTGGCCGCCGGCCGGATGAGCGGCAGCAGCGGCGTCTCGACGGTGTCCCCGTTGTCCAGGTCGAGCATCGGCGGGCAGATGCCGCTGGCGATCATCGGCTCGATCTCCGCGGCCGGGCGGGGCCCGGCGAACAGGAACCCCTGAGCGCGGGTGCAGCCCAGCTCGACCAGGGTGGCCGCGGCGATCTCGGTCTCCACGCCCTCGGCGACCAGTTGCATGCCCAGTGACCGGGCCAGCCCGATGATCGACCGGACGATCGCCATGTCGTCGGAGTCGGCGCCCAGGTCGCGGATGAAGCCCCGGTCGATCTTGAGAGTGTCCACCGGCAACGACTTGAGCTGCGCGAACGAGCTGTAACCGGTGCCGAAGTCGTCGATGGCGACCTGGACGCCGATCTCCTGCAGCCCGCGCAGGGTGGCCAGGGCCTGGTCGGTGTCCCGGACCAGCGCCTGCTCGGTGATCTCCAGGGTCAACCGGCGGCCGTCCAACTGATGGTCGGAGAGGATCTTGGACACGGTCGGCACGAAGTCCAGGGTGATCAGCTGCGCGGGCGAGATGTTCACGCTCATGCCCAGCTGGCGGTCCGGGAACTGCCGCTGCCATTGCCGCAGCTGATGGCAAGCGTGGCCGAGTACCCAGCGGCCCAGTTCGCCGGCCAGGTTGGTGGCCTCGACGACATCGATGAAGGCGGTCGGCTGCAGCAGGCCGAGGTTCGGGTGCGGCCAGCGGACCAGCGCCTCGACGCCGAGAATGCGGCCGTCCCGCAGGTCGACCTCCGGTTGGAAGTGCAGGGTCAGCGACCCGTGCCGGATGGCGGTGCCGATGTGCAGCTCGATGTCGGTCCGGATCTCGTTCGCCCGGCGCATCTCGGCGGAGAACACGCCGATCTCGTTCCCGCCCCGGCTCTTGGCCTCCAGCATCGCCTGGTCCGCCTGGTTCATCAGCTCGGACGCGGACGACTGCCCGGGGTAGCCCAGGGCGACCCCGATGCTGACCGCGCGGCTGACCTCCTCGCCGCCGACCAGGATCGGCTCGTTGGCCACGCTGCGCAGCCGCTCGGCCGTCTCCCGGGCCGCCCGTTCGGTGGTCGGCTTCGACATGACGAGCACGAACTCGTCGCCGCCCAACCGGGCGAGCAGGTGGTCCGCGCCGATCCGTTCGCGCAGGCGAACGGCCAGCGTCTGCAGGTACTGATCGCCGGCCGCGTGGCCGAAGAAGCTGTTCAGCGCCTTCAACCGGTCGACGTCGACGAAGATCAGGCCGACCGGGCCGGTCTGACCGGTCTGCAGCCGCTCGTCGAGGTGGTCGACCAGGGATCGCCGGTTGGCCAGGTCGGTCAACTCGTCGTGGTAGGCCTGGTGCCGGAGGCGCTCTTCCGCCTCGACCCGGGCCTGCAGCTGGGCGAGCAGCCCGGCGACCGCGCGCAAGGCATTGATCTCGGCGTCCGTCCAGGCACGGTCGCCGTATTTGACGAAGCCCAGCACGCCCATCGTGTCGTCGCTACCGAGCAGGGGAACGACGGCCAGCGAGACGCCGACCTCGACACCCGAGGCCCGCCGGACCAGATCCTGGTAGGCGGCGTCGTCGACCGCGACGTGGTCGACCGAACCGGGCCGGGTGATCAGCACACCGGTGAGGTGTTCCGACGCGGCGAACGTCGGGTCGGCACCGCCGAATGGGACGACCGCCAGCGGATCCGGATCGGGCTTGCCCTCGCGCGGCGGCCACTCGGCGATCAGGACGCTGACCCCGATGTGGTGGTCGTTGCGGCGCAGAAAGCTGTTGTCCACCTCGAAGTAGCTGACCAGCTTCGCCAGTAGCTTTTCGGTGGCGGCATGCAAAGTTAAGGCGGTCACTCCCATGAGGTCGGAGGCTGCCTGGGTGACCAGTTCCTCGAGCTCGAGCTTGGAAGCCATCGGACAAACCCACTTCCGGGACGTGGACCTCACTCCAGTTTGGCAAGGATGTTTGTCCACCGCGACAGTCTTCCGCTGCGGACGGCCACGCCGGGCCGGTGGACGATCCTGAGCACCAGGATCAGTGCCTCGGCTGTGTCAATGGCCAGGATTCTACGGAATCGATCCCGTAGCTCGTCCAGTTCTCCGGCGTATTGAGGTGCCAGTGTCGCCAAATCGTTGTCGGTCCGGGCATAGATGAAGACCGGCGAGATCGGATACACGCCGAAACCGAATCGGTTCGCCAGGACCCAGAGGTGTTCCATCGCCATCCCACCGATGACATAGTCACGGAGGCTGTCCCCGCGCACGGTGACGACGGCCAACCCGGAAGCGTCACGGACCCGGTCCCGTGTGTTGTCGCCCAGTGCCGTGCCCAGGTCCCAGTCGGCGAGGTGGGCCATCACGTCGGACCGGGCCCCGACCCGCAGCTTGACCATGTCGGTGGCGTCCAGCGACAGGGTGCGGACGTCGATGCCACGGTCCAGCGGGTCGCGGCCGGGCCAGCTGAGTTCGCCGATCATCTGCCGATGCAGCGTGGGGGTCAGGTAGCGCAGCCGGTCCGACGAGGCGAGAACGTCGGCGAGCGCCGCGAGTTGGTCCGGTTCCGTGGCCACGGTCAACCGGCCGCCGTCGGACGCCACCGCCTGCCGGAACGCCTGCAGCGTGTCGCCGTCCAGGTGTTGGCGGAGGCCGACGGTGCGGTTGGACATGCGCTCGACCATGGAGTCGTAGAGGCCGCCGAGGACGTCGTCGGTGGCGTCGCCGAGCCGGATGCAGACCCGGGGAAGGCGCGTCTGCGGATTCTCGACGATCTCGACCGGTCCGAGGACGCCGAACCTGGCGGCGGCCACCCGGGCGTTGAAGGTCGCCGCTCCGATCGCCACCTGGGATCCCCGGAAACCGACGTCCATCGCCGTGGTCTGTTCGAAGCGCTGGGTGATCTCGAAGCGATCCGGGTACCGGGTCACCGCCCACGGCTGGCTGTTCCCGCCGGATGGGGCCAGCCGGATCGCGTCCACCATGGCATCCAGTGCCTCGCCGGTCCTCGCCGGTTGCGGGTCCGCCGGCGCTTGCGGTGGCGCGGCTGGGATGTCGTCGCCGAGTGCGGGCGGCCGCAGGGTGGCCAGGGCCTGGTCGAGGTCGACGCGGGTGCGGCCGGACGGCAACGGCTCGGCTCGGACCAGGCGCCGCACGGCGGCGGCCACCGCCGCCGCGCCGAGGGTCACCTCGCTGGCCAATTGCGGCCAGCTGGACAGTGTTCGGTCCGCTTCCACGAGTGAGGCGGCCAGCCGGGCCGACAGTTCGTCCGCCTCCAGGATCCGCATGACGAAGGGAGCCTTGTCGCGGGTCGACAGACCTTGCAGGGCGGTCGGGTCCAGCTCCCCGAGCAGACCGTGGAAGATCTCCAGATTGCGGTCCAGGTCGAATCTCTCGACGTCGACCAGGCCGCGGTCGCTGGTCGCCATGATGACCGGGATGCCGCGTTCCCGGGCGGCCAGGCGCAGTTCGACCTTGATGTCCAGCGAATCGCATTCATCGACGACGATGTCGAGCCCGTCGACGAATTCCGCGACCGAATCCGCACGCACGCCCCTGGTGTCGACTTCGACCCGCAGATACGGATCCATCTCGGCGATTCGGCGAGCGGCGATGACGGCTTTGTTGACCCCCAGGTCCAGGACGGTGGCCGGCAGCCGATTGAGGTTCGAAAGCTCCAGGTCGTCGAAATCCGCCAGTCGCAGGTGTCCGCAAAGGCCTTCCATGGCCAGGGTCACCGCGATGGAATGTCCGACGCTCAATCCGGCCACACCGATTCGGATATCGCGAAAGCGTTCCTGTTCGGCGGTGGTGATCTGGTAGCGGTTCCGGTCGAACCGCATTCTGCGGAACCGGTCCGGGCCGGGAATGGTCACCAGGGTCCGGCGCCACGGAAAGTAGGCCCAGTGCGGGCCGGCACCGGTCTCGTCGACCGCCGGCCGGGACCTGAGCGCGTCCGCCTGGCGGGAGAGCGCTTCGCCGTGGTCCAGCACGATCGTGCAGGGATCCGCGCGGATCCGGGCCAGGGTCGAGGAATCGAGTGGCTCGTCGTCAGGAAAAAGGACTGGGCGATAGGCGTCGGGTCCGCGGGGAATGGGAGCCACCCGAAGTGCCTATCATGCGGCCGCGCCGTCGGTGACCGCAGCCCAGCCAGGAGCCTGGTGCGCCGAGGTCAGTTCCGCCCACTCCTGGCCCAGGATGGACCAGTGCTGGGGCTCGGTCAGGCTTTCGGCGGTCTGCAGGTCCCACCACATGGGCACCGTCTGGTAGCGGTCGTCCGGATAGGGAACCGCCGGGATCATCGAGCTGACCCGTGCGCCGGTGGTCTCCCAGCGGCGGACGGCGTGCTGGGCGACGGTGCACAGGGCGTACTGGGCGTCCAGCAGGCGCATCGAGTGCAGGACGACGCGCGCCAGGGCGGCGGACAACTCGGCCCGCGTCGACAGGGTCTCGCTGACCCAGCCGGACTTCATCTCGACCACCCCGAAGGGCAGACGGTCCTCGATGTCCCCCCACAGCAGCGCCTCGCCCGGCTGACCGGCCCATTCGGAGATGGCGTGCGCCTGCGCGGGGGAGGTGTACGTGCCCTGCGCCCGCATGCCGCCGACCACGCGCCCGGCGGGGTCCACGGCGGCAATGAACATGCGGGTGCTCGCGCCGTCCCGGACCTTGTCGTACTCAAGAACGCTCTGCACGCCGTGACGCGCATAGCTCTCCAGGGCGCCCTGCAGGAACTCGTGCCACAGGGCCGGTTGATCCGTTGGGGTCGCATAGACGAACTGACAGCCCGATTTCAAGTCCCGATAGCTGCCGATGACCGACCCATCACATGCACGGAGGGTAGTCGCCATTCGGGTTGCCCTGGCATGTGGGTGTCGGAGTTTCACGAGATTGATACTAGTGCCAGAGCAGCATTTTTGGGCCATTCGATGTAAGAGTACCCAAGTGGGGCGGCTCACGGCGGACATTGATACCGTTTGAGCGATCTGACCGGTTCCTGACTCCGCTAGGTAAGCGAAGTCCGGCAAAACGCACTGATCGTGCCGATTCGTCGTGACTGACTGTCATCAATCGGAGGTCACCGGCTGCCGCCGGACCACGCACGGGCAATCGACGGCAGGCCACTCGAATGGCTGAATTGCTGTCCGGTGCTTCGTGTTCGGGGCAAACGGGTCGAATTGTGAGGATTGTCACCCGTCCGGGCGGGTGACGGATTGTAGTGCCGGTGCGGAGAACCGGTGCGCCTCGGCCGGCGTCGGGCCCGTATCGACCGTGGGTCGCCGGCGAGCCCGACGCGGCCGTGAGAACGGGACTTTGGCCCGTGCCGATATGGTCATTCGACCCTGCCGGCCTTGCCTCGGGCCGATAGGTTCCCCCCATGACGGAAATCTCCCTTCGCCGCAATAAGGTCGCGATCGTCGGCGCCGGCTCCGTGGGCGCGACCCTGGCCTACGCGACGCTGATCCGCGGCGTGGCCCACGACGTCGTCCTGTACGACATGGCCACCGCCAAGGTCGAGGCCGAGGTGCTCGATCTGCGGCACGGCCTGCAGTTCTGTCCGCCCGCCGACGTCGACGGCTCCGACGACGTCGCGATCTGCGCGAATGCCGACGTCATCGCCATCACCGCGGGCGCGAAGCAGCGTCCGGGCCAGACCCGGCTCGAACTGGCCGGCGTCAACGTCGACATCTGTCGCGCGCTGATCCCGAAGCTGCTCGACGTCGCGCCCGACGCGGTGATCGTCATGGTGAGCAACCCGGTGGACGTGCTGACCTATGCCGCGCTGAAGTTCTCCGGCCTGCCGAAGAACCGGGTGCTGGGCAGCGGCACGGTGCTGGACTCGGCGCGGCTGCGTCAGGTCATCGCCCGTGAGGTGGGGGTCGCCTCGCAGAGCGTGCACGCGTTCATCGCCGGCGAGCACGGCGACTCGGAGTTCCCGCTCTGGAGCACCGCGAGCATCGGCACCGTGCCGGTGCTCGAGTTCGCGGGCCCGAACGGAACGAAGCTGGACGACGAGACCGAGGAGCGCATCGGCCACGACGTCGTGACGGCGGCCGAGCAGATCATCCGCGGCAAGGGCGCCACCAACTATGCCGTGGGGCTGGCCGGCACGCGGGTGCTGGAGGCGATCCTGCGCGACGAGAACGGCGTGCTTCCGGTGTCGTCACTGCTGGACGGGAGGTACGGGATCTCCGACGTGTGCCTGTCGCTGCCCTCCCTGGTCAACCGGACCGGAGTGGCCAGCATGCTCGACGTCCCGATGTCGGACCGCGAGGTGGAGCTGCTCAGGACGTCGGCGGCGGAGGTGAAGAAGGTCGCCTCCTCCCTGGGCCTGTAGCGAATCGGCCCGTCGTGTCCGTAGGTCCTGGCGGCCTGCGGGCCTTTGCCGCTGTGCGACCGGCTTCGACGCCGGTCCGGCGGTCGGTGAGAATGTTCGCGATCCGACCGGCCCACCTGCGGCGCACTCCGCGTCGAATCACCTGCCGTCGACCCGACCCCCGGGGCGGCCGGACGATCTCGACGAGAAAGGGACGTGCGCTGTCATGGCATTGCTGACCCCGACAAGGCGGCATCCCACCCCGTGGCCGGCGGCCGGCGTCTGGCCCGGCCTGTTCGACGTGCCGCGGGTCCCGGTGCATGCGGCCATCGCCCGCCGGCTGGCCCACGCGGCGGTCCGCACGCTGCCGATGACCCTGCTGTTCCCGGACGGCACCCGCTGGGGAGCCGGCGGGCCGACGCTCCAGCTGATCCGGCCGGAGTCCTTCTTCGCCCGCCTGGGCGCCGACGGGCTGATCGGCTTCGGCGAGGCCTGGATGACCGGCGACCTGACCACCGGCGGCTGGCCGGCCGCTGCCGACGCGCCGCCGGCGGCCAGCGGTGAGGACGTGGCTTCTCTTGATCTTTCGCCGGACCGGATCAACGCGGCGACGGACGAGCTGGCCGCGGTGCTGGAGGTGCTCGCCCGCCGCATGTCGGTGCTGGTGCCGCGGTCCCTGCAGACGTTGCGGCGGATCTGGCAGAGCCGGCCGCCGTCCGCCGAGGAGAACACGCCGACAGGGGCCCGGGACAACATCCACCGGCACTACGACCTGTCCAACGACCTGTTCGAGCTGTTCCTGGATCCCAGCCTGACCTATTCGGCCGCCTGGTTCGAGCCGGGCGACGACCTGGCCGGGGCCCAGCTGCGCAAGATCGACGCGATCCTGGATCTGGCCCGGGTGCGCCCGGGCCTGCGGGTGCTGGAGATCGGTTCCGGGTGGGGCGCCCTGGCCATGCGCGCCGCGCGCACCCGGGACGTGCACGTCACCACCCTGACCCTGTCGGAGGCGCAGCGGGAATTGGCGATCCGGCGGATCGCCGACGCGGGGCTGTCCCACCGGGTCGACGTGCTGCTCGAGGACTACCGGTGGCACGCGGCCCGGGAGACCGCCAGCTACGACGCGGTGGTCAGCGTCGAGATGATCGAGGCCGTCGGCGAGCGCTACTGGCCCGACTACTTCGGGGCCATCGACCGGATGCTCGCCGACGGTGGCCGGCTCGCGCTGCAGACGATCACCATGGCGCACGAGCGGCTGCTGGCCACCCGCAATGGATACACCTGGGTGCACAAGTACGTGTTTCCCGGCGGCGCGCTGCCGTCGACGACCGCGATCGATCAGGTCGTCGCCGGGCACACCCGGCTCCGGATCCAGGAGACCCGCCGGCTGGGCCACTGCTACGTGCCCACCCTGCGGCAGTGGCGGCACGCCTTCAACTCGCGGCTGCCGGAGGTGCTGGCGCTCGGCTTCGACGAGACGTTCGTCCGGATGTGGAACTTCTACCTGGCCTACTCGCAGGCCGGGTTCGCCGCCGACTACCTGGACGACCTGCAGATCGGCTTCGCCCGCGAATAGTCTGCGGGGTGGGGCAGGGGCAGGCGCCTACCAGCTCTCCCCGTGCACCTCGTGCCCGGGGGCCTCGTTGAGCAGGCCGCGGTAGGCCCGTTCGGGCGTGGACCCGTGGTTGACCACGGCGTCCACCTCGCGGGCGATCGGCATTTCCAACCCCCGCCCGCCCACCCTGCCGACGTCGGCCGCCACCTTCATCACCACGGACGCGGTCTTCACGCCCTCGGCCACCTGCTTCATCCCGGCCAGGATCTCGGGCACCGGAATACCCTGGCCGATCAGCTCGCCCACGTGCCGGTTGCGGCTGTGCCTGCTGGTGCAGGTCACCACCAGATCACCCATGCCGGCCAGCCCGGCGAAGGTCTCGGCCTGCCCGCCGAGCGCGGTGCCCAGCTTGGTCATCTCGTGCAGCGACCGGGTGATCACCATCGCCCGGGTGTTGTCGCCGCTGCCCACTCCGTCGCCCATGCCGACGGCGATCGCGAACACGTTCTTCAGCGCGCCGGCGATCTCCACGCCGATCACGTCGGAGCTCGAGTAGATGCGGAAGTACTTGGTGCGGAAGAGCTCCCGTAGCTGTGCGGCCAGGTGCGGGTCCGGCATGGCGATCACCGCGGCGGCCGCGTAGCCGGCCACCACCTCGCGCGCGATGTTCGGCCCGGCCAGCACACCGGCGGGGTGTCCGGGCAGCACCTCGTCGATGATCTCGGTCATCCGCCTGCCCGTGCCCTGCTCCAGTCCCTTGACCAGGCTGACCACCGGCGCCCACGGCCGCAGGTACGGCGCCAGGTCCTCCAGCGCGCCCCGGAAGCCGTGCGAGGGCACCGCCATGATCAGGATGTCGGCCGGCTCCACCGCCTGCCGCAGATCGTGGGTCGCGGTCAGCGACGGGGTCAGCGGAAATCCGGGCAGGTACCGCTCGTTGGTGTGCCCGGTGTTGATCTGGTCGACCACCTCGACCGAGCGGCCCCAGATGACCGTCGGCGAGTGCAGGGCCACGATCGAGGCCACGCTGGTGCCCCAGGAGCCGGACCCGATCACCGCCACCCTCGGTTGGCGCCGCAGCGCCGTGCGAGCCGTCACCGTGCCGCGCCTTCACCCGTCATGCCGAGCAGTCTGTAGCACCGGTTGCCGCCGTGCATCCGAAACCCGGCCCCATGGGAACCCCGGCCCGCCGCCCGGCGCCGGCGCCGATCAGAGCTTGCCTGCCGCCGAGCCAACTCGGGCAGACTGTGCCCATGCCCGAGCTGCCCGAGGTCACCGCGCTGGCTGCGTTCCTCACCGAGCACGCGGCCGGCCAGTCCGTCGCCGCGGTGAACGTCGCCTCGCTCAACGTGCTGACCACCTACGATCCCCCGGCCACCGCGCTGGTCGGGCGGACGGTGACCGGGGCCGGCCGACACGGCAAGTTCCTCGACCTGGTCACGGTCCCCGGCGCCGCCGCGCCCGCCGACGGTCCGGCCGAACTGCATCTGCTGCTGCATCTGGCCCGCGCCGGCTGGCTGCGTTGGTCGGACGCGATCTCCCCGCGGCCGCCGAAGATGGGCGGGCCGATCGCGCTGCGGGTCGTGCTCAGTGGTGGCGGCGGCTTCGACGTCACCGAGGCGGGCACGAAGAAGTCGGTCACCGCCGCGGTGGTGACCGACCCGCGGGCCGTGCCCGGGGTGGCCCGGCTCGGTCCGGACGCGCTCGAGCTGGACCGGGCGGCGCTGGCCGAGGTGCTCGCCGGACAGTCCGGCCGGGTGAAGAACGTCATCACCGACCAGCGGGTCATCGCCGGCATCGGCAACGCCTACTCGGACGAGATCCTGCACACCGCGAAGCTGTCGCCGTTCGCCACCGCCGGCAAGCTCAGCCCGGACGAGCTGGACCGGCTGCACGAGGCCATGGCCATGGTGCTGACCGACGCCGTGCTGCGGTCGGTCGGTGGCCAGGCCGCCCGGCTCAAGGGGGAGAAGCGGACCGGGCTGCGGGTGCACGCCCGAACGGGCCTGCCCTGCCCGGTGTGCGGCGACGCGGTCGCCGAGGTGTCCTTCGCCGACCGGTCGTTCCAGTACTGCCCGACGTGCCAGACCGGTGGGCGCAAGCTGGCCGACCGGCGGCTGTCCCGCCTGGTCAAATAGCCGGTCTCGTCAGGCAGCCCGACCGGTCACTTCCCCGGCTGCGGCAGCGGCCGCAGGATCCGGTCGATCGCATCCTGCAGGCGATCGGCGCACAGTTCGAAGTCGGCCGGCGAACCACCCATCGGGTCCGGCAGGTCGTCCTGCTCGCCGGGTACCGGCTGCAGGCTGGATCGGGCCCGCTTCGCCTCGGCCACCAGCCGGCGACCGGCCGCACCGGGGTCGGCGTCGCCCGGCAAGGGGCCGACCGCGTCGCACAGCCGAGCGAACTGCCTGATGGTGAACGTCCGGCCGATGGCCCCGGGAACGGCCTGGACGACGAGGCCGCGCTGCCGGCGGGAGGCGGTCAGGACCAGGTCCGCCTCGCCGACCACGGCGCGGGACAGCGGCCGGGCGATGTGCGGCTCGACGTGCGGCAGCCGGGCCGCCAGCGCCGCCGCCGCGTGGTCGTTCAGCGGCCAGGGCCCGGGAACGTTCGTGCCGGCCGAATCGACCTGCCAGGCGCCGTCGCCGAACCGGCTCGCCGCCGCGTGGCGCAGCAACTGCTGACCCATCGGGGAACGGCAGTGGTTGGCGGTGCACACGAGCAGCACCCGGAACCTCGAATCGAGTCCTGGCACGCCCACCCCCTGTTCGCCGCGCGGCCGGTGCGCCCGGCGGGTCGGCCGGTGCGCCGCACCCGGGCCGGAACGAGGCTACCGGCC
Source organism: uncultured Actinomycetes bacterium (assembly GCA_964497705.1). Classification (GTDB taxonomy): domain Bacteria; phylum Actinomycetota; class Actinomycetes; order Mycobacteriales; family Nakamurellaceae; genus Nakamurella. The sequence goes on along the minus strand of CAZCEH010000004.1, from coordinate 94,379 downwards.
GCGTCGTCCGTCCGGCGGCGAACCGGTTCACGGGCCGGGCCGGCGCTATTCGGGCAAGGGCGTTATTCGGGCAAGGGTCGGTAGGGGCCGGTCTGGGTGACCTTGGCGATGGCGCGCATCTTGTTCACCGCGTCCAACGCGGCCACCTTGTACGACTCGGCCAGCGTCGGATAGTTGAACACCGTGTCCACCAGATAATCCACCGTGCCGCCGCAGCCCATCACGGTCTGCCCGATGTGCACCAACTCCGTCGCGTTGGTGCCGAACACATGCACACCCAACAACTCCCGCGACTCGGCATGCACCAGGATCTTCAGCATCCCGTACGAATCACCCAGAATCGCGCCCCTGGCCAACTCCCGATACCGCGCCACCCCCACCTCGAACGGCACGTTGGCGGTGGTCAACGCCTCCTCGGTACGGCCGACGAAGGACAGCTCGGGAATCGTGTAGATGCCGATCGGCTGGAGTTCGCCGAGCTTGTTGCCGACCGGCTCGTTGAACGCGTGATACGCAGCCCGGCGGCCCTGTTCCATCGCGGTGGCGGCGAGCGCGGGGAACCCGATGACGTCGCCGACCGCGTAAATATGCTCGACCTCGGTCTGGAAGTTCTCGTTCACCTCGACCTTGCCGCGGTTGGTCGCCGACAGCCCGGCCGCGGCGGCGTTCAACTCGTCGGTGACACCCTGCCGGCCGGCCGAGTACAACACGGTGTCCGCCGGGATCTTCTTCCCCGACTCCAGCACGGTCAGCGTGCCCGCCGGATGCTTCTGCACCTCACGAACCGTCTCGGAGTACCGGAACGTCACCGCGAGCTCGCGCAGCTGATACTGCAGCGCCTCGATGATCTCCTTGTCGCAGAAGTCGAGCATGGTCGGTCGCCGCTCCACGATGGTGACCTTGGTGCCCAGCGCGGCGAACATCGACGCGTACTCGATGCCGATGACACCGGCCCCGACGACGACCATCGACGCCGGCACCTTCGCGATACTCAGGATCTGATCCGAATCGACGATCGTCTCCCCGTCGAAGTCGACCAACGGCGGGTGCGCCGGCTTGGTACCCACCGCGATGACGATCTTCTCGCCGACGATCAGCCGGCTGGTCCCGTCGGCCGCCGCGACCTGCACGGTGTGCGTGTCCACGAACCGCGCGGTGCCCGGCAGCACGGCGACGTGGTTGCGGGTGAGCTGGTTGCGCACCACGTCGACCTCGCGGTTCACCACGTGCGAGATGCGGGTGGACACGTCACCGATGGTGATGTCCTCCTTGACCCGGTAGGCCTGGCCGTACAGCTCCCGCTGGTTCAGCCCGGTCAGGTAGAGCACCGCCTCGCGCAGCGTCTTGGACGGGATGGTGCCGGTGTTGATGCAGACGCCGCCCATCATGGTGCCGCGGTCGACGATCGCCGCCCGCCGACCCAACTTGGCCGCCGCGATCGCCGCCTTCTGCCCGGCCGGTCCGGACCCGATGACGACCAGATCGAAGGTGTCCATGTGCGCTGCCCCTCATCGACGCGGTGTGACGCGGCCGTTCGGCCAGGTCGTGGTCATGGTGCGCGCGACCTGTGGATGCAGCGCGTCGAGTGTGTTAACTCTGGCCCGGTGCGCCGGTGGAATCATGGGGCGGTGAGCGGATCGATTCCAGAGGTCAGTGTCGAGCAGGTTCCCGCGGACGCGGTGCTGTTGGACGTACGGGAGGACGACGAGTGGGCGGCCGGCCATGCGCCCGGCGCGGTGCACGTGCCGATGACCCAACTCGCCCAGCGGTTGGGCGACGTCCCCGACGGCGGCCCGCTGTACGTCATCTGCCGATCGGGCGGTCGGTCCGCCCGCGTCACCGCCTACCTGAACCAGCAGGGCTGGGATTCGGTCAACGTGTCCGGCGGCATGGGCGGCTGGGCCAGGGCCGGGCGGCCGATGGAGGCGGACGGTGACGGCGCACCCCAGGTCATCTGACGGCCCGCCGGGCGCCTCGGTGGACGGCCCGGCGAGCGGCATCGCCGGCCGGTCGGTGTGCCGATGACGGTCGGCGATCCTTGGGCGCCGTCCCGCCCGCCGGCGTCGATGACGACCTGTCCGCGCTGCGGGGTCAGGCAGACCGAGTCCGGCTGGAATCGGTGCGTCAACTGTGGCGGCCGCCTGCGCCGGTGGGTCGCCCATCCGCCCGGCGCCGGACCGGGCCGCCGGCCGGCTTCACCGTCGGCGCCGCGGTCTGCGGACCGTCCGTACACCGGACCGCCGTCCTACCGGGGCCGGCACCCCCGGTGGATGTTCCCGCCGGTGGTCTGGCACGAGGCCGAGCCGGTCGAGCAGGCCCCGCGTGCGACCGACCCGTCCGGTGCCCTGCGCGCCGCGGCATGGCTCGCGGTCGCCGCGGCGGCCCTGTCGCTGACCGCCGCGGCCGCCGAGACCTGGCGGTTCGCGCTGCTGCTGCAGGGCCGGACCAGGGTGCTGGACGGGACCACCGTGCGGGCCAGCGACGTGTTCGTCGCGGCCGCCGGAGCCGGTGCGCTGGCCGCGACCGTGGCCGTGCTGGTGGTCGGCGTGATCGCGGTGACGCGTACCCACCGGGTGGCCGCCCTACGGTTGGCAGCGGCCCCGTCCCGATCCACCCGCGCGGTGCTGGCCAGGCTGCTGGTGCCCGGCTGGAACATCTACGGGGCCGGGCAGATCGTCACCGAGGTCGACCGCATGCTGACCGGCAAACACGCCCCGCCGGGCCGGCTGGTCCGGGCGTCCCGGCTGACCGCCTGCTGGTGGGCGAGTTGGGTCGCCTCGGCGGTGCTGATGCTGATCGCGCTGGCCAGGGGGCTCGGCGGCAGCCTGCAGGCCATCGCCGACACCGTGGAGCTGCACATCGCCGTCGACCTGGCCGCGGCGCTGACCGCCGGACTGGGTGCGGCGATGCTGGCGCGGTTCGCCGGGCTGCTGCACGACCGGGCGGCGATTCCGCGGGGCTGGATGGTGCGGCCGCCGGCGCCCACCCGGGCCACCCTGGGGAGCCGCGCTGATCCAATGTTCAGTAAACCGGACAAAACGGCACCAAAAGTGGGTGTTGGATCAGCGCGGGACGAGATCCAGGCCGATCAGCACGGGTGATTCGGTCATTTCGGTCACCAGAAGGTTCGACTGGTCAGCGCGGCCGCGCCCGACCGGTTTCGGCGCCGTCTTGTCCGGTTTCGGCGCGAGAAAGATCAGCGCAACGGCGCCCGGTCGGACGCCGATCGGTCGGGACGCCCGGATCGGGCAGTCGGCTACCGTGACCGGGTGTCCAAGAAGAACCGCCGCAACGGTGCCGCCACCCTCACCGCCGAGGGATCCGCCGAGGAGTCTGCCGAGCAGTCGGCGGCGGGATCCGCCGCCGGCGCGGCGCCCAATCCCCGCCGTCCGTGCCCCTGCGGTTCGGGCCGTCGCTACAAGGCCTGCCACGGGTCGTCCGACGCCGCCGACCTGATCGTCACCCGGCCGTTCGCCGGGCTCGCCGCGGAGACCGAGCTCATCGCGCTGCGGGAGTTCCTGCCGGCGGCCAGCGCCCCGCTCACCCTCATCGAGCCGCGTGAGGACATCCCGTCGGTCACCCTGGCCAGCGTGCTGCCCGGCGCCGCGGCCGCGTTGACCCGGTCGGACGGGTCGATCCTGCTGGGCATGCAGGTGCAGGCGCACACCGGGGACCTGTCCCGGGATCTGGCCGCCGCGCTGGAGTGGGCGCTGGAGGCGGAACCGTCGTCGGTGCTGTCGGTGGTCGGGCGGGCCAGCTTCGGCAACCGGTACGGCGACCTCGTCGTCGACGAGCCGCTGGACGTCACGGTCTTCGAGGACTTCTCCTGGTGGCTGGAGGAGGAGGTGACCCCCGGCAGCGAGGTGGCGTTGTCGCTGGAACGGGCCAACGCCGCGATCATGCCGACCGCTCGGGTCGCCGACCTGCCCGGCGCCTACTGGGTCGACGCCGGCGAGCGGGCGCACCTGCGGTGGGTGCGGCCCGAGGACGAGGCGCCCCTGATGGCCGCCCTGGCCCGGCTGCACGTGGCCGATCAGCTGGACCTGGGACAGGGCTCCCGGTACGTCGGCTCGTTCCGCGCCCACGGCCGGCTGGTGCCGGTGTGGGACCTGGACCGGGACGCGCATCCCAGCGAGTGGGACGCGCCGGCGACCGCGTTCGCCGAGCGGTTGGCCGAGGCGCTCGCGGTGGACGAGCCGCTCACCGACGCGCAGCGGCGGGCCAGGGACGGGATCCTGGGCCGGCAGTTCACCCTGCGCTGACCCCTGCCGTGACGTGTCACCGGGCCTGACACACCCGGCCCTGACACACCCGGCGTCGTCCGGCCGTCAGGGCAGCCAGCTCACCGTCCCGTGCAGCAGCGCGTAACCGGCGAACGAGACGATGTCCAGCAGCGAGTGCGCGATCACCAGCGGCCACAACCGGCGGGTGCGGCGGAACCACCAGGCGAACACCACGCCCATCGCTGCGTTGCCCAGGAAGCCGCCGAAGCCCTGGTACAGGTGGTAGGACCCGCGCAGTACCGCGGAGATCGCGACGGCGGCCCACCCGGGCACCCGCAGCTGTTCCAGCCGGGTCAGCAGGTAGCCGACGACCAGCGCCTCCTCCAGGAAGCCGTTCTCGATCGCCGCCAGGATCAGCACCGGCAGCCGCCACCAGACGTCGTTCAGCGTGGTCGGGGCGACGGTCAGGTTGATGCCGGCGGCGACCGCGCCCAGGTACAGGGCCAGCCCCGGGATGCCGATGACCGCGGTCAACACGACCCCGGTGGCCAGGTCCGACCACGGTCGCCGCAGGTCCAGGCCGAGCCGGGTGCGCAGGTTCACGCCGCTGCGCCAGAGCAGGTAGAGCCCGAGCGCGCCCCAGGCCAGACCCCGCACGACCGACAGCAGTTGCTTGATCAGGTCCAGGAACGACGCCTGCGCCTGCGGCACCACGATCGCCACGGTCTGCGAGGCCAGCGGCACGGGTGCCAGCAGCGCGTCGATCAGATTGACCAGCGAGGTCAGCCCGCTCATGCCCAGGGTGACCAGGAAGACGACGGTCAGTTCGACCCACATCGAGCGCGGGGTGTAGGGCCGGCCGACCGGGAGGTCCGCCGACCCGGCCGGCGGTCCGGCAGGCGGTCCGGGAGGCGGTTCGGTGGGCGGGCGGATGGGCGGGGGAACGCCGGTCATGACCGGGCAGCCTAGTGAGGATGTATGCGAGGTCCCGGCGAGGTTCAGAAGAGCCCGATGATGTGCTCCAGCAGGGCCATCCGGTTCAGCCGGGTGTCCCGTCCGACACCCGTCCCCATGGCGCGATACCAATTGTGCAGGGCCTGCGCGACGTCCCGGTTGACCCCCAGCGCCAGCATCTGCTCCCGGGTGACGGTCTTCATCCGGGCGAGGGCCTCCGCCGGGCCCTGACCGAAGATGTCGATGCCCCAGTGCAACCAGTCGGTGTTCGGTGGGACGAGCTTCTGCACGTCCGCCAGCGTCGGCGCGATGGTCTGCGCCAGTCGCCTGGCCTCGGCCAGTCGTTTGATCTCCTCCTCGGCGGCGGCCAGCCGGCGGGCCTCGGACTGCGCCTTGGCCAGTCGCTTGGCCTTGCGCGACTGCTGCCAGCGTTCGAACTTCTCGGCCAGCCAGGATCCGAACGCCGCCAACTTGCCACCGAGCCACTTGCGCGCCCGGGACAGGCTCTTGACGGCCTTGCTGCCCAGCTTCATCAGCTTGCCCACCAGCGGCAGGGAGCCGATGAACGCCAGCACCCGCTCCCACCACTTGAGCTTCTCGCCGGTGACCGGGTCCCGGCCGGTGATCGCTCGGTACAGGTCCTTGAGCTCGCCGATGATCGGGATGAAGTCGGTCGCGATGTCCGCGGCGACCTCGGCCGTGCTCCGGTCGTTCTCGTCGGGGGGTACGGCCTTGGGTATCCGCGGCAGCGTCGTGAGCAGTGCCAGCAGCGCGGTCTCCTGCTCCGCGACGGTCAGCGGGAGCTGCGCGTAGTCCGGCAGCACCGCCCGGGCCGCCGCCCCCAGCGACCGGGCGGGCGTGTCTGCCGGCGAGTACTCGTTGACGGCGATGACGTCGCCGCCCTCCACCCGCAGGGTGCGCTGCGTGCGGACCAGCCGACCGACGACGTCCAAGGCCGCGGCCGGCCCGGTCGGCAGCGCCTCGCCCGGCTTCAGATAGACGGTGCCGCGGAGGTCCAGGTAGATGCTGATGCCGCCGGTGGTCTTCAGCTCGACCTCGCGGTGGTAGGTGATCCGCGGGACGGCCGGGCCGACCTCGGCCCAGGCGGAAGCTTCGATGTGGGTGGTCCGATGCGTGATCGCGGCGCCCCGGTACGGCTCGTCGACGTCCCAGCGCTGGGTCTGCGGGGGCAGCGTCCGCTGGGGCGGCGGTTGCCGCTGCACGGCGGCGGTCCGTCCGGAGCCGAACCGGTTCGCCAGCAGCCGGGTCACCGCCCGATTGCCCACCGCGCGTTGCAGCGCGGCGATCGTTCCCGGCTGCACCGGCCGATCGGGCCGGACCGGATCCGGCGAGGCGCGACGCGCCTCCCCCCGACCCGAGCGGCCGTGGCCGCGGGCCGGCACGGCCCCGCGGTCGACCATCCGACGTTCGCCCATCGAGCAGCACCGATCACCGAGTGAGTCACCGGCCTGGGTCACAGCCAGCGAGGGCCCCTGACGGCCGGTCCGTTGAGTTCACGGTACGAAGGCCGGACCCGGTGCCGCGCGGGCGTTCGGCCCGATCTGCGACCCGGAAAGGCTGCCCGAACGGGCAACCGCGGCCTGGGTCGCCACGTCAAGGTGTGAATCGCGTCGCCGGTCGTGCGTTCCGCAGGAACCTCACGGTGATCGCACAGGCGGCGACGGACAGTACCCTTAGACGCCGTCTGCCCACCGACCGGCGGCCGAACACACAGCGAGGGGGATTCATGCGGGTGGCCCGACGGCGTAAGGCCCTGATCGCGGCGACAGGGGTGCTTGCCCTGCTGTTGACCGCCTGTGGCAGCTCGAACGCCGCGGACGACCTGACGATCACCAGCTTCGTCACCGCCAGCCCGGATGGCGGCGGTCCGTCGTCCGAGACCGCCACCTCCGGCACCGACCCGTCCTCGACCAGCGCCTCCTCCGGGCCCACCACGTCCCAGTCCGCCTCCGGCGAGGGCGGCGCGCTGCCCGACGGTTTCGTGCCGACGAAGCTGCAGCCCGGCGAGAAGCCGCCGCAGTTCATCATCGTCAGTTTCGACGGCGTCGGCTGGCACGAGAAGTGGCAGCACTGGTTCGACGTCGCCAACCAGGTGCCGTTCCACTTCACCGGATTCCTGTCCGGCACCTACATGCTCTCGGACCAGACCAAGAACGTGTACCAGGGACCGGGGCACAGCCCGGGCAAGTCGTCCATCAACTGGAACAGCGCGTCCGACCTGCCGGTCGAGATCCAGGACCTGAACCAGGCGTACGCCGCCGGCAACGAGATCGGCACCCACTTCAACGGGCACTTCTGCTCGGGCGCGGAGCCCAGCGGCTCGGTGTGGACCGCGGACGACTGGAACAACGAGCTCGACCAGTTCTACTCGATGGTCAAGAACGTCAAGGCGAACAACCCGGGCGTGCAGATGGACGACCTGGCCTTCGACCCGACGCAGGAGGTCCGGGGCGAGCGCACCCCGTGCCTGGAGGGCAAGGCCGAGGAGCTGTTCCCCGCGCTGATCGCGCACGGCATCACGTATGACTCGTCGTTCACCAGGCACGGCATCTCCTGGCCGACGCAGTCACCGCAGTACAAGATCTGGCAGTTCGGCATGGCGGAGTTCCCGATCCACGGCACCGACCACTTCCAGATCACCATGGACTACAACTTCTATTACACGCAGCGTCAGGCCAGCAGCAACGGGGTCACCCCGGACGAGTCGGCGGCCGATTCCGAGCAGGTCTACCAGACCTACAACGACATGTTCAACGCCACCTTCAACGGCAACCGCGCGCCGCTGGTGCTGGGCAACCACTTCAACGAGTGGAACAACAACGCCTACGAGAACGCGCTGACCAAGTTCGTGCTGGAAAAGTGCGGGCAGCCGGAGGTGCAGTGCGTGCCGTTCCGGGACGTGCTGGCCTGGATGAGCGTGCAGGATCCGGACCGGCTGGCGCAGCTGCAGGCACAGGCGCCGGAGACCGGGACGGGTACCTGACCGGCGCCGTCCTAGGGTGAGCGGTGTGGGTCAGCACGATACGTCCGGGCAGCGCTGGTCCTACCTCGGTCCGGAGGGCACCTTCACCGAGCAGGCGGCGCGGGCACTCGCCGACCGCTGTACCGGCGGCGTCGACCTCGAACCCGCCGGGTCGGTCGCCCTGGCGTTGGCCGCGGTCCGGAACGGTCGGGCCGACGCCGCGTGCGTGGCCATGGAGAGCTCGGTCGAGGGCGCGGTTCCGGTCACCCAGGACGAGCTGACCCACGGCGACCCGCTGTTGATCACCGCCGAGGCCTACGTGCCGATCACCTTCGACCTGCTGGCCGGCCCGGGCACCGAGCTGTCCGGGATCCGCTCGGTGGGCGCGCATCCGCACGGGCACGCGCAGATCCGGGCGTGGCTGGCCGAGCACCTGCCGCACGCCGAGCCGGTGATGACCGCCTCCAACGCCGCGGCGGCGGCCGCGGTGGCCGCCGGCGAACTGGACGCGGCGGCGGCCGCCCCGGTGGCCGGGACCCGGTACGGCCTGCGCAGCCTGGTCGCGGACGTGGGCGAGGTGCGTGACGCGGTCACCCGGTTCGTGCTGCTCCGCCGGCCCGGCCCGCCGCCGGCACCGACCGGCAACGACCGCACGTCCCTGGTGCTGTCGGTGGGCAACCACCCCGGGTCGCTGCTGACCGTGCTCGGCGAGTTCGCCTCCCGCGGCATCAACCTGACCCGCCTCGAGTCCCGGCCGACCCGTTCCAAGCTCGGCGTCTACTACTTCCTGGTGGACGCGGACGGTCACCTGGCCGACCCGGCGATGGCCGACGTGGTGGCCGCGCTGATCCGCCGGCAGGCCCTGCTGCGCTGGCTGGGCTCGTATCCCCGGACCGTCGGGACGAACGAGGCGACCGCCGACTTCGCCACCGCCGCCGCCTACACCGAGGCCGCCGACCAGGTCCGCCGCTGGCAGCGGGGCGGCTGACATGCGGCTGCTGCTGATCCGGCACGGCCAGACGCCGTCCAACGTGCTCGGGCTGCTGGACACCGCCCCGCCGGGCCCCGGACTGACCGATCTCGGCGTCGAGCAGGCCGCCGCCCTGCCCGCCACGCTGGCCGACCAGCGGATCGACCTGATCGCCGCGTCCACCCAGACCCGGGCTCGGCTCACCGCCGCGCCGCTGGCCGCCGCCCGTGGCCTGGACGTGGTGGTTCGCGACGGCCTGTGCGAGGTGCCGGCCGGCGACCTGGAGATGCGCGGCGACCAGGACGCCGTGCGCGCCTACCTGACCACCGTGCGGGAGTGGATGGGCGGGAACCTGGACCTGCCGATGCCCGGCGGACCGACCGGGGAGCAGGTGCTGGCCCGGTTCGACGCCGTGGTGGAGGAGGTCGCCGCGCAGCTGGCCGGCCGGGGCGACGGCGAGGGATCGGCCGTGCTGGTCGCCCACGGGGCGATGCTGCGGACCTGGTCGACGGTGCGCGGCTCCGACCTGCGGACCGTCGAGGACGCCCTGGGTCGGCACCATTCGCTGCACAACACCGGGATGATCGTCATGCGCGGCACGTCGGCCGGTGGCTGGCGCATCGAGTCCTGGGCCGGCCGGGCACTCGGCGGGCCGCGACTCGACGACGGTCCGGCGGACGGTCCGGCCGGCGGGGATCCGGCCGGCGCGGGAGTGCCGGCCGGCTTCGGTCCCCGCCCTGCCTGACGGCACTGACTATCCTGGCTGTCGTGCCCGGCTCGCCCATCGACCCGCGGGACCTGCGGGTCTCCGACGACGAGCGCTCACACGTGCTGGCCCTGTTGGAGAAGGCCACCGGACGGGGCCTGATCGACATCGAGGAGTACACCGAACGCAGTGGGCGGGTCATCGCCGCCCGCACCCGCCGGGACCTGAACGCCGTGCTGATCGACCTGCCCGGGCTGCAGATCGCCGGCCGATCGGTGGATGCCGCGAGCGCCGTCACCCGGCCGGTGCCGACGGCCGGCCCGGGCTTCTCCGGCGCCGTCCGACCGCAATCGGGCCCGGTTCTGGAGTTGCTCGGCTGGGGGTCGCGCACCTTCAAGGGCTACTGGACGGTGCCGCCGCTGGTGGTGATCGGTGGGACCGGAGCCAGCACCCGACTCGATTTCACCCAGGCGCAGCTGACCTCGCCCACCGTCACCATCGAGTTCCGGTCGAACTACGGCGGGGCCGCCGAGCTGATCGTGCCGGTCGGCAGCTCCGTGCGGCTGGACGGCCTGCAGATGCGCGGCGGGCACGTGCACAACAAGGTGGACCCGCGCTCGGGCGGGCGTGGCATGACCCTGGTGCTGACGGGTGTGAAGAAGTCCGGGTCGATCCTCGTCCGGCATCCCAAGGGCAAGCTGCGCAACTGGCTCGGCTGACTCGGGTGGCCGGCCCGGACGCCGAGGCCGGTTGAACCAGGCGTCAGGCAGGGCTCAGTTCGGCCGCCCACGGGGGGTTCGCTCCGGCCCGGGAGCAGTTGATCGCGGCGGCCCGGGCGGCGAAGGTCATCGCCTCGGCCAGGTCGGCGACGGTCAGCGCGTCCAGCCGGCCGCCCAGCTGCCCGGTCTCGGCCAGGTGGTGCAGCAGGGCGCCCTGGAACGCGTCGCCGGCGCCGACGGTGTCCACCAGCGCGGTGGGCGCGATCGGCACCCGGACCTGCTCGCCCCGCAGCGAGGCGAACGCGCCCCCGTCGCCGAGGCTGACGACGGCCAGCGGGACGCCGCAGCCGTGCAGACGGGTCGCGGCCTGTTCCGGGGTCCAGCCGGGCCAGAGCAGCTCCAGGTCGTCCCCGGACATCCGGACGATGTCGGCCAGCGCCGCCCACCGGTCGATCCGCAGCCGGTAGGCGGTCATCGGCACCAGCAGCGGGCGCACGTTCGGGTCGATCGAGACGGTCATCAGTGGGCGGGCCCGGGCCAGCAGGTTTTCGATCACCTGACCGGACGGTTGCAGGGCCAGTGCCAGCGACCCGGTGTGCACGGCGACCGGTGCCAGGTGGTCGACGAAGGGCCCGTCGATCAGCCGAGCCAGCGACGCGTCGGTCCAGGCCCAGTCGGCCGTGCCCTCGGTGTAGAACTCGTACGACGCGGCGCCCTCGGCGTCGAGCCGCGCGACGGCCAGCGTGGCCGGTTCCTCCGCGTTCTCCGACGCGCTCAGATCGACCGTCGACTGCTCGAGCTTCGCCCGGCAGAGGGCGCCGAGCGCACCGCCGGACAGCCGTGCCGCGAACCGCGCGGTGGAACCGAGACGGGCCAGCGCAACCGCCGTGTTCGCCGGGCCGCCACCCGGATGAACGGTGAGATGCGCGGCGCCGTCGATGATCCCGTCCGGCGGGAGGATGGCGTCCGCGACGATCTCACCGACGACAGCGATGGTGGGCATGCCTGGCGCTCCTCGATCGGCCGGTCTCCGGTCGGACAGAGCCTACGGTCGCCGCTTCCGGGGCGCCGAACGGTCAGCCCCAGCCGAGCTCGTCCAGCCGCTGGTCGTCGATGCCGAAGTGGTGCGCGATCTCGTGGATCACCGTGGTGGCCACCTGTTCCCGGGCGTCCTGAAGATCATCGGCGTGGGCCAGGATCGGCAGCCGGTAGATGGTGATCGTGTCCGGCAGGTGGCCCGAGTAGTGCGAGGTCCGGGACGTCAGCGCGACGCCGTGGTAGAGCCCGTACAGGTTTTGGGTGGGATGGCGGTCCTCGACCAGGATGACGACGTTGTCCATCGCCCTGGTGAACTCCTGCGGGATGAGATCGAGCGCCTCGGCCACCAGGTCCTCGAACTCGGCCCGCGACATCTGCACGGCCACCGGACCATTGTCCAGGTCGGTCCGCGGTGCGGCCGGCACCGGCCGCGGCCGGCACCGCTCGGGCTACCCTCACCGGGTGATCGACCTGCGCATCCTCCGCGACGACCCCGACCGTGTCCGCGCCTCCCAGTACGCCAGGGGCGAGGACTCCGGAGCGGTCGATCGGCTGCTGGAGGCCGACGCGCAGCGGCGGGCGGCGGTGGGCCGCGCCGACTCGCTGCGCGCCGAGCAGAAGGCGTTCGGCCGGAGTATCGGGAAGGCGCCCAAGGACGAGCGGGCGGCCTTGCTGGAGCGGGGCAAGGAACTGGCCGCGCAGGTCAAGCGGGCCGAGGCGGCCGAGCAGACGGCCAACGCCGCGCTGGCCGCCGCGCACCTGGCCATCCCCAACATCATCGAGGGCGCGCCGCCCGGCGGCGAGCAGGACTACCGGGTGGTCAAGGAGGTCGGCGAGCCGACCGCGTTCGACTTCACCCCGCGGGATCACGTCGAACTCGGCGAGCGGCTGGCCGCGATCGACATCGAGCGCGGCGCCAAGGTTTCCGGGGCCCGGTTCTACTTCCTGCGCGGCGTCGGTGCCCAGCTGCAGTGGGCGCTGCTGAACCTGGCGGTGAGCACGGCGATCGGCAACGGGTTCGTGCCGATGATCCCGCCGGTGCTGGTCAAGCCGGAGGCGATGGAGGGCACCGGATTCCTGGGCGCGCACGCCGACGAGGTGTACCGGCTGGAGGCGGACGACATGTACCTGGTCGGCACCGCGGAGGTGCCGCTGGCCGGGTACCACGCCGGCGAGATCGTGGACCTGACCGACGGCCCGCTGCGGTACGCGGGGTGGTCCTCCTGCTTCCGGCGGGAGGCCGGCTCGTACGGCAAGGACACCCGGGGGATCCTGCGGGTGCACCAGTTCGACAAGGTCGAGATGTTCGTGTTCTGCCGGCCCGAGCAGGCCGCCGACGAGCACGAGCGGCTGCTCGCGTTCGAGGAGCAGATGCTGGCGCGGATGGAGCTGCCGTACCGGGTGATCGACACCGCGGCCGGTGACCTGGGTTCGTCGGCCGCCCGCAAGTTCGACTGCGAGGCCTGGGTGCCCACCCAGCAGACCTACCGCGAGCTGACCTCGACGTCCAACTGCACGACCTTCCAGGCCCGCCGGCTCGGCGTCCGGTACCGGGACGACGACGGCAAGCCGCAGGTCGCGGCCACGCTCAACGGCACCCTGGCCACCACCCGATGGCTGGTCGCCATTCTGGAGAACCACCAGCAGGCCGACGGTTCGGTGCGGGTGCCGGCGGCCCTGCGGGCCGGGCTCGGCGGCCGGGAGGTCCTCGAACCGGCGCGATGACCGGACCGGTCGGGCCGGCGCCGCCGGCGCGACGGTCACCCGGCCGACACCGCCGGCGCGGTGATCAGGCCGGCGCCGCCGGCTCGACGGTCACCCGGCCGACCCGCCATCCGTCCACCGACCGCACCGTCAGCCGGTGCCCGGCCACCTCGACCGAGTCGCCCTCCCGCGGGGTGCGGTCGAGCGCCGCGATGAGGAACCCGCCGAGGGTGTCGTAACGGCCCGGCGGCAATTCGAACCCGGCCCGCCGGGCGAAGTCGGTCAGGCTGACCAACCCGTCGTAGCCGTCCACCGGCGTGCCCGGCCCGTCGGCACCCGGTGGCCCGCCCGGGATCCGGTCGTACTCGTCGTACACCTCGCCGACCAGTTCCTCGACCACGTCCTCGAGGGTGATCATGCCGATCAGCGACCCGTATTCGTCGATGACCGCCGCGATCTGCGCGCCCCCGGACTGCATCTCGCTCAGCACCGCGAGCAGCTTCTTGCTCGGCGGGTAGGCGGTGATCGGCCGGACCATGGCCCGGATCGTCGACCCGGGATCCAGGGCCGGGCCGAACAGGTCGCGTACGTGCAGGAAGCCGGTGACCCGTCCGTCGGCGTCCTCGTTCACCGGGTACCGGGTGTGCGTGTGCTCCCAGGCCGCCCGCCGAGCCTGCGCCACGGTCATCGTCGCGGGCAGGAAATCGATGTTCGCGCGCGGGATCATGGCCTGCCGGATCGACCGGTCGCCGGCCGCGAACACCTGCCGGATGATGCCCTTCTCCTGGTCGGGCAGCCCCTCGTGGGCCAGCACGAGCTCCCGGACCTCCTCCAGGCTCATCTCCGAGCGGGCCGCGCGGGGGTCGGCCCGCAGCAGCCGCAGCACCCCGTTCGTGCACTTCTCCAGCAGCCAGATGACGGGACGGAACACCGACGCGAGCACGTCCAGCAGCGGGCCCAGCATCGAGGCGACCGGCAGCGGCCGCTGCATCGCATACCGGCGCGGGGTCAGTTCGGCCAGGATCAGCGCCAGGAAGGTGGTGGCCAGCGTGACGATCACCACGGCCAGGGTCTCCCCGCCGTCCTGGCCCAGTCCCCACCGGCTGATCGCGTCGCCGAGCGGCTCGGCCAGGGTCGCGGTGGCGTAGGCGGCGGCGAAGAAACCGGCCACGATGGAGCCGATCTGCACGGCGCCGAGGAACCGGGTCGGCTGCCCGGCGAGCCGGGCCACCCGGGCTCCGCGCCCGCCGCGGCCGCGCAACTCGTCGAGCTCGCCGGGGCGCAACGAGACCAGGGCCAGCTCGGTGGCGGTGAACAGCCCCCCGACGATCAGCAACAGCAGCACGACGAGCAGGTTCAGCCAGGCGCCCATGAGCACAGGTTGTAACACCGTGCTCGGCGGGCCGCCGTCCGGGACGATCACCGCGGAATGTTCGGATCGATTTGCCACATTCCGCCCCGTCCGAATCGATTCAGACGGGCCGAAAGTGGCAAATCGATGGAATGCCGACGGTCAGGCGACCGCCAATGTCACCTCGACGTTTCCGCGGATAGCCTTGGAGTACGGGCAGCGCTGATGGGCCCGGGCGAGCAGGTCGGCGGCGACGTCGTCGTCGACGCCGGGCAGGTCGCCGGTGATCGCGGCCTGCAGCGAGAACCCCGATTCGCTCTTCACCAGGCCCACCTCGACGCTGACCGACGATTCGTCGGCGTCGACCCCGGCCGCCTTGGCCAGGTTCTTCAGCGCGGAGTGGAAGCACGCCGAGTAGCCGGCCGCGAACAGCTGCTCCGGGTTCGTCGGGTCGCCCGGCCCGGCGTGTGGCTTCGGGGATGTCAGCTCGAGGTCGAGCACGCCGTCGGCGGTCCGGGTGCGGCCGTTGCGGCCGTTCCCGGTCGAGACGGCGGTGGTCCGGTAGACCACGGTCATCGGTGATTCCTCCGGTCTGCGGGTCGGGTTCAGGCGAACTGGCGGCTGAGGGTGGCGTGCCGGTTGACGTCCTTGTAGAGCAGGTAGCGGAAGCGACCGGGGCCGCCGGCGTAGCACGCCTGCGGGCAGAAGGCCCGCAGCCACATGAAGTCGCCCTCCTGCACCTCCACCCAGTCCTGGTTGAGCAGATACACGGCCTTGCCCTCCAGCACATAGAGGCCGTGTTCCATCACGTGGGTCTCGGGGAAGGTGATCGCCCCACCCGGCTGGAAAGTCACGATGTTGACGTGCATGTCGTGCCGTAGATCGGTCGGGTCGGCGAAGCGTTGGGTGACCCAGGCGCCGTGCGTACCCGGCATCTCGACCCCCACCACGTCCTCGTCGGAGGTGAAGAACGCGGTCGGCGTGTCGATTCCCTCGACTCGCTGGTAGGCCTTGCGGATCCAGTGGAACCGGGCGGGCGCGTCGCCGACGCTGTGCAACTGCCAGTCGGCGCCGGGCGGGATGTAGCCGTAGCCACCGGGTCCCAGCTCGTGCTTCTCGCCGTCGATCGTGATGATCAGGTCTCCCTCCATCAGGAAGACCACGCTCTCGGCGCCCGGATCGGTCTCCGGCCGGTCGCTGCCCCCGCCCGCCGAGACCTCGACGATGTACTGGGAGAACGTCTCGGCGAACCCGGACAGCGGGCGCGCGATGACCCAGAGCCGGGTGTTGGTCCAGAACGGCAGCAAGCTGGTCACGATGTCGCGCATGGTGCCGCGCGGCAGGACGGCGTAGGCCTCGGTGAACACCGCTCGGTTCGTGGTCAGTTCGGTCTGCGCCGGCAGACCGCCGGTCGGCGCGTAGTAGCTGGTGGTCATGTCGATCCTTTCGTCGGTGGTCGTCGGTCGGACACGCGCTCAGCCGGTCGTGGTCAGCCCGCTGCGGTAGGCCCGCCAACCGTTCCGGTCGGAGATGTCGGTGAGCTCCGGCGAGTCCAGGTAGGCCTCCCGCAGCACGACCGCGACGGCGCTGGAACCGTCGTCGAGTTGGATGACGCTCAACTCCAGCTCCTGCGGCTCGGCCGGGATGAACCGCTCGCGCAGCGTGCTCAGCGGCACGTCGTACAGCTCGCCGACGACCGATACGCCGGCCTCGGCGACGTGCCGCAGGGCCGGGAACCGATCGCCGACCGAATAGAACCGGTAGATCGGCGCGGTGCGGGCGACGCCCAGGAACGGGTGGTCGGCGATGCTGTGATGCACGGAGCCACCGCGCATGCCCTCGCCGTTGACGAACAGGGGAACGCTGGTCATGAGGGTCCTTTTCTCGATGGTCACGCGGGCGCGGCCTGGGGCAGGCGTGCGTCGGCATGGGACAGCAGCCGGCCACGGTTCCGGTCGCCGGTGAGTTCCTGTCCGCGCAGCCACGTGCTGCGGACCACGCCGGCCAGGGTGTGGCCCGTGTACGGGGTGATGGGGTTGCGGTGCCGCAGGGTCGCGGCGTCGACGGTGAACGTCGCCTCCGGCGCGAAGACCACCAGGTCGGCGTCGCGGCCGACGACCAGGCCGCCCTTGCGGTCCAGGCCGACCAGCTCGGCCGGCCGGCCCGACATCCAGCGGACCACGTCGGTCAGCGAGTGACCGCGGGCCCGCGCCTGGGTCCACACCGCGGGCAGGGCAACCTGCAGCGAGGCGATACCGCCCCAGGCCACGCCGAAGTCGCCGGTGTCCAGCCGTTTGAGCTCGGGAGTGCAGGGCGAGTGGTCGGACACGATGCAGTCGATCGTCCCGTCGGCCAGGCCCTGCCACAGCAGTTCCCGATTCTCCGGTTCCCGGATCGGCGGGCAGCACTTGAACTGGGTTGCCCCGGCGGCGATCTCGTCGGCATCGAAAACCAGGTAGTGCGGACAGGTTTCAACCGTGAGCCGGACGCCGTCCCGACGGGCGCTGGCGATCATCGGCAACGCGTCCGAGCTGGACAGGTGCAGGATGTGCACGCGGGCACCGGTGGCCCGGGCCGCCTCGATGACGTGCGCGATGGCGGTGTTCTCGGCGCCGCGCGGCCGCGACGCCAGGAACTCGGCGTACCGGGCGCCATGGGCGGCGGGGGAGTGGCCGATGGCGTCGGCATCCTCGGCGTGCACGATCATCAGCCCGTCGAACTCGCCGATCGCCGTCAGGTAGCCGGGCAGGTCAGCCGGCATCAGCGGCGGGAACTCCGGCACGCCGGAGTCCAGCAGGAAGCACTTGAAGCCGAACACGCCGGCTCGATGCAGACCGGCCAGCTCGCCGATGTTGCCCGGAACCGCACCGCCCCAGAAACCGACGTCCACATAGGCCTTCTCGGCGGCCACCGCCCGCTTGACTCGCAGCGCCGGCACATCCACGGTGGGCGGCAGGCTGTTCAGCGGCATGTCGACGATGGTGGTGACACCGCCCGCCGCGGCCGCCCGGGTGGCGGTGGCGAAGCCCTCCCACTCGGTGCGGCCCGGCTCGTTGACGTGCACGTGGGTGTCCACCATGCCCGGCAGCAGCACCTCGTCGTCGCGCAGCTCGACGGTGCGGGCCGCGTGCAGGTCGGCCCCGTGGGGCTCGATCGCGGCGATCCGGCCGTCCCGGACCGCGATCACGGCCGGGCGCTCACCCGTCGGGGTGATCGCGCGCCGGGCCCGGACGATCAGGTCGTAGTGACTCACGTCGTTTCACCTCCTTGTGAAACTCGTTGATGATCAGGTGATGTCGGCGGCGATCCGCCGGCCGAGCCGCTCCAGCAGCGGTCCAGGGTCGCTGATGCACCGCTGCACGTCGGACTCGATGTCGGTCAGGGCGTAGGCCCGCCGCACCCCGGCGTCGGTGAGCTGCCGCGGTGACAGCAGGTTCCGGCCGGCGACGGCGACGACGGGCACGCCGGCGGCCCGGGCGGCGGCGGCCACCCCGGCCGGCGCCTTGCCGTGCAGGGTCTGCTCGTCCAACGACCCTTCCCCGGTGACGACCAGGTCGGCCCCCGGCAGGTGCTCGCCCAGGCCGGTGAGTTCGAGCATCAGGTCGATCCCCGGCCGGGCGGTGGCCCCCAGCACCGCGATGGCGGCGAAGCCGACCCCACCGGCGGCTCCGGCGCCCGCCACGTGCGCCGCCGGGTGACCGGCCGCGCCGGCCGGCACGTCCAGCGCCCGGGCGACCGCGCCCGACCACACCCGCAGCGCGCCGTCGAGCCGGGCCACGTCGTCCGGGGTGGCCCCCTTCTGCGGTCCGTACACCGCGGCGGCGCCGCGGGACCCCAGCAGTGGGTTGTCCACGTCGCTGGCCAGCACGACTTCGGCGTCGGCAAGCCCGCGGTGCAGGCCGGACAGGTCGACCCGGTCCACGTGTTCCAGCCCGCCGCCGCCCGGTGGGACGGGGTTGCCCTCCCGGTCGAACAGGCGGGCACCGAGCGCGGTCAGCATGCCGGCGCCGCCGTCGGTGCTGGCGCTGCCGCCGATGGCCAAAATGAGCCGGCGGCATCCACTGTTCAGGGCGGCCGCGATGACCTGCCCGAAGCCGGTGCTGGACGCGGTCAGCGGGGCGAGCACCCCGCCGGGCAGCCGGACCAGGCCGCAGGCGTCGGCCAGTTCGACCACCGCCGTGCCGTCCTTCTCGGCGTAGCCGGTGTCCACCGGCTCGCCGGTCGGGCCGGCGACGGTCACCGGTCGCAAGACGAAGCCGGCGGCGACCGCCGCGTCCAGGGTGCCGTCCCCGCCGTCGGCGACGGGAACGGCGATCACCTGCGCCTCGGGCGATGCCGACGAGATCCCGGCCGCGACCCGGGCCGCGACGTCGCTCGCGCGCATCGAGCCCTTGAACTTGTCGGGCGCGATCAGGATCTTCATCGTGTCAGTGCCTTTCGGGGTGGTCAGTCCAGCATCGAGATGATCGCGGTCGGCGCGTCGGCGGAGGTCAGGGCCAGCTCCTCGAACTCGGTGATGTTGTCGATCTCCACGCCCATCGAGATGTTGGTGACCCGCTCCAGGACGACCTCGACGACGACCGGCACCCGGTACTCGACCAGCAGCTTCTTGGCGGTTTCCAGCGCGGGCAGCAGCTGTTCGGGATCGGTCACCCGAAGCGCCTTGGCGCCCAAGGCCTGCGCCAGCTTGACGTGGTCGACACCGTAACCCTTGATGGTGTTGTCGGTTCCGTCGTCGGTCGTGGCCTCGGTGTTGATGTTGTCGAAGGACAGCTGCACGTGGTAGTCCATGTCGAAACCGCGCTGCGACTGCCGGATCAACCCCAGGTAGGCGTTGTTCACCAGCACGTGGATGTAGGGCAGGTTGAACTGGGCGCCGACGGCGAGTTCCTCCATCATGAACTGGAAGTCGTAGTCGCCGGACAGCGCGACGACGGTGGCGTCCGGATCGGCGACGCACACGCCCAGGGTGGCCGGCAGGGTCCAGCCCAGCGGGCCGGCCTGGCCGGCGTTGATCCAGTGCCGCGGCTGGTACACGTGCAGGAACTGGGCGGCGGCGATCTGCGACAGGCCGATGGTGGAGACGTACCGGGTGTCCGGGCCGAACGCCTTGTTCATCTCCTCGTACACCCGCTGCGGCTTGATCGGGGTGTTCTCGAAGTGGGTGCGCCGGTGCATGGTCCGCTTGCGCTCCTGACAGGACGCGACCCACTCGGCTCTGTCCAGCAACGAGCCCGCCACCTTGCGCTCCTTGGCCAGCGCGACCAGCTGCTCCAGGGCCGCGCCGGCGTCCGAGACGATGCCGTAGTCGGGGGCGAACACCCGGCCGATCTGGGTCGGCTCGATGTCCACGTGCACGAACGTGCGTCCGGCGCGGTAGACGTCCAGGCCGCCGGTGTGCCGATTGGCCCACCGGTTGCCGATGCCGAACACGAAATCCGACGCCAGGATCGTGGCGTTGCCGTACTGGTGGCTGGTCTGCAGGCCGGCCATGCCGGCCATCAGCGGGTGGTCGTCCGGGATGCTGCCCCAGCCCATCAAAGTCGGGATGACCGGCACGTTCAGCGTCTCGGCCAGCTCGACCAGGAGATCGGCGGCGTCGGCGTTGATGATGCCGCCGCCGGCCACGATGACCGGGCGCTCGCTCGCGGCCAGCATGTCCAGGGCCTTCTGGGCCTGCGCCCGCGTGGCGGCCGGCTTGTAGACCGGCAGCGGCTCGTAGGTGTCCGGGTCGAACTCGATCTGGGCCATCTGCACGTCGAACGGCAGATCGATGAGCACCGGGCCGGGGCGCCCCGAGCGCATCAGGTGGAACGCCTGCTGGAACGCGCCGGGCACCTGCGCCGGCTCCAGCACCGTCATCGCCATCTTGGTCAACGGAGCAGCGATGTCAGCGATGTTGATGGCTTGAAAGTCTTCCTTGTGCAGCCGGGCCACGGGCGCCTGCCCGGTGATGCACAGGATCGGGATGGAGTCCGCGGACGCCGAGTACAGGCCGGTGATCATGTCGGTGCCGGCCGGACCGGAGGTGCCCACGCACACCCCGATGTTGCCGGCCTTGGCCCGGGTGTAGCCCTCGGCCATGTGCGAGGCGCCCTCGACGTGCCTGGCCAGGATGTGCTTGAGGCCGCCGTGATCACGCACGGCCGAGTAGAACGGGTTGATGGCTGCGCCGGGCAGCCCGAACAGGGTGTCGACGCCCTCCTTCTCCAGGATGGCGACGGCGGCGTCGACGGCACGCATTTTCGGCATGATGGGTTCCTTCAGTTGGCAGAGTCGGTGGAGGGCTGGGCGTCGGGGTCTTGGCCGGAGAGCCGGAGTACCCCGCGCAGCAGCGCCGAGTGGTCCAGCCCGCCGTCACCGTTGGCCACCGCGGAGGCCATCAGCTGGGCGACGACCGCGCCGAGCGGGATGACCACGCCGGCCTCCCGGGCCGCGGAGGTGACGATGCCGAGATCCTTGTGGTGCAGCTCGATCCGGAAGCCGGGCTGGAAGGTGCGGCCGAGCATGTTGGCGCCCTTCTGGTCGAGCACCTTGCTGCCGGCCAGGCCGCCGCCGAGCACCCGCAGGGCCGCCTCCGTGTCCACCCCGTAGGCTTCGACGAACGCGACGGCCTCGGCGAGCAACTCGATGTTGCCGGCCACGATCAGCTGGTTGGCGGCCTTCACGGTCTGCCCGGCCCCGGCCGGTCCGACGTGCACGATGGTCTTGCCGACCGCGTCGAACACGTCCGCGGCGGCCTCGAAGTCCTCGGCCGCGCCGCCGACCATGATCGACAGGCTGGCCGCCTTGGCGCCCGCCTCGCCGCCCGACACCGGGGCGTCCAGCAGCCGGAAGCCGCGCTGCGTGGCCTGCGCGGCCAGTTCGGTGGTGACATCCGGCCGGATGGAGGAGAAGTCGATCACCAGGGTGCCCGGCTTGGCGGACTCGAACACCCCACCCGCACCGGCCAGCACCTCCCGCACGTCGGGGGAGTCCGGCACCATCACCGCGACCACGTCGGCCTCGCGGACCGCGTCGGCGATGCTGCTCGCACCCTTCCCGCCGGCCGCGATGAGCTGATCGATCTTGGGCTGGGTCCGGTTGTAGCCGACGACGTCGAACCCGGCGTTCACCAGGTGTCCGGCCATCGGGCCGCCCATGATGCCCAGGCCGATGAAAGCAACTGTGGTCATTGGTATCTCCTCAAGGCTCGATAAGGGTGGGATGGGGTGGGGTGCCGCGGCGGGATCGGCGCCGGGACGGACCGGTGGCTGCCGGCGGTTCAGGCGCGCTCGGCCACCGGCAGCCAGGCCAGGCTGTCCTCGGTGACAACGGTCGGCTTGTACTCCAGCGCGACGTAGCCCCGGTAGCCCCTGGCGGCCAACGCGGCCAGGTGGCCAGCGATATCCAGGCTGCCGGTACCCGGCTCGCCGCGACCGGGGCTGTCCGCGATCTGCACGTGCCCGACCCGGTCCGCGTAGGTCTCGATCGCCTTGGTCACGTCGTCGCCGTTGGTGGCCAGGTGGTACAGGTCGCACAAGAACTTCACGTTCGGTTCCCCGACCCGGTCGATGACGCGGATGACGTCGGCGGCGGTGAGCAGCGGGTAACGGGGAGCGCCGCTGACCGGCTCCACCAACACCACACCGTCGATCCGTGCGACGGCCCGCGCGGCCAGGGCCAGGTTCTCCGCGGCCACCTCGTCCTGCTCGATCGGGTTGGCGTCGTCCACCCGGTTGCCGTACAGGGCGTTGAACGCCCGGCAACCCAGCCGCTCGCCGATCCCGACCGTGACGTCGATGTTGTCCCGGAACTCGCCGGAGCGGGCTGGCCAGGAGACCAGACCCCGGTCGCCGCCGGGCATGTCGCCGGCGAAGAAGTTCAACCCGATCAACTGGACGCCGGCGTCCCGGACCGCGGTCACGAAGGAGTCGATGTCGGCGTCGGACGGCACGGCCGACGTGAACGGCCACCAGAACTCGACCGCGCCGAACCCGGCCGCCTTGGCGGCGGCCGGCCGCTGCAGCAACGGCACTTCGGTGAACAGCATGGACAGGTTGACCGCGTAGCGCGGCAATTCGGTGGACACGAGTGGACCCTTCGTGGTGGCGGAAGCGATTGTCAGGTAGGCACTGTCACGCGGGCAGCGGTTGGCGGCGAGCCATCGCGTCGAGCGTGGGCCGGCGGACTCCGGCCTGCGCGAACACCTCGGTGTCGTCGACGGCGCCGCAGTGCACGCCGCGCATGAGGAACGCGGCCAGCGCCTGCGCGGTCGCCGGCTCGTCGACCACACCGCCGGACTGCTTGTTCAGGTAGGCCCGCAGCCGGGCGGCCGCGGCCGGCAGTCCCTCCCGGTAGAAGGCGTAGGTGGCCAGGTACCGGCTGACCAGGTGCCCGGGATGCATATCCCAGCCCTGGTAGTAGGCCGCGCGCAGGGACCGGGTGACCAGTCCCGCGTGCAGCGCCACGGCGGCCCGGATCTGGTCGGGCGAGCCGATCGGCATGACGTTGGTGGATCCGTCGGACAGCCGCACCCCGGTGCCGGCCGCGGCGACCTGCATGACCGCTTTGGCATGGTCGGCAGCCGGATGGGCCAGGCTCTGCTGTGCGGCGGCGACGCCGCAGGCGGCGCTGTAGTCGAACGTGCCGTAATGCAGCGCAACGCATCTCGGTCCGGCGGCGCCGATCATGCCGGCCACCGTCGCGGTTCCGTCGGCCCCGAGAATGGCCTGGGTGGTCTCGACCTGGATCTCGAACCGCAGCGCCCCCGCCGGCAGCGAGTGCGCCCGCTCGAGTTCCTCGCAGACCCGGACCATCGCGACGACCTGGTCCACCGAGGTGACCTTCGGCAGGGTGACCAGAAAGCCGGCCGGCAACGGTCCGGCGGACAGCATCCCGGAGACCACCAGGTCAAGCGTGCGCAGGCCGCGGCGGCGGGTGGGCCGCTCCAGCGACTTGAACCGGATGCCGGCCAGCAACGGCCCGGCCGGGTCGGCCAGCAGGCTGGGCAGCAGGGCCGCGACGCGGGTGGCGTCGCGGTCCTCCTCGTCGTCGGGTCGGTTGCCGTAGCCGTCTTCGAAGTCCAGGCGCAGGTCCTCGATCGGTTCGGCGTCCAGCTTGGCCCGCACCCTGGTCAACACCGCGTCGTCGACCGAGTCCAGGCCCAGCGCGGCGGCGGCGTCGGGGTCCGGGGCGGCGACGGCCAGCACCTCGCGGGCACCGGCCGCCCACCGCGCCGGTAGGTCCGCGTCCGCCAGATCGGCGTTGACGTAGACCGTATGCACCGGCTGGCGGGTCCCGGGATCACCGGGGTAGCGACCCGCCAGCAGCGCGTCCGCCCCGGCCAGCTGTCGGTCCAACTCGTCCAGGAAGGCGGGGCTCAGGCTCGGCCGAGCGGTCGTCGAGGGTGTCCCGTGCCCGCTCACCGTGTTCTCCTTACCCCTACTGATTCCGTATAGTGAAACTGTTAGTTCGCGATGTAGAAAATCTAGCGAATGGATGCGTTCGAGTCAAGAAGCGTCCGTGCCCACCGTCTCCGCGTCGACGGCGGCCGCGTAGGCGGGCAGGGTGAGGAAGTCGGCGAACTCGTCCGCCAACGCGACCTGCTCGAACACGGTGCGGGCCAACGGGTACCGGCTGGCGGCGTAGGCCTGCGCACCCAGCTCGGCGGCGATCGCGGACAGTTGTTGATCGGCGATCTCCCGGACCAGGTCCGCGGTCACCACGCGACCGGTGTCCAACCTCACCCCGTTGTGCACCCACTGCCACACCTGGGACCGGGAGATCTCGGCGGTGGCCGCGTCCTCCATCAGGTTGTGGATGCCGACCGCGCCGTTGCCGCCCAGCCAGGCCTCCAGGTACCGCAGGGCCACGTCGACGTTGCCGCGCAACCCGGCCTCGGTGATCGACCCGGGTACCGACGTCACGTCCAGCAACTGCCCGGCCGCCACCGCCACCTCGTCCCGTCGCCGGTCCAGCTGGTTCGGCCGGTCCCCGAGCACCCGGTCGAACACCTCCCGGCACACCGGCACCAGGTCCGGGTGGGCCACCCAGGATCCGTCGAACCCGTCGCCCGCTTCGCGCTCCTTGTCGGCCCGCACCTTCTCCAATGCGATCCGGTTCACCTCCGGGTCCCGCCGGCTCGGGATGAACGCGGCCATCCCACCCATCGCGAACGCGCCGCGCCGATGACAGGTCGCCACCAGCAGATCGGTGTACGCCCGCATCATCGGCGCCGTCATCGTCACGTCGCCCCGGTCCGGCAGCACGAAGCCCGGACCGGCGTCCCGGAAGTACTTGATCACGCTGAACAGGTAGTCCCACCGGCCCGCGTTCAACCCGGACGCGTGATCTCGCAGCTCGTAAAGGATCTCGTCCATCTCGAACGCCGCCGGGATCGTCTCGATCAGCACCGTGGCCCGGATCGTGCCGTGCGGGATGCCCAGCTCGGCCTGCGCCGCGGTGAACACCTCGTTCCACAGCCGCGCCTCCAGATGGCTCTCCATCTTCGGCAGGTAGAAGTACGGGCCGCTGCCCCTGGCCAGCAACTCGGCCGCGTTGTGGAAGAAGTACAACCCGAAGTCCACCAGCGCGCCCACCGCCGGCGCCCCGTCCACCAGCAGATGCCGCTCGTCGAAGTGCCAGCCGCGGGGCCGGGCCACGATCGTCGCCAACCGCCTGTCGGTGGCCAACCGGTACGCCTTGCCCTCCGGCGAGTCGTAGGCGAGGGTGCCCCGGATCGCGTCGTGCAGGACCAGTTGACCGCCGATCACGTTGCGCCAGTGCGGGGTGTTCGCGTCCTCCAGGTCCGCCAGCCACACCCGAGCGCCCGAGTTCAGCGCGTTGATCGCCATCTTCGGCTCCGGCGGGCCGGTGATCTCCACCCGCCGGTCCACCAGGTCGGCCGGGGCCGGCGCGACCGTCCAGTCCCCCTCCCGGATCGACACGGTCTCCGGCAGGAAGTCCAGCCGGCCGGCCGCCGCGGCCCGTTCCCGGCGCCGGGCGCGAGCCGCGAGCAGCTCGTCCCGGCGGCCGGCGAACCGGCGGTGCAGCCCGGCCACGAACCCGACCGCCTCCGGCGTCAGGATCTCGCCACCACGGCCGATCTCGTCGCCCAGCACGGTCACCCCGGGCACGCGCAGGTCAGTGTGGGTCATGGCGGTTCTTCGATTCGTCGTCGGTGCTGGGGGCGTGCGGGACGTGCCCGCCGGGCTGGTCCTCGGGTGTCACCCCGATGGCCGGTGATTCGGCGAAGATGGGCGCCTCCTCGTCCTTGCGCCCGATGACGTTGAACAGGATGTTCAGCGTCACGGCGGTGACCGCGGAGGCACTGATTCCGGAGTCGAAGATGGTCTGGAACCAGTCCGGGAACTCGTGGTAGAAGGTCGGCACCGCGATCGGCACCAGGCCGGCGGCGATGGCCAGGGCGACGATCACCAGGTTGGAATTGCCGTCGTAGCGGACCGCGGACAGGCTGCGGATGCCGCTGGCGGCCACCGTGCCGAACAGCGCGAGCCCGGCACCGCCGAGCACCGGCAGGGGCAGCGCCGCGACGATCGCACCGACCTTCGGGAACAGGCCCAGCACCAGCAGGATCACGCCGCTGACGGCGACCACGAACCGGCTGCGGATGCCGGTCAGCGCGACCAGCCCGACGTTCTGCGCGAAGGCGCTCACCGGGAAGCCGTTGAGCAGCCCGCCGGACACCGCGGTCGACAGGCAGTCCGCCCGCAGGCCGTTCGCGACGGTCTTGCGGCCGGCCGGCCGGCCCACCACCACGCCGATGGCCAGCAGGTCGGCCGTGGTCTCGGTCATGATCACCAACATCACGATGACCATCGAGACGATCGCCGCGACCTGGAAGGTGGGGCTGCCGAAGTGGAACGGGGTGGAGATGGCGAACCCCTGCGCCTCGCCGACCTGGGAGAAGTCGAGCTTGCCCATCAGCGCGGCGACGACCGCGCCGGCGACCAGGCCGACCAGAATCGCCACTCGGGACAGGAAGCCCGGCAGGAACCGGTAGATCAGCAGGATGATGCCCAGGGTGATCGCGGCCAGCGCCACGTTGGACAGCGAACCGAAGTCGTCGCTACCGACGCCGCCGGCGGCCCAGTTCATGGCCACCGGCAGCAGCGAGATGCCGATGACGGTGATGACCGAGCCGGTGACCACCGGCGGGAAGAACCGCAAGAGCCTGGAGAAGACGCCGGACAGGACGAAACCGACCAGGCCGGCGATCAGGATGGATCCGAAGATGGCGCGGATCCCGTCGGTGCCGCCGCCGGCGGACTTGCCGACGGCCAGCATCGACGCCACCGCGGCGAATGAGGTGCCCTGCACGATCGGCAGTTTCGCGCCCACCCAGCGGACCCCGAGGGTCTGCAGCAGGGTGGCCAGGCCGGACACCAGCAGCGTGGCGGCCAGCAGGTAGGACAGGTCGGCGAAGGACAGGCCGAGGGCGCTGCCGACGATGAACGGCACGGCGACGACGCCGGCGTACATGCTCATCACGTGCTGCAGGCCGTACACCACCATCGGTACCGGCTTGAGCACCTCGTCGACGGGATGGGTCCCGTCGGGCAGGAGGGCGACGCCCTCCTGCCCCTCGTATTCGGGATGGGCAGTGGGGGTCATCGCCTCTTACCAGCCCTGGCCCGGATCGAACGCGAGCCCCGGCGCGGGAGCGTCGTCGTTGTGGATGGTGCCCTCGATGTAGCCGTACGGGCGATCGTCGGCGTGGAACACCTCGTTGGGGTTCTCCAGGCCGTACGGGCTCAGGTCGATGACGAAGTGGTGCTTGTTCGGTAGCGAGAAACGCACCTCGCCGATCTCCGGCTGCTCGGCGATCATCGCTGTGCCCATCTCGAACATGGTCTGCTGCAGCGCGAGGCTGTGGTGCCCGGCGAAGACGCTGCTCATGGTCGATACCGCCTGGTCGAAGGACGTGGTCCAGTCGACATCGGTGGCGGTGTGCCACCACTGGCCGGTCACCGAGGTGGCCATCACCCGGTCGTTGGTGGGCTGCAGGGTGGTGTAGCGGTCCTGCAGGAATCCCCAGAACTCCGAGTCGGTGGTCTTGAGGACGACGTAGTCCTTGACCCCGGACACCACCCACAGGTTGGTGCCGTCGTAGGTGACGGTCGCGGTGCGCACGTAGCCGCCGTCCCGGGCGAAGGCGTGCGGATGCGGCGTGCCGTTGTGCGACAGGCGGTTCCACGGGTACATCTCGAGCTTGATGCGGGCCCGGCTGACCGGGGCGGTGTCGTCCACGAAGTGCTTGGCCAGGGCGACACCGAAGGACTCCGGATGCCGGGCGGCGTCGCCGTGCTCCTTGGCGAACGCGTTCACCGTGTTCTTGGTGGCGTCGGTGGTCAGGCAGTTGCTGTTGTCGCCGGTGCGGTGGATGTCCTCGAAGTCGCCGGAGAGGGCGACGCTGACGTTGTAGTCGACGATCTCGTGCGGATCCGAGTCACGGTAGACGCGGACGACGCGGGTCTCTGCCTTGCCGTACTGGTTGTGGCCGAGCGTGACACTCATGTGAAACCTAGCTCCCTCGGTAGGTCGAAAAGGCGAAGGGGGACAACAACAGTGGAACGTGGTGGTGCGCGGTGGCGTCGGTGATCTCGAACGTCACGGTGACCCGGGGGTAAAACCCGGTCTGACCCGACGCGGCGAAGTAGGTCGCCGTGTCGAAGGTCAATTCATAGACTCCGGCCGAGAGCTGGACATCCTTTCCGTCTTCCTGGTAGCGGTAGCGGCCGTCGGAGTCGGTGATCGCGGAGAAGAGGGCCGGTGCCGGGGCGTCGACGCGGGTCAACCGAATCGGCACTCCCTGTGCGGGGCGACCCAGGCTGGCGTCGAGCACGTGGGTGGAAAGACTCATTGTCGAGGGCTCCCTTGCGCCTTGTTCCATGGCGCCCTTCCGTATTACGGAAGGGAATTCTCTTGAAGTGAAAGTTACTCGGGGCTTGCGAGGGTGTCAACAGTTTGTTGAAGCCGCCGCCGGATATATCCGGCGACCGGGGCGGAGTCGGCCGCGCCTCGTCGCGGGACCACGGAACCATCGCACACCTGGGTAGTGGGATGGCGCCACTCGGGCGTGGCCGGCTGCCGGCTCAGGTGCCGGATCGGCCGGGTGCGGCCAGCGCGCGCAGCGCCGCCAACTCCTCGCCGACGGCCGCGGCGAAGACCGGCAGGTCGGGGTGGCTGTCCCGGTCCGCGATCACGGTGATGGCCAGGGTGCCGGCGTAGGACAGGGCGGCGATGCCCAGGGTCACCCGGCTGATCAGCGGCAAGATCGGGAAGACCGCCAGGACCGGGGCCCCGGCCAGCCGAAGGGTGTGGTCGGGGCCCGGAATGTCGGCGGTCGTCACGCTGACCGGATGGTCGGCCAGGAACCGCAGCAGGAGCCGGCGGGCGAGCCTGCTGCCGAGCATCGCGCCGAGCGCGGGGTGGCCCTGTGCCTTGGCCGACCTGGTCGACCGCGCGATGCGGGCGAGCCGGTCGGCCGGATCGCGCACGCCGAGCGGGACCGGCACCACCATCTGCCCGATCCGGTTGCCCCGCGCGTGCGCCCGCTCATCCCGCGGCCGCAGCGAGACCGGCACGTACACGGGCAGGGCGTCCGCGGTGACCGGTTCCGCCCGGTGGCGCAGCAGCGCGTCCAGACCGCCGGCGATCGCGGCGAGCAGCACGTCGTTCACCGTGGCGTCGGCCGCGTGGGCGATCGCCGAGACGTCACGCAGGTCGCTGCGCAGGACGGCCAGCCGGCGACCGGCGCCGACGAGCCGGTCCAGGCTGGTCCGCGGGGTCGGCGGGGCGGTGCTCCGGCCGCGCAGCTGCGGCCACGATCCGACCATCCCACGCACGATCCGGTCCGGTCTGGCCAACCGGCGAAGTCCATGACCCAGCCGCACGGCCGACCGGTGAACGTTGTCCAGCAACAACTCCCGGGAGCTCGGCGCGGGCCGCGGGAACCAGCCGGCCGTCGATCCGGCGGCGGCCGGCCTTGCGTCATCGAGAGGACCTGCGTCATCGAGAGGACCGGCGTCATCGAGGAGGTCGGTGAGGATGGACATGCCGGCCATCCCGTCCGCCATCACGTGGTGAATACGCACGAACAGACCGACCCGGCCGTCCGGCAGCCCGGGCAGCAGCCACATCTCCCAGAGCGGGCGTGACCTGTCCATCCGGCGTGCCAGCAGCTGCTCGACGACGTCGAGCAGTCGCGACTCGGCCGGCTCCGTCGCCGACTCGGGCACCACCCGAACCCGGATGTGGTCGGCCAGATCGAAGTCCGGCGCGTCGACCCACAGCGGGGCGCCGAGCCAGCGCGGCGGCGACCAGAGGATCTGCCGCATGCGCGGCACCAGGTCGATGCGCCGGCCCACGGCGGCGCGGACGTCGTCCACGGACAACTGCCCGTGGCGGACGTGCGGACCACGCCCGTCGAGCATCGCCAACGCCCCGATGTCCTGCGGCCAGGACGCATCCGGCCACAGCACCACCAAGTCGTCGGCGGTCAGACGGTCCATGTGCCTCACCCGTGCTCCGCACCCGAGGGTGAACCGGCGCCGTGCCGGCCGACAGGGTCCTTCGGCCCGGACGACCGGACCCGAGTGCCGTATCCCGCGGACCGGTCGGGCAGTCACGATCATCGTGGCGGCCCGACTCCCGGGTCACCGTCGTCCTGCGAGGCGCGCCATGCCGAAGACCGACCAGCACCGAGAACTGCAGCCGGTGATCGACGAGATCCTGGGCCGGCGACCGACGATCGGCTGCGCGATCGGCGTGATCAGCGGCGGCGAGCTGGTCCACTTCCACGGGCACGGCGTCGCCGACATCGCGGACGGCGCGCCGATCACCGCGGACACCGTGTTCCGGGTGGCCTCGATCACCAAGACCTTCACCGCCATCGCCGCGTTGCAGCTGTGGGAGCAGGGCAGGGTCGATCTCGACGCGCCGGCGAGCGAGTACCTGCGCAGCTACCGGCTCGTCCCGCGGGACAACAGATTCCGTCCGGTGACCCTGCGCCACCTGATGACCCACACCGCGGGCATCCGGGAGGTGCCGCACGCGAGCGGCCTGCTCCGCCCGGTCTTCGGCGAGGCGGTCCGGCCGGGGCGGCGCGTGCCGCCGCTGGCCGAGGCCTACCGGGACGGCCTGCTGATCGACTGGGAGCCCGGGACACGGTGGCGCTACACCGATCACGGACCGGCGACGGTCGGGCAGATCGTCGAGGACGTCAGCGGTCAGCCGTTCGCCGACTACCTGCGCGACCACGTGTTCGGGCCGCTGGGGATGACGGCCAGTGGACTGTCCACCGCGGCGCCGACCGGCCCGCGGGCCGCGACCGGGTACGAGATCGGCGCCCGCGGCATCAAGCGGGTTCCCGCGTACGGCATGGCGACCGGCGGCGCGTCCTGCGGGTACTCGTCCGCGACCGACATGGCCCGCTACCTGGCGGCGCTGCTCGGCGGCGGCCGGAACGCCTACGGCGCCGTGCTGGCGCCGGGCACCCTGGCCACCATGTACGAGCAGCATTTCAGCCCGGACCCCCGGATCGCCGGCATGGGCCTGGGCTTCTGGCTGGGCCAGACCGGCGGACATCGGTTCGCCGAGCACGGCGGCGTGCTGCCCGGCTTCCATTCGCAGATCTTCGTCGCACCCGACGACGGGGTCGGCGTCATGGCCTTCACCAACGGCTCCAAGGATGCGATGTTCTGGCTGCCCGGCGCCATGGCCGGACTCCTGGAGACGGCCCTGGGAGTTCGGGGACCGGTGGTCCGCACCGATGTGCCCCAGCGTCCGCAGGTGTGGGACCAGTTGTGCGGCTGGTACCAGCTGCCCGGTCCGCTGACCGACGCGCGGGCGCGGCTGGCAATGGGCGCCGGCATGGAGGTCCTGGTGCGCGGCGGCCGGCTGGTCGTCCGCATGATCAGCCCGATACCGGTGCTCTACCGAGGCTTCGAACTCCACCCGGATGACGAGAAGGACCCCTACGCGTTCCGGATCGACATGTCGGAGTTGGGCATCGGCACCGGTCGGATCCTGTTCAGCAAGGAGCCGGGCAGCCGCGCCGAGTCGCCGGCCAGCGCGGTGCATTTCGACCTGAGCCCGATGACCGCCTACCGCCGGCCGGCGGCCGGCGACCCCCGCCGGTGGCTGCACGCCGCCGGCGTCGCCGCCGCCGGAGTGCTGGGCGTCGGCCTGGTTCGGGCCCTGGTGCGGGGCTGAGCACCGGCGGGTCTGCCGGTCAGCCGTGCCCGGACTCCGGGGGCGACATGGTGACGTACGCGGCGTACTTGGCGCTGCGATGGTCACCGGACGAGCGGCCCTGGATGCGGCGGCGCACCCACGGGCCGACATGTTCCTTGTAGAAGACCAGGTTGTCGGACAGGGTGCGCCGCGGATCCTGGAGGGCGGTGGACGTCTCGGCCTGCGGGTGGCCGAGCGCGGACAGCACTCGGCGGGCGACCCGCTCGTGCCCGGCCGGGTTCAGGTGGATGCGATCGGCGACCCAGTATCCGGGGCGGCGGATCTCCGGGTCGTGCCACATGTCCACGAACGGGATGCCGAACTCGTCGGCGATCGCGGTGATCTCGACGGTGAGCTGCTCGCCGCGGCGATGCACGACGTGGCCCATCGGGATGTGCGCGGTCGGATCGGGTCCGGCGAGCATGACCAGGTCGGTACCCGAGTCCAGGCATCGCTGCGCGACCGTCCGGGACAGCTCCACGATGCGTGGGATGTCCACGTGCCGACGCATGATGTCGTTGCCGCCGCCGTTGAACGTGAGCAACGTCGGTTCCAGCGCGAGGGCGGGTGCCAGCTGCTCATCGACGATGGGTCCGAGCTTGCGGCCGCGGATCGCCAGGTTGGCGTACTCGACGGGCTCCCCGGTCGACGCGGCCAGACCCTCGGCGACCCGGTCCGCCCATCCGCGCACGCTGCCGTCGGGCCGATCGTCGCCGACGCCCTCGGTGAAGCTGTCACCGATCGCCACGTACCGCACTCGCCCGAACATAGTCGGCTCGGTCGGTTCGAGCGTCCCGGAAAGTTCTTCAGAAAGTCCGGGCGGCGGTGTCGGAACGCGGCGGTGGTGTTCGTAGCAGGGGTGAAGCCGCCCACGGGGGGCGGCACCGAGGTAAGGAACCGTGATCATGAAGCTGACGACCATCACCCAGGTCACCATCGATGGAGTGGTGCAGGGCAACGGTGGTGCCTCCGATGAGGACCGCAGGAACGGATTCGAGCGCGGTGGATGGGCCCTGGGTGCGGGCGACGACGAGACCAGGACGTTCATCACGCAGACCTACCAGCGCGCCGACGCGTTCCTGTTCGGCCGGCGGACCTACGAGCTGTTCGCCGGTTCCTGGGGTTCGATCGACCGGATGCGTGCACATCCGGTCGGTGTGGCCCTGAACGGGGCCCCCAAGTACGTCGCCTCGACCACGCTCACCGATCCGGCGTGGTCGGGCACCAGCGTCCTGTCCGACGACCTTGCCACCGCCGTCGCGGACCTGAAGGCCGAGCCCGGGGGTGAGTTGCAGGTGCACGGCAGCGGCACGCTGACCCGGTGGCTGCTGGAGAACGACCTGGTCGACGAGATGACCCTGATTGTGGTCCCGGTGATCCTCGGCCAGGGCGCACGACTGTTCCCGCGGACCGGTCCGGATCGTGCGCTCGACCTGGTCCGGTCACGGGTCGACTCGAAGGGCGTGACGATCCAGGTCTTCCGGCCGGCCGGGCGCCCGCGGTATGCAACGGCCTGACGTCCCCGACCACCGAACCACGCCGTCCGGACAACAGAGGAGATGATCTTCAGATGCAATACCTGGTTTCCGTCATCGATGACAAGGACAACCCCGGCAGCACGGACCGGCAGCCTGCCATCAGCGCGTTCAACGAACGGCTGATCGCCGATGGCTACTGGGTTTTCGCGGGCGGCCTCGCGGACACCGACGCGGCCACGGTCATCGACAACCGTGGCGATGAGGCGTTGTTCAGCGACGGGCCCTTCCTGGAGTCCAAGGAGTACCTCGCCGGCGTCTGGGTGTGGGACGCGCCTGATCTCGATGTGGCGCTTCGGCTCGCCACCGAGGCGTCGAAGGTCTGCGATCGGAAGATCGAGGTGCGGCCGTTCAGGTGAACGACGTCCAGGAGGCGATCACCCGGGCCCACCACGAGGAGTGGGCTCGCGTGGTCGCCGCCCTGACCAGGCGCTTCGGCGCCCTCGACATCGCCGAGGAGGCGGCGGCCGAGGCGTTCACCAGCGCCGTCGAGCGGTGGCCGGCCGACGGCGTACCGCCCAACCCCGGCGCCTGGCTGACCACCACCGCGACCCGCAAGGCCATCGACCGGATCCGGCGCGAGAACAAGCGCGACGACAAGCACAAGGAGGCTCAGTTGGTGTACGACGACACCCCGGCCGAGCCTCTCGGCGCCGTCGACGACGACCGGCTCCGGCTGATCTTCACCTGCTGTCACCCGGCGCTGGCGATGGAAGCCCGGGTGGCGTTGACGCTGCGCATGGTCGGCGGGCTGACCGTGCCCGAGGTCGCCCGCGCCTTCCTGATGGCCGACGGTGCCGTGGGGCAGCGGATCACCCGCGCGAAGGCCAAGATCAAGGCGGCACGCATCCCCTACCGGATGCCGGCCGCCGAGGACCTGCCGGCACGGGTCTCCGGCGTACTCGCCGTCCTGTTCGTCGTCTTCAACGAGGGCTACCTGGCGACCGGCCCCGATACCGACCCCGTCCGTCACGACCTGACCGCCGAGGCGATCCGGCTCACCCGGCTGATCCGCGCCCTCCTGCCCGACAACGGCGAGGTGGCCGGGCTGCTGGCGCTGATGCTGCTCACCGAGGCCCGCCGCGCCGCCCGGGTCTCGCCCGGCGGCGAGCTGGTCCCTCTGGCCGAGCAGGACCGCGGGGCCTGGGACGCGGACCTGCTCGCCGAGGGGCACCGGCTGGTCCGTGAGCGCCTCGCCGCTGCCGCCGCCGGGGTGGCTCCGGGCCGCTACCAGATCCTCGCCGCGATCAACGCCGTGCACACCTCCGCCCGCGACATCCGCGACACCGACTGGTCGCAGGTCGTCGCCCTCTACGACCGGCTCGCCCGCGTCGACCCGTCCCCGATCGTCGCCCTCAACCGGGCCATCGCCATGGCCGAGCTCGACGGCCCCGAGGTGGCCCTCGCGGCCGTCGACCGGCTTGAACACAGGTTGGCCGGCTATCACGCCTATCACGCCGCCCGCGCCGACCTGCTGCGCCGGCTCGGCCGCAGCCGGCAGTCACGCGCGGCGTACGACCGGGCCATCGAGCTGGCCGGCAACACCGCCGAGACCGCCTACCTCACCCGCCGCCGCGACCAACTGCGGTAGGCGCCAATCGTTCTCAACTGGTCGAACCTCGCGAGGATGGCCACCGCCCGGGCTGGTCATAGCCGTAGCCGGTGGAGGTGGTTGCGGCGGGGTCGTTGCCGGGGGTCGATCCAGGTGGGTGGGATGACCTCGGGGTGGCCGTCGGTGGCCATTCGGATTTGCCAGTCACCTGCGTGGATGAGGGTGTGGTGGGGGCCGCACAGGACGGCGGCGTTGGCCAGGCTGGTGGGGCCACCGTCGGCCCAGAACCAGATGTGATGCAGGTCGGCCCACCGTGCGGGTCGGTCGCAGCCGGGGAAGACGCAGCCGCCGTCCCGCAGGATCGCGGCCCGGCGGATTCCGGTGGGCCAGATGCGGGTGGCCCGGCCGATGTCCAGGGGTTCACCGTTCGAGCCGAGGACGGCGGGGATCACGTCGCAGTCGCACAGCAGCCGGCGGGCCACCGCCGCCGGGACGGGGGTGCCGGTGGCGTCCAGGGTCGCCGACCCGAGTCGACCTTTGATCGCGTCGAAGTCGATGGTCATGGTGACGTGGGGTCGTTCCCCGCCCTGGGTCGGGCCGTCACCCAGGGCCAGGTAGGCGTCCAGCACCGCGGTCAGGGCTTGGGCCACGCGGGTCGCGGCCGATCGTTGATCTTTGATGCCGTCGGTTTCGGGTCGGGGTTTGGCGTGGGGGTCGGTGGCGGCGATGAACGCGGCGACGGTCTGGTCGTCGAGCCGGCCGCGGATCGGGGTGAGGCCGGTGCGGGCGTCCCGCGAGCCCAGGGTGAGTTCGGCCCGGTCGGCGGGATCATTCGGTTCGAAGTGGCCATCGGGGTCCAGCGTGTCCAGCAGTTTCTGCGCGACCCGAGCCAGGTGCTTGGGGTCCATCTGGCGGGCGTGGCCGACCAGGGTGTGTTCGGCGTGTTCGCGGATGTCGGCCGGGATGTCGGTGGGGATCCGGGCCATGGTCTTGACCACGATCGACGTTTGTTCCGCGCCCAGATCGCCGTCCGTGAGGGCGTGGCCGAGTTCGGGGAGTTGGGGTGGGATCTCGCCGCCGCTGATGGCGTCCTGGGGCATGATCTGCGCGGCGGCGCGGACCCGGCCGCGGGCGTCGGCGGGGCCGATGGCCAGCACCTCGCGCAGCAGCGTGGCGGTGGAGGGTTGCCCGTGGGTTTGGGCGAGGCGGGCGAGGTCGATCTCGCCGGCGACGGCGACCTGCACGGCGTAGGTGAGGCGGGCCAGTTTCTCGACGGTCCGTGCGGTGTCGAGCAGCTCGTCGCCGGGGAACTTCCAGAATTCGGCGTCCAGCAGCTGGGTCAGACCGGCGCACACCTGCTCGGCGACGCTCTCGGCGTCGACTCGGGTGGTGACGGTGCCGTTCATGAGATGACTCTCGCACATGGGTACGACAGTCCCCTTGACCGTGAACCCGACCAACCGTGGACCGGGAAACGCATGAACGCCCGCACGTCGAGCGATGCGGAAACCAGCCCGCGAGTTGGCCAGGGAAGCGCCTCTGGCGTCCGAAACGCAGACACCGAGATGCCGGAGCCGCAACCGGACCATTCGTGTGCCGGCTACTCCGATGGCCGGGGCTTGGGTGCTGCGCGCAGATGCGCGCGCTCGCCCTGCCGTCCGATCAGGCTGAGGTATTCGACGGGGCCGGCACCGGTCGCGCCGAACCAGTGCGGGGTTCGGGTGTCGAACTCCGCGGCCTCCCCGGGTTCGAGGAGCAGGTTGTGCTCGCCCAGAACCAGCCGCAGCGTGCCGTTGAGCACGTAGACCCAGTCGTGACCCTCATGGGTCCGCAGGTCGGGCACGACCTCGTCGTCTCCTCTCGGCAGGATGAACTTGTAGGCCTGGATGCCGCCGGGTCGGCGGGTCAGCGGCAGAATGGTCGATCCGTCGTGGCCGGCGATCGGGCGCAGGTGGATGCGGGGATCGCCGGTCGGCGGTGCGTCGACGAGCTCGTCCAGGGTGACCCCGTGGGCCCGGGCCAGCGGCAGCAGCTGTTCGAGAGTGGGCCGCCGCAAGCCGGTCTCGAGGCGGGAGAGCGTGCTGACGGAGATGCCCGTCTCGCCGGCGAGGTCGGTCAGGGTGATGTCGCGGCGCTGTCGCAGCTGCCTCAGCCGCGGTCCGACCGCGTCGAGCGTGCGATCCGCTGCCCGGGCCATGCCCACAGTTTGCCATTCGGCAAGCGGTCTTGCTGTCTTGCCTCGATCGTCGGCACCATCGCCGGACCGGTGGGACGGACGCGGAGGCGGTCATGACGCACGGTTTCGACAGGCAGTATTGGGAGCGACACTGGCAGGCGGGCGCCGAGAGTGGTGGATCTGCCGGCGCCGGCCCGCCGAACCCCTACCTGGTCCGGGAGATCGACAGGCTCAGGCCGGGCACGGCGTTGGACGCCGGATGCGGTGCCGGCACCGAGGCGATCTGGCTGGCCTCGCGCGGGTGGCAGGTGACCGCGGTCGACATCTCCTCCGTGGCGCTGGCCCGTGCCGCCGAACTGGCGACGACGAGCGGTGCGGCCGAGCGCATCCACTGGGCTGAGGCCGACCTGAGCGTCTGGCAGCCGGGCCGGCGGTTCGACTTGGTCACCACCCACTACGCGCATCCGGCGATGCCCCAACTGGCGTTCTACGAGCGCATCGCCGGCTGGGTGGCACCCGGCGGCACCGTGCTGATCGTCGGCCACCTCAATGCCGCCGACGACGGCGGACACGGTCATCGCCCGCCCGCCGAAGCGTCGGCCACCGCCGCGGCCGTCATCGCGCGTCTGGATGCGACGGCCTGGCAGGTCGTCGTCGCCGAGGAGTGCCGGCGAACCGTCACCGCCCCCGGTGGCGGACGCATCGCCCTCCAGGACGTGGTCGTGCGGGCCACCCGCCGCCACCGGTGACCGGCTCGACGAGTGAACCGGTCTACCGGGTGTACGCCCGCTCCCCGCGCAACCACACCCCGGCCACGTCGGCCGGCGTGGACAGCGCGAACACCCGGGCCAGCGCATCGGTCGGGCCGGACGCGTGGCGCAGGTTGATACCCAGGCTGGAGGACGGGTCCGGACGCAGCCACACCGCGTCGAAATCCTTTCCTGCGGAGAGGGTGCCGATCCGGTCGGCCAGACCCAACGCGCGTGCGCCGGCGTGCGTGGCCAGATACAGCAGGTGCACCGGGGTCAGCGGCAGACCGTCGGCGCCGAGCAGCTGCTGCATGAAGTATGCCTGCAGCGCCTCCTTGGGCAGGTAGAGGCCGGTCCCGGCACCGACGTCCGAGCCCAGGGCGACGCCGACGCCGTGCCGGACGTGCCGGGCCAGCGGGAACAGGCCGCTGCCCAGCGCGGAGTTGCTGGTCGGGCAGTGCGCCGCCCACGCCCCCGCCTCGCCCATCAGATCAAGCTCGTGATCGGTGGGATGCACGTTGTGCGCGAACACGCTGCGGTCGGTCACCAGGCCGTGCCGGTGGTAGGTGTCGATGTAGTGCGCGCTGCCGGGGAACAGGTCGGCGACAGTGGCCACCTCGGCAACGTTCTCGTTCACGTGTGAGGTGAACCAGATGTCGTCGAGGCTCTCCGCAGGACCGAGCAGTTCCCGGCACACGTCCAGCATCTCGTCGCTGGCGGACAGCGAGAAACGCGGTGTGACGGCATATCTGAGCCGGCCCTTGCCGTGCCAGCGGTCGATCAGGGCCCGGCTGGCGGCCAGGGCTTCGGCGGGCGAGCACAGCAGGTCGGGCCGCAGGATCCGGTCCGACAGCACCAGCCCGGTGGTGACGTTCAGGCCGGCCTCCTGCGCGGCGGCGAACAGGATGTCCATCGCCGAGGAGAAGTGCGAGCCGAAGACCAGGGCGGTGGTGGTGCCGTGCGCGATCAGCTCGTGGACGAACTCGTCGGCCAGCGGGCCGGCGTAGTCCGGATCGGCGAGCCGGCTCTCCTCCGGGAGGGCGCACTTGTCGAGCCAGTCGAGCAGCGGCATGCCCAGGCCGCCGATGGCCCGCAGCTGGGGATAGTGCACGTGGGTGTCCACGAAGCCGGGCAGCAGCAGCCCATCGGGCAACTCCACGACGGCCTCGTCCGGGTGCCCGGCCCGCACGGTGGCGAAAGCACCGCGCGCGATGATGACCCCGTCGCGGACCAGCAGGCCGCCGTCGGAGTCGACGGCGAGCGCGCCCGCGGGATCGCCGGTGAACGGGTCGCCGGGGGTGTCGACGATGGTGGCTCGGTACAGGGTCACGGACGGACTCCACTGGGATCGGCGGCCGGCGCCGGGGTGGACGCGGGCCGGGCCGGTGATTCGGTGTGCTGCATCGCC
This sequence comes from uncultured Actinomycetes bacterium, assembly GCA_964497705.1. Classification (GTDB taxonomy): domain Bacteria; phylum Actinomycetota; class Actinomycetes; order Mycobacteriales; family Nakamurellaceae; genus Nakamurella. The sequence goes on along the minus strand of CAZCEH010000004.1, from coordinate 55,073 downwards.
TGCAGCAGGGCGGCCGCCACCGAGACCGCGATCACCGCTGGCTGCTTGCCGGCGATGCCAGGAAGGCCGATGGGGCAGTGGATGCGGTCGATGGTGGCCGGCTCGTGACCCTGTTCGGCCAGCCGCCGACGGAAGCCGGACCACTTGGCGGACGATCCGATCAGGCCGATCGTGCCCAGCTGCGGCAGCCGCAGCGCGGCATCGCACAGGGCGAAGTCCTCGGCGTGGTCATGGCTCATGATCAGCACATGGGCTCCGCGGGGCAGCCGCTCCAGCAGTTGTTCGCCGAGCAGCAGGTGGTGCACGGTGACGTCGGCGGCGCCGTCGGTGACCTCGGCCAGCCGCAGCGGGTCGAGCTGGTCCGGGCGGGAATCGACCAGATCCAGCCGAACGTCCAGCCTGGACAGGATGCGGGCGAGTTCGTATCCGACGTGCCCGAGGCCGAAGATCGCCACGGCCGGCCGGGCCGGCATCGGCTCCAGCACCAGGGTCACCTCCCCTCCGCAGCATTGGCGTCCGTGCGGGTTGCGCACGTGCTCGTTGAGCCGGGTCAGCTGGGTCTCCGGCTCGGTGTCACCGGCCGCGATCAATTCCCGGGCCCGCCGGATGGCCACCTCCTCGAGGTTGCCGCCGCCGACGCTGCCCCAACTGTGCTCGGCGCCGACGACCATCTTGGCGCCGGCCTCCCGGGGCGCGTGGCCGCGGACGGCGACGACCGTGACCAGCACCCCGGGTGATCCCTCGCGTCGCAACTGGGCGAGGGCGTCCAGCCAGTCCATCAGGTCCTCGCGAGCTCCGGCAGCGGGGTCGTCGCCGCGGCACCGTTGGGGGACCCGTTGCGCGTGCCGCCCGACGCCGCGGCCCGGGCCGCCTCGATCGCCCAGTACACCGCCTCCGGGGTCGCCGGGCTGCCCAGGTCGACCGAGTAGCCGGCCGGCCCGAACTCACCGACGGCTGCGCGCAGCGCCTCCCGGACGCTGAACGCCTCCATCAGTGGCGGCTCGCCGACCGCCTTCGACCCGTACACCACACCCGACTCGGTGGCCCGCTCGAACAGGTGCACGTGGAACTCCTCGGGCATCTCCGAGAAGCTGGGGATCTTGTAGGTGCTGGCGGCCTGGGTGTTCAGCCGGCCGCGGTTCGGGCCGTCGCCGGTGTCCCAACGCAGCTCCTCCAGGGTCAGCCAGCCGACGCCCTGCACGAAACCGCCCTCGATCTGCCCGACATCCACCAACGGGGAGAGGCTGTCGCCGACGTCGTGCACGATGTCCGCGCGCAGCAGCCGGTACGTGCCGGTGAAGCCGTCCACCTCGACCTCGGCGCAGGCGGCGCCGTAGGCGAAGTACTTGAACGGCTCGCCCTGCATCCGCTCGGCGTCCCAGTGCAGGCCGGCGGTCCGGTAGAACCCGGCCGCCCACAACTGCACCCGCTGGAAGTAGGCGTCGTGGCACAGCTGCGCCCATTCCAACTGCCGATCGTGGAAACCGATGCCCGTGACCATGCCGTCGACGAACCGCACGTCGTCGGGATGGATGCCGAGCTTTCCGGCGGCCACCCGAGCCAGCCGCTCGCGGATCTGGTCACAGGCGTTCTTCACCGCGCCGCCGTTGATGTCCGCGCCGGAACTGGCCGCGGTGGCCGAGGTGTTGGGCACCTTGTCCGTCCGGGTGGGCGCCAGCCGGACGAAGTCCAGCGGCACCCCGAGCGCGGTCGCCGCCACCTGGATCATCTTGGTGTGCAGGCCCTGTCCCATCTCCACGCCGCCGTGGTTGATCAGCACCGAGCCGTCCTTGTACACGTGCACCAGCGCACCGGCCTGGTTGAAAGCGGTGAGATTGAACGAGATGCCGAACTTCACCGGCGTCATCGCCAGCGCTCGCTTGGTATCGGTGTGCGTGGCGTTGAACTCGGCGATGCCGGCCTGCCTCGCGGGCACGGACGCCTTGTCCGTCAACTCCGCCCAGATCGCCTCCAGCCGCTCGGCGTGCCGCACCGGCTGGCCGTACGGAGTCGGCTGACCCGGCACGTAGAAGTTCTTGCGCCGCAGGTCTTCCGGCGCCACGCCGAGCAGCGGCGCGCACCGGCCCAGGATGTCCTCGATGACGATCATGCCCTGCGGGCCGCCGAAACCGCGGAACGCCGTCTGGGACGTCTTGTTGGTCTTGCCGATCCGCCCGTGCACCTCGATGTCCGGTATCCAGTAGGCGTTGTCGATGTGGCACAGGGCGCGCGCCAGCACCGGCTCGGACAGGTCCAGGCTCCACCCGCCGTCGCTGACCAGCGTCGCCTTCAACGCCCTGATCCGGTGGTCGGCGTCGAAGCCGACCTCCCAGGAGGCGTGGAAGGGGTGCCGCTTGCCGGTCATCGTGATGTCCTGGGTGCGGTTCAGCCGCAGCAGCACCGGCCGGCCGGTGATCGTCGCGCCCAGGGCCGCCACCGCGGCGAACCCGTGCGGCTGCATCTCCTTGCCGCCGAAACCGCCACCCAGCCGCAGGCATTGCACCGTCACCTGGTGGCTGTGCAGGCCCAGCACGTGCGCGACGATCTCCTGGGTCTCCGACGGGTGCTGGGTGCTGGACTGCACGAAGACCTGCCCGGCCTCGTCCACCAGTGCCAGCGCCGCGTTGGTCTCCAGGTAGAAGTGCTCCTGCCCGCCGAACTCGAACTCGCCGGTGAACCGGTGCACCGACTCGGCCAGGCCGGTGTCGGCGTCGCCGCGGCTGACCGTGCGGGCATGCCCCTGGTAGGACTCCGCGGCGATCGCCTCGCTGATGGTCATCAGCGACGGCAGCGGCTCGTACTCCACGACGATCGCCTCGGCGCCGCGCCGGGCGTCGTCCTCGGTCTCACCCAGCACGTAGCAGACCGCGTGCCCGTAGAACATCACCTCGGTCGGGAACAGCGGCTCGTCGTGCTTGATGCCGGCGTCGTTGACCCCGGGCACGTCCGCCGCGGTGAGTACCTTGACCACACCAGGCACCTGGTAGGCCGGGGTGACGTCGAACCTGGTCACCCGCGCGTGTGCGTGCGGGGCCTGCAACGGCCAGGCGTGCAACAGGTTCGGCGTGCGGGAGATCAGGTCGTCGGTGTACAGCGCCTTCCCGGTGACGTGCAGCGGCGCCGCCTCGTGCGAGATGGCCAGCCCGACCTTGGGATTGTTCGGCCGATCGGCCAACGGGCCGTGCGCCTTGCTCATTTCGCACCAACCTTCGCGTTCTGGGCGTGGAACTTTCGCAGTGATGTGCCGAGCATGGCCGTCCGGTAGGCGGCGCTGGCCCGGTGATCGTCGATCGGGGTGCCCTCGCCGGCCAGCACCCGGGAGGCTTCGGCCACCACTGCGGCCGTCCACGGCCGGCCGATCAGCGCGGCCTCGGTGGCGGTCGCCCGGATCGGCATGGCGGCCACCCCGCCCAGGCCGATCTTGATGTCGGCCACCGTATCGGCGTCCGCGCCGCCGTCCAGGGTGAGCGCGAAGGCGACGGCCACGCTGGAGATGTCGTCGAACCGGCGCTTGGCGATCTTGTGGAAGGCCGCGACCGGGGCGACGGGCAACGGCAGCCGGACGGTCTTGATCAGCTCGTCCGGCCGCTTGACCGTCGTGCGGTAGCCGGTGAAGTACTCGCCGAGCGGCACCACCCGTTCGCCGGACGACGACGCCAGCACGAGCGAGGCGTCCAGCGCCAGCAGCGCCGGCGGGCTGTCCCCGATCGGCGACCCGGTGCCCAGGTTCCCGCCCAACGTCGCGCCGTTGCGGATGAGCCGGGACGCGAACTGCGGGAACAGCTCGGCCAGCAGCGGGACCCGTCCGGCCAGCAGCCGTTCCACCTCGGACAGGGTCAACGCGGCGCCGATGTCGACAGTGCCCGATCCCGACGAGTCGGCGCCGAAGGCGAACGTGCGCAGCTCGGCGACCCGGTCCAGCGCGATGGTCAGGCCGGCCCTGGCATGCCGGATGTTCAGCTCCACGCCCCAGTCGGTGGACCCGGCGACGAGCCGGGCCTGCGGGTGCTCGGCGAGCAGGCCCAGCGCCTGGGCCAGGTCGGCCGGCCGGCGGTACGCCGTGCCCCCGGAGGTGATGACGGTCGGAGCCGGCGCGGGGGCCGGCTCCGACCGCCGGGCAGCCAGCGCGTCGGTCTCCGGGGGCGTGCCCAGCGCGTACGCGGCATCCCGGATCGGCCGGTAGCCGGTGCAGCGGCACAGGTTTCCTGACAGCGCGTGCAGGTCGAAGCCGTTCGGGCCGTGCTCGTGGTCGGCGGCGTGGCCCGGGGAGTCGGGATCGGCCGCGGCTCGCGCACCGTCCCCGACGGCCGGTTCCGGCTCGCTTCGGCCGGTCGGCGAGCGGTCCGCGCGGTAGTACTCCGAGGCCATCGAACAGATGAAACCCGGTGTGCAGTAACCGCACTGCGACCCACCGCGGTTGGCCATCTGCTCCTGCACCGGGTGCAGGTGCGCCGGATCGCCCAGCCCCTCGGAGGTGACCACCTCCTGGGCGTCGAACCCGGCGGCCGGCACCAGGCAGGCGTTGATCGCGGTCCAGCGAGTGCCAGCTGAGCCGTTGGCACCGTTCGACTCGGCGGGCCGGGCGACCAGCACGGCGCAGGCACCGCACTCACCCTCGGCGCAGCCCTCCTTGCAGCCGGTATAGCCGGTCGACCGCAGCCACTCCAGCAACGTGGTGTGGCCGCCGACCTCGCCCAGCGGGCGGGCGTGGCCGTTGACGACGACATGAGGTTCCATGGTGTGAGGTTCCATCTCCATTGACTCCCTCTCCCCGCGACGATAACCCCGTGCGAGGGTGGTGGTTCCGGCACATTCAGCGGCCGGCCCGGGCCAGCAGCGCCCGGCTGGCGTCCCGCACGGTGGCGGCGTACCTGTCCGTGTCGACGGTGAGCAGGCGGTCCTGCTCGACCACCGGCCGGCCGCCGACCAGCAGCAGCTCCAGCGGCGGCGGCGCGCCGAGGATCAGGGCGGCGATCGGGTCGACGATGTCGATGTGCGGCAACGTGTCCAGCCGCCAGACGGCGATGTCGGCGAGCTTGCCCACCTCCAGCGAGCCGATCTCGTCGGCCCGCCCCAGCACCCGCGCGCCGCCCATGGTGGCCATGTCCAGCGCGTCCCGCACCGTCAGCGCCTGCGGGCCGCCCTTGGCCCGGGCGAACAGCAGCGCGTGCCTGGCCTCCTCCAGCAGCGCGCACGCCTCGTTGGAGGCGGCGCCGTCCACCCCCAGGCCGACCGCCACCCCGGCGTCCCGCAGGTCCCGGGACCGGGCGATCCCGGAACCCAGCCGGGCGTTCGACGTCGGGCAGTGCGCGACCGAGGTACCGGTCCTGGCCAGCGACGCGATCGACTCGTCGGTCAGCCACACCGAGTGGGCCAGCCATACCTCGGGACCGAGCCAGCCCACCGACTCCATGTACTCCACCGGAGTGCAGCCGAAGTGCTCCTGGCAGTAGTCCTCCTCGTCGAGGGTTTCGCACAGGTGGGTGTGCATCCGCACACCCTTGTGCCTGGCCAGGTCCGCGGTCTGCCGCAGCAGATCCCCGGTCACCGAGAACGGCGAGCAGGGCGCGACGCCGATCCGCAGCATCGAGTCGAACGACGGGTCGTGGTGGGTGTCGATCGCCTCCTCGGTGGCCACCAGGATCGCGTCGATGTCCTCGACGACGTTGTCCGGCGGCAGCCCGCCCTTGCTCTGCCCGAGGTCCATCGACCCGCGGGTCGGGTGGAACCGCAGGCCGACCCGCGCCGCCGCTTCGATCTCCGCCTTCAGCACGTCGCCCCCGTCGCGGGGGAACACGTAGTGATGGTCGGTGGTGGTGGTGCACCCGGTGCCGGCCAGCCAGGACAGGGCCCCGGTGGCCGCCACGTTCACCAGCTCGGCGTCGATCCGCCCCCACACCGGGTAGAGCGTGCTGAGCCAGCCGAACAGGGTGTCGTCCACGGCCAGGCCGCGGGTGATCCACTGGTAGAGGTGATGGTGGGTGTTGACGAACCCCGGAGTGATCAGGCACCCGGATGTGTCGACCACCCGGGCCCCGGGAACGTCCGGCGCCGGGCCGTCACCCACCGCGGCGATCAGCCCGTCGGTGACGACGACATAGCCGGTCGCGTACTCGGCGGCGTTCGCGTCGACCGTGGCGATGTGCGCGCCCTGCAGCACGAGGGTAGACATTGATGCTCCGTGACTCGATTCTTGTTCAGGCCAGCAGGGATTCGAGGCGAACCAGCGCGATCTCCCGCAGCTGGGTGACCACCTCGGCCCGTTCGGCCGCCGGGGTGTTGGCCAGCCGCCGGCGCAGCTCGGCCAGGATCTCGTCGGCCGACCGCCCGGCCGCCCGGATCAGGAACACCCGGTCGAACTTTCGCTCGTACTCGACGTTCCCGTCCAGGATCGCCTGCTGCACCGCCGGGTCCGCCCCGCCGACCGCCGCCTGCTCCTTCCGGGAGAACTCGACATCGTGCCCGGCGCCTGCCTTCTCGCCGATCCGCGGGTGCTTGGCCAGCGCCGCCCGCAGCTCGTCGTCGGTGAAGTCGGCGGCCGCGACCCTGCCCTCGTGCAGCACGTGCTGCGCCGACGGGTACGGGCGCTTGGCCATCACCGCGTCCACCCAGCGAGGCACGTCCAGGCAGGTTTCCAGGGCGGCCCGGGCCTGACCGTCGGGCAGCTCGTTGAACCGCCTGGTGCCGGCGGCGAACTCGTCGTCGGCCGGGATCTGGCGCGCGGTGGCGGGGGTGGTCAGCTGATCGACCTCCTCCAGGAAGGTGGCCCGGGGCAGCACCAGCGGGCTGGCGTCGGCGACCAGGTCGTCGAACCGGTGGTTGGCGATCTTGGCGACCTCGATGACGGCGGTGGCCTGCTCCTGGGTCGGCGAGTTCTGCAGCCGCTCCCAGCCGGACTTCAGGATCTGGTCGCGCTTGTCCACGTCACGCACGGACATGATCAGCGGGATGCCGAACCGTTCCCGGTAGGCCGTCGTCAGGTGCGAGAACTGCTCGTGGTCCTCGTCGTTGAGCAGGGTCAGGCCGGCGGCGGCCCGGTCCTTCTTCGACTCCTCGGACATCTCGGGTCCCGCGTCGCTGCCCAGATCCGGGTAGAAGGCCAGCAGATCCCGCTGCTCGCCGCGGTCGGCCGTGAACAGCGCGTCCTGGAACGCGGCCCGCAGGGCCGGGGTGTCGGCGAACGGACGCCGGTCGTAGGCGCGCTCGGCGACCCAGGACGGGCCCTGGAAGAGCCTGCCGAAGGTGTCGACGAACTGCTCCCGGGACATCTGGTTGACCTGTTCCAGCCTGATGACGCCGGAGCCGGGGGTGCCGGCGACGGCCGGACCGTAGCCGCGGTCCAGGTGGTGGAAGACCAGGTTCAGGATGATCGCGGTCAGGCTGCCCAGCGTGATGCCGCTGCCGAAGATGATCTGCGCCCACTCGGGCACCGCCTTGGCCACGTCCGGCTGCACGGTGACGTACATGGCCAGGCCGATGCTGGTGCCGACGATCACCACGTTGCGGTGGTCGTGGAAGTCGACGCGGGACAGGGTCTGGATGCCGACCACGGCGACGGTGGCGAACATGGCGATCGCGGCGCCGCCCAGCACGGGCGACGGGATGCTGGCGACCAACGCGCCGGCCTTGGGGATCAGGCCGAGCAGGATCATGAACACGCCGGCCGCGGCGACCACGTAGCGGCTCTTGATCCGGGTCAGCCGGACCAGGCCGACGTTCTCGGCGAAGCAGGTGTAGGGGAAGGAGTTCAGCACGCCGCCGATGAAGGTGGCCAGGCCGTCCGCGCGCAGGGCCCGGGAGACGTCCTCGGCGCCGACCCGCTTCTCCACGATCTCACCGGTGGCGAACACGTCACCGGTGGTCTCCACGGCGGTGATCAGCATGACGACGATCATCGAAACGATCGCGGCGATGGAGAACTTCGGGATGCCGAAGTAGAACGGGGTGGTCACGCCGAACCAGGCGGAGTCCGACATCCCGGAGAGGGTGGCATCGCCCAGGATGACGGCGACCGTCGTGCCGATGACCAGGCCGGCCAGCACGGCGACGGTGGCCATGAAGCCCTTGAACACCCGCTGGATCACCACGATCAGCAGCAGTGTGCCCATCGCGTACAGCAGGTTCTTCGTACTGGTCGGGTCTCCGTTTCCGAACGGTGGCAGCGGCCCGCCGACGGCGTCCTGGGCGGCCACCGGCAGCAGCGCGATGCCGATGATGGTGATCACCGAACCGGTCACCACCGGCGGGAAGAACCGGATGAGCCTGGCGAAGTACGGGGCGATGAAGAAGGTGAAGAGCCCGGCGATCAGCACGGAGCCGTAGATGTAGAGCAGGCCCTCGGTGCCGCCGCCGGCCGCCATCGCGATGGCGATCATCGGCGAGACCGCGGTGAAGGTGACGCCCTGCAGCAGCGGCAGTCGCACGCCGATCTTCCAGAACCCGACGGACTGGATGATCGAGGCGATGCCGCAGGTGAACAGGTCGGCGTTGATCAGGTGGATCAGTTCCTGCTGGGTCAACCCGATGGCGCCGGCCAGCAGGATCGGCACCACGACGGCACCGGCGTAGAACGCCAGCACGTGCTGGATGCCGTAGACCGCCAGCTTGGGGATCGGCAGGACCTGGTCGACCGGGTGTTTGACGGACGTCGTGCGGGCCGGTTTGCCGGACCTTGTTGCAGAGGTCATCTGAGCCCCTTCGTTCGGCGAGAGCATGCAGGGTCATGCTCGGGAGCGTGGATTGTGGTCGTGTGGCGGGCAGCGTTCGGCCCGGTAAAGAAATGGCGGTCGGCTGACGGCGATGGCGGTCAACCGACGCGGAGGGTCATCGGCTGACGAACCGCGATCCGGCGGCGGGCGACGGGTGAAGCGACGGAAGGTGTGCACCTGGCATCGTCATGTCGAACCTGCTCTCCGTTGAGCTGGGCGAGGCGGCGGCCCCAAACTGGATCCGGAAGTGTTCTTCCGCAGTTCGAAATATACTGGGTGACCCAGACCACGTCAACAATCTGTTGAGACAATTTCGCTGCGCGATGCCCGCGGCTCGACGAGGCGCGGGCCCGGCTCAGCCGCGGTCCCGATTGAGGTAGTTGTAGACCGTGAACCGGCTGACGCCCAGTGCGGCGGCGACGGTCTCGACGGACTTGCGGTAGGAGAAGGCACCGGCCTCCTCGAGCATCCGAACCGCCCGCTGCTTCTCGGGCCGGGACAGGTCGGCCAGCGGAACGTCGAAGCCGCGCCGGACGTCGGCCAGCACGCCGGTCAGGCCGCCTTCGTCGATCACCGGACCCGGCTCGGAGTCGTCGCCGGTCAACCGGACTCCGGCCAGGACCGCGCCGTGCCAGACCACCGCGACGTCGGCGTCGGTGAGGTCGCTGGGCGGCACGAACACCGCCCCGATCCGCCGCACCAGCGGGCGGATCGCCGCCAGGACCTCGTCGGCGTCGTCCGTTGCGGCCTTGTCCGTTGTGGCCTCGTCCACGGCGTCGTCGGCGTCGTTCATGGTGGCGCCCGTCAGGTTTCCACGTGCAGTTGCAGCGTGATCCTGGAGGCGCCGGCGTCCAGGGCGACGGCCATCACCGCGCGCAGGGCGTCCAGCACCTCGTCGCGCTCGCCGCGGACCTCGGTGCCCAGCGGGCCGAACTCGCCCGACAACCCGCGGGCCTGGACGACCTCCCACGAACGTCGGGCGTGGGCGGGCGGTTCGCCCTCGCCTCGGAACGGTTCGGTGGTGAACTCCGCGATGACCCGCACGCAAGGAGCGTAAGGCGCCGCCCGGCCGGACCGCGCCATGCGCACCGGCCGGCGACGGCGCTGTCGACGGCCGGTGGCGGGGTGTCGCGGTGTCGCGGGTCAGCGACCGACGGCCGCCTTGCGCACCGCGTCGGCGACGGCCGGGGCGACGTCCGCGTCGAACACCGACGGCACGATGTAGTTCGCGTTGAGCTCCTGCGGCGCCACGCAGTCGGCGATCGCGGTGGCCGCCGCGATCATCGTCTGCTCGGTGATCTCGTGCGTGCCCGCGTCGAGCATTCCCCGGAAGAAGCCGGGGAAGGCCAGCACGTTGTTGATCTGGTTCGGATAGTCGGACCGTCCGGTGGCCACGATCGTCGCGTGCTGCGCGGCGGCGAACGGGTCGACCTCGGGGTCCGGGTTGGCCAGCGCGAACACGATGGCGCCCTCGTTCATCCGCGCGATGTCCTCGCCGCTGAGCAGGTTCGGGGCGGACACGCCGATGAAGACGTCCGCGCCCTCGATCATCTGCGCCAGCGAGCCACGGCGGCCGCGCGGGTTGGTGTTGTCGGCGATCCACCGCCGGAACTCGTCCAGCCCGGGCTTGGCCGGGTCGACGGCGCCGTGCCGATCGCATCCGATGATGTCGGTGAAGCCCTGCGCGGCCAGCAGCCGGATGATCGCGTGCCCGGCCGCGCCCACACCGCTGACCACGACCTTGACGTCCTCGGGCTTGCGGCCGACCACCCGCAGCGCGTTGGTCAGCGCGGCCAGCACGACGATCGCGGTGCCGTGCTGGTCGTCGTGGAACACCGGGATGTCCAGCAGGTCGCGCAGCCGGCGTTCGATCTCGAAGCACCGCGGCGCGGAGATGTCCTCCAGGTTGATGCCGCCGTAGCCGGGCGCGATGCACCGGACGATCTCCACGATCTGGTCGACGTCCTTGGTGTCCAGCACCACCGGCCAGGCGTCCACCCCGCCGAAGTGCTTGAACAGCGCGGCCTTTCCTTCCATCACCGGCATGGCCGCGGCCGGCCCGATGTCGCCGAGGCCGAGCACCGCGGTGCCGTCGGTGACGACGGCGACGGTGTTCCGCTTGATGGTCAGCCGCCGGGCGTCGGCCGGGTTCTTGGCGATGGCCAGGCAGACCCGGGCGACACCGGGGGTGTAGGCGCGGGACAGGTCGTCGCGGTGCTTGAGCGGGACCTTCGGGTGGATCTCGATCTTGCCGCCCAGGTGCAGCAAGAAGGTCCGGTCGCTGACCTTGCGCACGGTCACGCCGGCCAGCCCGGCGATCGCGTCACTGATCTGGTCGGCGTGGTCGGCGTCGGAGGCGTTGCAGGTGACGTCGACGACGATGCCGTCCGGCTTGGACTCGACCACGTCCAGCGCCGTCAACGCACCGCCGGCGCGCAGCACCGCCGCGGCGAGGTCGGCGGTCGCGCCCACGGTCGGCGGGGCCTGCACCCGCACCGTGATCGAGTAGCCCGGACTGGTGCTGGCCATCGTTGGCCTCCGTCTTCTGCGTCGTGGCGGTCTTCGCGCGGACCGCTAGGTCTTCTGTTTGGTGGAAGTCAGATTCTGTATAGTGGATATTAGCCGGGATGCCGCCGGAGTCAACGTAGGCTCGATCACTTTCGCGCGCAGCGCGCGCGTTTGCCCACATCGTGACTGTAGACTTCCGGATCTCGGAAGTTTCGTCCGGATGGCGGGTGGCTGCACGGTCGGACCAGCGGTGGAGGAGAAGCCATGGTGGCCCTGGGAAACATCGATCCTCCGGCCGAGCCGAGCACGGGCGCCAAGCAGCGCAGCGCCGGTGGCGTGCAGTCGATCGGGCGGGCCTTCACCATCCTGGAGACGCTGGCCGCCGGCGGCGGGGTGATGGGTCTGTCCGCGCTGGCCGCGGAGTCGGGCCTGCCGCTGCCGACCATCCACCGCCTCGTCCGGACCCTGGTCGACCTGGGCTACATGCGCCAGGAGCCGTCGCGTCAATACGCTCTCGGCCCGCGGATCCTGCTGCTGGCCGAGGGGGCGGGCAACATGCTCAGCAACGTGGCCCGGCCGCACCTGACCCGGTTGGTCGACGAGCTCGGCGAGACCGCGAACCTGGCGTCGCTGGACGGCGACGAGATCGTCTACATCGCCCAGGTGCCGTCCCGTCACTCCATGCGGATGTTCACCGAGGTGGGGCGGCGAGTGCTGCCGCACTGCACCGCGGTCGGCAAGGCGATCATGTCTACCATGGCGCCGAGCGACGCGCGGGAGCTGTTGCGGCGCACCGGGATGCCCCGGCACACCGTGCACACCATCACCGATCCGGAATCGTTCGCCGAGCAACTGCGGTGGTCGGCCGAGCACGGCTACGCGATGGACGACGGGGAGCAGGAACTCGGTGTGCGCTGCGTAGCGGTCGCCGTCCCCGGAGTGCGCGCCAGGCTGGCGCTCTCGGTGTCCGGGCCGGTCGGCCGGATGACCCCGGAAACCGTGCAGCGAGCGGTTCCGCTGCTCACCGAGGCCGGTGCCGCGCTCGCCGCCGACCTCAGCTGACCGGCGTACGCCGCCGGGAGCGCCGGCCCGGCGCCGGTTAACCGTTCGTTTACCGCAGCCGTTTCCGCCGGAAACGTCGCCGCAGGACGATCCCCCAACGATCATGCCGGTCCGTCGACCGGCGGCCGGCTCGCGCCGTCCACGCCGGCGATCGACGCCGTGACATGATTCGCCCGGCTCGACCACCCGTGTTGCCACGAAGGAGGCATCGGTGCACCTGACTCCCGCCGACACGGAGAAGCTCCTCCTCGCGGTCGCCGGCATGGTCGCCCGGGACCGACTCGCTCGCGGCGTCAAGCTCAACTATCCGGAAACCGTGGCGCTGCTGACCACCTGGATCATCGAACGGGCCAGGGACGGTCTCTCCGTGGAGGAGCTGATGGTGCAGGGCCGTTCGGTGCTGGGCCGCGAGCAGGTGATGGACGGGGTCGCCGAGATGTTGCCGGACGTGCAGGTGGAGGCGACCTTCCCGGACGGCCGCAAGCTGGTCACCATTCATCAACCGATCGCCTGAGGAAGGGGTCTGTCAATGGCCGGAGGTACGACCAGCGGACCCGGGGCGATCCGGACCGCGCCGGGCTCGATCGAGTTGAACGCGGACCGGTCGGCCGACGAGCGGATCGAGTTGCTGATCGTGAACACCGGGGATCGGCCGGTGCAGATCGGCTCGCACGTGCACCTGCCGGACGTGAACGCCGCCTTGGAGTTCGACCGCGCCGCCGCCGACGGGTTCCGGCTAGACATCCCGTCCGGCACCTCCCGCCGGTTCGAACCCGGTGCGTCCCGGGTGGTTCCGGCGGTCGCGCTGCGGGGGCGGCGGCGGGTGCCGGGCATCCGGATCAAGTCCGAGTCTGACCAGCACTGAACAGGAGTCGTAGAACATGGTGCAGATCTCCCGGGCGGACTACGCCGCGCTCTACGGCCCGACCGTCGGCGACCAGGTCCGGCTCGGCGACACCGACCTGTGGATCGAGATCGAGCGGGACTACACCGCGGGCGGCGAGGAGGCCGTGTTCGGCGGCGGCAAGTCGATCCGTGAGTCGATGGCCCAGGGCAGCACCACCCGCGCCCAGGGGGCGCCGGACACCGTCATCACCAACGCGATCGTGCTCGACCACTGGGGCGTCGTCCGCGCGGACGTGGGCATCCGGGACGGGCGGATCGTCGCCCTGGGCCGGGCCGGCAACCCGGACATCGCCGACGGTGTGCACCCGGACCTGCAGATCGGGCCGTCCACGGACGTCATTTCCGGCGAGGGCAAGATCCTCACCGCGGGCGGCATCGACACCCACGTGCACCTGATCTCCCCGTCGCAGATCGTCGAGGCACTGGCCACCGGTCTGACCACGCTGGCCGGCGGCGGCACCGGACCGTCGGAGGGCACGAAGGCGACCACGGTGACCCCGGGCGCCTGGCACCTGGAGACCATCCACCGGTCCATCGACCCGTACCCGATCAATCTGCTGCTCCTGGCCAAGGGCAACACGGTGTCCATGGAGGGGCTGAAGGAGCAGGCACTGGCCGGCGCCGGCGGCTACAAGGTGCACGAGGACTGGGGCTCCACCCCGGCGGCGATCGACGCGGCGCTGCGGGCCGCGGACGAGTGGGGGCTGCAGGTCGCGCTGCACTCCGACTCCCTCAACGAGGGCGGCTACGTGGCGTCCACCATCGCGGCGATCGGCGGGCGGTCGATCAGCGCCTTCCACGTGGAGGGCGCCGGCGGGGGCCACGCCCCCGACATCCTGACGCTGGCCGGGCTGCCGAACGTGATTCCCGGCTCCACCAACCCGACGCTGCCGCACACGGTGAACACAGTCGCCGAGCACCTGGACATGCTGATGGTGTGCCATCACCTCAATCCGGCCGTGCCGGAGGACCTGGCCTTCGCCGAATCCCGGATCCGGGCCACCACGATCGCCGCCGAGGACATCCTGCACGACATGGGCGCGGTGTCGCTGACCTCCTCCGACGCGCAGGCGATGGGCCGGATCGGCGAGGTGATCTGCCGCACCTGGCAGGTCGCGCACGTGATGAAAAACCGACGCGGCGGATCGATCATTGGAGCCGGCGGGCTTCCGGCCGATAATTTCCGGGCCCGCCGGTACATCGCCAAGTACACGATCAACCCGGCCATCACGCACGGCATCGACCACGAGGTCGGGTCGGTGGAGCCGGGCAAGCTGGCCGACCTGGTGCTGTGGGAGCCGAAGTTCTTCGGCATCCGGCCCTCGGTGGTGCTCAAGGGCGGCGGCCTGGTCTGGGGGGCGTTGGGCGACCCCAATGCGTCCATCCCGACCCCGCAGCCGGTCATCATGCGGCCGGCACTGACCGACGCGATCGGGCCGCAGCTGTCGCTGACGTTCGTCTCGCCCTTCGCGATCGAGGACGGGCTCGGGTCCCGGCTGGGCCTGCGTCGGCGGTTGTCGGCGGTGCGGCCGACCCGCGAGGTGGGCAAGGCACAGATGATCAACAACGACACCCTGCCGGCGATCGACATCAAGCCGGACACCTTCGAGATCGCCATCGACGGCGAGGTGGTCGTCCCCGCGCCGGCGCAGCGACTGCCCCTGGCACAGTTGTATTCGCTGTTCTGATCGCCGAGGAGGAGCGCACAGATGGACATGGCCAGGCGGCACCGACGCTCAGCCGGTGGCTGACGCCGGCGGCACCGAGATCCTGCTCATGCTGCTGGCCGACGCGCGGTTGCCCACCGGCGCGCACACCCAGTCGGCCGGGTTGGAACAGGCCATGCGCCAGGGTGTCTCACGCGATCAGATACCCGACTACATCCGGACCAGGATGCGCACGGTGGTCGCGGTCGAGGCCGGCGCGGCGGTGGTGACCCGGCACCTGGTGCGTCAGGCCGCCACCGCGGCAGAGCTGTCCGACGGGCTCGGGCGGGTCGACGCCGCTTGGCGGGCGCGCACGCTCAGCCCCGCCCTCCGGGAGAACGCCACCGTCCTCGGGCGCGGATACACCAGGCTGGTGGCGGGCCTGTGGCCGGATGCCCCTGCGGCCAGGGTCCTGCGGTCGGTGCCGCAGCCCGCCCGGGCGGTGGCGATCGGCGTGGCCGGCGCGCTGGCCGGCCTGGCTCCGGCGCAGCTGGCGCGGCTGATCGGCTACGACGACGCGCAGACGGTGGCCGCCGCCATGCTCAAGCTCGATCCGCTCGACCCGCTGGTCACCACCGGTTGGGTGCTGCAGGCGCAATCGGACATCGAGCGTATGGTGGCCTCGGTGTCGCCGCTGACCACGATCGGTGCGATCCCGGCCGTTGCCGCCCCACTGATCGAGCAGTGGGCGCAGTTCCATGCCGCAACGAGCCAGAGGTTGTTCCGTGCCTGACATCTCGACCGTCCGGGAATCGGCCGGCCGGACGACGCTGCGCCTGGGCGTCGCCGGCCCGGTCGGCACCGGCAAGTCGTCCATCATCGCCATGATCTGCCGCGAGCTGGCCGGCGACCTGCAACTGGGCGTGATCACCAACGACATCTACACCGACGAGGACGCCCGCTTCCTGCGCTCGGCCGGCGTGCTCGACCCCGAACGGATCCGCGCCGTGGAGACCGGCGCCTGCCCGCACACCGCGATACGGGACGACGTCACCGCGAACCTGCTGGCCGTCGAGGATCTGGAGGCCGACTTCGCCCCGCTGGACGTCGTGCTGGTCGAGTCCGGCGGGGACAACCTGACCGCGACCTTCTCGCCGGCGCTGGTCGACGCGCAGATCTTCGTGCTCGACGTGGCCGGCGGTGGGGACGTGGCCCGCAAGGGCGGCCCCGGCATCGGTCGAGCCGACCTGCTGGTGATCAACAAGACCGACCTCGGCCCCTACGTGGGCGTCGACGTGCCGCTGATGATCGCCGACGGTCAGGCCGCCCGCGGCGGACGTCCGGTGATCGGGCTGTCTCGGCTGGACCGGGCATCGATCGATCGGTTGACCGGCTGGGTCAGGGCCATGCTCGGCACGTTCCGGTCGGGCACCCACGTCGCCGTCGACCCGGGCCCGATGGCGCCGCACTTCCACGCCGGCGACGACGTCTGGCACGCCCACGGCGACGCCGAGCCCGGACACCGTCACGGGTGACCCTCATCGCCGTCGACCCGGCGCCCGGCCGGGCACGGGTCCAGCACACCCCCGGCCCGGTCGCCGCCCGGGTGCAGCGGGTCGACGAGACGGGTGCCCGGGTCGCGCTGGTGGCCACCACCGCTGTGCTGCTCGGCGGGGACGAGGTCGAGTTCGACGTCCGGGTCGCGCCGGGCGGCTGGTTGGACATCGTGGAGACCGCCGGCACCGTCGCCTACGACGCGCGGGGTGTCGGATCGAGCTGGCGGGTGCGTGCCGAGGTGGCCGAGAACGCGCGCCTGACCTGGAGCGGTGAACCGTTCGTCATCGCCGACGGAGCCGACGTGAGCCGCTCGACCGTTCTGCGGCTGGCCCCCGGCGGGACCGCCTGCCTGCGGGAGACCCTGGTCTTCGGCCGGACCGGGGAGGGTGGCGGCGCGCTGCGCGGCAGCACCCGGGTGCTGCTGGACGGGCAGGACCTGCTGGTCGAGGACCTGGACCTGGCCGGCCCCGCGGACCGGCGGATGCCCGGTGTGCTGGGCACCTGCCGGGTGCTCGACACCGTCCTGCTCGCCGGTGTCCGCGCGCCCTCGACATCGACATCGACATCGACATCGACACCGCCGGTGCCGCCCGGTGTCCGGTACGAGCTGGCCGGCCCGGGCACGCTGGCCCGGGTGCTGGCCGGCGACACGGATCGAACCGGGCTGGACGCCGTGTGGCGGGAATGGTCGACGCTCGTCCGGCCACGGCCGGCGTGACGTCAGCCCGGCCAGCGGCGCAGCTGCCCATCCAGATACCGGGCGGCCCGCCGCTGCCCGCCCCTGGCGCCGATCGCCGCTCGCAGCGCCCGAGCCGCGCTGGTCTGCCCGGACGGTCCATCGGCTCATGGTGCGCGTCGTCCGGTCGGCCCAGGATCCGGCCCGGGGCAGAATGACCGGGTGACTGCTCGAGAAGCCCCCGTCCCGGCCCCGCCGGCCCATCGTCCGGGAGACGCGCCCGCGATGGTGGTCACCGATCTCGACGGCACCCTGCTCGACGAATCCGGTTTGAAGATCAGCGAGCGCAACATGGACGCGCTCAGCCGTGCGGCCGCCGCGGGCGCCCGGGTGGTGGTCGCCACCGGACGGCCGATCTGGTGGCTGGGTCCGGTGATCGAGGCGGGCTTCACCGGTATCGCGGTCTGCATGAACGGGGCGGTGGTCTACGACGTCGCGGCCGGCGAGATCATCGCGTCGGCCCCGCTGACCTCGCTGACCATGCAGAGCTTCGTGACCGGGTTGGAACGCGAGACCGACACGTTCGCCCTGGCGGTGGAGCGGCTCGGCGTCACCCTGCAGGCGTGCGTCGCCGAGCACGACTACGACCATCCCTGGGCATTCGGCTACTCCCAGCGCGCCGACCGGGCCACCCTGCTGGCCGAGCCCGCGGCCAAGCTGCTGGTACGGGGCCGGGGCGATTCCCGGTCGCTGGCGCTGGCCGCCCGATCGGTCGGCGCGCAGGACGTGCACATCACCTACTCCACCGACGACGGGTTGATCGAGGTCGCCGCCGCCGGCGTGAACAAGGGCACCGCGCTCGCCGAACTCGCCGCCCGCTGGGGCATCGACCGCGGTGACGTCATCGCGTTCGGGGACATGCCCAACGACCTGGAGATGCTGCACTGGGCCGGATTCAGCGTGGCCATGGGCAACGCCCACCCCGACGTCACCGCCATCGTCAGCGAGGTGGGCGCGCACCACCACGAGGACGCGGTCGCGCAGATCCTCGAACGCTGGTTCTGAACGACGGCCTGCTCAAGACTCAGTCGAGCGAGCTGAGATCCGGCGGCACGTCGACCGCATACCGGCGCAGGTCCGCCAGCTCGACGACGTCCAGCGCGCGCTCGTGAGTGGCGGCGAGCACCACCGGCGCGGCCACCCCGGCCGCCAACGCCTGCTGCCAGCGGGCCGCCACCACGCACCAGCGGTCGCCCGGAGTCAGGCCGGGAAACAGGTACTCCGGCCGCGGGGTGCGCAGGTCGTTGCCGACCGCCTGCTGGTGGTCCAGGAACTCGGCGGTCACCACCGCGCACACCACGTGCCGGCCCACGTCCTCCGGGCCGGTGGCGCACCGGCCGTCCCGGTAGAAGCCGGTGACCGGGTCGACGCCGCACGGTTCCAGCTCGCCGCCGAGCACATTCCGCTCGCTCACGTCTGCGCCTTTCCGGGTCGGCTCGCCGGCTTCGCGGCGCGACCATCGGTGCTGCCCGCGGCGTCCACCACCCGGTCGCCCGGGTGCAGCAGGGCGATGACGAACGAGATCGCCAGCGCGGCGGCCATTCCGTACAGGACCGCCTGGGTGGCGGCCGCGAAGTCGGCCGGCACCGCCTCGGTGATCTGCGCAACCATCGCCGGAGGCGCACCTGCGGCCAGGTCCGATCCGCCGGAGCCGCCGGTGCTGTCGGCCGCCTGGGCGGCGATGCCGGCGGCTCGGTCGGCGGGCACGCCCGCGGCGACGAGCGAGTCGGTGAACCGGTTGGTGAACACGTTGCCCAGCAGGGTGCCCAGCACGGCCAGGCCCAGCGCCGACCCGTAGTTCCGCACCGTCTGGGTGACGCCGGTGACCTCGCCGTAGGAGGCGTCGATGGCGCGGTTCGTGGCGTCGGTGCTGGCCGGACCGACCAGCAGACCCATCCCGGCCCCGGCCAGCACGATGCACCACCACTGATCGCCCAAGCTCAGGTCGTTGACGCGCAACGCCCACAGCAGGAAGCCGGCGGTGCCCAGCGCGCCGCCGGCCAGCAGCGCGGGCTTGGCCCCACGGGTGTCCAGGATGCGGCCGCCGACCTGGGCGGCGGGGGCGAAGCCGGCGAACACCACCAGCAGATACAGGCCGGCGTTGTCGGCGTCATACCCCAGCGCGACCTGCGAGTACACCGACGCGAAGAAGAACACCGGGATGAAGGCGACCATGCAGAAGAACAGCACGCCGTTGTCCACCGTGAAGGCGCGGCCGCGGAAGATCCGCACCTTGATCAGCGGATGCTCGGTGCGGATCTCGACGAGGACGAAGACGATGAGCACGGCCAACCCGCCGACGATGCACGACCACGTCCAGGGGCTGTCCCAGCCCCAGCTGCGGGCCTGCTCGAAGCCGAGCACCGACAACGCCATGCCGAGCGCGACGAGGGCCGCGCCGGGCCAGTCGATCGGTTCCTTCCGGGGCCGCGAATGAATGCCGGCGACGATGGTCAGCACCACGGCGATGACCGCGATCGGCAGGTTGATCCAGAAGATGGCCCGCCAGGTCCACTGGGTCAGGTAGCCACCGGCGATCGGGCCGATCGCGGTGAGTCCGCCGCTCACCCCGAAGAAGATGGCCAGCGCCTTGCCGCGCTCGCCGACCGGGAAGGCGGCCACCACGACCGCCAGGGCGGCAGGGATCATCAGCGCGGCGGACAGCCCCTGGGTGACCCGGAAGACGATCATCCAGGATTCGGCGAAGGAGGTCGCCGGGGTGGCCCCGCACAGCGCGGAGGACACCGCGAAGCCGACGATGCCGATCAGCACCACCCGGCCGGATCCCAGGACGTCGGCGATCCGCCCGCCGAGGGCGAAACCGGCGGCCAACGCCAGGATGTAGGCGTTGATCATCCAGGTGACACCGCCGGCGGACAGGGACAACTCACTCTGTACGTTGGGCGCGGCGATCGCCACGATCGTCTGGTCGATGAACGTCATCGCGACGGCGAACATCATCGCGGTCAACGCCAGGTACTTCGACTTGGCGACGGTGGCCGGAGCACCCGGCGGGGGAACGGTCACCGACCGATCCTCCCAGCCCGCCCGGTCGGCGCGACCGACCAGGCGCAGACTCGCCGAGAGGAGAATGGTCGCCATGGCCAGGTACGGCTCGATGTATGGACCGGACATCACGTTCACCGGGGTGCCGCGCTGTGACCTGGCCGATCCGTCCAGCTACGCCGACGCCGCGGCGGTGATCGTCGGCGCACCCTACGACTCCGGCACCTCCTACCGGTCCGGCGCACGGATGGGCCCGATGGCCCTGCGCAGCTGCGACTACTCCGAGCACACCGGCTCCCGGCCGCACCTGTCCCTGCGGGTGGACCCGCTGCTGGACCTGGGCGTCGTGGACGCCGGAGACGTGGAGATGGCGCCGACGGAGACCGAAAGATCCCTGGCCGCCCTGCAGCAGGCCGTGCTGACCGTTGTGCGGGCCGGCAAGATCCCGGTCGTGCTGGGCGGTGACCACACCATCGCGCAACCCGACATCACCGCGCTGGCCGAGCATTTCGGGTACGGCCGGATCTCGGTGATCCATTTCGACGCGCACGCGGACACCGGCAACATCCAGTTCGGGTCGCTGTACGGGCACGGCCTGCCGATGCGCCGGGTGATCGAGTCCGGCGCGGTGCGGGGGGACCGGTTCCTGCAGATCGGCCTCCGCGGCTACTGGCCGGAGCCGCCCGAGCTGCAGTGGATGGCCGAGCAGGGCATGCGCTGCTACGAGATGGCCGAACTGTCCAGGCGCGGCCTGGACGACGCGCTGACCGAGGCGATGGCCATCGCCGTGGACGACACGGACGGGGTGTACCTGTCGGTGGACATCGACGTGTGCGACCCGGCCGCGGCTCCGGGCACCGGCACGCCCGAACCGGGTGGCCTGTCCGCCCGCGAGCTCCTCGACGCGGTGCGGCGGATCGGCCGGGAGGTGCCGCTGGTCGGCTTCGAGGTCGTGGAGGTCGCCCCGCCGTACGACCACGCGGACATCACCGCGATGCTCGGCAACCGGGTGGTGCTCGAGACGCTGTCCGGGATCGCCCGGCGGCGGGCGGACGAGGCCGGGGCGTCCCGATGGGACGAGGCCACCCCGATGATGGCCGGGCGGGTGTCGGCGCCGGCGCCGGAGCCCGAGCGCGAACGGTCGCTCTGACCGTCCGCCCGCGCGACCGGGTCACCGGCCCGGCCGGGTCAGCGGCCGGCGAACATGCTCAACGCGAAGCCCACCACGGCGGCGTTGTAGAAGAAGCTGATCGTCGAATGCACCAGCACGTGCCAGCGCATGCGTGCGGTGGTCACCAGCGCGTCCGACACCGAGAACGCGGTGCCGATGGTGACCGCGAAGTAGAAGAAGTCGACCGCCGAAGGATCCGGGGTGTCCGGGAAGGTCAGGCCGCCGTGCCGGCCGTACATGCCCGCGTAGCGGCGGGCGTAGCCGGCCTGCAGCAGCATCCAGGACAGGATCATCGCGATCACGCCGAGCAGGTTCAGCAGGATCGTGTAGTCCTCGGGGTTCTCCGAGACGGCGATGTCCACCGCCACCACGAATCCGATCATGCTGGCGACGATCGCGAACAGGAAGTTGAACCGGAACCGGGTGGTCCGGGCGCTGCGACCGACCGGGGTCGGGTTCTTCCGGGAGCGGCGCAGCACCACCGCCCCGATGCCGATGTATACGACCGCCAGCAGATCCCAGATGCCCAGGTAGACCAGCTCGTCGTCGTCGGAGACGAACACGAATCCCAGGCCGACCACGATCAGGGCCAGCTCGTGCAGCCGGACCAGGCCGGTGCCCAGCAGCGCCGGCACCCGCCGCGTCCTGGTCACCCCGGTCGGTGTCGCCACCCGATCACGGACCGATCACAGGTACTGGCCGTGACCGGACCCCTGACCGCCGGGCGCGCCGGCCGAATCCGGTGCGGAATGGCCGGGAGGCAGGCCGCGCCGCATCTGCTCCAGCTGCACCCGGGCCGCCATCTGCTGGGCGACCAGGGCGGCCTGCAGGCCGTGGAAGACGCCCTCCAACCAGCCGACCAGCTGCGCCTGCGCGATCCGCAGCTCACCCTCGGAGGGCACGCCGTCCTCGCTGAACGGCAGCGACAGCCGCTCCAGCTCGTCCCGCAGGTCGGGGGTGAGCCCGCTCTCCAGCTCCTTGATCGACTTCTGGTGCACCTGCATCAGCCGGGCCCGGCTGGCCTCGTCCAGCGGGGCCGCGCGCACCTCCTCGAGCAGCTGTTTGATCATGGTGCCGATCCGCATCACCTTGGCCGGCTCGCCGATCGCATCGCCCGGATCGATCGTGGCCTGCCCGTCCTCGGCGATCTCGGCGCCGTCCGGGCCGACCGCCGGTCCGCCGTCCGGACCCGGCACGTTCGCGTATCCGACCGGCTGGCCGTCCGGGCCGATCACCACGACCCGCTGACCCTGTGCCTCACTCATGACGTCTCGTTGTCTCCTTCACCTGGTCTCGCGTCTTCAGTTCCCGCCGGACGGTGTGCGCAGCAGGACCTTTCCGACGTGTCCGCCGGCCGTCACCCGCCGGTGCGCGCGGGCTGCATCGGACATGTCCAGCACCGAGTCGATCACCGGCCGGACGGTGCCCGCCGCCAGCAGCGGCCACAGCCGCGCCCGGACCTGCTCGACGATCTCCGACTTCGATCCGGGCCCGCTGACCGGCCTGGATCGCAGGGTGGTGCCGATGACCCCGGCCCGTTTGCGCAACAGCGCGCCGATGTCCAGCTCGGCCTTGGTGCCGCCCTGCATTCCGATGATCACCAGCCGGCCGCCGTCGGCGAGAGCGGCGATGTTGCGCGCGAGGTACGCGGCGCCGATGACGTCCAGGATGACGTCGGCACCGTGCCCGCCGGTCGCCGCCGCGAGCTCTTGGACGAAGTCCTGCTCGGCGTAGTTGATCGTGATGTCGGCGCCGAGTTCCCGGCACCGCTGCAGCACGGCCGGCCGGGAGGCGGTGACCGCGACCCGGGCGCCCAGCTGCTTGGCCACCTGGATGGCCATCGTGCCGATGCCCGAGCCGCCGCCGTGCACCAGCAGGGTGTCACCAGGGCCCAGCCGCGCGGTCATCACCAGGTTGGACCACACCGTGCAGGCGACCTCCGGCAGCCCGGCCGCCTCGACCAGATCGACGCCGTCCGGCACCGGCAGCACCTGCCCGGCCGGCACCGCGACCCGCTCGGCGTAGCCGCCGCCGGCCAGCAGCGCGCACACCGGCTCACCCACCCGCCAACCCGATACGTCCGGCGCCACCGCGGCGATCACCCCGGAACACTCCAGGCCGAGCGTGGCCGGGGCGCCGGGCGGCGGCGGGTAGTGGCCGGCGGCCTGCAGCAGATCCGCCCGATTGACCGCACTGGCCGCGACGTCGATCAGCACCTCGCCGGCGGCCGGCGCGGGGTCGGGCACCTCGCGCCAGGCCAGGTCGGCCGGTGAGCCCGGGTGCTCGACGACGATGGCCTTCATACGCCTGAGGGTAGCGAGCGGCACCGACACCCGGACGATGCCCCGTTCCGGTTGTGCGCCGCGGGCGGGCACGGCACGCTGCCAGGCGTGAGCCGACGGTCGCGGACCCTGGACGCCTACTGGCCGATCTTCGGGCTGCGGCTGGCCACCCCGCGGCTGGTGCTGACGCCGATGCAGGACGCCGATCTGCCGGAGATGCTCGAGCTGATACTCGCCGGCATCCACGACCCCGACCGGATGCCGTTCGCCATCCCGTGGACCGACGCGCCGCCGGCGGAACTGGTCCCGAACGCCCTGCGCTACTACTGGTCGACACGGGCGGCCAGCACGCCCGACGACTGGTCG
The DNA here is from genome assembly GCA_964497705.1 of uncultured Actinomycetes bacterium. GTDB lineage: Bacteria > Actinomycetota > Actinomycetes > Mycobacteriales > Nakamurellaceae > Nakamurella. The sequence goes on along the minus strand of CAZCEH010000004.1, from coordinate 31,125 downwards.
GTGCCGTTCGTCGTGCGGTGCGGGGACGAGGTCGTCGGCATGCAGGACCTGATGGGCCGGGACTTCGCCGTCACCCGCACGGTGCGCACCGGCTCCTGGGTGGCCGCCGCCCGCCAGGGTCAGGGCATCGGCACCGAGATGCGGTCCGCCGTTGTCCAGTTCGCCTTCGACCACCTGCGGGCCGATCGGGCGGACAGCGGTGCGTTCACCGACAACGCGCAGTCGCTGGCGGTGTCCCGCAAGCTCGGCTACCGGCCGGACGGCACGGCGGTACGGCAGCGGCGGCCGGGCGAACGGGCGGTCGAGCAGCGGCTGACCGTCGACCGGGCATCCTTCGTCCGGCCCGGCTGGATGGTGCAGATCCGCGGCCTGCCCGCGTGCCGGTCGTTCTTCGGGATCTGAACTCGGATCCGGTCGGGCCCTCGACGCCACCAGTGGCGGGAGCCGGGCTGACAGACTCCCCGGCATGGACACCCCAGCGGGACCGCCGGCGTCCGGGCCCCGACCGGGCCGGATCCCGGCTCCCCTGCTGTTCCTGGCGTCCGGTCTGACCCAGTACGTCGGCGCGGCCCTTGCGGTCGGGCTGTTCGCGGTGCTGCCCGCGGCGTCGGTGGCCTGGTGGCGGATCGCGGTGTCGGCGGTCGTGCTGCTGGCCTGGCGTCGGCCCTGGCGGCAGGGCTGGACCAGGGCGGATCTGCTGGGCGCTGCCGCGTTCGGGATCGTGCTGGCCACCATGAACGTGTCCTTCTACGTCGCGATCGACTACCTGCCGCTGGGCACCGCGGTCGCGATCGAGTTCCTCGGTCCGGTGGCCGTCGCGGGCGTCACCGGGCACGGCTGGCGGGACCGGGCCGGCATCGCCCTGGCCGCCGCCGGGGTGCTGCTGCTGGCCGGCGTCCAACTCGATGCCGGGTTCACCGGCGACACGCTGATCGGGCTGGCCGCCATCCTCGGTTCCGCCGTGTCCTGGGCGGGCTACATCCTGTTGGGTCGCCGGGTCGCGGTGCGGCGGGACGGGATCAGCTCGCTGGCCGTGGGCATGGCGGCCGGCGCGATCGTGTGGGTGCCGCTGGCGTTCGGCGCCGTCCGGCCGGTGATCGGCGACCTGGCGCTGGCGGCGGCGGTGGTCGGCGTGGCGGTGCTCAGCTCCGTCATCCCGTACGCGCTCGAGCAGGTGGTGCTGCGCCGGGTCAGCGCGGCCCGGTTCGCCATCCTGCTGGCCATGCTGCCGGTCACCGCGGCAATCATCGGCGCCGTGCTGCTGGCGCAGGTCCCGACCGTCTTCGAACTCGCCGGCACGGCGCTGGTGTGCGCCGCGATCGTGCTGTCCGGGCAGCGGCCCGGCTCCTCGCCGCCGGCGAACGGGCAGCCGGAGAACGCCCTGCCCGGCTGACCCGATCAGCCCAAGTCGTTCGTGCCGAACGTGTCGCAGGCGCTCGGGTCACCGGTCCGGTAGCCGGTGAGCAGCCACTTCTGCCGTTGCGCGGACGTGCCGTGGCTGAACTTCGACGGGTCGACCCGCTGCCCGGCCAGGTTGCTCTGGATGTAGTCGTCGCCGATCGCCTGGGCGGTCTGCACCGCGTTCGCCAGGTCGGCGTCGGTGATCTCGCTGATCAGCACCTGGCCGTCGGCGCCGGGCACGGTGCTGGCGTGGTTGGCCCAGACGCCGGCATAGCAGTCCGCCTGCAGTTCCAGCCGGACCGAGCCGGAGGACGCGCCCGTGGCGGTGCCGACCCGGTCGCTCGTGCCGAGCAGGTTCTGCACGTGGTGCCCGTACTCGTGGGCCAGCACGTAGGCCTGGGTGAACGGGGCGTCGTTCGCGCCGAACGTGGTGCGCAGGTCGTCCCAGAAGCTCAAGTCGATGTACACGAGCTGATCCGGCGGGCAGTAGAACGGCCCCATCCCCGAGGTGCCCTGCCCGCAGCCGGTGCTCGTCGAGCCGCTGAAGAAGACGGTGTCCGCCTCCTGATAGGTACTGCCGGAGGCGGCGAACTCGTCCGCCCAGAACGCCTGCACGGAGTTGATCACGGCGACGGCGGTGCAGTCGTCGTTCGTCGCGGCGTCGGCGCCGGTCCGGCAGGCGTCCGCCAGCCGGCCGTTGTCCACCGTGGTGGTGCCGGACGCACCCTGCAGCAGGCCGCTGCTCCCGCCGTCCCCGGAGCCGCCGCCGATCAGGCCGAACACCACGACGGCGATCACCACGATCAGCCCGAGCCCGCCACCGCCGACGGCCAGCCCACCACGGCCGCCGGGGAAGCCACCGAACCCGCCACCCCCGGCGGACCCACCGCCGCCGCGGCGATCCTGCACCTGGGACGTGTCCAACCGCGCGTTGGGGTTGAACTTCATCGGCCGCTCCCCGGGCTGCTGGTGACGTCTGTCGACCGGTAGGTGCCCACTGTAAGACCGCGGAAGCCGGATGCCCGGGTTCGTCCTACCCTCATCCGGTGCTGATGGGCAGACCGGCGCCGGCCGTCGGCGTCGGCGGGTCGACGTGACGGGGCGGTCGGTCGCCGTCCTCGCGCGGCTGGGTGCGGCCGCGGCCCGGCACCGATGGTCGGTGCTGCTGGCGTGGGTGCTGCTGGCCGGCGGTCTCGGTGCTGCCGCCGCCTCCGTGGCCGCCATCGGGGACCGGGCCTCGGCCGTCGCGCCGGCCACGGCCTCGGCCGCCGCGTTGGCGCTGGTCGACGAGCGGATCCCCGGGGCCGGCGATCCGACCGGATGGGTCGTGCTGGTCGCGCCCGAGCCGACGACGATCGACGCGGACCGGTTCACCCGGGCGATCGACGGACTGGTCGCGGGCCTCCCCGCGGTGCCCGGGGTATCCGCGGTGGTCGACCCGGCGACCGGTGGCACCGTGTCGGCGGATCGGCGGATCGCCGTCGTCCCGGTCGCGGTCGCCGCCGACGACGGTGCCGACCCGATCGGCCGCGCCCGGTCCGCCGTCGACGCGCTGGCCGACCCGGCACGGGCGGCCGGGCTGCAGGTCGAGCTCGGCGGGGCACTGGCCGCGCCGGAATCCTCCCCCGGTCCGGCGACCGTGGTGGCATCGACGGCCGGCGTCGTGCTGACTGGGTTGATCGCCTGGCTGGCCCTGGGCACCGTGCTCGACGCGGTCGTGGTCGTCGGCACTGCGCTCGCCGGGTCGGTGGTCGGCACCGCCGGGGTGCTGCTGGTCGCCGGCCCGTCGGGGCCGTCCGGATCGGGCACCTGGCTGGCCTTCCTGGTGGGCCTGGCGGTCGGTGGTCCCGGGGCCGTCGTCGCGGTCGGCCGCGGTCCGGCCGGCGCGGACGCGGTGGTGCGCGGCGGCCTGCTCGTCGTGGCGGCCACGGCGGGGCTGGCGGCGACCGGCATCGACGGGCTGGCGACGGTGGGTCTGTCGGCTGCCGTGGTGGCCGGGATCGCGATCCTGGCCGTGCTCACCCTGGCACCGGCCCTGGCCGCGCTGGTCCGGCGACCGGCGCAACCACGACTGTTCACGGGCGGCGGGCGCCGGGTCACCGGTCATCCGGTTCGCGCGGCGCTCGCGGCCGCCGCCGCCCTCGCCCTGCTCACGGTGCCGGCGTGGGTGCTGGTTCGGACGTCGCCGGAGCCGCACCCCTCGCCGGACCGCGCCGAATCGCTGCTGGCGAGCGCCTTCGGTGCCGGTGCGGCCGCCCCGCTGCTGCTGACCGTCGCGGTGGACCGGCCGGACGCGATGGCGGGGGCGATGGCCGACGTCGTCCGGGCGGCGCAAGCCGTCGACGGGGTGTCGCTGGCGGCGTCCGGACGGATCTCCGGCGACGGAACCCTGGGCGTCGTCACCGTGCTGCCGACCACCGGGCCCGCGGATCCCGGGACCCGCGATCTGGTGCACCGGCTGCGGGAGCGGCAACTCGGCCGGGACGGCGTCGTCGTCGAGGTCACCGGCCGGGCCGCGGTGGCCGTCGACGTCGCCGACGCGCTGACCGGGGCGATCCCTCGCTACCTGGGTGTGGCGGCCGTGGTCGAGGCCGTGCTGCTCCTGCTGCTCGTGCGGCCCTGGCCGGTCGCCCTGGTCGCCGGCCTCGGCGCGGCGCTCTCGGTCGGTGCGGCGCTGCTGCTGACCCGGGCGATCGGCGCGCTGACCGGATGGCCGGGTGGCTGGGGCTGGACGCCCGGGTTCGACGCCATGGTGCCCGTCGTGGCCGCGGCGATGCTGCTGGCCATGGCGTTGAATCAGGCGGCCGTCCTGAACCAGGCGGCTGTCCTGAACCAGGCGGTCGTGGGCCGGTCCGACCGGCCGGCCGCCGGCCGGTCGGAGCGGCCCCGCGCCCGGGTGGTGTGGGGTTGCGCGGCGATGGTCGCCGCGGTGTTCGTCGCGACGTTGGTCGGGCCGAACCCGGTGATCGCCGGAGTGGCGGCGGCGGTGGTGATCGGTGTGCTGCTGGATGCCGGCGCGGTCAGGTTGCTGCTGGTTCCGGCGGTGTTGGCCCTGGTCGGCCGGACGAGGGCCACCGAGCCGGCGTCGGCCGCGGCCGGGGCGACGCCGCCGGCGGGTGCGCACACGGCCCGGAGCGTGCACAGCTCCGAGCCGGATCAGCAGGGCCGTGGGGTGGTCGAGGCGGCCCTGGCCGCGTCGGAGAACCGCCCCGGTGGACGACATCGCGGCGACTGAGCGTCGGATCCAGCGCCGGACCCGTCGACGTCACCGCCCAGCGGCGGCGGGGGCAGCGAGCCGGTCGAGCACGCCGGTCTGCGCCAGCAGGGCGAACCGATCCGGGACACCCCAGTGCTCGACGATGCGCCCGTCGACCACTCGCGCGACGTCGAACACGGTGAAGTCGACCGGCCGACCGCTGGGTGGGCCGAAGAACGGGCCGGTGGCTCGGCCCCGGGCATGCACCCGGACCCACACCCGGTCGCCGGACCGGGCCGCGTCCTCGATCTCGAACCGGACGTCCGGCAGCGCGCGGTGCACGTCGCGGATGGCGGCCTTGATCGACTCGATGGCGGCCGTCCCCGAGCCCGAGAGGCCGAACTGATGCTCGACCAGGTCGGGCGAGCAGAGCTCGTCGACGATCGCGTCGTCACCGGTGGCGAAGCCCTCGACGAACATCCGGTGGAGCACCTCGACGGCGGGGTCGGTCTCGACGGTAGGGGTGATGGTCATGGCATCTCCTCGGAATGTTGCACTGATGGTGCGTTCATTGCAGTAAAGCTGCATCGGGTGCACTGCTAGTGTGCTCGGTGTGCCCTCGCCCGTCAAGACCCGTTCGACCTACCGGCAAGAGCAGGCGGCCGCGACCCGGGTGCGGATCGCCGAGGCGGCACGCCGGTTGTTCACCGCGAACGGCTACGGCTCCACGAGCGTGGACGCGATCGCCGCCGAGGCCGGCGTGGCGGTGCGGACCGTCTATGCGGCGTTCGGCACCAAGCGCGACATCCTCTCGTTCATCTGCGAGCGCTGGCTCGAGCAGGCGCAGGCCCGGGAAGGGGCGCAACGGGTGATGGCCGAGCCCGATCCGGTGCGGCGGCTGCGCGGTGCGGCCGGCTGGTTGCAGCGCCTGTACGGTGCCGGGTTCGACGTCGTGATGATCTTCGAGGGCGCCATGGACGAGAGCCCCGAAACGCGAGAGTTGCTGCGGGCCAAGTTAGCCGGCCGCAATCAGGTGATGGATGCGATGATCGCCTCGCTGGCCGATCGGCTGGCCGTTCCGGTCGCCGACGGGCAGGCGATGTTCCGGGCGCTGGCCGCGCCCGGTGTTTATCAGGAACTGGTCATCGATCAGGGGTGGCCGGCCGAGCGGTTCGAGCGGTGGCTCGGCGACCTGCTGCACACCCAGTTGCTCAGCGCGGCGGACGCCGACCGGAGTCCTGCCCGCAGTCCGTGACGGCCCGTCCGGTTGTCGCCTCGGGCGGGCCTCGGCTGGATCGGCACGCCGCGCAACCACAGCCGGATGCCCTGCCAGCGGATCAGCGCGCTGGTCCGCACGGTGAGCAGCGGCCACCGGATCAGCGCCCGCACGGCGGTGCCGGTGGTCAACGGTCGCCCCGACCCGGTGAGGGTGGCCACGAACGGGGTCGCTCCGTTCTGGTGCAGGGTGACCGTCACCGACAACCGCTCACCCGGCATCGGGGTGCGGATCGTGTAGCTGCCGCCCATCGGCAGGAAGGGGGAGACGTAGAACTGCTTGTCCACGTCGGCGGCTCCCCGGTCGTCGGGTCGCAGCAGGTAGACATGGCGGCCGCGGTAGGTGTTGTGCACCTCGGCGATCACCGCGACCAGGCTCTCGTCGGTGCCGTCGGTGCCGTCGGTGCCGTCGGTGCGCAGGCAGTAGAAGACCGACAGCGGATTGAACACGTGCCCGAGGGTCCGCGGGCAGGTCAGCAGCAGGATCCGGTCGGCGGTCAGCCGCTGTTCGGCCAGCGCGGCGCGGACGTTCTCGGCGATCGACGCGGACGGGTCGCCGAGATGGTCGCGGGCCTCGAACCGCACCAGCCGGCGCAGCCACCCGGGCAGCGTCACGGGGTGGTCGAGGTCGACCAGCCACATGCCGGTCCGATAGCAGAACCGGCGGTCCAGGCCGGCCGGCGCGGCGGCGGTCCGCCGGTGAATCGTGGTCGCCCGGTAGATCCGCGGCCGCACGGCGTCCGCCACCCGGCCGGCGGTCCGGCGCGGCCACCCGTTCGTGGACGTCGGGGTGGACGTCGGGATGGACGTCGGGGTGGACGTCGGGATGGACACGGTCACCAGGTGGCTCCCAGGGCCGCGGCGGCCCGGACGCCGGAGCGGCAGCCGTCCTCGTGGAACCCCCAACCCTGCCATGCCCCGGCGAATGCCAACCGATCGGTGTTGATCACCTCGAGTTCGCGTTGCGCGGCCACCGTTGCGCGGGTGTAGAGCGGATGCGCATACGTCATCCGGTCCAGCACCGATCGGGGGTCGACGGCGTCCTCGTCGTTGAGGGTGACCACGTAGTCGCGCTCGTCTTCGACTCGTTGCAGGCGGCGGATGTCGTAGCTGATCCGCACCCGCTCCGGCTCGGCCCGGCAGTGCGTCATCCGGTAGTTCCAGGACGCACGGGCCCGCGTCGCCCGCGGCAGCACCGAGCCGTCGGTGTGCAGAACGGCGGTGCTGGACAGGTACTCGAACGCCCCGAGCAGCCGCGTCTCGTCCGCGGTGGGCCGGGCGAGCAACGCCAGCGCCTGGTCAGGGTGGCAGGCCAGCACGGCGTGGTCGACCAGGTGGACGCCGTCCGCGTCGTCCCGAACGGTGATCCCGTCGCCGTGCCGCTGCACCGACCGGACCGGAGTGCCGGTGTGCACGGCGGTGAGGTTCTTCGCCGCCCGCTCGACGTAGGTCCTGGACCCGCCGACCACGGTCCGCCACTGCGGGGAGCCGGTGACGGCGAGCGCGCCGTGGTTGTCCAGGAAGGCGAACAGGTAGCGGGCCGGGTAGCCGCGGGCACCGTCGAACCCGCAGGACCAGACGGCGGCGACCAGCGGCAGCAGGAAGTGGTGGGCGAAGTAGTCGGTGAACCGGCCGCGGCGCAGGAACTCGGCCAGTGTCAACGAGTCGTCGTCGCCGGCCAGCACCGCGTGGGCCCGTCGATGAAAGCGCGTCACCTGGGCGAGCATGGCAAGGTACCGCGGCCGGACGAGTGAGCGAGGCTGGGCGAACAGGCCCGGCAGGCCGCGAGCCCCGGCGTACTCCAGGCCGCAGCCGTCGCAGTGCACGCTCATCGACATGTCCGAGTCCTGCGTGGTCACGCCGAGCTCGGCGAACAACCGGAGCAGCGTCGGGTAGGTGCGGTCGTTGTGCACCAGGAAACCGGAGTCCAACCCGACGACCCGGCCGCGGGTGAGCGCGACATCGTGCGTGTGGGCGTGGCCGCCGAGCCGTTCGTCGGCCTCGAACAGGTGCACGTCGTAGCGGCGTTGCAGCAGGTAGGCGGCGGTGAGCCCGGCGACGCCCGAGCCGATCACGGCCACGGTGGGCCGTCCCGGGCCGGCGTTCACCGTCATCGTCCGGTCCCTCCTGTCCGGTCGTGGTTCGCGGCAGTGGTTCGTGGTTCGTGGTTCCGGCTGCGGTGCGTGCCGGTGTGGTGGCCTTCGTCGCCGAGCCCCGGTCGGCTGGGTCGTCGGTCGCACTGACGGCGTCCGGACTCCGCCGCGTCTCATCAGATCATGGTCCGCGTGCTAGTTCAGTAGACTCCGCGCGGAGGCGTGTCCGAGTGGCCGAAGGAAGCCGCCTTGAAAGCGGCCAGGTGTCAAAGCCTCGGGGGTTCGAATCCCTCCGCCTCCGCGCCTGCCCGATCCGGATGCGGTTCGGCCGTCAACCGGACCAGACCAGTTGGCGGTACAGCGCGTCGCCGCCGACGTCGACCATGCCGATGCGCAGCAGCCAGGCCAGCGACGCCGATCCGTACACGCCCGTCGCGTGCACGGGCCGGCGGTGATCGGTCGCCGTGGCCAGCAACGTCCGGACCAGCTGGCTGCCGATGCCGCGCCGTTGCCGGTCGGGGTGCAGCGCGATGTCCACCAGGATCACGGCCCGCACGTCACCGGACCGGTCCTCGTCCAGGTCCAGCAGCAGCCGGCCGACGCCCTGGCCGTCGGCGGTGATCCCCAGGTCGCGCGCGTCGGGATGGTCCGCGGCCAGCTCACGGTGACGACTGACGAGCTGGGTCTCGATCAGCTTGCGCAGCTTCGCGGCGCTCATCCGGGTGCCGGCCCAGTCGTCGGTCAGCAGGGCGCGCAGCGCGTCGTCGCCGACGCCGGCCTGGCCGTGCGGCACCGGCCAGGGACCCGGGTGCAACGCGACCGGCGCGTGGACCCGGGCGATCAGGTCCCCGACGAGGTCGTCCAGCGGGTGGGACGGGGTCGGTCGCGAGCCGGACACAGACAAACGGTACGCAGCTCACGCGGGGTGCGCGCGTTGCCGCCGAGAGTGACCTGGTCGATGATGGCTTCGCCGAGGACCGCCGCGCACGGCGGTCGGTCCGCAATCAGAAGGGGGAACCAATGGAAGGCAGCGCGCCGGTCAATCTGCCCTGCTCGACGACGTTCGACCTGCCCGGGTTCACGGTCGACCGCAACATCGGCATCTGCTGGGGCCTGGTCGTCCGGAGTGTCGGCTTCGCAAAGGGTTTCACCGGCGGATTCCGGTCGTTGAAGGCCGGTGAGGTGCCGCAGTACACCGAAGTGGTCGATTCGGCCCGGCAGACCGCGATGGAGCGGATGGCGGCGCACGCGCAGCAGTTGGGCGGCAACGCGGTCCTGGGCGTCCGGTTCGACTCGTCGGACGTCGCGGAGAACCTGGCCGAGGTGATCGCCTACGGCACCGCCGCGGTGGTCCGCCCCGGCTGATATGCCGCCTTCCCTTGGCGGGAGCGATCGCTGTTCCTTGGCGGGTAGCGCCTCCGTCGGGGGCCGTTCCCTCGGGGCGAACCCGGACGCTTGGCGAGTTTCGTCGTTGCTGAGCCACCTCGGCGAGCCGCGCTGATCCAACGTTCAGCAAACCGGACAAGGGCTGGAGCGCGGAGCATGTGCCTGCTTCACGCCGTCTGGTGTTCCGCGGTTTCGCGAGTCTGGGGCCTGTTGGTGGTGGTTCGGCTGGGTTGCGGAACCACCTTGTGCGTCGCACCGGGGAGTTCGATAGATCACCGCAGCGCCTCCGCAGGGGGCCGGCTCGCCTGACCGTCCCGGGCCGCCCGATGGTCGGCCGGGGCTACGGTTCCGGGGTGACCGCTGCCGAGATCGTCGCCATCTTTCTCGCCGGGATCGGTGCGGGAACGATCAACGCGGTCGTCGGGTCGGGCACCCTGATCACCTTTCCGACCCTGGTCGCATTCGGCTTCCCGCCGGTCGTCGCCACCATGTCGAACGCGGTCGGCCTGGTGCCCGGCAGCGCGTCCGGCACCTTCGGTTACCGGCGGGAGCTGCAGGGTCAGGGGCCCCGGCTCCGCTGGCAGATCCCGGCCTCGTTCCTGGGGGCGCTGGTCGGGGCCTGGCTGCTGCTGCATCTGCCCGAGTCCACCTTCAAAAAGGTGGTGCCGGTCCTGCTGGTGATCGCGTTGGTGCTGGTCGTCGTCCAGCCGCGGCTGCAGGCGAGCATCCGGCGGCGCGCCGAGGCGGCCGGCCGTGACCACGAGACGCTCACCCGCGGCCGGTTCGTCATGCTGATCATCGCCACGTTCCTGGTGGGCATCTACGGCGGCTACTTCGCCGCCGCCCAGGGCATCCTGCTGGTGGGCGTGATGGGCGTGTTGCTGCCGGAGACCATGCAGCGGATGAACGCCGCCAAGAACCTGCTGACGCTGGTGGTGAACACGGTGGCGGCGACGACCTACGTGATCGTCGGGTTCGACCGGATCTCCTGGGCCGCGGCGGCGCTGATCGCGGTCGGATCGCTGATCGGCGGCTTCGTCGGGTCGCACTACGGCCGGCGGCTGTCCCCGGTGGCGCTGCGCGGGTGCATCGTGGTGTTCGGGCTCATCGCGCTGTGGCGCCTGCTGGCGGCCTGACGGGTCTCGCGCCGGAGTCGATCACCGGGCGAACGACCGCGCCGCGGTCAGCAGGGCGTCGTTCTCCGCCGGAGCGCCGATCGACACCCGCACCCCGCCGGAGGCGTCCGGGAAGGCCCGGACGATGACCTTGTGTTGCTCCGCGTGCGCGGCGAACTCGGCGGCCCGCTCGCGCAGCGGCAGCCAGACGAAGTTGCCCCGGGAGGTGGGCACCTCGAAGCCGAGCTCCCGCAGGCCGGCGGTCACCCGGGTGCGCTCGCCGATCACCTGCCGCCAGCGCGGCGCCAGCTCCTCCCGGGCACCCAGGGCGGCCAGCGCGGCCGCCTGGGCCAGCGAGTTCAGCGCGAACGGGATCGCCACCTTGCGCAGCGCGGTGATCACCCGTGGGTCCGCCACGGCGTAACCGACCCGCAGCCCGGCCAGCCCGTACGCCTTGGACAGGGTGCGCAGCGCGACCACGTTGGGCCTGGTCAGGGCCCAGTCGAGGCCGTCGGGTGAGTCGTCGGCGTCGTCGAACTCGGTGTAGGCCTCGTCGACCGTCACCAGCACGTTCTCCGGCACCCGGTCCAGGAACGCGGCCAGGTCCGTCCGGCGCACACTCGTGCCGGTGGGGTTGTTGGGAGTGCAGACGAAGACCAGCCGGGTGGCCGGCGTGATCGCGGCGGCCATCGCATCCAGGTCGAGCTCGTGGGAGTCGGTCACCGGCACCCGGACCGCGGTGGCGCCGGTGATCTGCGTGACGATCGGGTACGCCTCGAACGAGCGCCACCCGAAGACGACCTCGTCGCCGGTCTCCGCGGTGGCCTGCACCAGCTGCTGGCACAGCGCCACCGACCCGCAGCCGGCGACGATGTGCGACTCCGGCGCCCCGGTGTGCCGGGCGAGGGCGGCGACCAGTGCCTGCGCGCCGTTGTCCGGGTACCGGTTGATGCCGGCCGACTCGTGCACGGTCGCCTCGGCGATCGCCCGGGCGACGGCCGGCAAGGTGGGGAACGAGAGCTCGTTGGAGGCCAGCTTGATCGCGCCCGGTACGGAGCGGCCCGGCGCGTAGGACGGCAGGGTGTCCAACGCCGACCGGATCTGCACCGCCATCATCGACCTCCCGGGAGCGACGTCGGCGACCGTGCCGCACGTCGGCGACCACGACCTTAGTCGGCCGAGCTGGCGAGGCCGCCATCGAACACAGCCATCGAACACAGGCGTCGCCGGCGCCGGACGATCCGGCGACGCAGCAGATCGGCCTGTGCCGATCCGGCGCGCCGACCGTGTAGGAACAAGGGATGAGCACACCGCTGACGGACGGGCCTCGGCACACGGTGAATCGTCGGCAGCGCGTGGGCGGTCCGGGACGGACGAGCGGAGAGCGCGGATGAGCGGGACCGACGTGGTTCCGGAGGTGTTGTGGGCCCCCACGCCCGAGCGGGTGGCCCGGGCGGCCATCACCGACTTCTCGGCGTTCGTCGCCGGCCGGACGGGGCTGGCGTTCTCCGGCTACGCGGCACTGTGGGATTACTCGACATCCGACCCGGCCGGGTTCTGGGGTGCGGTCGCCGACTACTTCGGCATCCGGTGGCACGACCGGCCCACCGAGGTGCTGCCGGCCGCGGTCATGCCCGGTGCCGACTGGTTCCCCGGCGGGACCCTCAACTACACCGAGCATGCGTTGGCCGGCGGCACCGTCGTCGAGGGGGAGCCGGCGGTGATCGCGGTCGCCGAGGACGGCGGGGAGCAGCTGCTCACCCTGGCGGAGCTGCGCGAACGGGTGGGCGCCGCCCAGGCGGGCCTGCGCCGGCTGGGCATCGGGCCGGGCGACCGGGTGGTTGCCCTGGTGCCGAACGGCGTGCACGCGCTGGTCGGGTTCCTGGCCACGGCGGCCCTGGGCGCGGTGTGGTCGTCCTGCTCCCCGGACTTCGGCGCACCGTCGGTGATCGACCGGTTCACCCAGATCTCGCCGTCCGTGTTGCTCGCCGTCGACGGCTACCGGTACGGCGGCAAGGAGTTCGCCGTCGCGGACACGGTGGCCAGGCTGCGGCAGTCGTTGCCCTCGCTCACCGGGGCGGTGCACATTCCGGCGCTGGGCACCGACGCCCCGGACGGCATGGTGGCCTGGGACGAGTTCACCGGCGTGGCCGCCGTACCCGAGTTCACGGCCGTCCCGTTCTCCGCGCCGCTGTGGGTGCTGTACTCGTCGGGCACCACCGGCCTGCCCAAGCCGATCGTGCACTCGGTCGGCGGGATCCTGCTGGAGCATCTGAAATCGCTGCGGCTGCACTGGGATCTCGGCCCCGGCGATCGGTTCCTGTGGTTCACCACCACGGGCTGGATGATGTGGAACTTCGTCATCGGCGGCCTGCTGGTCGGCTCGACCGTCGTCCTGTACGACGGCAGCCCGGGGCATCCGGATCTGATGACGCTGTGGCGACTGGCCGAGCGGCATCGGGTGAACCTGTTCGGTACCTCCGCGCCGTTCGTCGCGGCCTGTCAGAAAGCGGGATTGCGGCCGGCGGATGAACTGGACCTCAGCGCGGTCCGCGCGCTCGGTTCGACCGGATCGCCGCTGTCCACCAGCGGCTTCCGGTGGATCCACGACCAGGTCGGGGCCGGCGTCCAGATCGCGTCGTTCTCCGGCGGCACGGACGTGTGCACCGGGGTGGTCGGCGGCGCGCCCACCGTGCCGGTGTGGATGGGCGAGATCTCGTGCCGGGCATTGGGTGCCAAGGTCGAGTCGTTCTCACCATCCGGCGAGCCGCTGATCGACGAGGTCGGCGAGCTGGTGATCACCGCGCCGATGCCGTCGATGCCGGTCTTCTTCTGGGGTGACCGGGACGGAACCCGTTTGCGTGAATCCTATTTCGTCGACTATCCGGGAATCTGGCGGCACGGCGACTGGATCCGGATCACCGCGCGCGGCTCGTGCGTGATCGAGGGCCGGTCGGATGCGACGCTCAACCGGGGCGGGGTCCGGATGGGCACGGCCGAGTTCTACCGGGTGGTGGAATCCCTGCCCGAGGTGGTCGATTCGCTGGTGGTCGACACCTCGACCGCGTCCGGCGACGGCGATCTGCTGCTGTTCGTGGTGCTCTCGCCGGAGGCGGATCGGGAAGCGGTGACCGGACAGCTGAAAAGGCTCATCCGGACGGAACTGTCACCTCGGCACGTGCCGGGGGTGATCGTCCGGGTGCCGGCCGTGCCGCGCACGTTGAACGGCAAGAAGTGCGAGGTTCCGGTCAAGCGGATTCTCGGTGGGCTGCCGGTCGACTCGGCGGTGTCCCGCGACGCGCTGGCCGATCCCGAGGGTTTCGACGAGTTCATCCGGGTGGCCGCCGCGTCGGTCCGCGGGGGAGGCGCCGAGTGACCGCCTCCGCACACCGGTGGCCGCGCCGGGCCCGCCGGATCGCCGGCACCACGACGATGATCGCCGCCACGCTGCTGCTGGCGTCCTGCGCGAGCGGAACGCTGGCCACCCCGGACAGCAGTCCGGTCGGCAGCACGACGTCGGTCACCCGACCGTCGATCACCGGACCGACGCTGGTGGTGACCGTGCCGGAACTCGTGCCGACCGGTTCGGGCACGGCGCCGCCGGCGGTCCCGCCGACCACCGAGGTCACCGGTCCGGGCGAGCCGGCCACACCCACCGAGCAACCGGAGCCGGTCGACACCACCGAGGCCGCGCCGACGACGACCGAGGCGACGACGGTCGCGCCGCCACCGGCGGAGCCGGCCACCGCGCCGCCGCAACCGTCCGACGCCGGGTTGAACGTGTCGTTGGCCAACTGTGACGGGTGCACCGTGCTGGCCACCCATCGCGACGTGGCCGGCGGCCGCGCCGCCGCGCTGGTCAGCACCGGGTCCGGGCGGGGCATCCTGCTGTCGGTCGGTGCGGACGGCCAGGTCGCCGGGGTGATCGGCGTGCCCTACGGGACGGCCTTCAACGGCCCCGGGGACGGGGTGCTGCCGTGCGCCCAGGGTCGGTGCGTCGTGCAGGGCCGGCAGGCCGATGGCCGGGCCGTCCTGTCCGCCTTCGAGCTCACCGACTCCGGCGCCTGGCGGGACGTGTCCGGCGACGACGCGTTCCCGTCGGCCACCGAACGGTCCGCGGTCATCGACCTCGACGGTGAGCTGGCCGTCGCGGTGCAGGACCAGGGCGACGGCTCGGCGGTGTGGATGCTTTATACCTGGGACGGCCAGCGGTACACGGTGCTCGGCTGCGCCCCGGACGGTGATCCGCCGGCCGCCGCGACCGCCGTGTCACCGGGCGCCTGCCTGTCCTGACGCCTGTCCTGCTGCCCACCGTCGGCCCGGCACCGCGTGGTGAGGTCTCCCACTTCGGGCGGGCGGCGACAACGGTGCGGGGATCGGCGACGTCCTACGGTCATGAACGAACACGAAAGGAACGACGAAGTCACCGGTACCACGACCATGACCGAGCTTTCCGCGGTGACCACCGGCGCCGTGATTCGGCTGGACGACGCTCCGATCGTCCTGGAGCGCGTCGAGCAACTGGCAGCGGCGCGGGAGCCCCTGTCGCCCGTGCGCGGGGTGGGCCTGACCCGCATCCGGTTCCGCCGCGATGGGCGCACCAGGCGGCGCATCTACCCGTCGATGATGACCGTCGAGCGGCTGCGCCGGGGCCGAAGCCACCACTGAACTCCGGGCAACCTCGAATCCCGGACATGACCGCGACATCACCGTAGACGAAATCACCGCAGAAACGACCGTATCAATGACGATGCCCCGCCCGGGGCGAACCCGGGCGGGGCATCGAGCCACTGCGGATCAGACCGGAACCGCCACCAGCTGTCCGCGCATCTCCGCCGCGTACTGGTCGGCGTTGGCGCCGGCGATCAGGTGGTAGAGCCCGTCACCGACCTTGACCATGCCGGCGATGCCGCTGTTGCGCAGCGCGGCCTCGTCGACCTTCGACGGATCCTTGACCTTGATCCGTAGCCGGGTCTCGGCTGCCGACTCGACCTTGCTGATGTTGTCCCGGCCACCGAGTCCGTCGATGTAGTCGCGGGCCTTCTCCGCGGCCAGCGGGTCGCGCAGCTTCGGTTTGACGCCCGGTTCCTCGTACACCACTTCCTCGATCTGGTCCTCGCCGAGCTCGGCCTCGTCACCGGCGGTCTTGAGGTATTCCTCGATGTCGGTCTTCAGGTTCTCCGAGCGGGTGCCGAAGATCGCCTGCATGTTGTTGCCGACCATCAGCACGCCGGCCGCACCCAGCGCTCGTAGCTTGCTCTGGCTGGCCTTGTTGATGTCCACCACGCCGACCCGCAGCCGGGTGATGCAGGCGTCCAGGTCGGTGATGTTGCTGCGGCCGCCGAAGGCCAGCACGAGCTGCTGGGCGAAGCGGTTGGCGCCGTCCGCCTGGGCCTCGCCGACGTCCACCTCGGTGTCCTCACGCCCGGGTGTCTTCATGTTGAACAGCTTGATCAACCCGTAGAAGACGGCGAAGTACAGCACGAACCAGATCGGCCCGACGACCAGCACGAGCCAGGGTTTGATGCCGTTGGCGTAGAACAGCACATAGTCGATGCCGCCCTGGGAGAACGTGTATCCCAGTCGGCCGCCGAGCAGGTACATCACCGTGAAGCCGCTGGCGTACATCAGGGCGTGCGCCACGTACAGCAGCGGGGCGACGAACAGGAACGAGAACTCCAGCGGTTCGGTGATGCCGGTGAGGAAGGTGGTCAGGGCCGCGGCCATCATGATCGACCCGATGCGGACCTTGTTCTCCGGCTTCGCCGTGACGTAGATCGCCAGGGCGGCACCGCACAGGCCGAACATCTTGCCCAGGAAGCCGCCGCCGAAGATGCCGGACTCGGGGTGGCCACGGAAGAAGCAGGTGAGAATGCCGGCGCAGTCCGGCCATCCGCCGATGTTCACCTCGTAGAAGAACGGTGCGTTCCATATGTGGTGCAGGCCGAACGGCAGCAGCGCGCGTTCCACCAACGCGTACACGAACACCGCGACCGGTGCGTTGGCGCTGATGACCTGGCTGGCGGTGTTCTTGATGAAGTCGCCGATCGGCGGCCAGATGAACGCCAACGCGACGCCCATAGCGATCGCCGCGAAGGCGGTGACGATGGGCACGAACCGCTTGCCGGCGAAGAAGCCCAGATAGGGCGGCAGGCTGATCCGATAGAAGCGGTTGAACAGATAGCCGGCGGCGATGCCGATGAGGATGCCGCCGAACACGCCGGTGTTCAGCGTGTCCAGGCCGATGACCTTGGTCGTCGGGATGCCGCGGGCGACGGCCACCGTGCCGATGGTCGCGGTCATCACCAGGTAGCCGACGGTCGCGGCCAGCGCCGAGACGCCGTCGTTCTTGGCGATGCCCAGCGCCACACCGACCGCGAAGATCAGCCCGAGGGCGCCGAACACCGGGTCACCGGCGTTCTGCAGGATCTTCAGGAACACGTACAACGGTTCTGCGATGATGCCCGCCTCGACCGGGGTGCCGAGCACGACCGCGGGCGGATTGGCCAGGCAGGCGAGGTGGTCACCGGCGTAGGCGACGCCGTCGACGGTGCAGTAGCCGGCGTCGATGGCCTTCTGGTTGTAATTGCCCAGGAACGCGCCGCCGACGCCGAGCAGGATGCCGGCGACCGGCAGCACGGCGACCGGCAGCATCAGCGACTTGCCCAGCTTCTGCAGGAAGCCGAAGAAATCGCTCCAGATTTCTTTGAGTTTGTTCGGAGCCGGTGGCGCCGGCTCCGCGGCCGGTGTCTTTTCCAGGGTGGTCGTCATGGCTGTCCTTCCGATGAAGTCGCCTGAGTCGGTCGTGCGGTCGGGGTGGTCGGTTTCGGTTCGGATCTGGTCAGTCGTCTTCGAGGGGAACGAGAGCGCGGACGGCCTCGGCGGACTCCGCGGCCAGCGCCTTGGCGGCCAGTTCCTGGCAGTGCTCCAGCGACAGCGAGCGGATCAGCGCCTTGACCGACGGGATCGCCGGGACGCTCACCGACAGCTCGTCCACGCCGATGCCGACAAGCAATGGAACGGCTTGGATGTCGGATGCGGCACCACCACACACACCGACCCAGCGTCCGGCGGTATGAGCCCCCCGCACACACTCGGCGATGAGCCCGAGAACCGCCGGGTTCAGCGCGTCGACCTGGGGCGCCAGCTTCGGGTGGCCGCGGTCCATGGCCAGCGTGTACTGGGTGAGGTCGTTGGTGCCGACCGAGAAGAAGTCGACCTCCTGCGCGAACTGGTGCGCCATCACCGCGGTGGATGGCACCTCGCACATGATCCCGACGGGCACCGGCATCGCGCCCAGGGCGTTGCGTTCCTCTTCGAAGATCGCCTTGGCCAGCCGGAAGTCCTCGATGGTGGCGATCATCGGGAACATCACGTTGATCTTCGCGCCGGCTTCCGTCGCCCGCAGGATCGCCCGGATCTGAGTGCGCAGGATCTCCGGCCGGTCCAGCCCGACCCGGATGCCCCGCTGACCCAGGAACGGGTTCTCCTCGGGGCCGATCGGCAGGTAGGGCAGCGGCTTGTCGCCACCGACGTCCAGGGTGCGGATCACCAGGGGCTGACCGGGCTTGAGCGCCTTGGCGATGTCGGTGTAGATCTGCGTCTGTTCGTCCTCGGTGGGCGCGGTGCGCCGGTCCAGGAACACGAACTCCGAGCGCAGCAGGCCCACGCCCTCGGCGCCCTTGGTGGCGGCCGCCTGCGCGTCCTCCAGTCCACCGATGTTCGCGACCACCTCGACGTGGTGGCCGTCGGTGGTGGTGGCCGGCTCGTCGGCGTGCTGCAGCTCGACGGCCCGCTGCTGCGCGTGCCGTTCCTGCCGTGCCCGGATCCGGGCTACCTCCTCCTCGGTGACGTTCTGCCGCAGGGTGCCCTTCGCGCCGTCCAGGATCACCCGGGTGCCCTCGGGGATGTCCAGCGCGCGCGGCTCGATGCCGGCCACCGCCGGGATGTCCAGCGCCCGGGCCAGGATGGCCACGTGCGAGGACGCGCCGCCGGCCGTCGTGCAGAAACCGGCGACCTTGCTCGGGTCGAGCGAGGCCGTGTCCGACGGGGTCAGGTCCTCCGCCACCAGGATGGAACCCGCAGGGATGAGGGCCTTCTCGCGGCGCTGGCCGGTGATCTCCTCCAGCACCCGGGAGCCGACGTCCCGCACGTCGATGGCCCGGCCGGCCAGCACCTCGTTCTTCAGCCCGGCCAGCTTGTCGGCGTAGTTGGTGTACGCGCTGCGCCAGGCGAATCCGGCCGTCTTGCCCTTGTCGATGGCGCTGCTGGCAAGGTCCAGAAGTTCCGGGTCGCGCAGGATCTCGCGGTGCGCGGCGAAGATGGCCGCCTTCTCCGCGTCGGCCTGGCTGGCCAGCCGGTCCTCCAGGGCGGTCAGCTGGACCAGCGAGCGGTCGATTGCGTCGTTGAGCCGGCGGCGTTCGCGATGGCGGTCGCTGGAGTTTTCTTCGACCTCGATCTCCTCGTGCCTGATCTGCAGCACGGTGCCGACCCCGAGGCCGGGCGACGCGGACACGCCCAGCAGCACGTTCGGGTCGTCCGAGCGGCGGCGCGGGGCGGGCGCCACGGCGGCCACCGGGGCGGGCGCGGGAGCTTCCCCGCCCTCCTCGATGGGGACGGCGCCTTCCTCGCCCAGGCCTACCCGCAGCTGCTCGGCCAGGTCCGCGACGGCGTCCTCGGCGTCCGGGCCGTAGGCGCTGATCCGCACCTTGTCCCGGAACCGGACCTCCATGCCCATGATGGCCATCACGCTCTTGGCGTTGCCCTGGTCCTCGCCGCGGATCAGGGTGACGTCGCTGGTGTACTGCGCGGCCAGCTTGGACAGCATCGACGCCGGCCGGGCGTGCAGGCCGACCGGGTTGGGGACGATGATCGCGTCCGAGGTGACTTTCTTCCCAGCGGTTTTCGGTGGGCCGCCGGCCGCTTCCGGGGCGGGTTCGGCCAGGATCGCGACGGCCGCGACGCTCTTGCCGGCGATGACGAAGCCGGCCTCCGGTTCCAGGCCGGAGAGCATGTCGGCCGTGTTCGCGATGACCATCTGGGTGAGCAGGCTCTTGGCCTGGGTGGCCACCATGTCCAGGTCGAAGACGATCAGCTCGTCCCCGGCCTTGACCTGGTCGCCGACCTTCACCTTGACCTGGAACCCTTCACCGCGCATCCGCACGGTGTCCAGGCCGATGTGGGTGAGCACCTCCAGGCCTTCGGGTGATCGGATGGTCAGCGCGTGCAGCGACGGGTGCAGGTGCACCACTTCGCCGTCGCAGGGCGCGACCAGGACGTTTTCGAGCGGGTCGATCGACACGCCTTCGCCGACCATCTTGCCGGCGAAGACGGGGTCGGGGACCTGCTCGATCGGTACCAGTACCCCGGTTACCGGGGCGAGGAGTGAGACGCGGGTGGCTGCTGGAGCCGACACCGGTGCGGACACGGATGTCCCCCTTTGCGCGTTTGACGCCGTTGTCACGGACGGGACTTGATCATGATCCTAGTCCCGCGGACAAAGGATTGCGCGCTATAGCCAATTTGTTGACAAGGGCCTTCTTCCATGGCCCTGACCAGGCCTTTTGCCGGGGAATGAGACAACGTTCGCGGCCTGCGAGGCGTTCGTGGGTTGTCGGGGCCGACGCGGCGTGGTGCCGGGCCGGCAATCGCGCCGGACGGACACGGGTCACCGCCGGTGTCCGAACCGGGAGCGGGGTCGGCAGGTTCGGGCATCGTGGCCGACACCTCGGGTGCCCGAGGAGAACTCACCCACGGCGAGTCCTGTCCGGCCGGCGACATCGAAGAGACCGTGGTCGGCCCCTGCCGTGTCGCCGGCCAGCCGGCCTGCGAGAGTCACATCCTGGAAGAGGGTTTCGTACAGCCCGGGTGATCGAGTCGAAGAACGACGGCCGGGCGTGACGGCCGGACGTCGTGCGCCCGAGGCGACTTGCTTAGCCCTGCTACGGGCTTGCTCGGCCCGGTTGTGGGATGAAAGGCCGCGATGCCCGGAGAATGGCGGCACCGGCGGCCGGCCGTCGAATTAAGCCGTTCGGCCGACAAATTGCCGATCTGCGAATCCGGCGAATCAATGGTGGTGGAGGACCCAGGAATTGAACCTGGCAAGGCGCCCCAAGTGCGCATCCCCCGCGTCCACCGCGTTGGTGCTCGATGAAGCTACACCATGGTCGGGTGGCCGACAACCAGTCGCGGGCCGGAAATGCAACGCCGGGAGGCGGAGCCGGGAGGCGAGGGCTCGGACGCCGGGATCGTCGATCCGGTGCCTCTTCGGGCAGACCTTCGGGCCATCGTCCGGTCGAACGGGTCGGATCGTCACCAAACGTCTGGCTGCGTGATCGGGCCTGCTGGCAGAATGAGGACATGTCGCACGGACGGACTACCGCAGGGCTGACCAAGGGTCCGGCCCCACGCAGATCCGCCTGGTATCCAGGCCGCCCATTCGTGACCACGGTTGCGACCCTGGCGGTGTCGGCCCTGCTGGTGACCTCCTGCGCGAGTGTCGGCGGGACCGCCGCCACGGCGCCCACCGGGGCGTTGTCGGTCCTCACGACATCGTCGGCGACCAGCGCCAGTTCGACGGCCAGCTCGTCGACGCAGAGCGCCTCGGCCTCGGCCTCGGCGTCGGCGGCGCCCGCGTCCACCACCACGTCCAGATCCGCCACGGGTTCGGCGTCAGCGCCGATCGCCGGCGTTCCGTACGCTGAACCGTTGGCGCCCACGCAGTTGATCGTCACCCGGAACGAGGGTGGGGTGAACGACCTCTACGTCATCGACACCACGACGGGGATGGTCGGTGCCAAGCTGACCCAGGATTCACCCGGTTCGCAGTACCCGACGCTGTCGCCCGATCGTCGGACGATCCTGTACGCGCAGACCAGTGACCACGGGATCGAGTTGCGGATGATGGCGGCGGACGGCAGCGGCGACCGCCCGCTGCTGGGATCGGAGTCCGACTTCTGCTCGGGTCCGCAGCGTCCGGCCTGGAACCCCGTCGACACGTCCGAGATCGCGGTCGCCTGCCGCAACGGCCAGGATCCCGACAAGCTCGTCCTGATCAACATCGACGGAACCCTGCGGAGCACGCTGAACACGGGGCTGCCGGCCTTCGACGATCCCACGTATTCGCCGGACGGCAGCACGCTGGCGTATTGGGGCTCGCAGACCCAGGGATCCAACAGCGGCGCGCTCTACGTTCAGCCGGTGAACGGCAGCGCCGCGCCGAAACAGATCACATCGCCGGGCACCAAGGCCAACGACGTCGACCCGGTCTGGAGCATCGACGGCAAGTCCATCTACTTCCGCCGGGCCACCGGGGACGCCTCCGGTGGATCGTCCGCGCAGATCCTGCGGGTCCAGGCCGACGGATCAGGGCTCGTGCCCATCACCGACGGCACCTCCTTCGACCGGGACCCGAGCGTTTCACCGGACGGTCACCAGCTCGCCTTCACCAGCAACCGGATCAACGCGGCCGGCACCAACGACAGCCAGGTCTGGGTGATCAACACCGACGGCACTGGGCTCAGGCAGGTCGGTATCGGCAAGCCCGGCTCGGCCAGCGGTCCACCCGAATGGAGCCGGCGGTAGGCCGGGCTTGCGCGGCAGATGGGGGCCTGGGCAAGAGGCCCGACGAGGTCGGGCCTCAGCCGCCGAAGGTGTCCAGGAACCGGTCGTGGAAGTCGTTCATCGGCCACACCGGCGCCTGCGGATCCGGGTGCAGGCCGGGTTGCCAGCCCCAGGACCCGATCGCGGCGCTGACCCCCTGGTCCCGGCTGACGATGGTCACCGGGACGTCGTGCCCGGCCCCGTCGCCGCTGACGATCGGCGCCGGCTGGTGATCGCCGAGCAGCACCAGCACCAGGTCGTCGTTGCCGTAGGTCAGCACGAACGAGATCAGGGCGGACAGGCTGTATTCGATCGTCCGGCCGTAGGCGGCCCGGACCTGGGCCGGATCGGCCCAGGTGCTGTCCACCGACGGCGACTGCTCGGGCATGCCGGCGAACACGGTGCCGTCGCCGACGCCGGCCCAGTCGACCAGCCGCGGCAGCGGCACCCAGGGCGTGTGGCTGGTGAGCAGGTCGATCTCGGCCATCACCGGCGCGCGGTCGACCGGGGCCAGTTCGGCCCGGTGGAACTGTTCGAGGGTGTACTGGTCGGGCGCCGCGTCGAATGCGAACGGCGGGCCGAGGTAGCCCACGTTGCGGGCGTCGTACACCTGGTCCGCGTGGTAGAAGGTGGTCGCCTCCGGCCAATCCCGATGGTTGGCGGGCACGTCCAGCACGGTCCGCCAGCCGGCCCGGCCGAACAGTGAGGTGAGCGTGGGCCGGTCGGTGGCCACCAGCTGGTCGTACCGCTGCTGGCTGTCCACCCAGAGCCCCGACTGCACCGTCGAGTGCGCGAGCCAGCTGATCCCGCCGAACGTCGGTGAGGTCAGGAACGCGCTCCGGCTGGTGAATCCGGCCGCCGCGAGCTGCCGGGTGCCGTCGTCGAGCACCGCGTTCACGGCGGGCGCGATCTGCGGATCCTCGACGGCCACCCGTCCGTAGCTCTCCACGAACGCGATCACCACGTCCTTGCCCCGCAGCCCGGCCAGCGGAACGTCGGTGTGCGCGACCGGGACCGGCCCGGCGAGCTGGCCGGCGAACGCCTGCCGGTCGGCCAGGCTGTCCCGGACGGTCGCCACCTCGCGGGCGGCCAGGCCGGCCGCGTCGGCGGCCGCCACCGGAGCCCCTGGCGCGAGCTGCAGGCCCACCGTCGCGCAGACCAGCCAGATGACGCCGAACGCGGCGACGAAGCGGAAGGTGACGTCCCGGTCGCGCCCGGCCAGCCGGGTCAGCCGGCGCACCGCCAGGGGCACCGCAACCAGCAGCGCCGCGATCGCGGCGACGCAGGCGATGCCGATGGCCACGGCCGCCGTCCGGCCGAGCGAACCGCCGAGCAACTCGACGAAGGACCCCGCGTACGCCCAGTCCGACAACGGGTTGAACGGCCGGCCGAGCGCCGACCGGAAGCCGATGTCCAGCAGTTTGACGACCGTCAGCACCCCGAGAACGGCGCCGCACACCGCCGCCACCATCCGCCCGGGTCGCGGCCGAAGCAGCAGCACGACGGTAACCACGACCAGTGCTTCCAGCGGGATCCGCAGGAACACGCCGGGCGCCAGATGAGCCGGGTCGCTCGGCGCCACCAGGGCGAACCACACCAGCACGGCGGCCAGGACGGTGGTCACCGCGGCCAGCACCCGCCGCGTCCGGGTCCGGGAAGTGGCCGGGACGGCGGCCGGCCGGGCGTGCCGGCGCAGCCACCAGACCTGCCGGCCGAACGACTCGGCCAGCAGCGCCAGCGCGGCCAGCGCCGCGACGGTGATGACCGGACGTGGCAGCAGGTCGGCCATCGCGACGGTGAGCACCACCCCCTGGACCGCCGCCACGACCTTGCCCCAGAACCGCGGCGGTGTCGGCTCCCGCAACCAGGGCAGCACCCAGCCCGCCGCCACGAACAGGTAGCGGGCGGCGCCGATCAGCAGCACCCACCCGCCGAGCAGGCGCACGTCGTACAGCGACAACACCAGCACCAGGAACGCGTCGACCTCCATGTCGAACCGCGCGCCGACCGCGGTCACCGTCCCGGTCCGCCGGGCGACCCGGCCGTCCAGCGCGTCCAGCACGAGGGCCACCGAGGCCAGCGCGACCATCACCGGCACCGGCGCCGGCCCCGAGAACGAATCCGCGACCAGTGCGGTCAGCCCGCCGACCAGCACCGCCCGGGCGAGGGTGACCGCGTCGGCCGGCCCCAGCCGCCGCCGACCCGATCGCCACACCGCCCGCAGCAGCGTGGTGGCCAGCACCGCGCCGTAGCCGAGGCCGATCAGCCAGCCGCCGGCCTCCAGCCCAACGGTGGCGGCCAGCAGCGCCAACAGCCCGACCGTGCCGAGCAGCCCCGTCCCGGCCTGCGCGGCGAGCCGGCGGCCCGGATGGTGGCGAACCGTTGGCATGCCCCCTCCGTATCTACTCATGACATCTACTCACGACCATCGTGGGTCGGCCGGCAGGTCAGGTCGCCATGTCGGGGCGCATACGCCCTACCGTGACGAGATACGTCAACCGGCGGCGTTCGGTTCGTGCGGGGACGTGATGGGGGTGCCGATGGTGCGGACGGCGGAGGCCTTCTGGCTGCGCGAACCTGGCATCGGGCAGATCCGCGCCTGCCCGGTGCCCGAGCCCGCCCCCGGGCAGGTCCTGGTGCGGACGCTGCGCAGCGGGGTCAGCCGGGGCACCGAGACGCTGGTGTTCACCGGCCGGGTGCCGCCCAGCCAGTACCGGATCATGCGGGCACCGTTCCAGGACGGCGACTTCCCCGGCCCGGTCAAGTACGGCTACCTGAACGTGGGCGTCGTCGAGGCCGGCCCGGACGATCTTCGTGGGCGCACCGTCTTCTGCCTGTACCCCCATCAGACCGCTTACGTGGTCCCGGCTTCCGCGGTGGCCGTGGTGCCGGACGGGGTGCCGCCGGCCCGGGCGGTGCTGGCCGGCGCGGTGGAGACCGCGGTGAACGCCTGCTGGGACGCCGCGCCGCTGATCGGCGACCGGCTGACGGTGGTCGGCGCCGGAATGATCGGGTGTTCGGTCGCCCGGCTGCTGGCCCGGCTGCCCGGCGCCCGGGTCACCCTGGTGGACATCGACCCGGGCCGGGCGGCCGTGGCCGACTCGCTCGGCGTCGACTTCGCCGGCCCGGACGCCGCGGCGGACGGTCAGGACCTCGTCTTTCACACCAGCGCCAGCGCGGAGGGGCTGGCACTGGCGCTGCGGCTGCTGCGGCCCGAAGGCGAGGTGATCGACCTGTCCTGGTACGGCGCCACCCCGGTGTCGGTGCCGCTGGGCGAGGGATTCCACTCGGGCCGGCTGAGCATTCGATCCAGCCAGGTGGGCGCGGTGGCGCCGGCCCGCCGCGGCTCCCGCAGCCCGGCCGACCGGCTGACGCTGGCCCTGGAACTGCTGCGGGACGACGCGTTCGACTCCCTGTTGTCGGGGGAATCCCCCTTCCGGGAGTTGCCGCGGGTGTTGCCGGCGCTCGCGGCGGGTTCCCTGCCGGCACTGTGCCATGTCATCACGTACGACGTCAGCATGGACGACGAAGGGTAGGAAACGGTGTTCACGGTGACCGTCCGCGATCACATGATGATCGCGCACAGCCTGCGGGGCGAGGTTTTCGGCCCGGCGCAGCGGCTGCACGGCGCGACCTTCGTGGTGGACGCCTCGTTCCGGGGACAGGCCCTGGACGACGACGGGATCGTGGTGGACATCGGCCTGGCGTCGCAGGAACTGCGGTCGATCGTCGACGAGTTCCGGTATCGCAACCTGGACGACGACGACTCGCTGGGCGGGCAGAACAGCACGACCGAGGTGCTGGCCAGGGTGATCGCGGACCGGCTCGCCACCCGGATCCGGCACGGCGCGTTCGGGCCGTCCGGCCGGAACCTGTCCGGCGTCACCGTCACCCTGCACGAATCGCCGATGGCCTGGGCGAGTTACGAGCGCGACCTGTGGCCCGGCTGATGCATGCGCTGGTGCCGGCCGGCGTCGACGACCCGGCGCACCCCAGCGGGGGGAACACCTACGACCGCCGGATCATCGGCGAGCTGGCCCGGCAGGGGTGGACGGTGTGCGAGCGAGCGGTGCCCGGGCGCTGGCCCCGGCCGGCGGACGACGACCGCGCCGGCCTCGGCCGCCTGCTTGCCGGCCTCCCGGACGGTGCCGTTGTGCTGCTGGACGGTCTGGTCGCATCGGCCGCCGCCGGCCCGCTCGTCGCCGAGTCGGCCAGGCTGCGGCTGGTGGTGCTGGTGCACCTGCCGCTGGGCGTCGACTCGTCCGCCGCCGCGGACGACGAGCGCGCCGTGCTGCGCCGGGCCCGCGCGGTGATCACCACCAGTCGCTGGACCAGGGACTGGCTGGTGCGCCGGTATCGGCTGGCGCCGGGCCGGATCACCGTCGCCGAACCGGGTGTCGACCACGCCGCGCCGGCGGCCGGCTCGGCCGGCGGCACCCGCCTGCTGTGCGTGGGCGTGCTCGCCGCCCACAAGGGTCAGGACGTGCTCGTCGAGGCACTGCGCCGGCTGTCCGATCTGGACTGGTCCGCCGTGATCGCCGGCGCGCCGGACGTCGACCCCGCCTTCGCCGGCCGGGTGCGGTCGGCATCGGACCGGCTTGACGGCCGGATCCGGCTCGCCGGCGCGCTCGACGCGCAGGCGCTGGCCGGCGCCTACCGGTCCGCCGATCTGCTGGTGCTGCCCTCCCGCGCGGAGACCTTCGGCATGGTGGTCCAGGAGGCGCTGGCCCGGGCCGTCCCGGTCGTCGCGTCCGACGTCGGCGGTGTCCGCGACGCGCTCGGCCGTGATCCGGCCGCCGGCCGGCCCGGACTGCTGGTCGAGGCCGGCGACGCGGACGCGCTGTCCGCGGCGCTGCGGGGCTGGCTCACCGACGCCGACCTGCGGGTCCGGCTGCGCGCCGCGGCGGCCGGTCGCCGCGGCGCCCTCAGCGGCTGGCCGGCCACCGCCGGCGTGGTCTCCGAGACGCTGCTCGAGGTGTCGCGATGACGGTGACCCGGCCGCCGGACCCGCCGACGCTCCCCGGCCGCGCCCGGCGGGCCATCGGTTGGCCGGCCGTCCGGCTGCTGGGTGGGGCACTGGTGCTCGCCCTGGTGATCTGGCGGCTGGGCACCGGCCCGTTCCTGGACGGCATCCGGTCGGTGGATCTCACCGCGGCCGTCGCGGCGCTGGCCATCGGGGCGGTGACCACGGTCTGCAGCGCGTGGCGGTGGCAGATGGTGGCCGGACGGTTGGGCGTGGGGCTCCCGCTGCGGTCGGCGGTCGCCGCCTACTACCGGTCGCAGTTCCTCAACGCGACGCTGCCCGGCGGCGTCCTCGGCGACGTCCACCGGGCACTGCGGCACGGCCGGGAGACCGGCGACCCGAGCGCCGGAATGCGCTCGGTGGCCTGGGAGCGGATCGTCGGACCGGTGGTGCACGTGGGACTGACCGGGTTGGTGCTGCTGACCTTTCCCGGACCGTTCACCGGCGGCTGGGTCGCCCCGGTGCTGGCCACGGTCGCCGTCCTGGCGTTGGTCGTCGTGTGCCTGCGGCGGCCGTGGGCGGGCCGGCTCGGACGGTGGGCGACGGCGGCGGCGCACGACGCCCGGGTGGCGCTGCTGGCCCGCTCGGTCTGGCCGGGGGTCCTGTCGGCCTCGGTGGTGGTCGCCGTCGGGCACGCCCTGACCTTCGTCATCGCCGCCCGGGCCACCGGGCTGGCCGCGAATCCCGCGCAGGTGCTACCGGTGGCGATGCTGGTACTCGCCGCGATGCTGGTGCCGCTGAACGTGGGCGGCTGGGGACCCCGGGAGTCGGTCGCCGCCGGACTGTTCGCCGCCGCCGGCTGGGGCGCCGCCCAGGGCGTGGCGGCGGCCACCGCGTTCGGCGTGCTGGCGCTGATCGCCACCCTGCCCGGCCTGCCGGTGCTGGCGGCCGGACCGTTGCTGCGGTCGGCGCGGAGCGGCGGCGGACCCCGATGATCGACCACCCGTACACGCTGCTGTCCTGCTGCATGTCGCTGGACGGGTACCTGGCCGGCGCCACCAGGCGCCGGCTGCTCCTGTCCAACGACGCCGACTTCGACCGGGTGGACGCGGTGCGCGCCGGCTGCGACGCGATCCTGGTGGGTGCCGGCACCGTGCGCAAGGACGACCCGCGGCTGGTCATCCGCACACCCGCCCGGCGCGCCGCCCGGGTGGCCGGTGGCCGGTCCCCGTCACCGATGAAGGTGACGTTGACCTGCGGCGCCCAGCTGGACCCGACGGCCCGGTTCTTCACCGACGGCGACGCCGAAAGGCTGGTGTACTGCGCGAGTTCGGCGGTGCCGCAGGCCCGGGACCGGCTGGCCGGGGTGGCCACCGTGGTCGACGGCGGTCAGCCGGTCGACCTGCGCTGGATGACCGGCGACCTGTTCCGGCGAGGCGTTCGCCGGCTCATGGTCGAGGGCGGCGCGACGATGCACACGCAGTTCCTCACCGCCGATCTCGCCGACGAGCTGAACCTGGTGGTGGCGCCGTTCTTCGTCGGCGACCACCGGGCCAGGCGCTTCGTCGACGACGGCAGCTTCCCCTTCAACCCGGAGCGCCGGGCGAAACTGGCCGAGGTGCGGCAGATCGGTGACGTCGTGCTGCTGCGGTACGCGATGTCCCCGCGGTTCGGTGCGTCATGATTCCGGCGATCGGACGGACCTGGGGAATCGGCCGGTCGATGGCCATGTACCACGGCATCCCCGGCCGGCACGCCCGGATGGCGGCGTTCTACCGCCAGTTCCTGCGCCCCGGGGATCTCGGGTTCGACATCGGCGCGCACGTCGGGAGCCGGGTGCGGTCCTGGCGGCGGCTGGGCGTCCGGGTCGTCGCGGTGGAGCCGCAGCCGGACTGCCTGCGGGTGCTGCGGTTGCTCTACGGCCGCAACCGCGCGGTGCGCATCGTGCCGGCAGCGGTCGGTGCCAGCGCCGGATGGGCCACCCTGGCGGTATCCACCGCCACGCCGACGGTCTCGTCGATGGCTCCCGACTGGATCGACGAGGTGACCAGGGACCGCCGCTTCACCCGGGTGCGCTGGGACCGGACGATCCGGGTGCCGGTCACCACCCTGGACGAGCTCGTCGACCGGCACGGGGAACCCGCGTTCTGCAAGATCGACGTGGAGGGATTCGAGGTGCAGGTGCTGTCCGGGCTGAGCCGGCCGCTGCCCGCGTTGTCCTTCGAGTACCTGCCGCCGGCCCATCAGGATGCCGTGGCCGCGCTGGATCTCATGCAGCGGCTGGGTGACTACCGGTACAACTACTCGCCCGTCGAGACGATGCGGTTCGCCTCGCCCGACTGGTTGGACGCGGCCGAACTGGTCCGGCTGCTGGAGCGGGTCCGCCCGCTGGGCCGGTCCGGTGACGTGTACGCCCGCCGGACCGGCTAGCTGCGGGGGATCAGCGCAGGTCGAACCGGTCCAGGTCCATCACCTTGCACCACGCCGCGACGAAGTCGGCGACGAAGGTGTCGCGCGCGTCGTCGCTGGCGTAGACCTCGGCCACCGCACGCAGTTCGGAGTTCGAGCCGAACACCAGGTCGGCGCGGGTCCCGGTCCACCGGCCGTCGCCCGAGACGAACTGCGTCGAGGTCTCGTCGGTGGGCCTCCACGCGGTGTCGTAGTCGAGCAGGTTGACGAAGAAGTCGTTCGTCAGCACGCCCGGCCGGTCGGTGAGCACCCCCAGCGCCGAGCCGTCGTAGTTGGTGCCGAGCACGCGCAGGCCGCCGACCAGTACGGTCAGCTCCGGAGCCGACAGGGTCAGCAGATTGGCCTTGTCGACCAACAGGTACTCGGCGGGCAGCCGGTTGCCCTTGCCGTCGTAGTTGCGGAACCCGTCGGCGGCCGGCTCCAGGTAGGCGAAGGAGGTCGCGTCCGTCTGCTCCGCGCTCGCGTCGACCCGTCCAACCGTGACCGGCACCACGACGTCGACACCGCCGTCCCGGGCGGCCTTATCGACCGCCGCCGCGCCGCCGATGACGATCAGGTCGGCCAGCGACACCGGCTTGTGATGCTCGTCGGCATAGGAATCGGCGATGCCCTGCAGGGTGCGCAGCACGACGGCCAGCTGGTCGGGATTGTTGACCTCCCAGCCGTTCTGCGGCTCCAGCCGGATGCGGGCGCCGTTGACGCCGCCGCGCTTGTCGCTGCCCCGGAACGAGGACGCCGCCGCCCATGCGGTGGACACCAGTTGCGGCACGGTCAGTCCGGACTCCAGGACCGCTGTTTTCAGGGCCGCCACGTCGGTGTCGTCGATCGGCTCGCCTTCCCGCTCGGGCAGCGGGTCCTGCCAGATGAGCACCTCGGAGGGCACCTCGGGGCCGAGATAGCGGGCGACCGGGCCCATGTCGCGGTGGGTCAGCTTGAACCAGGCCCGGGCGAAGGCGTCGGCGAACGCATCGGGGTCGGCCAGGAACCCGCGGGAGATCTGCTCGTAGACCGGATCGACCCGCAGGGCCAGGTCGGAGGTGAGCATGCGCGGCTCGCGCCGCCCGTGGCCGAACGCCTCCGGGACCAGGTCGGCGCCGCCGCCGTTCACCGGCCGCCACTGGTGGGCGCCGGCCGGCGACGTGGTCAGCTCCCATTCGTAGGCGAACAGGATGTGGAAGAACTCGTTGTCCCACCGGGTCGGGTGGTAGGTCCAGGTGACCTCGAGGCCGGAGGTGATGGCGTCGGCGCCGACCCCGGTGCGGTAGCTGCTCTTCCAGCCCAGGCCCAGCTGCTCCATCGGGGCGCCCTCGGGCTCGGACCCGACCGCGTCGGCCGGGCCGGCGCCGTGGGTCTTGCCGAAGGTGTGGCCGCCGGCGATCAGCGCGACGGTCTCCTCGTCGTTCATGGCCATCCGGCCGAAGGTCTCCCGGATGTCCCGGGCCGAGGCCAGCGGATCGGGGTTGCCGCCCGGACCCTCGGGATTGACGTAGATCAGGCCCATCTGGACCGCGGCGAACGGCTCCTGCAGCTCGCGGTCGCCGCGGTAGCGCTCGTCGCCGAGCCAGGTGGTCTCCGGGCCCCAGTAGACGTCGTCGTCCGGCTCCCAGACGTCCTCGCGGCCGCCGG